>CAWHDV010000003.1:0-43069 GCA_963828185.1 uncultured Alphaproteobacteria bacterium | reverse complement strand
GACGGTTGGAGCCGGAGTGGTCGCGTCCATCATTGAATGATGGACGCAACGACGGAGTGCGGAAACCGCACTCCTGTTGCGGCGCGGGCGTCGTCGCTTCGATCATCGAGTAATCTGCGAGAAACGCATCGCAGCGTATTGAAAGGGAGCCGGAAATCGGCTCCCTTTTTTATTTCAGCGCGCAGTCGAACTAACCGGCTCAATTACAAACGGGGCATTCTTCGGCAGGAACAGGAAACATTTTTTGGAATTTCCGGAATCGTAAAAGACAGCGGCTCCAACCTTGTAAGTAGCCAATATCTCTTTTGACGTAATGTCGGAATATTGCGCCATTATACGATCTTTTGCGATGCGGGTTTGCGCGGAGTGGTCCGAAAACGTGTAGGTAAACGAGGCCCAACTGACGTAATTTTTCTCGGAGGTGAAGCTTGGTTCCGCGGCGACTCCGACGCGGCACAGACGCCATTTGCGCCCAAGTGAAATGAGTTGACCCAAAACCAGGGTGAACGACAGCGTTTCTAAAAGAGGAATGAGCGTCCAGTTGATATGACTCTCATACGCCCATTGGGCCTCTATGGCTTCCCTGTCTGCGCCGATGGCGGAAATATTCGGGTTTTCCGGATCATATAGAACGAGGCTGTCGCTGCCTTGGGATACGCGCGCGGCATCGGCATAGCCAAACTGCTTCTCTCCTTGAAAATGGGAAAAGACGCCAGTCCTCGGAGCAGGTGCCACGAAATCATAATTAAGCTTCCGCCCCCCTCTTACGTGGGTGTTCGAGGTAATAGTGAAAATAGCCGACCTGCCGCGCTCCGCCAGAACGACGGCGTCGCCATGACCGGTCAAACGATCTATCGGTAGTGAAATCATTAGATAGAGCGGGCATCCAATAGTGAACAGCGCGAGAAAAGCCCACGAGAGTTTGAAACGAAGTTTGCGCGGCGGTGGCGGATAAAGAGGCATGGCAGGATTTCTTTTGCGAGAATCCCGCCGAGTTTAAGGGAGAATGCGACAAGGCGCGAGGGGCCCTTGCTCACGGGCCAAAAAAGCGCGGCTTGCCACGCTGAAAGGCTCCAATTTGCTTTATCCGTCACTCCAGCCACTGCATGGGAATATCAAGCACCCTGGCGATGGCTGCCAGGGTTTCCGCCGTCCCTTGCCTTTGTCCGGCTTCCAGCGCGCTCAGATAGCTTTGGGACAGGCCGGCTTTTTCCGCCAGTTCGGTCTGTCTGAAGCCGCGCCATTTGCGCAGCGCGGTCAGCAGGCTCGCGCCGCGCAACATGGCGTCGCTGACCTCGTTGGGAAGGCAGGCGCTTGTCCTCGCCGCCAGCTCGGCCTTGCGCCGGTCATAGACGGCGGCGTCGGCGGCGTCTTCTTCCGCCTCGGCGGCGGCGGCCAGCAAGGCTTCATATTCGGCGCGGGGGATCACGACGAGTTCGTGGCCGCCCGGCGTGGTGATGAATTGCGGATTCGGCATCTCAATTCCTCCGATAGGTGGTCGTCTCGTGCTTGCCGATATAAACGGCGAGAATGGTTTGCTCGTCTTCGTCGAAAATCATGAGGCCGTCGCCGACTGCGGCGCGCGCGTCCGCCGGGAGGCGTCCGCGAGGGCCCATGCAAGCGATAACGAGTGATAAAACGGCGCCAATAGGGCGTTGCTCGCCCGATCGCCGGGGAAAGACCCTGCGCGCAAAGTGGAAATTCCGCGTTAGCGCTCTTGCGCAATCAACGCCAATGCGGCTAAGAAAGCCTCCGCTGTTCGCCGCGCAAGCGGCGGCCACAGGAGTGTAGCTCAGTTGGTAGAGCACCGGTCTCCAAAACCGGGTGTCGCAGGTTCGACCCCTGCCACTCCTGCCAGTTCAGCACTATAGAACCCCAACCAGATGTTTCGCGTTCAGGCGGGACCGGCGATCGGTCCTTCCGATGAGCGGCGGCCGCCGTTTGCGATTTTTCCTCATCCGGTTCGGAAACCAGCGGCAGGGATTGTTCGCGAGCCGGAAGCGCCTACGTAAAGGACGTCGGAGCGCGGGCTCCAGCAAGGCGTCAGGCTCAAGCTGAAGTATTAGACTCAAGCGTTAGGCGCGGGCGTTAGGCTCTCGCCCGCGATGGCGCTATCATCGCGAATGCGAGACCAATCAAACGAGAACAAGCAAAAAAGAGAACAGTCATGACCGAATATGCCGAGATCGCGGAAGCTCTCCGGGCGCGCCTTGCCGAACTGACCGGCAATGTCGCGGAGATCGACAGCGAATTGCGCGCATTGCTGCCCGCCGATTTCGAAGAGCAGGCGACCGACCTCGAAAACCAGGATGCGCTGCGCGGCATCGAGGAGTTGAAACTCCAGGAAATCCGCCAGATTGGCGCGGCGCTGAAGCGGATCGCCGAAGGCGGCTACGGCGAATGCGCCCAGTGTGGCGGCATGATCGATCCCAAACGTCTGCGGGCGCTGCCGACCGCGACCAGATGCATCGCCTGCGCTTCGTGATTTGTTGGGCGACAAGAGGCAAACCATGAAGGCGGACGCGCTCTATCTCGGCGACCTCTTTGTCGGCCAGCGTTTCACCAGCGGGTCGCATGCGCTCGACGCCGAGCAGATCAAGGCTTTCGCCCAACAGTTCGATCCGCAGCCGTTCCATCTCGACGAGCAGGCGGCGAAGGACACGTTCTTCGGCGGCTTGGCGGCCAGCGGCTGGCACGTCGCCGCCATCACCATGAAGCTGCTGGTCGGCGACGGGGCGCCTCTCGCGGGCGGGGTCATCGGCGCGGGCGGCGAGATCGCCTGGCCCAGGGCGACGCGGCCCGGCGACGTGCTGCATGTCGAAAGCGAAGTGATGGAGATCATCCCGTCGCGCTCGCGGCCCGAGCGCGGCATGGTCACCTTGCGCAGCGAAACGATCAACCAGCGCGGCGAGGTGGCGCAAGTGCTGACCGCCAAGCTGGTCGTGCCGCGACGCGCGCAAGGTTGAGCTAGCCATCCGGGCAGTGGCGGGGAGCGGGCGTCGAGCACAAATAATCGCGGAAGGAGATTTTCTCATGTCCGCGTCAAACCTCGAATCCCTTTCGTCCGCTTTATCCGGCCTCGTCGCGGCCAAGGCGGAAAATGTCTTGGCCCTTCGCTCGCATCGCTCCTGGTCGAGTGGTTTCGCCTGGCGGCCGGATCTCGTCGTCACTTCCGACGAAGCGCTCGCCGAGGAAGGCGAAGCTTCGGTGATTTCGGCCGGCGGCGAGCCCCGGCCCGCGCGGATCGTCGGCCGTGACCCCACTACCGATATCGCCTTGCTGCAGGTCGAGAACGCCGGTTTCGCGCCGGTCTCGCTCGAATTCGGGGCCGGTGCGCGCCGGGGCTCTGGCGCTGGTGGTCGGCGCGAGCCAGGAGGCCGCCGTGACTTGCGCCTTCGGCGCTGTGGCCTCTTCCGGCCCGGCCTGGCGTTCGCTGCGCGGCGGCAGGATCGACGCGCGGATAGAACTCGATCTGCGCCTGCGCCGCCCAGCGCAGGGCGGACTGGCGATCGACGCCTCCGGCCGCGCCTTCGGCATGGCCGTAGCCGGCCCGCGCCGACGCGTCCTGGTCATTCCCTCGGCCACGATCGAACGGGTCGCCGAAACCCTGCTTAGCCACGGCAAGGTTGCGCGCGGCTTTCTTGGCCTCGGCTTGCAGCCGGTCCGCGTCGAGGGGCTCGACAGTTTTGGCGCCATCGTCACCGGCGTCGCCAAGGATGGACCGGCGGCTGAGGCCGGCGCCAGGCAGGGCGATGTGATCGTCGCCTGGAACGGCGAGCCGTTGCGTGGCTTCCGCTCGCTTTTGCCCGCGCTCGGTCCCGACAGCGTCGGCCAGATCGTCAGGCTCGGCCTGCGGCGCGGCGGCGAACCGCTCGAGTTGCCCGTGACGGTCGGGGAAAGGCCCGAGAGTTGAGCGACGAGAAACCTCTCAAAATCGCGCTGGCGCTCGACGATCCGCAACTGGCGGGCCGCGTCGCCGCCGCGCTGGCGCAGGCGCCCGGCTTGCGCCTCGCCCTGCAAGGCGAGGCGGCCGACGTGAAGATCGTCGCCTCGGCGTCGTCGGAGCGCGCGGATGCGGCGTTGACGCCGCGCGAGCTGGAGGTGCTGCTGTTGCTCACCGAGGGGGCGTCGAACAAGGTTATCGCGCGCAGTCTTGGCGTCTCTGTCCACACCGCCAAATTCCATGTCGGCCGCCTGCTCGACAAGCTCGACGCCAACGGCCGCGCCGACGCGGTCACCCATGCGGCGCGGCTCGGCGTCATCAACCTTTAGGCAAAGTCATGGAAAACCCTCTCGACACATTTTCGCAGACCGTCGCCGGCGTCGCCGAGGCGGTCGGCCCTAGCGTCGTCCGCGTCGAAAGCCTTGGCGCCAACGGGCGCGCGGGTCTCGGCTCCGGCGTGGTCATCGCCGGCGACGGCCTCGTCCTCACCAACAGCCATGTCGTCGGCGGCGCGCGGCGCCTGCGCCTGTCCTTCAGCGAGGGCGGCGAAACCGAAGCTTTGGCGATCGGCGACGATCCGGACACCGACCTCGCTTTGCTGCGCGCGGAACTGCCGCGCGGCTTTTCCATTGCGCGGCTCGGCGATTCCAAGACGCTCAAGCGCGGCCATCTGGTGATCGCCATCGGCAATCCCCTGGGATTTGAATCGACTGTCACGGCGGGCGTCGTCTCGGCGCTGGGGCGCTCGCTGCGCGGGCGCAACGGGCGGCTGATCGACGACGTGATCCAGACCGACGCGGCGCTCAACCCTGGCAATTCCGGCGGCCCGCTGGTGTCGTCGGGGGCTGAGGTGATGGGCGTCGCCACGGCGATGATCGCCGGCGCGCAGGGCTTGTGCTTCGCCGTGTCGAGCAATACCGCGACCTTCGTGATCAGCGAATTCATCGCGCATGGCCGGGTGCGGCGCGCCCATCTCGGCATAGCGGCGCAAACGATCCCGCTGCCGCGCCGCCTCGCCGTCGCCACCGGCTCCGCGCCGCGCGCGGTGCGGGTCGGCGAAGTGGAGCAGGGCGGTCCGGCCGAGCGCGGCGGCCTGCATGTCGGCGATATCGTCCTGAGCCTTGACGGCGCGGCGGTCGACGGGGCCGACGATCTCATCAGGCTGCTCGGCCGCGACGCGATCGGTCGACCCGCTACGCTCGGCGTCATCCAGGCCGGGCGGGTGCGCGCCGTGGAGGTCACGCCGGTCGAAAGGCCGGCGAAAGCCGCCTGAGTCGAGAAAACCTGACACGCAATACTGAAATGTGAATTCTTCGTTCAGCATCAATGGGCGATAATGGGTCATGCACGACCGCCGTCTCTTCGCCCCGGCCGCCGCCCGCAATCGCGGCCCTATCCTCAATGTCCTGCGTTCCGTCCTGCCGGCGGAAGGGCAAGTGCTTGAGATCGCCAGCGGCACGGGCGAACATGTGATCCATCTCGCGGCGCATCTGCCGAAGCTGCAATTCCAGCCGTCCGACCCCAGCGCTGAGGCGCTTCGGAGCATCGCCGCGTGGATCGACGAGGCCGGGCTCGACAATGTGCGCACGCCGGTGGCGCTCGATGCGTCGGCGTCGTTCTGGCCGGTCGCCGAGGCGGACGCCATCGTCTGCGTCAACATGGTGCATATTTCGCCGTGGATCGCCACCCAGGGCCTGTTCGCCGGCGCGAGAGCGATCTTGCCGAAAGCCGCGCCGCTCTGCCTCTATGGGCCGTTCAAGCGCGATGGCGCGCATACCGCGCCGAGCAATGTGGCGTTCGACGCGAGCCTGCGCGCGCAGAACGCCGGCTGGGGCGTGCGCGACCTGGAGGCCATCGCCGCCTGCGCCAGCGCCGCGGGCTTCGGGGCGCCAGAGGTGATCGAGATGCCCGCCAACAATCTCAGCGTGATCTTTCGCCGAACGTAAATCTCATTTCCGCTGCTGATTGGTGCGGGGCGGGGGCGGGAGGCGGCGTCACTCGAGGGTCGGTTTCCGGCAGATAGTGTTGAAAACTCTGCCATTGATCGGGCGCCAACGCCGTGAATCACTTCTCTTGCTGATTTGGCGAGGGGTGCGACGATGATGGACCCAAAGCCGGCAAAGCTGTCCAACTTGTGAGGCTGCAATCGTCCCGACCAGCGGACATTCCCGGGTTTTGCGAGAGACGCGTCGAATGCGAGATTTTCGGCGTTCTATTTGACCCGAGTTACGGCGGGGGGCGTCCAGCTTCCATCGATGATTGATGGGCCCGTGTCCTTCGGCCAATACATCCGCATCGTGATGTTAAATCCGCCTTCGGGCGCCGGCAGCCAATTTGATTCCGTGTCCGCGCCCGGCGATCCATGCTGGATGTAAATATCCAGCGAGCCGTCGCTGTTGCGTTTGAGGGGCATCCAGCTGCTGATGGCGGAGCGGTGGATCGGATTTTCCTCGAAAAAGGAGTCCGGATTGTACATCGTCACGGACCAGAACGCGTTCACCGGCGGCGTGAGGCCCGCGTCGAAATGCAGGATGTAGCGGTTGGCGCCAATCAGCGGCTTGCCGTCGCCGTCGACGAAAGTCGTCGGATAAAGCGAATCCGCAGGCAGGTTCGCGCCTAGGGCAATCAGGGCGATGAAGGCCCTCGCGCCGTAATCGGTTCCGAAGGCGCCAATATCCCCGTTTGGGATGCGCCATCCATTGACGGACTGCCCCATCTGCTTCGCTCGATCCCGCAAGGCCGCGATCGCCGCCCTTACGGCGCCGTCCAGACTCTTGGCGCTGGCGGGATCAAGTTTGCCGGGATCAAAATCCTCTCCCGGGATCACGCCGATCGTCGCCAGTTTGGCGAGCATGGGGGCGTCGGCGGCCTGAGGTGGACTGGATTTGAGGAGCCTTGCCAGAGCAGTGAGAAACGCCGCGCCCGTCATGTTCTGAAGCAGGTCGACCGGCGGCGTCTTCATGTCGGCGGTCGCGTCCACCACTCCTTCCGGCGGGGCGTATGCCCTCCCGAAGGTCGAGAGCGGGACGAGTTTGAAGCCGGCCTGAATGGCGTGAACCGCTGGATAATCTTCGGGTCCATTGGTCTGCGTGCGCCCCAAAATCCAGGCCATGTTGGTCGGCGATTTCAGCTCGCGCATTCCGCCAGGAAGGGTCCCGGACCAGTTCGGTCCGGTGATGGCAAAGTTCTGCGCCTTGGTCCCGGTCGTGCGCGCGCCCGGCGTCGCGAAGACATTCGTCCAGGCGTCGAGCATCGGCAGCAGATAGTAGCGCCCGCCTGTATCGGGAACTGAGAGGATTATGGGTTCGGACGACAGGTCGAGGAAGGCCGACGAATAGAGCGTGTCGACATTAGCGCGAACGATGGTCTTGAACGTCGCCGGCGGAAAGATCGGCGCATGGGCGAACTGGTTGACCGGAGCGGCCATTCCGGTGGCGCGCCCGACATTGGTCGACCGTTTCAACGTCAGGTCCATCATCACGAGCGGCAGCCCAAAGACGACGGCTTGCACGGCTGTCTCCATCGACGCTTTCTCCCTGCCGGATGCGCCGGCGATATCGCCAGAAACGGCCGTTGCTCGCGAAATCGTTGATGGCGAGGCTGTTTGCGCGAAGCTCGGAACGGCGGCGACACAGTGAAGACTAACGTCGTCTGGAAGCCGGTTCGGAGGGGCTGAGGGCCGTCATTCTGGACAGGGCCGACAATGTTGGCTCGGTCTGGCGGCGCCATTAGGATCGGCTTCATCTCCACACCGAATATTCGATACGCCAAAAAACTCGGCTGAGCGAGGCTACCCAAGATCTGCCATTCGTGGCAAGAGAATTGCTTTGCCCGGCTCAAGGTGTGAGGTTTCCCTTCGCTATGAGTCGCAAATCCATTTTTCCGCGGTCTGTTCAAGACCTGGCGCAGACGCATCCGGCGCTGAGCATTTTGCGTATGGCGTCCTTGCTCGCCGAAGCGGAATCTGAACCCGACGCGGAGTTGTTGGGCGCCATGTCCGAGCAAGTGGACGGCGGGTTTCTGCTAGACATCCCGCCATCCGAGATTTGGCCGGAACTGGTTCGCGGCCTCGTCGCGCCTTCGGCGGGCAAGATGATCAAGATCATGCGCGATTGTGGCGCGTTGGCGCAAATTTTGCCTGAAGTCGCTGACTTGTTCGGCGTTCCGCAAATGGCCGACCAGCTATCTCCCGTGGACCTCGGCGACCATCTCCTGAAGGCGCTCGACGAGGCGGCGCGATGCCAGGCGACTCTGGCCGCGCGTTTTGCGTTGCTCGTCATGAATGTCGGCAAGGCGGACTCGCCGCGCGAACACCTTCCCATCCATTATCGCCATGTCGAGCGTGGACATCCGCGCATTGCAGCCATTTGCGAGCGTTTCGCGGCGCCGGTCGAATGCCGCGACCTGGCCGTGCTTGCGCTGGACGAATGCGAGCGGGTTCATCGCGTATCGAGAGTGCGCGCCGGACCTGTCGCCATGATGCTGGAACGCTTGAAGGCCTTCAGCCAGGCCGAGGTTTTCAGGCAATTGATGACGGTTTGCGCTTGCGATTACCGCGCTTATGGCGACCGCTCCGGACTGGCATATCCCAAGGCGGCCTTGCTGGATCTCGCAATCGAGGCCTGCGCCGGCGCGGATTGCGCCGCGTTATCCGACAACTCAACCGACGTCGAGGAATTGCGCCGAACGCGCGCCGAGGCGATCGCGCGGGCCTTCCGCTCGCAAAAATGGTCCGATGAGGCGACCTAGGGGCATCCAACGGGCTGATTTGCTGGTCGCGGCATAAGCGTTTTATCGAGGACCATCGACGTCACTTCCGCGCGAGCGGTAACGGGCAGAGGCTCGCCTGTTACGATGTAGACGACCCAGTCGGCAAGGGCAAAAAGCGCCGTTTCGCGCGTATTTCAAAGTAGGGGGAATCCGGAGGCAGCGCGCCCCGCTTTGCGCCGCCGCGGACGCTTTCCATTTTGAGAGGTTCTAATTTCGCTTGCATGGCCGCAGTGCGTCAATAAGATGGTGCCGTGCAGCATTTTTCGGTCGGCGCGCCATGTGCGGACTGATGCTCCTGGAATGGAGGCGGCGATGATCCTCGGACAGAAGGTGCGTTGCAGGCCCACTTCGCATATCGCCCGCGATTGGAAAATTCCGCGCGACGCGCTCGGCACCGTGATCTGTCGCTACCGGCTTCTAAAAGAACAACCATCGGCCCCCGACCGTCTGGACGTGCGTTTTGACGAGCGGCTGGTGCTCTGGGGCGCGCCCGACAAGGAATTCGAAGCCGTGGACGACGGCCGGTAGGCTCGCTTTGGCGGCCGGAAATAGACATGGCGATCTTTCATCCGTTCCTCGACGCGCAGAACAGCCGATTTCCCGATCTGGCTGCCGACGCCTATCGGATCGCAACCTTCGTTGGCGTTCTCGAAGAAGACCGTCTTTTTCCCGGCCCGGCGCTCGATACGGACAGGCTCGAGGATGTCCAAGCCCTGCTCATGCTTTTGGGCGTTGCTTTGGAAGCAATGCAGCCAATTTCGCGCAGTGACGGACGGGCTAGTCGCGGCGCATGGCTGAAATTCGATCCGATCCTGGCCATCAACGACGGGATCGTGTTCGCTGTCGGCGACGTCGCCGCACGGGACTTCCTTCTCGATCTCAAAGCCGCCGCCGAGATGGCGCAAAGCATTTCCTCCGAGCAACAGGGCGGCTGCATGCTGCAAATCGTCATGCCGGCCGCCCTTGCATGATCCGGCTTTGTCTATGGCCAGGCGCGACGGCCAAACGACTGAAGTCCCAGCGAACAAGAGACGTTCGACAGCCAAAACGGTGGATCTCTTTTCCGCCCAATCTCTCCCTTGCAGCAGACTTCGGCGGTCGTCCGGAATCCGCGCGGCAAGCCGACCTTGCAACGCGGGCTGGTCCGCCCGGGTGAACTTCTGACCGTCGGCGGAAGCCGATCGCAAGCACAAGCGAGATTCCTGAAACCTAACTGGCGATCAATTGCGCCAGCTTGCGGCGCAAATGTTCGGCGTCAACCGGCTTGTGCAGCAGTTCGAAGCCGCTGGCGCTGATTTCCGAAATGCGGTCCTTGGCCGTGTCGCCGGTGAGGATCAGGGTGGGAATGGGCCGGCCGCCGCGAAGCTCGATCTCCTTGGCCGTGTCGAGGCCGTTCAGGCCGCCGCCCAGGCGGTAATCGGTGACGATCGCGTCGAACAGCCAGTCGCTGGCGTCTCCGACCTCCAGCGCCTCCTCGCCAGTGGCGGCGGTGCGGGTTTCATAACCCCATTGCCTTGTCAGGCTGTCGAGTCCGTGGCGCAGGATGGCGTTGTCCTCGACGATCAGCACGAGGCCGCCGGGGTCCTCGGTCCGCATGGGCTCGGCCACGGCGGAGGCCTCGGCCTGGATGCGTGGCAGCAACAGCGAAAAGCGCGACCCGCGCCCGGGGCGGGACGCCACTTCGATTTTCGCCCCCATCAGGGCGGCGAGGCGGGCCACGATGGCGAGGCCGAGCCCGAGCCCGCGCGCGAGATCGCGGCCGGGATTGTCGAGCTGGATGAATTCCTCGAAGATTTCGCTTCGCTTCTCGGCGGGGACGCCGATGCCGGTGTCGACGACGTCGATCCTGACATGGTCGCCGCGCCGCCGCATGCCAAGCAGCACGCCGCCGCTTTGCGTATAGCGCAGCGCGTTTTCGAGCAGGTTGCGCAGGGCGCGCTCGAGCAGGCTCGGATCGGCCAGCGCGTGCGACTCGAACGGCAAAAGGCGCAAATCGAGGTTCTTGTCCTCCGCCTTGGCGACATATTCTCCGGCCAGCCGCTCGAGCAAGGCTCCGACGTTGACATTTTGCGGCGACGGCTCGACCACGCCCGCGTCGAGGCGGGAAATATCGAGAATGGAGGTGAGCAGCCCGTTCAGCCCGCCGAGCGCCTGCTTCATCATCTGCGCGGTTTCCACCGCCTTGGGATTGGCCGCGACCTGCCGTTCAATCAGCGACAGCAGCAGCACCAGCGACTGCACCGGCTGGCGCAGGTCGTGGCTGGCGGAAGCCAGAAACTTCGACTTGGCGCGATTGGCGCGTTCGGCCTCGGATTTTGCGGCGACCAGTTCGTCCTCCGTCGCCTTGTGGTCCGATATGTCGCGGAAATAGACCGAAATGCCGCCTTCGCTGGTCGGATAGACGCTGAAGGCGACCCAGCGGTTGAGAACCGGCGAAATGTGTTCGAATTCGAGCGGCCGCCTATTCGTCATCACCTCGCAAAATTTCGCGTGGACCTCCGTGCCGCGGACTTGCGGGAAAACGTCAAAGAAGTTGCCGCCAATGACGTCGTCGCGTTTCCGCTCCAGAATCGCCTCGGCCCTGGCGTTGAAAAAGACTAGACGCCAACGCGCGTCCAGGACGTAGAACGCGTCGGCGATGCTGGCGAGAATCTCGTCCGCCTTGTCCTTGGCCGCCGTGAGGGCGTTCCTGCCCTCGACCAGCGAGGTGATGTCGAGATTGGTGACGAAGGCTCTTTTCGGACGGCCGTCGTCGCCGATTTCCGCATTGGCGACGGCCTCGATCGTCCGTTCCTTGCCGTCGTCGCCTTTGACGCGGTACTCGATGCGGCCGGTGACGCCGCGTTCGCGCAGGTCCCCCGCCGCCGCGATGAAGCCGGGACGATCCGCGGCGACGATATGCTGGACCAGATAGCCGATGGCTTCGTCAATGCCGCCGCCCGCCTTGGGCGTCATGGGCTCGTAGCCCATCACCCGGGCGTAGTTTTCCGCCAGATGCAGGCGATGTCCGACGAGGTCGAACTCGACGAAGGTCAGCCCGGCCGCGTCGGCGGCGTGGCGCAACCGGCTCTGGCTCAGCCTGATCGCCGCCTCGCTTTCGCGCATGGCGATTTCGGCGCGCACGCGCGCGGTGATGTCGGTGCGGATCGCCACATATTGGCGCGGCCGGCCGGACTCGTCGAGGAAGGGCACGATGGTCGTGTCGACCCAGTAGAGCGATCCGTCCTTGGCGCGATTGCAGCATTCGCCGCGCCAGATCTCGCCGCCGGCGATGGTTCGCCACATGTCGCGGAAAAAACTTTTCGGATGGACGCTGGAATTGACGACGCGATGGCTGCGACCCAGCAGTTCCTCGCGCTTGTATTGCGAAATGGCGCAGAACTTGTCGTTGACGTAAGTGATCAGGCCCTTGCGGTCGGTGATGGCGACAATGGCGTGCTCGTCGAGCGCCGTCTTGAGGTCCTTGACCTCGCCGAGAAGGCCGCTGAGCGCTTGCTCGTTGATCTTGCGCTCGGTGATGTCCTCGGAGCTGATCAGGACGCCGCCGATTGCGTCGCTCGTGTCGCGCCAGGGCCGCGCCTCCCATTTGATCCACCGCGTCGCGCCGTCCTTGCGCCGCACGGGCTCGCCGTCCGAACTTTCGACGGCGCCGGTCAGACAGCGCTGGTGGACAGCCGCCCAGGCGTCGTTGTCATAGGCCATGAACTCGTAGCAGCTGCGGCCAACCGGCGTTTTCTCGTAGCCGACTTGCGCGTTCCAGCGCGCGCTGGCGGCGATGTAGCGCATGTCGCGGTCGAACATGGCGATGGCGGCGGGCGCATATTCGATGAACAGGCTGAGCTGGTGCTGGCTCCTCCTCAGACGCTCGAGCGTGGCCTGCCGGGCGGTGACGTCGCGCAGCGCGCCGATGACCCTGACGGGACGGTCGCCTTCGAATTCGACCCGCGCCCGGGAGCTGATCCAGCGCTCGGCGGCGTCATTGGCCCTGCGAATACGGAAGGTGAGCTGATAAAGGCGCGAACCGTCCGGCCGCATCGCCGCGGCCCAGGCTTCGCGGTAGCGGGGAACATCGTCGGGATGGAGCATGCCGACGAACAGCTCGCGGGTCATTTCCGTTTCCGGCGAAAGCCCGAAGATGGCCTTGGTCTGCGCCGGCCAGATTTTCACCTGCGCGACCTCGTCCCAGCCCCACACGCCCATTCCGGCGACGTCGAGCGCCGCCTGCAAGGCGTGGTCCATCGTCAACGGCGATGAATCTGTCGCAAGCATTGCGGGCGGCGACCTCGTGTTAACCCAGGGAAAACAAGCAGGAGAATTGCAACATAAGCAGGAGTATCGCCTGATCGCAATTTTTTTGTCCCGCTCAAGACCCGCGCGGAGAAGACGATGAAGCGACAGGCGTCCGCAAGAAGCTTTTTTGCGCCCTTCCGCGCCTCGGCGAAAAACCCTTGCGCCGAGCTTCATCGCGGGCTTGCGCGTCCGCGGGCCGTCGCGCCCTGTCCGCGCCCTTTCCGCCTCATCCTGCGGCGTTCAACTTTTCGTTATCCGGCTCCGCAGCGCCGTCGCCGGGGCGAGGGAGGCTTGGCGGAGGCCATGTAGTGAAGCTCAGGCTATTGAAAATAAAAGATAGTTAATGTGACTGTGAGGTCCGGTTGCGTTAGCCTCGCAAACTTGGTCGCGGCGCGTCCCGGCCGCAAGAATTCGGTCGCCCCGCAAAGGCCGTGACCTCTCGATCCGTTTTTTCGGGAGGATGTTTCGATGCACATTCGCAACCCCGCCGAATGGGGCGCCTATACCGTCCTGGCGACGGCCCACGCCATGCGGTCTGTTGGCCATTCGCTCGTTCATACCGACGTCGACACGAATATTTCCTCACCGGAGGTGCGGCGAATATCCTTCGGCGACCTGGGCGAGGTCCTGAGGAAAGGCCTGGGCGACTTCGGGGCATATCGCACCCATGTGATTTTCCTCTGCCTCATCTATCCCTTCGCCGGATTGGCTGTCGCGCGGGTCGCATCCGACGCTCGCCTGCTGCCCTTGCTCTTTCCGCTGGCTCTGGGCTTTGCGCTGATCGGCCCCTTCGCGGCGGTCGGCCTTTACGAAATGAGCCGGCGCCGCGAGCGGGGCGAGCCGGCGTCCTGGCGCAGAGCCTTCGGCGTCTTCACCTCGCCGGCCGTCGCGGCGATTTTCAAGCTGGGTCTGCTGTTGACCGGTTTCGGCCTGCTCTGGGTGGTCGCGGCGATGAAAATCTATGCCCTGACGCTTGGTCCGGACATGCCGACATCGGTTGCGTCCTTCGCCCGCGATGTCTTCACGACGCCGGCCGGATGGACGCTGATCGTCGTCGGCCTCGCGACAGGGTTCCTGTTCGCCCTGGTCGCGCTGGCGACCAGCGTCGTGTCGTTTCCGCTGCTGCTCGATCGGCATGTCTCGATATCGACCGCCATCGCGACCTCGGTTCGCGCCGTGCGCGCCAGCCCTGGGCCCATGCTCGCCTGGGGAGGCATTGTCGCCGCCGGCCTGGCGTTGGGGACGATTCCGCTGCTCATGGGACTGATCGTCGTCATGCCGGCGCTTGGGCACGCGACCTGGCATCTGTATCGCAAAGTCGTGGTCTGAAGCGGCTGTCGGCTGTCACGATAATGTGTCGGGTCGGCCGCCTTCGCGGTGATATGTTGGCGCGTCCGTGAAGGACTTTTACGCCCTGCAGATGAAGGCTTTTACGCGGATCGGGCGGTCGTGCGCCGGGTCGAGCCCGCGCCATTCGGGTTGCGCCAGTCCCGGGCCATCGGAGCTGCGGGGCCGCCAACATCAAACGGAGGCGATCATGATGGACAATGTGCAATTGGTTCAGTCGCTTTACGCCGCATTTGGCCGCGGAGACATCAACGCCATCGTCGCGGCGTCCGATCCGGACATCGCCTGGTATTCCAACGGCGATCCCGCGCTGCTCCCGTATGGCGGCGAACGCCGGGGTATCGACGGCGTCAGGTCGTTCTTCCGCGAAGTGGCGGCGAACCTCGATTTCGAATCCTTCGAGCCGCGCGAATTCATGGCCGGACCCGATTTCGTCGCCGTGCTCGGCCGCTCGGTCGCCCGCGCCAAGGGAACGGGCGCACGCGTCGATACGGCGTGGATGCACCTGTTCAGGATGAGGAACGGCAAGGTGACGGAATTCCGGGTGTTTGGCGACACCCATGCGGAAGTGCAAGCGCATTTCGGCGGCGACATCCATTCGGTCACCGTGGCCCCGTCGGAGGCGACGGCGCGGTTGCACCACTGAACGCCGACAGACCCTTGGAGCGTCCTGATCCTTCACGCCGCGCCCGCGGCCCGTCGGAAGACGGTCGTCTCACGACGCCCAGATTGCTGACAGAGTCGCGTTGCGCGGCCCATGGTCCGAGACGGCCTTTTCAAGGCCTCCTCACCTTGAGGGGGCCAAATTTGAAAAACAAACCAGGAGCCCTCATCCACGACGCGCTTGCGGGCGCTTACCAGGAAGAGGGCTTCAGCCTTCAATCAGGATGGCGCGGAAATCGTTGACATTGGTCAGCGTCGGGCCGGTGACGACGCTGGCGCCCAAGGCCTGGAAGAAGCCGTGCCCGTCGTTGTTGTCGAGCGCCGCGCGCGGATCGATGTTTTTGCCTCTCGCGCGCAAAATCGTGTCGGGCGCAAACAGCGCGCCGGCGATTTCCTCGGCGCCGTCGACGCCATCGGTGTCGCCTGCGAGGCCGTGGATGCGCGGCGCGCCGTCGAGCGCCAGCGCCAGCGAAAGCAGGAATTCGACATTGCGGCCGCCCCGTCCCGAACCGCGCAGGGTCACCGTGGTTTCGCCGCCCGACAGGAGGACGCAGGGCGCGCGGAACGGCTGGCCCGTGGACGCGACATGCAGCGCAAGACCGGCGAGGACCTTGCCGACATCGCGCGCCTCGCCTTCGATCCTGTCGCTGAGGATATGCGCGTCAAAACCGTTTTCGCGCCCGATTTTCGCCGCCGCCTCCAGCGCCATTTTTGGCGCGGCGATTGTGCGGGTCTGCGCCCGCGCCAGACGCGGATCGCCCGGCTTGACGCTTTCGCCGGCGCCGCTGCGCAGGATTTTCAGCGCCGCCTCGGGCGGCGTGATCGCGTAACGCTTGAGGACCGCGAGCGCGTCGGCGCAAGTGGTCGGATCGGCGACGGTCGGGCCGGAGGCGATGTCGAGCGGATCGTCGCCGGGCACGTCGGAAATGAGCAGCGCGACGATCTGCGCCGGCGCGCAAAGCGCGCCGAGACGCCCGCCCTTGAGGCGGGACAAATGCCGGCGCACGCAATTCATTTCCGCAATCGTCGCGCCGCTCTTCAACAGCGCGGAATTGACGGCCTGCTTGTCGGCCAGCGTCAGGCCTTCGAGTGGAGCGACCATCAGCGCCGAGCCGCCGCCGGAGATGAGCGCGATGACCAGATCGTCCGGTGTGAGCCCCTCGACCATCGCCGCGATGCGTTGGGCGGCGCGAAGCCCTGCCGCGTCGGGGACGGGATGGGCGGCCTCGACGATTTCGATTTGTTCGCAAGGCAGGGCGTAGCCGTAGCGCGTGACGACCAGCCCTTCGAGCGGCCCGTCCCACGCGCGCTCCAGCGCCTGCGCCATGGCGGCGGACGCCTTGCCGGCGCCGATGACGATGGTCCGCCCTCGCGGGGGATTTGGCAGATGCGGCGGCAGGCACAAGGCCGGCTGGGCCGAGGCGATCGCCGCGTCGAACATTTTTCGCAGCAGAACCCTGGCTTCCATCGCGCGTCCTTTCCCCTCGGCCGCATTAAATCATGCCGGCCGCCGTCGCGCCATTGAAACCCGCGTCAATGCAGGCGTTGTGGCTATCGGCGATCCCGCATGTCGTGCGCTCGTTCGATCCCTGCATGGTCCGCACGGCGCATTGATGTTGAACTATTTTGGCTCCGCCCCGGCCGATTGGGCGGGCGCAAGCTTTTGCTGCGCCGCCTGAACCAGCGCTTGCAGCATTGGGCGCGCTGGAGCGAAAAACGTTGTGCCGGTGTGCGGCGTCGAAAAGTCCAGCAGTCGGTCGTACGCGCCCGGAGGATCGCCGACATACATGCGCTGCAGCATCTTTTCGATGACCCAGAGATATCGGGAATAGCCGATGAAATATGTGCCGAACTCGTGCTGGCCCGGTCGGCCGAACGGCATGTTGTCGCGCAATATGTCGAATTCGTTGCCGTCGGCGTCCACGATGGTGGCAAGCGACTTGTGCGATTTTCGCGGCGCGTTTTCGTCATCGATTTCAATATTGTCTATCTTTGTGCGACCGATGATCGCCTCCTGCTCAGGCGTTGGAATCTTTGCCCAGGCGATGAGATCGTGCAAATACTTCTGGACGACGACATAGCTGCCTCCCGCGAAGTCGGCGTCTTCATCGCCAACGAGCGCCGAGGCGGGCAAGTCAAGGGCGGTTGGGTTGGCTGTGCCGTCGACAAAACCAAGGAGATCGCGCGCGTCGAAATATCGAAAGCCCGAGACCTCGTCGACGACCGTGACGCTGGCGCCAAGGCTGTCGAGCAAGAGGCGTTCGAATTCGAAGCTCAGATCCGGGCGTTCGGATCGTATATGGAAGAGTAAGTCGCCAGGCGTCGACGGCGCCGCATGGTCGGCTCCGGCAATCGGCGTAAATGGTTTCAACTCCTGGGGCCGCTTGTCGAAGCGAAGACTGTCCCAGAGACCGCGGCCGACGCCGACGACGCACGAAAGCTGGCCGGAAAGATCACGAAATCCAACGGTTTTGACGAGATCGTCAAGGCCGCCGAGCGCCGAGATGACCTTTGCGAGAGCAGGGGGCTCATTCACGACAGTGACCACGAGAAAGATGGCCGCTCGTGACAGGGGCGCGTCGATGCTCTGTGCATCAATCGGCACTCGGTCCCAATTCTTTCCTGTCATGGCAAGCGCTCCGCCTTTTCCTGAAAATATAAACCGTCGTTTTCTCCTGCCAAGGCTTAATAGGGAGATGCTGTGGGACTTGGTCAGGCGCCGGGAAAGAGTGTAGGTCTCGGGCGGCGGGGATCATTGAAATGAATTTTGTGGCGATTGATTTTGAAACGGCCAACACCAGCGCCGACAGCGCCTGTTCGGTTGGGGTGGTGAAGGTGGTCGACGGCGAAATCGTCGCCAAGGCCGTTCATTTCATCAGGCCGCCAACTCGGCAATTCCTTTTCACCCATATCCATGGCCTGACCTGGAGCGATGTGGCGAAGGCCGATAATTTCGCCGCGCTCTGGCCGAAGATCGAGGGGTTTATCGACGGCGCTGCGCATTTCGTGGCGCATAACGCGTCCTTCGACAGGGGCGTCCTCAACGCCTGCTGTCGGAGTTACGGGATCGAGGCGCCGTCCCTGCCGTTCCAATGCACGGTGCAGATCGCCCGCCGCGTCTGGAATATCAGGCCGACCAGACTGTCCAACGTCTGCGAACGGCTCGGGATCGCGCTCAATCACCACGAAGCGTTGTCCGACGCCATGGCCTGCGCGCAAATCTTCATCGCCGCCGAGAAACAACAGGCGCAGGCCCGCAGGCTGTCTTCGAGTGTAAATTAGATTGACATTAGTCCGGATCACGGCGGAGGCGGCATGCAAATCGCGATCATCGGTTATGGGGCGGTCGGCCGCGAGACGACCAGGATCCTTGCGGCGCGAGGCGATGCTGCGCGCGTGGTGCAGCGACGGCGGCCGCGAGTTCCTGCCGGAGGGGGTGGCGTTTGGCGCGGCCGACGCGCTCGACCGCGCCAGCCTGCGGAGCGCTTGTTCGGACTGTTCGGCGGTGATCTGCTGCCTTGGTTTTCCCTACGATTCCCGCATCTGGCGGAAGGCCTGGCCGCTGGCGATGGATAATTTCCTCGCCGTCTGCGCCGAGATCGGCGCGCGGTTCATTTTCGCCGACAATCTCTACATGTATGGCCCGCGGGACGAGGCGCTGTTCGAAGACATGGCGCTCACCGAATTCGGCCGCAAGCCGAAGGTGAGGGCGGACATCACCCGCGCCTGGATGGAGGCGCACGGGGCCGGGCGGGTCGAGGCTGTCGCCGTGCGCGCTTCCGATTTTTACGGGCCGGATGTGGAAAACTCCGTCCTGTCCCATTTCGGTGTGAGACGGCTGGCGGAGGGCAAGGCGGCGCTGATCCCCTATTCGCCTGACTATCCGCACGACTTCACCTATGTCGGCGATTTCGCGCGCGCGCTGGTGGCGCTGCTCGACGCGCCGGCCGACGTCTATGGCCAGGCCTGGCACGCGCCCAACGCGCCGACGCAAACCCTGCGCGCGCTGATCGAAAGCGCGGCGAACATGCTAGGCGCGGCGCCGCGCATAAAAGTGCTGCCGAAACCCGCGCTGCATCTTTTGGGCCTGTTCGACCGCACGGTGTTCGAACTGATCGAGATGCGCTTCCAGACCGACCGGGCCTACCATGTGGACGCCTCGAAATTCGCCCGGCGCTTCTGGAGCGACGCGACGAGTTTTGCCGACGGCCTGAAGGCGACGGTCGATTTCTACGCCGGCTAGGCGGGTCGAATCCATTTGGCGACACAAAGCGCAATCGTCGACGGGCAAATCCCGACGATCGAGCGGAGCGTCTCAACTTGACGGCAATTCGTCGACCCAGACCTTGAATGACCGCAACGCATGTGGGCCGAAAGAATGCACCAGCGGCACGTCCGCCGCGTCGCGGCCGCGCGCCATCAAGATGCGGCCGATGCGCGGCGCATTGTTGCGCGGGTCGAAGGTCCACCATCGGCCGCCGAGAAACACTTCCATCCAGGCGCAGAAATCCTGGGCCGCATAGGGCGTCGGCAGGCTGACGTCGCTGATGTAGCCGGTGCAATAGCGCGCCGGGATATTCATGCAGCGCGTGAAGGCTATGGCGAGATGGGTGAAGTCGCGGCAGACGCCGACGCGCTTGAAACAGGCCTGCGACGCGGTCCGCGTCGGGTCGCAGTCGAGGTAATCGAAGCGCAGGGTCTTGTGCACGTAATCGCAGATCGCCTGCACCCGCCCCCAGCCGTTCGGCGCGTGTTCGAACAGCCGCCAGGCCTCTTCCGACAGGAGGTCGGTGTCGCAGTAGCGGCTGCCGAGCAGGAATTGGATCGTCTCGGCCGGCAAGTCCTCGATTTTATGTTCGACCGCGTCCCAGGCGACGGGATCGAAGGCGCCGGAATCGTTGATCACAGCGTCGGAATGAAAGCGGATCACGCCTGTCGGCGCAACGAGGCGGAAGCAGAAATTGCCAAATGCGTCATGATAGGTCGCAATGGGAACCTGCGGCTCGGTCGCCAGGACATCCGGCGTCGCAAGCTGGCCGGAACGCGTGTGGTGGACATGCAGCATGCCAATCATCGGCGTCGGCTTGGGCGTTTCATAGGACATGTCGAAACCGAAACGAATGCGCATGAATTTTCCTGATCCAATGAGTAGGCGGCCGATAAAGCGAGTTTTACCGGGTGGCCTCCAACTCGACCGAAGATCTGCGCCGGTCTCGACAATTTGACAAGCCCGAGCGTCGCAGCATCCTTCAGGCAGGCGGTCTGCTTTATGGTGCAATCGCGCCCTTCCTATGGCCTTAAGCGCGCTTGAAAATTCACTTTGCGTGCAAGCGGCAGCCGTCGAGAAACAGCCGCACGGCGTGGCGCAGCCCGTCGCGTTCCTCTTCCGGTGGCGCGCGCAAGCCGAGCAAGGCGAGGCGTTGCGCCACGCCT
This sequence comes from uncultured Alphaproteobacteria bacterium, assembly GCA_963828185.1. Classification (GTDB taxonomy): domain Bacteria; phylum Pseudomonadota; class Alphaproteobacteria; order Rhizobiales; family Beijerinckiaceae; genus Rhodoblastus. The sequence goes on along the minus strand of CAWHDV010000003.1, from coordinate 22,623 downwards.
GCGGTCAGCATGAAAAAGCTTTCGGCCAGCATTTGCAGGTCGGCGGCGACGATCGCGCCGCGATCCGCGTAAGTCTGGAGCAGGCCGCGCAGGCCGGCGAAATTGCGGGCGCGGTTGCGCTCGACGAAGTTTCGCGTCAGATCGGGAAAGCGCGGGGCAATGGTCAGGAACAGCCGGTTCAGCGCCAGCGCGTCGGGCTGCAAGGCGAGGTCGAGCATGTGCGAGGCGTATTGGACGAGGCCCTGCTCGGGGTCGTCGAGCGGCGTCTCGAATTCGTGCAGGGCTTCGAGCTTGCCGGCGACGAGATGTTCGATGGCCGCGACGAACAACTGTTCCTTGCCCTTGTAGCGCGCATAGATGAAGCGCTTGGCGACGCCGGAGCGGCGGGCGACTTCCTCGATCGAGGCGTCGGCGAAGCCCTGGTCGAGAAAAATCAGCGCCGCGCTTTCGAGCAACGCCAGTTGACGCCGCCCGGCCTCGGCCACGCTCGGCCGGCCGCCGGGGCCGCGCTTGAATGTTTTCTCCTGCGACGTTTCGGCGCTCATCCGCTTCCTTGTCGATTTCCTGGATTGCAACGCGTCCCGACGCATGGGATAATGCAACGGAACCGTTGCGTTGCAAAGAGGAATGTTTCATTTGCGCCTCCGTATCCTGCTTCTTCTGGCGCTTGCGCTGCTTGTCGGCTTCGGCTTCTGGCGCTCGCGCGGCGCCGGTCCGAAGCCAAGGCAATGGCAGGGCTACGCCGAGGCCGACTTCGTCAAGATCGGGCCGACCCAGGCCGGTCTTCTGACGTCGCTTGACGTCAGGCGCGGCGACGAAGTGGCGCTCGGCGCGCTTTTGTTCAGCCAGGACGAGACCAACGACCGCGCCGGCCGCGACCAGGCGGCGCGCCAGCTCAGGCAGGCGCAGGACCAGCTCGCCAATCTCGAGCAGGGCGCCAAGCCCACCGAAATCCAGCAGGCCGAAGCCAATCTCGCCGACGCGCGCGCCACGCTCGACCGCAGCCAGCAGGATTTTTTGCGCGCGCAGGATCTGATCGCGAAAGGCGCCATCACCACCCAGACGCTCGACCAGCGCCGGGCGGACCAGCTTTCCGCCAAGGCGAAGGTCAGCGCGATGGCGGCGGCGCTGGCGCAAACGCTCGCGCCTTATGGCCGCAAGGACGAAATCAAGGCGGCGCATGCGGCGGTCGCGGCGGCCAAGGCGGCGCTGGCGCAGGCGGAATGGCGGCTGGCGCAGCGCAGCGTCGCCGCGCCGGCGGCGGGCCGCATCGCCGATGTGCTGGCGCGGCCGGGCGAAGTCCTTGCCGTCGGCGCGCCGGTCGTGTCGCTGCTGCCGCCGGACAATATCTTCGTCCGCTTCTTCGTCGCCGAAGCCGACCTTTCCACCATGCATCGCGGCGACAGTGTGCGCATCCTCTGCGACCATTGCCCCGATGATCTCGACGCGACGGTCAATTTCATCGCGCCGCAGGCGGAATACACGCCGCCGGTGATCTATTCCGATTCCAGCCGTGAAAAGCTGGTTTACATGGTCGAGGCGCGGCCGCCGCTGGAGCGGGCGGCGCTGCTCAATCCCGGCCAGCCGGTCATGGTGGCGCCAGTCACTGGTCCGCCGGTCGCGCGGGCGCCGGTTGTCGGGGCCGTGGCCCCATGACCGCCTACGCCATCGACGTCCGCGACCTAAAGAAATCATATGGCGCGCGCCGCGTGGTCGATGGGCTGACGCTAAAAGTCGCCGAAGGCGAAATCTGCGGCTTTCTCGGCGCCAACGGCAGCGGCAAGACCACCACCATCCGGCTGCTCTGCGGGCTCTTGACGCCGGACGGCGGCGAAGGGACCTGCCTTGGCTATGATCTCAAGTCCGAAGCGGGCAAGATCCGCCGCCACATCGGCTACATGACGCAGAAATTCAGTTTTTACGAGGACCTGACCGTCACCGAGAATTTGCAGCTGGTCGCCGGCATCTACGAACTTCCCCATGCAAAGGAGGCGGTGGACGGCATCATCGCGCAATTGCAGCTCGGCGAATACCGCAAGCAACTGGCGGGCGAATTGTCGGGCGGCTGGAAGCAGCGGCTGGCGCTCGCCGCCTGCGTGCTGCACCGGCCGAAGTTGCTGCTGCTCGACGAGCCGACCGCCGGCGTCGACGCCAAGGCGCGGCGCGAATTCTGGGACCTGATCCACGACATGGCGGCCGAAGGGCTCACCGTGCTGGTTTCGACGCATTACATGGACGAGGCCGAGCGCTGCAAGCGCGTGGTCTATCTCGCCAACGGCCGCATTGTCGTCCAAGGCGACGCCGATGAAGTGGCGAAGGCGTCCGGGCTCATCACCTTCGAGGGCACGGGCGCCGGCGCCGACGCCGCCGCGCGAAACTTGCGGCATATGGCGGGGGTCGAGGCGGCGGCGGTGTTCGGCCGCGCGCTGCATGTCGCGGGCGTCGATCGCGCCGCGCTGCTCGCAGCCCTCGGCCAGTTTCCGCAGCTTGCCTGGCGCGAGGTCGAGCCGCGGCTGGAGGACGTGTTCATCCACCAGCTGGCGCGCGAGGAGGGGCGATGAACGGCTTTTCCTTCCGCCGCCTGAAAACCCTTCTGATCAAGGAATGGATCCAGGTCCGGCGCGACCCGATGACCCTGCGCCTGATCATCATGCTGCCGATCATGCAGCTGTTCCTGTTCGGCTACGCCATCAACACCAATCCGCACAACCTGCCGACCGGGCTTTTGGCCGCCGATCACTCCAAATACGAGCGCACGCTGGTCACCGCGCTGAAGAACACCGGCTATTACGACATCCGCACCATGCCGTCGGAAGCCGCAGCGAACAAGGCTCTGGCGGAAGGCGACGTGCTGTTCGTGGTCAACATACCGCCCAATTTCGACCGTTCGGTCGATCGCGGCGAGGCGCCGTCGGTGCTGATCGACGCCGACGCCAGCGACCCCTCGGCCATCGGCAACGCCACGGCGGCTTTGGGCGCGCTCAACGGCGCGCTGGAGCGCGACCTGCCGCCGGCGCTGCAAGGGCGCCAGCCCGATCCGCCGTACACCTTCCAGGTGCACGCCCGTTACAATCCCGAGCAGCTGACCGTCTTGAACATCGTGCCGGGGCTGATCTGCATCGTCTTGATGATGTCGACGCTGCTGATCACCACTCTGTCGATCACGCGGGAACGCGAGCGCGGCACGATGGAAAATCTCATGGCCATGCCGGTCAAGCCGATCGAGATCATGCTGGCCAAGATCGCGCCCTATGTCGTCGTCGGCTATGTGCAGGTGGTGCTGATCCTGCTGGTCTCGACCTATGTCTTCGATCTGCCGGCGCGCGGCTCGATCACGCTTCTGATGCTGGCGCTCGGCCTCTACATCGCCAGCAACCTCGCCACCGGCCTCGCCTTTTCGACGGTGGCCGCCAACCAGATGCAGGCGCAGCAGATGGCGCAATTCACGCTGATGCCGGCCTTCATGCTGTCGGGCTTTTTCGCGCCCTTCCTTGGCATGCCGCGCTGGGCGCAATGGATCGGCGAGATTTTCCCGACAACCCACGCCATCCGCATCGTGCGCGGCATCTTGCTCAAGGGAAACTCTGTCGCCCAAATCGCGCCGGAGCTATGGCCGATGGCGCTGGCGACGGTCGCGGTGATCGGCGTAGCCGTGTGGTTTTATCGCGAGACGCTGGATTGAGGTGTGTGGCCGCAAGGCTGAATGGACGGAATATTTTCCGCGCATTTTCCGACGAATAGCGCGACACTTCTGTGTATGCGTCGGAGCGTGCGGTGTACATTTGGTACGCACTATTTCAATCAGAACGAGGCCGAAATTCGACAATGCGGGGGCGAATTCGGGGGCCGATACCAAAGCCGTAAGGATGTATTCGAAGGCTTCGGTCGGGCGTCCCGGCTAGAACCGCCCGACGCCCAGAAAATGCCGGGCGCGGAAATGCAACGGATCGTCAGCGACGATAGCCTCGTAGCATGACGCTGCTTCTGCGATGCGGCCTTCGACATGCATTTGCAGGACTTGCGGCAGGTGCGCCGCAGCACTGGCGGACCGCAGGGGGCGCGTCTTCATCGCCTCCCGGCTCCTTTGGAAAACTTGTCGCGCTTGCCTGCGCGGATAACCAGATCGGCGGCGATCCGCTCGAAAAGCTCGCGCCAGTCGCCGCTGCGGTTTTGCCGGAACAATCTGGCCGTCGGATACCAGGGCGTATCTTCGCGTTCGAGCATCCAGCGACTGTCCGGCGTCCTTTGCAGGGCGATCCAGACCGGATGGCCAAGTGCGCCGGCGAGATGCGCGATGGAAGTGTCGGTTGTCACCACCAGGTCCAGATTGGCTATCACAGCGGCGGCGTCGAGAAAGGCGTCCAGTCCTTCGTCGAAATCCGGGCCTAGCATAGCGACTTTCATGCCCGCCGGCAGATCGTCCAATTGTTCGGTTCCGGCGTTTTTTTGCAGACTGACCAGGTTGACGCCGGGGACGCGCGCAAGCGGCTCGAACAGGCGCAGGGGAGCGGAGCGTCCTAGGTCAGCCGCGCTCGACGGATTGCCCTGCCAGGCGACCCCGACGTTAAGGCTCCGCGCCGGCAATTGCCTCACCCACTTGTCGATTCTGGCTGGTTCGGCCGCGAGGTAGGGAATATCCGCGCCGATAGAATTGAGCGTTGCGTCCAGGACGAACGGCAAGCCCCACAAAGGCAAATGCAGATCGAACTCCGGCAGCGTCTCGCCCCTGCGCACGACAGTTATTCCTTTGAGAGACCGCATCAGCGCGCCGAGCGACGGCTGGACTTCGAGAACCACTTCGCCGCCTTTTGCCGCGACGGCGCGCGCGAATCTGGCAAACTGGATCGCGTCGCCAAGGCCATACTCGGCATAAAACAGAAATTTGACGCCCTGTGGGTCTTCCCCGCGCCATTCCGGTCGATCGAGACGGCGCGCAAGGCGCGGATGCGCCTGACGATCGGCTTCGTATTCGCGCCAGCTTTCGACGAATTTTCCGAATTGCAGGAGCGTCGACCATTTCAACGTCGGTTTATAATACTGCGCGGATTCGTCGTCGTGCGTCAGGGCATGCGCCTGGTCGCAACTGGCAAGCGCCTCGTCTAACTTTGCCAGATGGCAGAGCGTGTTTGCACGATTAAACAGCGCCTCGACATAATCGGCCTTAATCGCGAGCGCGGCGTCGAAGCTGCCCAGCGCCGCCTCGAAGCGTCCCAACTCATGGAGGCTGAGACCGCGGTTGCGCAAGGCCTCCGCCCAGTGCGGCCGAATCGCCAGCGCGGCGTCGTAACTCGAAATTGCCTCTTCGAAACGTCCCAGCTTTGTCAAAACATCGCCGCGGTCGTGGAGCGCTTCGGGATAATCGGGGCAGATCGAGAGCGCCGCGTCGCAACTCGCCAACGCCGAGGCGAATTGGCGCAACTCGATCAATGCGAGGCCGCAGTTCCGAAGCGCCACGACGAAATCTGGTTGGAGGGCGAGCGCTTTCCGATAGCTCGCCACGGCGTCGTCGAAACGGCGGAGCATATGCAAGACCACGCCGCGGTTGTTCCATGCGCCAGCCAAATCGGGATCGAGCGTCAGAGCCGCGTCATAGCTCGCCAGGGCTTCGTCGAAGCGGTCCAGCGAATGCTGTACGACGCCGCGCTGGAAAAGGACTTCGGCGACAGGACGCATGAGCGCGCTTCGCACCTCCCCTTCGATCAATTGCTCGGAGCGCAATGCGCCGCCTCGTTGGCGATCAAGGCAAGGGCGGCTAACTCCTTGTCCATCGCATCGGCTAGGCGCGCTTGCGTATCGCTGAGGTCTGCGAGGATATCGCGGCGGTGCTGATTACGCGCGTCAGCGAGATTTCTATCGACGCGCGACACATCTTCGTTCGACCGCGCTGCCGCGAGTTCGATATCGGTCCGCATCAATTGATAATCGACAATTCGCTGCGTCATGTTCAGCCGGTCGGAGGTGAGCGCCTGCCCCTTGGCCGCCAGGGCGTTCAGAGTGTCCAACTCTTTCTGCAAAACGCCGATATGGCGGTCGAGCACTTCGTGTTTCGTTTCGGCGAATTTGATTTCGTTCAGCGCCAGTCTCTTGCTCCGTTCCAGCTCGTCGATCTGCGCGCGAAAAGTCTGCGTTCGCGTCTCCAGCGCCAGCTTCTCGTCGCGCATCAGTTTTTCCACGCCACGGTCCCCGGCGCGCGATGTCAGTCCACGCGGAAAATCGATCGTATCGCTGCCCTCCGTCTCCGCGTCGAGTTCGCGCCTTTCGCGCGAGCAGGCCGATGAGCTCCATCGACATCTTTTGCGACGCGGTAACTACGGCGGCGCGGGACGGACAAGGTCCAGGGCCGGCCCAGGCCGCTTGCGCCGCCGCTTTTGGCCAGGCGGCGTCGCGCGCGACGCGCGGCGGCGCGCCGAGCAGCAGGAGGGCGAGCGCGGCGAGCGCCATGAGGGTTTTTCGCCGCGCAGACTTGAAGCGCCCCTCTGCTCCTGTCGGCGTCGCTACCGGCGCCACGGCGAAGATGGCGGTTTTGGCGCCGGCTTCGGCGTTGGCGGGCAATATGGCGTCGGCTGCGGCTTCGGTGTCGGTCGCGGTGTCGAAATCGGGGTGGGCGTCGGCCGAGGAGTCGGAGGGACGGTCGGCCTGGGCGTGGCGGTCGGCGTCGGTCGCGGCGTCGGAGTGGGCGTCGGCGAACGGGTGGGGGTCGGCGTGGGGGTCGGCTTGGGCGTGGGGGTTGGAGTGTGCGTCGCCGTCGGGCTCGGCGTGGGCGTGGGCGTGGGTTTGGGCGTGGCCGTCGGAGTCGGCGTGGAGACGGGCGTGGCCGTCGGGGTCGGCGTGGAGACGGGCGTGGGCGTCGGGGTCGGCGTGGAGACGGGCGTGGGCGTCGGGGTCGACGCCGTCGGCGTCGGGGTCGGGGTCGGCGACGCGACCGTCGGCGCGAATGTCGGCGTGGGCAAGGGGGTGGGGTTAGATTGGGCCATCGCGCGGCCAGCGATGAGCAGCGGAGCGCTCACCGCCGTCCCAAGCAAATAATTGATGAACTGTCGCCTCTGCGGCGATATTTTGTTCAGGGGGTCGTCCATTGCGCGTCTCCCTCCATGCGTGTGGACAGTCGAACCAGGCGTTCGGCGGCCGCGGCTTCAAAAAATTCCAATATCTCTTCTTGAGGAACGGGCGCCTTGATACGGCCAACAACATCGATGATTTCGGACAGCGAGAGCCTGCCGTTGGCAAGTTCAAGCAAGAGCGCTCCAGCGTTATTGACGAAATGCTCCTCCTCCCGCCGTTCGGGCAGCGTCACCATAAATCCCCCATCAACTCTTGTGCGGATCATCGACAGCGCCGATGTCGGATAGCATTCGACGGGATTTTCCAAGGCTGCGGAAAAGTTCGTAGCCTCGGGTCCCGGCTGTCGCGGATTCGCGTCGGCGACAGCGCCGCTGAGCTTTTCCAGCCATCCAAGCGTCTTGCTGCACGGCCAGACGACCCAGGTCGCCGGCTCGACCTCCGACTGGAACGACCGCGTCAAGGCGATCGATGTGAAATCCTGGGCGAGCGCAGCGCCGATCTCCTTCGGGTTGGCGTCCTGTCGGAAAATTTCCTCGCCGTCCGCGTCGAGAAAGCCGACATACCAGAATTGTGCGTTCTCGCGCGCCTCACTCGGCAGGTCGCGCCCGTCGAGCGTGACGCGAAGTCGCCAGTCGCGAGCGCGCGAGACCCAATCCGCTTCGGCTGGAGGGTTGGGGGCGGGCAGATGGCGCCTTGTGTAATCCTGGCAGCGGCGATGCCGGAAATCCAGGCCGGCATAGGCCTCGTATTCGGCGACCGTCCGTTTCTTGCCGCAGCCGAACGGCCCGAAATGCGGCGCGGCGAGAAACGCTCCAGCCTTGGCGCGGCTTGGCGGGTCGAGCGTGTTGTAGACTTCGGCGTTGTCGTCCCAATGTTTGGTGCGGTATTCGCGCAGATATTCGTGCCAGACGATCATCACCGAGGGATGGAACAGGTCGTAGCCATGGGTGAAGGCCCGCACCGTCAGCGTGATTTCCTCACCCCAGAAATAGAGGCTCGGATCGTAGGGAACGTCCTTGACGAACCTGCCCGGCGCGAAAAGGAAATGCGCGGACAGGAAGCGCGCGCGCACGGGAGCCTTGCCCCGGTCGCAATCGGGAATGGCGCCGGGCCGAAACAGCACTATCCCTTCGTCGGTGAAACGGTCGAACTCCATCCGCATCGGTTCGTCGTCGAGACGCGGATCGCCTGGCGTAAAAGCCGTGGCGTAGGCGGTGAGGATCGGCCTGCGGCTGCGCGTCAACCGTGCCTGTTCGATCAGCTTGACGTCCCAGTCCTGCGCGAAACGGTGATGCGAGTCGAGTTGCAGGAACCAATCCTCACGATCCCACAGTTTCATGATTTCGGCGCGCGCCCAGCATGCGCCCTTGCCGGCGCGCCAGTCGACGTCGAGGACGCGAAATCGTTCGTCGGTGAACCAGGAAAGCGGCGCCTCGTCGGGAGCGTGCTGCCAACAAATTCCAAATCGAAGGCGCTCCGGGAATCTCGCCTTTTGCATGCAGTCGTCGAGCGTCGGCAGAAGCTCGGGATCACGATAGGCGGCGATTGAAATGAAAATCTGCTGCTTGTCACTGGGCATGTTGTTACCCTGCGTCGAGATCCGGCGTAGCCGACACATTCCGAACTGCTTTCGATGACGTATTGCTATCTTCACTGCCGCGCAACGCGCCGCCGCGCACGCGTCCTGCTTGCACGAACTCCGGGCGGACTTTCTCGCAACTGTCTCGACGGCGCGTAAGGAGGCTGCTAAGGCTTGTTGTAATGCCAGAGCGCCAACAAGAGGATCGTCAACTGCGCCTCTCGACTCAAAGCTCACTGGCTAAGAAGCGAGAAACTTTAACCTGTCGACGCAACTTTCCGGAGTCGGCTATTAGACTTATAACCATACATAAAACGACGTATAATGTGACGGGCGCTCGGGATGGGCTGTTGAGTTATTATTAAGTATTTCAAAATGTTGCGTCTGCGGCAAGCTGTGCAGACCTTCGGAGCGAGCTCTTTTTAATCGTTGTATTCAGCGTCGACAGCGACAGAGTTGGCCCGGCTGCAAAGCCAACTCTCCCTCGGCGCCAGCGCGCTTTCCAGTCTTGCGCGCCCGCGCTTGACTGTCGGCCGGCGTGTGCCTTGGCGATCAATATGAAAAACAAGCGTAATTTTACATCTCACGCAAGCCGGACAATCTGGCGCCCTTCTTGCGATTCCCTCTCCCAATCGCCGCATCGATCCGACAAGGCGAAGGACCAATGAACGACAGGGGAGGCGCTGCATGTCCGCAACCGAGACATTCTACGATGTGATACGCCGGCAGGGGGTGACGCGGCGCAGTTTCACCAAATTCTGCTCGCTCACCTCCGCCAGCATGGGCTGGGCGCGAGCGGTCGGCAATGACGCCTTCTGCGGCTAAGAGAAATTTGCCAGCCGGCGCCGGGCAGTAGCAACGGAAATCCTTCGTCGAGGCCGCGCTTTGTGCTAGTTTTTCGTGCGGCGCTGGATGGCGCGGAGCGGAACTGCGGGAAACGGTAAAATGTGCCTTGGCGTGCCGATGCGGATTGTCGAAGGCGACGAGATTTCGGCCCTTTGCCAGCGCGGCGAGGAAACCCGGCGCGTGTCGATGCTGCTGATCGGCGCGCAGCCGCCGGGCACGCAGGTGCTGATCCATATCGACAGCGCCATCCGCGTGCTTGACGCGAAGGAAGCGCAGCAGATCGAGGACGCCTTGCGCGGGCTTGCAGCGGCGATGCGCGGCGAGGATTTTGAATCCATGTTCGCCGACCTGATCGACCGGGAGCCGCAACTGCCCGAACATCTGCGCTGAACGCCGCTGGAAAGCGCGCGGCTTCCGCTGTAAGTTCACTTCCACCTGACGTTGGACGGCGCGGACGTCCCGGCTTTTTGAGCGGCCTGATTTCCCGGCCTTTCCGGGCCGCCGTCTGCGGCGCGACATTTGCGGGACCTGCCAATAACAGCAAGGGAAACGCCATGACGACGCCATTGCTCCGCGCTCTCGCCGAGCGCCACGGCCTGCCGCTGGTCGACGCCCGCAGTATCGACGCCTTCCTGACGCCGGCGGCAGGCGAATGTCCCTTCCTGCTGCGCGGCGAACCCAAGGCGATCTCGCCATGAGCGACACCGCCATCAGCGGTTTCGACGGCGCCCTGCAAATTACCGTTCGCGCGCGGGATGGTCGCGCGGAGGAGGTGAAGATCGCCTCTCCGCGTATAAATATCGCGCCGGTGTTTGTCGGGCGCTCGCCTGCCGACGTGGTTTCGCTGGCCAAAAACCTGTTTTCGCTTTGCCCCGCGGCGCAGTCGCTTGCGGCGCAGGCGGCGGGCGAGGCGGCTGCGGGGCGGTCCGCCCGACCGGACGAGCAACGCCAGCGCGCGTTGCGGCTCCTGGCCGAACGTTATGGCGAAATGCTGCGCGCCAGCGTGCTGGACTGGCCGGGCGAGGAAGGCTTCGACGCCGGCGGCGTCGGGGTTTTGCGCGAAACGTTGCACGCCTTGCGCGCCCTGCCCGACGCGCCCGACGCGGGCGTTTTCGCGCGCGTCCAGGAGGGGGCGAAACAGCTTGGGCTCGACGATTATTTGGGCGGGCCTTCGCTGTTCGCGCGCCAATGGGCCGAAGTTGCGGCCGACGAAGACCATTGGGAATTGCGCCAAAGCAATGCAGATTTCCTGCGGGCGTCGGATGACGATGCGGTGGCAAAGGCGATGAACGACTCGAAATTCGCCCTTTCGCCGCGCCTGCCCGGGCGCTGCGTCGAGACCGGCGCGGGCGCGCGGCTGGGCGGGGCGGATCGCGCCAGAACATTGTCCGGGCGTCTCGCGGCGCGGTTCGATGACATGGCGGCGACGCTCCAGGCTATTTCGGCGCTGCTTGGCGGCGGCGACGCGCCGAAGGACCTGCTGGCGGCGAAAGCCAGCGCTTCCGGCGCGGGCTTTGCAGCCATCGATTCCGCGCGCGGCCGGCTTTATCACGCCTTGCGGCTTGATGCGGCGGGGCGGGTCGCCGACTATGCGATCGTCGCGCCGACCGAATGGAATTTTCATTCCGACGGCCCTTTCGCAAGGGGTTTGCGGGGCGCATTGATCGGGACGGGCGTCGAGGCGAAGCTCAGGGTGGCGCGATTGGCCTTTGTGTTCGATCCGTGCATCCGCGTCGGCGTGGAAATCTGCGAGCGCGCCGATGCATGAAATGTCGCTCACCGAAAGCGTGGTCGAAATTTTGCGCGAAGAAGGCCGCCGGCAGGGTTTTACGCGGGTGAAGACTGTGTGGCTGGAGATCGGCGAACTCAGCGGCGTCGAGCCGCAGGCGATGGAGTTCTGCTTCGATGCGGCGACACGCGGCACGCTGGCGGAAGGGGCGAAGCTCGAAATCGTCCGCACGGCCGGGCAGGGCTGGTGCCTCGATTGCAACAAGACCGTGGCTCTGGCCGAGCGCTTCGGCGCTTGCCCCGAATGTGGCCAATTTCATGTGCAAATGACCGGCGGCGATGAGATGCGCGTCAAGGAACTGGAGGTTGAGTAATGTGCACGGTTTGCGGATGCGGACAGGCGACGCAGGAAAACGAAAAGCCGGAAGAGGGCAAGGCGCACAGCCACGGCCATAACTATAACCATACACCATAACCATAGCCACGGTCACGGCCACAGCCACAGCCGATGCACGAGCACGGCGATCACGGCACGAGCACGAGCACGAGCACGAGCACGAGCACGAGCATCATCACCACCATGACCATCTGCACCGCGACGATCACCCGCATGATCATGTCCATGCGCAGGGCGAAGCGCTCGATTACGGCGCGGGGCTGGCGGGCGTGCATGTGCCCGGCATGAGCCAGGAGCGCATCGTCCAGATCGAACGCGACATTTTGTCGAAGAACCGCTCCTATGCCGAGGAAAACCGCGCCCGTTTCGCGCAAAAGGGCGTGCTGGCCCTGAATTTCGTCTCGAGCCCCGGCTCGGGCAAGACCTCGCTGCTGGTGCGCGCGATCAACGATCTGAAAGAGCGGCTTTCCATCGCGGTGATTGAGGGCGACCAGCAGACCTCGAACGACGCCGACCGCATCCGCGCCACCGGCGCGAAAGCCATCCAGGTCAATACTGGCAAGGGCTGCCATCTCGACGCGCACATGATCGGCCACGCGCTGGAATCCCTTGCGCCAGCGGAAAACTCGCTTTTGTTCATCGAGAATGTCGGCAATCTCGTCTGTCCCGCCGCTTTCGATCTCGGCGAGGCGCACAAGGTGGTGCTGCTTTCCACCACCGAAGGCGAGGACAAGCCGGCCAAATATCCCGACATGTTCGCCGCCGCCGACCTGATGCTGCTCAACAAGTCCGACCTGCTGCCGCATCTCGATTTCGATGTCGGCGCCTGCATCGGCCATGCCCTGCGCGTCAATCCGAACCTGCAGACCCTGGTCGTCTCGGCCAAGACCGGCGAAGGCCTGGCCGCCTTCTACGCCTGGGTCGAGGCGCGCGCCGCCCGCGCGCAAGCGGCCAGGAAGGCCGGATGATGGGTGCCGCGGCGCTCGCGACGAACCCGGGCCGGACGCGCCTGCGCCTGCGCCTGCGCGGCGCGGTGCAGGGCGTCGGCTTCCGTCCCTTCGCTTACGGACTCGCGGCGCGCTACGGGCTCTCGGGCTTCGTGCGCAACGACGCCGAGGGCGTGCTGGTGGAAGTCGAGGGCGAAGGCGTCGACAAATTCGTCGAGGCGCTTCGCCGCGAATTGCCGCCGCTGGCCCGGCTCGACGCCTTGGAGGCGGAAGCGGTTTTTCCGCGCGGGGATAGCGAATTCGTTATCGAAACCACCAAAGGCGGCGTGGCGCGGACGCGCATCCCCGCCGACGCCGCGACCTGCGAAGCCTGTCTCGACGATCTCTTCGATCCGCAAAGCCGCTTCCATCTCTATCCCTTCGTCAACTGCACCCATTGCGGACCGCGCTACACGCTTACGCGCCATTTGCCCTATGATCGTTCGCAGACGTCTATGGCGCGCTTCGCGATGTGCGAGGATTGCGCGCGCGACTACGCCGATCCCTGCAATCGCCGTTTCCACGCCGAGCCCATAGCTTGCGAAAAATGCGGGCCGCGCCTGTCGCATGCTCCCGGCGCAATCGCCGCCGCCTTGCGTGCGGGAAAAATCGTCGCGCTGAAGGGAATCGGCGGCTTCCACCTGCTTTGCGACGCGTCGAGCGGCGCGAGCATCGCGGAGTTGCGGCGGCGAAAAAACCGCGAGGCCAAGCCATTCGCCATCATGCTGGCCAACGAGGCGTCGGTTTCCCTGTTCGCCGCGCCCGAGGCCGAGGATCTGGCGCTGCTGCGCCATCCCGCCCATCCGATCGTGCTGATGAAAAGCCGCGGCCTGCTGCCGCAAGCCGTCGCGCCGGACATGACGCGGCTCGGCGTCATGCTCGCCTATGCGCCGGTCCATCACCTCTTGTTTGACGCCGCCGGCGGCGCGCGGGGAAAGGCCCAAAAATTCGCGCTCGTCGCCACCAGCGCCAATCCCTTGGGACAGCCGCTGGTCACCAACAATGAGGAGGCGCATGAAAAACTCGCCGGCATCGCCGATCTCGTCGTCACGCATGACCGCGACATTGTCGTGCGCGCCGACGACAGCGTGATGCAGCGCATCGACGGCGCGCCGTCTTTTTTGCGCCGGGCGCGCGGCTTCGTGCCGGAGCCCATCGACCTCGGCGCGGATGGCCCGGCGGTGTTGGCCTGCGGCGGCCACCTCAAGGCGACACTGACTCTTGCACGGGGCAGGGAGGCGTTTGTCTGTCAGCACATCGGCGACCTGTCGGACGCGGACACCTTCCGCTTCTACGAAGAGAGCGCCGCGCATCTCAGGGCGCTGCTCGACGTGAAGCCGGAAGCCGCCGCCTGCGACCTCCATCCCGATTATCTTTCGACGCGATTCGCCGAAGACAGCGGCCTTCCCGTGCTGCAATTCCAGCATCACGCCGCCCATGTCGCGGCCATCGCCGCCGAGCACGGCGAAAAGCTCGACCTGCTCGGCGCGGCGCTCGACGGGCACGGGTTGGGCGACGACGGGGGCGCCTGGGGCGGCGAATTGCTGCGCCTCGACGGCGCCGGTTTTGCGCGCCTCGGTCATCTCGCAGCCCTGCCGCTGATCGGCGGCGACCGCGCCGCGCGCGAGTGCTGGCGCATGGGCCTTGGCGCTTTTTCCGCGCTCGGGCGGCTGGAGGAAGCGGGGGCGTTCTTCGCTTCTGCGCCGGAAGCGCGCACGCTGGCGAAGATGGATCTTGCGCGCAAGGCGGCGATGACGACCAGCCTCGGCCGGCTGTTTGACGCCGCCGCCGCCTTGCTCGGATTTCCGCAAAGGCAGGATTTCGAGGGGCAGGCGGCGATGCGGCTGGAAGCGCTCGTTCGCCGGCCGCGCGTGCTGCCCGATGGTTTCGCCTTGCGTCATGGCGTGGTGGATTTTTCCGGCCTGCTGGCGCATTTCATTTCCGCCCGGCCGTCGGCGCAAGAGGGCGCGGAGCTGCTGCACGGAACCCTGGTCGCGGGGCTGGGCGAATGGATCGCCGCCGCGGCGACGGCGGGGGAAAAAATAGCGCTCGGCGGCGGCTGCCTGATGAACAGGGTTCTGGCCGAAGGGCTGGCGGACAATTTGCGGGCAAGAGGCCTGACGCCGTTGCTGGCGCGAAAGATTCCGCCCAATGACGGCGGGCTTTCGCTCGGGCAGGCGGCGCTGGCGCGGGCGGCGCTGGCGGGCAGGTGATACGACCCGCGCCGTCATTGCGAGGCGCGATCGACGAAGCAATCCACGCCGCGATTGGCCGCAAGGTGGATTGCTTCGCTCCGCTCGCAATGACGGGACGAGAGGACGAAAAGATGGGTCGAACGGGAGAGTCAAAATGTGCCTAGCCATACCGGTCCAGGTGACCGAACTGCTCGACGGCGACATGGCGCGCGTCACGCTCGACGGCGTGCAGAAGACCATTTCGCTGGCGCTGGTCGAGGATGTGCGTCCCGGCGATTACGTCATCCTGCATGTTGGCTATGCGCTCAACAAGCTTGATCCTGAAGAGGCGGAAAAAACCTTGGCGTTGCTGGCCGAGGCGGGACAGATCGTGGGGGCGGGGGCATGAAATATGTCGATGAATATCGCGACGGCAAGCTCGCCCGCGCCATAGCCGCGACGATAAAAGCCGAGGCGCGGCCGGACAAAGCCTATCGCTTCATGGAATTCTGCGGCGGCCATACCCACGCCATCGCGCGCTACGGACTCGAGGACCTGCTGCCGGAAAACGTGCGCATGATCCACGGTCCCGGCTGTCCGGTCTGCGTGCTGCCGGTTGGCCGCATGGATGACGCGATCAAGCTGGCGCAGAATCGCGAAATCACCTTGTGCACCTATGCCGACCTGATGCGCGTGCCCGGCTCCGACGGCATGAGCCTGATCAAGGCCAAGGCGGCGGGGGCCGACATCCGCATGGTCTATTCGACGCTCGACGCCCTGCGCATCGCGCGCGACGAGCCGCGGCGCAAGGTGGTGTTCTTCGCCATCGGCTTCGAGACGACGACGCCGCCGACCGCCATGGCGCTTTTGCAGGCTCAAAAGGAGCGGCTGAAAAATTTCTTCGTGTTCTGCAACCACGTCCTGACGCCGGCGGCGATCGAGGCGATCGTCGGCAACGAGGCCGAGGACAAGGTGGCGCTCGACGGTTTCGTCGGGCCGGCGCATGTCTCGACGGTGATCGGCACGAAGCCCTACCACGCCTTCGCGGAAAACTACCGCAAGCCGGTGGTGATCGCCGGTTTCGAGCCGCTCGACGTGATGCAGGCGATCCTGATGCTGGTGCGCCAGGTCAATGACCGCCGCGCCGTCGTCGAGAACGAATATATCCGCGCCGTGATGGTCGAGGGCAATCGCAAGGCGCAGGACTTTGTCGCCCAGGTTTTTGAGACGCGCGAAACTTTCGAATGGCGCGGGCTGGGCCAGGTTCGCTTGAGCGCGCTGCGGTTGCGGCAGGAGTTTTCGGCGTTTGACGCCGAGAAGGCGTTCGCCGTCGCGACGGTCGCCGCGCAGGACAATCCGGCCTGCGAATGCGGCGCGATTTTACGCGGGGTGAAGCGGCCGAGCGACTGCAAGCTGTTCGGCACATTGTGCACGCCCGAAAATCCGATGGGCTCCTGCATGGTGTCGTCGGAAGGCTCCTGCGCCGCCCATTGGACCTACGGCCGCTTTCGCGACGCCCGGCAAAAGGAGAAAGTCGCCTCATGAACGCGCCGCGATTGAAAAGCCGCAAGCTCGACATCAAGCATGGCAGGGTCGATCTGTCGCATGGCTCGGGCGGCCGCGCCATGGCGCAATTGATCGCCGACATCTTCAAGGAGTCCTTCGCCAACGACCTGCTGTCGCAGGGCAATGACCAGGCGGTGTTCGACATCCCCGCGGGGCGCATGGCCATGACCACCGACGGCTATGTCGTCTCGCCCTTGTTCTTTCCGGGCGGCGACATCGGCTCGCTTTCGGTGCATGGCACGGTCAACGATCTCGCCATGTGCGGCGCGCGGCCGCTGCATCTCTCGGCCAGCTTCATCCTCGAGGAAGGCTTTCCGCTCGCCGACTTGCAGCGCATCGCGCAAAGCATGGGCGCGGCGGCGCGCGAGGCCGGCGTGAAGATCGTCACCGGCGACACCAAGGTCGTTGAGCGCGGCAAGGCCGATGGCGTGTTCATCTCGACGGCGGGCATAGGGATCGTGCCGGAGGGCATAAGTCTTTCCGGCGAAAACGCGCGGCCGGGCGACGCCATCCTCGTTTCCGGCACGCTCGGCGACCACGGCGTCGCCATCATGTCGAGCCGCGAGAACCTCGAATTCGAGACGCAAATCATCTCCGATTCCGTCGCCTTGCACGGACTGACGGAAGCGATGGTCGCGGCTTGCGGGCCTGACTTGCGGCTGATGCGCGATCCGACGCGCGGCGGCCTCGCGGCGACGCTGAACGAAATCGCCCACCAGTCGGGAGTCGGCATCCGCATCGAGGAGGACGCGCTGCCGATCCGCCCGCAGGTCGCGGCGGCTTGCGAATTGCTCGGCCTCGATCCGCTGTTTGTCGCCAACGAGGGCAAGCTGGTCGCCTTCGTCGCGGCGGCGGCGGCGGAAAAATTGCTCGCCGTCATGCGCGCGCACAAGCTCGGCCGCGACGCGGCGATTATCGGCCATGTCGTCGCGGACGGTCATCGTTTCGTGCAGATGGCGACGAGTTTCGGCGGCGACCGCATCGTCGACTGGCTGTCCGGCGAGCAATTGCCGCGCATTTGTTAAGTGAGAAAATGCCGAACGGCGGCAGCGTTCGGCGAGAAGCGAACGCGACCCAAAGCCCGGCGACAGACGGGCGTCTACCGTTTGGCAGGCGGCTAGCGCGCCGCTGTCGCAATCTTGCGCCGGATTGCTATATTGCAGCGGGCGCCTTGAGCGGCGGCGGCGGAAAATTTGCGGGAACTTCAATTTGAACTCGTTGGCGGTCTTTTCGCAGCCGCAGGCGTGGCTGAGCCTGCTGACGCTGACGATTTTCGAAATCGTCCTCGGCGTCGACAATCTGATCTTCGTCGCGCTGGCGACGCAAGGCCTGCCGCCGGAAAAGCAGGCCAGGGCCAGCCGCCTCGGCCTTGGCCTGGCGATCGCCTTCAGGCTTGGGCTTTTGTCAGTCATGTTCTGGCTGACCCGGCTGACCACGCCGCTATTTACCGTGGCCGGCCACGGCTTTTCCGCCCGTGACCTGATCCTGTCGCTCGGCGGCTTGTTCCTGCTCTACAAGGCGACGGCGGAGATCCACGAGGAAATCGACCCGCCGGACGAAGGGGCGGCCGGCCGCGCCGCGAAAACCATGTCCGGCGCCATCGTCCAGATCGCGCTGCTCGACATCGTCTTTTCCTTCGACAGCGTGCTGACGGCGCTCGGCATGGCCGACGACCTCGCGATCATGGCCCTGGCGGTGATCGTCGCCGTCGGCATCATGATGTGGGCTTCCGGCCCGGTCGGCCGGTTCATCGCGCGGCGCCCGACCGTCAAGATGCTCGCCTTGAGTTTCCTTTTGCTGATTGGCATGACCCTGATCGCCGACGGCTTCGGCTATGCCGTGCCCAAGGGCTTCATCTATGCGGCGATCGGCTTTTCGCTGCTGGTCGAGGCGCTCAACCAATGGGCGCGGCGCAACCGGCGCGCGCGGGGGCAGCGGAAAAAAGTCGATTGAGCGAGGGCGGTTTCCCCCGGTTCCGCTCGTGTCAAGAAAAACCTTGGCGCGGGCGGACGCGTTCGCTATAAGGAACTTCTATGGGGCGCGCGGCCGAAAGGTCCCGCGCCACCTTTCTTTTCGCAACCCGCCAATGCTTCACGAGACGCAAGCCGCGGATGATTCGGGACGAGTAATGGCCAATCCGTTCAAATTCATGCAGGACGTGCGCGCCGAGGCCAACAAGGTGACCTGGCCGACACGCCGCGAAACCCTTATCACGACCGGGCTCGTCGCGGCGATGGTGCTGCTGGCCGCGCTGTTCTTCGTTTCGGTCGACCAGATGATCCGTCTCGCCGTCGGCTTCATCCTCAGCTTCGGACATTAATTCGATCGCAAGAATTCGACAGCAAGTGCAATCTTAATTCCGCGCGCAGGCGCGGCGTCGCAACCAAGAGTTTTGTGGATAAATTCATGACCAAGCGGTGGTATATCGTCCACGCCTATTCGAATTTCGAGAAGAAGGTCGCGGAATCGATCCGGGAAGGCGCGGCGCAGCGCGGCCTGACCGAGAAGTTCGACGAAATCCTCGTGCCGACCGAGCATGTCGTGGAAGTGCGGCGCGGCCGCAAGTTCAATTCGGAGAGAAAATTCTTCCCCGGCTATGTGCTGGTCAAGTGCGACCTGTCGGACGACGTGTTCCACCTGATCAAGAACACGCCCAAGGTCACGGGCTTCCTCGGCTCCGACAACAAGCCCATGCCCATCCCGGAACATGAGGCCGACCGCATCAAGGGACAGGTGGCCGAGGGCGTCGATCGTCCGAAGACCACGATTTCGTTCGAGATCGGCGAAAAGGTGCGCGTCAACGACGGCCCCTTCGCCTCCTTCGAGGGGCTGATCGAGGAAGTGGACGAAAGCCGTTCACGCGTAAAAGTCGCGGTGTCGATCTTTGGCCGCGCCACGCCGGTCGAACTGGAATACGGCCAGGTCGACAAGCTGGTCTGACCGGACTTCCTTCCGCACCAATAATAATTTCAAAGGCCGGTTTTTCCGGCCTTTTTTCGTTTTCGTCACAATAGCCGGGTAACACCCCGGATGGCCGCTTGCGCGGCATAATGGCGCGCGAAGGGAAATGCATGGGAAGGAGGATGCAATGAGCGGCAAGAATATCCTGTTGATCACCGGCGACTTCGCCGAGGATACGAGGTCATGGTTCCGTTCCAGATCCTTGGGGCGGTCGGCCATCGCGTCCACGCCGTCTGCCCGAACAAGAAGGCGGGCGACGCCATCGCCACGGCGATCCACGATTTCGAGGGACAGCAGACCTATAGCGAGAAGCGCGGCCATAATTTCGCGCTGAACGCCACCTTCGCCGAGATCAAGGCGGAAAAATACGACGCGCTGGTCATTCCGGGCGGCCGGGCGCCGGAATATCTCGCCTCGACGAAAAAGTCCTCGACATGGTCAGGCACTTCTTCAAGGCGGGCAAGCCGGTCGCCTCGATCTGCCACGGCGCGCAAGTGCTGGCGGCGGCGGGCGTGCTCAAGGGGCGCAAAGTGTCAGCCTATCCGGCGTGCCGGCCGGAGGTGGAGATGGCGGGCGGCCTTTACGCCGATATCGCAATCGATGCCGCCATCACCGACGGCAACCTGGTCTCGGCCCCCGCCTGGCAGGCGCATCCCGCCTTCCTCGGGCAATTCCTGACGCTCGTCGGCGCCTCGATCGGACGCGCCGAGATCAAGGCCGCCGCATGAACGCCGCAGGCCCTCGAGGATAACGAGACGGCGGCCGCGGGTTTGCAAAAGCCCGCGGCCGTTCCCATCTGCCGGAGGACGGCAGAGGAGGCGCAGCAAATGTGCCGGTTGTTCATCAGCGCCGATCCGTCCATGTGGGACACGCGGTTGCGGTCGGTTCGCATGCACGGGTTCGCCACCAGCGTGCGGCTGGAAAATATCTACTGGCTTCTTTTGGAGGAAATCGCGCGGCGCGACGGCTTGAGTGTGGCGGAGATTTTGGCGCGGCTTTACGAGGAATTGCTCGACGCGCATGGGGCGGTGGAGAATTTCGCCTCCTTCCTGCGCGTCTGCTGCGTGCGCTACCTGATGCTGCAGCTTGCCGGCGACATTTCGACCGATTTGCGCCAGCCGATCGCCGGACTCGACGTCAATTCGATCCTCGCGCGCGAAAACAGGCGTCTCGCCGGCAAGGGCGGCGGAAACGGGGCAGAGGCCAAGCGGGGGACCGCGCGCCAGGGCCGCAAGCCCGCGCGTCCCGGCGCGGTCATCTTGGGCCTTTGCGCATCGACGCTGCGGTGCGGCGTCTCGTCGGCGATGAATATTTCAAGCCTGGCGCGCGAAGGGATCACCACGCCGCCATATTTCATTTCGATCAGGCCTCGGTCCGCCAGGCCGCGCAGCAGGCGGCTGACCTTCTGGCGCGAGCCAAAGCTAAACTGGCTGATATGGGTCTGGGTGACGGCGGCCGGCTGGCCTTCGCGGGCGATGCCGCAGGCGTTGGAAGAGGCGAGCAACAAGGGATAGACAAGCCGCTTTTCCGGGCCATAGGCCGCGAAGGACAGCATCCAGCCGGTCAGGAACCGCGTCCATTCGCCAACCTGTTCGATCACCTCGCGCAGCGCCTCGGCGTTGTTGGCGACCGCCTTCTGCACGTCCCGGGTAGGGTAGGCGACGAAGGTGGCGGGAGCGGAGCTCCAGAGGTCATGCACCAGCGGTTCGGAGCCGAAGCAGCCGAGCCAGGTGGCCCAGCGGCCCTCGAACATCGGCAGCGAGGAATAACCGCCTTCCGCCGTGGAAAGCACGAGATCGACGCTGCCGCTGACGATGTAGCGAATATATTCCGGCGTTTCGCCGCGCAGCGTCAGCAGGGTCCGCTCGCTGTAGCGCTCGATGCGCGCCTTGCCGGCAAGTTCGCGCAATTGCGCGTCGCCCAGCGTCGCGAAGACGCTGCATGCTTTCAGGATGGCGAGGGCGTCGGGCGACTTGCTTTGCATTGCGGGACTGGTCGGGTGTCTCTGTGAAGTGGCCGGAAGTGGCTGAGGTAAAGCCAAATTGTTGTCATCCTAACATTCACGCCGGCGATTGCATCGTTAAATGCGTACGCGACGCCAGCTTGCGTCTTTACGTGCGCGAATCCTCGCCGCAGCGCTCGAGTATCAGGGTAGAGAGTTAAGGCTTATGAAAGAAGTTGTCGCGGCATCATGCGAAAATGAACATGAAACCAATGTTTTGCTCGAGACGGTCGTCGCCGCGCATTATCTCGCGCTGCAAATGCGGATCATCGCGCGGGACCGGGATTTCAAGGGGCGCGAGGCGACCGAATTTCTTGCGGCCGCGCTAAGCGAATGGGCGTCGCTGGTCGAGGGCGATAGCGGGGCGCGGGAAGAGTGGTTCGAGGCGACGGCGCTGGGCGGAAGGCACTGATCGGCTTCGGCAGCCAGGCAGACGCGTCAAGCTCCAAGCTTCATGCATCCAGCTTCGAGCAAGGATCGCGCGCGATGGTCGCCTCCTGTTCAGGAGGACGATATGGGCGCTTATGACGCGATGATTTCAAGCGTGGGCGGGATGAGCGCGCAATCGAACGCCCTCGCCAACACCGGACAGAATATCGCCAACGTCAGCACGGTCGGCTACAAGCGGGTCGCCAGCAATTTCGAAACCCTGGCCCAGCAGCCGGCCTACAAGCTGGCCGCGGCCGGCGGCGTGAAAATCTCTTCGGCGATCGCCGTCACCCAGCAGGGAACGTTGCAATCGACCTCCTCGAGCACCGATCTCGCAGTCAATGGCAGGGGGATGTTTGTCGTTTCCGACGGGAATGGCAACTACAGCCTCACCCGGTCCGGCTCTTTCGTGCCGGACGCCAGCGGCAATTTGGTCAATTCCGCTGGATTCTACCTGATGGGCTATTCCGCCGGCGGCCCGCAAGGCGGGAGCTCGCTGAGCGGGACGCAGATGGTCAATGTCGGCGCGGCCGCCCCGGCTTCCTCGATCAGCGTCGCGGCCAACGGAACGCTGTCCTACCAGCTCGCCAGCGGGGCGACGGTCTCGCCTTACACGATCCCGCTCGCCACGGTGCCGGGCCCGCAAAACCTGACCGCCTCCACAGGCAACGTGTTTTCCCTGACCGCCGCCTCGGGGACGCCGACGGTCGCCGCGCCGGGCGCGCCGGGATTCGGGACGATCAACGCCGGACAGCTGGAGCAGTCGACGGTCGATGTGGCGACCGAGATGACCAACATGATCGTGCAGCAACGGGGTTACCAGGCTAATTCCGAGACCTTCAAGATGAGCTCGGACCTGATGAAGACGCTGACGGACTTGAATATTTCGTAAG
>CAWHDV010000002.1:0-884541 GCA_963828185.1 uncultured Alphaproteobacteria bacterium | reverse complement strand
GCCGCCGCCAGCTTCTGCAGCTTGTACTCCAGCATTGCATAGTTTCTGCCGGCAAGATGTGAGCTGAGGATCTGCTCCGTCGTGAAGCCGGCGTCCTGGGCCACGTAGCCGATCACGCGTTCTTGCGCGTGCCCAAGCCCGCCATCCACATGATGCGGCTCCGCATTGTAGTCGGTCCATTGCCACGGGTGGGCGAAAAGTTTGCGCAACGCCTTCGGTCTGAACCAGTACATGGTGCCGAAGGCCCCGACGGGCGTATCAGGATCGAACGGGACCTTGAGATCGAGGAGCTTCTTGATCTGCTCCGCCTTCTCTCGGTTATTGAACCATGCGTGGCCCATCGTCGGATAGGAAATGTGCACGAGCGGCGGCACGGCGACGCCAACCCAGGGCTTGTCGTGGAACATGTCGAGGACGTTGGTCGTGTAGCCCTCGCTGTTCAGCAGGTTCTCGAACATGTGCCGCTTGAACAGGTTGCCCTGACCGGAAGCGACCTGAGGCGATTTCTTGGTGTGCAGCCGGCAGACGAGGCTGTAGCGATCGTCAAGGAAGAGGTCGCGGCATGTGATGAACAGCGACGACATGTCGCGGCCGCGATTCTGCTCGACCACGCGCACAATGACGTTTCGGATATTTTTCCGGCCGGCGACGCCTTGTTCGATGATCGCCTTCTTTTCCTCTGTCTCCGTGGTGGCGATGAAGTCGTAAGGCACGGGGATTGTATCGGCGAGGCTGAGGATCTCCTCCAGCATGTCGGTGTAATAGACATGCGCGCAAACGGCGATGGCGCCGTAGTCGGGCAGGGGAGCGCTCTGCTTCAGCCGCACGTCCGGCAGCACGCTGGTCAGCGCCGCATTAGTGTTCAGTGTGCGCAATTCGGCCTGCCGGACGATATTTCGCCAGATCAACTCCGGATCATAGTCGGAAGTCCTGGCGAGGATGGCGAGAGCGCGCGGCAGGTCTGCGGCGTAGTGCTCGAACAAGCGCGGATCGTGAAAAAATACGCGCCGCTTGATGAGCGGATTGCGGTCGATGAGCGTCTCGTCGAGATCGAGCATCGCCGGGTAGTGCGTGCCGTAGGACCGCTTGTCGAGGTAGCAGGACGCCTTGTAGCCAAGATCGGTGAAGTGCTGGGTAAAACAGGCCTCATGGCTCATGATCGCCTCCTCATAGGAGGGGCTCACGTCAATCTCGTCCCAGTACTGGCGGAAGCTTTTGGACCCCAGCATGCCCGCGCGAACGGCGATGAAGTTGGAGTTCAGATGATAAGGTAGCGTGCCCTTGCCAGTTAGCGGGTTCGGCGTCATCTCGGCATGCGCCGACACGCCCCAGAAGTCGCAGTCGCGGCTCTCCATCTCGCCGAAGAGTTCCGAAAAAGGGAAAATCGGGCCGTAGCAGGTGTGGTTGACCAGCAGCACTTCGTCATAGACGCCCGCTCGATTGAACTCGATGCGCTCCAACCCTTCCTTGTAGGCCAATACGTCAAAGCCGACGTTGGGGCGTAGGACCACGTCATCGACGACGCCCTGCAGTTTGATCTCCGAATCGCGCGAGAGCGGTCCGTTCGAGTAGAAGATGATCTTCTCGGCGAACTCTCCAAGTTTTCGCAAGAAAAGGATGACATAATCATCGACGATGCCTTGGGCGTCATAAAACGAGAAAATACAAACTCTGCGCATCTTTGCATAACCTTCAATGAAAGCCGCGCTTCGACGGCGAAGCTGTTCGGCTGCATTCCGCTAACCTCGCGGTAAAATGCGGCGTCTCATCAGCTCGAGCGCTGAGCGTGCAAAGTCAGGGCGCGAAAGAAAGGGCGAAGATACGCCCGCTCGAAGCCGCGCAAGCTGTGCCTGATCGCCCGGCGCAGATCGCGCCATGCGCGCTTTACCGAGATTTCGGCATGAGGTA
This sequence comes from uncultured Alphaproteobacteria bacterium, assembly GCA_963828185.1. Classification (GTDB taxonomy): domain Bacteria; phylum Pseudomonadota; class Alphaproteobacteria; order Rhizobiales; family Beijerinckiaceae; genus Rhodoblastus. Next base: position 882,633 of record CAWHDV010000002.1, on the reverse strand, counting down.
GCGGCAACGGTGAGCGACCAACTCTTCGCGACGCCTCCAGCAGATCGCACTGCTGGCCGAAATCAGGGCTCGGCAACGCCGCCGCCAGCTTCTGCAGCTTGTACTCTAGCATTGCATAATTCCTGCCGGCAAGATGCGAGCTGATGATCTGCTCCGTCGTGAAGCCGGCGTCCTGCGCCACGTAGCCGATCAGCCGCTCTTGAGCATGCGTGATCGTTCCATCGAGGGGGGGCTGCGGCTCCGGATCGTAGTCGGTCCATTTCCACGGGTGAGCGAAGAGCTTGCGCAGCGCACGGGGCCTGAACCAGAACATTCCCCCGAATGCGCCGACGGGCGTGTCGGGATCGAAGGGGACTTTGAGATCGAGGAGATGCTTGATCTCCTCGGCCTTTTGCCAGTTTGCGGACCATGCGTGGCCCATCGTCCCGTAGGAAATGTGCACGAGCGGCGGCACGGCGACGCCAACCCAGGGCTTGTCGTGGAACATGTCGAGGACGTTGGTCGTGTAGCCCTCGCTGTTCAGCAGGTTCTCGAACATGTGCCGCTTGAACAGGTTTGCCCGGCCTGATGCGAGGTGGAGCATTTTTTTGGTGTGCAGCCGGCAGACGAGGCTGTAGCGATCGTCAAGGAAGAGGTCGCGGCATGTGATGAACAGCGACGACATGTCGCGGCCGCGATTCTGCTCGACCACGCGCACAATGACGTTTCGGATATTTTTCCGGCCGGCGACGCCTTGTTCGATGATCGCCTTCTTTTCCTCTGTCTCCGTGGTGGCGATGAAGTCGTAAGGCACGGGGATTGTATCGGCGAGGCTGAGGATCTCCTCCAGCATGTCGGTGTAATAGACATGCGCGCAAACGGCGATGGCGCCGTAGTCGGGCAGGGGAGCGCTCTGCTTCAGCCGCACGTCCGGCAGCACGCTGGTCAGCGCCGCATTAGTGTTCAGTGTGCGCAATTCGGCCTGCCGGACGATATTTCGCCAGATCAACTCCGGATCATAGTCGGAAGTCCTGGCGAGGATGGCGAGAGCGCGCGGCAGGTCTGCGGCGTAGTGCTCGAACAAGCGCGGATCGTGAAAAAATACGCGCCGCTTGATGAGCGGATTGCGGTCGATGAGCGTCTCGTCGAGATCGAGCATCGCCGGGTAATGCGTGCCGTAGGACCGCTTGTCGAGGTAGCAGGACGCCTTGTAGCCAAGATCGGTGAAGTGCTGGGTAAAACAGGCCTCATGGCTCATGATCGCCTCCTCATAGGAGGGGCTCACGTCAATCTCGTCCCAGTACTGGCGGAAGCTTTTGGACCCCAGCATGCCCGCGCGAACGGCGATGAAGTTGGAGTTCAGATGATAAGGTAGCGTGCCCTTGCCAGTTAGCGGGTTCGGCGTCATCTCGGCATGCGCCGACACGCCCCAGAAGTCGCAGTCGCGGCTCTCCATCTCGCCGAAGAGTTCCGAAAAAGGGAAAATCGGGCCGTAGCAGGTGTGGTTGACCAGCAGCACTTCGTCATAGACGCCCGCTCGATTGAACTCGATGCGCTTCAACCCTTCCTTGTAGGCCAATACGTCAAAGCCGACGTTGGGGCGTAGGACCACGTCATCGACGACGCCCTGCAGTTTAATCTCCGAATCGCGCGAGAGCGGTCCGTTCGAGTAGAAGACGATCGTTTCGGCGAACTCTCCAAGTTTTCGCAAGAAAATGATGACATAATCATCGACGATGCCTTGGGCGTCATAAAACGAGAAAATACAAACTCTGCGCACGATTATAACGCCTATACCAGAGCGAAGACAGGACGATCGAAAGCAAGTCAGATACCCTGTCGACCATGCAACAATCAAGCGAAAATTAAACCCATTCAATTCGCATGCAGCGATCATGTCGCCGCACGCTCGAAAAAATCCTTGCTAAAACAGCAAGTTAGATCGCTACGGCTGGACGCGCGGAAATTGACGCGTCTTTCAAGTGATTTTCAATCCGGCCGGCTCGGCGGACGACCAAATCGCGCTTTGCAGGAATTTGCGGGCTTGCCGATCATACAGTCCTGTTTTGACATGCGGAAGGCTTATCGGCTAGTTTTTCGACGGACGGGACGCCCAGCGCAGTGATCATATGATGCGCGACACAATAGCTCCGCGTCGCCACCACCGGTTGGAACGGTCGATTCGCCCGATAAATCGGGCAAGATGACAAACCTGAACCGCAGGGAGCCGCCGTCGTGTGGGAAGCGTTGGCCGCATACAAGGATAAATCGGTGGCGAGTTCCTCTTCAGTCGACGCCTCCGCACAAAAGCAGGCGCTCGTCGTGCTGGGAATGCATCGCAGCGGAACCTCGTCCCTGGCGGGGGCGCTCGTTGCGCTGGGCGCCAAAGGCCCCGCCACGGCGCTGCCGCCCGCGCCGGATAATCCGCTTGGCTTTTTCGAATCCGCCAAAGTCATGAATCTCGACGACAGGATTCTCGCCGCGGCTGGCAGCGCCTGGGACGACTGGCGCGCGTTCAACGATGTCTGGCTCGCCGACGGGAACGCGCGTGAATTGCAGGACGAGGCTGTGGCGACGCTGGAGCAGGAATTCGGCTCCGCCCGGCTCATCGTCGTCAAAGACCCGCGCATTTGTCGCATGATGCCGTTCTGGACCGGGGTTTTCGCTCGTTCTGGCTATGCGATCTTGCCGATCCTGCCCATTCGCTCCCCTCTTGAGGTCGCCCGGTCGCTGCAGCGCAGGGATGGCTTCCCCGTCGCCAAGGGGCTCCTGTTATGGCTGCGGCATGTGCTCGAGTCCGAAGTGGCCACGCGCCAGATGCCGAGGGCTATTCTCGACTGGTCCGATTTCCTCGCCGATTGGCGTCTGGGCATGGCCAGGGTCGCAAACCAGACCGGCGTCATTTGGCCGCGACAGACCGATTGGTCGAACCTGGAGATTGAAAAATTTCTCACCGCCGACCTGCGCCATCATGTCGTTTCCGCCGACGATTTGGCGCTGCATCCGGAGGTGAACGAATGGGTCCGCGATGCTTTCAGCGCATTGATTGCACTGTCGTCCGATCCCGGCTGTCCCAATGCGCTGACTGCGCTGGACAGGGTCAAGGGCGAATTCGACAAGGCGGCGAGCGTCTTTGGCGGAGTTTTTGCTGATTTCGAAAGGGAGCTGAAATCCTCGCGCGGCGACCGCGACGCTCTCTCGACGCAACGCGACGAGCTTGTCACCCAGCGCGACGCTCTTTCGACGCAGCGCGACGAGCTTGTCACCCAGCGCGACGCTCTTTCGACGCAGCGCGACGAGCTTGTCACCCAGCGCGACGAGCTTGTCACCCAGCGCGACGCCCTTTTCACGCAGCGCGACGAGCTTGTTACCCAGCGCGACGCCCTCTCCGCGCAGCGCGACGACCTTGTTTCTCAGCGGGATGCTCTCGCTCGCGAGGTCGCGCGCCTCAGGGCGAAGGACAGCCGACGCTTTGTGCGGAGGATCAAGCGGTTTTTCAGTCGGCGTTCGGTCTGACGTATCCATCGCCGCATCGGGAAACGCCGCTTGTCGCGGCGGCGACGTTCGTATAATCGGCTGCAATCGGTCAGCTGGATGAAACCTCATGAGATATTGCATCGTCGGGGCCGGTTTTTCCGGCGCGGTTATCGGGCGGGCGCTGGCTGAGGCCGGCCACAAGGTTCTCGTCATCGACGAGCGCAAGAGCGTCGCCGGCAATTGCCATTCCGAGCGCGACGCCGAGACCGGCGTCATGACCCATCTCTACGGGCCGCATATTTTCCACACCGCCGACGAGCGCGTATGGACCTATGTGCGAAAATTCGGCGAATGGGCGCCTTACCTGCATCGCGTCCAGGCGGTTGCCGGCGGAAAGGTCTATTCGCTGCCGGTCAATCTGCTGACCATCAACCAGTTCTTCGGCACGGTTTTGGGGCCCGACGCGGCCCGCGCCTTCATCGCCGAAAAGTCGCAAAAGATCGACGATCCGAAAAATTTCGAGGAGCAGGCGCTGAGCATGATCGGCCCGGAGCTCTATCAGGCGTTTTTCCGCGGCTATACCCGCAAGCAATGGGGCCTCGACCCGAAGCAGTTGCCGGCGTCGATCCTCAAGCGCCTGCCGCTGCGCTTCAATTACGACGACAGCTATTTCGCCCATCCGCACCAGGCCATGCCGAGGAATGGCTATACGGAAGTGGTCGCCGCCATTCTCGATGCGCCCAATCTCGAACTGCGTCTCGGAGCGCGGTTCGAGGATCTGTCGGAAACCTTCGCCCATGTGATCTACAGCGGCCCGATCGACCGCTATTTCAACCATGACTATGGCCGGCTCGGCTATCGCACCCTCGATTTCGAGGTGCTTCGCGGCAAGGGCGATTTCCAGGGCACGGCGGTGCTCAATTATTGCGACGAGGACGTTCCCTTCACCCGCATCACCGAGCACAAGCATTTCGCGCCCTGGGAAAAGCACAAGTTCGACGGCACGATCTGCTATCGCGAATTCAGCCGCTTCTGCGGTCCGGCCGACATTCCCTATTATCCGATCCGCCAGACGGATGAGGAGGCCATGCTGAACAAATATGTCGAGCGGGCGCGCGCGACCAAAGGCGTCAGCTTCGTCGGGCGGCTCGGCTCCTACCGCTATCTCGACATGGACGTGACGATCGCGGAGGCGCTCGCGGCGGCCGACACGATGATCGCGCGAATCAAGGACGGGGCGCCGATCCCGGCTTTCTTCGTCAATCCGTGAGGTTTTGGGCTAAACCGGCCCGGCAGACCGCCTCCACGGCGGCGGCGGGCTGATTTTCCGCGCCTGCGAAAAATCCGCCAATCCGGATCTTGCAAGAAGAAAAATGGTCGGAGTGATAGGATTCGAACCTACGACCCCCTCGTCCCGAACGAGGTGCGCTACCAGGCTGCGCTACACTCCGACATTTGGGCGAATTTGAATCGCCACGCCCTGGAGGCCCGCCTTATAGCGGCGCCTCGCGAACGCGGCAAGGGGAAAAAGCCAAAGACTTTTTAGCGCGCCATTCGGGCGCCATTATATTAACCATCTATGGGTAGGAATTGGTAAGCATGAGTGCTTCCCGTCACATTGCGAGTTCGCGCCCGGCGCGGCAGTCGAAAAGGCCGCGCTGGAATGAAGTCCTTGTCGTTTTGCAAATCTTCCTGCTTCGCGGCGGCGCTCGCGGCGGCGGGTTTCGCCGGCCCCATCGGGGCCCGGGCCGAGACCGTGCACGCCAGCTACCGCGTCTCGCTGATCGGCCTGCCGATCGGCGTCGCGGTCGCCAATAGCGCCATCGAGTCCAAGACCTATCGCGTCGATCTCAATGTGCGGCTGACCGGCATCGCCGCCCTGGTGTCCAACCTGAAAATGGCGCTGGCCTCGTCGGGAGCTTATCAAGGCGGGGCCATCGAGCCCTTCGCCTACGCCACGACGGCCTCCAACACCCGCGAGACCCGGACGCTGCGCATGGCGATGAACGCCGGCACAGTGCGGGAAATTCAATATTATCCGGAATGGGACGATTACAAGAATCCCGAACGCGTGCCGCTGACCGCGGCGAGCAAGCGCGATATCCTCGACCCGCTCTCGGCTTTCATCATGCCGGTGCACGATGGCGGCGAACCCGTCGGGCCGGGCGCCTGCAATCGCCGGGTCCCCGTGTTCGACGGCTATACGCGCTTCGACGTCACCCTCGCCTATGTCGGCGTCAAGCAGATCAGGACGCCCGGCTACGTCGGCCCCGTGACGATCTGCTCGGCGCGCTATATCCCGATCGCCGGCCACAAGAACAACAAGGCGACGAAGTTCATGGCGGAAAACAGGGAGATGGACGTGTGGCTGGCGCCCGTTCCGCACCAGCGGCTGGTCGTTCCCTATCGCGTCTCGCTGATGACCATGGCCGGGACTGCGGTAATCCAGGCGTCGGAACTGCGGTTCAAGCCGTAAGTCCGAACATCCAGGGCCTGTTGACAATCGCGCCCTTCGGAGTCCGTGGCCGCGTACTTCAGCGGAACAATTTTAAATCGCTCGATTTAACCTTTGGCGCCTTCGCGCGTTTCATGAACGACATATGGGGCGAACAAAAACGGATTCAGCAACAGTCAGCGATTTGGGCGCGATTTGTTCGCGCAAAGTTCGGAATCTTAACGCGGGTAAGGGCCGAGCGCCGCTCCGGGCGCAGCAGGAAGACCGCAAGTCACGGGATTTTCAGGGAAAAGCCAAAGCCTTGCGAAAAGGCCCAGGTGGTTTGATTGTGCTGAAACGAAACGGCGGGTTCATTTTCCGTTGGGAGAGCAGGCCATAATGGCTTCGATGATCAACCCGTGGGCGCCCGAGCGTCCCGCGGAAAGGCGGAACGCGGAGACGAGGAGCAACGTCGCCGCCATCCTCGGACCGACCAACACCGGCAAGACCCATTTGGCCATCGAGCGGATGCTGAGCCACCGGGCGGGAATGATCGGCCTGCCGCTGCGGCTGCTGGCGCGCGAAGTCTATAATCGCGTCGTGGCCAAGGTCGGCGCCGAAGCCGTGGCGCTGATCACCGGCGAGGAGAAGATCAAACCGGCTCGCGCGCGCTATTGGGTTTCCACCGTCGAAGCCATGCCGCGCGACATCAACCTGCCTTTCGTCGCCATCGACGAAATCCAGCTCGCGGCGAGTTTTGACCGCGGCCACGTCTTCACCGACCGCATCCTCAACCGGCGCGGGACCGAGGAAACCCTGCTGATCGGCGCGGCGACGATGCAGGACGTGCTGCAAAAGCTGCTTCCAGGCCTGCGCGTGCATTCGCGGCCGCGCCTGTCGCAGCTGACTTTCGCCGGCGATCGGAAGATCGCGCGGCTGCCGCGCCGCAGCGCCATTGTCGCCTTTCGCGCCGAGGATGTTTACGCCATCGCCGAATGGATCAGGCGGCAGCGCGGCGGCGCCGCCGTGGTTTTGGGCGCGCTCAGCCCGCGCACCCGCAACGCCCAGATCGATCTCTACCAGAATGGCGACGTCGATTATATCGTCGCCACCGACGCCATCGGCATGGGGCTCAACCTCGACGTCGATCATGTCGCCTTCGCCTCCGACCGAAAATTCGACGGTTTTCAATATCGCCGCCTCAATCCGGCGGAATTCGGCCAGATCGCCGGCCGCGCCGGGCGCCATACGCGGGATGGCTCGTTCGGCTCCACCGGCCGGTGTCCGCCGTTCGACGAGGAACTGGCCCAGATGATCGAGGCGCACGCCTTCGATCCCGTCGCCATGTTGCAATGGCGCAACGCCGCGCTGGAATTTTCAAGCCTGGAAAATCTCTCGGCGTCGCTGGATGTTCTTCCCGACGCGCCGGGACTGACCCGCGCGCCGGTCGCCGAGGACCAGCGGGCGCTCGAATTGGCGATGCGTGACGAGAATGTTCGGCGCAATACAAAAACCCGCGCCGACATTGAAAGGCTGTGGGACGTTTGCCAAATTCCCGATTATCGCAAGACTTCCCCGGCCGCTCACGCCGATCTTGTGCTGACCGTCTATGGCTATATCGTACGCGCCGGGCGCATTCCCGACGATTGGATCGCCCGCCAGATCGCCAGCCTCGACCGGACCGATGGCGACATCGACGCGCTGTCGGCGCGCATCAGCCAGGTGCGCACTTGCGCGTTTATCGCCAACCGATCCGACTGGTTGATCGATCCTGAGCATTGGCAGGGCGTCGCTCGTCAGGTAGAGGACAGTCTGTCCGACGCTTTGCACGCGCGCCTGACCCAGAGATTTGTCGACCGGCGCGCCAGCGTGCTGATGCGCCGACTGAGAGAGAACGCAATGTTGGAAGCCGAAGTCACATCGACGGGCCAGGTCATGGTCGAGGGTCATCACGTCGGCTCGCTCACGGGATTTTGTTTCACGCCCGATCCGCAAGCCGCCGGCGAGGAAGCCAAGACGCTCAACGCGGCGGCGCAAAAGGCGCTGGCGAGCGAGATCGAGGCGCGGGCCAAGCGGGTGCATGAGGCGGTGGACGAGGCCTTCGTGCTCGCCAATGACGGGCTGGTCCGCTGGCTCGGCGAGCCCGTCGGCCGCATCGCCGCGGGCGATCATCTTCTAAAGCCCCGTGTAAAGCTCATCGCCGACGAGTTTTTGACCGGCCCGCAGCTGGAGATGGCGCAGGCGCGGCTCGATTTGTGGCTGGCGCAGCATGTGAAAAAGCTGCTCGGCGCGCTCGACGAACTCGAGGCCGGCGAAGGTCTCGAAGGCGTCGCGCGCGGCATCGCCTTCCAGATCGGCGAATTGCTCGGGGTGCTCGAGCGTTCGCGCGTCGCCGAGGAAATGAAGACCCTGCCGCAGGAGGCGCGCGGCGCGTTGCGGAAACTGGGCGTGCGTTTCGGCGCCTACCATCTTTATCTGCCCGGCTTGCTCAAGCCGGCCCCGCGCGCATTGGCCGCGCAACTGTGGGCGCTGAAGCACGGCGGGTTGGAGACGGTGAAGGGCATCGACGAAGTGGCGCATCTCGCCTCGTCCGGCCGCACCTCGTTCGCCGCCGACGCCGAAGTCAATCGCGGCCTCTACCGCGCCGCCGGTTTTCGCGTCTGCGGCGAGCGCGCCGTGCGCGTCGATATTCTGGAGCGCCTCGCGGACCTCATTCGCCCGGCCATCGCCTATCGTCCCGGCGTCACCCCCGGCGAGCCGCCGGCCGGCGCCGCCGATGGCGAAGGTTTTGTCGTCACGGTGGCGATGACCTCGCTCGCCGGCTGTTCAGGCGAAAGTTTCGCCAGCATCTTGAAGTCGCTGGGCTACGCCGGCGAACAGCGCGCCGGTCCGGCCATCACCGTGCCGCTCTTGCCCAAGGCGTCGATGGCGCCTCTCAAGCCGGCGACGGCGGAAACGGCCGCGCCCGCCGGGGAGGCGTCCGAGGCGCCTGCGGCGGAAGGCGCAACGGAAGCGCCAGGCGAAGATGCGGTGGAGACCGCCGCCGCAACGGCCGCAGAGCTCCAAGCGGAAGTCGAAGCCGCGCCAGAAGCGCCTGCGGCGGAGCAGGAAGCGCCTGCCGAGGAGCAAGAAGCGCCTGCGGCCGAGGCGGAAGCCGTTGAGGCGCCCGCCGTGGAAGAAACAACGGAGGAACCGGCGGCGCCGGCGGAGGTCACGCCAACGCCAACCGAAGCGGCCAGCGAAACCGCGTCGGAGCGAGCTGCGACGGAAGAAGCAGCGCCGGCTGAGCCGGTTCTGATCGAAGTCTGGCGGCCGCAGCGCCATCAGCATGGCCGCGGGCGCGAGCGCGGCGGGCAAGATCGCGGTGGGCAAGATCGCGCTGGGCAGGATCGCGCTGGGCAGGAACGCGGGCAGGAGCATCAGCCGCGCCGCCACGGGCCGCGTCGGTCACAAAACGCGCCAGCAGCCGAAGGGCAGAGCCAAGGTCAGGCTTCCGCGCCGCACGAGACGGGCGGCCAGACCGAGCATCGGCGTTTCGAGCGTCCGCGCGGCGGCGAAGGCCGGGCGGAAGGCGGCAAGCCGCGCTTCGAGGGCAAGCGCGAGCCGAGAAAATTCGACATCAAATTCGACGCCAACAGAAAGCGCGACGACCAGCGCGGCGGCGAGCCGCGCGCCTTCACGGAAAAGCCGCGCCGCGAAAAAGTGGCGGACCCGGATTCGCCCTTCGCCAAGCTCGCGGCGCTCAAGGCGGAACTCGAAGCCAAGAACAAGAAGGGCTGAGGGCGGTCGGTTTACGCGACCGCCAGCGGTGAAGCGTCTGCGAGCGCGAGGTCGACCATCAGTTCGTGGGCCAGCGCTTCGAGGGAGCGGCGCAGGTCATCGACATCGAGGCCGTCCGGCAGCGTCAGCCGCGCCTTGGCCTTGAACATGGCCTGCCCGGAAAACGATCCGCTGACGCGCTCGCTTTCGAGTTCGACGATGCTGACGTTGAGGTCGGCGAGGACGTGCGATATGTCGCGGATGATGCCGGGACGGTCGAGTCCGATCAGTTCAAGCAGCAAGGTGTGGCCGGCGGTCGGCGTTTCTTCGTCGCTCTTGGCGATGATGAAGCGCAGTCCCTGCGCTTCCAGTTTACCCAGCGATGCGACGAGCGCGTCCGCCTTTTCCGGCGCGATGGCGACCAGCAGCATGCCAGCGAACTGGCCGGAAAGGCTGGCCATGCGCGTATCGAGCCAATTGCCGCCGCCTGCGGCGATGGTCTCGGAAACCGCGCTCACCAGGCCCGGCCGGTCGCGGCCGATGACGGTAAGAACGAGATGTGTCTGCATGGGCGCCTCCTCTGGCGCTCGAGAATACTCGATGCCCGGCGCCGCTCAACGCCGTATTTGAACAATTTCCGCTTCGGTGAAGGCGAAAAGCTCCATAAAGCCGTCAATCGCCGGCGCGAAGAGCCGTTAGCAAGGGCTGGAGATGCGGAGCCAGGGCGTCGCCACGTCGATGCGAGCCATCGAACAAGGGTTGCCGGACCTGCATTCTGCTGGCCGTCCGCACCTGCCTTGCGGTCTTGTGGAATTCGAGACAGCGAGGATCCCAGTCCATGCCGCAAAAAGCAGCCATGCGCCTGCTTTCGCCTGCCAGGTCGGAAACGACGGACCGGTAATCGACGGTAAGCAGCGAAGCGTCCGGTAAAGTCGCCCGCCAGTGGTCCATGAGCTTTTCATGAGCCCGATAATAACGGCCGAGTTCGCCGAGATCGTAAGAATAGGCGACGCCGGCGCTGAACAGCCTGGAGAAACAGGACAGGCAGGTTTCGATGGGGTCGCGACGAATTGCGATGATCCGGGCTCGCGGCAAGGCGGCGACGATCAAGCCGAGGTAGCGAAAATTGTCGAGCATCTTGTCGACCGTGCGACTGCTCGGCGGGGCCGATCGCCGCACATTGCGGGCGTAAGCCTCCCCGATGCGCCTGACGTCGTCTCGAGACAGGGATTTGACAAATTCCGGGACGCCGGGTTGGCCCGGGCGAGCCGCCGCGCCCTCGCCCATCGCCCTGCCGAACGCGTCGATTTCGCCAAGACCGCAGACCCCTGCGAGGCTCGACAGGATTTGCTCCACCAAAGTGCTGCCGCTTCGCGGCATGCCGACGATGAAGATCGGCTCAAGCGACTCGTCGCCGTTTCCCCTCAATCGCGGCGCGAGTCGCTCGTCGAACAGCCGCTCCGTTTGCGCCATCTCGTCGAGCGTCGCCGCCTCGTCATAAACAATGAGGCCGCGCTTCACGGCGGCCCCGGCTTTCGCATGCCGAAATCCCGGCTCCCATTGGCCATTGTCTTCATAAACCTTGGCCAATGCGTAATGCAGCAAGACCTGGTCCACCGCGCCGAGCGACGGGATATCGCGTGTCTGAGCCACCGCCGCGACGACCGCGGCGTCGTCCAGCGCCAAATTCTCGATCTGGGCCAGATTGTAGAACAGTTTGGCGCGCTTCGGAGCAAGGGCCACGGCTTCTCGAAGCAGGACGGCGGCCTCTTCGAAGCGCCCGATTTCCGAAAGTAAAAGTCCCTTGTCCGCAAGTCCCGCGGCGTCCTGGGGAGCTAGAGCGAGCCCTTTGTCATAGCTCGACAGCGCCTCGTCGATGCGCCCGAGATCGGCGAGCGCGCCGCCGCGAGTCAGCCATGTGGCCGGGTGCGCCGGGTCGACGGACAGGGCCGCGTCGCACGCCAGCAGAGCGTTTTCCGGCCGGTTCAGCGTTTTCAGCGCCAATGCGCGATTACCGAGCGCAGCGAGGTCGTTGGGCGCCAAGGCGACGGCCTTGTCCAGCGAAAGCAGCGCCTCGTCGGGACGTTCGAGATCCAGCAGGACGGCGCCGCGGACGCAAAGCGCCTGCGCGGAATCGGCGCCAAGGCTTTGCGCCTTGTCCAAGGCCTCCAGCGCCTCGCCGAAGCGCCGCGACTCCCGCAGCGCGGCGCCACAATTGACCAGGGCTTCCAGGTAATCGGGATCGAGCGACAGCGCCCGCTTGAAACTCGTCGCCGCGTCTTCGAAGCGGCGCAGGGCCATCAGGGCGTTGCCGCGGATGGTCAAGACTTTCGCCGAGTTCGGCGCGAGCGCCAGGGATTCGTCACACCAGGCGACAGCCTCCTCGTAACGCTCCAGAACCACGGCGACCGCGGCCAAATTCGCGCGAACGACAGTTTCTCGGGGCAGGGCGCCGGCGACGCGCGTAAAATGCCGCAAGGCGTCTTCGTAGCCGCCTTGCAGGACGCGCAGGACGCCCAGTTGAAACAGGGATTGGATATCCCCGGCGTCGGCAGCGACGACTTTTTCCAGGCCCGTCGCCGCCTGGGCGATTTCGATCGCGTCTTTACTTGCAACGGCCTGGCCGAACGCTAGCAAGGCCCGCCGCCGATCCGCGGCCAGGCCTTCTCTGCTGTCGCTTGCGGCCCTGATCATCCACGCCTCATTAAAATCGCGCCGAATCTCCGGCGCCTGACGCCCCCCGCGTCTCTCACCCTGCCGCCAAACCCCGCCGCGCGGAAATCAGCCCCGCGGTCGAGCCGTCGAGTTGCGACAGATCGGCGCTCGCGTCCTCCACCAGCGGAACCAGGCGGTTGCACAATTCCTTGCCGAGCTCCACGCCCCATTGATCGAACGGGTTGATGTCCCAGATCACCGATTGCACGAACACCTTGTGCTCATAGAGCGCGACCAGGCGGCCGAGAGCGCGCGGCGTCAGCGATTTGTAGAGGAATGTCGACGAAGGCCGGTCGCCGGAAAAAACCTTGTGCGGCGCGAGCGCGTTGATCTTTTCCGCGCTCAATCCTTGCGCGTGCAAAATTTCGCGCACTTCTCTCTCCGAACGTCCGCGCAAAAGAGCCTCGCTCTGGGCGAGGCAATTGGCGAACAGCAGCGCATGGTGATGCGGGTCGGCGTCGGTCGGCTGCGCGGCAATCAGGAAATCGACCGGGACGACTTCGGTGCCCTGATGCAGCAACTGGAAGAAGGCGTGCTGGCTGTTGGTGCCGGGCTCGCCGAACACGATCGGCCCGGTGGCGCGCGGGGCGGGCGTTCCGTCGCGCATCACGCTCTTGCCGTCCAATTCCATGTCGAGCTGCTGCAGATAGGCGGGAAAGCGGCCGAGCCGCTGGTCATAGGGAATGACCGCCTGGGTGGAGAAACCCCAGACATTGCGGTGCCAGACGCCGACCAGCGCCATCAGGACAGGGATATTGTGCGACAGCGGCGCGGCCTGGAAATGCTCGTCCACATCAAAACCGCCGCGCAGGAATTCTTGGAAATTTTGCGGGCCGATGGCGATGCACAGGCTGAGGCTGATGGCGGTCCACATGGAATAGCGCCCACCGACCCAGTCCCAGAAGCCGAACACCCGGTCGGGCTGGATGCCGAAGGCGGCGACCTTGTCGAGTTTGGTCGAGACGGCGGCGAAATGGTCGCCGACTGCGGCTTCGCCCAAAGCTTCCGCGATCCAGGCGCGGGCGCTGGCGGCGTTGGTCATCGTCTCCTGGGTGGTGAAGGTTTTCGAGGATACGATGATCAGGGTGCGGCGCGGATCGAGCCCGCCGAGCACATCGGCGATGTCGGCGCCATCGACATTGGAAACGAAATGCGCCTTGAGGTCAGGCCGGCCAAAGGGCGAAAGCGCGCGGGCCGCCATGGCCGGACCGAGATCGGAGCCGCCAATGCCGATGTTGACGACATCGGTGAAGCTGTCGCCGCGCGCGCCGCAAATCCGCTGGTCCCGGATGGCGTTGGCGAAGGCCGCGACCTTTTCGCGCTCGGCGATGACGGCGGGCATGACGTCGGCGCCGTCGACGAGGATCGGCCGGCCGGAAAAATTGCGCAAGGCCATGTGCAGGGCCGGGCGGTCCTCGGTGACATTGACCTTTTCGCCGGAAAACAGCGCGGCGCGCCGCTCCTCGACGCGCGCGGCGCGGGCGAGGTCGAACAGATGGCCGAGCGTCGCCCTGGTCAGGCGATTTTTGGAATAGTCATAGGTGAGGTCGTCGAGCCCAGCGGAAAAAGTCTCGAAACGGCGGGGATCGGCGGTAAAAAAGTCGATCGCACGCTGAGAGGCGATTTCGACGCGATGGGCTTCGAGCGCGGCAAAGGCGGCGGCGACGGCGGTGCGATCCATGGAAAACCCCGATTCCGGAACAATCCCGGCGAAATTACCTTGCGTCGCGGGAAAACAACAGCTTTTTGCGACGCGGCGGCGTTGGCGCTTGCGATAGATCAAAATTTGAGCTTGATGCGCGCATGGCTCCTCCCATTCTCGTTCTGCAAGGCGCAGGCCTCACCCTCGGCGGCAAGCCGCTGATCGAATCCGCCGACCTTTCCGTCGAGCGCGGCGACCGGCTGTGCCTCGTCGGGCGCAACGGCTCCGGCAAGTCGACGCTGCTGAAAATCGCCGCCAGCCAGATCGAGGCCGACCACGGCCTGCGCTTCCTGCAGCCCGACGCGACGGTGCGCTACCTGCCGCAGGAGCCCGACATCGCCGGCCACGCCGACGTGCATGATTATGTGGCGAGCGGGCTCGCGCCGGGCGACGACGATTACCGCGCCCGCTACCTGCTCGACCAGCTGGGCCTGACCGGACTGGAAAAGCCGGAGAATCTTTCCGGCGGCGAGAGTCGCCGCGCCGCGCTCGCCCGCGCGCTCGCGCCCGAGCCCGATATTTTGCTGCTCGACGAGCCGACCAACCATCTCGACCTGCCGGCGATCGAATGGCTGGAAAGCGAATTGCAGAGCCTGCGCTCGGCTTTGGTGCTGATCAGCCATGACCGGCGCTTCCTGCAGAATCTCTCGCGCGTGACGATCTGGCTCGACCGCGGCGTGACGCGGCGGCTCGATCGCGGTTTTGGCGAATTCGAGGCCTGGCGCGACGCGCAGCTCGAACAGGAGGAGCGCGACGCGCAAAAGCTCGACCGCAAGATCGTCGCGGAAGAACATTGGGTGCGCTACGGCGTCACCGCCAGGCGGAAACGCAATGTCCGGCGCATGGCGGGTTTGACGGAGCTGCGCGCCCAGCGCCGCGAGGCGAAAAAGTCGGTCGGCGAGGTGAAAATTTCGGTCGCCGAGGGCAAGGTGTCGGGCCGGCTGGTGGTCGAGGCGGAAAATGTCGCCAAAAGCTATGGCGACCGCGAAATCGTGAAAAACCTGTCGCTGCGAATCCTGCGTGGGGATCGGCTGGCGCTGGTCGGGCCGAACGGCGCCGGCAAGACCACGCTGATCAATCTCCTGACCGGCGAATTGCCGCCGGACGCGGGCAATGTGCGGCTCGGGACCAATTTGCAGATGGCGACGCTCGACCAGCGCCGCGCCGCGCTCGATCCCAATGCGACGCTCGCCGACACGCTGACCGGCGGCGGCAGCGACTGGGTCGAGATCAACGGCGAGCGCAAGCACGTCATCGGCTACATGAAGGATTTTTTGTTCCCGCCGGAGCAGGCGCGCACGCCGACAGGCAAGCTTTCGGGCGGCGAGCGGGCGCGGCTGTTGCTGGCGCGGGCCTTGTCGCTGCCGTCGAATTTCCTGGTGCTCGACGAGCCGACCAACGATCTTGACCTGGAGACGCTCGATCTGCTGCAGGAAATGCTCGCCGATTATCCCGGCACCATCCTGCTGGTCAGCCATGACCGCGATTTCCTCGATCGCGTCGCCGGCTCCGTGCTGGTGTCGGAAGGCGAGGCGCGCTGGATTGAATATGCCGGCGGCTATACCGACATGCTGAGCCAGCGCGGTTTCGGGCTTTCGCCGACGGCGAAAGCCAAACCGGCGGAAAAGAAGCCGTCCGCCGAGGCCCCGCCGGCGGCGCCGCGCCCGGAGGCGAAGCGCCGCCTGAGCTTCAAGGAAAGGCACGCCCTGGAAAACCTGCCCGCGACCATCGCAAAACTGCGGGCGACGGCGGCCAAGCTGCATGAAATCCTTGACGATCACGAGCTTTACGCGCGCGATCCGAAACGTTTCAATGACGCGACGGCGCTGCTGGCCAGGACCGATGCAGAGCTTGCTTCAGCCGAGGATCAATGGCTGGAGCTGGAGATTCTCCGCGAGGAAATCGGCGGATAACAGGAGAGGGACATCATGGCCGGCGCTTTCGACGTCATCATCTACCATAATCCCGCCTGCGGCACGTCGCGCAATGTGCTGGGGCTGATCCGCAATTCCGGCATCGAACCGCATGTCGTCGAATATCTCAAGTGCCCGCCGAGCCGGGCGCTGCTCGAAAACCTGCTCGCCCGAGCAGGCCTGAAGGTCCGCGACATCCTGCGCAGGAAGGCCCCGCCCTACGCCGAGCTCGGCCTCGACAATCCGGCGCTCGACGACGACGCGATTTTCGCGGCGGTGGCCAAACATCCGGTGCTGATCGAGCGGCCGCTGGTGGTCAGCCCCAAGGGGGTTCGCCTGTGCCGCCCGCAGGAAACGGTGCTCGGGCTGCTGCCGCCACAACGCGGCGAGTTCTTCAAGGAGAACGGTGAGCGGATCGTCGACGACAAGGGGCGTCCGGTCGCTTCCGCATAGTCATAGTACAATAGTCTGGCTGGGTCTCTGCGTTTAAGCTACGTCAATATACGTATGAGTGCGTATATTTGACGTATTATTTTCTTATATATCCCTTATGTTTCGAGATTACGAATTGACATGTTTGGAGAATGCGGCCGTATATTGCACCCGCTCACACTGTCCTGTGATCGCAATATCCGCAGGGCGCGTCCAGAATAAATCTGGTAGTCGCCAGCAACGAAGATAATCTCGAGGAGTGTGTCCGGCAGGCTGTGGCGCGGCTGGATGCGATGATCCCTCACAGAGCGCTGAAATCGCTCTGAAAATCGTAACTATACTCGGCTAGAGCGGGTTCGCCGTTTTCCGAGTCAAAGAGGGATTCCCAATCGGCTTTAAGAATGCGATTCTTCCTTCGTGATTGCGAGGGAGGCATCCCATGGCCCGGTCTTACAGCCAGGATTTGCGTGATCGCGTTATCGCCGCCGCGTTGTCTGGCAAGTCAGTTCGGGGTTCCGCCGCTCATTTTGGGATCGGCGTTGCGACCGCCATCGTCTGGGTTCGTCGCGCTCGTGAAACGGGCGGGCGCGCAGCTCTCAAACGCGGGCAACCGCCGCACAGCAAGTTGGACCCGCATCGCGAGTTTCTGATCAGGTTGATCGAAGCGACGCCCGACATGACCATCAGCGAACTTCTGGAGCGCCTGACGGCGGAACGGGGCGTGACAGTGGCCCGCTCGACATTATGGACTTTCCTCGACCGCTGCGGACTGACGTTTAAAAAAAACCGCGCACGCATCTGAGCAGAGCCGTCCCGACGTTTTGAAACGGCGCGAAGATTGGTTCGACGGGCAGCTGGACTTCGATCCGCAGCGCCTTGTGTTCATTGATGAAACATGGGCATCGACCAATATGGCGCGCAAGTGCGGACGCGCACCAAAAGGCGAGCGGCTACGCGCCAGCATCCCGCACGGTCACTGGAAAACGACGACGTTCATTGGCGCTCTGCGATTGACGGGAATGACCGCGCCGATGGTGCTCGACGGACCCATCAACGGCGTCTGGTTCCAGGCCTATGTCGATCAGGTGCTGGTCCCAACGCTCTCGCCCGGCGACATCGTGATCATGGACAATCTCGGCAGCCACAAGCGCCCCGGCATTCGCGCCGCCATCGAAGCGGCTGGCGCACAGTTGTTCTATCTGCCGCCCTACAGTCCCGACTTCAATCCGATCGAGAACGCATTCTCAAAGCTCAAGGCGCTCCTACGAAAGGCCGCAGAACGAACGGTTGAAGGCTTGTGGGCGACATTCGCCGCGCTCCTGCCGGCCTTCACGCCGCAAGAATGCGCTAATTTCTTTGCTGCCGCGGGATACGACCCGGATTAAATCGAATCCGCTCTAATTGAGCGGTTTGCGTGTTGGCGCCGCTGATGCGGCTGTCTGCAAACGCTCACGGCGCCGGAATTCAAACAGCAGTGAAAGAAAACAGCAAAGCGCCCCACGGCGCTTGGAGCCGCGACGTGCTTGAGCCGATGTGGCGCCGCCTGGAAAGGGATCAGGAGCCGCTCGCGCGGAAGCGAGATTGCAATGCGATACGCAAGACAAGTCAAAGCAACTGTTCAGCACGCACGGCGAATCACGGGGCAGGTAAGCGTCCATCAACCTAATTTATGGCGGACAACAACATGCTAAAAAAAATCATCCTTACGGCAATACTGGCGCTCGGTCTTTTTGGCGCCGCTTCGGCACAGGCTGACGATTTGAAGGCGGCCGGATATGGAGGCGGACTGTTCATGGCGTCCGCAGCGCAAGCCATTTCCCCGCGTCGTCACCTCGGCCGGCGCGGGCGTCGCCATTACGTTTTGGGCCGGCGCCACCGGCATGGGCGCTGGTTTGCGCACTGGCGCTGGCGCCATCACGAGCGCCGCCTGTTTGCCGCCGTCCGCCATTTCAAGCGCGGCCCTTCGGACATTGCTCCCCGCATCAGCGAAATCCGCCCGGAAAACCGGCCGCTCGAACTGCATCCGCTCCTTGCCGTGGCCAAGCGTTATCTCGGTCGCGGCAATTTCACCCGCCATGCCGGCCCCTGGTGCCGCGACGCGGTCAATGTCTGGATGCGCCAGGCTGGCTATCGGCTCGCCAATAATTCACGTCGCGCCATAGATGCGTTGAGGCTCGGCCATCGCGTCGCCAATCCGCGCCCGGGCGATCTCGTGGTCATGCGCCATCATGTGACGATCTTCGCCGGATGGGGCGGCCGCGGCGTCATCGGCCTTGGGGGCAATCAGGGCCGACGGGTGAAATATTCCAACTTCAGCGCGCGCAGCGTCCTCGCCTACGTGCGGCCCTGAGCAGGCCGCGCGTTTGAGAAAAAATTCAAACCAGCATTTTCGGCGCCGTCGGCCTGGCTGTCTTGTAATCGCCGCGCGTGGCGAGGGCCAGCGCGGCCAGCGCCAGCGTCAGGGCGGTGATCCACCACAACTGCAACGTGGCGCCGCCGAAAACGCCCATGCCGGCGACGAACGTCAGGCCGCCGAGCCAATAGGGCGCGAGGCGCGGCGATTGCGCGGCTGCTTGTTCGTAGCACAGATAGATCAGCGCGGCGCCGCCGAGCGCGCCGATCAATCCAAGATCGGTCCAGACTTCGAACAGGATCGAATGCGGCGCCTGCGCTTGCAGGTAGCCGCGCCAGGCGCCCGAGCCGACAAAATTGAAGCCGTGCCCGGTGATGATGCGCCGGCCATCCTGCTCGATCATGCCGTTCCAGATCTTCAGGCCGAGAAGGGCCGAAGGCGCCCCGGCGTCGATGAACGGGCCGAACAGCAGCGGCAGGATCGGGGCGAAGATGAAACTGGCGGCCGCCAATGCGCCGACCCAGCGTCCCGTCCGGCCGGGCGCGGCGCCGCCAGCGGCAAAGACCAGCGCCGCCAGCGCCGTCGCCGCCAGAGCCGCCGGCACGTGAGCGGCGATCGCCGCCGCCAGCACGACAATGGCGAGACTCACCGCGAGCGTGGTCCGATTGCGCAGCGCCGCCGCCGCAAGCGCCGGCCATAGCAGCAGCAGCATGGCCTCCACGGCGCTCGACAAAGTAGAATTGTCCGTGACCACGTCCGCATCGGACGAGAACGGCGTGGTGAGGAGTATGGCGCCGAAGGCGGCCAGCACCACGCCGAGCGGCAGGAGATAGAGATTGGCGGCCTTGCTGCGTTGCGGCAGGGCGGCGGCGACCGGCAGCACGCACAGGAAGGTCGAAATGATCTTGAGCAGGCGCGGCGCGGCCTCCGCCGGAAAGGGCGTCCAAAGCAGCGAGACAAGCGCCCAGAAGCCGAGGAAGAGCGACGCCAGCCCGGCGCGGCTGGCGAAAAAGCCCAGGATTTCGCGGGTCGACGGGCGCGGCGCGAGCAGCAGGCCGCCGGCGAGGATCAGCGCGCCGCCGATCGGCGCCAGGATGAAGATCGAGCGTTGCGAGAGCAAAAGCATCACCGGCGCGGCCACGAAAGCCACGACAAGGCCGATCCGCAGCAGGAGGTCGGCGGCGTCGGCGGCGGCTTGGTCGGCGTTGCTGCTGGTCATGGCCTTGAAAAACTCAAGCTCGAAAAAAGACTCCGGATCGTTCAGGTGTCATCTTAACCAAAGTTTGACGCGCGACTGTGGACAATCGGCAACACCCGCGCGTAAATCGAGCCGAAAGCCGTTATTTCACGAGCGTCGGTTTTAGGCGGGGAGCGGGATGATCGAGGTGACGCGCAAAATCGCGCTGGATGAATCGGAATTGCACGAGGATTTCATCCGCGCCTCCGGTCCCGGCGGCCAGAATGTACAAAAAGTCGAGACCGCGGTCCAACTGCGCTTCAATGTCCGCAATTCGCCGAATTTGCCCGAGCCGGTGCGCGAAAGGCTGATTGTTCTGGCTGGAAAGCGCTTGGCGAACAATGGCGAGATCGTCATCGCGGCGCGGCGGTTTCGCACCCAGGAGCGAAACCGCGCCGATGCGCTGGAAAAGCTCCTGGAGCTGATCCGCGAAGCGGCCCGGCCGCCTGCGCCGCCGCGCCGCGCCACGCGGCCGACGTTCGCCTCGAAGCTCCGGCGGCTCGACGGCAAGAAGCAGCGCGGCGCCGTCAAGACCTTCCGCGGCAGGCCGACCGAGGACTAAAGGGCTTTTTCGACCAGCGAGCTGAAGGAGACGGGCGCTTGCCGCCGCGCCGCGCCGGTGATACGCCAAGGCCCGAGTTCACGGGAAAAATCATGACCATTCGTTTGCACCGGGGCGACCTCCCCGACGATTACCGCCCCGGCGACAGCGTCGCCATCGATACCGAAACGCTTGGCCTCAATCCGCATCGCGACCGGCTTTGCCTCGTGCAGATTTCGACCGGTGACGGCGACGCCGATCTGGTGCAGATCGCGCGGGGTCAGACGGCGGCGCCGAACCTGGCCCGGCTGCTCGCCGATCCCAAGGTCACCAAAATCTTTCATTTCGCCCGGTTCGACCTGGCTATCCTGCAAAAGACCTTCGGCGTCCGCGTCAGCCCGGTCTATTGCACCAAGATCGCCTCGAAACTGACCCGCACCTATACCGACCGCCACGGACTGAAAGACCTGGTGCGGGAATTGCTCGGCGTCGAAATCTCCAAGCAGCAGCAATCCTCCGACTGGGGGGCGGAGACGCTGAGCGAGCCGCAGCTCGCCTACGCCGCCTCCGACGTCCTGCATTTGCACGCCCTGCGGCAAAAGCTCGACGTCATGCTGGCGCGCGAAAACCGCGTCCATGTCGCGGACGAATGTTTCGCCTTCCTGCCGACCCGAGCGGAGCTCGATTTGCTGGGCTGGCCGGAAACGGATATTTTCGCGCATATCTGACGGCGGCCGTTTTTTTGCCGCTGTATGGCATTATGTCCCGGCTCGGCTTGCGCTCGGCGCGAGGAACGGGCGGAGGCGAGCAGAATTGCGGAAGGTTTCGCGTCGTATGGTTTCGCACGACACACGTCCCCGTCTCTTGGTAAGGAAAGATAGTGGACCTGGCAAAGGGCAGCTTTGATGGATGCGGGCCGCTCCCTGGCGCAAGGCGGACTCATGCAGGCGCAAGGCGCACTCATGCAGGCGCAAGGCGCACTCATGCGGGCTGACGGCGATGACCCGTCCCAGGCCAGGTTTTCGCGCGCCGTTCCCGGCCGCAGCCGCGCCTTCAGGTCGGCCGCCAGGCACAGCGCCCGCGTCAAATGGCTGCGGCGGCTGATTCTCGGCGGCGCGGCGCTTTTGAGCGTCGGCGTGGTGTGGTTTTCCTATTTTCGCACGATTGACGTCGGCGACGCGCATTTCTCGCTCTCGAGCATCGGCATCAGCGGCGACAAGGTGACGATGGAGCATCCCAAGCTGACCGGCGTGCGCCGGGACGGGCGCCCCTACGAGGTCACCGCCGATACGGGCGTGCAGAACCCGCATAATCCCAACCGCACCGATCTCACCCGTCTCGACGCCCGACTGCATTTGTCCGATGACGGCGAGACCCGCGTGCTGGGCGACCACGGCCTCTACGATTCGGTCACCCAGTCGCTCGACCTGAGCGGCAATGTCCGCATCAAGGGCGTCAATTTCGACCTGACGATGCAAACGGCCTCGATGAATTTCAAAACCAGCGCCCTCAGCTCAAAAGACCCGGTGCGCCTGACTTTCGACGGCGGCTGGGTCAGTTCGAACAAGATGACCATGGCCGACAACGGCGCCCAGATCACCTTCATCGGCAATGTCCAGTCGCAGTTCAAGCAGGCGGCGGACAACGGAGCGGCCACGGCGCTGCGCAACGACAACTGAAAATTGGAGCGCGCCTTGTCACGTTTGTTCGCACCCGCAGCGCTGGCCTTGACCTTGGTCTGCGCCGGCATGACCGGCTTCTCCGCCGCAGCCCTGGCGCAGCCGGCGCATCGCAAGAGGGCGACGAAAAAGCCGCAAGCCGCAGTGGCGGCGCCGGCGACCGCGCCCGCCGCCGCCCAGGGGCCGTCGTTGCTGCCGGGCTCCGACAGCCACGAGCCGATCAACATCGCCGCCGACAAGCTCGATTATTTCGACAAGCAGCAGAAGCTCATCTACACCGGCAATGTCGTGGCGGTGCAGGGCGACTCGCGCCTCAACGCCACCGTCCTCACCATTTTGCTGGAAAAGAAGGGCGGCGCGGCCGCCACAAGCAGCGCTGGCGGCGCCGCGAGCACCGGGCCGGGCGGGTCGCAGGTCCGGCGCATGGAAGGCAAGGGGCCGATCGCCATCACGCAGAAAGATCAGGTGGGCACCGGCGACGCTTTGGTCTACGACAAGCCGGAGAACAAGTTCTACCTGATCGGCCATGTCGCCTTGTCCCAAGGCGAGAATGTGACGCGCGGCGACAAGCTGGTCTATGACCTGACGAGCGGCCAGGCCGTCGTCTCCTCCAGCGGGCGCGTGCGCAGCCTGATCATTCCGGGCGACCAGAACGCCAAGCCGGCCGCGCCCAAGCCGGCCGGGCCCAAGCCCGCCGCGAAAAACGCGGGCGACCGCTGACCGCCGGACCAGCGCGAAAAATTCATCGGCCGCGACCTGTCGCGGCCGGCACGAACAAGGGATCGATCGGCGACGGCATGCTCAACGTTCACCATCTGGGAAAATCATACAAGGCCCGCCGGGTGGTGGAGGACGTAAGCCTCAATGTGCGGCGCGGCGAGGCCGTCGGCCTGCTCGGACCCAATGGCGCCGGCAAGACCACGGTCTTCTACATGATCACCGGCCTGGTCAAGCCCGACAAGGGCATGATCGAACTCGACGGGCACGACGTGACCGGCCTGCCCATGTATCGCCGCGCGCGACTCGGCATCGGCTACCTGCCGCAGGAGGCCTCGATCTTTCGCGGCTTGAGCGTCGAGGAGAATATTCGCGCCGTTCTCGAGATCGCCGAGCCGGATCGCGACCGCCGCGCCGAGCATCTCGAATCGCTGCTCGACGAATTCGACATCAAGCGTCTGCGCAAGTCGCCCTCCATCGCCCTGTCCGGCGGCGAGAGGCGGCGCTGCGAGATCGCCCGCGCGCTGGCCAGCAACCCTTCCTTCATGTTGCTCGACGAGCCTTTCGCCGGCATCGACCCGATCGCGGTCGGCGACATTCAGAACCTCGTCCAGCATCTCAAGGGCCGTGGCATCGGCGTGCTGATCACCGACCATAACGTCCGCGAGACGCTCGGGCTGATCGACCGCGCCTACATCATCCATTCCGGCCACGTGCTGACCGAGGGCGCTCCGGACGCGATCGTCGCCAACCCGGACGTGCGCCGCTTTTATCTTGGCCAAGACTTCAGGATGTAGGAAGACTTCAGGATGTAGGACGACTTCAGGATGCAGGACGACTTCAGGATGCAGGGAGTCGTCGTCCGGGACGCCTGCGCGCCGTTAACCCTGTCGTCGCCAAACCTGCGTGACGGCGGGGATTTTTTATGGCCGTCAACGACAAAATGGTGTATGCAAGAAACAGGCCGCCGAATGGGCGGCAGGTCGGTTTGTGGGTCGTAAATGGCATTGTCCGCCAAAATGCTGCTTCGGCAGGGCCAGTCCCTGGTGATGACGCCGCAACTCCTGCAGGCGATCAAGCTGCTGCAATATTCCGGCGCCGAGCTGGCCGCCTTCGTCGAGGAGGAGCTGGAGCGCAATCCGCTTCTCGATCGGGTCGAGGAAGGTCCCGACCCCAAGGCGACCGGCATCGACGCCCTGGCCAAGTCGAACGAGGCTTCGGCGGCGCCGTCAAGCGAGCCGGGCGAGGGCGACTGGAGTTCGTCCGATCTCGCCGTCTCGCCACAAGGGCTCGCCGAAAGTCTGGGCACGGAAGTTGAAAACGCCTTTGACGGCGAGCGCGAACTCAGTCCCGCCGCCGAGCAGGACAAGCTGGAGACGCTCGGCCTGTCGGACACCGCCTGGTCCGGGGCGGGCGGCGGCGAGTCTTCCGGCGAACCCGCCAATATCGAAGACTATATCGCCGAACGGGGGACGCTCGCCGACCATCTCGGCGCTCAGCTGGCGGTTGCCACAGGCGACCCGCTCACCCGCATGATCGGCGCGGCGATCATCGATTCCATCGACGAAGCCGGCTATCTGCGCGAAAGCGCCGAGGATCTGGCGGAGCGGCTCGGCGCGACGCCGCAGCGGGTGGAAAAGGTCATCGAACTGGTGCAGACCTTCGAGCCGACCGGCATCGGCGCGCGCGATCTGGCCGAATGCCTGGCGTTGCAATTGCGCGAACTCGATCGCTTCGACCCGGCGATGCAAGCGATGGTCGCCAACCTGCCGCTGGTCGCCAGGCGCGACTTTGCCGCCTTGAGAAAAATCTGCGGCGTCGACGACGAGGACCTGACCGACATGTTCGCCGAGATCCGGCGGCTCGACCCGAAGCCCGGACGCGCCTTTGGCGGCTCGATCGTGCAGCCGGTGGCGCCGGATGTGATCGTTCGCGCGGCGCGCGACGGCTCCTGGCTGATCGAACTGAATTCGGGGGCGCTGCCGCGCGTGCTGGTCAACCAGACCTACGCCGCCACGGTCTCGCGCAAGGGCGTCGCCGACGAGGACAAGACGTTTTTGTCGCAATGCCTGCAGACCGCCAATTGGCTGACCAAGAGCCTGGAGCAGCGCGCCCGCACGATTCTGAAGGTTTCCACCGAAATCGTGCGCCGCCAGGACGCCTTTCTCGCCGAGGGGGTCGAGCATTTGCGGCCGCTGAACCTGAAGAACATAGCTGACGCCGTGGGGCTGCACGAATCGACGGTTTCGCGGGTGACCTCCAACAAATACATGGCGACCCCGCGCGGCCTGTTCGAGCTGAAATATTTCTTCACCGCCTCGATTGCCGCGCATGGCGGCGGCGACGCCCATTCCGCGGAGGCTGTCCGCTTTAAAATCAAGCAGATGATCGACGCCGAGGCGCCCGGCGCCGTGCTTTCCGACGACGCGATTGTCGAAAAGCTCAAGGCGCAAAAAATCGACATCGCCCGGCGCACGGTGGCGAAATACCGCGAAAGCCTGAAAATCCCGTCTTCCGTCGAAAGACGGCGCGAGAAACAATCGGACAGGCCGAGCCTCGCGGCGCGGCTGGCGTGAGGGCGGCCGGGCGCCATTGACTTCGGCGCCGGAGGCTTCTAACCGTTGGACAGACGTCCGGGTCCGGCCTCCCGGCTCCGGCCTCGACTGCACGGTTGCCGGCGTCGAGGACCTGGCGGCAATTGGGCGGGAACCCGCGCCCGCGGCGTCTTGCAACAATTGGAACACATCAATGGCCCTGCGTATCTCTGGCAAGAACATCAATATCGGCGAGGCTCTGCGCACCCATGTGTCCGACCGCCTGAATGCGGCGACCGGCAAATATTTCGACGGTTCCGTCGCCGGTCACGTCACGATCGAGCCGGAAGGCTCCGGCTATCGCACCGACTGCACGCTGCATCTCGCCTCCGGCGTCACCCTGCAAGCGGAAGGCCGCGCGCAGGAAGTCTACGCCAGCTTCGACCAGACGGCGGCGCGCATCGAAAGCCGCTTGCGCCGTTACAAGCGCAAGCTCAAGGATCGCAGCGCGGCGCAGCGCGACAATGGCGCGGTCGCCGGCGAGCCGATCCGCTACACCGTGCTCGGCGCGCTCGACGAGGTCGAGGAGGCGCCGTCGGAACATGAATTCAAGCCGGCGGTCATCGCCGAATCCGACAAGCTGCTGCAGCAGTTTTCGGTCTCCGCCGCCGTGCTGGAGCTCGACCTGACCGGCGCTCCGGTGCTGACTTTCCGCCATGCCTCCACGGGGCGGGTCAATGTGATCTATCGTCGGCTCGACGGCAATATCGGCTGGATCGACCCGACCGGCGGCGAAAAAGGCTCCGCGTGAGCGGGACTCCCCTTTTACCCGGCATGGCGCTGGCGCGCTCGGTCGCACGAGCGGGCGCCGGCGCCCGAGTTTTTTTGGCGCCGTGGCCATCGGCGCGCGTTATGCGATTGCGGGCGCGGCAGGCTGCGCCATGACGGAAATCGACCCTCATGTCGCTTGAAAACCTTATTGTTCCCGAAGCTGTGCTGCCTGCCCTGCGGGTGAACGGCAAAAAGCAGGCCCTGCAGGAATTGAGCGAAAAGGCCGCCGAAATCTCCGGGCTCGCGTCCCGCGAAATCTTCGACGCCTGGATGCAGCGCGAAAAGCTCAATTCGACCGGGCTCGGCGAGGGGATCGCCATCCCGCATGGCAAGCTGCTCACCGCGCCACGCATTTTCGGCATTTTCGCGCGGCTGGAGCGCGGAATCGATTTCGAAGCGCTCGACGGCCAGCCGGTCGATCTGGTGTTCGCCCTGATCGCGCCGGAATCGGCGGGCGCCGACCATTTGAAGGCGCTGGCCATCATCGCTCGCCTGTTGCGCAATCCGGCCACCGTCGCGAAAATCCGCTCGACGCGCGAGGCGCCGGCGCTTTATTCGCTGCTGACCCAGGCTTCGCTGTCCTCGGACGCCGCGTAAAGGCGTTGGCTTTTGCCTTCGAACGGAGGCCGGAGGCAAGATGATCGACGACGCGCTCGCCAGCATCCGCGAAATCCTTTCGCCGCCTTTCCGCACCGTGCTTTACAAGTCGCTGGCGCTGACCCTGGCGATCCTGGCGGTGCTGTGGGCCGCGCTTGAGCGCGCGGCCTCCATCGTCGTCGCGGGAGGAGCCGGCTGGCTGAAGGCGCTGGTCGAAATCACCGCGGCGCTCGGCCTGTTTGTCGGCCTGATCTTCCTGATCGCCCCGGTGTCGATGCTGGTCGCCGGCTTTTTCCTCGACGAGCTGGCGGACCATGTCGAAGCCGACATCTATCCCGCCGGGCCGCGCGGCTCGCCGGCGCCGTTCATGGATTCGCTATGGCTGGCGATGAAATTCTCGGCGGTGGCGCTGGCGGTGAATTTTGTGGCGTTCGGCCTGTGGCTGCTGCCCGGCGTCAACGCTCTCGTGTTCGTCCTCGCCAACGCCTATCTGTTCAGCCGCGAATATTTCGAGCTTGCGGCCTCGCGTTTCCGGCCGCCGGCCGAGGTGCGCGCCCTGCGCCGCCGCCATCGCCTGACCTTGTTCGCGGCGGGGCTGATCATCGCGCTTTTTGTCGCTACGCCGGTGTTGAACCTGCTGACGCCGCTGTTCGGCGTCGCCTTGATGGCGCGCCTGCACAAAAGGCTGGCGCCGCCGGCGGGCGGCGCGAGTTAAGGGCGTGATCCCTTCTCCCCTTGCGGGACTTGCGGGAGAAGGTGGCGCGACGCGCCGGATGAGGGGGCGACGCGACTGCTGCGCTTGATTGGGAACTCGCTTCCATGTCCACTGCTTCCCGCCCTTCGTGGCGGGTTTTTTACTTCGATGCTTTTAAAACTAATCTGATCGCAACGCGATATTTCGCTGCGAATTTTGAAATGATTTGCGGACGCACGCTAGGGGCTTTTACTTCGGAATGCGGTATCATTTGCGCAGCGGCGGCGCGTCTCCGGAGATCGACGGTGTTTGGTGATATATTGCAACGGTGGCAAGAGAAGCGGGCGAAAGCAAAAGCTGATAGCGCGGCGCTTGCCAAGCGCGTGGAGGATTTCCTCGAAGAGACAAAGCCGTTAGTTCCAAAATCGAAATCGTCACACACGCAAGCATTGTTGTATCGGCACGCGTGGCGGCGCGCCTTTGCGATCGCGTCGCTTTACGAAGCGAAAGGGCAAAGCGAGAAATACGAAGAGTACAAAGCGATCGCCCTTGATGTGAGCGAAAAATATAACGTGGTTGCTCCTGAGACGCTTTACGGAAAAGTCAAGTTATCGACTGGCGGCGAGGCGCTCGAGCGGATTCTGCAATACGAGCTGCAGCGGCTTTTTCCTGAAGAATCTGCAAAGTCAAAGAGCCGACCACTCGCGTGTATCTACATCGGCACTTGTGACCAAGGGCGAGTATATATTGGCCAAACTGTAGGCGCTCCCGAGTTGCGGTGGGCGCAGCATCGTTTGGTTAACTCAGGCCCGTTCAAAAATAGTGAAAAATACCCAACGTGGGCCGTCTTGGAAAAGGAAGTAGATCCATCGAAACTAAACGAGCGTGAGGCATACTACATCGGCTTATATAACGCAGATCGCTCTGGATATAATGAAACCTCCGGCAACGACTGGGCTGCATACCAAAGAGGGCAGCGGGACCGAGCAAAGATGCCGAAACCGGCAGGATAGGGGCTTGCAAATGGTCTACTTTTTTCAAGCAGCGGTTATCCCCAGCTCCGTGGCCACCCGTTTACGCCTCGTGGTATTTCGACTTAAAGGCAACGTCCGCGACCTTGCGCGTGAGCGTTTTATCTTCGAGCAAGTCCCACAAATAAGTGCTTTCTTTGAGCGCCTTCACGAGCTGGTCGGCATCCGATACCATACCGATGCCGTTCAAATAAAACGGCGCGCGTGCATCGACGTATCGCTTATTCATGATGGCTACGAAGTCCTGCAGGTCGAACCAGAACCTGCGCCATGCAGCGATCGAAGCCCCGCCGAGGGCCTTGCGCCCCAGAGCTGCGTCGAGGTCGAGATGGCTGATAAATTTGTTCCGAGCGGGCCGGATTCGCTTGCTGAATGCATCCATCCGGGCCGCGATCTTCGTCAGCTCGGCGAGTTCGCGGGGCGAAGCGGAGAAGTCAGCGTTTTTAATGAGGAACTGAACGGTCAGATTCCGCTTTCCCGAAGTGCTTTCTGGGTCGGTGAGCTTGCATATCTGTAGGATCAGATGTTCGATTAGCATCAAATTCAAGTCGCGGAAAAACTTGTCGGCCGTCTTTTGTAGCAGTTCGCGTTTCAGGTCCGACCCGTCGAACAGCGTCTGATAGTGACTCCAGAAGGCGCGCAGAATTACGCAGTGATCGATGAATTTCTTCACGTCTCTGCTCGTGACTGAGCGCGGCGCAAGTGTCACGGCATCAGCCTCCCGATCGTCGCTGCGCCGATGGCGACCCCTCATCCGCCCCCTTCGGGGCACCTTCTCCCGCAAGGGGGAGAAGGAAATCCTCACACCACGCGTTCGTCGGAAAACTGGCCGGTCTTGCGGAAGCGGTAGAGATAGGACGGGACGACGGATTCGACCGATTCCGGCGTCAGGCCGAGGCCCGACAGCGTGCGGCCTTCGGCGATGGCCTTTTCCGACACGACGTTGTCGCGGCGCAGCAATTCCACCTGGTCGCGGGTAATGACGAATTCGGCCGGGATCATGCCGAGCAGCAGCCGGTTCATGGTTTCGGAAACGCCGCCGACGGCGCCCGCCACGCCAAAGGGCAGCGACGCCAGCATGCGCTTGCGATGCGTCGTCGCGAGCACGAATTCGAAGATTTCGCGCAAGCTCTTGATCGTCGGGCCGCCAAGCTCGTAGGTCGCGCCAACGGCGCCCGCGCCGCGCAAAAGACGCGACGCGGCTTCCGCGACATCGCCGACATAGACCGGCTGCAGCCGGGTCGCGCCGCCGCCGATCAGCGGCAGCACCGGCAGGATCCGCGCCATGGCGGCGAAGCGGTTGAAGAACTGGTCTTCCGGCCCGAACACCACCGAGGGGCGCAGGATTTTCGCCGAGGGCAGGGTGGAAAGAACCGCGGCTTCGCCTTCCGCCTTGCTTCGCGCATAGGCGGAAGCGGATTCGGCGTCGGCGCCGATCGCCGAGACATGCAGGAAATTGGCGATGCCGGCCGCCTGCGCGGCGCGCGCGACGGCGCCCGCGCCTTCTGTCTGCACCGAATCGAAGGTCTGCTTGCCCAGAGGCGCGAGGATGCCGACCAGATTGACCGCCGCTTCGGCGCCATGCAAGGCGGCCGAGAGCGAATTGGGATAGCGGACATTCGCCTGGACCGCATGGATCTGGCCGACGCGGCCGAGCGGCTGGAGATGGAAGGCGAGATCGGGCCGCCGCGTGGCGACGCGGACGCGCCAGCCGTCGCGCGCGAGCGCCCGCACGAAATGACGGCCGAGAAAGCCGGAACCGCCGAAAACCGTGACGATGCGATCCTTGGGCGTCAGAATGTCGATCATCGATTCATGCCTTTGATTTTTGCGCGCGCGCGCCCTGATTAGTCAAAATGTCGCGTCGCGTCCATGCGACTCTTCGCCAAAGCGGGCCAAGGCGTTCACGCGGCGCGCGGCGTCATGCGGGCTTCGCCCATCAGCGCCGGCGCGCCGCTTTCGGTGTGCGCCATCAGCCGCAGGAAAACGACGGGACCGCTGTCCGCCGCCTCGATCTTGGCCGCCTCGATCTTGGCGACCCGCACGGTCAGGCTGGCCGCTTGCCCTTCCAGCACGGGGGTGAGGAACTGGCCGCGCAATCCGATCAGCGTCATGTCGGGGCGCCAGTCGCGCAGCATCGGCTCGAAGGCGGCGAGGAGCCGCATGCCATGCACAGGACGCGCGGAAAAACCGAAATTTTGCGCGAAGGCGAGGTCGAGATGCAGCGGGTTGCTGTCGCCCGAGGCGTCGGCGTAGGCGGCGAGATCGCCGGCCAGGAAGGGACCGATGGTCAGGGGCGGCAATTTCTCGCCGGGACGCGGCGCGGGAAAATCCGTAGTCATGGCTTTTGCGCCGGCGAGGGACTGGGGATGGAGGCGGGATCGATCAGCCGCAGGGTCGAGGTGATCCGCGCGACAAAGCCGCCGTCGAGATCGAACACCTCCGCCGTGGCGATGAGCCGCGCCGGCTCGCTCTCGCGCCGCATTTCCAGCATCAGGTCATAGTCGCAGCCGAGCTCCAGCGGGCGCGCATATTCGAAATGCTGCGCCTCGTGCACCGGCAGGCCCACTTCCTGGGCGGCGGCGCGGATCGGCTCGCCGATTTCCTTGAGCCGCATCCATACCACAGGGAAACTTAAGGGCGGCGGCCCGTCAATCTCGCCCCAGCCGGTCTGGCGGCGAAACTCGCGCACCGCTTCGGGCGACGTCGTCACCCGGATCGGCCCCGCGCGCTGCACGGATGGCGTGGCGGATGGCATGGCGTCAGGCCGAAGCGTAGGGGGTCACGATCAACGAGGCGTTGATGCCGCCGAAGGCGAAGGAATTGGACAGCACGGCGCGCATCGGCGTCTTCACCGCTTCGGGGCCGACGAGCCTGATGGCGCAAGCCGGGTCTTGCATTTCCGCGTTCAGATTGGGCGGCGCGACATTTTCACGCAACGCCATGACCGAAATCAGGAATTCCAGCGCGCCGCCGGCGCCGAGCGCATGGCCGTGCACGGGCTTGGTCGAGGAAACCAGCAGCTTTTCGACATGGGCGCCAAAAGTGCGGTTCAGCGCCTCCGCTTCGGTCACGTCGTTCATGACGGTGGCGGTGCCGTGCGCATTGACGTAATCGATGTCCTCGGGGCCAAGCCCGGCGTCTTCGAGCGCCATGTTCATGCAGGCGGCGGCGCTGGCGGCGTCCGGGCGCACAGGGTCGAGCGCGTCCGCGTTGGTGCCGTAGCCGGCAAGGACCGCGAGCGGCGTGGCGCCGCGGGCAAGCGCGGATTCCTCGGATTCGAGCACGAACATGGCCGAGCCCTCGCCGAGCACCATGCCGTTGCGGTTTTTCGCGAAGGGCCGGCAGAAATCGGGCGTCAGAACCCGCAAGCTTTCCCAGGCGCGCATGGCGCCATTGGTGGCGCAGGCTTCCGAGCCGCCGACAATGGCGCGGTCCATCATGCCGGAGCGGATCATCTGGTAGCCGAGGCCGATGGCCTGGCTGCCGGAGGAGCAGGCGCTGGCAATGGCGAAACAGGGGCCGGTGGCGCCGTAGCGCATGGAGATCTGCGACGGCGCGGCGCTCGGGATGAGGCGGGGGACCGTCAGCGTGTCGGGCCGCTTGTTGGCGAAATAGACATTGTAGATGCCGTCATCGCAGGTGTTCATGCCGCCGATGCCGGTGCCGAGCAGCGAGGCGCAGCGCGGACCCTGGCGCTGGCCCCTGTCCAGCCCGGCCTGGGCTACGGCCTCGTCGGCGGCGACCAGCGCAAAGGCGGTGAAAGGATCGGAGAAGGGCGCGACTTTCGGGCCGAGCAGCGCCTCGATGTCGAAATCGCGCACCTGGGCGGAAATCTTGATCCGTCCGCCATACGGCCGCTGGACGACGAGCGGGCCGATACAGGGCTTTCCGTCGCGGGCGGCGCGCCACAGCGGATCGCCCCCGACGCCGGCGGACGACACCGCGCCCATGCCGGTGACGACAACGCGTCTGGCGCTCATTTGCCGGCTTTTTCGCGCTGGATATGGGCGCTGATCGCATCGACAAGGCCCTTGAGGTCCTTGGCTTCCTGGAAGGAGCCGTCCATCGGGATATAGACGTCGAATTTTTCCTCGATGGCCGTCAAAATCATGACAATATCGATGGACTTGAGCCCCAGGCTTTCGATCGTGGCGTCATCCCTGAGATTTTCCCTCGGGATCATTCCCTCGGTGGCGATCACGTCCAGGATATCACTGCTCATTGATTGCGTTTCGCTGGAAACCGAATTCACTGGCGCACCCTTGGTTGCATTCGCAATTCCCGCCGGTCATGGGGCGCCGCATCCTGCGCGCGCCGGCCGATGCCGCCGGGAGCCTCGCCATGGCTCTTGCAAAAGGAAGCCCGGCGTCCTTCCATGTAGCAAAGTGTCGCATCGGGGACCAAGACAATTTTTTTGGCCGGCGTTATAAGCCTGAAAAACCAAGCCGAGAGAACGACAAGGAGACGAAATGCCGCATCCGCTCGCCGCGCGCGCCAAAGCCGAAGGTTTCGCCGGCGACCCGCCCCCGGGCCTCACCGAGGCGATGATCGAGACGCTCGTTCGCGAATTCTACGACGCCGCGCGCAAAGATCCGCGGCTCGGACCGATTTTCGAGGCGCGCCTGGCCGGACATTGGGAAGAGCATTTCGCCCGGCTGACCGATTTCTGGTCGCAGATCGGTTTGCGCACCGGCCGTTATGCGGGCCGCCCCTTGCCTGCCCATGTGGCGCTCGGCCTCGATCCGGCGCATTTTTCAGCCTGGCTCGCCCTGTTCGAGGCGACCGCGCGCGACGTCCTGCCGCCGGACGGCGCGGCCTTTTTCATCGCCCGCGCCCACCGCATCGCCGAGAGTTTCCAGCTGGGGCTGAACATCGGCGACAAGGCGGTGGATTTTCGCGCCATGCAAGCGCGCCGCGAGCCTGAATAAGAGCGCGCCGCGAGCCTGAATAAGAGCGCGCCACGAGCCTGAATAAGAGCGCGCCGCGAGCCCGGGCAAAAGCGCGCCGCGAGCTCATATAAAGATTTGCTTATATCTTTATTGCCTGTTCCGCGTTCGGCTGCTATAGAAGCGGCAACCACAGCAGCATCGGGAACACCATGACCACCAGCCATCCCTCGCACGACTATATCGTCGCCGACATCGGCCTCGCCGATTGGGGCCGCAAGGAAATCGCCATCGCCGAAACCGAAATGCCGGGCCTGATGGCGACCCGCGCCGAATATGGCGCGAGCCAGCCGCTGAAGGGCGCGCGCGTCGCCGGTTCGCTGCACATGACGATCCAGACGGCGGTGCTGATCGAGACTTTGCGCGCGCTCGGCGCCGACGTGCGCTGGGCCTCCTGCAACATCTACTCGACCCAGGACCACGCCGCCGCCGCCATCGCCGCCACCGGCACGCCGGTGTTCGCCATCAAGGGCGAGAGCCTCGAGGAATACTGGGAATACACCCATCGCATCTTCGAATGGAGCGATGGCGGCCAGCCCAACATGATCCTCGACGACGGCGGCGACGCGACGCTGCTGATCCATCTCGGCTTGCGCGCCGAGCAGGGCGATGTCGCCTTCCTCGAAACCGCAACGAATGAAGAAGAAGAGGTCCTCTACGCCGCGATCAAGAAGCGGCTGAAGGGCAACCCCGGCTTCTACGGCCGCAACGCCGCGTCGATCCAGGGCGTGACCGAGGAGACCACCACCGGCGTGCACCGTCTCTATCTGATGGAGAAGGACGGCAAGCTGCTGTGGCCGGCGATCAACGTCAACGATTCCGTCACCAAGTCCAAGTTCGACAACCTCTATGGCTGCCGTGAATCGCTGGTCGACGGCATCCGCCGCGGCACCGACGTGATGATGGCCGGCAAGGTGGCGATGGTCGCGGGCTTCGGCGACGTCGGCAAGGGCTCCGCCGCCTCGCTGCGCAACGCCGGCTGCCGCGTCATCGTCTCGGAAATCGACCCGATCTGCGCCTTGCAGGCGGCGATGGAAGGCTATGAGGTCGTGACGATGGAGCAGGCGGCGCCGCGCGCCGACATTTTCGTCACCTCGACCGGCAATATCGACGTCATCACCATCGATCACATGCGGGCGATGAAGGACCGGGCCATCGTCTGCAACATCGGCCATTTCGATTCCGAGATTCAGGTCGCGTCGCTGCGCAACCTGCAATGGCACAATGTCAAACCGCAGGTCGACGAGATCGAATTCCCCGACGGCAAGCGCATCATCCTGCTGTCGGAAGGCCGGCTGGTCAATCTCGGCAACGCCACGGGCCATCCGTCCTTCGTCATGTCGGCCTCCTTCACCAACCAGACCCTGGCGCAGATCGAATTGTGGACCAAGCAGGGCCAGTACGGCAAAAAGGTCTTCACCCTGCCGAAGAAGCTCGACGAGAAGGTCGCCAAGCTGCATCTCGCCAAGATCGGCGTGAACCTGACCAAATTGTCGCAGGCCCAGTCGGATTATCTTTCGGTGCCGGCGGAAGGTCCGTTCAAGCCTGAGCATTACCGCTACTAAACGGTTTTTGTTCGGAGTTCCTTCCGAATTCCAACCGGTGTCGCGCAAGCGTCCGGTCGTTGTGCACAAGTCTCTCGCCTCCGTGATCCCTCACGGAGGCGTTTTCCTTTTCGTTCCCCTTTCTCAACCGCGAATCGAGAGGGTAAATTGG
This sequence comes from uncultured Alphaproteobacteria bacterium, assembly GCA_963828185.1. Taxonomy (GTDB): domain Bacteria; phylum Pseudomonadota; class Alphaproteobacteria; order Rhizobiales; family Beijerinckiaceae; genus Rhodoblastus. The sequence goes on along the minus strand of CAWHDV010000002.1, from coordinate 847,343 downwards.
GGTAATTCGCATGGGCGCCGTCTCTTTGGCCTCGTCCTTGCGGAGGGAGGGGAAGCGCGATCCATGCCGAAGAGAGCAGGACAGACAAAGCGCCGGTTTGCGCGCCTGCGTCTTGAGGCGTCCGTCGCCGCGTCGCCTGCGCTGTGGCTGGCGACTGCCGCGCGCGGCCAGTCCCTGGCTTCGATCGCCCGCGCTGACGACGCCAACGGGCTGATCGGCCTGTCGCTCGGCGCGGGCCTCGTCATTTTCGCCACCATCACCGCGCTCTTGCATCTCGCCGGCCGCCAGCGCTGGGCGAAGCGCGAAGCCGAGCTTTTGGCCGAGACCGAACGATTGCGCCAGCAGTCCGAGCGGGCGCGCGCCTTCCTGGCCGCCGAAACCCAATTCGTCGTGGTCTGGGGCGGCGCGCGCGGCGAGCCCGACATCGAGGGCGACGTCAGTCTCGTCATCGACGCGCCTTTGCCGCGCCGGGTGCTCGGCTTCGGCGCCTGGCTTTCGCCCGAACAGGCGCAGGCGCTGGAAGCCAATGTCGCGCTCTTGCGCGAGCGCGGCCAGAGCTTTCACCAGGATCTGGTCAGCCAGGGCGGCCGGCATCTCGAGGCCGAGGGCCGCGCCATCGGCAGCCGCGTTGTCCTGCGGGTGCGCGACGTCTCCGGCGACCGGCTCGAACTCGTGCGGCTGCGCGAGGTCCAAACGGAGCAGGCGGCGCAGCTCGATGTCCTGCGCGGCTTGCTCGACCTTTCGCCGCATCCTGCATGGACGCGCGGCGCCGACCAGAAGCTGAACTGGGTCAATGCCGCCTACGTGCGCGCCGTTGACGCCAGGAGCGCCGACGACGCCATCAGGCGCGATCTCGAACTGCTCGACCGCAACGCCCGCGAGGCCGCGGCCCAGGCGCGCGAAAAAGGTCTGGCCTGGCGGCAGCGGCAGCATGTCGTCTTCGCCGGCGAGCGGCGCTTGATGGACGTGCTCGACGCGCCCCTGTCCTGCGGCGCCGGCGGCATGGCGGATGATTTGTCCGAACTCGAAACCCTGCGCGCCGACCATGCGCGGCAAATGGAATCGCATATCCGGACGCTCGACCAGCTCGCCACCGGCGTGGCCATTTTCGACCGCTCCAAAAAGCTCGTCTTCGCCAACGCCGCCTACCGGCAACTCTGGTCGCTCGACCCCGCCTTCCTCGACCAGCGTCCGACCGACGCGGAAATCCTCGACCGGCTGCGCGCCGCCCGGCGGTTGCCCGAGCAGGCCGATTTTCGTGGCTGGAAGAATGCGCTGCTCGGCGTCTATCACACGCTGGAGCCGGCGCCGCAGGTCTGGCACCTGCCGGACGGACGCACGATGCGGGTGGCCTTCGATCCCAATCCGCAGGGCGGCGTCACTTACCTGTTCGACGACGTGACCGAGCGCTTCACGCTGGAATCGCAATACAACGCCCTGGCGCGCGTGCAGAGCGAGACGCTCGACGCGTTGCAGGAAGGCGTCGCGGTGTTCGGCGCCGACGGACGGCTGAAGCTGCACAATCCGGCCTTCGGCCGCATCTGGCGCCTGTCCGTGGCGCAATTGTCGGAAAAACCGCATATCGACGCGGTGACGGCGTCCTGCAAGCCGCTGCTGCCCGATGACGGCGCCTGGGCGGACCTGTGCTCGGTGGTGGCGGGCCTGCATGACGCGCGCATGGGCTTCCAGCGTCGCATGAACCGCAGCGACGGCGCCATCGTCGATTGCGCCGCCGCGCCGCTGCCCGACGGCGGCACGCTCCTCACCTTCATCGACGTGACCGATGGGGTGAATGTCGAGCGCGCCCTGACCGAACGCAACCAGGCGCTGCTGGCGGCCGAGCACCTGCGCAACGATTTCGTGCACCATGTCTCCTACGAACTGCGTTCGCCGCTGACCAACATCATCGGCTTCATCCAGCTGCTTGGCGCGGACAGCGTCGGGCCGCTTAACGACAAGCAGCGCGAATACGCCGGCTATGTGCTGCAATCCTCGGCGGCGCTGCTGGCCATTATCAACGACATTCTCGATCTCGCCACCATCGACCGCGACGCCCTGGAGCTTCAGCTGGGCGAGGTCGATATCGCCGGCGCGATCGGCGAGGCGGCGGCCGGCGTGCAGGATCGGCTGGCCGAATCACAGGTCGAATTGTCGATCGTCGCCGGCAGGGACATCGGCAAGTTCCAGGCCGACGGCAAGCGCGTCCGGCAGATCCTGTTCAATCTTCTGTCCAACGCCATCGGCTTTTCGGAGGCCGGTCAGACGGTGACGCTCGCGGCGCTGCGCCGCGACAATGAAATCGTGATAAAGGTGTCCGATCACGGGCGCGGCATCCCGCCGGATCTGCTCGACAAGGTGTTCGATCGTTTCGAGACCCACACGGTCAATTCGCGCCATCGCGGCGTCGGTCTCGGCCTGTCGATCGTGCGCGCCTTCGTGGAGCTGCATGGCGGCCGGGTGCGGATCGATTCGGCGCCGGGCGAAGGCACGGTCGTGACCTGCCTGTTTCCGTTGCCGCATGCCGGCGCGGGCGGGCGGCCGCCGCAAAACGACAAGTTGCAGGACAGCTTGACGCAAGAAAAATCTGCGCAGGAAACCGTGGCCAGGCAGACCGAAGCTGGGCAAATCGAGGCGAGGGAAGAGGCATGACGGCTCACCAGGCGCCGATATGGCGCGCGGAATTGCCCGACGAGGCGGCGACCCACGGGCTGGCTCGGGAAATCGCCTCGTTTGTCGGGGCCGACGACCTGGTGACGCTGTCCGGCGAACTCGGCGCGGGCAAGACCACTTTCGCGCGGGCGCTGATCCGCTGCCTGACCGGCGAGCCCGAGCTGGAGGCGCCGAGCCCCACCTTCACCTTGATGCAGATCTACGAGACGCCGGCCTTCCCCATCGTCCACGCCGATCTCTACCGTGTGAAAGACCCCGCCGAACTGGCCGAACTCGGCTGGGACGAGGCGGCGGACGGCGCGCTGGTTCTGGTCGAATGGGCGGAGCGCGCCGGGCCGGCCCTGGCCGGAGACCGGCTCGATATCGCCCTTTTTACCGATGCCAGCCGCGGCCCGGATTATCGCCGCGCCGAAATCACCGGCCACGGCGCGCTGGCGCGGCGGCTCACTTACACTCGCGGCTCGCAATCGGTGCTCGAGCGCGCGGGCTGGCTCGACGCCGAGCGGACGCATATGCAGGGCGACGCCTCCTCGCGCGCCTACGAACTGCTGACGAGGGCCAACGGCGAGAAGGCGGTGCTGATGATCTCGCCGCCGCGGCCCGATGGGCCGCCGGTGCGCAACGGCAAGCCCTATTCCGTGATCGCGCATCTGGCCGAGACCGTCCGTCCCTTTGTCGCGGTGGACAGGGCCTTGCGCGCGGAGAAATTTTCCGCGCCGGAAATCTACGCCGCCGATCTCGAAACCGGCTTCGCGGCGCTCGAATATTTTGGCGAAGCGAGCGTGGTCGGCCCCGATGGGCCAATTCCCGACCGCTATGCGCAGGCCGTGGCGCTGCTGGCGCAACTGCACGCCCGCGAGCTGCCGGAAACGCTTCCCGTCGACGATGGGACCTATGCAATCCCGCCCTATGATCTCGACGCCATGCTGATCGAGGCCGACCTGCTTCCCGACTGGTATGCGCCGCATCTCGCGGGATTGCAGCTCGCCTCCGGCGCGCGGGCGCAATATGAAAACGTCTGGCGGGCGCTTCTCGCGCCCTTGCTCGCCGAGCGCAGGTCCTGGACCCTGCGCGACTATCATTCGCCCAACCTGCTCTGGCTCGAGGGGCGCGAAGGCGCGCAAAGGGTGGGCCTGCTGGACTTCCAGGATTGCGTGCTGGGGCCGCCGGCCTACGATGTGGTCTCGCTGCTGCAGGACGCGCGCGTCGACGTGCCGGACGATCTCGAGCTGAAGCTGCTCGGCCATTACGCGCGGGTGCGCAAGCAGATGCAGCCAGATTTCGACATGGCGGCCTTCGCCGCCGCCTATGCGCTGATGGGCGCGCAGCGCGCCAGCAAGATTTTGGGCATTTTCGCGCGGCTCGACAAGCGCGACGGCAAGCCGCACTACCTTGCGCATATTCCCCGCGTAAAAAATTACCTGCGGAAAAACCTCGGCCATCCCGCGCTGGCCGATCTGAAGGCCTGGTTCGACGCCAACCTGCCGAAGATCTTCGTCGCGCCCGAAGCGGAAAGGGTTTCCCCGTGAGCGCGCGGCTGGACAAGGCGCTGGTCTTCGCGGCCGGGCTCGGCACGCGGATGCGGCCGATCACGCTGACCACGCCGAAGCCGCTGGTCAAGATCGGCGGCAGGACCATGCTCGATCACATGCTCGACCGACTGGCCGAGGGGGGCGTCGAGGAGGCCATCGTCAATGTCCATTGGCTGGCCGACCAGGTCGAGGACCATCTTCGGGACCGCTCGGCTCCGTGCATAAAAATTTCCGACGAGCGCAAGGAACTGCTCGACCAGGGTGGCGGAATTGTCAAGGTTTTGCACGAATTCGATAAAAAGCCGTTTTTCATCTGCAATACCGACGCCCTGTGGATTGATGAGCCGGAATCGCAGGTCGGCCGCCTGGCGCGCGCCTGGGACGGCGCCGACATGGACGTGCTGCTGCTGCTCGCCGACATGGAGACGAGCCTCGGCGTCGAGGGGCGCGGCGATTTCCTCCGCGACGCCCAGGGGAGGCTGTCGCGGCCGGCGCCCGGCGAGGCGGCGCCATATGTCTATGCCGGCGTGGGGATCATCAAGAGCGCGCTGTTCGAGGGCGCCGCGCTCGAACAGCGAAGGCTCGCGCCTTATTTCTTCAAGGCGGCCGAACGGGGACGCTTGTTCGGCCTGCCGCTCGAAGGCCGCTGGCTGCATGTCGGCGCGCCCGAAGTGATCGACGAGGCGGAAAAGGTTTACGCGGCGGCGGCGACCGTGTGAGGCTATGGTGACGGCGCTGCGAGTCGCCGTAGCATTTTCGAGGATCGAGCCGTGCCGCCGCGCGTATACTCCATTGCTCCTGGCGCGCCGTTCCTGGCGACATTCGCCGACGCCCTGCTCGACGGACGGGTGATTCCCGGACTTTCCCGCGCCTCCGGGCCGCTCGCGCTGGCCAGGGCGAGCATCTACGTCCCCACCCGCCGCGCCGGCCGCGCCCTGGCGACGGAGCTTTCGCGGCGGGTGGAAAGCCCCGCCATGCTGCTGCCGAAAATCCTGCCGCTCGGCGCGCTCGACGGCGAAAGCGGCGAGGCCGGCTTCGACAACCCGCTCGACCCCGAGCTTCCGCGCGCCGCCGGCGACGTCGAGCGCCGGATGATTTTAGGCGAGCTCATCCTGACCTGGGCGCGCAGCCTGAAAGGGGCCATCGTCTCGATCGGCGCCGACGGGGTCGCGCATTACGCCGGCGAGGCGCTGCTGGTGGCGACCCATCCCGCCGACGCCTGGCGGCTGTCGGGCTCTCTCGCCGCGCTGATCGATGAAATGATCATCGAAAACGTCGAATGGCGCGGACTGGAAGAGCTTGGCGGCGATTTCGACGAATACTGGCGCATCACGCTGAAGTTTCTCGAGATAGCGATCAAGGCGTGGCCGGAGATTCTCCGCGCTCGAAACATCGTCGATTCTGCGGCGCGCCAGCAGGCGCTGATCGCCCGCGCGATCGAAAGCGTGGGGCGCGCGGGAGATCCCGTCGTGGCGATCGGCTCCACCGGTTCGAACATCGTCACGGCGCGCCTGCTCAGCGCGATCGCCCGCGCGCCGCATGGCGCCGTGGTCCTGCCGGGCCTCGATCAAAATCTCGATGACGACTCCTTCGCGTTGATCCGGGGCGAGGAGCCCTGCGCCACTCATCCGCAGGCCTATCTCGCGCGGCTGATCGAAACCATTGGCGTGGCGCGCGGAAATGTCGTCGCGCTCGGCAATGCTGTGGCGCATCTCGCGGCGCGCGAGAAATTTATCTCCGAGGCTTTCCGCCCCGCCGACAGCACCGATCGCTGGCCGCTGTGGCGCGAGACCCACGGTCCGGAAGGGATTGCGGCGGCGCTCATTGACGTGAGTCTGATCGAGGCGGCGGACGAGCGCGAGGAGGCGCTGGCCATTGCCGTCTGCCTGCGCGAGGCGCTGGAGACCCCCGGCCGGACTGCGGCTTTGGTGACGCCGGATCGCGGCCTCGCCGAGCGCGTGCGCGCCGAACTCCTGCGCTGGAACGTCGAGATCGACGATTCCGGCGGATCAAAGCTTGCCGCCTCGCGCGCCGGCGTGCTGGCGCGGCTGATCCTCTCGGCGCTCCGCGGCGACCCCGGCGACTGGGCGGCGCTGACGGCCCATCCCGATTTTGCGCTCGGCTTTGGCGAGGATGCGGAAAGGCTCGCCGCGCTGTTCGAGATCGGCGTGCTGCGCCCGGGTTTCCAATCCGCGCATTTTTGCGATTGCATCGCGTTTTCCCGCGCGGCGGCGAATGATCGACACGCCCATCCCCGTCAGAAGGAAATTTCCGGCGAAGACTGGCTGGCGCTGGACGTCTTCGCGGAAAAACTCGACGCGGCCTTCGAGTCCTTGCGCGTGCTGGCGCAAGCCGGCGAGACAGGACTGAATCCCTGGCTCGACGCGCACAAAAAGGCGCTGGGCCTGATCGCCGCGGGCCACGCGGACGCGTTTCCGGGCGGCGAGGACGGCGACGCCCTGAGCGAATTGTTCGACGAGCTTTCCCGTTCGGCCAATGCGGCGTTTACCTTCCACGCCGAGAGCTACGCCGCCTTTTTCGACGCGCTGATCAATGAGCGCATCCTGCGCGGGCCGGCGCGGGCGCATCCGCGCCTGAAGATCCTCGGCCTGCTTGAAGCGCGTCTGATCGGCGCGGACCGCGTGGCGCTGGCGGGCCTCGACGAGACCATATGGCCGCCGCGCGGCGAAACCGACGCCTTCCTCAACCGCGCCTTTCGCGCGCGCCTCGGCCTGTCCTCGCCCGACCGCCGCATCGGCCAGACGGCGCATGATTTTACACAAGGCTTTGGCGCCGCCGAAGTGATCCTCAGCCGCGCGAAAAAACGTGGCGGCGCGCCGACGACGCCGTCGCGCTTCCTGCAACGCATGGAGGCGCTGGCCGGCGCGCCCACTTTCGCGCGGCTGCGCCAGCGCGGCGATCGCTGGCTCGATCTGGCGCGGCGCGTCGATTGGGCGGCGCCGGAACAAAAGCTCAGGCGGCCGTCGCCCTGTCCGCCGCTCGACCTGCGGCCGAAAAAACTTTCGGTGACGCGGATCGAAACTTTGCGTCGCGACCCTTACGCGATCTACGCCGAATTCATTCTGGAGCTTCTGCCCTTGCCGCCGTTGGGCGAAGCTCTCGGGCCGCGCGAGATCGGCAATGCGCTGCATGAGGTTCTCGAGCAATTCTGCACGCGTTTTCCCTCGGGACCGCTGCCCGAGGATGCGCGCGACATCCTCATCGCGGCGGCCCGGGAAAAACTCGCCGCCTTCAAGGACGACGCGGAATTCGAGGCCTTTCGCTGGCCGCGCCTGCTGCAGGGGCTGGACGCCTATCTCGACTATGAAAAACAGCGCCGCCCGGATATCGAGCATGTGCATGTCGAAAAGGGCGGACGGCTTTCGATTGCGCTCGATGACGGCTCCAATTTCGATCTGACCGCCAAGGCCGACCGCATCGAATTCTTGAACGATGGAACAGCGGTCATCGTCGATTACAAGACCGGCGCGCCACCCTCGGCAAAAGAAGTGCGCGCGGGCTGGTCGCCGCAATTGACGCTCGAAGCGGCGATGCAATCGAGCGGCGCCTTTCGCGACCTGCCGATGCGCGAGGTCAAGACCGCGATCTATCTGCCGCTTGGCGGCGGCGGCGCCAAGCCGCGCGATCTCGACGATCCGAAAAAAGGCCCGTTCGGCGATCTCGTCTCGGAGCATATGGATGAACTCGTCGGGCTGTTGAACCATTTCCGCGATGCCAAACACGGCTATCCCGCGCGGCCCTTTCCACAATTCGCCGCACGCTACAACGCCTATGACCATCTGGCGCGCACGCGCGAATGGTCGGCGTCGGGCGGTGACTCTTCCGGCGGAGACGAGGCATGAGCGCGCCGCGGAAAATTCCCCCCGCGACGCTGTCGCTGCAGGCGCGCGCCTCCGATCCCGCCGCATCCGCCTGGGTGTCGGCCAACGCCGGCTCCGGCAAGACGCATGTGCTGGCGCAAAGGGTGATCCGCCTGCTGCTCGCGGGTTTTGCGCCGGGCCGCATCCTTTGCCTCACTTTCACCAAGGCGGCGGCCGCCAACATGGCCGAGCGGGTGTTCAACAGCCTGGCGCAATGGACGTCGCTCGACGACGAAGCCCTGGCCAACGCGATCGAGGCGACGGGATCGGAGCGGCCGCGCGAAAAATATCAGCTCGATTTCGCGCGAAAACTTTTCGCCCGCGCCGTCGAGACGCCGGGCGGATTGAAAATCCAGACCCTGCACGCCTTCTGCGAGCGCGTGCTGCACGTCGCCCCTTTCGAGGCCAATGTCGCGGCGGGCTTTTCCGTCGTCGAAGAGGTCGAGCAGGCGCGACTGACCGCTTCGGCCAAGCTCGATGTTTTGGGCCGGGCGCGACACGATCCAGACCTGGCGGCGGCGCTCGAGCGCGTGGCCGAAGACGCGGGCCTCGTCTTCGGCGAACTCCTCGATCAGGTGCTGTCGCAACGCGAACTTTTTCGCGCCGCCGCCGCGCCTGGCGCCGACAAAATTCTGCGATCGGCTCTCGGTCTCGGGCCAATCGATACGCCGCAAACCATCCCTAAGGAATTGCTGGAAGGTGGCGTCGCGCCCGGACGCTGGCCGGATTTTGCCGCCGTCCTCGCGACGGGCACGGCGACCGACGCGAAAAAGGGCGCGCTGTTTTCGCAAGCGCACGCAATATTTCGCGCAAAAAATTTTGACGCGGCGCGGGAAAAATATCTGGAGATTTTCTTCACCGAGAAAGGCGCTGGGCCGCCCGCGAAAACGCTGCTTAACAAGGGGCTTGCGAATTCGCGTCCCGATCTCCTGCGCGAACTGGACGACGAGCAGGCGCGGCTCGCGCTGCTGCGCGACAAGATGAAGGCGATGGACTCCCTGGCCCGGACGCAGGCGCTGCGCCTCCTCGCCAACGCCATCCTCGAGCGTTACGAGGCGCTGAAATCGGAACGGCAATGGCTCGATTTCGACGATCTCATCGCCCGCACGCGCGCACTTTTCGCGCGCTCGTCGGCCCGCTGGGTGCTGCAGAAACTCGACGCGGGCATCGACCACATCCTCGTCGACGAGGCGCAGGACACCAGCGAGGCGCAGTGGGACATCCTCGATCGCATCTCCGAGGATTTTTTCTCCGGCGAGGGGCAAAACCGAAGCAATCGCACGTTTTTTGCGGTCGGCGACGAGAAACAGTCGATTTTTTCCTTCCAGGGCGCGGCGCCGGCGCATTTTTCGCGCATGAAAGCGCAATTCGAACGTCGGGCGAAAATGGCCGGGAAAAAATTCGATCCCGTCACCCTGACCCTGTCGTTCCGGTCCGCGCCGGGCGTGCTTGAGGCGGTGGACAAGCTGTTCTCGTTCCCGGCGCATTACGATGGCCTGTCGGCGGAGGCCGATCTCGTTGCGACCGTGCACCAGGCGCTGAAGGCCGAGGCGCCGTCGCGCGTCGAAATCTGGGACGTGATCGCCAAGCCGGCGCAGGAGGAAAAGCGCGACTGGCAATTGCCGCTCGACTTTCTCGATCCCGCCGATCCGCCTGTCGCCAGCGCGCGGCGCATCGCCGAGACGATCCGCCGCTGGCTCGAGCCGGGCTCCGGCGAGACGGTTTTCGCGGATGGAAAACGGCGGCCGATCCAGCCCGGCGACATCATGATCCTGGTGCGTCGGCGCGACGCTTTTTTCGAGGCGATGATCCGCGCGCTGAAGGAGAAGAACGTGCCGGTCGCCGGCGCCGACCGGCTGCAATTGTCCCAGCATATCGCTGTCATGGACCTTGTCGCCATCGGCCGCGCCGCGCTTTTGCCCGCCGACGACCTGACGCTCGCCACCGCGCTGAAAACGCCTTTGTTCGGTTTTGACGACGACGATCTCATCGCGCTTGCGCCGCGAAGGCCAGGCTCGCTGCACGCGGCCATGCGGGCCTCGGCGGACAGCAAAGTCCAGGACGCCTGCGTAAAACTTGACCTGTTGCGCAAGACGGGCCGCGCCCTGCCGCCCTTCGCCTTCTTCGCGCGCCTGCTTGGCCCGCGTGGCGGACGACGCGCCTTCCTGTCGCGCCTCGGTCCCGAGGCGGGCGACGCGCTCGACGAATTCCTCAATCTCGCGCTGGCGCACGAGCGCGCCCGCGCGCCCTCGCTCAAGGCCTTCCTCGCCGAGGTCGAGGCGCTGTCCGTCTCGATCAAGCGCGACATGGACACATCGCAATCCTATGTGCGGGTGATGACCGCCCACGCCGCCAAGGGGCTTGAAGGAAAGATCGTCTTCCTGCCCGACGTGTGCGGCGCGCCCGGCGGCAACCACGACGGCAGGATTTTTTCGCTCCCGACGCCGGATGGAAAAACCTGTCCCGTCTGGGCGCCGAACAAGAAAGCCGATTGCGCGGCGATTGCTTTCGCGCGCGAGGCGCGGCGCCTGGCGGCGAGCCAGGAATATCGCCGCCTGCTTTATGTCGCCATGACGCGCGCCGAGGAGCGGCTGTATATCGCCGGCCATCGTGGCGCGCGCGATGTTTCGCCGGACAGCTGGCGCGGGATGATCGACGCGGCGTTGGCGCCGGAAAGCGCCGAGGCGCCCGCGCCCTGGGGCGGCGAGGACGTCGTCCTGCGCTTCGGCCTGCAAGGTCCGGACGCGGCGCCTGTCGTCATGGCCGAGACGCCGGCGCCTGAAAAACCAGCGATGGCCGACCCCGATTGGCTATTCGCGCCGGCGCTTGCGGAAATTTCCGCGCCGCCGCCGCTGCGTCCTTCGAGCGCGCTCGAAGGGGCGGAGTCGGTCCCCGCCGATGCGGCGTCCGCTTCGCGTCGGGCGCAGGCTTTGGAAGAGGGGCGACAATTGCATCGGCTGTTGCAGTACTTGCCGGACGTGCCGGCGCCGCTGCGGCGCGAGGCCGCCTTGCGCGATCTTTCCGCGCAGCAGGTCGAGATTGGCCGGGCGGAGGCGATCGTCGGCAAGGTGCTCCGCGTGCTCGACGATCCGCGCCTCGCGCCGGTGTTCGGCGCGGATTTCGATCGCCGAGGCGCGCGTCGCGGCCAGATTGCAAAAAGCGGGCGGCGATTTTGTCGAGATCGCCGGCTCGGTCGACAGGCTGGCGGAAACGCCGGACGGCGTGTGGCTGGTCGATTACAAGAGCGGCGCAGCCAAGGGCTCCGCCGCCGCGCATGTCATGCAATTGGCGCTTTACCGGGCCGCGGCGGAATTGCTCTATCCCGGCCGGGCGATCCGTTGCTTCCTCGTCTATGCCTCCGCCCCGGTGGTCGAGGAAATTCCGGCTCCGAAACTCGACGCCGCGCTGGCGCAGGCGTTGAAATAAATCTGTCCTTGCTCTTCGGGCCTTTCGCTTGGCGCCGGGGCGGATCGGTCTATATTGGCCGCCGCAAAGGATCGGAGGCCGAGGCGTGCCGCAAGCAAGTCAATCGAAATTCATGCCCGACGAGACCAACAGGCCGGCGCTCGAACTGCTCGCGGCGATCCTGGCCGCGCGGAGCGAGCCCAAGAAGTTCACTGAATTTTTTCACGAAGACGGCGTCATCCATATCATCGGCACGAACCGGGACTATGCGTTCAGCGGCGTTTATCGCGGGCGCGAGCAGATCTTATCGCTTTTGCTTCGGATCGACGCGGAAGTGGAGCAGGGCGACCACAATATCCTCAATGTTGTCGTCGATGGCGACAATATCGCGGTGCGCCGCATGACGTCCCTGCGCCATCACGGCACTTCGGCCTTTACCCGGATCTTCGTCGCAAACCTGCTGCGCGTGCGCGACGGCAAGATCGCCGAGGGTTACGAATACGTCGACACGAGCTGGTTGCGACGAATTTCGGGTGATGATGATTGATTTTTTGCGCCGCTTGCGGCGTCGGGCCGGCGCCAATCTTTCGATGTGAAATCGAAAGATTGGCGCCCAGGAGAGGACTCTGAAAGATGCTATAAGACGGCAGAGAACATTGGACTTTGATGGGCTATGGAGTTTGAGATACCACCTACCGCCTTTTGTTGGGCCAGTAGGTTGGGCGGCGAGCATGGGCAGGAGTTTCGTTTCCAGCGTTCGGATTCTTATTGTTGGTTGAGGCGGCCAGACGCGATTAGGGGCGCACTACCTATTGGACGGGCTTGGCTGGCTGGTGCGCCGCAACCCATTTATCGGCGAACGCCTTGTCTTGCAGCTTTGCAGCGAGACTTTCGGGCGGCAGCGTGCACGTAGGAGCGTCCAATTTCTTTACGGCAAGAACGAACGGATCACCTTCTTGCGCTTCCTTCTCGATTTCGGCGTCGCTGCTGAAATATTGTGGATCGCAGACGGGGAATACAGGCGGGATCGTCTTTGCCGGGCGCACGTTCGTTGGGCTAGGGTGGCAGAACCCTTTCGTGGTGCGCCAGAGAGTTCGACGCATAGGACACGGTCGCCGCGCCGGAAGTGCGGTCTATTATAGCTTCGAGCATCCGTGAGCCATCGATTTGGACCTTGAGCGTGTATGTCCATTGTGTGGTCTTAACGTCGGCATCCAAAGTATCTGGCGGATAGCCTTCAATGAACAGCGTGGTTGTGGCCCCCCATAGCATGCCAAAGTCAACGGTCATCTGGAGTGACTTTAGGCTGTCGACGTCGATCAGTTGGCACACAAGGCCGGAAGCCGCCTGCGCCGTCCCGGTCAAGAGACAGCCGCTGAAGGCGACGGCTGCCATGGTCTTTTTCATGGTGAGTCCTTCGTCTCGCTCTTGATGTGGAGTACGCGGATGCGTCCGGGGGAGCCGACGACGCGCCGCTTTCCATCGGCGATAATGAGCAGCCGTGAGCTGCCGTGATGCTCAATTCCAAAGGTTTTCCGGGTACAGGCAATAAAAAACCCCGCCAAAGCGGGGTCTTTTGGTGCCCAGGAGAGGACTTCGAACCTCCACGCCCTTGCGAGCGCCAGCACCTGAAGCTGGTGCGTCTACCAATTCCGCCACCTGGGCCCGGCGCGTCTTCTACGGGGGGGAGGGGCGCCTGTCAACCGCATCTCGCGGCGGTTTCAACAAATCATCACCTCGCCAAATGAATTTTCTGCGCAGCGGGTTCAATTCGTTGGGCGGCTTGGGCCAAGGTCGCCCGCCCCGCGTCGCGGTTCTCGTCCCGGTGCAAATTTTTCAGCAGATTGAGCAGCGCGGCGTTGTTGATCCGGGCCTCGTGCGGCATGCGCCGGAAACGGCGCAGGCTGATGTCGAGAATCTCTGCCGCGACATGGCGGTCGGCGGCGGCCCACACGTCGCAATCGACGCCAAGGTTTTTGGCCTGCGTCTCAAGCAGATGCCGGTCGGCCGGCAGATGCTCGAAATCGTCCTGGATCAAGGCTGTCCACAAGGCGAAGTGCCGCCCGGTCATCGCCTCGCGCGCGCCATTCGCCGCGGGAACGATATCCCGGTAGAATTCCACGAGGCAGTCATGGATCACCGGCAGGCACCATTCCAGAACATGCGGCTCGGCCTGGTTTTCCCAATGCATGGGCATCCACCTTTATTTACAACAACTTCCGTAACAACTTCAGCGGAAGTCGGAATGGGGGCGGCGTCGCCGGAAACTTGCGTCGAAAACGCTGGACGAAGGCCCACCCGTTTTCATCGGACCATGTTAACCTTAATGGATAGTTACGCCGCGTCAGTCGCAGCCGATTTGCTCGATCGCCATTTGCAACGCCGCGAGGTCCTGCGCGCGCGAAAGGCGATGGTCGCCGTCCCTGATCAAGGTGATCGTCGCCGGGTCAGCGGCCAGATGCTCGACCAGCTTCATCGCGTGGCGCCACGGGACGTCGGCGTCGGCCATGCCCTGCAAGATGTTGACCGGGCAATGGCTTCGGATTTCGCCGCCGAACAGGGCGTTGGCCCTGCCATCCCGAAACAGCGCCTTGGTCAGCGGATAGGACGCGCCATAATCATTGGCGGGGCGCGTCCAGAAGCCTCGCTCGTCGATTTCCCGGCGGATTGTTTCCGGCAATTGCGGCCAGATCAAATCTTCCGTGAAGTCGACCGCCGGGGCGATCAGCACCATGCCGGCCAGGCGATGGCTTTCACCGGTCAGCGCCAGGGCGCGCGCAAGCAGCAGGGCGATCCAGCCGCCCATCGACGAGCCGATGACGATTTGCGGGCCCTGCGTCAGCGCGCGAAAGACTGCAAGCGCCTCCGCCGCCCAGACGCCGATGGCGCCGTCGGCGAAATCGCCTTGCGATTCGCCGTGGCCGGAATAATCGAAGCGCAGGCAGGCGCGGCCTTGGCTTTTGGCGAAAGAGTCGATGAAACTCGCCTTGGAGCCGCGCATGTCGGAGCGGAAGCCGCCAAGCCAGAACAGGCCGGGCGGCGCGTTTTCGTCGCGCGGCGGGCGCGAAAGATAAGCGAGGCGCGGTTTGTCCGTTTCGCTTTCGAAAAAGCCTGTGTCCGGCGTTTGCCGTTCGGTCTCTGTCACGGGTAAGCTGCCTCGATTGATTCGATTGTTTATACCAACCCGCAGAGGCGGAGCCCATGCGGCTCCAATTGGAGACTTCATGACGCCATGGGGCGCGGAAGAGGAAACTGACAGCCAGGCTCTGTTTGGCCGCACCATCCTGCAGATCGCGCCGGCGCTCGACGCTGGCGCCTCGGCCCTGGCCTGCGTCGAGGTGGCGGCCTGTCTCGCCGAAGCGGGCGCGCGGGCGCTGGTCGCCGGCGCGCCGGGGCCGCTCGCCAGCGAATTGCAAGCGCGCGGCGGTGTTTTCCTGCCCCTCCCCGCGCCGACGCGAAATCCCTGGAAAGCCATGCGCGACCGGCAATCGCTGGAGCGGATGGCGCTGGAGGAGGGCGTCGAGCTCATCCATGTTCGTGGCGCGGCCGGCCTCGACGCCGCGCTGCAAGTCGCGCGGCGGGCGCGCATACCCCTGGTCGCCGAATATGCCGCCGGGCGGGCTTTGGCGCTCGACGCCGATTCGATCCTGGCTTTTTCGCGCGCCGCGATGGAGGAGGCCTTGAAATTGCGGCCGGACGCCGAGGCGCGGCTGCATCTCGGGCTCGAGGGCGTCGATTTGCGTCGATTTGCCCCGGAGACCTTCGACGCCAATCGGGTGCGCCGATTGCGCGAGGCGCTCGGCGTCAAATCGCACATGCGCCTGGTCATCGGCGTCGGCCTGCCGGACGAGGCGCGGCGCGCCTTCCTGGCGGCGGCGGCGCACCTGAAGGAAAAGGGATTTTTCGCCAGCGAAGCGCAGGAGGCGCGTTTTGTCTGGTTTTGCGCGGAGGGCGATTCGGCGGACAGGGCGGCTTTCGACGCCGAGGCGGCGAAACTCGGGCTGACGCAGGATGTGTCGCGATTTGCCGGCGACGACCGCGCCGCCGCCTGCCTCGCCGCGGCCGTGGCCATCGTTTCGTCAGGGGATGCGCGCCTTTGCGTCGAAGCGCAGGCGCTGGGCGCGCCGCTCGTGGCGCTGCTGCCGTCCGTCGCAATGGAGACGATAGATGAAGTTTTGGCGCCGCCGCGGGTCGAGGCGGCCCTGCGCAGCGGCTGGCTGGTCGCCTCGAGCCAGCCGCAAACCCTTGCGCGCGCCGTCGAGGAAGCGGTGCGGCTCGGCGCCACGGCGCGCGGAAATCTTGGCCAGCGCGCCCGCGCCCACGCCAGCGCGTTTTCGATGGAGCGGATGTGCGCCCTGACGCTGGCTGTCTACGCCGGGCATTTTTCAAGCCGTCGCGCGTGATTCGCATCATTTCGGAACCCCCGCGGCAAATGCGGCGTTGACTTTGCTGCGCAATGTCACATTCTAGGGGATGGTTCGCTCCTCGTGGTTTCGGTCGCGGGGACTTTTGCCGTACATTTGGAAATCCAGCCGCAGGCCCGCCAGATTTCAGCGCGATCGTCGTCGGTTTGGATTCACCCGTTGCAAGGAGAACACGCCATTCGTCGTCCCATGAAAGCCCCCCCGGTTCCGCAAAAGGAGGGACCCCGCACAAACCGGGAAATTCGCGTCCGCGAAGTGCAACTGATCGACGCCGAAGGCCAGAACCGCGGCGTGGTCGACATTGTCGAGGCCCTGGGCCTCGCCGAGGGAGATGGTCTCGATCTGGTCGAGATCGTGCCGAACGCCAATCCGCCGGTCTGCAAGATCCTCGATTACGGCAAGTTCCGCTTCAACGAGCAGAAGAAGGCCGCCGAGGCGCGCAAGAAGCAGAAGATCGTCGAGATCAAGGAAATCAAGCTGCGTCCGGGCATTGACGACCACGATTACGAGACGAAGATGAAGGCGGTGCGCCGCTTCTTCGAGGAGGGCGACAAGGTCAAGTTCGTCCTGCGCTTCCGTGGCCGCGAAATGGCGCATCAGGAGCTCGGTTTCCGCGTGCTCGAGCGCGTCAAGCTGGAGACCGCCGGCACGGCCAAGATCGAGCTGGAGCCGTCGATGGAAGGCCGCCAGATGATCATGGTGCTGGCGCCCAAATAGGTTTCTCGGCGGATAGGCGCGAAAGCTGGCCTTGTCGCCGCGTGATGGCGGCGACAAGGCCCTTGCTTTTCTGCCGCATTATCCCTTATAAGCGCGCCTTCGATCCGCCCGGCCAGTAAAGGGCTGCCGTGGCGGATCATTTCGCTCGTTTTGCGAAAAGAGGCCGCAAGGCCATGAGCGCGTCAGCGCCCAAACCAAAGAGAGAGCAAAATGCCCAAGCTGAAGACCAAATCGGGCGCGAAAAAGCGCTTCAAGATCACCGGCACCGGCAAGGTGGTCTACGCCCAGCGCGGCAAGCGCCACGGCATGATCAAACGCACGAAAAAGCAGATCCGGAACCTTCGCGGCACCAACGTCATGTTCAAGACGGACGGCGACAACGTGAAGAAATACTTCCTGCCCAACGGCTGAACATTCCAAGAGGCATGTTCTTGTCCGAAAAGTCTGAGACTTTTCGGCAACGCGCCCAGCCTGTCTGCTAATTCTAACGTTTCTGGAGATCATCCATGGCTCGCGTCAAACGCGGCGTCACCTCGCACGCCAAGCACAAGAAGACATTCAAGGCCGCCAAGGGTTTTTACGGCCGCCGCAAGAACACGATCCGCGCCGCCAAGGCGGCCGTCGATCGCTCGATGCAATACGCCACGCGCGACCGCCGCGCCAAGAAGCGCACCTTCCGCGCCCTGTGGATCCAGCGCCTCAACGCCGCCGTGCGCGAATTCGGCCTGACCTATTCGCGCTTCATCGACGGCCTCGCCAAGGCGGGCGTCGAAGTGGACCGCAAGGTCCTGTCGGAACTGGCCATCTCCGAGCCGGCCACCTTCAAGGCGATCGTCGAGAAGGCCAAGGCCGCTCTGCCGGCCCAGGCGACCGCCGCCGCCTGAGCTGCTCCGCCTGAATTTCAGGAAAGCCCGCCGTGACAGGCGGGCTTTTTTGCTTTTCAGACGCGCCCGCGCATGGCATGACGCGCGTGCTTCCTCGGTTTCCGCACGGATTTTTTCGCGATGAACGATCTCGCCCTACTCGAAAACGAAACCCTCGCCGCGATCGACGCCGCCGGCGACGAAACGGCGCTGGAAACGGTCCGCGTCGGGACCTTGGGCAAAAAGGGCTCGATCTCGGCTTTGCTGGCGACGCTCGGCAAGATGTCGCCCGACGAGCGCAAGACTGAAGGCGCGAAAATCAACGCGCTGAAGGAAAAGGTCGCGGAGGCGCTGGCTTCGCGGAAAAACGTGCTGAAGGAGGCGGCTTTGGCGGCCCGGCTGGCGAGCGAGACGCTCGACGTGACGCTGCCGGCGCGCGCCTCGGCGCTCGAGAGCGGCCGCATCCATCCGATCAGCCAGGTGATGGACGAACTCACGGCCATCTTCAGCGACATGGGCTTTTCCATCGCCGAAGGGCCGGATGTCGAAAGCGACGATTTCAACTTCACCAAGCTGAATTTTCCGCCCGGACATCCGGCGCGGGAAATGCACGACACGTTCTTTTTCAACCGCAAGGAAGACGGGACGCGAAAACTGCTGCGCACCCATACTTCGCCGGTGCAGGTGCGCACCATGCTGAAGAACCCGCCGCCGATCCGCGTGATCTGCCCCGGCCGCACCTATCGCTGCGATTCCGACCAGACGCATACGCCGATGTTCCATCAGGTCGAGGAACTCGTCATCGACCGCAAGGCGCATATGGGCCATCTGAAATGGATTTTCGAGGAATTCTGCAAGACGTTCTTCGAGGTGCCGAATGTGAAAATGCGCTTTCGTCCGAGCTTCTTCCCCTTCACCGAGCCGTCCGCCGAAGTCGATATCCAGTGCTCGCGCAAGGGCGGCGAGATGCGCTTCGGCGAGGGACAGGACTGGCTGGAGATTCTCGGCTGCGGCATGGTGCATCCCAACGTCCTGCGCAATTGCGGCATTGACCCGGACGAGTACCAGGGCTTCGCCTGGGGCATGGGCATCGACCGCATCGCCATGCTGAAATACGGCCTGCCGGACCTGCGCGCCTTCTTCGAGGCGGACGTGCGCTGGCTCCAGCATTACGGTTTCCGCCCGCTTGATCTGCCGACGCTGGCGGGCGGGCTGTCGAGCTGAATTTTTTCGCGCTCGCGTCATTGCGAGCGGAGCGAAGCTGGATTGCTTCGTCGCTTCGCTCCTCGCAATGACGGCGGGACAAACGTCGAGACACAACAATGAAATTCACCCTGTCCTGGCTGAAAACCCATCTCGAAACCGAGGCCCCGCTCGATGTGATCGTCGAGACGCTGACCCGGATCGGGCTCGAGGTCGAGCATGTCGACAATCCCGCGCAAAAACTCGCCGCCTTCCGCGTCGCCGAAATCATCGAGGCGGTCCAGCATCCCAACGCCGACCGTCTCAGGGTTTGCCAGGTCAATGTCGGCGACGCCGCGCCCTTGCAAGTTGTATGCGGGGCTCCCAACGCGCGGGCGGGGTTGAAAACCGTGTTCGCCGCGCCGGGCACGCACATCCCGGCCAAGAATATCACCATCGCCAAGGGCGTCATTCGCGGCGTCGAATCCGGCGGCATGATGTGCTCGCCGGAAGAACTCGGCCTTGAAGGCGATTTGTCCGGCATTTTCGAACTGAGCCCCGACGCGCCGGTCGGCCAGTCCTATGCGGCCTTCGCCGGGCTCGACGATCCCTTGATCGAAATCAACCTCACCCCCAACCGCGCCGACGCGGCCAGCGTCTTCGGCATCGCCCGCGATCTCGCCGCGGCGGGGCTTGGCAGGCTGAAAGGCGACGCGCCGGCCACCCTCGCCGGCAGGTTCGAATGCCCCATCCAGCCCAAGCTCGATCTCGCGCCCGAAGACACAGGCCTGGCGCCGCTTTTCGCCTTGCGCCTGGTGCGCGGCGTCAACAACCGCCCGAGCCCGGAATGGCTGCAGGAAAGGCTGAAGAGCATCGGCCTGCGCCCGATCAACGCGCTGGTCGACATCACCAATTTCATGACCTTCGACCAGGGCCGCCCGCTGCATGTCTTCGACGCCGCGACGGTTGCAGGCGATCTGGTCGTGCGCCGCGCCGCAAAGGGTGAAATCCTGCATGCGCTGGACGGCAAGACCTATGCCCTGGACGAAGGCATGGTCGTCATCGCCGACGACAGGGGGCCGCAATCGCTCGCCGGAATCATGGGCGGCGACGCCACGGGCTGCGACGAAAGCACCATCGACATGCTGATCGAATCCGCGCTTTGGGACGCGGCGAATATCGCGCAGACCGGACGGAAACTCGGCATTGTCAGCGACGCCCGCTATCGCTTCGAGCGCGGCGTCGATCCGGCTTTCGCGCTTCCCGGCCTCGAAATGGCGACGCAAATGGTTCTCGACCTTTGCGGCGGCGCGCCTTCGGACGTGCTCGTCGCCGGCCACGTTCCCGAGACCGGCGCGACCATGGATTTCCCCTTCAGCGAGGTCGAGCGGCTGACCGGCGTAAAACTCGACGCGTCGGAGATGGCGGGAACGCTGGAAAAGCTTGGCTTCGCCGTCGCCGGGCAGATGAGCAACGCCGCGCGCGTGCATGTGCGCGCGCCAAGCTGGCGGGCGGATATCGAGGGCAAGGCCGACCTCGTCGAGGAAATCGTTCGCCTCGCCGGTTTTGACCGCATCACGCCGACGCCACTCGAACGCGAGGCCGCCATATCCGGCCCGGTCCTCACCTTGTTGCAGAAGCGGCTGCGGACGGCGCGACGGGCGCTGGCCTCGCGCGGCATGGTCGAAGCGGTGACCTGGTCCTTCGTCGCCAAGGCGCAGGCCGAAATGTTCGGCGGCGGCGCGCCCGAACTGGCGCTGGCCAACCCCATCGCCTCCGACCTGTCCGACATGCGCCCGAGCCTGCTGCCGGGCCTGATTTCCGCCGCCCGCTCCAATTTTTCACGCGGCTTCGGCGATGTGGCGCTGTTCGAGGCCGGCCAGGTGTTCAAGTCGGATGCGGAGGACGGCCAGTTCATCGCTTGCGCCGGCCTGCGCCGGGGAACCGCCAAGCCGACGGGCGCCGGCCGCCACTGGGCCGACAAGGCGACGGCGGTCGATGTGTTCGACGCCAAAGCCGACGTCCTCGCGCTGTTGGCCAATCTCGGCGTGGCCCCTGGCGCCGTCCAGGTCGTCGCGGGCGGTCCCGACTTCCTGCATCCCGGACGCTCGGCGACGCTGCAATTCGGCCCGCGCAACATCGCCGGCTGGTTCGGCGAATTGCATCCGCGCGCGCTCGAGGCTTTCGACGTGGCGGGGCCGCTGGTCGCCTTCGAGATCATTCTCGACGCCTTGCCGCCGCCGAAGGCGCGGCCGACCCGGGCCAAGCCAAGTCTGGAGCTGTCCGATTTCCAGCCGGTCGAGCGCGATTTCGCCTTTATCGTCGATCAATCTGTGCGCGCCGCTGATCTCATCAAGGCGGCGCAGGCGGCGGACCGCAATCTTGTCGTCAATGTCGGGGTGTTCGATCTCTATGCCGGACCGGGCGTGCCGGAGGGCAAGAAATCCATTGCGATCAACGTCACGCTGCAGCCGCGCGAAAAAACGCTGACGGATGCGGAGATCGAGGCGGTGGCGCAGAAAATCGTCGCCGAGGCCAACAAGAAGACGGGCGCGGTCCTGCGGGGATAAATTTTTTCAGGAGGCGCGCCATGGCCAACCAATTCTGCTGGGTGGAACTGCTAACGAGCGATGTCGAGGCGGCGCAGACGTTTTACTGCGACGTCATCGGCTGGACCTGCGCGCCGGTCGGCGAGGCCGGTCGCGATTATCGCTTCTTTTCCTATGAGGGCAGGGGCGCCGGCGGCCTGATGCAATTGCCGCAGGAGGCCGAGGCGCAGGGCGCGCCGCCGTCCTGGTTCGGCTATATCGCGTCGGACAATGTCGACGCCGAGGTCGAAAAGATCCTCGCCGCCGGCGGCAAGCTTTATCGCCCCGCCGAGACGCTGGCGGGCATGGGGCGTTTCGCCGTGGTCGCCGACCCGCAAGGCGCGGCTTTCGCGCTGTGGCAGGACCTTTCCCATCGCGAGCATACGCCGGTTGCGCCCATGTCTCCCGGCCATGTCGGCTGGCATGAGCTTTTCACCGACGATGTCGAAAAGGCCTTCGCGTTCTACGCGCAGCGATTCGGTCTGGACCAAGGCCGACGCCCTCGACATGGGGCCGATGGGGACCTACCAGCTTTTCGCAACCGGCGGCATGCCCGTCGGCGGCATGATGCGGCGGCCCGAGCACATGCCCAAGCCGTTCTGGAACTATTATCTCGCCGTGCCGGCGCTCAACTCGGCGATCGCCAGGGTGGAGAAGGGCGGTGGCAGGATCGTCAACGGGCCGATGGAAGTGCCCGGCGGCGCCTGGATCGTCCAGGCTTTCGATCCGCAGGGGGCGTTTTTCTCGCTGGTCGCCGCGAAAAGGTGATGCGCGCGGTTGTGATGCTCTTGCTGATGCTTGCAGGCGCGCGAGCCGCTTGGGCTGGCGAAGACTCCTGCGAAACAATCAAGGACGCCGACAAGTACAACGCCTGCCTTGCGTCCTTCGGCCCGGTGGCCGGACCGAAAAAACTCACGCCAATGCCGCCGTCGCAAGCTTTCTCCCATGCCTCGCGCGGGCATGTCGCCAAAGCCGTCGCGCCGAAGCCGCATGGCCCGCATTTGACGCGCAAGGCCAATGGAAGGATGCGGATCGAGATCCTGCGCTGATAGGCATGCAATTGCGCAGGATCGCCCCCAACCGTTTCACTCGACGCGGGAGGAAGAGGGATCATTGCCTTGCGAAAGGGTTCAATCCGCGCGGCCATCCAGTTTGGCGATGGCGAGGGAATCCGGATATTCGGAAAATTCGATCACCAGCCCGTCGCGAAAGCGCAGGAAATCGCAGACATCGACGGAACTGGTTTCGCCGGAGCCGCGATTGCGCATTCTCGACGTGCGGTGCAGGGCGGCGCGCTCGCCGTCGATCACCAGTTCATGGATGGTCGAGCCCAGGTTTTCATACATGGCTTCGACCGCGGCCAGCGCCTGCGCAAAAACCGCCTTGCCGCGAGCAGGCCGCGAAAAGGGATAAAGCGTCCAGCTCCCCTGCACGTTGAAGACAATGTCCTCCGCCATATATTCGACAATGCCGGCATGATCGCCTTCCGCGCGCCGCTCGAAAATCGTGCGGATGCGATGTTCGATCATCTCCCGGTCGAGGCTCCCGAGCCTTTCCAGCGTCCCGTTGCTCTGCACGGCGCGTTCCTTGCGAAAAACCTCAGGAGAGGTTCAATTCCTTGAAGAAATCATTGCCCTTGTCGTCGACGACGATGAAGGCGGGGAAATTCTCCACCTCGATCTTCCAGATCGCCTCCATGCCGAGTTCCGCGTATTCGACGATCTCGACCTTCTTGATGCAATCCTGGGCGAGGCGCGCCGCCGGGCCGCCGATCGAGCCGAGGTAGAAGCCGCCGTGTTTCTTGCAGGCCTCCGTCACCTGCGCCGAGCGATTGCCCTTGGCCAGCATGACCATCGAGCCGCCGGACGCCTGGAAGGCGTCGACATAGGCGTCCATGCGGCCAGCGGTCGTCGGCCCAAATGAGCCCGAGGCGTAGCCCGCCGGCGTCTTGGCCGGCCCGGCGTAATAGACCGGATGGTTTTTGAGATAATCCGGCATGGGCTCGCCCTTTTCCAGCCTTTCACGGATTTTCGCATGGGCGAGGTCGCGCGCGACGATGATCGTGCCGTCGAGCGACAGCCGGGTTTTCACGGGATATTTGCTGAGGGTCGCGAGGATTTCCGACATGGGTCGGTCGAGGTCGATCTTCACCACGTCGCCGCCCAGCGTCGCCTCGTCGACGTGGGGCAGGAAACGGGCCGGATCGTGCTCCAGCTCCTCCAGAAAGACGCCGTCGCGCGTGATCTTGCCGAGCGCCTGGCGGTCGGCCGAGCAGGATACGCCAATGCCGATCGGCAGCGAGGCGCCGTGGCGCGGCAGGCGGATCACGCGCACGTCATGGCAGAAATACTTGCCGCCGAATTGCGCGCCGACGCCGAGGTCCTGGGTCAGCTTGTGGATTTCCGCCTCCAGCGCCAAATCGCGGAAGGCGTGCGCGTCCTCGCCGCCCTCGGTCGGCAGGTTGTCAAGATAGCGGGCGGAGGCGAGCTTCACCGTCTTGAGGTTCAGCTCGGCCGACAGGCCGCCGATGACGATGGCGAGATGATAGGGCGGGCAGGCGGCGGTGCCGAGGCCGAGAATCTGTTTTTTCAGCACTTCCAGCAGGCGGTCGTGCGTCAGCATGGAGGGCGTGCCCTGCACCAGATAGGTCTTGTTGGCCGAGCCGCCGCCCTTGGCCATGAACAGGAATTTGTAAGCGTCCTCGCCCTCCTGGTAGATGTCGATCTGGGCGGGCAAATTCGTCTTGGTGTTCTTTTCCTCGAACATCGAGATGGGCGCGAGCTGCGAATAGCGCAGGTTTTTTTTCTCGTAGGCGTCGCGCACGCCTTGCGACAGCGCGGCTTCGTCGCCGCCGCGGGTGAAGACGCGGCGGCCTTTCTTGCCCATGACGATGGCGGTGCCGGTGTCCTGGCACATGGGCAAGACGCCGCCGGCGGCGATATTGGCGTTCTTCAACAGGTCGAAGGCGACGAACTTGTCGTTGCCGGTGGCTTCGGGGTCGTCGAGGATTTTCGCCAGTTGCGCGAGATGGCCGGGGCGCAGCAGATGGTTGATGTCGCTCATCGCCGCCTCGGCCAGCAGGCGGATCGCCTCCGGCTCGACCACCAGAATGTCCTCGGTCCCGAACTTTTCGACGCGCACGCCCTGGTCGGACAGTTTCCTGTACGGCGTCTCGTCCTTGCCGAGGGGGAAGAGCGGAGCATAAGGAGCGTTCATCGCGGCGGTCCCATGTAATTGGAAAATAATCACGGAAGATGCGGTCTTCTATGATTTTTCGCGCCATATTCCAAGCGATGCGAAGGGCTAAGGCGCCGCCTTCATGAAATCCCGCAGCCTCAAAGCCAACGCCGCCTCGTTTTTCGTCTCGCATTCCCAGATAACGAGGATCTCCCAGCCCAGCGCGGCATATTGCTGGAGATGGGCCGCGTCGCGGGCAAAATTGCGCGCGATCTTCTGCGCGCCAGTATTCGGCGTTGGTCTTGGGGCTGCGCGCGCCGCGCTTGCAGTCGTGGCCATGCCAGAAACAGCCATGCACGAATATCGCCTTTTTCCGCCCGGCATAGGCGATATCGGGCGCGCCGGGCAGGTCGCGCCGGCAGAGGCGGTAGCCGGGCGCAAAATCGCGCAACAGGCGGCGCACCAGCAATTCAGGCCTCGTGTCGCGCCCCTTGACGGCGCGCATGACGGCGGAGCGTTGCATCGATGTCGTCACCCCGGCTTCGCCGCGTAAAACCATGTCACTTTTCCTTTGGCGCGGCGTTCTATTGTGACGCGCGAGACAAGGGACGCCAATGCCGCCGCCGCACTTCTTCGCAGGTCCTTTGCTGATCGCCGCGCCGGCCCGGTTCGCGCCGCGTTGAAATCGCGCCCTGGTCGCGGCGCTGGATTTAGCGGCGCGAAACGGTCATCTGCGTCTATTCGGTCAGATGGGCGCTGGCGACGGCGGTCTGGAAGAGCGCGTTCAGCGCGGCGCTAATGTCGCCGCCCGCGTCGACTTTGTAATATAATCCTGGGCTGGCGCAGGCCTGGGCCGTAGTGGCGATCGACGCTTGTTCAGGGGCGATGTAAGTATTGTACCAGCTATTTGTCGGCAAAGGATTGTAAGTCGTGTAGAGCACGGCGATGCGAATGCCGCGCGTCTTGATCTGGCTGCACCAGGTCTGGTCGGCTCCGAACGGCGTATAGATCCTGGCTCCACTGGAGCTCTCATCGGAGACGCCATCCGTGACGATGAAAAGCACTTCCTGCGGCGTGTCGCCCGGCGCGTTCGTGCCGTTGCCGGGTTTCGGCATCGCCGCGTTGATGGTCTCGAACGCGAGATCGAAATTGGTGTCCTGGTCGCTGTTGCAGTCGCTTTTGGTAAGACAATTGTTGTTGTAAACGACCAGGGGCGTAATGTCCGACGCCTCCGTAGCGGCGGTCGACATGTTCGAAGTCTTGGGGATGACATTGTTCACCGCGACGTCAAAGCTATAGCCTGCTATGGAGTATGCGGCCCCGGTGTTTTGCGCCGTGTTTTGCGCCGTCGAAACCATGCTGGAGACGGCTTGCGACACCAGGTCCATGCGAAGCGTGACGCCAAGGTTTCTCGCCAGGGCGTAATTGTCCTCGCCATTAGGATCGCCGAGATTGTCCGCGGCCGGATCGGTCTCGTGGCAGGCGAAGGCGCAGCCGCCCTGGCTCGCCGTATTCGCCACCATCGTGGCTATCCCCTGCTCGGTCGCCGCGATCGCCATTGATGGAGAGGTGTCGATCATCAGATAGAAATTGATGTTCGCAGCCGAGGTCGCGCTGGCGGTCGCGGAGTTGCCGATGGGGATCGAACTCAGCCCGAGAATGCCGGCGAACGTGTTGATCGACTGAATTGAATAGCTGACTGTGACGTTGCGAATTCTCGCGTTGGTCGTCTGCGTGTCGTTGACGGTAATATTCACGTTATCATTATAGGTGATGCCCAACAGAAGCGCTGCCTGCGAGTTGAAAAAAGTGACAGCGAGTTGCTGGGCGGCGGCGGCGGACAAGGACATCGCATTATTCGTCACCGCCGAAAGCGCCGCGGCGTCGGCGATCGCGTTCAGATGGGTTTTCCGCTGGTTCGCCTGGCCGTAATCGATCACCACGCCGACGGCCAGGACGATCGGCACGAGGCTGATTGCGAAAAGCGTGACGAAGGAGCCGCGATTGTCGCCGGCAACGGTCGTCACGAGCCGCGATATTCGCCGCGCGAGGGCGATGGGCGTCATCCTGGGCATGTGTAGGAAACGCTCTGTGAGATGCGCGGAAGCATGTAAAGGGAGTCTGAGATCGTCAGGTTGCCCGTGAACATGCTTCCAATAATTGGTGCGTAGTTATATGAAACGCTACTCAGCAAATATGACGTATTTGCTTGATACATATTTGCTGGGAGAGCAAAAACTGCGTTGCAGATATATGGTGTGGCGTTGAGGCCAGAACTCCAGGTGACCGTTGCGATTTTGCCCGTATTGTTGACGGTAATCTCGGACAAAATGATACCAAGACTTGAAGGGGCATAGGGCGCGATGATCTCCGTTGATGCCGACAAGATCGTCGACATGTCGCTACTTTGTAGCGAGGAGACCTGAGACGCCAGATCAACCAGTGTTCGAGTCGTGATTGAAACCTTGCGATGAATGATCGTCGCTTGGGCAAACGTATAGCCGCCAAAGAACAGGACAAGCAGGAACGGAAATATGAGCGCGAACTCGACGGCCGAAATGCCTGAACGATCGTGGTTGAAATATGAGCCTCTCCTTAGGCGCTCAATTATAAGTTTCATTTCTGAAAACCCTTGTCGCCATGAGAAGATGCGTGCTGTTCGTGTCGTTGCCAAGGCTAAGGATAGAATTCAACACCGGCCATTGATAGAGCAGGCGCATGACGACGATTTGCCCTTGTGTCCCGATGTTGTACTGCCAGGTGTTTGAGACGCTCCCGTTTGAATTATAGGTCAGCGTTGGCGCGGAGACGTTCGCGACGGCGAAACTGCTCGCCACCTCGACATCGACCATGACGCCGCCGCACTGCAAAAGGGCCGGGATCTCGCCGCAAATCAGGGTCTGAAACTGCGCCTGGGTAAGTCCCTGCTGCTGAGCGTTGCCGGTCAGGATCTGGCGGCTGGCCGTATCGGCCACGGTTTCCAGAATCTGCTGCGCGAGAAATAGCGTCAGCACTTGCAGCGCCGCCAGTATCACCGCAATGAACGGCGCGGCGACAAGTGCGAACTCGACCGCGGCGACTCCGCCGTCGGCCGACAACAGGCGGCCACGCACGTTGCCGCATTTTCTGATGGCGCCGATCATCCTTGCCTTCGGTCAGAGCCCGGGGGTCGGTCCGCCTCGCCCCGGCCGCAGTCAATAAGCTGAACTAACGAGCTTTTCCTTGCGCGAGGCTGGCGTGGTCGAGGTAAAGGCGGCAAGCGCGTTTTGGCGCCAGGGCGGTAAGGCGCTAGGGCGGTACGGCGCTGGGGCGCCGGCGCGCTATCGCGATGCGGCCAGCGCCAGCCGCGCGGCTTCCACGCCCGCCGCCGTGGCGCCGGAAAAGCCGCCCGAGCCGGCGAAGGAGGAAGCGAAGGAGAGTCCGCGCGTCAGGCCTTGGGCGGCGGCAATTGCAGCATTTCATCGGTGTGCTTGGCGATCATCCCGCGCGCCTTGTCGGCGATCATGGCGAGAATCCATGGCAGTTCCAGCGAGACGCGCACGCACTCGGGCAAAAAGTCCATCGCGCCCTTGAACTCGTGACCCATCGCCGTGACGGAAATGTCGGCGCGCGCGTCGCCCCAGGCGATATGCAGGGCTGAAAGCTTGTCGCCGTATTTCTGCTGCAACGCCTCGACGCCGAACTGGACGCGGCGCTTCGCTTCTTCAGCGCCCAGCTTGTGCGGCACATCGACAGTGACGGTCTGCCCCATGAATTGGTCTCCGCGCTTTTTTTCGGCAACGCCAAGGCAAGCGGTAATGGCGTTTTGTCCAAAACGCCAGCCGCGATGGCCGGAAAAAACCGATCTAGCCATGCGTTTTACGCAAGACAGATAAGCGTACAGGGTCTTCCGTTGTTCGCGGTAGCGTTCGATAAAAGTTAGATATAACAGATAATTAATCGCAAACGCCCGTTCCCTGGCGCAAGCAAATCAGTCGCAAAAAGCTGATTTCCCATCTTTATTGCAAAAACATCATTCCATTGTCGCATAGCTAAAAACCCTCCGCGCGTCCTAGTGACTTGGCATGATCGAAACGCATGTGAGACGCCCATGACCGAGAATCGTATTCGCAATCTGGCACTTCGTTCGAAAATCATGACGGCGGCGCAGGCGGCGGCGCTCATTCCGAAAAACGCCAACGTCGGGATGTCCGGCTTCACCGGCGCCGGCTACCCGAAAGCCGTGCCGCTTGCCCTGGCCGAGCGGATGAACGCCGCGCATGCGGCGGGCGAGACGTTCCGCGTCGGCGTCTGGACCGGCGCTTCGACCGCCCCCGAACTCGACGGCGCCCTCGCCAAGGTGGACGGGATGGAGATGCGGCTGCCCTACCAGTCCGATCCGACCTGCCGCAGGCGCATCAACGCGGGCGAGATGGATTATCTCGACATCCATCTGTCGCATGTCGCGCAATTCGTCTGGGGCGGATTTTTGGGCAAGCTCGACGTCGCCATCGTCGAAGTGGCGGCGATCCGCGAGGATGGCGCGCTTATTCCCTCTTCCTCGGTCGGCAACAACAAGACCTGGCTCGACCGCGCCGACAAGGTTATCCTCGAGGTCAACAGCTGGCAGAATCTCGCCCTTGAAGGGATGCACGACATTTATTACGGCACGCAATTGCCGCCCCATCGCAAGCCGATTCCGATCGTCAAGCCGGACGACCGCATCGGCGAAACCTTCTTCCATTGCGACCCGGAAAAGATCATCGCCATAGTCGAGACCGACAATCCGGATCG
This sequence comes from uncultured Alphaproteobacteria bacterium, assembly GCA_963828185.1. Lineage (GTDB taxonomy): Bacteria > Pseudomonadota > Alphaproteobacteria > Rhizobiales > Beijerinckiaceae > Rhodoblastus. The sequence continues at coordinate 818,131 of CAWHDV010000002.1, read as the reverse complement.
CAATTCCGCGTTTTCGCCACCGGACGAGAATTCGAAGCTGATCGCGCATCACATTGTCGAATTCCTCGGCCATGAAGTGAAAATGGGCCGCCTGCCGAAAGAGCTGCTGCCGCTGCAATCGGGCGTCGGCAATGTCGCCAATGCGGTAATGGACGAATTGCAGCATTCGCCCTACGACAAGCTGACCGCCTACACCGAGGTCCTGCAGGACGGGATGTTCAATCTCATCCGCTCTGGAAAAATGTCCTTCGCCTCGGCCACCGCCCTGTCGCTCAGCCCCGATGCGGCGCATGAATTCAACCGCGACGCGGCGAGATACCACGACAAGATCGTGCTGCGGCCGCAGGAGATCAGCAACCATCCGGAAGTGATCCGCCGGCTTGGCGTGATCGCCATGAACGGGCTGATCGAGGCCGACATCTACGGCAACGTCAATTCGACCCATATCCGCGGCTCGAGCATCATGAACGGCATCGGCGGCTCGGGCGATTTCGCGCGCAACGCCTGGCTGTCGATCTTCATGACGCCGTCGAGCGCCAAGAACGGCGCCATTTCCTGCATCGTGCCGATGGTGACCCATGTCGACCATACCGAGCATGACGTGCAGGTGATCGTCACCGAACAGGGTCTGGCCGACCTGCGCGGCCTGTCGCCGAAAAAGCGCGCCAAACTGGTGATCGACAATTGCGCCCACCCGGTCTTCAAGCCGGCGCTGGCGGAATATTCCGAAATGGCGCTCAAATATTCGCTCGGCCACCATACGCCGCACATGCTGGAAGAGGCCTTCACCTTCCTGCCCAACTGGCAGGCCAATCGCGAGGCGCGCGAGGCATGGAAGGAAGACAGCGTGGTGCAGGCGGACGCGTGGAAGTGAGACGAAGAGTTTGTCGCGCCGCCTTTCGCGGCGCGACGATCAATCGTTCTGCAAGATCATGTTGCGCAGGATGGGATAGACCTGGTTTTCCCAGCGCCGGCCGCTGAACACGCCGTAATGGCCGACGCCCGCCTGCAAATGGTGCTTCTTGCGGAACGGCTTGAGGCTGGAGGCGAGGTCGTGCGCCGCCATGGTCTGGCCGACCGCGCAAATATCGTCGCGCTCGCCCTCGACCGTCAAAAGCGCGGTCTTGCGGATCGCCTTCGGGTCGACCTTGCGGCCGCGGAACATCATCTTGCCCAAAGGCAATTGGTGCTCCTGGAACACCCATTGCACGGTTTCGAGATAGAATTCCGCCGGCAGGTCGAGCACGGCGAAATATTCGTCGTAAAACGCCTTGGTCTGGTTGGCCTTTTCCGTCTCGCCGCCGGCAAGGTTGTGGAACAGGTCGACATGCGCCTTCACATGGCGGTCGAGATTCATCGCCAAAAAGGCCGAAAGCTGGATGAAGCCCGGATAGACCCGCCGCTGTGCGCCCTTGTAGCGCAGGGGCACGCGGCCGATCAGGTTCTGCTCGAACCAGGCCATCGGCTTTTCCTTGGCCAGATGGTTGACCTTGGTCGGGCTGATGCGCGTGTCGATCGGTCCGGCCATCAGCGTCATGGAGGCGGGCTGGGCCGGATTGGAATCCTCGGCCATGACGGCCGCCGCCGCGAGCACCTGCACGCAAGGCTGGCAGACGGCGACGACATGCGCGCCGGGGCCGAGATGTTCGAGGAACTGGATGACATGGGCGACATAATCGTCGAAGCCGAAGCCGCCGTCGGCGAGGCTCACGTCGCGCGCATTATGCCAGTCGGTGATATAGACGTCGTGGTCGGCGAGCAGGGTCTGCACGGTCGAGCGCAGCAGGGTGGCGAAATGGCCGGACAGAGGGGCTACGACCAGCACGCGCGGCTGCGGGACGGCGACATCCTTCTTGAAATGCAGAAGCGTCGCGAAAGGCGTGACCAAAGCCGGTTCTTCGGTCACCGGCGCCAGTTCATTGCCGACCAGCACGCTCTTGATCGCATAGGGCGGCCGGGTATGGGTCAGGCCGGCGCGGTCGATCATCTCATAGGCCGCGGAAAGATTGCGAACGAGGATGTTTTCGCTCAAGCCGGGAATAGGCCCGTTCAGCATTTCCAACGCCAGGCGCGCAAAGGCCTTGACGGGCGCCATCAGGTCGGATTGGGCTTGATAGAACTGATACATCATTCCCCGCGCGCCGGTCCCCATCGAGCGCCCCCCGTCGGCGCCAATTTCCATTGCTTCACTCTTGAACCAATACGACGATACAATGCTCGCATACAATCTGCTAAAGGTCTAAGACCAAGTGTGAGGTTTGGCGTACGGCTTTACGCGTAAAAACGCGGCAATGTGTCAATCATTTGTGCATTGCGAATTGCCAAGCGAATGCTTTAGTTTGCCGATGCGCGGGGGAGCGAATGAAATGGCCAATGCGGTTCTGACCATCAGCAGCAAGAATTATTCGTCATGGTCGTTGCGCGGTTGGCTGCTTTGCAAGATGGCCGGGCTGAAATTCGAGGAAAAGCGCCTGTCGATCGACGATCCGGTCTCGCGCGCCGAGCTTCTCCTGCTGTCGCCGTCCTTCCTCACGCCGGCGCTCGACCACAAGGGCATCCACGTCTGGGATACATTGGCCATGGCCGAATATCTCGCCGAAGTCTGTCCCAAGGCCGGGCTGCTGCCGTCAGACCGCGCCGCGCGCACCCACAATCGCGCCGTTTCCGGCGAAATGCATTCGGGCTTCAGCAACCTGCGCTCCGCCCTGCCGATGAACATCAAGGCGCAATTCCCGCATTTCCGCGTGTGGTCAGGCGCCAAGCCGGACATCGAGCGCGTCATCGCCATCTGGCGCGACTGCCTGAAGCAATACGGCGGCCCGTTCCTGTTCGGCGACAAGCCGACGCTCGCCGACGCCATGTTCGCGCCGGTCTGCTCGCGCTTCGCCACCTACAATGTGGCGCTCGATGCGGAATGCGCTGCGTTCCGCGATCACATCCTGGCCTGGGAGCCGATGGTCGAATGGGCCGACGCCGCGCGCATGGAGCCAGATGAAATGGAAGAACTCGACGTCGAGTTCTGACTTCTTATTTTGTCGCCTGCGCCCAGCGCAAAAGCGTCACGCGTTCGTCGTCGTCGAGCGGCGTCGCGGCGCCGGGCGGCGGCATCGCCCGTGAAAACACCGCCGCGCGTAAAATTTCGCCGCGATGTTTTTCCAGTTGGCCGAGTTCGGAAAAGTCGCGTCCGCCGGCGGCGTGAGAGAGGCCCGGCGTTTGCGGCGTGGCCGAATGGCAGGCGACGCAATGCTGCTCGACAATCGTTTGCGCTTGCGCCACGCCGGGATGCAGCACCAGAGCGATCGCCTGCCCGGCGGAATTCGCCGCAGCCTTGTCGCCCTGCGGCTCGCGCGGGGCCGACAGGATCAGCGCGGCGACAATGAAGGCCGTGGCCGCCCCGGCGAGTCTCCAGTCCGAGCCGAGGCCGCGCGCCCTCTTCAGGAAGAAGCGCCGGATCAGCAAGCCGGCGGCCAGGAACAGCGCGGCGGCAAGCCCGTTGTGCGGGCCGGCGAACAGCAGCGGCGCATGGCCCGACAGCATGAAGAAGACCACCGGCAACGCCAGATATTGATTGTGCAGCGCCCGGGTCGCGGCGAGCTTCGCGTCGTCGGCGTCGGCGGCCTGCCCGGCGCGCAGGGACTTGAGCCGCCTCCTCTGCGCCGGAACGATGGCGTGCGCGATATTGGCCGCCATCAGCGTCGCGAGATTGGCGCCGAGCAGCGGCCAGGCGGACCGCCCGGCGAAGAGATGGGTCAGCAGGAAACCCAGCGCGGCGGCGAAAACATAAACCGCGCCGAGCAGGGCGTCGCCAGTCAATCCGCTTTTCTTGCAAAGGACATCATAGGCGAGCCAGGCGGCGGGCAGCAGCAGGATCGCCACGGCGATCGAAGCCCAGGGGGAAGCGTCCCACACCTGCGGATCGATCAAATAAAGTCGCGGCTCCGCGCAATAGATCAGGCAGACAAGGACAAAACCGCTCGCCCAGGTGGCGTAGGCCTCCCATTTGAAGGCGAGCGCCGGCTCAAGGGCGTCGGCTTCCCGCGCGCGCAAAAAACGGAAGCCCGCGCCGGCGTGCAGCAGCAGGCTTTGCTGTGCTGATTCGCCTTCGCGCGGGCGCATGCCCAGGTCGAGCCGCGCCAGCGCGAAGGCCGAGCCGACCCAGACCATGGCGGCGGCGACATGCAGCCAGCGCAGGAGGATCGTGGCGTCGTCCGACAGAAGAGAGAGAAAGCCCATCGCCAAAACCCCTTTGCGGCGCGCTCGCCTATTGCGGCTCCGGCCTGCGAAGATACCAGCGATAGAGGGCCAGCACGATGAGAAAGGTGAACAGCGCGGCGAGCGTGACGTCGGACAGGTAATGGCCGCCGAACTCCATGCGCAGCCAGCCTGTGGCGGCGGTAAAAAACAGCGCCGCGCCGATGGCGAACGGTTTTAGCGCGGGCGGCGCCAGCAGCGCCGGCGCCAGCGTCCATGCGGAAGTCGAGACCTCGCCGGAGACGAAGGAGCAGTTTTTCCCGCAGTCGCCGTCGAAGCTCTCGTAAGGCCGGAACCGCCAGGCTCCGCCAAATTGCAGCGTCTGTCCCGGGCGGGGACGGTGCGAGACTTCCTTCAGCACGGCGTTGACCAGGAGCCCAGGCCCGAGCGCCAGGCTCGCCACCATGAAGACCACGCTGCGCCCGCTCGGCCCGCGCCGCAAATAGCCAGCGCGACGGGCGACATAGGCTGCGAGCAAAAGGGCGAGCAGAATGTAGGGGCCGTCGTAATAGATGCGCCGGAGAATTTCGTCGGCCGGCCCGTGGCCGATGAAACGCCCGGCCGCGAAAAAATGGCGCGCCACGATCAAATCGAGCCCGGGCGCCGCCGCGAACATCGCCAGGCAGGCCAGAGTAATGATGAGGGTGAAGACCAGGGCGGAAGCCGACGACAAGAGGAGCCTTTCTGCGAGCTGAGCCCGCGATGCTGTAGCCGGGTTTTTCCGGCGGGCCAAGTTGACCCTTGCGGATTGAGACAAATTGGTCAGGATTCGGCGCGAAAAAAAAACCGCCCTGACAGGGAGAACGAACCTGCCCCAGCTCGATTTCTGGTTTGATTTCGCCAGCACCTATTCCTACCCGGCGGCGATGCGCGGCGAGGCCCTGGCCGAGGCGGCCGGCGTGCGCCTGCGCTGGCGGCCCTTCTTGCTCGGACCGATCTTTGCCGCTCAGGGTTGGGACACGTCGCCGTTCAATCTCTTCCCCGCCAAGGGCCGCTACATGTGGCGCGACCTCGAGCGCATTTGCGCCGAACGCGGCCTGCCTTTCCGTCGTCCGCAACCCTTTCCGCAAAATTCGCTGCGGGCCGCGCGGCTGGCGCTGGCGGTCCCCGACGACCGGCGGGGCGAATTCAGCCGCGCGGTTTTTCGGGCGGAGTTTGGCGAGGGCAAGCTGATTTCCGACGAGGATTCGCTGGCGGAGGTTTTGGCGTCCATGGGGCTTTCCACGCAGGACGTGCTGGAAAAGACCAAGTCCGATCCGATCCGCGCCCTTTTGCGCGAGGAGACGGAGACAGCGCGAAAACTCGGCCTGTTCGGCGCGCCGACTTTCGTCGCCGGCGATGGCGAGCTATTCTGGGGCGATGATCGGCTCGAGCAGGCGCTTTGCTGGGCGCGGGCGTCCGGGCCAATGAAAGAACGTCCATGAACCTTTTGCCCGACCTCTCGACGGAGGAGGTCGAACGCTACGCCCGCCATATCGTGCTGCGCGATGTCGGCGGTCCCGGCCAGCGCAAGCTCAAGGCGTCAAAAGTCTGCGTCATCGGCGCGGGCGGCCTCGGCGCGCCGCTGCTGCTCTATCTGGCGGCGGCCGGCGTCGGCCAATTGACCATCATCGATGACGATCATGTGTCGCTGTCCAACCTGCAACGCCAGATCCTGTTCGGCGAGGCCGATCTCGGCCGCGCCAAGACGGAGGCCGCGGCGGAAGTTCTGGCGCGTCTTAATCCGCATGTGCGGGTGATCGGCCGCCCGGCGCGGCTGAACGCGGGCAATGCGCGCGAACTGATCGAAGACTGCGATGTCGTCGCCGACGGCTCCGACAATTTCGACACCCGCTACATTGTGTCCGACGCCTGTTTTTTTGCCAAAAAACCGCTTGTCACGGCGGCGGTCGGGCAGTTCGACGGCTCGCTCACCACCTTGCGGCCGTTCGAGACCGGGCCGAATGGCGAGCCCAACCCGACCTATCGCTGCCTGTTTCCGCAAAAACCCGCGCCCGGCAGCCTGCCGACCTGCGCCGAAGCCGGGGTGCTCGGCGCCCTGACCGGCATGGTCGGATCACTGATGGCTTTGGAAGTGGTGCGCGAAATCGTCGGCTTCGGCCAATCGATGGTCGGGCGCCTCGCTCTGTTCGACCTGGCCGCCATGCGTTTTGAGACGATTTCCTATTGCTGGGACGAGGACAATCCGCTCAACGGCCGGCGGGCGGGAAGTAGGGAATAACGGCGGAATTGCTCCCGCGAAAACCGGGCTTTCCTTTTTCGAGATCAAGCGCTTGATGATTTCGCTGGATGCCTGGAGCCGACGCTGACAAGACATTCCGACTACGCATTGTGGGGCGGCTCCCGGCGGGGAGCCGACATTGGCGATTTTGCAGTACGTTCTGCTTCCCCACGCGAACGGGAGATCGCGAAACTCACCTTTCCTCGGCGGCTTTTGGGAAGCGGTTTTCAAGGATGAGTTTCGAGAGATGACGCCGGTCGGATTCAGGTCGTCACTTCGTTCGGCATTGACCTCTCAAAAACCTACGCGGTGACATATTTTGCGCTATTCTCGTGAGCCTTTTATTTTCGAATCAATCGACGTGTCAATGGACCGCCCGTTCAAACCTCCAATGAAGTGTGTTTTAAAATGCACGTCAGTTAGCATCGTGTTGTTATGCACAGCATTGTTCTGCATATATAATTTATTTTTAGCGCTTGTTTATGGTTATGTTATTGCAAAGCAAAGCGACGTGTACTTTGCGTTGCAGCCTTACAAATTTTGTTTATTATTTTGTATTTTCATATTCGCCGCTCCATTTGCAATTTCTTTTAGCTGGCTGCATTTTAAAACTGCTATCGGAGCGCGAGATTTTATGTGGGCATGTCGGGGCACTCGGGAGCCTAAATCCGGCAGATGACGATAGACGCGGAATAGTTGACCACGTCGATAGCCCTCACCCGGATGTCACTTCGGGTCGGCACGAGGCGTACGCGCTGAGGCCGGGAGCGTCTCTTCAGAGCCGGAAGTTGCTGATCATCGCGTTACGGCCGCTGTCCGCGCGTCCTCGCTAATGTTGGCGAAGTCGGCGCATCGCCGCTTCCCATCATGCAGGTCGAAGCCGGCTCCCGCCGACTTCGACTTGCGCAAAATGATCAAGTCGTCGCCACGATGGCGATTTCGACCTTGTATTCCGGCGCGACCAGTTTGGCCTCGACCGTGGCGCGGGCCGGCGTTTCGCCTTCCACCACCCATTTGTCCCATTCCCCGTTCATTTCGGCAAAAGTCGAAATGTCGGCGAGATAGATCGTCGCCATCATGATTTTCGTCTTGTCGCTGCCGGCTTCGGCCAGCAGCGCGTCGATCTGGGCGAGGATTTCCGCCGTCTGTTCGCCCACCGAGGCGCCGGCGGCCTTGTCCGCCACCTGGCCGGCCAGATAAATGGCCTTGCCGCGCGTAACCGCCTGGCTCATGCGCTTGCCGGGCTTTATTCTCTTCAAAGACATGGTTTTCGTCCTTCTGCTCTTCTTTGCGGCGATAGACTTTTTCGCCGCCGGGCACAAGCTGGAACCGGTTCAATGCTCCGGGGTGGAAGGCTTCGGGGGCGCATGGCCGCCGATCCGGTCGGAGAAGGCCAGCAGCACGGCGGAGACGACGAAGCCGAGATGGATGCCGATGCTCCAGCCCAGCGCGCGGTTGGTCTCGTTGTCGATGTCCATGAAGGCGCGCAGCGTCTGGATGCCGGAAATGGCGACGATGGAGGACATCAGCTTCAGTTTCAGGCCGCTGAAGTCGATCGCCGCCATCCATTCCGGCCAGTGGACCTCGCGCGCGGGATCGGTGCGCGAAACGAAATTCTCGTAGCCGGAGAAAATGACGAGAACCACCAGCGAGCCGGTCAGCGTGATGTCGATCAGGCTCAGCACGTCGAGCACGACCTCGGATTCGGTCGAGCTCAGGCTGTTGGCGAGGAGATGGACGATATGCTGCCCGGCCTTGATCAGCAGCACGACGAGGCTGGCCGCCAGCGCGAAGAAGAACGGCGCGAGCAGCCAGCGGCTGGAGAAGAGAACGGATTCAAGCAGATATTCGATTCTCTTGCCGATGGTTTTCTCGCCCGACGCCATGCCCCACCTCGCCTGCCGGGCCGCCCGAAGGATCAGGCCCCAAACCTCAAGTTTCGAGGCCGACGGGACAGGCGACGCCGCTGCCGCTCAGCCCGCAATAGCCCGCCGGGTTCTTGGCAAGATATTGCTGGTGATAGGATTCGGCAAAGTAAAATTCCGGCGCGGCGCGAATTTCCGTGCTGATCTCGCCGTGGCCATGCGCGGTCAGCGCCGCCTGGTAGGCGCGCTTCGATTTTTCCGCCACGGCGAGTTGCGCCTCGCTCGTCGTGTAGATCGCCGAGCGATATTGCGTGCCGACGTCATTGCCCTGGCGCATGACCTGGGTCGGATCGTGCAATTCCCAGAACAAGGCCAAAAGCTTCTCGAAAGAAATCTTGGCCGGGTCGAAGACGACCTGCACCACTTCGGCGTGTCCCGTCATGCCGGAACAGACTTCCTCGTAGGTCGGGTTGGGCGTCACGCCCCCGGCGTAGCCGACGGCGGTCAAGTAAACGCCTTCGCCCGCCTGCCAGAACTTGCGCTCGGCCCCCCAGAAACAGCCCATTCCGAACAGGACGCGGCCGAAACCGTCCGGGTAGGGCGGGGCGAGCGGACGGCCATTGACGAAATGGCTCTTCGCCGTGGCGATCTTTTCCGCCCGTCCGGGCAGGGCCTCGGCGGCGGAGGGAATTTGCAGCTTTTTGCGAATCGAGAACATCGGCGTCTCCCGGCTTGTGCGCCTGATTTGGGGAGCCGGAGGGGAAATGGCGAGGTTATTTTCGGCGTTTTCACGCTATAAGGATGGCAATAAAAATTCAGGGGGCGGGATGGACTGGGACAAGCTGCGCATTTTCCACGCCGCCGCGGCGGCCGGATCCTTCACCCATGCCGGCGAGACGCTGCATCTCAGCCAGTCGGCGGTCAGCCGCCAGGTCGCGGCGCTGGAATATGACCTGAAGACCGCGCTGTTCCATCGCCATGCGCGCGGCCTCCTGCTGACCGAACAGGGCGAAATGCTCTATCGCACGGCGCAGGAAGTGCTGGGAAAGCTCGAAAGCGCCCGGCTGCGCCTGTCGGACTCGCGCGAAAAACCGCATGGCCAGTTGAAGGTCACGGCCAATAACGCCTTCGGCGCGGCCTGGCTGGCGCCGCGCCTCGCCGAATTCCGCGAGCTTTATCCAGACATCGAACTGGTCATCATCCTGTCCGACGAGGAGCTCGACCTGTCGATGCGCGAGGCCGATGTCGCGCTGCGGCTGCGCGAGCCGACGCAGGCCGATCTGATCCGCCGCCGGCTGTTCACCGTGCATTATTCGGCTTACGCCTCGCGCGCCTACCTGCAGAGCCGGGGCCGGCCGCAATCGGTCGATGACCTCGACGCGCACCGCATCATTTCCTTCGGCGTCACGGGCGCCGCCTATCTGAAAAACCTCAATCTGCTGCTGACCATGGGGCGCGAGTCGAAAAAGCCGCGCGCGCCGGCCGTGTCGATCAACAATATCTTCGCCATGCTGCGATTGATCGAGAGAGGTGGCGGCATAGGCGTCCTGCCCGATTACGTCATCGACGAGAACTCGCCGCTGGTGCGGCTCGACCTCGCGACGGAAATGCCGGTTTTCGACTGCTGGCTGGCCTACCCGGAAGAGATGAAGAATGTCGCGCGCGTTCAGGCTTTTCGCGATTTCCTCGTCGCCAACGCGCCGCTGTGGCGGTTTTGACGCAATCCGGCTGGAAAGGAGACGGCATGCGCCTGACCTCGACCCTCACCTGTCCGCAATGCGGCCATAGGGCGCTGGAAACCATGCCGACCGACGCCTGCCAGTTCTTTTACGCCTGCACAGGCTGCGGCGTCGTGCTCAAGCCCCTGCCAGGGGATTGCTGCGTGTTCTGCTCCTACGGCGACGTTCCCTGTCCGCCGGTGCAGGCGGCGGGTCTTCTGGGCGAAAAGCCGGATTGCTGCGGCGGCGGAAAACCCCGTGGATGACGCGCGACCCCGCTGGCTCGACGCCTTCGCGCCGTTAGAAAATCTCGATGCCGCTTCGCGCGCCGTGTTGGCCGCCTTGCCGGAGCTGAAAGTCGTCCGGGGCAAGACCTTGTTCGCGCCGGGAGCGCCCTGTCTCGGTTTCGTCCTGCTGCTCAATGGGCGCATCCGCGTCGGCCTGACGGCGGAGAACGGCCGAAAACTGCTGCTTTATCGCGTTATCGCCGGGGAAACCTGCGTGCAGACGACGCTGTGCCTGCTCGGCGGGCTAAAATATTCGGCGGAGGGCGTGGCGGAGAGCGATTTGCGCCTGGTCCTGGTCCCCCCGGCCCTGTTCACGCGCCTGTTGCGCGAGTCGCAGGCTTTCGCCGCCTTCGTGTTCGGGCGCTTCGGCGCGCGGCTGGCCGAGATGACGCGGCTGATCGAGACCATCGCCTTCCTGCGGGTCGATGCGCGGCTGGCGGCGGCGCTGCTGGCGCGGGCCGGCGAGCGCGGCGCGCTGGCCGTGACTCATCAAGACCTCGCCGAGGATATTGGCGCGGCGCGCGAGGTGGTCAGCCGGCAACTGGCGCAGTTCCAGCGCGCCGGCCTGCTGCGGCTCGGGCGCGGGCGCATCGTCCTCGCCGACCGGCGTTCTCTCGCCGATCTCGCTTGCGTGACGTAAATCACCGTCAGGCGGCGCGGGATGACCTATGGTGCAGGCGTTGGCGCGTTCGGCGCCGCAAAAGGAGAGCTGCATGCCCACCAATGTCGGAAGCGTCGATCGCACCTTGCGGATCGTCGTCGGCCTCATCCTCATCGCCATGGTCTTCGTCGGCCCGCACACCCCTTGGGGCTGGATCGGCCTGGTCCCGCTGCTGACGGCGCTGGTCGGTTTTTGCCCGGCGTACAAGCTGCTCGGCCTGAGCACCTGCCCGACAAAGAAGTAACGCCTCGCCCGATCATGGCCGTTCCCGGACCAAAGCTTCGGGATCGCGCCAATCCCTCGGCGAAGGGCGCATGATGCGGTCGCTTTCGCCGGGGCGGGAAAGGATTATGATCGACGCGTGTGAGGTCGATCCATGGTCACGTTGCTCGCCTTTCTGAAACATGGCTCGAATGGCGCGCTCGTCGCCGGCGTTGTGGCGCTCGCGTTCTGGTCGGCGCTTGGCGGTCCGGCGCTGCCTTCGGGATGGGTCGTATTCGGCGCGATGCTGTTTTACGCCAGCGAATATGGCTGGCATCGCTTCGCCTTCCACGCCCCTCCGGCGCCCTGGCCATGGCTGCTGAAACTTCAGCGCCGGCTGCATTACGACCATCACGCCGAGCCCAGCCGGCTTGACCTGCTATTCCTGCCGCTGTGGTTCCTTGCGCCGGTCCTCGCCGCCAACGTGGCGCTGTTCTGGCTGGTTTTCGGCGCGGGAGCCGTGGCGCCCATGGTTTTGGGCGTGTGCCTCGCGATCCTGCATTACGAATGGACGCATTACGTCGCCCATATTCCCTATCAGCCGCGCACGGCCTGGGGGCGTTACATAAAACGCTACCACCTGCGCCATCATTTTATCAGCGAGAAATTCTGGTTCGGCGTCTCCAACCCGAGCTTCGATTACGTTTACCGCACTTGTCCCGATCCGAAGACGGTCGGGAAAAGTCCGTTCGTGCGAAATTTGGTCGGCGACAGAAACGAGGCGGCCTGAAGCTCAGTTGGCGAACCTGAAATGCAGCACGTCGCCGTCGGCGACGACATATTCCTTGCCTTCGAGCCGGAATTTTCCCGCTTCGCGCGCGCCCGCCTCGCCGTTGCAGGCGACGTAATCGTCAAAGGCGATGGTTTCGGAGCGGATGAAGCCTTTTTCGAAATCCGAGTGGATCACGCCCGCCGCCGCCGGTGCCTTGCAGCCCTTTTCCACCGTCCAGGCGCGCGCCTCCTTGGGGCCGACGGTGAAATAGGTGATGAGGTGCAAGAGGCCGTAGCCGGCGCGGATGACTTGGTTGAGGCCCGGCTCGTCGAGGCCAACGGCTTCGAGGAAATCCTTCTGCTCGCCGGTCGGCATGACCGCGATCTCGCTTTCGATCTGGGCCGAGACCACCACGGCCACCTCGCCCTCTTCCTCGGCGCGCGCAAAAACTTTTTGTGAGAATTCATTGCCCTTGTCGGCTGAGGCTTCCTCTACATTGCAGACATAGAGCACGGGTTTTGACGACAGCAGGCCGAGTTGCGAAAAGGTCTTGCGTTCCTCGGGCGCCCTCTCGACGAGCCGCGCCGGCTTCCCTTCGCGCAAAAATACGAGGCAGCGGTTGACGAGATCGAGCTGCTCTTTCGACTCCTTGTCGCCGCCCTTGGCTTTCTTCTCCAGGTTGCCGACGCGCTTTTCCAGCGAATCGAGATCGGCCAGCATCAGTTCGGTCTCGATCGTGTCGATATCGCGGATCGGATCGACCTCGCCGTCGACATGGGTGATGTCGCCATCGACGAAGCAGCGCACGACATGGGCGATGGCGTCGCATTCGCGGATATTGGCCAGAAACTGGTTGCCCAGCCCTTCGCCCTTCGACGCGCCGCGGACAAGGCCGGCGATGTCGACGAAGGTCAGCCGGGTCGGGATGATTTCCTTCGAGCCGGCGATTTTCGTCAAAACTTCAAGGCGCGGGTCGGGCACGGCGACGTCGCCGACATTCGGCTCGATGGTGCAGAACGGGTAATTGGCCGCCTGCGCCGCCGCTGTCTGCGTCAGGGCGTTGAACAGGGTCGATTTGCCGACATTGGGCAGGCCGACAATACCGCATTTGAAACCCATGGATCGACGCTCGCCAAAAGAGATGGGGAATTGTTGCGCCGTATGCGGGGCGCTGGCCGAAAAGGCAAGCCTAAAACCCTTGGCCCCACGATCCCGGGGCGAAAACCGGCCTTAATTCCGTCACGTCGTTTTTGCAACAAAGCCAGGTTCAACCTTCGATGGACGGAGCATGATCGCAGTTCGCAAAGCAATTCGGCCGGGCCGTTTGGGTCTTTTCCTGTCGTCTCCGGTCTTCGCCGGCCTGTTGCTGCTGGCTGCCTCGCCGGCCGAGGCGGGACCATTGGAGGCCGCGAAATGCCCGGCTGGCCAGATCTATCGCGTGTCGAAAAAGACCTGCATGGATCGGGCCGAGGCGGTCAAGCTCGGCATCGTCCATGCGACCGCCGCCAAGGCGGCGCAGCCCAAAGAGGCAGGGGCGCCCAAAGAGGTCAGGGAGCCCAAAGAGCAGGGGAGCCCAAAGTGGCCAAGGCGCCCAAGCTTGCCAAAGAGCGCAGGAAGGCCGAACGCGCGCCCAAATCCGCGCCGGTCGCCAGGTCTTCGCCCGCGCAGGCCAGGGATGCCAGCGACGCGGCGCTGTCCGACAATGCGGACTCGCCGCAAGACGCGGCGCCCACGCCGTCCTCGCCGCCGCCAGCCGCGAAAATGTCGCCCTATGGCGCGCTGTCGATCGAAAATTTCGCAAAGCCGTGATCGCGGCGTTGCATGGCGCGCGGAATTGGCTAGTTTGCCGGCCATGACGCAACAAACCTGTCCCTGCCGCGCTACGGCGCAAGAAAAGCTCGATTTCGCCGCTTGCTGCGGTCCCTACCTGGCGCGCGAAAAATCGCCTCCCACGGCGGAAGCGCTGATGCGCTCGCGCTACAGCGCCTTCGTCAAGGGCGACGTCGACTATCTGTTCGATACGCTTTCGCCCGACCAGCGCAAGGATTTCGACCGCGAGGCGACAGGCGAATGGGCGCGCAAGTCGCAATGGCTCGGCCTCGACATCGTCGAGACGGTCGAAGGGCTCGAAGGCGACGCGACCGGCACGGTGACCTTCGCCGCGCATTTCAACCGCGACGGCAAGAAGCTGACGCACAAGGAAAAGTCGCTGTTCGCTCGCGATTCCAAGGACGGGCGCTGGCAATTCGCCCAGGAACTGACGCTCAAGAGCGCGCCGGTGGTGCTCGGCGCGCAGCCCGGCCGCAACGATCCCTGTCCCTGCGGGTCGGGCAAGAAATACAAGAAGTGCTGCGGCCAGGCAGCCTGAATCCCTTGAGCGGTTGAGTCTTCCGCACCGCGCAATCCGGAACTCAAATGTCAGGCAGGCGTTGGCGCAGGTGCAAGCTGCGTCACCCAGTCACGTTTGAGCCAACCTGAATTGCGGGAGGAAGATCATGGACAGCAAGATTGCCGGAATGATCGGCGCGGCGGCCCTGGCGGCCGTGGGCTCCACGCCGGTCGCCGCCGCGCCCGATCCGGACGCCCTGTTGCAGGCCGCAAGCTTCGCGGAATTGCTGCAGCCGATCGCCAATGCGTCGGTCCAGCTGGCGATGATCGACACGCTGGGAACGCCGGCCTCTTCGCCCTGGCAGGGCGAGCAAGGCCGCGAGATGATGGCCCAGTATCATCACCATCATCATCACGGCTGGTGGCGTCGCCATCGCCGTTGGCATCACCATCACCACCACCACCATCATCACCACTGGTGAGGCGAGCGGCCGCTATTCCTTCTTGTCCCGCGCCTTGGCGGCGCGGGCCATGAAGCGGTAGGTTCCATCGAATACCGTGTCCGTGCGCGAATGCCAGCGCGAGCCTTCCGACAGCCGGTCGCGGCTCGCATGGATGCGAAGCCCCTGCAGTTCGCGCTCGGCCGCCTCTTCCTCGCCCATTTCGACGACGTCGAACTGCGCCTCCTCAGGGAGGACGATCACCTGCGCGAAAGGTTCGCCCGGCCGGAATATATGCGTCTGCCCTTCGTCGGGCGACTTGAAGACGACGAAGAACAGCATCGGCCACCAATTGCGGACCAGCGCCGGCACGGCGATCGGGCACTCGCCGGTCCGGTCGGTGTAGAAGCGCGGATGCGGCTCGGTGCGGATGGCGAAGCCCGGCTCGACCTTCAAATCCAGCAAGATCTGATAGGTGTAGTACAAAGTCCCGAAATTGCGGAACGGCGGCCATTGCAGGCCCTCTTCCGGACAAGGGCCGAAATCGCCGTCGAGGCGCAGGACGCCGTTCTCGGTGCGGACAGCGAGCTCATTGTCGTAGGGGTAGAACAGTTCGACGCCGTATTGCGCGCTTTCCGTAAACGGCGTGCAGTGCCAGCCGTATTCCTGCGAACCGTCGGCGCGCGGCTCGCGCTCTCCCGCCCAGCCGGGAATTTCGAGCCTGGTGCGGCGCGGCGCGAGGCGGGGCTCACGGGTCCTGAATTTTACTTGTTTCATGGCTCGGCCCTTTCGCGAGCGCCTCGCGCAGCGCGGTCAGGATTTTTGGAGCGTCATAAGGTTTGCGCGCGGTCAGCCGGCCGGCGAACCGCGCGGGAACCGCGAGATCGTCGCCGTGACCGGTAGCGAAAACGAATGGGATGCCGCGAAGTTCCAGCTCATCCGCGATGTCGAGCGAGGTTTCTTCGCCGAGGCTGTAATCGAGGACGGCGGCGTCGATGGTCGTTCGGTCGAGCGCGGCGAGGGCTTGCGCCGATGTCGTGGCGATGCAGGCGACCTCGGCGCCGTGCTCGTGCAGGGAGGCTTCGAGATCCATGGCGATCAGCGCCTGATCCTCGACGATCATGATTCGCGGGCTTTGCAGCGTCGCGGCCGGCTGCGGCGCGCGCAGCTGTTCGATCGCCTGCTGCTGCAACCGCACCTGCAATTGCAACGACAGGAAATCACCGAACAATTCGGTCGCCGCGCGCAGATCCATCCCCGGATTTTTCGGCGCGCGATCATGGCACGCGATCAGGCCCCATAATTCACCCTGGACGACGATCGCCAGCATCAGGGCCGCGACATGGCCTTCTCCCTGCATGGCCTGGCTTTCGTATTGGCTCAGGCCGCGCAAATGGGCGAAGGTCAGGTCGAGCGGCGCGGCGTCGGGAAGGCCGAGAATTTTCGACGATTCCGCGCTGGCGTCGACGATGATGCGGACGCGCCCGTCGCGATAGAGCCGCCGGGCTTCTTGCGGGATATTTTTGGCGACGCGATCGCCCGACGCCTGGGCTGTGCGTTCATACCCTTTCTGCTCGGCGAGGATATGCGCCGATCCATCGGCGTCGAAACGCAGGATCGCCACGTGTTCATAGAGCAGCATCGAGGCGAGGAGCCGCGCCGAGGACAGGAGCAGCCTGTCGATTCCCTGCGTCGCGGCGACGCGCTCGATCATCGCCCGCGTCCGGTCGAACACGGAGCGCGGGTCGCCCGGCGCGGAACGCTCGATCTCGATGATGGTTTCCTCGCCGCTGGCGTGGACGGCGAGGTCGAACGAGCCTTCGCAACCGGGGAACGACCAGCCGGGCAGGAGCGCCGGCCGCGCCGGCCCGGCGAAGCGCGACAGAGCGTTGCGCAGGCCGTGCGCGGCTTCCGAGCCAAGGATGTCGCGCAGGTTGGCGCCGAGGAAGGGCTCGCTCCTCGCCGGGAACAGGTGTTGCAGATTGCCGGAATGCCGCTGCACGATGGTCGCCCTTTCGTCGCAGGCGAGCAGCCATCCATGCGGCTGGATCGCGCCCTGCGTATCGCCGCCTTGGCCGGGTAAGGGGGCTTCGGTCATGTCCTGCTCCTTGAGCTTTGCGACGAAGAGCTTGGCGACGAAGTGCGCGGCGATGAAATTCTCGCTGAGGAACTTTTGTCGCGCCGCCCGGTTGAAGCGTCAATGGTCGGACGACGGGGGATTTGGCCATGGCGCGCAAAACTGGACCATTTTTCCGCATGTTTCTCGTCGCGGCGATCGGCGGCGGATTGGCCGCGCTTGCGGTTGGTTCTGGAAAGCCCAGGTTCGCGGCGGCCCTGTCGCCGGAGCAACCCCCGACCATGGTGCTGGCGATTTCCTCGGAAAGCGCGCCGCCGCAACTT
The DNA here is from genome assembly GCA_963828185.1 of uncultured Alphaproteobacteria bacterium. GTDB lineage: Bacteria > Pseudomonadota > Alphaproteobacteria > Rhizobiales > Beijerinckiaceae > Rhodoblastus. The sequence continues at coordinate 800,987 of CAWHDV010000002.1, read as the reverse complement.
TCCATCGAGAATGTGCTGCCTGAACATTGCCTGCTGCCGCCGCGCGAAAGCAAGGATCAGCAGGCGGCCGACAAAAAAGCCGATGAACGCCCGGGGCGGCGCGAAAAGAAAAAGATCATCGCCTGCGGCTGACAAGTCAGCGCCTGCGGCTGAAAAGACCTTCATGAAATCGGAAATTCCAGCCGCGTGCGCACGCCGCGCGGGCTGACGGCCTGCGCATAGGCGGCGCCGAGCGTCTGGCTCATGGCGGCGAGGATCTTGCCGCCGAGCCCGGTTCCGCGGCACGGAGCGGCTGCGTCGAACCCCTGACCGTCGTCCTCCACGGTGAGGATGGCCGCCGCCTCCGCCAAATCGAGGGCGACGCGGATTTCCCCCTTCTGCTCCGGCGCATAGGCGTATTTAAAGGCGTTGGTCACAAGCTCCCCGACGATCACGCCGAGCGACACCGCCTTTTCGATGGGAATGACGAATTTCGCGGCCTTCAGCACGATGTCGTGGTCGTGCTCGCCGTCGCGCAGGGATTCGGACAATTCCTGCGTGAGATGGGCGAGATAATCGTCGACTTCGACCAGCCCCACCCGATCCGACACATAAAGGCGGCGATGCACGTCGGCGATGGCGAGGATTCGCCGCCGCGTTTCGTTGAGCGCCTGCACGGCGGCGGCGTCGGACAGGGCGCCCGCCTGCATCCGCACCATCGCGGCGGCGAGGCCAAGGCTGTTGGCGATGCGGTGATTGACTTCGCGCAGCAGCGTTTCCGCGCGGTCGCGCGCCGCGCGGACTTCCGCCTCGTTGCGTTCGCGCATTTGCTGCGAGCGCCAGCGTTCGAGCACCTGTTCGATGGCGCGGACCAGAAGCTCGAAAAACTCGTCGGCTGAATCCTTGATCACATATTCGTCGGCCCCGGCGCGGATCGCCTGGATCGCCGTGCGGGCGTCCAGGGCGGCGGTGACATAGACGACCGGCGGGCGCGAGCCGCGCGGCCCCAGCCGGCGCAGGACGTCGAAGCCGGTCTCGCCGGCGAGCGAATGATCGAGCGCGATCACATCGACGCCGCCCTTCGCCCGCTGAAGCCCTTCGACCCCCGTCGCGACATGCGCGACCTCGTAGCCTTGCCGGGACATCGCCTTGCGCACCAGGGCGGCAAAGACCGGATCGTCGTCGATATAGAGGACGCGGACGGGCTGGCCCGTCTCAAGGCGTTCGCGCATGCCAATCGACCTCCGGGATCTGCATGACCGAGAGAAACAGCCCAAGCTGCCGGATCGCGTTGGAGAAATCCTCGCTGTTCACAGGCTTGGTGATGTAGGCGTTGGCGCCAAGATCGTAGCAGAGCTGGATTTCGCGCTGGTCGTCGGCGGTCGTCAAAACAATTGTCGGCAGGCGGCGCAGATGGGCGTCGCTCTTGAGCTTCGTCAATATATCGACGCCCGACATGTCCGGCAGGTTCAGATCGAGCAGGATGAGGCAGGGCGAGTGGATCCGCGAGCGGGCGCCGCAGCCGCCGAGCAGATAGGCGAGCGCGCTGGCGCCGTCGCGGAAATGGACGATCGCATTGGCCACGCCGGCCCGGCGGATGTGTTTCTCGATCAGCCGCGCATGGCCTTCGTCATCTTCGATCATCACGATCAACATGGGCTTGGCGTCCTTGTCGGTCATGTTTCCGCCATCCCGTTGTCGGTCGCGACGGTCTCGAGCTTGCGCGCCAGCGAGAAACGGAAGGCCGAGCCTGTCTCGCCATCCGAATCGACGCTGATCTCGCCGCCGAGCCGGCGCACCAGCAAGCGCACATGCGCGAGGCCGACGCCCTCGCCCGGCTGGTCTTGCGGGCCAGCGCGGCGAAACAGGTCGAAAATTCGCTCATGATCGCGCGGCGCGACGCCGCGACCGTTGTCGCGGACCTCGAAATAGGCGAGGCCGCCGCTGGCGCCGCCGCTGACCGCGATTTTGCCGGCACGCTCGGGAGCAAAATATTTCACCGCGTTCTCGAGCAGATTGGTGAAGATCTGCTTCACCGCCACGGCGTCGCTGACGATATCGGGCAAGGGCGGCAGGATGGTCGCCTCGCCGCCGCTATCACTCAGCCGCAGCTGGATCTGCGACAGGCAATCCTCGACGAGCTCCCGCATCGCCAGGGGTTGCGGATGCAGGTCCGCGCGGCCCTGCCGAGCCAGTGTCAGAATGGCGCCGATCAGCATGTCCATGCGCGCCAGCGACGCGTGGATGAACCGCAAGGCCTCGGGCGCGTCCTCGTCGACGGCGGCATAGACATCCGGCATCCTGTCAAACGGCGCGCCGGCGCGGCTGGCTTCGACATAGGCCTTGAGTACTTCGGCCACGCGCTCCAGTTCGCGCGTAAAACCGACGATATTGACCAGCGGCGCGCGGAGATCGTGACTGACGATATGGGTGTAGCGCTGGATTTCCTCGTTCGAGCGGACGAGCTGGCGCGTGCGCTCCCGGACGCGGGATTCGAGCTTGAAGTTGGCTTCGCGCAGGTCGTGCCGCGCGCGGATCAATTGGCGGGTGTGCCAGGTGATCGTGGCGATCGCCACCACCGACAGCATCAAGAGGTCGAACGCGCCTTGCCGCGTCGTCTTGCGCAGCTCCCACGCCGTCGTGTGCAATTCCTTGCGGTAGTGCTGGCGAATGGCGGCGAGCTTGTCGCGCGCCCTGGTGACGGTGGCAAGGATTTGTTGCATGGACTGAACGCCGGCCCCGCCGCGCACGATGGCCAGGGCTTCGTCGAGCTTGCCGGCGCGGGCGAGGGCCAGGGTGCTGGACAGTTCCGTGAATTTCGTCTCGACCACGCGCTGCAATTGCGCGGCGACGGACGGAGACTGGTCGCCCAGCGCGGCGCTCAGGCCGCGATAATCGGCCACGTCGGCGAGGGCCTTGGTCCTGGCGCCGTCGAGGTCGCGGACGTATTGCTTGTTTTGCGTCAAAAAGTAAAATCGCTGCCCCGTCTCGGCTTCGAGCGTGGTCTCCATCAGGTCGCTCAAGGCGCGATCGGCATTCGCTGCGGCCGTCGCCACGCGCAGATCCTCCGCCACCGTGCGCGCATGCTCGCTGGCCTCGAACGAAATCCACACCACGATCGCCGCCGCAAACGTCGCCAACAGAATATTATAACTGAGAAAGCGCTTGTCGAAATATTTCATGCGCGTTCCATCTGCGACTCCCCGGCCGATCACGCGACCTTCACTGAACGTCGAGGGGGGATGCTCCGTTCCTGCGGCGGCGGCGATGAAACTTTTCCGCCGCAGAAAAGTATGGAACACAGACTTGGGGCGCAGGCTTGGCAGCAGATTGTGGGGAGCGGGGCGGGGAATGAGGCAGAAGGCATTGGTCGTCGGCGCCGCCGCCTTGAGCGCGCTGGCGGCTTTCGCGGAGGCGGGCGCGAATTCGGAGCGTGGGTTCGGCTATTCGAGCACGCTGTTCAACGCGCTGGTGTCGGAAAAAAACGTCCTGGTGACGCAGGGCGTCTCTTTTGGCCCAGGACCACGCGACAAGCTCGATATTTATCGGCCGCCGAAAGGGGTGGAGAGCCAGGCGATCGTCATTTTCTATTATGGCGGCGGCTGGCGGCGTGGCGAGCGGGCGATGTACCGCTTCGTCGGGTCCGCGCTGGCGGCGCAGGGCTTCACCGCCGTCATTCCTGATTACCGGCTTTATCCGGAAGTCGTCTTTCCCGCCTTCATGGAAGATGCGGCGCTCGTCTGTGGCTTTGTCGATCACAAGCTCAACGCAGGGCCAAGAAAAAGCCCGGTCGTGCTGATGGGCCATTCCGCCGGCGCCTATATCGCCGCGCTGCTGGCAGTGGACAAGCGGTATCTGGAAAAAGCCGCGCCCGGCGCGCCGCCGCCTGTCGCCGTGGTCGGTCTCGCCGGCCCCTATTCCTTCGATCCGACGACCTGGCCGCGGACGCGGGAGATTTTCTCCGCCGCGGCCAAAAACCCGGATGAGGCGCGGCCCGTGGCCTTCGTCTCGGCCGAGGCTCCGCCAATGTTCCTTTCGCGCGGCGGCGATGACGACGTCGTCGCCGCCTTCAACGCCGACGATTTCGCCAAGGCCTTGCGAGAAAAAGGCGTTCCGGTCGAGAACAGGCTCTATCCCGGACTGGGCCATGTCGGCGTGGTGCTGGCCTTTTCAAAGCCTTTTCGCGGACGCGCGCCGGTGCTCGCCGACAGCGTCGCCTTCATTCACCGCGTGCTGGCAAAGACGGAAACAGCGGCGCGTCGATGATCGGCCGGAAGCGCTGCGACGCCAGGACGCCTTTGTCGCGCAAATGCTCGAAACGCGTCAGTCCGAATGGCTCGTTGCCGTTGGGATGGACGAGCACGATGGCGCCGGGCCGGGGGTTTTGCGGCAGCGCCAGCCAGGCGTCGGAGCCGAGCGCAATCAAGTGGTCCTGGCGCAGAATCTGCATCCAGGCGCCGTCGGAAATCAGGCCGGGGAAGCGGAAGAACACCGAGGGCGTCTCGCCGTTGGCGATAAGCAGCCTTTCGACATCGAGGATTTCGCCCTGCGGATCGACGCCGGGGACGAGCAGGAAATTTTCAGCGTTGGGCAGGCCGGGGCGGTAGGGGTGATGGTACGAATGATTGACGAAGGTGATCGCCAGCCGCTTTTCGGCGTTTTCCCGCCGCAGCCAGGCGAAATCCTCGGCGTGGCGCTCGAGCCACAGGCCGGTGATCGACAGGGCGATCGGGGTCGAGGCCCCCGGCCGCTCCAGCGATTGCAGGAAGGCGCGGTCGAGCGGCCGATGCGAGGGGCAGAGATCGCCTGTCACGAAGACGCCCGCGCCGTGGCCTGAGGTCAGGCCGGCGTTGTCGAGCCAGCGCGCGTGGGCGCCAAGGTCCTTGCCCGGTCGCGCGGCATAGAAATCCACCGAATGAATGAAGCGGGTTCCCGCCTGCGCTGGTTCGGATGTGTCGGCGCAGACCCAGCAGGCGGCGCGCTCCAGCCTGGTGACGAGGCTTTGCGGATCGACGGTGAGCAGCAATGCCTCGCCTGCGACGCGCATGGCGCGGATGGCCAGTTTTTTCCGTCCGTCCGGCGCGAGGCAGCTTTGCAGGACGACATGATAATCCCTGGACCCGGCTCATCGGCTGCAAGGCCCGTCGATCGGCGCCGCGACGGAAGCGGGGCCGCAATCGAGGGCGGGCGTTGCGCCGAGGGCGTTTAGCGGCCAGAGTGCGAGGAGGAGCGCCAAAGCAATTTTTTTCATCGCCGGAGCCATGCCAAATAAATCGCCCAAGACCAAGTCCTTTAGTATCGCGAGGGAACTTGCGGGAGGCGAGGCGTCACGCCTGACAGCGGAATTTTTGGCGCGGGAGGTCGCGGCGATTTACGGCCCGCGCGACGAGACGGCTTTTGCCCTTGCGGCGCGCGATGCGGGCGGCGGCTGGATCGGCGGCGTCAATGGCGTGATCCACTGGCGCTGGCTCTACATCGGCCAGTTTTTTTTGCAACCCGACTGGCGCGGGCGCGGGCTTGGCCGGGCGCTTTTGGCCGAGGCGGAAAAGCTGGCGTTGGAGAACGCCTGCGTCGGCGTCTATCTTGACACGTTCGACCCGGACGCCCTGGCTTTTTACCGCAAATGCGGCTTTGACGTCGTCGGCCGGATCGACAATTTTCCACCCGGCGCGGCGCGGACTTTTTTATCTAAGAAGCTCAGATTCGCCTGCTCTGGACCCGCCTGATCTACACCCGCCTGATTACACCCGCATCGGCATCAGCACATAGAGCGCGCTGGCGCCGTCGCGGTCCTGCACGATGGTCGGCGAACCCGAATCATTCAGCTTGAACAAAGCCGTGTCGCTGTCGAGCTGGTTGGCGATGTCGATCAGGTAGCGGGCGTTGAAGCCGATCTCGATCGGCGCCGCGTTGTAATCGACCTCCAGCTCCTCGACCGCCGAGCCCGAATCCGGATTGGTCACCGAAAGCACCAGCTTGCCCTCGGAAACCGCGAGTTTCACGGCGCGGCCGCGTTCGGACGAAATGGTCGAGACACGATCGACCGCTTCGGCGAAATCCCGGCGCTCGACGGTGAGGAACTTGTCGTTATGCGCAGGGATGACGCGGGCGTAATCCGGGAAGGAGCCGTCGATCAGCTTGGACGTCAGCACGACCGCGCCGAGGGTGAAGCGGATTTTGGTGGGCGAAAGCTCGACCATGACCTCGAGATCCGGGTCTTCGATCAGTTTCTGCACCTCGGCGACCGCCTTGCGCGGCACGATGACGCCCGGCATGCCGGCTGAGCCCGCCGGGGCTGGCGTCTCCAGCCGCGCCAGCCGGTGCCCGTCGGTGGCGACCGCGCGCAACAGCGCCTGGCCATCCGTCTCCGCGACATGCATGTACACGCCGTTGAGATAATAGCGGGTCTCTTCGTTGGAGATGGCGAATTGCGTCTTGTCGATCAGGCGCTTCAGGTCTCCGGCCTTGAGCTTGAAGCTGTGGCTGAGATCGCCGGCGGCGAGATCGGGAAAGTCGCTTTCGGGCAGCGATTGCAGGTTGAAGCGCGAACGGCCGGAGCGCAATTGCAACTGGCCGTTGTCGGCGCCTGTTTCCAGCGAAACCTGGGCGCCTTCGGGCAGCTTGCGCACGATTTCGTACAGCGTGTGCGCGGGAAGGGTGGTGGCGCCGGGCTGGCCGACGTCGGCCTGGACCGATTCGGTGACTTCGAGATCGAGGTCGGTCGCCTTGAGCTGCAGGCCCGAGCCGCTGGCGCTGAGCAGGACGTTGGAAAGGATTGGAATCGTCGTGCGCCGCTCGACGACGCGATGGACATGACCGAGCGACTTAAGCAGAGCCGTTCTCTCAAGCGTGACTTTCATGGGGCGGCGATCCGAATTCACAAACATCCCTTTTGCGGGGGCGCAACTTTGCAGCGGCTTCGCCGGCAAAGCAAGGGCTCGCCGCCGGTTGCGCAAAGTTTCGACAGGTTTTTCGCACGCGTCGCCGCGATCGACCCTTCCAGGCGAAACAAGCACACATCGCAACGGCGGACAAAGCGGGAGCCCGGCAAGAAAAAAGGTTGACCGGCCCTCAATCCGCCGGTTTTAACATGAAAAACGCTTCTTCCTCAGGAGTTGGGGCAAAAGGATCATGGCGCGCAACAAATCGGGCGGCGAGCGCATCGAGCCCACATTCAGCGCCAGGTCCGGGTCCGGCGACGAATCCCGCATCGAGGTCGAGCCGCGCGCCGCGACGAAAAAATCCGGCGGCAAGCAGCCGGCCAGAGGCAAGCCCGTCAAGGGCAAGGCGGCGAAGCGCAAGGGCTCGCTGTTTGGCCGCCTGGTCTATTGGGGCTTTGTCTTCGCTATCTGGGGCCTGATCGGCGCGGGCGGGGTCTTCGTCTATTACGGCTCGCAACTGCCGCATATCGACCAGCTCGCCGTGCCCAAGCGGCCGCCCAACATCGCCATCCTGGCGTCGGACGGCAGCCTGCTCGCCAATCGCGGCGACACCGGCGGCGCGGCGGTCAGGTTGCAGGACCTGCCTCCCTACCTGCCGGCGGCCTTCGTCGCCATCGAGGACCGCCGTTTCTACAGCCATTGGGGCGTCGATCCGATCGGCGTCATGCGCGCCCTGGTGCGCGACGCGCTCGGGCGCGGCGGCATGCAGGGCGGTTCGACCCTGACCCAGCAATTGGCGAAAAACCTGTTCCTGACCCAGGAGCGCACGATCTCGCGCAAGATCCAGGAGGCCATTCTCGCGCTCTGGCTCGAGCACAAATATTCCAAGGACCAGATTCTCGAACTCTATCTCAACCGCGTCTATTTCGGCTCGGGCGCCTACGGCGTCGACGCGGCGGCGGAGAAATATTTCGGCCATCCGGCCAAGGACGTCACGCTGCCGGAAGCGGCCATGCTCGCCGGGCTGATGAAGGCGCCGACCAAGCTCGCGCCCAACCACAATGAAGCGGCGGCGGTCGCGCGCGCCGATGAGGTCGTCGCCGCCATGGCGCAGGAAGGCCACATCACCGAGGCGATGGCGAAAGTCGCGCTGGCCCACCCGGCCCACGCCGTGCGCGCAAAAGCCGGCGGCTCGATGAACTACGCCGCCGACTACGTCATGGACGTGCTCGACGACACGATCGGCGCGATCGACGAGGACATTGTCGTCACCTCGACCATCGATCCCTCCATGCAGGCGGCCGCTGAACGTTCGCTCGGCGGGGTTTTGGCGCAGAAGGGCCAGAAATACGGCGTAACGCAGGGGGCGCTGGTGTCGCTCGACGCCAACGGCGCGATCCGCGCGCTGATCGGCGGCCGCGACTACGAGGACAGCCAGTTCGACCGCGTTGTCTCCGCCCATCGCCAGCCTGGCTCCTCCTTCAAGCCGTTCGTCTATCTGACCGCGCTCGAACACGGGCTGACGCCGGACACGATCCGCGACGACGCGCCGATCAATGTTCGTGGCTGGAAGCCGGAAAACGCCGAGCACAGGTACATGGGGCCGGTCAATCTCACCACGGCGCTCGCCATGTCGCTGAATACGGTGGCGGTGCGGCTTGCGCTGGAAGTCGGGCCGCGCGCGGTGATCGCGACCGCGCACCAGCTTGGCGTCGTGTCCGAATTGCAGCCCAACGCCACGATCGCGCTCGGCACGTCGGAAGTCACGCCGCTGGAGCTGGTTTCCGCCTATGTGCCCTTCGCCAACGGCGGCATCGGCGTGCAGCCGCATATCATCACCAAGGTGCGCACCGCCGACGGCAAGCTGCTCTACGCGCGCAAGGGATCGAGCAACGGCCGCGTAGTCGAGCCGCAATATGTGGCGATGATGAATTCCATGCTGGAGCAGACGCTGATCGTCGGCACCGCGCGAAGGGCTGACCTGCCGGGCTGGGAGGCGGCGGGCAAGACGGGAACCAGCCAGGATTACCGCGACGCCTGGTTCGTCGGCTACACCAGCCAGCTCGTCACCGGCGTCTGGGTCGGCAATGACGATGATTCGCCAACGAAGAGAGCGTCGGGCGCCAATTTGCCGGTCGAGATCTGGTCGCATTACATGCGCGACGCCTTGAGGGGCTTGGTCGTCGCCGGCCTGCCGACGGGTGGCTGGCGCAGCGAAAGCCTGAGCAATGGCCCGGCCGCCTCGCTCTGGCCGCAGGCGGGGCCAAGGCAGGATACGCCGCCGTCCCAGCCCGCGATGCACATGGACACCAGCAATCCGTCGTCGCCCGTGGTGTTTGGCGGCGCCGGCCGTCCCTCGCCGGGGGGGCGCGAAGCCGACGAAGATCCGACGCCGCCGGGCTCCATCCCAGGCGAACCGCCGAACGGCCGGCCACGCCAGGCGGCTGACGACGGCAACATCTTCAAGCGCCTGTTCGGCCAGTTCGGCCAGTGACGCCGGGCGGGAAGCAAGGCGTCAGTCGCTGATCTTGTTAAAAAAAGTTTAGCTCGCCAAAGGCGCCAAAAGGCGCTCGTCCGTGCAACTATCCGCACGAGCGCACATTGAAGTCTTCGATGCGTCGCCTTGGACGATGCTGAGTGGCGGAGGCTCCAATGAAGCAGCACTCTGGAACGAAAATAGCGGCCCTGTCGATTGTCGGCCTGGCGCTCGCGACCTTCGCGGCGCCCCCATCCGCCGAGGCGCAAGCCGTGAGAAACGTCGATGGCCAGGCCTACTGGAGCGGGAATCCAGGCGCCGTTGATCCCGGATCCTTCTGGGACAGCGGCGAATACCGGTATGATCCCCATCATTTCCTCGGCTACTGGAGCGGCGATCCGGCCGATTATTCCGACGTGGTCTATGCTGATCATGCGGGACGCGCGCGTTGCGTCTGGCGCAAGCGCGTCACCAACACCGAATGGGACTTCCAGCATCCCTATCTGAGGGTGTGTCGCCGCTAGGAAGGCAAGCCCAGGCGAGCAACACGCGGTAAAGTCGAAAGGCCCGCTTTCAGCCGGTCCTTCACCTGCCAGCCGGGCAAACTGGCTGGCGGCAATCAACGGGGGTGAACAATGAAACGCCGGTTGGAATTAGCAAAGATCGCCGCCTCATCCCTTACGCTGCTGGCGGCCGTCGTCGTTGTCGGCGCTCCGGCGCGGGCGGCGGCGGGCGGCATGCGGGTCGTCGACGGCCAGGCGTACTGGCGCGGAGACCCCGGACCGATCGATCCCGGTCCGTTCTGGGACAGCGGCCAGTACAAATACGATCCGAACGGCTACATGGACCGGATCAACCGCTCGGCGGACCAGATGCACGAGATGATTGTCTTTGCCGACCATTCCGGCAAGGCGCGCTGCGTTTTCCGCAAGCGCGTCGTCGTCGAGAACTGGGACTATTATCATCCCTATATTCAGGTCTGCCGTCGGTAATCTTCCCTCCCGCGCTCACTCGTTGAGCGCGGGCGGAAATTCGCGCTCAGGCCAAACGTCCATGCCTGCCAGTTGCGGCGGGGCGCCGATGAGATCGCCTTGCTGGATGATCGAATTGTCGGCGCACATGCCGTTCTTCAGGCCGACGGTCCAAAACCCGTTCTTTTTCAGCATCCAGTATTCGTGCTCGACCGTGGCGGGAGACTGGAAACAGGGCTCGCCGAGCGCCTTCTTCCAGGCCGTCGCCTCGATCGGCGCGCCGTCCCGGCGCTGCGGATGGACGATGACATAGGCGAAGTCCGCCGCGACGCGCATTTTCTCGACCTTGAACTCGATCGGCGCTCCGAAAATCCGCTCGTAAAGCGGGCGCAGCGCGTCGGTGATCGCCTTGCGTTCGGGCGAACCCGCCGCCGGGGCGGTCACGTCGTCGGCCAGGATTTTCGGCGGGACCGGCAGCGCCGGCGGATGCATCAGGCTTTCGACCTGCCCGGGCGTCCATGACCTGGCGCCGTCGCCACAGAGGTTTTCGGCGCCGTCGCCCATCACGCCCTGCGCCACCCAGGCGCGCTGGGCGCCGCTCCATTGATAGAAGACCTGGATCTCCACCGGGCGGGTCTGGCCCGGACAGCGCGCGCTGGCGAAGGCCAAGGCGTCGCCGCGCGGCGGCAGGACCTCAAATTGCAGGAAGGCGCGCGGATACTTGCCCGCGGCGAAACGGCGGTCGAGGACAAGAAAGCGCGCCTTGTCGACATTCTTGCCGGGCAGCATCCTGTTGGCCTCCCGCCAGGTGTCGAGGAGTTCCTGCGCGCTCGGTTCGGGCGATGTCGCCCGGACCGGTTTTTCGCCGCCGGGCGCGAGGATTTGCGCCGTCGTCCCGGCAGGAATCGCGGTGGCAGGAATCGCGGCGGCAGGAATCGCGGCGGCAGGAGTTGCGGCGGCAGGAGTCGCGGGGGCAGGACTGGCGGCGAGACAAAGGCAGAGCGCGGCCAGGCCTTTCGGGACGAGCCCGGATTTTCGCTCGGACATCGCGGACTCCGGGTCACAGCGCCTCGAGAAACCTGATCGGCTTGCCGGTCGAGGGCGCGAGAATCTCTCCCTCCCACATCACCCGGGCGCCGCGCACAAACGTGCCGACAGGCCAGCCGACCACTTCCTTGCCGTCATAAGGCGTCCAGCCGCAGCGTGAGGCGATCCAGGCGTTGCGGATGGTTTCGCGGCGTTTCAGGTCGACGACGGTCAGATCGGCGTCATAGCCGACGGCGATGCGCCCCTTGCGGGCAAGCTGGAACAGGCGGGCCGGGCCGGCGCTGGTCAGGTCGATGAATCGCGCCAGGGTGAGCCGACCCGCCGCGACATGGTCGAGCATGATCGGCGCCAGCGTCTGCACGCCGGTCATGCCGGAGGGGCTGTCGGGATAGGGTTTCGCCTTCTCCTCCAGCGTATGCGGCGCATGGTCGGAGCCGAGCACGTCCACCACGCCCTCGTCGAGCCCCCGCCAAATTCTTTCACGATGGCTTTTTTCGCGGACGGGAGGGTTCATTTGAATCTTGGCGCCGAGCCGGGCGTAATCATCCGCTGACAGCGTGAGATGGTGCGGCGTCACCTCGACGCTGGCGATGTCCTTGTGCTGGGCCAGAAAATCTATTTCTTCCCCTGTCGAAACATGCAGCACATGGATGCGGGCGCGCTCCAGTCGAGCGATCGCCACGAGACGGCGCGTGCACGACAGCGCGGTCTCGACGTCGCGCCAGACCGGATGCGAGGACGGATCATTCGCCTTCCGTTCGCCCATGCGTTGCTTGAGGCGGAATTCGTCCTCGCTGTGGAAGGCGGCGCGCCGCCGCGTGTGGCGCAGGATTTCCGCCACGCCCGCGTCGTCGGCGACGAGCAGCGAGCCGGTCGACGATCCCATGAAGACCTTGATTCCCGCAGCCCCCGGCAGCCGCTCCAGCTCCGCGACGTGTTTCGCGTTCTCGTGCGTGCCGCCGACATAGAAGGCGAAATCGCAATGCATCCGGCCGGTTCCGAGCGCCACCTTGTGCGCCAGCGCCTCGGGCGTGGTTGTCAGCGGATTGGTGTTGGGCATCTCGAACACCGCGGTCACGCCGCCGAGCACGGCCGCGCGCGAGCCGGTTTCGAGATCTTCCTTGTGGGTCGGGCCCGGTTCGCGGAAATGCACCTGCGTGTCGATCACGCCCGGCAGAATGTGCAGGCCGGCGCAATCGATGGTTTCGCCGGCGCTGGCCTGCGACAGGTCGCCGATGGCGGCGATGGTCTCGCCCGTGACGCCGATGTCGCGTTCCATCACGCCGTCGTGGTTGGCCACCAGGCCGCGACGCAGGATGAGGTCGAAATTTTGCGGCGCCATGGAGCCTCCGGGGTTTCTTTTCGCCGCGATACGGATTTTTTGCCGCGACCGGGAAATTTTTGCCAAGCTTGCGGACCGATGCTTGCATGGCCACGTTATCATAGTGATGTTTGCGACATTACAGCGGACGCGCAAGCGTGCAACAGGCCGAAGGCGAAAGTCGAACGGCCGGATAGGATGCGGGGCGAGAAGATGCAGGCGGCGCATTTGTCGGATCGTGGGATTGTTCGCGTCGGCGGCCCGGAGGCGCGCGCCTTCCTGCAAGGGCTCGTCACCGGCAATGTGGTGACGCTCGGCGCCGAAGAGGCGCGCTGGGCGGCGCTTTTGACGCCGCAGGGCAAGATCCTGTTCGATTTCTTGATGGTGGCCGAACCGGACGCCATCCTGCTCGACGTGAAGCGGGAACGCATTCCAGACCTGGTCAAGCGCCTGACCATGTACAGGATGCGCGCAAAAGTCGAAATCAGCGACGAGAGCGAGCGCCTCGGCGTGATCGCGCTTTACGGCGGCGTCGTCGGCGAGGGCGTGCGCGATGGCCGCCATCCCGACATGGGCCGGCGGCTGATCGCGCCGGCGGCGGGGATCGCCGCGCTGATGCTCACTTTTGGCGGCGACGCCGGACTTGACGACTATCACGCCCATCGCATCGCGCGCGGCGCGCCGGAAGGCGGCGTCGATTTCGCCTATGGCGACGCCTTTCCGCACGAAGCCGACATGGACCAGCTCAACGGCGTCGATTTCAAGAAGGGTTGTTTCGTCGGGCAGGAAGTGGTGGCGCGGATGCAATATCGCGGCCTGACGCGCAATCGCGTGATCAAGGTGCTCGTCGAAGGCGCGCCGCCACAGCCCGGCGCCATCGTCATGGCCGGCGAAACGCGGGTCGGGGTGATGGGATCGAGCGCCGGCGCGCGGGGCCTCGCCCTGCTGCGGATCGACCGGGCGGAAGAGGCGGCGCAAGCCGGCCAGGCTCTCGTCACCGGAGAAACCCGCCTGCGGCTTTCCTGATCACGTTGAACCTGCGTCAGCCCTCGGTTTTCACCGCGGCGAATTGCGAATAGGCCTGCCAGGCGTGGCTGGCGTACATGGCCGAGGGGCCGGCGCCCATGTAGATCGCCATGCCCAGGGTTTCGAGGATTTCGTCGGGCGTCGCGCCGTGATGCACAGCGGCCTTGGTGTGGAAGGCGATGCAATCGTCGCAGCGCGTGGCGACCCCGATGGCGATGGCGATCAGCTCCTTGATCTTGGGGTCGAGGGCGCCCGGCTTGGTCGCGGTCTGCGCCATGGCGCCGAAGGTCTTCATCACCTCCGCCACGCCAGCGCCGCCGCGCATGTCGCGCAATTGCGCCGAAAGCGCTTTCGTCGTCTCGGGCCAATCGGAAATCATGGGTCGCTCCATCGTGTCGGCTGATGAAGTGATACATATACCCGAATATTTGAATATACAAACCAAATCCCGCGCCGCGAACACGCGGGGCGCCAAAAAAAAGAGCGCCGAAGGTCAGAAGCTCCGGCGCTCGATTGCCTCACGATCGATTTTCCGTCAGGTGCGCAGCAACTTGTGCTGCATGCCCGCCATCATGAAATAGAAGCTGCCGATCGCGCCGAAAGCGAAAATCGCGGCGCTGGTCCAGCCCATGGCGTTCATGACGCCCGACAGGGTCCCCATGACTGCGACCACGGCGCCTGCGGTAAAGGCGAAGGCCGAGGGTGCGATGACATGGCGAAGGTCGCTTTCGTCATGGAAATCCTTGGCGAACCAGGCGATCATCGCCCAGGCGAGCAGGGCGACGCCGAAAAACCGGCTCACCATTTCCACGGCGGGCGAGGCCGCCACCCCATAGATGACGCCCATTCTGGCGGGAATCAACAGATAGGCGATGCCGAACAGAAGGCCCAGAACCGACATGATCGCGAGAAAAGTCTTGACTGACATGACAAATCTCCCTGGTGCATATGTGACGGCGAACGACCCCCCGCGTTCTGTCCAGCTTTATGCTCGCCGAAAATTGCGTCGAAACAGCGTCGCAAGCCATCGCCAATTGGCTTGGCCATTGGCTTCGCCCGACGGATTGACTAAATCTGGCGCATGAACCCGGCTCCCGAACGAATTGAACCTGCGAAGCGAATAGCGCTCGCCCATCCCGACGGGCTGCATCGCTGCCCCTGGCCGGGACGGGACGTCGCCTATCTCGCCTATCACGACGAGGAATGGGGCGTGCCGGAATTCGACTCCCGCGCGCTATTCGAAAAGCTGCTGCTCGACGGTTTTCAGGCCGGCCTGTCGTGGATTTCCATTCTGCGCAAGCGCGAAAATTTCCGCGCCGCCTTCGACCATTTCGACCCGCAAAAAATCGCCGCCTATGACGCCGCCAAGGTCGAAAGACTGATGCAGGACGCGGGCATCATCCGCAACCGCGCGAAAATCACCGGCGCGATCGCCTCGGCCCGGCTTTATCTCGAGATCGAAGCGAAACAGGGCTTCGCCAATTATCTTTGGGACTTCGTTGACGGGCGGACGACGGTCAACCACTTCCGCTCCATGGGGCAAGTCCCGGCGCAGACGCCTCTGTCGGAAAAAATGGCGAGCGACCTGAAGCGGCGCGGCTTCAAATTCTGCGGCCCGACCATCATCTACGCCTTCATGCAGGCGGTCGGCATGGTCAACGACCATCTGGTCGATTGCCACAGGCATGCGGCCTGCGAAGCGCTCTCAAGCGGGACGGGGCGGGAATGAACGGCGAAACCAAGCCGCCGCGCGCCTGGCAACGCATGCTGTCGGGACGGCGGCTCGACATCCTCAATCCCTCGCCGTTCGATGTGGAGATCGAGGATATCGCGCATGGACTGGCGCGGGTGGCGCGCTGGAACGGCCAGACGCGCGGCGGCGAAATTTTTTCCGTGGCCCAGCATTCGGCGCTGGTGGCGGAAATCCTGTCGCTGCTCGATCCCGGCGCCCGGCGCGCTGGCTTCTGTTCGCGTCTGCTGCACGACGCGCCGGAATATGTCATTGGCGACATGATCTCGCCGTTCAAGGCGGCCCTGGGCGAGGTCTATCGCGAAGTCGAGGCGCGGCTCGCGCGCGCCATTCTCTTGCGTTTTTCGCTCAACCCCGAGCCGCCGCCGGCGCTGGCCAAATTGACCAAGCGGGCGGATCGGATTTCCGCTTTCTTCGAGGCGACGCTCTACGCCGGTTTCGACGCGGAGGAGGCGACGCGCCTGTTCGGGGCGCCCGGGATCGAACGCGGCCGCGTCGAAAACCTGCTCGCGCCTATGTCGCCGGAAATGGCGCAGGAGCTGTTTTTGCGGAGGTTCCGCGACTATGACGGGGAGGGGTGAATGTCGCGCCTTTATGTCTGTCCGTTGAGCCGGGTCGAGGAAACCGTCACGGCCTGCGGCGCCGACGCGCTGGTGTCGCTGCTCAGCCCGCCGCATCGACTGCTGCGCCCGGCTTCCATCACGCGGGAACGCCATCTCGTGCTTGGCCTCGCCGACATTGTCGCGCCGCTCGAAGGCCACGTCCTGCCCGAAGAAGGCCATGTCGCGGCGCTGCTTGATTTTCTCCGCCGCTGGGAGCGCAGGCGCCCGCTGGTCGTTCATTGCTATGCCGGGGTCAGCCGTTCGCCCGCCGCCGCCTTCATCGCCCTTTGCGCGCTGACGCCGACCCCGGAAATCGACATCGCCCGCGATTTGCGCCGCCTCTCGCCCTCGGCTACGCCCAACCGGCGGCTTGTCGCGCTTGCCGACACGCTGCTGGCGCGCGACGGTCGCATGGTCGCGGCGGTCGATTCGATCGGGCGCGGCGCGGATTGCTTCGAGGGCGATATTTTCTTTATGGAGACGGCATGAAGGAAATCCCGCATCCGTCGATTCCCGTCGAAATCGGCCTGACGGCGGCGATTGTCGCGGTGCGCGGCGACGCGCCGCTGATCCTGGTGGCGCGCGGCGCCGGCGACGACGCCCACCCCCAGAGCGGCGATTCGGGCGCCGGCGATGTTGGCGGGCGTGTCGCGGCCTTGCCGTCCGGTCCCTTCGATCCGGCCAATCACCGTACTTTCGAGATCGGCCTGCGCGCCTGGGTGGCGGAGCAGACCGGCGTGCCGGTCGGCTATGTCGAACAGCTCTACACGTTCGGCGACCGCGGCCGCCACAGCGGCGCCGCCAGCCGCGATCCGCATGAAGTTTCGGTCGGCTATCTGGCGCTGACGCGCATTTGCGGCGAGGATCTCGCCACCGCGCCGGGCGCGGGCTTTCGCGAATGGTATCGCTTCTTTCCCTGGGAGGATTGGCGCGAAGGCCGCCCATTGTTGATCAATTCCGCCATCATGCCCGGCCTTCGCGCCTTCACGGAGCGCGGCAAGGACGCGGCGGGCTCGGCGCGGCGGCGCGGCCTTCTCCCGCCTCGAGCGCGTGCGCCTGCTGTTTGGCGCGGACGGCGGCCGCTTCGACGAGGAAAACGTGCTCGACCGCTATGAACTGCTCTACGAGGCGGGCCTGGTCGAGGAAAGCGTGCGCGACGGCCGCGAACCCGCGCCGGGCGTGCCGGGCCGGCCTCAGCTCGGCTTGTCGATGCAGCTCGACCATCGCCGCATCCTCGCCACCGCCATGGGCCGCCTGCGCGCCAAGATGAAATACCGGCCGGTGATCTTCGAGCTGATGCCGGAAACTTTTACGCTCACCGCTTTGCAGACGACCGTCGAGGCCATATCGGGGCGCCATCTGCACAAGCAGAATTTCCGGCGCCTGGTCGAGGCTTCCGCCGTGGTCGAGGCGACGGGGGAAACATCGCACGCCACGGGCGGGCGGCCGGCGGCGCTGTTCCGCTTCCGCCGCGACGTGTTGCAGGAGCGCCCCGCTCCCGGCCTGCGCGTCGGCATCAGGGGCTGAACTTGCGTCGCGCGGCTGGGGTTACTAGACTCGGACGACACTTTGCATGGAAAGACAGGATATCGCCGTGAGCGCCACTGACGACGCCGCCAAACAGAGCTTCGAGGTCGCCAAGCTGACTTTCGAGGTCGCCATGCGCGAGCTTGAGGAAATCGTCTCCGCGCTGGAGAAGGGCAATGTCGATCTCGACAAGTCGATTGCGCTCTATGAGCGCGGCGAGGTGCTCAAGAAACATTGCGACGGGCTGTTGAAAAGCGCGGAGGCGCGGATCGAGAAGATCATCCAGGGCGCCGACGGCGGCGCGAAGGGCTCGGCCCCTCTCGACGTGGAGTGAGCGCCGGAAGGCGAACCTTTTGTATCCTTCCCGGCCCCGGATCTGCAATTTCATGAATTCCGCAAAATGTCTGGCGGCGCGCGCGCCGGCGAAAATCAACCTGACCCTGCATATCGAGGGGCGGCGCGCCGACGGCTATCATGAATTGCAAAGCCTCGTCGCCTTCGCCGGCGCCGGCGATTTTCTTACCCTCGCCCCCGGTGAAGAATTTTCCCTGCGCCTCGATGGTCCGACGGCTTTGGCGGCGGGCGATGGCGGCGATAACCTGGTGGCCAAGGCGGAACGCGCCCTTCGCGCGGAAAAGCCCGGCCTGCGCTCCGGCGCCTTTCACCTGACAAAGCGCCTGCCTGTCGCAGCGGGCATCGGCGGCGGCTCGTCCGACGCCGCGGCGGCGCTGCGCCTGCTGGCGCAGGCCAATGGCATAGCCGCCGACGATCCCGTCCTGCTGGAAGTCGCGCGCAAAACCGGGGCGGACGTCCCGGTCTGCCTGGCGCCGCGCGGAAAAATGATGAGCGGAATCGGCGAAAGGCTTGGGGATACGCTCAGGCTGCCGCCGCTGTTCGCGGTCCTGGTCAACCCGCGCCAGCCGGTCGAGACGAAGGCGGTTTTCGCCAAACTCGGACTGAAGCCGGGCGAAAATTACTCGATCGGCCCGCATCCGGCGATTGGCGACGCCATGGATTTCGAGAGCCTTGTCCGCGCGCTGAAAAAAGGCCGCAACGACATGGAGGACGCGGCCTGCGTGCTGGCGCCGGTGATCGGCCATGTGCTGGCGGTGCTCGGCGGCGCGCGCGGCTGCCGCCTCGCGCGCATGTCAGGCTCCGGCGCCACCTGTTTCGCCCTTTTCGGAACCTGCCGGCAGGCGTCAGCCGCCGCGCGGGCGATCTCGGCCGGCCATCCCGAATGGTGGGTCAAGCCGACGCTGCTGCGCTAGCAGGTTACAAGGTCGGCGTTTGGCTCATTGCGGCCCTTCCGTCCCGCGGTTTCCTCCTTGGGAGGCTTTCGGGCGCCGGCCCCGCGGCGACCTCATCATGCGTGTCGGGGCCGGCGACCGAAAACCTTCACCTTAGCGGCCGTTCGCAGCGCACCGCTTGGAGTTTGAGGAATGCGTATCATGTCGCCGTAACTCACGGGCGTGCGTCCGGCGATATCGACATGATAACCTTCGGCCGCGAAACGGCGACAAAGCGCCGCGCCCAGGCCGCGTTCGGCGCCAACGCCGACGACGATGGCGGCTTTGCGAGAGTTGGGCTTGCTGGCGGGCACAGGCGGTCTCCGAACTTTGTCAGCCGATGGCCGCCAATTTCTCGCGCAACGCGTCAGGAAGCGACGCGAACCATTTTTCTTCGCCGCCCGGCGGAGGAAGGATGGCTCCGAATTCAGCAACGCTCTCGCCGGGAATATCCGAAATATAGGCCCATACCATTTCTTCGGAAATTCGCAGGATTGCGCTTGTTTCCCGCAAAATGCGCCGAAGGATTTTGCGTTTCACCTCGGGAGTCCGCCCGGCCCGAATATCGGCGCGCACCCATATCTGATCGGTGGACGCCGCTGCGCCACCGATGAAATGAGATCCTTCCGATAGGTGATAAAAAACCACCTGAACGAAGTAGCGAGGCGCGCCTGTCTCCTCAAGATGGATGGACGTGATGCTTTCGACAATTTTCGAGCGCTGGTCTGCCGTCAAATCCTTCGCGGTGGAAAAAGCGTAGGTAGGCATTTTTTTCTCCCATTTTTTGAGGCGCCATCTGTCCTTTTGCTTTTTCCAGAGCCCGCCGTTCAATCCTCTTGTCCAAACGTATGTGGGATGAGATCATAATCCAAATCGTTTGTATCTAAGTGGTCCATAGACAGGAGTTATGGCTATAGAGCTTTATCAGATCCGGCATTTCGCGGCGATTGCCACCACAGGCAGCTTTACCAAGGCTGCCATCCGCGTAGCCGTGTCGCAACCGGCTCTTTCGGCATCGATCGCCAAACTGGAGGAAGAGCTTGGCGTTCTGCTGCTTCATCGAACGCCAAAGGGCGTCACATTGTCGTCGGCCGGGCGGAGATTTCTATCCACGGCTCAGGAGATTTTCGCATCCTGTAGCAAGGTGAAAGCAGAACTGCGCGCGGCGGCGGTCGAGCGTCCCTTGCGCATAGGCGTTCTCAGGACGCTGCCGACGCCTCATCTGGTCCGTCTTCTCGGCGCCTTCCAACAGGCCGCGCCTCAAGCGAAAATCGAGCTTTATGATGGTTCATGCGAGGAGCTTCAGGCGCGCCTTGCGGACCATAAGCTCCTCGCCACCGTAACCTGCGGCGGCGAAAGAACGGAGGCGCAGCGCTCTACCGTTCTTATTCGTGAGAATTACGCCCTGGTTGTCGGTATCGATCATCGGTTCGCTTTGCAGGATTCCGTCAGCATGGAGGATTTGCAAGGCGAGCGGTTCATCGTTCGCACCCATTGCGAGACCTATAAAGCGACGACCCAAATATTTTCGGATCGCAAAATAAAAACGCATGTCGTTTACAAAACCGACCAAGATGATCGAGCACTTGCCTTGATAGCGTCTGGCTTTGGCGTTGCTCTCATGCCAGCCATGCAGGATGCTCCCGGCGTCCGACGGATCAAAATGCGCGACTTCAACGTGGAGCGCCTGATTGAATTGCGCTGGAACAGCGATACCGAAGATGAGCAGCTCGAAAGGCTGATTGCGTTTATCAAGAGCCACAATCTGATGGTAAAGATTTGATACGTGTCTCGGACTACCGCCCAATCTGCCGCCGAAATTGGAACCGAGGCTTTTGGGCTCCTGCTTGGCTCGATACACAATCGACTATTTTCTCATTGTCCTCGCGAATAGCTGGAACGTCTGCTCGCGCTTACAAAGCCGAAATCAGCGCAGATCGCGGGAACGACGGGAATCCGCCGAATCCAGCCGTCTGCCCACGACGGCCTTCTTTATGCCTTCTATCCCAACGCCCTCGGCGGCTCGGCGTGGCCGATGATGCGCAACAGGCCCGGCGTCTGGTCGCGCAAGGCGCGCTCGACCGCGTCCATGGCGGCGTGGGTTTCGGCGACCGAAAGGTTCGGGTCGACCGTGGCGTGGAAATTGACGACAACGCCGTCTTCCGTCCGGCGCGCGCGCACGTCGTGAATGTCGTGCACGATGCCGCCTTGGAGCGCCACCTGGCGCAGGGCGGCGGAAACCGCGGCCAGCGTGGCGGGACCGGCGTCATGGCCGGTCAGGGCGCGGACCTGCAATGGTTCGATATGGCTTTCGACCTCGATTGCCGCGCCGATTTCGGCGCGGATGTCGTCTTCGAGGTCGGAGGCGATCTCATGCGCCTTGCCATGCGGCAAATTGCCGTCGATTTCGAGGTCGAAGGCGATGCAGTCGGTGTCGCCGAGATGGTGGACGATGACGTGATGGACGGCGAGCTTTTTGCGCGCGGCGATCAGCATGATCCGTTCGGCCAGGCTCTCGTCGTCGAGCGCGCGCGGCGCGGCCGTGACCGTCGCCTGGGTTTCGGGCGAGATTTCCGCCACCCGCGCCCGCACCGCCGCCTCGATCTGCGCGACGCGGTCGATCGGCAGCGAGCGCGCCACGGCGATCGATATTTCGCCGAGGACATGCGGGCCGTTGGGGCGCAGCTTGATATTCTCGACGCCGACCACGCCGGGCGTGCGCAAAATTCCGGCGCGCAGCTTTTCCGACAGACCTTCCGGCGCGGCGTCGAGCAAATTGTCGAGCGTCGTGCGGCCGAGCTTGAACCCTGCGACGCCGATGAAGATCGCGACGCCGGCGGCGGCGAGCGCGTCGCCCTGCCGGAAGCCATAATTGTTGGCGGCGAGGCCGATCAAAACCAGGGTCGAGGCGATGAGGTCGGAAGCGAAATGCATGGCGTCGGCTGAGAGCGCATGGCTGCGGGTCTTGCGCGCCACGGCGCTGAGCGTCAGCCAGCGTCCCAGGTCGACGGCGATGGAGACGCCGAGCACCGCGAAAACCGGCCAGCTCGCGTCGATCTTCTCGCCGCCTTCCCAGAGACGATGGATCGAGGCGACCAGCACATAGCAGGCGAGGCCGGCGAGAAGTCCGGTCTCGGCGAGGGCGGAGAGCGATTCGAACTTGCCGTGGCCGTAATGGTGGCGCTCGTCGGCCGGCTTGTTGGCCTCGCGCACCGCAAAATAGGTCAGGATGGTCGCGCCGGTGTCGAGCGCGTTGTGCCCCGCCTCCGACAGCAGCGCCAGGGAGCCCGACGCCAGGCCCGCCGCGAGCTTGCCGAGCGTGAGCAAGGCGCTGGCGGCGATCGAGCTGAGGGCGACCTTTTCCTTGAGCGCGGCGGAATCGGTCAAGCGCAAATCCTCCCGACATTGCGCGGCTGCATTAGCAGATCGCCAAGGTTTGTCGCAAGTTTCTTCGCGGGAAGCGACCAAATGGCCGCAATAAATGTTACACAGCCGGCATTGCAAAATGGGAGGCAAGCTTGCGCTACCTGCATTCGATGATCCGCGTCGCCAATCTCGACGCAGCGCTCGAATTTTTTGTCGAGAAATTGGGCATGGTGGAAATCCGCCGGCAAAACAGCGAGAAGGGCCGTTTCACCCTGGTTTTCCTCGCCGCCCCGGAAGACGTCGCCCGCGCCGCCGCCACCTTGTCGCCGCTGGTGGAGCTGACCTGGAACTGGGACCGGGAAGATTACGCCGGCGGCCGCAACTTCGGCCATCTCGCCTATGAAGTCGATGATATCTACGCTCTCTGCGACAGGCTGGCGAAGGCGGGCGTGGTCATCAATCGGCCGCCGCGCGATGGCCGCATGGCCTTTATCCGGACGCCCGATGGAATTTCCATCGAATTGCTGCAAAAGGACGAGCCTTTGGCGCCGCGGGAGCCGTGGGCCAATGCGCCGAATATCGGAACCTGGTGATGCGAGACGAAAAGAAGGCGCGCAAAGCTTTGGTCGAGGCCTGCCGCGCGATGAACGCGGCGGGCGTCAACCAGGGCGCGGCCGGCAACATATCGCTGCGCTTCGGCGCGGGCATGCTGATCACCCCGAGCGGCGTCGATTACGACAGGCTGGCGCCGGAGATGATCGTCGCCATGGATTTTTCCGCGGAAGAACCGCGACGTGACCAGGCGACCGGCCTGCGCGCCTCCTCCGAATGGCGCTTTCATCGCGACATCCTGCGCGCCCGCGAGGATGTCGGCGCGGTGGTGCACGCCCATGCCCCCTATGCGACGGTCCTGTCCATGCTGCGCCGTCCCATCCCGGCCAGCCATTACATGATCGCGGCTTTCGGCGGCGCGCGCGTCGAATGCACGGATTACGCGCCGTTCGGCACGCAGGCCTTGTCAGATCTCGCCCTTGCCGGGCT
The DNA here is from genome assembly GCA_963828185.1 of uncultured Alphaproteobacteria bacterium. Taxonomy (GTDB): domain Bacteria; phylum Pseudomonadota; class Alphaproteobacteria; order Rhizobiales; family Beijerinckiaceae; genus Rhodoblastus. Next base: position 777,714 of record CAWHDV010000002.1, on the reverse strand, counting down.
TGGGCCGCGCCAGGGCGTCCTGCTCGGCAGCCACGGCATGATCGCCGTGGGGCCGGATCTCGAGCGCGCGCTCTGGCTCGCGGGCGAACTGGAAACCATCGCCAAGCTGCACTATCTCGCCTCGCTCGCCGGCTCCCCCGTCATCCTGCCAGAAGACGAAACCCTGGCTTTGTGCGCAAAATTTTCCGCTTATGGGCCAGGCGCGAAAAAGGGTTAACAAACAGTTAACGCGCGTCAGCAATCCCGCGCAAAACAACGAACTTCACAGATAGTTGATTCGGGCGGCGGCGGCGGCGTTGCTATTCTGCGCCTGTTTCCAATGTCGTTTCGATTTTGTTCTCGCTTTCACCGTGACGCCGTGGCTGGACCGCCCTCTTTCGTGCGATTCGGCGCAACCTCGCAATCGGAGAAATTCATGCGATCGACCGAATTATTCCGCTCGTGCTCGAACGAATATGTGGCCGCCGCGGCCATAGCCTGCATTGGCGGCGCCCTCGAAAAACGCGTCGTCGCCGCGGCGCGCAGCGCCGGCGTTTCGCATGGCGCCTATGTCGTGCGCCTGCTTGTCGATTATGACCGCAAGGCCGGACCCCGGCGGCGCAAGGCGCTCGAACAGGGGATGTTGCACGGCGACATGCCCATCCTCGCCGGTTTGCGGCATGTGGTCGAGACGGCGCTCGAGGGCGCGTGGGATCAGGCCGGCGCAAGGCTCGAGGCGCCGGCTGACGACTGCGACCCGGCAATATTCCCCTGGTCGGGCGGGGCCGCCGTGTTCCGTGATGGAACGGTTCTGAAAGTTCTGCATTCCTGAGCGGACGCGGCCGCACGGACGTTCCCGGCGGTCGCCGGAGCCGAGGAAGCGCTTGCTTCCGCCCGCCGGCCTGTTCAATTTCGGGCCTTCCCCAACCAGAGGGCCTTGTGCTTCATCTCCATTCCCTGCTCGTTCACTACGGCCCTTGGGCCGTTTTCATGCTTGTGGCGCTGGAAAGCTCCGGCGTTCCGCTGCCCGGCGAGACGATCCTGATCAGCGCGGCGATCCTCGCGGGCCGCACGCATGAAGGATCGATCATCGAAATCATCGCGCTCGCCGCCGCCGGAGCCATTTTCGGCGACAATATCGGCTTCTGGGTCGGGCGCGAACTCGGCCTCAGGCTGCTGGTCCGGCATGGCCAGCGGATCGGCCTCGACGAGGGAAAGCTCAAGCTCGGGCAATACATGTTCCTGCGCTATGGCGGCGGCATCGTGTTCTTCGGCCGGTTTGTCGCGGTGCTGCGCGCTTTCGCCGCCGTGCTGGCGGGCGCCAACAAGCTGGCGCCCTGGCGTTTTTTCCTGTTCAACGCGGCGGGCGGAATCGTCTGGGCCAGCGCCTTCGGCCTCGGCGGCTTCTTCCTCGGCCATGACTTCCACAAGATCGCCGGTCCCGTCGGCGTGACGGGACTTGTCATCGCTCTCGGCGCGATTGTCGCTTCGTGGTTCTATTACCGCAAGCACGAGGCGCAATTGATCGAAAAGGCCAAGGCGGCCTTTCCCGGCCCGCTCGATCTCGACGGGCGCGTCGGCGCCGCGCCCTGAGCCACCACAAGGGCGTGTCCAACAGGAAGCGCGATGTTCATCGAGACCATAAAACCCCTGATCGCCCAGCACGGTTACCTCGCGGTTTTCTGCGTTGTCGCCCTGGAAAGCGCAGGGCTCCCGCTGCCGGGTGAAACGGCCCTGGTGCTCGCCGCGCTGTTCGCCGGCGCGACCGGCCTGCTCGACATCAAGCTGGTCATCGCGCTCGCCGCGGCCGCCGCCATTTTCGGCGACAATTTCGGCTTCTGGGCCGGCCGGCGCTTCGGCCTGCCCTTGCTGCTGCGGCATGGCGGCAAGCTTGGCCTTACGGACGACCGGATCAAGCTCGGCCAGTATCTGTTCGACCATCACGGCGCGAAAATCGTGTTTTTCGGCCGGTTCGTCGCCGTCCTGAGGATTTTCGCCGCCTTTCTTGCCGGAGTGAACCGGTACGGCTGGGGCCAGTTCCTGTTCTACAACGCATCGGGCGGCATCGCCTGGGCGCTGATCTTCGGCCTTGGCGGCTTCGCGTTCGGCGACGCCTTTGAAAACGTCGCCGGACCCCTGGGCCGCATTCTCCTCGGTCTCGTCGTTTTGGGGCTGGCGGTCGGCTGGTGGCTCATCCATACGCAGGAAAAGAAGCTGATCGCGCGCGCCGTCGCCGCCTATCCCGGCCCGTTGCGCAAGTCCTAGCTAGAGCCTGAGCTTCAGCCGGGCCGCGAGCTCCCCAACCAGGCCGCGTCGGAAAGCGAGGACGCAGAGCACGAAAACCGCGCCCTGGATCACCGTGAACCATTGGCCGGCGGTGGCAAAGACGTTCTGCACGGCGACGATGGCGAAGGCGCCGACGACCGGTCCGACGATCGTGCCCATGCCGCCGACGAGCGTCATCAGGATCACTTCGCCCGAGGTGGTCCAGTGCATGTCGGTCAGGGTGGCGCTCTGTTCCACCACCGCCTTGGTCGCGCCGGCCAGCCCCGCCAGCAGGGCGGAAAGCCCGAACGCCGCCAGCTTGTAGCGCTCGACGCGATAGCCGAGCGAGATGGCGCGCTGCTCATTCTCGCGGATCGCCTTGAGCACGGCGCCGAAGGGCGAATGGACGATGCGATAAACGGCCATGAGGCCGAACAGGAAGATCGCCAGCACGACGTAATAAAGAGCGAGATCGCTGGAGAGGTCGATCAATCCGAACAGCTTTCCGCGCGGAATCGCCTGGATGCCGTCCTCGCCGTGGGTGAAGCGCGCCTGGAGGGCGAGGAAATAGCCGAGTTGGGCGAGCGCCAGCGTGATCATCGAGAAATAGATGCCCTGGCGGCGGATGGACAGCGCGCCCGCGAAGAGGCCGAGGCCGCCGGCGGCGAGGGTCGCGACGAGGATGGCCCATTCCGGCGGCCAGCCGAAAACCTTCGCCAATTCGGCGGAAAAATAGCTCGCGGCGCCGAAGAACAGCGCGTGGCCGAAGGACAGCAGGCCGCCATAGCCGACAAGCAGGTTGAAGGCGCTGGCGAACAGCGCCATGCACAGGGCCTCGGCCAGCAGGAAGGGATAAAAGGCGACAGGCGCCAGCGCGAGCAGCGCCGCGAGCGCGGCGAGGGCGACAACCTGGGCTTGCGGGCGGCTGCGGCCGCCTGTTTCATTTTGGGCCATGTCAGGCCCGCCTGCCGAACAGGCCGGCCGGCTTGACCAGCAGGACCAGGACCATGATGACGAATACGGCGGTGTTGGCCGCCTGCGGATAGAACACCTTGGTCAGTCCCTCGACGATTCCCAGCAGGAAGCCGGTGACGATCGATCCCATGATCGACCCCATGCCGCCGATCACCACCACCGCGAAGACGACAATGATGAAATCCGCGCCCATCAGCGGCCGCACCTGATAGATCGGCGCCGCCAGCACGCCGGCCAGCGCCGCCAGTCCGACGCCGAATCCATAGGTCAGGGTGATCAGGCGCGGCACGTTGACGCCGAAGGCGCGGGTCAGCTCCGGATTCTCCGTCGCCGCGCGCAAGAGGGCGCCGAGCCTGGTTTTCTCGATGGCGAACCAGGTCGAGAGGCAGACGGCGAGGGAAAAGACGATCACCCAGGCGCGGTAATTGGGCAGGAACATGAAACCGAGATTGCGGCCGCCGCGCAGCGCTTCAGGCAGGGGGTAGGGCATGCCGGAGGCGCCATAGTAGTTCTGGAACAGGCCCTGGATGATCAAGGCGACGCCAAACGTGAGCAGCAGGCCATAGATGGGATCGAGGCCTGCGAGGCGCTTGAGCATGGTCCGCTCGACGGCCATGCCGAACAGCGCCGCGCCGAGCGGCGCGAGCAGCAACGCCGGCCAATAGCCGATATGCAGGTCATGCAGCAGGTACCAGGCGAGAAAGGCCCCCATCATGTAAAGGGCGCCGTGAGCGAAATTGATGATGTTCAGCATGCCGAAGATCACCGCGAGGCCGAGGCTCAGCAGGGCATAGAAAGCGCCGTTGATCAGGCCGAGCAGCAGTTGCGCGAACAGGGCCTGGGGCGTGACGCCGAGCAGAGGGATCATCGGACCTCTCCCCCCGCCGAGACGGGGAGAGGGAGTGAAACCGCAGCCGAAAATGGCGACCGTCGCGTCATTTTTTCACCAGCGGGCACCCGCCCTGCGACAGCGGCCGGAACGCCTCGTCGGCGGGAATGGTCGCGACGATGCTCGCGTAATCCCAGGGATATTTCGAGTCCTCCGGCTTTTTCACCCGCAGCAGATAGGCTGGGTGGATTGTCCTGCCGTCCACGCGGATGGAGCCTTTGCCGAAGGCCTGGTCGTCGGTCGGCGTGGCCTTCATCTTCGCGACGACGGCCGCGCCGTCAGCGGCGGAGCCGAGCGCCGCGACCGCCTTGAGATAATGCAGGGTCGCGGCATAGTCGCCCGCCTGCACCATGGTCGGCTTGGCGCCATTCTTGGCGCGCTTGGCGTAGCGCTCGGCAAAGGCGCGGCTGCCGGCGTTGGCGTCCCAGTAATAAGTGGTGGTGAACTCCAGGCCCTGCGCGGCGCTCAGGCCGAGCGCGTGAACGTCGGAGATGAAGATCAGCAGGGCCGCCAGCTTCTGGCCGCCCTGGGTGACGCCGAATTCGCCCGCCTGCTTGATGGCGTTGACGGAATCCGCGCCGGCGTTGGCCAGGCCGATCACCTTGGCCTTCGAGGCCTGCGCCTGCAGAAGCTGGGAGGAGAAGTCGGCGTTGTTGAGCGGCGCCATGACGTCGCCCAGCACCTTGCCGCCATTGGCCAGGATCACCGCCGTGGTGTCGCGCTCGAGCGCCTTGCCGAAGGCGTAGTCGGCGGTGATGAAATACCAGCTGTCGCCGCCCGCTTTGGTCATCGCCTTGCCGGTGCCGTTGGCCAGCGCATAGGTGTCGTAGGTCCAGGAGATGGTGTTGGGCGAGCAGGCCTTGCCGGTGAGGTCGGAGGTCGCCGCGCCGGAATTGAGCAGCACCTTGTTCTTTTCCTTGACAATCTGGCTGACCGCCAGCGCCACGCCCGAATTGAGCGTGTCGACGATCATGTCCGCCTTGCCCTCGTCGAACCATTGGCGGGAGATGGTCGTGGCGACGTCGACCTTGTTCTGGTGGTCGGCGGAGATCACCGCAATCTTCCACCCCTTGGCGGCGAGCCCGGAATCCTCCACCGCCATCTGGGCGGCGACGCTCGCTCCGGCGCCGCCGACATCGGCATAGGGACCGGACATGTCGGTGAGTACGCCGATCCTGATGTTTTTTTCCTGCGCCTGCGCCGCGCCTGCGAGCAGCAGGCCCAGAACGGCGCCGCCCGCCAGTGAAAGTCGTTGCATTGTTTCCTCCCCGCCGAAAAAAATCAGACGCCCAGATAGGCGTGCAGCTTGTCGCGATTATTCGCCAGTTCGGCGCTGGCGAAGGATTTGGCGATCCGCCCGCGCTCCATCACGTAAAAACGGTCGGCGAGCGAAGAGGCCCAGCGGAAGTTCTGCTCGACCAGCAGGATGGTCAAGCCTCGCGCCTTCAGCATTTCGATGGTGCGGCCGATCTGCGCGACAATGACCGGCGCGAGGCCCTCGGTCGGCTCGTCCAGCATGAGCAGGCGGGCGCCGACGCGCAGGATGCGGGCGATCGCCAGCATCTGCTGCTCGCCGCCCGACAATTTGCGGCCGGGACTCGACAATCTTTCCTGCAAATTGGGAAAAAGCTCGAAGATCTCGTCGAGCGACAGGCCGCCAGTCGCGATCTTCGGCGGCAGCAGCAAGTTTTCCTTGACCGACAGGCTGGCGAAGATCCCGCGCTCCTCGGGGCAGAGCGACAGTCCGAGCCGGGCGATCCGGTCGGAGCTCAGCGCGATGGTTTCCGCGCCCGCCAAGCAGATCGAGCCGCGGCGCTTGCGCAGCATGCCCATGATGGATTTGAGCGTCGTCGTCTTGCCCGCCCCGTTGCGGCCGAGCAGCGTGACCACCTCGCCGGGGAAGACTTCCAGATCGACGCCGTGCAGGACGTGCGATTCGCCATAGAAGGCGTGCAGGCCGGAGACCGCGAGCAGCGCTTCAGCCATTCGCGCCTCCAGGCGAGTTTTCCGGGGCGGCCGGCGCGCCGAGATAGGCCTCCTGCACCGCCGGATTGCTCGAAACAGCGGCGTAATCACCCTCCGCCAGCACTCTTCCGCGGGTCAGCACGGTGATGACGTCGCACAGGCTCGCCACGACGTCGAGATTATGCTCGACCATCAGCACCGTACGGCCGGCGGCGACCCGCTTGATCAGCGTTGCGATGCGGCCGATGTCCTCGTGGCCCATCCCGGCCATCGGTTCGTCGAGCAGCAGCATTTGCGGATCGAGCGCCAGCGTGGTGGCGATTTCCAGGGCGCGCTTGCGGCCATAAGGCATTTCGCCGGCCACGGCTTCGGCCCAGCCGTCGAGGCCGACGTCGGCGAGCAGAGCGCGCGCGGGCTCGTCATAATGGTCGAGCCGCCTTTCGGAGCGCCAGAAGTCGAACGAATCGCCGCGGGCGCGCTGGAGGGCCACGCGCACGTTCTCCAGCGCGGAGAATTGCGGAAATACCGCCGAAATCTGGAAGGAGCGGACGAGACCGAGGCGCGCGACGTCGGCGGGGCGCGCCCGGGAGATGTCGCGGCCCTCGAAGCGAATCGTTCCGCGGGTCGGCTCCAGGAATTTGGTCAGCAGGTTGAAGCAGGTGGTCTTGCCGGCCCCGTTCGGGCCGATCAGGGCGTGGATCGTCTGTCGCCGCACGCGCAAGGCGACATCGTTGACGGCCGTGAAGCCGGCGAAGTCCTTTGTGAGCCCATCGGTTTCGAGGGCGTATTCGGTCAAACGTCACTCCCCGCGACATTCTGTGGCTTGTTTGCGCCAGTCGATTTTTTTTAAGGCGATCGCCCTTGGTCCAAGCTTAGGCCGCGCTTGCGCCCGGAATCAAGGGCGGCTTTGCCGAACGGCGGCGTTCGGCGATGAAATTGGGTCCGCCAGAGCGAACGGCTGAGTCAAAAGAACGAAATGTGACGTCAATAGGGCGCGGCTGATGGTCGCAGTCCCGGCGTTCATGCACTGTCGTCCTATCGCTTTAATTTTATTTTCGCGTTAATCAATGCGGCTAGGTGCTTCATTTGACTTGTGTCAATGAAAGCGTTGAAGGGGCGGGCGATGGTCCGCCCAATGGCGAGCCGGCGTTTTCAGTCGCGTCGGAGCGATTTCATTGGGGCGAAAACATGGCGCAAGCAAACACAGTCACAGCGCAGCCGCCGCAAGGCGGCAAGAAAATGGCGGTCGGGGAGCTTCTGGGCATTGTCCTTTCGCTCGTCGGCGCATTTTTGGCTTTATTCATCGCATCGAAGGCCTGGACAGCGGCCTATGCGTTCCACATGTTCGTGTTCGCCCTCGCGGGGCTGGGCTCGGCATTCCTGATTTTCAAGCGCTACACGATTCGCCCGGCGGTCACGCCGCAGGAGATCGACGGCAAGCCCAACTACAATTACGGGCCGATCAAGTTCGCCAGCATCGCCGCCGTCTTCTGGGGCATCGCCGGCTTCCTCGTTGGTCTGATCATCGCGCTGGAGTTGGCCTATCCCGATATGTCCATGGGTCTCCAATGGATCAATTTCGGTCGTCTGCGTCCGTTGCACACCTCGGCGGTGATTTTCGCCTTCGGCGGCAACGTGCTGATCTCGACCTCGCTCTACGTGGTGCAGCGCACCTGTCGCGCCCGTCTGGCCGGCGCCCTTTCGCCCTGGTTCGTCGTTCTCGGCTATAACCTCTTCATCGTCATCGCAGGCACGGGCTACCTGCTCGGCATCACCCAGGGCAAGGAATACGCCGAACCGGAATGGTATTCCGACCTCTGGCTGACCATCGTCTGGGTGACCTACCTGCTGGTGTTCCTGGCGACTTTGTGGAAGCGCAAAGAGCCCCACATCTATGTGGCCAACTGGTTCACCCTCGCGATGATCATCACCATCGCCATGCTGCACCTTGGCAACAATCCGTCGATCCCGGTCTCGATCTTCTCGTCCAAGTCCTACATCATCTGGTCGGGCGTGCAGGATGCGATGTTCCAGTGGTGGTACGGCCATAACGCGGTTGGCTTCTTCCTGACCGCCGGCTTCCTGGCCATCATGTACTATTTCGTGCCCAAGCGCGCGGAACGTCCGGTCTATTCCTACCGCCTGTCGATCATCCACTTCTGGGCCCTGATCTTCATGTACATCTGGGCCGGCCCGCATCATCTGCACTATACGGCGCTGCCGGACTGGGCGCAGACGCTCGGCATGACCTTCTCGATCATGCTGTGGATGCCTTCATGGGGCGGCATGATCAACGGCCTGCTGACCCTGTCGGGCGCGTGGGACAAGCTGCGCACCGATCCCGTGCTGCGCATGCTGGTGGTGTCGGTCGCCTTCTACGGCATGTCGACCTTCGAAGGTCCGCTGATGTCGATCAAGGTGGTCAACTCCCTGTCGCACTATACCGACTGGACCATCGGCCACGTGCATTCCGGCGCTCTCGGCTGGGTGGGCTTCGTCTCCTTCGGCGCGCTCTACTGCATGATCCCCTGGGTGTTCAACCGGAAGCTCTATTCGCTCAAGCTGGTGAACTGGCACTTCTGGATCGCCACCATCGGCATCGTCCTCTACATCACGGCGATGTGGGTGTCGGGCATCCTGCAGGGTCTGATGTGGCGCGCTTATACCGCGAACGGCTTCCTGGAATATTCCTTCATCGAAACCGTCGAGGCCATGCATCCCTTCTATGTCATCCGCGCCCTGGGCGGCGGCCTCTTCCTGGTCGGCTCCCTGATCATGGCCTTCAACTTCTACAAGACCATCGCTTCGCCTGAGCAGGCTGAAGCTCCCGAAGCCAAACCCGCGCTCGCGCCGGCCGAGTGAGGAGTTCGACTATGTCACTTTGGAACAAACACGCAATCTTCGAGAAGAACTCGATCATCCTGACTGTCGGCATCTTGCTGGTGGTGGCGATCGGCGGCCTGGTGGAAATCGCGCCGCTCTTCTACCTGAAGAGCACGATCGAAACGGTCAGCGGAGTGCGGCCCTATACGCCGCTCGAACTCGCGGGCCGCGACATCTACGTCCGCGAGGGCTGCTATCTCTGCCATTCGCAGATGATCCGCTCGCTGCGCGACGAAGTGGAGCGCTATGGCCACTACTCGCTGGCGGCGGAGTCGAAATACGACCATCCGTTCCAGTGGGGCTCCAAGCGCACCGGTCCGGACCTTGCCCGCATCGGCGGCAAATATTCGGACGATTGGCAGCGCGGCCATCTCAACAACCCGCGCTCGGTCGTCCCCGGTTCGGTCATGCCGCGCTACACGTTCCTGTCCGAGACGCCGCTCGACTACAAGCATATCGAGGCGAACATGAAGGTCCTGGCGATCGAGGGCGTGCCTTATACGCCTGACATGATCGCCAAGGCGGCTTCCGACATCAAGGCGCAGCTCAGCCCCGACGACGACAAGTCCGTCGCCGACTTGGGCACGCGCTATCCGAAGGTCGTGGCCCACACGAGCCTCGGCGGCGCCGCCACGCCGACGGAACAGGACGCCCTGGTCGCCTATCTGCAAATGCTCGGCACTACGGTCGATTTCAAACTCTACAACGACAAGGCCAATCTGCGCTGAGGAGGCGACATGGAGTTCGAAGCTATTCTGGGCCCGCTCAAACTATTCAGCATGCTGTCGGTCATCTTCGCATTTCTGGGCGTGATCGTCTTTGCGCTGTGGCCCTCAAAAAGGAAGAGCTTCGACGACGCCGCCCATCTGCCGCTGAACGAGGATTGAACGATGGTTGATAATACGCATCAAGACATAGACGCGGCCACGGGGACGGCGACCACTGGCCATGAATGGGACGGCATCAAGGAGCTGAACACGCCGCTGCCGAAATGGTGGCTCTATCTGCTCTACATCTGCTGTATCTGGGCCGTCGGCTACTGGGTGTTCTACCCGGCCATTCCGCTGCCGGGCGGCTTTACGCCCGGCGTCCTGCACTGGACGTCGCGCGCCGCCGTCACCCAGGATCTCGCCGATCTCAAGATCCAGCGGGCGCCGATGGTGGATGCTCTGTCCAAGGCTTCGTTGCAGCAGATCGACGCCGATCCCAAGATGGCGGAATTCGCCCGCGCCTATGGCCGGTCGGCTTTCGGCAACAATTGCGCGCCGTGCCATGGTTCGGGCGGTCAGGGTTCGAAGGGCTATCCGAACCTGAACGCCGATCGCTGGCTGTGGGGAGGTTCGCTCGACCAGATCAGCGCCACCATCACCCATGGCGCGCGTTTCGGCGACGCGGCCGGGCACGAAGGCAACATGCCGGCCTGGGGCAAGGACGGCTTGCTGCCCAAGGACAAGATCGCGCAAGTCGTGGATTACGTCTACTCGCTGTCGCATCCGACGACAGCGGATGTGTCGGCCGGGCAGAAAGTGTTCGCGGACAATTGCGCGGCCTGCCACGGTGCGGACGCCAAGGGCAATCCCGACATGGGCGCGCCCAATCTGACGACCAAGATCTGGCTCTATGGCGGCGACAAGGCGACGCTGCTCGAGACCGTGACAAATGGTCGCGGCGGCCATATGCCGGCCTGGGGCGCCAAGCTCGATCCGGTCACCATCAAGTCGCTCACCGTGTTCGTCCATTCGCTGGGCGGCGGCAAGTGATCGAACCGATCGCCGGTCGGATCTGATCGGCGATTTGTCTGGATCGATGACGAAAATCAAGGGCGGCGCAGCCACGGTCTTCCGGGTTTCGCCGCCCTCTTCATTGAATTGCTCCCACGTCCCCGCCGGCGGCCGAAGGACGGCGGGATGGCCTTGAAAAAGCCGGAGATTACCGCGAAAGCCAAGGTCTGACGGCCGCCAGTGAAAAGCGTGGCGGCGCGCAACAACGAGGCGCAGTTGCGCCAGGACAAACTGGCCGACAAAAAAGATCGACTCGGACTGCCCGCTTCTGCTTATAAGGGGCGGAATGGACGCCGCGCCTCCACGCGCGGGCCGCCAGAAGAACCGCGGCGATGCAATTCGAGAAGGCGAGATGAGCGCAATTCCGGGACTAGCAGCGAAGCCAAAGATCGAAGGCGCGGCGAGCGATGACGACGCGCTTTACGAGTCCCGCAAGCAGATCTATCCGCAAAGCATATCCGGCACGTTCCGCAACATCAAATGGGGCCTGCTCGCCGCGGGCATGCTTGTTTATTATTTCCTGCCCTTCGTGCGCTGGGATCGCGGGCCGGAACAGCCGACGCAGGCGGTGCTGGTCGATCTCACGCATGAGAAATTCTTCTTCTTCGGCATCGAGATCTGGCCGCAGGAAGTCTATTACATCACCGGTCTCCTGATCCTGGCGTCCTTCACCCTGTTCCTGATGAATGCGGTGGCCGGGCGCATCTGGTGCGGCTACCTGTGTCCGCAGACGGTGTGGACCGACCTTTTCCTGCTGATCGAACGCTGGACGCAGGGCGACCGGCGCGACCGGATGAAAAAGGCTAGACAGCCCTGGAGCCTCGAAACGGTCGTCGAAGCGATCCTGAAACATTCCTTGTGGCTGATGATCGCCTGGTGGACCGGCGGCGCCTGGGTGCTCTATTTCGCCGACGCTCCAACGCTGGTGAAGCAGCTCGCGACCTTTCAGGCGCCGGCGCAGGCCTATATCTGGATCCTCATGCTCACCGCGTCGACTTATGTCCTCGCCGGTTTCGCCCGCGAGCAAGTCTGCATCTACATGTGTCCCTGGCCGCGCATCCAGGCGGCGCTGACCGACGAATGGGCGCTCAACGTCACCTATCGCGTCGATCGCGGCGAGCCGCGCGGCTCGATGAAGAAGAACAAGCTGCTGCGCGCCGCGGGCAAGCCGGCCGGAGATTGCGTCGATTGCGGCCAATGCGTCGCCGTCTGCCCGACCGGGGTGGACATTCGCCAGGGCCTGAACATGGGCTGCATCCAGTGCGGCTTGTGCATCGACGCCTGCGATGCCGTGATGAAGAAAATTGGCCGCGAGCCGCGGCTGATCGGCTACGACACCGACGACAACGTGTTGCGCCGCGAGGCGGGCCTGCCGGCGCTGAAGCCCAAAATCTTCCGCGCCCGCACGGTCGTCTACATGGCGCTGATCGCCGTCGTCGGCGGATTGATGGGATATACGCTGGCGACCCGCCATACCCTCGGCGTCGACGTGATGCATGACCGCAACCCGATTTTCGTCCCGTTGTCGGACGGTTCGGTGCGCAACGCGTACACCGTGCGCGCGCTCAACCAGAAGGGCTCGACCCGTCAGTTCAAGCTGTCGGTGACGGGTGTGCCTGACGGGAAACTCGAAGTTCTCGGGCTGCCCACTGGCGCCGATGGCGTTCCGGTCACCGTCTCCGCCGACCAGACGCTCGAGCTGCGCGTTTTCATCACCACGCCGCCGACCGCGCAATTGCCGCAAAGCACGCGCATCGATTTCGTCCTGACCGACGCCAAGACCGGCGAAAAGGCGAAACGGGCGGATTTCTTCAAAAGTCCCTGACGGGGCTGCGTCACTGAAAAGGGTTTGTTCAATGCGCGAGGAAAGCGATTACCAGGCGGGTGGACGGGTTTTGACCGGACGTTCGGTCTTCCTGATGATCACGGCCTTCTTCGGCGTGATGCTGGCGGTGAACGGCTATATGGCGACCCAGGCGGTCAAGACCTTCTCAGGCCTCGACGCCGACAATCCCTATGACAGCGGCCTCGAATACAACAATGAGATCAGCGCGGCCAAGGCGCAGGCGCTGCTCGGCTGGAAGGTCGACCTGACCCGCACGGCCGACGGCCCGGCGACCGAGATCACCGCGACGGTCAAGGACAAGAGCGGCCAGCCCGTCACCGACCTCGACGTGTCGATGCATTTCTACTACCCGGCGACGCGCAGGCTCGATCGTCAGGTTGCGGCCGCCGCGGTGGCCAATGGCGTCTATTCCGGCTCCGCCCAGCTCACAAGTGGGCAGTGGGAGGTGGAAGTGGATCTCAATCGCAACGGCAAGCGGGAATTTCGTTCGCGCAATCATTTGATGGTCGAGTGAGGCGATGGCGGCGGCGCCGGATTTTTCGCATTTCGTCAAGACCGACAAGGAAGGGCGATCGCGGCTCGACCTGGCGATTGACGGCATCACCTGCGCCGCCTGCCTCGGCGATATAGAAACGGCGATGAAGCGCCTGCCCGGCGTCATGCTGGCGCGGCTGAACCTTACCAGCCATCGCCTCGCGCTGACCTTCGATTCGACGCGCATCGATTCGGGGCGTCTGGTCGGCGCGCTGGAGGCGATCGGCTATCGCGCCTATCCCTTCGAGCAGCGCAAGGTCGAAGCCGACGAGGCCGCGCGCTTCCTTCTCTTGCTGAAATGCCTCGGCGTCGCCGTTTTCGCGGCGATGAACATCATGCTGTTGTCGATTTCGGTGTGGTCGGGCGCGCACATGCCGCCGGAAACGCGCGATTTCTTCCATTTCCTTTCCGCCCTGATCGCCTTGCCGGCGGCGGCCTATGCCGGTCAGCCCTTCTACACCAGCGCTTTTACCGCGCTGCGGCAGGGGCGGCTCAACATGGACGTGCCGATCGCCATCGGCGTCGCGCTGGCGCTCGGGCTTTCGGTGTATGAGACCTGGCATCACGCGCGGCAGGCCTATTTTGATTCGGCGATCATGCTGCTGGCGTTCCTGCTCGCGGGCCGCGTGATGGACCAGGCGATGCGGCGCAAGACGCGCGCGGCGGCCGGCAATCTGGCGGCGCTGAAGGGCGAGAACGCCCTGCGGTTCACGCCGGGCGAAGGCGGTTCCGACCTGCGCGAAGGCGACGCGGTCCTTGTTCCTGTCGCGGCGTTGGCGGCCGGCGATCGCGTGCTGGTTCGCGCCGGCGAGCGGGTTCCCGCCGACGGCGAGATCGAGCAGGGCGCGAGCGCTGTCGATGAGAGCGCGATTACCGGAGAGACCGTGTTCAAGCCGGTGCGATCCGGCGATTCGATCTATGCCGGCTCGATCAACGGCGAAGGCGCGCTGACCCTGCGCGTGACCTCGGCGGGCCACGCGGCGCTGATCGACGAGGCGGCGCGGCTGATCGAGCAGGCGAGCGCCGCGCGCTCGCGCTACATGCGTCTTTCCGATCGGGTGTCGCACCTTTACGCGCCGGCGGTGCATCTCGCCGCGCTGGTCACGGGCCTTGCCTGGTTCGCCTTTGGCGCCAGCGCCCATGACTCGCTGGTCATCGCCATCTCCGTGCTGATCATCACCTGTCCCTGCGCCCTGGCGCTGGCCGTGCCGACCGTGCAGGCCATGGCGTCGGGCGCCTTCTTTCGCTCCGGCCTGTTCCTCAACGACGCCACCGGGTTGGAGCGGCTCGGCGAAATCGACACGGTGGTGTTCGACAAGACGGGAACCCTGACCCTGCCGGAGCCGCGAATCGCCAATGGCGACGAGATCGCTCCGGACCTGCTGCGACTCGCCGGACGGCTCGCGCGCTCCAGCAATCACCCGCTGGCGCTGGCCGTCGCGCGTTCGGCCGACGCCGCCGCGCCGCTGGCTGGCGCGGTCGAGACGCCGGGGCAGGGCGTCGCGGCGCTGTTCGATGGCGTCGAGGCGCGACTTGGCTCGGCCGCCTTCTGTAGCGCCGAAGCGGGGGGCGCGGACGAATCGAGCTCCATCTTCATCCGCCACGGCGAAAAAAGCGCCCGGCTGTCGATCCGCCAGACCTTGCGCGCCGACGCCGCGGCTATTGTCGCGGCGCTGCGCAAAAAAGGCATGAAAGTCTTCATCCTGTCCGGAGACCGGCCGCAGGCGGTCGCGCCGATCGCCGCCTACCTTGGCGTCGAGGACTGGCGCGGCGGGCAGAAGCCAGCGGACAAGATCGCCTTCATCGAAGCCTTGAAAGAGCAGGGCGCGCGCGTGCTGATGGTCGGCGACGGCCTCAACGACGCGCCTTCGCTCGCCGCCGCCCACGCCTCGATTTCGCCGATCGACGCGGTGCATCTGACCCAGACCCAGGCCGACGCGGTGTTTCTCGGCGAGAGGCTCGCGCCCGTCGCCTCGGCGCTGCTCATCGCCCGCAACGCGCGCTCGCTGATGCGGCAGAATCTCGGCCTGGCCGTGGCATACAATCTCGTCGCGGTGCCGGTGGCCATGTCGGGCCATGCGTCGCCGCTGTTCGCCGCCCTGGCCATGTCGGCCTCGTCGATTTTCGTGACGCTGAACTCCCTGCGCTTGCGCGGACCGGGCAAAAGCGTCACTCTCGGCGGCCGGGAAAAAGGGCAGGAGTCCGGCCTCCCCCACCGCCCCGCGAGCATGACGGGCGCGGCATGAAACTGGAGCGGACATCGCCATGAATGTTCTGGTCTTCCTCATCCCCGCCGCGCTGCTGCTCGGCCTGGTCGGGCTTTACGGCCTGTTCTGGTCGCTCAAGAACAGCCAGTACGAAGACATGAAGGGCGCGGCCTATCGCATCCTGCAAGATGACGATATCGACGAAAAGAAATGACCACGGTGGGTGCGAAATTGACCGTGGGCGCCGCCGCCATGTCGGATGAGCCGGCCGATGCCGGCTCGGCCGCCGCGCGGGCCGGACGCCTTGCCTGTTTCTGTCCGCCAGGGGCGCCGGCGCCTGGCGCGGCGGCCTTTGATGTGGACCGCTGGAGCCCTGGCGTCGCCACGCTCGCCCTGGGCTTCGCGCTGTCGGTGCTGTCGCAAAGCCTGGCGCTCGGCGTGCTGCCGCTTGCCGGCCGGCTGCTCGCGCCCGTTCCGCATCTGATGGCGGCGCCTTACATCGCCATGCTGCTCGGCGCGGCGGCGGCGACCTTCCCCGCCTCCTTCCTGCTCGACGCCTTCGGGCGGCGCGCGGCGCTGGCGCTTGGCGCGAGCCTCGGCATCGCCGGCGGCCTGGTCATGGCCTGGGCGCTGACGGTCGATCTTTTCGCGCCGTTCTGCCTTGGCGCCTTCTGGCTCGGCGTCGCCCAGGGTTTTTCGCTTTTCTACCGCCACGAGGCGGCGCTCGGCTCGAGCGCCACGAGTTGCGCGCGCTCGGCCTTGATCGTCTTCGGCTCGGGCGGCGCGGCCGGCCTGGTCGGGCCGGCTCTGGCCATTGTGGCGGCGAGGTTGGCGCCCGCGTCGCTGTTCGCCGCGCTGGCGCTGGCGGCTGCGCTGACGCAGGTGCTGGTGCTGGCGCTCGCCGTTTTCGCCACCGCGCGGGCGCCGGTCATGCCGCATTCTTCCACGCGTCAGGCGAGCGCGCCGGATTGGCGCGCCTTTACGGTTCCCAGCCTTGTCGCCGGTCTCGCCTGGTTCGGCATGACCGCGGCGATGGTCGCTGCGCCGGGAGCGATGAACGGTTGCGGCATTGGCGCTCCGGCGGTGTTCAGCGCCGTGTCCTGGCATGTCATCGCCATGTACGCGCCGGCCTTTTTCACCGGCGTTTTCGCCCGCCGCCTCGGCGCGCTGGCGACGGCGGCGCTCGGGCTGGCGCTGATCGCCGTCGCCTGGGCGATCGAGGGCGCGGCCAGCGATTACTGGCGTTTCGCCTCCGCGCTGATTATCGTCGCCGTCGGCTGGAGCATCGCCACGGCCGGCGCCTCGCTGCGGCTTTACGCAACGGCGAATCCCTCGCGAAAAATGCTCGCGGCCCACGACGCGATCCTGTTCCTGTCGGCGATCGCCGGAGCGACGGCGGCGGCGTTCTGGCTGCCGGTGTAACAGCCCGGCTTCTTTTCCGTCCCGCGTTTCGGCAGTTGGCGCGCCAGTATTCCAACCGCGCGAGCGTCACGCAATACGATTTCAGCGCGGACGGTGGGGCGGCTTATGTCGCCAACGTCTCGCAGCATATTTCCAGCATGATCGTCTATGTCTCCCTCACCTACGCCTTGGCTTATTTCCCGTCCTATTTGAACCATGTGACGGCGAGCCATCACATGGCGACTTATGCGTTCACCCAGATCGAGAGCTGAATCTCGCCAGAGAGGCTTGCCCCCGCGGAGCCGACCACGAAGGCGAGGGCTCGGCAGGAGAGCGGCGCGGCAAAAAGACGGCCTTTCCGCCGTTCGGAAAAGCGAATTGCGCGAAAATAAAACCGGTGGAACTTGTAATATTATAAAAAATAACTATTTATCGACCACCGTCATTTTTGCTGGCAAATCTGGGCGAAAAACCATACTGGGCAGAAATCTGACAAGCATGATTTCGATGGTATCGTTTTGCAGACAAGAAACATCAAGCTTTCGAAGGGAATTACTATGACAAGCGGAACCGTAAAATGGTTCAACCATGAAAAAGGCTATGGCTTCATCCAGCCCGATGACGGCGGCAAGGATGCTTTTGTGCATATCAGCGCGGTCGAACAAGCGGGCTTGAGCGATTTGCGCGAGGGCCAGAAGGTCGAGTTCGAACTGATCGCAGACCAGAGAAGCGGCAAGGTGTCGGCGGGCAAACTCGAAATCCTCGCGTAAGTCTGGCGGCCCGGTTGCGAGCGACCAGAGCCGCACTGAATACCTTGGACGACTACGCGCCGAGTGTCATGGCCGAGCCGGACGGACTGCCGGCCTCACGCATGCTCCCGGTCGGGACAGGCAGCGCGCCGGAGAACAAGGCGAACATCAGGGCGCCGGAAGCCCCGCGTTCCCCCCGGGGAGCGCGGGGCTCCCTGTTTTCGCTGGCGCCCGCCGAGGCGGCCGTCGAAACGATACGGATCTGGCGGCCCCCGATAATGCGCGATCCAGCACGTCGCGATCCAATAAGCCATGGCGACCGCGGTCCAGCGCGGAAGCCGCAAGGAGATGATCGATGTCAAATTCGGCAATGGGCGAGAAACGGCAATGCCTGAGTTGCAACGCCAAGTTTTTTGATCTCGCCAAGGATCCCATCAAGTGCCCGAAATGCGGCGCGATCTTTGAACCTGTGGTGCTCGCGCGCTCGCCCCCGCGACGGATGGGACGCACGTTTCCTTCGACGCCCCAGCCTTTCGAAAATCAAGGCGCGGCGGTTGAAGAGGCCGACGTCGCCGTCATTTCCTCGGATGAGGAAGATGGCGAAGACGACGATGAAAAGCAGCCGCTGACTGAAAGCGACGCATAGCTGTGAGGCGCGGTGGTCATTCGCCTCCGGATCGAATGACCGCCTGCGCCCGTTCCTCGCCTTGCCGCCCGGCGGATCTCGGCGACCGGACTAACCCGCCATGATCACCACGACCCCAAACGGCGGCAGCGCCAACTCAACGCTTTGCGCCTCGCCGTGCGCATGAATATGCTGGGTTTCGCCGCCGCCGAGATTGCCTACGCCGGAGCCGCCATAGATTTCGGCGTCCGAATTGAGAAGCTCCCGCCATGCGCCCGCGAAGGGAACGCCGATGCGGTAGTTTTCGCGCGGCGCGGGCGTGCAATTGAGCGCGATGATGATATCGGAGCGCGCGTCGCCCGTTGAGCGGCGCCAGGCGAGGACGCTGTTCTCGCGGTCGTCGGCGACGATCCAGCGAAAGCCCTCCGACAAGGCGTCGAGCCGGTGCAATTGCGGGTAACGGCGGTAGAGCGCGTTCAAGTCGGCCACCCAGCGCCGTACGCCATTCTTCAGCTCGTCGAACGGATGCGGCCAGGGGAAGGGCGCGTCGTGGTCCCATTCGGACTCCTGCGCCAGTTCACAGCCCATGAAGATGAGCTTCTTGCCGGGATGCGTCCACATCAGGCCGAAGAGCAGGCGCAATTGCGCATGGCGGCGCCAGTCGTCGCCGGGCATTTTGGCGATCAGCGAGCCCTTGCCGTGCACCACTTCGTCGTGCGACAGCGGCAGTACGAATTTCTCGGAAAAGGCGTAGTAGAGGCCGAACAATATGTCGTCGAGATGCCAGTGGCGATGGATCGCGTCGCGCTTGAAAAAGCGCAATGTGTCGTTCATCCAGCCCATGTTCCACTTGTAGTGGAAACCGAGGCCGCCTTGTTCGACCCTCTGCGTCACGCCGGGAAAGGCGGTCGATTCCTCGGCGATGGTGATGGCGCCGGGGCAGCGCTCGTCGAGGACGTCATTCAATTCGCGCAGAAAGGCGATGGCTTCGAGGTTTTCGCGTCCGCCGTGGATATTGGGAACCCATTCGCCCGGCTCGCGCGAATAATCGCGATAGAGCATGGAGGCGACGGCGTCGACTCGCAGGGCGTCGACGTGGAAGGTCTCGATCCAGTAGAGCGCGCTGGCGATCAGGAAGTTGCGCACTTCGTGGCGGCCGTAATTGTAGATCAGCGTGTTCCAGTCGCGATGAAACCCTTCGCGCGGATCAGCGTGTTCGTAGAGCGGATTGCCATCGAAGGCGACGAGGCCGTAATCGTCATTGGGAAAATGGCCGGGCACCCAGTCAAGCGCCACGCCTATGCCCGCCGCGTGGCAAGCGTCGACGAAACGCGCGAATTCGTCGGGACCGCCGAGCCGCGAAGTCGGCGCGAACAGGCCGAGCGGCTGGTAGCCCCACGAGCCGCCGAACGGATGCGCCATGATCGGCAAGAGCTCGAGATGCGTGAAGCCCATCTCGCGCACATAAGGAATGAGGCGATCGATCGCGCCGTCCCAGGAGAGCGGGCAATCGTGCTGGCCACGCAACCAGGATTCAACATGGACCTCGTAGAAGCTGAGCGGCGCATCGGGCGCCTGCGCTTTTCCGCGTTGCGCCAGCCAGCCGGCGTCGGTCCAGGCGATGCCGGGCGGGCCCGCGACGATCGAGCCGCTGGCGGGCGGCGGCTCGGCCAGCTTGGCGAGCGGATCGGCTTTCCAGGGCAGTTTCTTGCCGCCGTAGCCGGTAATGGCGAATTTGTAGCGCGCCCCCGCCTCGACGCCGGGCAGAAACAATTCCCACACGCCCGCCTCGACGCGCAGGCGCATGGGATGGCGGGTCGCGTTCCAGCCGTTGAAATCGCCGACCACCGCCACCGAATGCGCGTCCGGCGCCCAGACGGCGAAGAGCACGCCGCTCTCGCCTGAGTTTTCGCGCGGATTGGCGCCGAAACTGTCGGCCATGCGAAAAAGCCGGCCCTGGCGGAACAGGAACAGGTCGTAATCGCTGAGCATAGGCGCGAAGGCATAGGGGTCGGCGACGATCTGCCGGGTGTGGCCCCAGTCGATCCGCAGGCGATAGGCGTCGGGCGCGAGTCCTTCCGGGCCGGCGACGGCGGCGGCGAAAAAGACGCCCTCGCCCAGCGATTGCATGGCGATCGTTTTTGCGCCGAGCACGATTTCGACCCGATCGGCGAAGGGCATGAACACCGTCAGGTCGGTTTTCTCGCCGTCGCTGCGCGGCCCGAGGCGGCTGAAAGGGTCTCGGCACTGTCCGGCGACGATTTCCGCCAGGATCGCTTTGCTGCTCTCGACGTTCATGTTCGATTCCCGTTTTCGTCGGCTGTTATACTCTTTCCTCGCGCCGCCCGCGCGCAATCTTGTTCCCGACCGAAAACTCTGCTTGTCTCGGCGATGCAAACCTGGAGCCTTGCAAACTTCGAGCCCTGCAAACTTCGAGCCCTGCAAACCTGGAGCCCACATGACTGGTCTGGCCAAGATCCTCTCCATCGCCGGTTCGGACCCGTCCGGCGGCGCGGGCGCGCAGGCCGACATCAAGACCTTTTCGGCGCTCGGTTGCTACGGCATGGCGGTCCTGACGGCGCTCACGGCGCAGAACACGCTGGGCGTCCAGGCGGTGCGGGCCGTCCCGGCGGAATTCGTGGCGGCGCAGATCGAGTTGATTTTCAGCGACATCAAGGTGGACGCCGTCAAGATCGGCATGATCGGCGAGGCGTCGAACGTCGAGGCGATCGCCAGCCAACTGCGTCGATATGCCGCTGACAACGTCGTGCTCGATCCGGTGCTGGTCGCCAGCGGCGGCCATAGTCTCGGCGGCGACACGCTGGTCGCGCCCATTCGCGAAAAGCTGTTTGCGCTGACTCGGCTGGTGACGCCGAACCTCATGGAAAGCGCTCTTCTGACCGGCGGCCGCATGCCGGAAAATCCCGGCGACATGCGGGACATGGCGCTGCGCCTGCATGCGCTCGGCGCGCCGGCGGCGCTGGTCAAGGGCGGCCATCTGCCCGACGGCGAGGCGTTCGACCTGCTTTATGACGGCGCGGAATTTCATGAATTCTCTGCGCCGCGCCTCAAGACGCGCAACACCCATGGCACCGGCTGCGCCTTGTCGGCGGCCATAGCCGCGCGCCTCGGTCAGGGCGCGACGCTGAAGGACGCGGTGGGAGACGCGAAGCAATTCCTCAGCGCGGCGCTCGAGGCGGGCGAGACGCTCGAAATCGGCGCCGGCCACGGACCGCCGCAGCATTTTTACGCGCTGTGGCGGAAACAGCTTGGCTCCGTCAAACCCGTCGGACCGCGGTGATCTCGGACAGGTTCTTCACGCGGATGCGTTCGCGCACTGTGGCGAACGGCTCGCTGGTCACCGCCATGTGGTAGGCGTTGGCGTGGATGATCGTGTCCTCTTTTTGCATGATGCCGACATGGCCGCGCCAGAACACCAGGTCGCCGCGCCGCAAGCCGCGCATCCGGTCGTCCACGTCGGCGGGGCGCCCGAGCTGGATCTCCATCATGTCGGTGTCGCGCGGCGCCGCGACGCCGATCGCCGCGAGGGTCACCTGCACGAGGCCCGAGCAGTCAATGCCGACGTCGGTCTTGCCGCCCCACAGATAGGGCGTATGCAGGAACATTTCGGCCAGGCCGACAAAATCGTGCAGGGGGCGGTTGAGCGTGGCGAGATGGCGCGTATAGATGTGGCCGCCGTCCGGAGTCTCCGAGAATTGCGCGCTGCCGGCGACGATATTGATCTCCGCGCCGAAGGGCAGGGCGTCGATGGGCGGCGACTTGATGTCCGGCCTCGAGTAGACCAGCGTATGGCGGGCGCGCACGCGATAGTTCGGCTTGGCGATCTTGTCGGTCAGGGCTTCCGCCCTGAGATAGCCGACATAGCGGTCGCGGTCGAGCTGGCACCAGCACCAGCCGTCCTTTTCCTCGTAGACGAACAGGGTTTCGCCAAACAGCGCCTGGGTGTCGGTGGGGGACTCTTCGCCCGGTTCGCGCCGCAGGTCGGCATAGGAGAGGCAGACCTGCATGCGACGGCCGGGAGCGTAGGAATCCGCCTGGACCAGATCGCGCAGATGCTCGGCGGCCAGGTCCGGGCGGGCGGGCGTCAGTCTCTTGTCGTAATTCATTTTCTCTCCCGTCTTTCCGTTCGGAAAAGACCTGACAAGGTGTAACCGCAATGGGTTACCGAACGTTTGCCGCGCCAAACTTTTCCCGCGCCAGGTTGTAAACCAGCCGCGCCGCCTGTGCTTCGCCGCCTTCAGGCCGTCCCGGCTTCGCCACGGGCGTCCAGCCGTAAATGTCGAAATGCGCCCAGGAAGCCGCCGGCGAGACGAAGCGGCGCAGGAAGAGCGCGGCTGTGATTGCGCCCGCCATGCCGCCGGCCGGCGCATTGTTCAGGTCGGCGATCTTGCCGTCGAGTTTCGCATCATAGTCCTTCCATAATGGAAGCCGCCACACCGGATCGCCAACCTCGTGGCCGTGCCGCGAGATGGCCTCGGCAAGCGCTTCGTCATCGGTGAAGAAGGGCGGCAGATCGGGGCCGAGCGCCGCCCGCGCCGCGCCGGTCAAGGTGGCGAAATCGATCAAAAGCTCTGGTTTTTCCTCGTCGGCGCAGGCCAGCGCGTCGGCGAGGATCAGCCGTCCCTCGGCGTCGGTGTTGCCGATCTCGACAGTCAGGCCCTTGCGGCTGCGATAGACGTCGCCCGGGCGAAAAGCCTCGCCGGAAACCGAATTCTCGACGATCGGGATCAAAAGGCGAAGGGCGACGTCGATCTCGGCGGCCATGATCATCGCGGCGGCGGCGATCGCCGCCGCCGCGCCGCCCATGTCCTTTTTCATCAGCCCCATCGCGCTTTCGGGCTTGATGTCGAGCCCACCCGAATCGAAGCACACGCCCTTGCCGACCAGCGTCATTTTCCGCGCGCCATCCGAACCCCAGCGTAGATCAACGAGACGCGGGGCGCGCGGAGAGCCCTTGCCCACCGCGTGGATCAGGGGAAAATCGCGGGCAAGCGCGTCGCCGCGAATCACTTCGGCCCGGGCGCCGAACCGCTCCGCGAGGCCGAGCGCGGCTTGTTCCAGTTCGTCCGGCCCCATGTCATTGGCGGGCGTATTGATCAGGTCGCGGGCGAAGGCGACGCAGCTCGCCATGCTTTCCACGGAGGCTGCGTCGATTCCCGCGGGCGCGGCGAGGCGGGGGGCCGGACGCCCGGTCTTGTAACGGGCGAAGCCGTGCGAACCGAGCAAAAAAGCCAAAGCGGCGAGCTCCGGCTTTTCAGGCCGCGTCATCCACCGGTAAGCGCCGGGCGGCGCCAGCGTCGCCAGCGCCCCCGGCTGGAACGGATCGGCTGAAGCATCGTCGTCGAGGCAATGAATCACGCCCGGCGCGCCGTCGGCCTGGACGAAGAACAGCGCCCTGCCAGCCCTCGGCGCGAAAAGGGTGGCTTTCGCGAAAAGGAGCGCCTCGGGCGGCAATTCCGGGGCGTCTTTCGGCTCCTTCAGGGCGGCGGCCAGTTTCCCGGCGCCGGTCAGCCACACGGGGATGCAAGGCTCCGTCCGGTCGGCGAATTTGAGCTTGGGCATTTCGACCTTGGGCATTTCGTGCATGGCGGCGCCGCTTTCTCTCGACGCGGCGCGGGTTTGCCCGGCCGCGTTAACACTCCATTAGGGTTAACGAATTATTCCTTTGCATTGAAGTGCAAAAGCAGAGGATGCGTCGTGATGACATGTTGGAGGCGCGCGAGCGCCTGTCGCAAGCCGCGTCCGGCTTTTTCGAGCAGTCTTGCCGGCGGCCTCGCCGTCATCGCGCTGCTGGCGCTCTCCGGTTGCAAGACCGTCGACATGGACGACATTACCGGCTCCATCGCCATGCCGGCGAAACCGGCCTCTTCCTCGCCGGCGGACCTGAAGAAATATTCCGAACAATTGCGCGTGCGCTACGAAAGCCATCCCGACGACAAGGAGATCGCGCTCGCCTACGCCCGCATCCTGCGCGTGCGCCAGCTCAACGACCAGGCGGCGGCGGTGCTGCAGCGCCTGGCGATCAAACATTCGAGCGATCGGGAAGTTTTGGCGGCTTATGGCAAGGCCCTGGCCGACGCCGGACAGCTTCAGCAGGCGCAAAGCGTGCTTGCGAACGCCGATTCCCCCGACGATCCCAATTGGTCGGTGGTCTCCACTCGGGGCTCGATCGCCGACGAGCTTGGCGATCACGCCACGGCCCAGGCCTATTACCAGACCGCGCTGAAACTCTCGCCGGGCGAGCCGTCCGTCCTGTCCAATCTCGGCCTCTCCTACGCTCTGTCGCGCGATCTTCCCCAGGCGGAAAGCCTGCTGCGTGAGGCGGCGGCGAGCCCGCGCGCCGACAAGCGCGAACGCCAGAACCTTGCGCTTGTCCTCGCGCTCGAAGGCAAGTTCGCTGAAGCGGAAACCGTGTCGATGCGCGACCTGCCGCCGCAGCAGGCGAAGGAAAATGTCGCGGCGATCCGGCAGATGATTTCCCAGTCCAACACCTGGCGCGACATTCAGGCGCCCAGCGCGCGCGGCAAGATCGAACGCATCGGCCTCGACACGCCGGCGCGCTGATCGGCGCGCCCGGCGCACTGATCGGGCTCATGGAAGCGGCGAGAAACGGCGACGGGAACAAGCGACTCGCGCGATGCGCCGAGGTCGTCGCACCTGGCTTCCCGGAAAAAAAGCACGATTTCCGCGCCGGATGAACAATTTTCCTTGCCATGTTGCATTGCGGCAATAGAATGACCAAAGATCAACTTTGGTCAGACAATTCACGCTTGCGAGAATGGACCGCAGCCCCGCAGGGAGGCCGTCGTGCACGCTGGACAGAAAGTTCGCTTCAAAGCGGCTTCGCCCCTCAGTCGTCAGCTGAAGATTCCACGCGAGGCGCAAGGCGCGATCCTGTGCCGTTACCGGCTGCTGCGCGCCGAGACGCCGGCGCACCGACTCGATGTGCGCTTCGGTCCCGAACTCGTGGTCTGGGGCGCGCCCGACGATCAATTCGAGACGGTCGACGAGGAAGCGGGCGCGAACTAAATCGCTGCCGCGGAGTTGGATCGCATGATATTGCCTGGAAAGCGGTTCGGCTTTCCGGAAATCCGGTCTGGCGCCGCCAAAAATGTTTCATTCCCACACGCAATACCTGCCCGTCGCGCTCCCCTTCTTCGCGCTGTTCGCCTTCGCGCTGGCGCTGCTGGTGCTGCTGGTGCAGGTCCGCGTGCTGCGCTACGCCTATATGCGGCTCGGCGTCAGCTCCGGCGCGGCCATGCTGCTGCTCCTGGGCTCGCTGATCGGCGGGACGGTCAATATTCCCATCGTGCAACTGCCTCCCGAACGGATGGCGCATGCCGGCCTCGTGATGTTTTACGGCATGCTCTACGTGGTGCCGGAGGCGACGGGCGCGCCCGGCGTCATTCTCGCGGTCAATGTCGGCGGCGCGGTCATCCCGACCCTTCTGTCGCTTTACGTGATGGGCCGTCGGCGCATCTGGGGCGCGGGATTGATCGCCACGGCGATCATGGCGGTCATCTGCCACCTCCTCGCGCGGCCGGTCGCGGGCGTCGGCATCGCCTTGCCGACTTTCGCGCCGCCGCTCGCCGCCGCCCTGGTCGCGGCGCTGGTGTCCTGGCGTGAACTGGCGCCGCTCGCCTATATCGGCGGCAGTCTTGGCGTGCTGATCGGCGCGGATTTGATGAATCTCGACAAGTTGCGGGGCCTGGGCGCGCCGGTCGCCTCGATCGGCGGCGCCGGGACCTTCGACGGCATTTTCGTCACCGGCCTGCTCGCCCTGCTTCTGGCTTCCATCGCCGGCGGCGGCGAGCCGGCGAACTGACGCGGCTTTTTTAGAAGCGCCGCGCCGTTTTAAAAAGAGCGCGTCACCAGGACGGAGTGCAGCTGCTGACCTGAGCCGAGGGGAAAGAGCTGCCTGGGTTGCTCCAGAAGATGCTGGTGTTGGCTCCGTAGCGCGGCGACATGTAACTGGTCTGGTGGAGCATGTAGCCGCTGCTCGAACTGCTGCCCCAGGTGGTCTGGTAGCTGAAGCCCGGAACATAATTATAGGTGACGTCCGCGATGATCATGTAGGTGTCGGTCGTATTCGTGCCGCTCGTCCCGCCGGCGTCCTTGGCTCCTCCTGGATAGAGGTGCGCCGGCATGTCGGTCGCGCTGTTCTGGCCATCGGAGGACGCCGTCAGCACGGTGCATTTGGTGCGGGGTGTCGGGACCGTCGCGCCGTTCAAGGCCGAAGTGGCGCTCCACACCACCTCGGCCTCGCAACACGTCCCTGTACTGCTGCCGTCATTGTTGAAAACGACTTCGGAAATCGTCATGGTCGCCGGGCCGGTGAAGGGATAAATCACAGCCTTGGCGGCGGCGAAAATATTGCTCAGATCGGTGTCGGTGACGCAGGGCGCGGAAGTGTTGGTCGAGCAAGCGCCGTCGGCATAGGTCTGGGGCAAGGTCTGCGCCGTCAAATCCGCCAGCGTCCGCGACAGCAACTGCGCCTTGCGCCCGGCTTCGAGCCCCTGGGACAGCACGACGCAGCCGAAATAGAGCGCCAGCATCATCGGCAGGATCAGCGCGAATTCGACGGCGGCCATGCCCGACTTGCCGCAGACCACGCGCCGCGCCCGGCGTCCGAAGGCGGAACAGGCCGATCGTCCGGCGGCGAGCAGGTTGAAGCGGGGGGATTTCATGATGATGAGGATGGCTCGTTTCTGAAAACAAATGTCGAGAAGATCGCGTGCACGAAGCCTGACCCGTAGGACATGACCGCACCCGACGCGTGGTTGTAAAGGTCCGAGACGCCGCCGGAACCGGTCGCAACCAGGACCGAGAGATAGACCGGCATCGGGTAGAAGGCTTGGAAAACAACGATGTCGCCTGCGACGCCGAGGTTCATCGTGGTCGCTGCCGGCTGGGTGTACCAAGTCTGGTCAGTGACAGCCAGGGCCGACCATCCGGTCACCTGGGTGCAGCCCGCGGTGCCCTGGGTCGTATAGCACTGCACGTTCAGGACGACCTTGGTGGAGTTGATGAACGAGGGCAGGAAATATTTCAGGTTTTCGTTGGTCGCGGTCCCGGGATTCGCGGTCATCAGCGTCGCGGAGGTTGGGGCGGTCGTGAAGCTGTATTGATTGGTGGCGACTTCACGCGCCACCGTGCCGACGGCGGAGTCGAACGCTTCGTGGACGAAAAAAATGAAGGCGGTTTCGAAAATGGCGCAGAGCAGGCCGAGGAAGGGGATGGCCACCATGGCGAATTCGATCGCCGTCACGCCGCCGCGGCTGCGCGCGAACCGCCTCAACAGGCCCTTGCGTCTGGCTGGCGCAGCGGTTGGCGGCGGTGCAGACTTGTCCACGAATCGATCCACGATCAAATTCCCTCGCTCGCCGAGCGAACTGGCGCCACAGGCTTCCGTTTGGGCACTATCGGCATGTTTGTTTGCGAGTTATTTGCGTATTTCACTAAAATCCTGCTGATGGACGCATTATTTGCCGCTCGCAAAAGTCGTGTGCGCGCCGACGGCGGCGGCCCGCTCGGAGGCCACGCTCTTGGCGTCGGCGAGATCGACGGTCGGCAGGCAGTCGGGCGCGCAGATGTAGCTTTCGCGATTGGCGCCGTTCTGCACCAGCAGATCCGGCTGGTCCGCCCCAACCTTTACGGTCCATTCGCCAAGCAGGTTGCCCTGCGCGTCAAGCGCCATCAAATTGGTTTCGCCAAAGCTTTTGCCGGTGATGACGCCCATGCCGGTATTCTTCAGCATGGTCACGTCGGCGACGCCCGGCTGTCCGATCACCAGGATCTGCGTGTGGTCTGGAATGCGGGCCACGCGCGCCTTGTCCACGGAAACCCGAACCACGTCGCTCGAAGCCGCGAAAGCGTCGGATTGCGCGAGAACCCCGGCCAAGGCAAGCAGCCCGCCAATCGAACATATTGCGAGAAGACGCATGAACCTCTCCTGACTTCAAATAAGCGTCGAGGCGTCATTAAAGCGAAGATTGGTGAAGGATTACTAAATTTCGTGGCGCCAGGTTCACTTTCCGGCAAGAAGCTGCAGGCCGGCCATTGGGAAAGGCGGTCTTCCCGGGTTCCCTTGCGCCGCGCAGGCGAGACGGGAGCCTGCTGTTTCACCGCGATCGCGCGGAAAGCCGCGATCGCTCCAAATAGATCAAAAAAAGCTCCAATGAAAAAAGCCTTTCCTCACCTAGCGTTCGATTGGATCGGCCTTGCGACCGGTCGTTAACTCGAAAGCAACGGCTTCGCCATTAGCTTTTGCCTGTCCAGCGCCGGTTCCGAGCAAGGCTGCGACGCCGGATACATTTTGGTAATTTACAGGAGCAAAACATGAAGTCGCTTTTCGCCCGTTTCGTGAAGGACCAGTCCGGCGCCACCGCCATTGAATATGGCCTGATCGCCGCTCTGATCTCGGTCGTCGCCATCTCCACCCTGTCGACCCTCGGCAGCAACCTGAACAACAAGTTCGCGTCGGTCTCCGGCGCCCTGAACCAGTAAGGCCCGTGGCCTGAAAGGTCGTCAGGACCTTTGGGCCAAACTTGATCGCTCGGACCGCGGCAAGCCTTCGCGGCGCGTCCAGGCAAAGGAAACGGCCCCGTCACGGGGCCGTTTTCATTTCATGCAGGTTCCGCTCGTGCGCGCGCCGCGCTTTAGCCCCTGCCGGGCCCAGGCTGGGATGAAACGAGTGAGGGCGGGGGCCAGGAGCCGCCGAACAGGGTTTAAAAGCTTGTTAACCTTGTTCTCGCCGAGGCTTGACCGCTCGTTTTTTTTTAACGGGAAAGCAACGCTCGCCGGCTAACTTCGCCATTGTCGCCGCTGGTTCCGAGCAAATTGCCGGCGCCGATGCAGATCCAACCTGGAGCACGTTTATGAAGTCGCTTTTCGCCCGTTTCGTGAAGGACCAGTCCGGCGCCACGGCCATCGAATATGGCCTGATCGCCGCTCTCATCTCGGTCGTCGCCATCTCCACCCTGTCGACCCTCGGCAGCAACTTGAACAACAAGTTCGCGTCGGTCTCCGGCGCCCTGAACCAGTAAGCCCGTGGCCCGAAAGGTCGCAGGCCTTTCGGACTAAAGGCTTTGGTTCTCGCAAACAAGCGCGTCGGCGCACGCGCCGGCCAGATCAAAAACCCCGGATTCGTCCGGGGTTTTTTATTGCCGAATTGTTTGCGAGCGGTAACGAAAGGGTAATCGCCGCGCGCGATGATGCGCGCGTTGCAATTCTTTACGCGGATTCGCCCATGCTCGACGCCTTGCTGATTGTCGTCTTCCCGGCCCTCATGGCCTATGCCGCCTTTTCCGATATTTTCACCATGACGATTTCGAACTGGATTTCCATCCTGCTCGTCATGGCGTTCATCGGCTTGGGCCTGCTGGTCGGCTTGCCCGCTACGACGATCGGGCTGCACCTCGCCTGCGGTCTGGGCGTGCTGGTCATCACCTTCACCCTGTTCGCCTGCGGCTGGATCGGCGGAGGCGACGCCAAACTGGCGGCGACCACCGCCGTCTGGATGGGATTCGACCATCTCGCCGAATACGGCATGGGGTCGGCGCTGCTGGGCGGCCTCCTGACCCTTTTGATTCTGCAATTTCGCCGCCTGCCCATGCCGGTCTGGGCGCGCGCGCGCGGATGGATCATGCGCCTGCACGCCAAGGAGAGCGGCGTTCCCTATGGCGTCGCGCTCGCCGCCGCTGGCCTCGTCCTTTATCCCGAGACCCGGATATTCCTGAAGGTGCTCGGCGTCTGAGCCGACCGCCTTCGTTACCCCGACTTTGTTCAGTCTCGACTTGCGCCAATCTGGAAAGTCTCGCGGCCGCCGCGAGGCTTTTTTTGTCGCGCGAGTGGAAATGACCTGCCGAAAGGTCAAATACGTGATGATCCATTAACCTTAATTTGACTTTTACCTGATTGAATCCCTCTCAGGCTCCGCATCGGGGCGTCAGCGTGGATTGTCAGAAACCCATGAAAAAAGCGCGGCTTATCTTTTTAGGTGTTGTGCTCGCCTCCGGCGCCGGCGCGACCTATCTCGTGCTGAGCAAGCCCGAACCTCCGGCTCAGGTCGTCGTGGCGGCGCCTGCGCCCAAGCCCGTGGCGCAAGACCAGGTCCTGGTCGCGGCGCATGACTTGACGTTCGGCTCGGTCCTTCAGCCGACCGACCTCGCCTGGCAGCCCTGGCCCAAGGATTCGAAGATCCAGGGAATCGTCAGCAAGACCGAGTCCCCGGGCGCGATGGACGAATTGAAGGATTCGATCGTTCGCGGCTCCTTTCTCGCGGGTGAACCGATTCGCCGCGAAAAGCTCTTCAAGGGCGGCAGTTCCGGCTATCTCTCGGCGATCCTGACGCCCGGTTATCGCGCGGTCGCCATCAATATCGAAGGCAGCGGCGCGACCACCGCGGGCAATTTCGTTCTCCCCAACGATCGCGTCGACGTGATTCGCGTCTATCGCGACGAAGACGCCGCCAAGGCCGGGACGGGCGACTCCTATGTCAGCGAAACCCTGGTGAGCAATGTCCGCGTCCTGGCGATCGGACAGGATGCCCAGGACAAGGGCGGCAAGCCCTTTGCGTCGGGATCGACGGCGACACTCGAGCTGGACCCCCATCAGTCGGAAAAGGTGATCCTGGCGCAGCGCACCGGCCAATTGTGGCTGGTGCTGCGCTCGATGCAGGACAGCGCGAAGAACGTGGGTCCTGTCAGTCCCGAGCAGGAAGACCGCGACCTCAGCGTCACCATGGTGCGCGCCGGCGTCGCCACGCAATCGCGCGGCAAATAATTCCCCGCGGCAAATAATTCCCCGCGGCAAATAATAGCCCGCGGCAAATGATCGATCGGCAAAGCCGCCCCAGACACGGCGCGCGCCCCAGGAGTTAAGGACAATGCACATGATGCGCCAAAGGCTGATCGGAGGAACTGTGGCTTTGCTGGCCCTCGCCGCGCCGGCTCTGCCAGGCTCCGCGCGTGCGGACGACGCTGGCGTCGTCTCGCTGCAAGGCTCCGCCGTTCGCCGCGTGACCATGGGCGTGGGCAAATCGATCATCGTCGATCTTCCGACCGAGGCCGGCGAAATCTTCGTCGGTAATCCCGCCGTCGCCAACGCCGTCGTCCGTTCGGCGCGCAAGATCTACATTATCGGCCAGTCGGCCGGGCAAACGACAATCTATGCGATGGACAAGCAGGGCCGGCGCATCGCCACGCTGGAGCTGTCGGTCGGCCGCGACATCGGCGAATTGCAGTCCCTCCTCAAGGCCGCGCTGCCGAATTCCAAGGTCGGCGCGCGGACGATCAACGAATCGATCATCCTCACCGGCGAGGTGGATTCGGCCGCCGACATGCAGACCACGCTCGACATCGCCAAGGGATTTGCCGATTCCGTTAGGGAAGGCGGCAAGACCGGCATGGTGGTCAACGCCATGACCATCAAGGGCCGCGACACGGTGATGATCAAGGTGACGATCGCGGAAATCGAACGCTCGATCGCCAAGCAGCTCGGCGTCACCTCCTCGACGCTGGCCGGCAACTGGGGTTCGCTCACCCAGCAAAACCCCTTTTCAGTGAACGGCGGCCAGCTTTCGAGCGGCGCGTTGACGACCACGAGCAAATTCGGCGGCATATCCTCGCTGACCCAGAGCCTGCAGGCCTTCGAGAGCAGAGGCGTCGCCAGGACCCTGGCCGAGCCGACGGTCACCGCCGTATCAGGCGAAAGCGCCAAATTCACCGTCGGCGGCGAAATACCGATTTCCAGCGGCTTCGTTTGCTCTAGCTCGACCACGAGCGGCGCCTCCTCCAACACCGCCAACTCGTCCTCGGGACTCTGCGCGCCGGCCATCACATACAAGACTTACGGCGTGACCCTGAACTTCACGCCAGTCGTTCTTTCCTCGGGCCGCATCACGCTGCGCCTCGCCACCGAGGTGACGGAGGTCGATCCGAGCACCGGCGTCGTGATCGCCGGCGAATCGGTTCCCGGCTTCCGCACGCGGCGGCATGAAACGACGGTGGAACTGCCCAGCGGCGGGTCGATGGCCACCGCCGGCCTGATCCAGGCCAACTCCAACCAGTCTATCACCGGCCTGCCCGGCCTCATGAACCTGCCCATCCTCGGCACGCTGTTCCGCTCGCGCGACTACCAGCGTCAGGAAACCGAGCTGATGATCATCGTCACGCCCTATATCGCCAAACCCGTTCCCGCCAGCGCCCTGGCGCGGCCGGACGACAATTTCGCCGACGCCAGCGATCCGCAGGCCTGGCTGCTCGGCCGCGTCAACAAGCTCTATTCGACAACCGACAATCCCGAAGCCGCGCAGCACTTCAACGGCGCCGTCGGCTTCATCCACGACTGAACGCCCGAGTCCCGCGATCCTGAAAAGCCGCCAGGCGCCATTTTCGAAACGGACCCCGTCATGCCGAACCTTCTTACCTCCAAGAGCCAAGTCCGCGGGCTCAACGCGCAAAAGCTCAAGCTCGCCGCGCTGCTGGTTTTCGTGGCCCCACTGGCCGCCTGCAGCAGCGGCGCCGACCGCATCACCGCGAGCAAGATCGACGTGCAGGACATCCGCGTGCGACATCCGATCGAGATCGCGCACGGCAGCGCCAACCTCAGTGTCATCGCCGAGGTTCACAAGGGCGATATCGACGAAAGGACGCGGGCGCAAATTCGCCAGTTCGCGGCGCAATACAAGAACTACGGCTCTGGCGACATCGGCATCGCCCTGCCGTCGGGTCCCGGCGCGGGCGAAGCGCGCGCCGCGTTGCCGGGCGTGCGCAGGGCCCTGGTCGCGGGCGGCGCGCGGGGTTACATCGTCGTGTCCACCTATCCCGTGACCGATCCGGCGCTGGCGTCGCCCATTCGCCTGTCCTATGCGACCATCGTCGCGCGGACCCGCTCGCGCTGCGGACAATGGCCGAACGACCTCGCCGCCGGCTCCGCGACCGAGGACTGGAGCAACAAGGCCTACTGGAATTTCGGTTGCGCCAGCCAGCAGATGCTGGCCGTGCAGACCGCGGACCCGCGCGATCTGCTCGGTCCCGACGCCGAGACGCCGGCCAATTCGCACATGCGCGGACGAGGCATCGACGCGGTGCGGAAAGGCACGGATCCCGGCACCAGCTGGAAGACAGAGAACAGCAATATCGGCGGCGTAGGAAACTGATCCATGACCAGCGAACCCATCTCCCCCGCTCACGCCTCCACCCATGCGCAAATTGCGCCGACGCCGCGCATTTCGCTGCAGGCTTTTTGCGAAACGCCAGAACTCGCGACGCTGATCGGCGAGGCGGCGATCGACCGCCGCATGGAAAAGGCGCACGTCAAGGTGAACATGGGCGGCGCCGGCGCGGCCGTCGAGGCCTATCGCACCTCGCCGACGCCGAACGCCATCGTGATCGAATCCTCGGCCGGGCGAGCGGAGTTGGTGGGGCAGCTCGAAGCCCTGGCCGAATTCTGCGATTCCGGCACCAAGGTGATCGTGATCGGCAAGTTGAACGACATCACGCTCTATCGTGAACTCATTTCGCGCGGCGTCAGCGACTATCTCGTCCAGCCTTTCGGCGTGATGGATTTCGTCGGCGCCATATCAGCGCAGTACAATCACGATTCCGCGGCGCCGCTCGGTCGCGTCATCGCCGTGGTCGGCTCGAGGGGCGGCGTCGGCGCCTCTTGCGTCGCGCATAATCTGGCCTGGTCGATCGCGCGCGATCTCGACACATCGACGGTCATCGCCGATCTTGATCTTCCGTTCGGCACCGCGGGCCTCGACTTCAACCAGGATCCGCCGCAGGGCGTCGCCGACGCGATCTATGCGCCGGACCGGCTCGACTCCAATCTTATCGACCGGCTCTTGTCCAAATGCAGCGAAAAGCTTTCCATCCTCGCGGCGCCGGCGACCATCGAACGCTGCTACGACCTGCAGGAAACAGCCATTGATGGCGTCATCGACCTGCTGCGCGCCTCCACGCCCTATGTCGTACTCGACGTGCCGCATGTCTGGACCGCCTGGGCGCGACGGTTGCTGGTCTCGGCCGACGAGGTCCTGGTGGTCGCGTCGCCGGAGCTCGCCAGCCTGCGCAACGCCAAGAGCCTGCTTGATTCCCTGCGCACGGCGCGGAAAAACGATCCTGCGCCGCGTTTGGTCCTCAACGGCGTCGGCCTTCCCAAGCGGCCGGAAATCACGGCCGCCGATTTCGCCAAGGCGGTCGAGATGGAGCCCTCCGCGACGATTTACTTCGACGCCAGGCTGTTCGGCGCGGCCGCCAATAACGGGCAGATGATCGCCGAAATGGAAGACGGCGCCAAGACGGCGGCGGTGTTCCATGACCTGGCGCGGCTCGTCACCGGCCGCATCGTGACGAAGCGCGAGACAAAGGGATTCCTGGAGCCGCTGCTCAAGGTGTTCAGGGACTGAAACGAATTTCCGCGCGCAAAATTCGAATTCCGGGGGTCGGCTCCGGAGTTTTTGACGCCTGAAGCAGGCAAGGGAGGACACGTACGACGATGTTTGGAAAGCGCTCCGTCAACGGCGCCGCCCCGCGCGCCACGCAAGGACCGTCCTCCACTGTCGTCGAGGCGATCACGCCCGCCGCGCCGGCGGCGCAGCCCATGGCTCTCGCGCAGTCCGCGCCGGTCGAGAACCGTCGCTCGGACGAATATTACCTCACCAAGAGCACGATTTTCGGCGCCCTGATCGAGGCCATCGACCTCTCGCAATTGTCCAAGCTCGACGCCGAAAGCTCGCGCGAGGAAATCCGCGACATCGTCAACGAAATCATCTCGATTAAGAACGTCGTCATGTCGATCGCCGAGCAGGAGGACCTGCTCGAAGACATCTGCAACGACGTGCTCGGCTACGGTCCGCTCGAGCCGCTGCTGGCGCGCGACGACATCGCCGACATCATGGTCAATGGCGCCACGCGCACCTTCATCGAAGTCAACGGCAAGATCCAGTTGACCAGCGTGCGCTTCCGCGACAATGCGCAATTGATGAACATCTGCCAGCGCATCGTCAGCCAGGTCGGCCGTCGCGTCGACGAAGCCTCGCCGATCTGCGACGCCCGCCTCGCCGACGGCTCGCGCGTCAACGTCATCGCGCCGCCGCTGGCCATCGACGGGCCGGCCCTGACCATCCGCAAATTCAAGAAAGACAAGCTGACCCTCGACCAGCTGACCAAATTCGGCGCCATTTCGCCCGAAGGCGCGGAAATCTTGAAGATCATCGGCCGCGTCCGTTGCAACGTCCTGATCTCCGGCGGCACGGGTTCGGGCAAGACGACGCTTTTGAACTGCCTGACCAATTACATCGACCTCGACGAACGCGTCATCACCTGCGAGGACGCCGCCGAACTTCAATTGCAACAGCCGCATGTTGTCCGGCTGGAAACGCGCCCGCCCAACCTCGAGGGGCAGGGCGCGATCACCATGCGCGATCTCGTCAAGAACTGCCTGCGCATGCGTCCCGAACGCATCATCGTCGGCGAAGTGCGCGGCTCGGAAGCCTTCGATCTGCTGCAGGCGATGAACACCGGCCATGACGGCTCAATGGGAACGTTGCACGCCAATTCGCCGCGCGAGGCGCTGAGCCGTCTCGAATCCATGATCACCATGGGTGGCTTTTCGCTGCCGACGCGCACCATCCGCGAAATGATCGTCTCCTCGGTCGACGTGATCGTGCAGGCCGCGCGCCTGCGCGACGGCTCCCGCCGCATCACCCACATCACCGAGGTGATGGGTCTGGAAGGCGACGTCGCGGTCACGCAGGATCTGTTCCTTTACGACATCACCGGCGAGGACGCGTCCGGCAAGCTGAAGGGGCGGCATCGCTCCACCGGCATCGGCCGTCCCCGCTTCTGGGACCGCGCCCGCTATTATGGCGAGGACGCGCGGCTTGCCGCGGCGCTCGACGCCTCCGAAATGCCCGAATGATGGCGAGGTTCTAAACGATGGACGTCCGATCGCTTCTGACCATCATCCTGGCCGTCGGCTCTATAGCCGGGGCCTTCTATGTGTTGGTGTTTCCCCTGCTGACGGGCGAAGCCCAGGCGGAAAAACGCCAGGAACAGATCATCTCCAAGGGGAGCGGCAGGCGCGGGGAAGGACGCGTCGTCGATTCCGCCGCGCGCCGCAAGGCGATCACGGACAGCCTGAAGGAGCTGGAAGAACGCAACAAGAAAAAGAAGGTCGATCTCGAAACCCGAATCGCCCAGGCTGGTCTCACGTTTACCAAGACAAATTTCTTCGTCGCTTCCGGCGTCTCCGCCGTGGTGATGACGCTTCTGCTTCTCAGACTCAGCGGCAGTCCGATGATCGCGTTGGGGGGACTGCCGATCGGCGGCGCCCTCCTGCCGAACTTCTGGCTCAGCTTCATGACCAAGCGGCGGTTGAAGAAATTCTCGCTGGAATTCCCAAACTCCATCGACATCATCATCCGCGGCGTCAGGGCCGGCCTGCCGCTCGGCGATTGCCTCCGCATCATCGCCGCGGAGGCCTCCGAGCCGGTGCGTTCCGAATTCCGCCAGATCATCGAGGCCCAGGCGCTCGGCCTGACCGTGACCGAGGCGATCGAGCGCATGCCTGACCGCATTCCGACCCCCGAAGCCAATTTCTTCGCTATCGTGATCGCCATCCAGCAGAAGGCGGGCGGCAATCTCGCCGAGGCGCTCGCCAACCTCGCGCGCGTGTTGCGCGAACGCAAGAAGATGCGCGACAAGGTCAAGGCGATATCCTCCGAAGCCAAGGCTTCCGCGGGGATCATCGGCTCGCTGCCGATCGTGGTCGGCTTGCTCGTCTATTTGACCAGCCCCCATTACGTCGAACTGCTGTGGATCACGTCAACGGGCCGCATCGTGCTCGCCGTCTGCGTCTTCGTCATGGGGTTGGGCTCATTCATCATGAGCAAGATGATCTCGTTCGACATCTGAGGAATCCAGCGCAAGGTCGCAAGCGATGTTTGAACTTCTTTACGAAAAGATCGCCGATCCGCGAACCCTGTTCGCCCTGCTCGTCGGCATCTTCACGGTGGCCAGCCTGATCTCGATCGGCCTGCCTTTCCTCGAAGGGGACAATCTAGACGAGCGAATGAAGCTCGTCGCCTCGGAGCGCGAGCGGATCCGCGCGCGCGAGCGCGAAAAGCTGCAGGCCCGCAACGGCAACCTGCGCATGACGCCCAAAGCCTATATGAAGAACATCGTCGAGCGCTACAGCCTGTCGCGATGGCTGGGCACCGAGCAGGCCAAGGCGAGCCTGGCCATGGCCGGCTACCGCGGCCCGCAGGCGGAAGTCGGGTTTTTGTTCTTTCGCCTGATTTCGCCGATCGCCTTGCTGCTGTGCGGCACGATTTACATGTTCGTCG
The DNA here is from genome assembly GCA_963828185.1 of uncultured Alphaproteobacteria bacterium. Lineage (GTDB taxonomy): Bacteria > Pseudomonadota > Alphaproteobacteria > Rhizobiales > Beijerinckiaceae > Rhodoblastus. The sequence continues at coordinate 740,243 of CAWHDV010000002.1, read as the reverse complement.
TCCTCAAGATGCAAATGACGATGATGGGGCGCCTTTCGGTGGTGATCGCTCTCGCTTATGGCGGTCTCAAGGGGCCTGAAATCTATTTGCAAAACATCATCTCCAAGCGCCAGCATAGTATGCGGCGCGCATTTCCGGATGCGATGGATCTGCTGCTGATCTGCGTCGAGTCCGGCATGTCGATCGAACACGCGTTCCGCCGCGTGAGCCAGGAAATCGGCGCGCGCTCCATTCCGCTGGCGGAGGAATTCACGCTGACGACGGCGGAGTTGTCGTACCTGCCCGACCGGCGCACGGCCTACGACAATTTCTACAAGCGCACCGGCCTCAGCGACGTGAAGAACATCGTCACCTCGCTGGTCCAGGCGGAAAAATACGGCACGCCGCTCGGTTCTGCGCTGCGCGTGGTGTCCCAGGAGGCGCGCGACACGCGCATGATGGAGGCGGAAAAGAAGGCCGCCTCGCTGCCGCCCAAGCTCACCGTTCCCATGATCCTGTTCTTCCTGCCGGTTCTGTTCGCCGTTATCCTCACGCCGGCGATCATCCAGATTTCGGGAAAACATTTCTGAGGATGCCGCAACGGCGCTTCGTTGCGCCGGTGGAAAGGTCCTAGTCCTTGTCGGCGAGAGTCCTGGTGAGAGCTTCGGTGACTTGGGCGCGCACGAGCGGCACGATCTCGGCTTCGAACCAGGGATTGCGTTTCAGCCAGCCGCTGTTGCGCCAGGAGGGATGCGGCAAGGCGATGATCCGTGGCCAGGTCTCTGTCTCGACGGCTACGGCAAGACGGCGGATGACCTGGTCCAACCCCAGCTTTTTCGGCAGAGGTCGCCCGAGCCGCGCGCAATGATAATTTTGCGCCGGCCGACCGACCGCAAGGATCGTGTCGATGCCGGGCGCCAGCGCGAACAGCCCGTCATGCCAGCGGGCGCGGCATTCGCGGCGAGGCGGCAAGTCGCCGCCTTTGGCGTCATGGCCCGGAAAGCAGAAGCCCATCGGGGCGATGGCGATGCGCGTCTGGTCATAGAATTGCGCGCGATCGATCCCCATCCACAATCGCAGCCGGTCGCCGGAGGGATCGTCGAAAGGCAGGCCGGAGGCGTGGACGCGCACTCCAGGCGCCTGGCCGGCGACCAGCAGCGTCGCCGTGGACGAGACGCGCAGCACAGGCCTCGGTCCATGCGGCAACGGCGCCCCCAAGGGCGCCTCGACGCACAGGCGGCAGGCGCGGATTGCTTGCACGTAGGCTTCGAGTCCGGCGCTGGCCGGTTCGCGCGGCACGGCGGCCTCGGCGTCAGGCGCGGGCGCTGGGACGGGCGGCGACGTCTTCGCGCCAGCGCCGCAGGTGCGCCAACTCGCCCGGCAGGTCGATCCGCGCGAATTTGGCGAAATCGGCGGCGACGAAGGCGGTGATGTCGGCGATGGTGAAGGTTTCGCCGGCGAGGAAGCGGCGATCAGCCAGTTCGCCATCGAGGAAACGCGCAAACGCCAATGCGCGCGGTCGGCTGGCTTCCGCGAGTTCGGCGATCTGCGGCTTCTCCATCTCGCGCATCGCCGGATGGCTGTGGCGAAAGGCCAGGGCCACGGGGAAGAAGAACTCAAGCTCGGCGCGACGCTGCCACATCTCTATGCGCGCCTTTTCGAGCGCGCTGGTCCCAAACAGCGGCGGCTCCGGCGATATTTCCTCGAAATAGCGGCAGATCGCCACGGATTCGCACAGGATTTCGCCGGAATCGAGTACAAGGGCGGGAATGCGCCGCAGCGGATTGATCTTGGCGAAGGCCGGCTCCTTCTGCTGCAATTTGGCGAGATCGATTGTTTCGGTCGCGACGACGATTCCTTTTTCGGCGAGGAAGATGCGGACGCGGCGGGGATTCGGCGCCACGGGGGAATCATAAAGCTTCATGCCGGGCTCCTGCGGCGACTTTGGAGAAAGCAGCGGATTGCAGGCCAGCTGAACATTGGCGGGGACGCAAAGTCAATCATGGCGGGTTCATGACAATTCTTTGTGTCGCGTCAGGCGCTCATTAAGGTTTTTCATCCAATGTGCGGAAGCCTTTACACGCAAGACCATGGTTTTCCGCCGGCATGTCCGAAGTCACCGCAGAAATGATCGCGCGCGGACGCTTTGCCGACCCCCGCTCAAAGGAGCGGCGGCGGCTGTCCAATCGCATGCGCGAGGCGCGCGAAAGGCTGACCTCCGCGGGCGCCGGCAGCATTGCCTTCGACCTCGAACTGCTGCGACTTTACGCCGAAGGGCGCAAGGCGGCGATCGTGCCACAGGTCCTTTTGTGCTTCGCGATCGCGGCGATGACGACTTTGTGGCTGCCCCCGGCCTTCGTGGCCGTGTGGCTCTTCATGCTGCTGAGCGCCGTGGGCATGGCCTGGCTGCTGGCGATCCGCTTCCTTGGACAGGACAGGGCGACGATCAAGGCGCACAATTGGCAGGCTCGCTTCATTTTCGCCGAAGGGGTCAACGGCCTGAGCTGGGCTTGCTTCGCAGTGCTGATGATCGGCGTTCCCGACCCCTGGGCGACGACCTACGTGATGGTCGTGTTCATGCTGGCGGCGGCGATCCATACGGTGGTCACCGCCTTCGTGCCCGCGGCGGTCTACGCTGCGCTGCTCCCCATCGCCTCGGCGATCCTGCTCTTCATGCGGCCAACGAGCCTGCATGGGCCGATGGCGCCGATGACCCTGCTGGCGTTCGGCACGCTTCTCTATTTTGTGGTCCTGGCGCGGCGAATCTACGCCAGCCAGGTCGATTCGCTGGTTTTCCAGGCGGAAAAAGACCTGCTCATCGCCGAACTGGAGCAGTCCAAGGCCGGTTCCGACGAGGCTTGTCGGCGGGCCGAAGAGGCGAGTCTCGCCAAGTCGCGCTTCCTCGCCACCATGTCGCATGAGTTGCGCACGCCGCTGAACGCCATTCTCGGCTTCTCGGAAGTGATGAAGAACGAATTGTTCGGGCCTCACTCCGTCGAGGCCTATCGCGACTATTCCCGCGACATTCATTCGAGCGGCGAGCATCTCTTGATGCTCATCAACGAAATCCTGGACCTTTCGCGCGTCGAGGCCGGACGCTACGAACTCAAGGAAGAAGCGGTGCTGCTGCCGGGCGTCATCGAGGATTGCCGGCATCTCCTCACCCTGCGCGCCCGCAAGCGCGGCGTGACGCTGAACGAAATCGTCGAACCGAACATGCCGCGCATCTGGGCGGACGAGCGCGCCGTGCGCCAGATCGCGCTCAACTTGCTGACGAACGCCATCAAATTCACGCCGCAGGGCGGACAGGTGCAGATCAAGGTCGGCTGGACCACGGCCGGCGGACAGTATTTCGCGATCAAGGACAATGGGCCGGGCATTCCCGAAGAGGAAATTCCTGTCATCATGTCGTCGTTCGGGCGCGGCTCGCTGGCGCAAAAAAACGCCGACGAAGGCACGGGCCTCGGCCTGCCCATCGTCAAGGGCCTGGTCGAATTGCACGGCGGCGGCTTTACCTTGCGCTCGAAATTGCGCGAGGGAACGGAAGTCATCGTCGTCTTCCCGCCGGAAAGGGTGATGAACGCCCTGCCGCAGCTCGGTCCAGACGCGCCTGTCCCCGCGCCGGCGCGGCGTCGTCCGCGCAACGTGGCGTAAGCCGCGCGCTTCATCCGCCCTTGTTGTCGACTCCCGCCGAAGAAAACGTCGCCATGTCGCGGTGGCAGGCGACGGCGGCCTTCACCACGCCGATCGCCACGGCGGCCCCCGAGCCTTCGCCGAGTCTCATGCCGAGGTCGAGCAACGGTTTCTTTCCGAGCTTCGCCAATACCTTGGCGTGCGCGCCTTCGGCCGAGACATGGCCGGCGAGGCAATGGTCGATGCTGGCGGGATCGAGCGCGTGCAGGACGGCCGCCGCGGCGCAGACGACATAGCCGTCGAGCAGGACGGGCGTCCTTTCCATTCGCGCCGCGAGGATGGCCCCCAGCATGGCGGCGATTTCGCGGCCGCCAAGCCGGCGCAAGACCTCGAACGGATCGTCGAGATGGTCCTTGTGCAGCGCGACCGCCTTTTTGACCGCGTCGATCTTTCGGGCGAGGCCCTCGTCATTGACGCCGGTGCCGCGGCCGACCCAGTCCGCCGCCTCGCCGCCGTAGAGCGCGTGGTAGATGGCGGCGGCGATGGTGGTGTTGCCGATGCCCATTTCGCCGAGCGCCAGCAGGTCGGCGCCGCCGGCGATCGCCTCCATGCCGAAAGCGATCGTCGCGGCGCATTCGCGTTCTTCCATCGCCGGCGCTTCGGTGATGTCGCGGGTCGGCAGGTTCAGCGCAAGCTCGAACACTTTCAGGCCAGCGCCATAGGTGGCGCAAATCTGGTTGACGGCCGCGCCGCCGGAGGAAAAATTCTTCAGCATCTGCGCCGTGACGCTAGGCGGGTAGGGCGAGACGCCCTGCGCGACGACGCCATGGTTGGCGGCGAAGACAACGACCGTCGGACGCTCGACGGTCGGCTCGGCCTTGTCCTGCCAGGCGGCGATCCATTCGACGATCTCTTCCAGGCGACCCAGCGCGCCCGGCGGCTTGGTCAATTGCGCGTCGCGCGCGCGGACGGCTGAAATCGCCGTCTCCGACGCCGGCGGCAGTTGCGCCAGCAGCGCGCGGAAGGCGTCGAAGGGATGTTCGGCGGATTGGGTTTTCAGCATTTTTTGCCCGCGATCTTTTGGAGGGCGGACCGACCGCCAGGAGACGCCACGGTCATAGATCATTTCGCGGGAAAGCAAAGAGGGCGGCGAGAAATGAACGCCGGCTGAACGATATGGTCAGCCGCTGTTCATGGCGCCCGGCGCATGCTCGTTCGCGTCGATAACCGACGAAGAAACAGGAGCTTGCCATGTTGCATGTTAAAAAAGCCGTTGGCGCCGCGCTTGTGCTCGGCGCAATCGGACTGGCCATTCCGTGCTTCGCGACATCCGCCGCTGCGTTGCCGCTCGCGGGCCTCGACGCAAATATGGTCCACGACGGCCACGCCGCCGCCCGGATCGACCGTATTCGCTGGGTCTGCGGCCCCTATCGCTGCCATTGGGCGCCCAATTACTACGGCTATGGTCCTTATTGGGGCTACGGTCCGGGTTGGGGCTGGCGCGGTCATGGCGGCTGGCGCGGTCATGGCGGTTGGGGCGGACACGGGCGCCGCTGATAGACGCACAAAACCCGCCGGAACGCGTCCGGCGGGTTTTCGCTAGCCGGAAAAACCAGCTTCAGGCCACTTTTTCGCGCAGGTTGCGCGGCAGCGGGAAGGAGACGTCCTCCGTCGCCGTGGTCACGGTATCGACGATGAGATCGTATTTCTCGCCGACCGCCGCCAGAATCTCCTCCACCAGAATTTCCGGCGCCGAGGCGCCCGCGGTCACGCCGAGCGACTTGATGTCGCGCAATTGGGTCCAGTCGATGTCGCCGGCGCGCAGCACGAGCTGGGCCTGGCGGCAGCCATTGCGCTCGGCCACTTCCTTGAGTCGTTGCGAGTTGGACGAGTTGGGCGAGCCGACGACGATGAAGGCGTCGACCTTGTGGGCGATCTCCTTCACCGCCTCCTGGCGGTTGGTGGTGGCGTAGCAGATGTCCTGCTTGTGCGGGCTGACGATCCGCGGATATTTTTCCTTCAGCGCATCGACCACGGCGGCCATGTCGTCGACCGACAGGGTGGTCTGGGTGACAAAGGCGAGGGCTTCGTCGGGCGAGAGGGACAGAGCGGCGACGTCTTCCGCGCTTTCCACCAGTATCACCGAGCCTTCCGGCAATTGCCCCATCGTGCCGATGACTTCGGGATGGCCCTTGTGGCCGACCAGGACAACTTTCCTGCCGCGGCGGAAATGGATTTCCGCCTCGCGATGGACCTTGGTCACCAGCGGGCAGGTGGCGTCGATGGCGAAGAGATCGCGCCTGGCCGCCTCGTCCGGCACGGATTTCGGCACGCCATGCGCCGAAAACACCACCGGGCGCCGTTGTCCGGGACTTCGTCGAGTTCCTCGACGAAGATCGCGCCCTGGCGTTTCAGCCCCTCGACCACATAGCGGTTATGCACGATTTCATGTCGCACATAGACCGGCGCGCCGAATTTGCGCAGGGCGTGTTCGACCACGTCGATGGCGCGCACGACGCCGGCGCAAAAGCCGCGCGGCGCGCAAAGAAAGACATGCAGTGACGGTTTGGCGCTCATCCTGAACCTTTGGCGGGATTTTTCCGATCTTGTGGGCGCGGGCCGGTTTCCTGTCAAGCGGGAGCGCCGGGCGCGCCTTGTAGGAAAACTGCCATAAAGCGCGCTTATGGCTAGTTGCGGCGCCGCGCCGCGCTCGCAAAATCCGGCGACTTGCGCTAGCTTGACGCGGGGAATTGGCGGGCCTCCGCCCGATTTGGCCCGCAAGCGATTTGAAACGAGGATAAAATGGTCGATCTTTCCGCTCTCATCCAGGCCGCGCACGGCGGCGACGCCGTATCGAGCATCGCCTCGCAATTCGGCATTTCGCCGGACCAGGTCAGCGCCGCGATCAGCGCGCTCGCGCCCGCCATCGCCCAAGGGGTGCAAAATCACATGCAAACCCCCGAAGGCCTTTCGCAGATTGTCGGCCATCTGACCGATCCGGCGCATCAGGCGGCTTTCAACGATCCCAACGCCGCCCAGGCTCCGGCCGCGGCCGGAGCCGGCGGCGACCTGCTCGGCCAGATCTTTGGCGGCGCCGGCGGAATTGGCCAGATCGCCCAGCACATCGGCGCGGAAACCGGCATCAGCCCTGACATTCTCAATCAACTCATGCCGGTCGTCGCCTCGATGACCATGGGCGGCGTCGCCCAGGCGGCGCAAAGCGGCGGCCTCGGCGGCCTCCTGTCGCAAGTCGCCGGCGCCGCCGGCCAGGGCGGCGGCCTCGGCGGCCTGTTGTCGCAAGTCGCCGGCGCGGCTGGCCAGGGCGGCGGTGGAATTGGCGGCATGCTGGGTTCGCTCGCATCGGCGGTAGGCGGACAGGGCGGCCAAGGGGCTGGCCAAGGCGGGGGCTTGGGCGGCATGCTCAGCGGCCTCGTCGGCTCGCTGTTCGGCGGCGGCGCTGCGGCGTCGGGCGCGCCGGCTGCGGGCGCGGCCGCCGCTCCGGCGCAGGGCGGTCTTGATCCGGCCCTGATGCAGGCGGGCGTGAGCGCGCTCAGCGGCCTGTTCCAGTCGGGCGGGGCCTCGGGCGGCCTGCAGAACGTGCTCGGCCAGATCCTCGCCAAGAAGTGAGCAATTCCCGCCTTGCGCGGAAATGAGGCCTGACAAATCAAACACTTGGCCGTGGCGCGACGTCGCCCCGGCCAAGTTTTTGCTTGACGCAAATCATGCTTGCGTCCCGGCATGATTGCGGCGGACGCCGCTTCGCCCTATCTAGGGCGGAACGTGCGAGGAAGGGCGTCGTCCCGACGCCCTTTTTTGCCGCTCGTCCAATCGTGAATGAAAGCCGCCGATGGCCCGCGACGTAGTCGATGAAACCCCAATCTCGTCGCGCGACGAACTGGTCAACTGGCTCGAGGCGGGATGCAAGCCGCGCGGTCCGTTCCTGGTGGGGACCGAGCACGAGAAAGTCCCCTTTTATCGCGCCGATCTTGCTCCGGTTCCCTATGAGGGGCGCCCCGACCGCGGCCAGGGGGGGATCGAGGCGCTGCTCGGCGGACTGCGCGCCGCCCTGAAATGGGAGGCGATCGAGGATGAGGGGGCGCTCATCGGCCTTTACGATCCGCACGGCGGCGGCGCCATATCGCTGGAGCCAGGCGGCCAGTTCGAATTGTCGGGCGCGCCGTTCGAGACGATCCACCAGACCGGCGCCGAACTGCGGGCGCATTTCGCCGCCCTCGCGCCCTTGAGCGAAAAGCTCGGGCTCGGCTTCCTCGATCTCGGCATGAGCCCGCTGTGGACGCGGCGGGAAACTCCGGTCATGCCGAAGCAGCGTTACGCCATCATGTCGCGCTACATGCCGAAAGTGGGGCGGCTCGGCCTCGACATGATGTTCCGCACCTCGACCGTGCAGACCAATATCGATTTCGCCTCGGAAGCCGACATGGTCGCCAAAATGCGGCTCGCGCTGGCCGTGCAGCCGATGCTCACGGCGCTGTTCGCCAATTCCCCCTTCACCGACGGCAAGCCCAACGGCTTCCAGTCGATGCGCTCGCATATCTGGACCGACACCGACGCGGCCCGCACCGGCATGCTGCCGTTCGTCTTCGCGCCCGGCATGGGGTTCGAAACCTATGTCGATTATGCGCTCGACGTTCCGCTTTATTTCGTCAAGCGCGGCGAGGTCTACCACGATGTCGCGGGCGCCTCCTTCCGCGACCTGCTCGCGGGACGGCTGGCGCGATTGCCGGGCGAACGCGCCACCTTGTCGGACTGGGCCAACCACCTGTCGACGCTGTTCCCGGAAGTGCGGCTGAAACGCTACATGGAAATGCGCGGCGCCGACGTCGGCCCCTCGTCGCACATTCTGGCGCTCGCCGCTTTCTGCGCCGGGCTTTTCTACGACGGCCAAGCCAGCGCCGCCGCCTGGGACCTGGTCAAGGACCTTTCCGCCGAGGACCGTCTCAAATTACGGCAGGACGCGCCGAAACAAGGGCTTCGCGCGGAAGCCGGCGGTCGCAGCCTGCTCGATCTCGCGCGGAAAATCCTGCCGCTGGCGCGCGAGGGGCTCGCGCGGCGCAGGCGTCTCGATGCGTCGGGGGAGGACGAAGGGCGCTATCTGCTGGCTCTGGAGGAGATCGCCGCCTCGGGCGTCAACCTGGCCGAACGCCGGCTGGCGTTGTTCCATGGCGCGTGGAAGGAAAGCGTCAAGCCTGCGTTCGAGGAATGCGTGTTCTAAAACCTGCTTGCCGTCGAAACCGACTTGCCGTCGAAACCGATTTGGCGGCGCAATCACATGCCGTCGAAACTCATGGGCTTCAGGCGCAACCGGCCCTGCGGCGCGCTGGCCTGCGCATTGCGCGTAAAGGGGTAGCTGGCGCGAGCCGGTCCTTCCGGCAATGGCGCATGGGCTTCCGCGCGCGACCATGTCTGGCTCCATCCGGAGCCGTCGCTGAATTGCACGCGGAGATGACCGTTGTCCTGCGCCGAGGCGGGAGCGAGAAAGAGCAGGGGCAGGAAAGGGCGGGACACGACCGCGACAGCGCGGCAAAATCGTAGATTCCCTTTCCTTGTCCCGATCATGCCGACTCGCTCCAAAAATCAGGCGTTCTTTTGAACGCAATATGATGGCGAGAAAATGTCAGTGATCGGCTCAAGCTGGCCCTGTCGGAATATGCGCTAAGTCCAGTCGCCCAGCGTCGCCTGGACCAAAGCGAGCGCCGCCACGGCCGCCGTGTCGGCGCGCAACACGCGGGGGCCAAGTGAAATGCGCGCCGTGTTGCGCATGCCGGCCAGTGTTTCGCGCTCCATCTCGTCGAAGCCGCCTTCCGGTCCGATCAGCACAGCGAATTTGTCGAAGCCCGCGCCGGCGTGACGCAAGGCGGCGGCGGGATCGGCGGTTTCCGCCGCCTCGTCGCAAAAAACCAGCAGCCGGTCGCCAGGCCAGTTGGCCAGCACACTGTCGAGCCGCTCCTCGGCCAAAACTTGCGCCAGCGAAAGGATGCCGCATTGTTCTGCCGCCTCGACGACATTGGCGCGCATGCGCTCGAGATTGACGCGGCTCGCCTGGGTGCGGCGGGTCAGCACGGGGCGCAGGCGGCGCACCCCCATTTCCACCGCCTTTTGCGCCATGTAATCGAGCCGCGCATGTTTGATCGGCGCAAACAGATAGTCGACATCCGGCAGAAAATCCTGCGCGCGCTCCCGCGTTTTCACGAGCAAAGCGGCGCTCTTCTTTCCCGCCGGCGCCAGGGCGGCGCGCCACTCGCCGTCGCGCCCGTTGAAGATGAGGAGGCTCGCGCCCTCGCCAAGCCGCAGGACATTGACGAGATAATTGGCCTGTTCGCGCGAGAGTTCGATTCTCGCGCCCTCGGTGAGCGGCGCTTCAATGCAAAGACGATGCGTTGTGAAATCCAGCCGGGACATGTCGATGATTTCCGCTGGTTCAGGGCCGGGGCGGCAAGGCAAGGTCGAATTGCGCCGGCGCGTCGCCGGTGACGGTGATTTGGACGGGGGCGCCAGGCGTCGGTTCGCCCGCCGGATGGTCGGCCAGGATCAAAAGGAATTCGCCCTTTTCCGTGGCGGCGCGGGTCTCGAAGTAAAACCCCGGGGGCGACTCGACGAAGATATCTCTTGCGTCGGGCCGGAGACTTTGCAGGAGCCATCGCGGTTTGCCGTCGGCGCTCGTCGCCGGCGTGACGGCGGCGAGATTTTTGGCCTCGGCCGCGTCGAGGGGCTTTGGAACCTGTTTCAGGGCGTCGGCGACGAGCGTCGCGCCCTCGCCGTCAGGCGGCTGCGGTGGAAGGTCGAGCCGCAATTGCGCGTGGACAGGCAGGCAAATCGTCTCGCAGACGGCGTAATCGAGCTTCAGCGCCAGGATGGCGGGCCTGCTCTTGTCGCGCGGCGTGACGCGAATGGGGAAGACGACTTCGTGCTGGTAGCCGAAGGCCTGCACGCCGGCCTCGTCGATCCGCTGGGGCTGCGGATAGAGGACCTTGGCTGCGGCGATATTGTCGGAGCCGGCGAAATCGAACACCGGCGGCGCGCCAGCCTCGCCGGGATCGCGCCAATAGGTGACCGCCGCGCCGTCGAGGCGGATTTGCGCGCCGGCGGTGCGGACGCCGTCGATCATGCCGCCATCGACCAGCCGCGCCTGCGATTTCGCGCTCGAAACCCAATCGGCGCGGGCGCTTCCGCCGCCGAAAAACGACAGCGCGACAAGGGCCGCCGCGAAACTGCGATGAAAATTAAGAATCGTCCCGGCTTCACTTTGCGCGCTCATCCTTTAGCATGTCCCCCAAGATCTCTATCATGACTCTCAAAGGCGCGTTTCCGGGCGGCGTCGTCAAGATCTGGCGCGGCGAGCGAATTCAGGCGCGGATGGAAAGTCTCGACCGTGAACAAGATCGCACCCAATCCCTTTCTCGACGGCAAATGTCTCGTGGCCATGCCTGGGCTGCAAGACGGGTTTTTCGCGCGGGCCGTGGTTTATGTCTGCGCCCATTCCGAGGACGGAGCGATGGGCATTATCCTCAACCATCCCGCCGAGGGCGTCAATTTCGTCGATCTCCTGCTCCAGCTCAAGGTGATCCAGGCGGGGGAAAAGGCGAGCCTCGGCGGCGCGGCCGGCGCGATCCGCGTGCTGGCCGGCGGCCCGGTCGATTCCAGCCGCGGCTTTGTCCTGCATTCGCCCGATTACCGCGCCGCTGAAGCGACCATGGCGATCGATCCCGAAGTGTCGCTGACGGCGACGCTCGACGTCCTGCGCGCCATAGCGCACGGGGAGGGGCCGAGAGAGGCGGTGCTGGCGCTCGGCTATGCCGGCTGGTCGCCGGGCCAGCTCGAAAAGGAAATCCTCGCCAACAGCTGGATGATCTGCCCAACCGATCCATTGCTGCTGTTCGACCAGGATTATGAGTCAAAATACGAGCGGGCGCTTGGCGCAATCGGCGTCGATCTGCGCTTCCTGTCGGATGACGCCGGGCACGCGTGAAGCAGGGAAAGGGGTAGACACGCATCAGACCGCGACTTGCCGCCCGATCTCGACCACATCCGCCTCGGGCAGGCGCAGGAAGTCGGAGACATGCGCGGTGTTGCGCTCCATCAGGGCGAAAAAGGCCGTTTCCCAACTAGCCATGCCTTTTCCGTCGGCGCGCGAAACAATGGTCTCATGCCCGACATAATAGGTCATATCGTCGAGCGGAAGGGTGCAACCCGATTGGTCGGCCTGCCGCAGCAGGGCCGGAATGTCCGGTCGCTCCATGAAACCATAACGCGCCGTGGCGCGCCAGAAATTCGGAGCCGGATTGCCGATGGTCAAGCGCTCGCTCGGCCGGGTCCAGGGAACCGGCTGGACGGCGACCGTCAGGACAATGAGTTTTTCGTGCAAGGACCGGTTGTGCTGGAACATGCCAGAGCATGACCGGGGGGACTTCGGCGGCGGCGCGCGACAGGAAGATCGCGCCGCCGGGAACGCGCGCGATTTTCTTGTTCGCGATCTCGGCGAGGAAAGGCCGGGCGTCGACCGGATGGCCCTGCGCCGCCAGCTTCACCGCCGCCATGCCGCGATGCCAGACCAACATCACCGCATAGACGCAAGCGGCGAGGAGCAGCGGCACATAGCCGCCGTCGGCGATTTTCGCCGAATTGGCGACGAAAAAGCCGCCGTCGACGATAAAGAAGACGCCCGCCACGGCCATGGCTCTCGGCCAGCTCCAGTCCCAGATTTCGCGCATGGCGATGAACAGCAGCGCCGATGTCATCAGCATTGTCGCGGAAACGGCTATGCCATAGGCGGAAGCGAGATTGTCTGACTTCCTGAACATCAGCGCCAGCCCGACGGTGACCGCCATCAGCAACCAGTTAACGACGCCGACATAGATCTGCCCATAGCCTTCTTCCGAGGTTTGCGCGATACGCAGGCGCGGCAGCCAGCCAAGCTGGATCGCCTGCCGCGTCATGGAAAAGGCGCCCGTGATGATTGACTGGCTTGCGATGATGGTGGCGACGGTCGCCAGGATAATGAAGGGCAGGAGCACGGGCGCCGGGCACAGCTGGTAGAAGATGTTGCTCTCGCTCGACGCCCCGTCGAGCACGATGGCGCATTGGCCGGCATAGTTGAGCAGCAGGCTCGGAAACACGATAACCGACCAGGCCAGCCGGATCGGCCGCGCGCCGAAATGGCCCATGTCGGCGTAAAGCGCCTCCGCGCCCGTGACGCAAAGGAAGACGCCGCCGAGCGCCAGGAACGAGATCATGCCGTGCGTGGCGAGAAAATGGAAACCGTAATAGGGATTGAGCGCGACGAGAACGCCAGGATGCAGCGCCAGCCCGCGCAGGCCCAGAATGGCCATGACCGCGAACCAGACCAGCATGACCGGCCCGAACGCCTTGCCGATGCGGGCCGTTCCCATCGGTTGCAGGGCGAAAAGGCCCACCAGTATGGCGACGCTCGCCGGCAGAACATACGGTTTCAGCGCGGGTTCGACGACATTGAGGCCCTCCAGGGCGGACAGGACGGATATGGCGGGCGTTATGGCGCCGTCGCCATAGATCAGCGCCGCGCCGAACAGGCCTACGGCGACAAGCGCCGGCCTGTGCTCCTTCTTGACGCCGAGCAAGGCCATCAGGGCGAGGACGCCGCCTTCGCCGTCATTGTCGATGCTCATGGCCAGAACGACATATTTGATCGTGGTGACGACAATCAGCGTCCACAGCAGCAGCGACAGGACGCCGAGGACGATTTCCGGCGACGGCGCGGAGCCGGTGAGGTTGAGCACGGTCTTCAGTGTGTAGAGCGGGCTGGTGCCGATGTCGCCGAAGACGACGCCCAGCGCCGCCAGCCCCATGGCGGAGACGCCCGCACGGGCCTGCGGTCTGGCCGTATCGGCGGGCCGCCTCATCGTCATGTCGAATTTCCTTCGGCGCTGAAAGCACTTGTCGTCGACCGTGATTCACATCGATCGCGGTTGACCCTCAAATTCATTTGCGATCGCGCCCTCGGCTTTGGTTGCGCAAAGTCTGGTTCGCGAGACCACGCGCAAGCGTCACGCCACGGGTTCGGCCGCCGCGCCAACCAGCTTTCGCGCTTCGCCGGCGCTCAGCGGATGACCGAAGGCGAAACCCTGCGCATATTCGCAGCCGATCTGCGAAAATTCGATGACGTCGGATTCGCTTTCGGCGCCCTCGGCCACCGCCTCCATGCCGAAATCATGCGCCAGCGCGACGATGGAGCGCAGCATGGTCGCGCGGTCGCCGACGCCTTCGCTGCGCCCGAACGCGCGGTTGATCTTGATCGTGTCGAAGGGGAAACGTTGCAGATAGGCGAGCGAGGAATAACCGGAGCCGAAGTCGTCGAGCGACAGGCCCGCTCCCAGATCCTTGATCCGGTTGAGGATCTGCACCGCGTATTCCGGGTTTTCCATCACCAGGCTTTCGCTCAGCTCCAGCTTCAGCGAATGCGGCAGGATATGGGCGCGCGTGAGGATGCTCTTCACGTCGGCGAGCAGGTCATGGCGCAGCAATTGCCGCGATGAGACATTGACGCTGACGAATATCGGCGGCTTGACGTCGAGCGCCTTCTGCCAGGCGGCCAGTTCGCGCGCGGCGCGTTGCAGGGCGAACAGGCCGAGATCGACGATCAGGCCCGATTCTTCCGCCAACGGCACGAATTCGGACGGCTCGACGCGCCCAAGGCGCGGGTGCTGCCAGCGCAGCAGCGCCTCGAAGCCGGCGACAGTGCGGTCTTCCAGCCGCACCACGGGCTGGAAGTACAGCCTGATTTCGTCACGGCCGAGCGCGTGGCGCAAATCGTCCTGCAGCGCCTGGCGATTGGACCCCTGCGAACGCATCGACGGGCGGAAGACTTCGATGCGTCCGCCGCCGTCGCGCTTGGCCCGGCGCATGGCGATTTCGGCGTCCTTGAGCATGTCCTCGCGCGCGGGATGCCATTGCGGGTCGAACAGCGAGATGCCGACTGAAACGCTCAAGCTGATTTCGCGATTGGCGAAAGTGACCGGCGTCGAAAGCGCGCGGCGGATGCGGTCGGCGAGATTGACGATCTGCTCGGTTTCGTTTTCCGAAACCAGGATGACCGCGAAGAGATCGCCCGAGATGCGCGCCAGCGTGTCGCGCGGCTGCAACAGGCGCCCGAGGCGGCGCGCCATGGTCAGGAGGATGGAATTGCCGGCCGAGACGCCGACCGTCTCATTGATCTTGCGGAAACGATCGATGTCCACGCACAGCACGGTCGGGCGCGACTCCGCCGAACTCTCGGCCAGCGCCAGCGCGTGTTCGAGGCGGTCGAAGAAGATTTCGCGGTTGGGAAGGCCGGTCAGGTTGTCATAGACCGCGTCGTGCAGGAGTTGCTCGAGCGCGTTCTTCTCGTCGGTGACGTCGGCGAGCGTGCCGACCAGCCGCACGACGGCGCCCTCCGGCCCCACCACCGGGCGCGCGCGCAGCCGGTACCAGAAGTAGTGCCCGTCGGAGGCGTGCAGGCGAAAATCCTGGCAGATGCGGCCGCGCCGCTGTTCCACCACGGTGTCGAGGCAGGCGCGATAGCGGTCGCGTTCGAGCGGATGCAGGATGTCGATCCACGAGGAGGCCGGCCCCTCGAGTTCGCCGCGCTTCAGGCTGAGATGGTCCTCGATTTCCGGGCTGACGAAAATCTGGTCGCCGACCACGTCCCAGTCGAAGATGATGTCGCTCGCCCCGGTCAGCGCGAGGGCCTTGCGTTCGACGTCCGTGATGGCGCCGTGCGACACGCCGCCGGAGGCGAAGGCGCTCTGCATGATGGTGAAGCCGATCAGCATGACCAGCAGCACCAGGCCGCCGAGCAGCGTCGGCGAGGCGAGGTCGTTGGAGATCGAGCCGTTGACCGCGAAGCCGGCGGCGCAGACCCAGACCACCAGCAAGAGCCAGGTGGGAATGAGCATGACCGCGCGCTCGACCCCGTGCGTGGCGAGATAGAGCACGAGGATGAGGCCCACGCCGGCGATTGTCGCGAGCGAAATGCGCGCCACGCCCGAGGCCACCGGCGGATCGTAGACCGCGAGGCCGGCCAGGGCGAACAGGAACAGCAGCCAGATGCCCGCCACATGCGAGGCGCGGACGTGCCAGCGGCTCAGGTTGAGGTAGGCGAACAGGAACACGACGAGGGTCGCCGAGAGCACGGTTTCGGCGCCGGCGCGCCATATTCGGTCGGCGCCGGTTTCTGTGCCGAACACCTTGCTCCAGAAGCCGAAATCGATGCTCACATAGGCGAGCACAGCCCAGGCCAGGGCGGCGGCGGCGGGAAAGATCACCGCGCCCTTGACCACGAAGACGATGGTCAGGAACAGCGCGAGGAGGCCGGCGATGCCGATGACGATGCCCTTGTAGAGGGTCAGGCTGGTGTTCTTGTCCTTGTAGGCGTCCGGCTCCCAGAGGTAGAGCTGCGGCAGTTTCGGCGTCTTCAGCTCGGCGACATAGGTCACGGTGGCGCCGGGATCGAGCGTCAGGCGGAACACATCGGCGTCGGCGACGTCCTCCTTCTCGGGCGCGACGCCCTGGCTGGCGGTGATCTCGGTGATGCGTTCGGAGCCGAGGTCGGGCCAGATGACGCCGGAGCCGACCATGCGATAATGCGGCGCGACGATCAGCCTTTCCAGCTGCTCGTCGGTGTCATTGGTCAGGGCGAAGACGATCCAGGCGGGATGGCCGCCCGCATCGCGCGCATGCACTTCGATGCGGCGGACGATGCCGTCCGAGCCGGGCGCGGTCGAGACCTGGATGCGGTCGCCCTGCGCCGAATAATGCTCCACCCAGTGCGTGAGGTCGATCGCCGCCGCATCCGGCGGCACGCGCACCGATTCGACCGCGCCCGCGCGATGCGGGGAGGCGAAAAAAGCAAGCAACGGCAGCAGGATGAGTAAGGCGAAACGAAACAGGCGGCGGGGACCTTGTTGAGGGGCGGGGCAGGCGGGGCGGAACGCCTGCGCCCTGTTCGTGTCGAAACTGAGGCTTGAGCCTCTTCGTTGGGCGGAGTGGGAATTGCTCGATAAGCAGACCTTCACCTTCGTCCATCCCGCTTTTGCATCGGCATAGCCGGGCCGAGGCCGGCCCGTCCAGCGGAAAGGCGCATGCCGCCACCTTTTTTCAGCGATTTCGAGAGTTCGGGGCTGAAAGACGGGGTCACGGGCGGCCCATCTCCGGCAGGGCCTGATCTTCGTGCAGGAAATCGCGGTCGAGCATGGCGAAGAGCAGATGGTCCTGCCATGCGCCGTCGATCAGCAGATAGGCGCGGGCGAACCCTTCGCGCTGGAAGCCCAGTCCTTCCAGCAGACGGCGCGAACGTTCGTTTTCCGGGGCGCAGGCCGCCTCGACGCGATGCAGGCGCATTTCGAGGAAGGCGTGGCGCAGCAGGACGCGCACCGACTTGGCCATAAACCCCTGGCCGGCGAATTTCTCGCCCATCCAGTAGCCGAGGGTGCCGCATTGGGCGACGCCGCGCCGCACATTGCCGAGGGTGATTCCGCCGAGCAGCGCGTCATCGGTGGTCTGGAAGATCAGATAGCCGAACGACTGGTCCTCGGTCCGTTCGTGGTCCTGCCGCGCCAGGCGGCGCTGGAAGGCGGGCCGGGTCAGGTCGTCGATCGGCCAGGTCGGCTCCCACGGCGTCAGGAAATTGCGGCTCGCCGCGCGCAAGATCCGCCATGGCTCGAAATCGCCGGCCTTGGCGGGGCGCAAATAGACGCCCTCGCCATCGAGGCGCAAAGGCGACGCTTTTTTTCGCGGCAGTCGAAAGAGATCCATGGCGCGTCTCGCAGGCTAGAGCCCCGATCCGACTAAATCGGATCGGGGCTCTAGATTTTTCGTCTCAACGCGTTTTCTTCACGCGAACCGGCGTCCACTTCGCTTGAAAACGCTTTGTTGCTGCTTCTTAACACAGGCCCGCGGGTTTTTCGACAGGCGCCGCTTCAGACGCCCGCGAGACGAGCCGAAACTGCAGCCGCGCCCGGCGCCCTGGCGGTCGCGCCCAGAATGGCGACCGTCGGCTGAGAACGCAACAGCCGCCGGCCGGCGGCGCGCACATCGTCGAGGCTCAATTGGTCGATCTTGTCGATCATTTCCTGCTGCTTCAGGACGCGGCCGAAGATCATGGTCTGGCGCGCGATCTGCTCGGCGCGGGCCGACGAGCTTTCGAGCGCCGTCAGCATCGCGACCTTGGTCTGGGCCTTCGCGCGCGCCATGTCGGCCTCCCGCAAGCCATGCGCGGCTTCGGCCAGCGCGTCGAGGCTGACCTTGACCAGCTCCGGCGTGTCGCGTCCGCCGGTCGCCGCCTCGAAGCCGAACAGGCCGGTGTCGAGATAGGACCAGTGGAAGGCGGCGATGGAATAGGCGAGGCCGCGCGTCTCGCGCACTTCCTGGAACAGGATCGACGCCATGCCGCCGCCGACCGCATTGGCGAAAATATGCGCGGCGTAATTCTGCGGGTCGGCATAGGCCAGGCCCTCGAAGCCGATCACCACCTGGGTTTGCTCCAGCCGTTTCGACACCAGCTTTTCGCCGCCGACATAGTGGGCCGGCGGCAGGCTTTTGCCGGCGACGTCGGGAAGGGCGGCGAATTTCTCCGCCGCCTCGTCGCAAATCTGGCGGTGGTCCACGGCGCCGGCGGCGGCGATGACGCATGAGCGCGCGCCGTATTGGTTCTGCAGGTAACTTTTTATCGCGTCGCGGTCGAAACGGCGCACGCCTTCCGGCGTGCCAAGGATGGCTCGGCCGATCGGCTGGTCGGGAAAGGCCGCCGCGTTGAACAGGTCGAACACCAGTTCGTCCGGCGTGTCCTGCAGGGCGGCGATTTCCTGCAGGACGACGTCCTTTTCACGCTCCAGTTCAACCGCGTCGAACAGGCTGTTGGTCAGGATGTCGGCGAGGACGTCGAGCGCAAGCCCGCAGTCTTCGCGCAACACGCGGGCGTAATAGGCGGTGCTTTCGACGCTGGTGGCGGCGTTCAGGTCGCCGCCCGCGCTTTCGATCGCCTCGGCGATGGCGCGGGCGTCGCGCCGCGACGTGCCTTTGAAGGCCATGTGTTCGAGGAGATGCGACAGGCCCTGCTCGGACTCGCTTTCGCTGCGCGCGCCGGCCGCGAAATAGACGCCGAGCGAGGCGGTTTCGAGTCCTGGCATGGCGTCGGTGACGACACGCAGGCCATTGGTCAGTTCAGTCGATTTAACCGCCATGCCTAAGCCGTGGCCGCGGCGCGTGCGCGGCGCTTGATGAAATCCGCCACCGCTCTGGAATCATTGGCGACGACGTCGAAACGCTCGCGGCGCGAGAAAAGGTCGGCAAGATGCGCCGGCAATGGCGCGGATACGCCGGTCGCCGCCCGCACCGCGTCGGGGAACTTGGCGGGATGGGCGGTGCCGAGCGCCACCATCGGCGTTTGCGGGTTTTCCGCCAGTTTTTTGCGCGCGACATGCACGGCGACGGCCGTGTGCGGGTCGAGCAGGATTTCGGTCTCGCGCCAGGTCCGGGCGATTTCCGCTGCCGTCTCGGCCTCGCTCGCGGCGCCGGCGGAAAAGTCCTGGCGGATTGTTTCCAGCGCATCGGCGGGTATGTCGAAGGCGCCGGACTGGTCGAGGCTCGCCATGACAGTGCGAATCGCCTGGGCGTCGCGGCCCATGGCGTCAAACAGCAGCCGTTCGAAATTGGAGGAGACCTGGATGTCCATGGAAGGGGATTGCGTCGCGTGGACGCCGCGCACTTCGTATCGCCCGGTGGCCAGGGCGCGGAAAAGAATGTCGTTGGAATTGGTGGCGACGACCAGTTTTTCGATCGGCAGGCCCATCTGGCGCGCCATGTATCCGGCGAGGATGTCGCCGAAATTACCGGTCGGCACGGTGAAGGAAACTTTTCGCAAGGGGCCGCCGAGCACGGCGGCGGAGGTGAAATAATAGACCATCTGCGCCGCGACGCGGGCGAAATTGATCGAATTGACGCCCGCGAGGCCGAGCGTTTCGCGCAAATGCCTGTCGCGGAAAAAACCTTTTAATATCGCCTGGGCGTCGTCGAACGTGCCTTCGAGCGCGATGGCGTGGATATTGTCGGCATCGACCGTGGTCATCTGCCGGCGCTGCACGTCGGAGACGCGGCCATGCGGATAGAGGATGAACACATCGACCTGGTCGAGCCCGCGAAAGGCCTCGATCGCCGCCGCTCCTGTGTCGCCGGAGGTGGCGCCGACGATGGTCGCGCGCTTGCCCCGAGCTTTCAGCGCCCGGTCCATCAGGCGGCCGAGCAATTGCATCGCCACGTCCTTGAAGGCGAGCGTCGGCCCGTGGAACAACTCCAGCACGAACAGATTGTCGTCGATCTGGACGAGCGGCGTCACCGCCTTGTGGCGGAAAGTTTTATACGCCGCCTCGAGCATGGCGCGAAAATCGTCGGCCGGCAGCGCATCGTCGAGAAACGGCGTGATGACCGTTTGCGCCACTTGCGCATAGGGCATTCCGGCGAAACCGAGCAGGGTTTCGCGCGACAGCCGCGGCATGGCCTCCGGCACATAAAGGCCGCCATCCGGCGCGAGGCCGGCGAGCAAGGCTTCGGTGAAGGAAATTTGCGGGCGCTTCGCCGCGTGTGGAAATATAGGACACGTTTTTTTGTTCCGGCTGGGATTTGGCCGCCTTTTAGCGGTTTGCGACGCCATTGTCATGTGTGGGCGGATTTTGGGGCGCTCAACGCAAGACAGGCGAATTCCAGTCAAGCCCCGAAGGGCGGGCGTCGAAAAACGAAAATCATCGGCCAGCGATCGCATCGAGTTTTACCATCGTCTCCGGAGAAAGCCGCAGCGCCGCCGCCAGAAGATTCTCGCGCAGGTGCTTGAGTGACGACGTTCCGGGAATCAGCAAAATATTCGGCGCGCGATGCAGCAGCCAGGCGAGCGCGACCTGCATCGGCGTCGCGCCCACGGTGGCCGCGACCGCGTCCAGCTCCGAGGATTGCAGCGGCGTAAATCCGCCCAGCGGGAAGAACGGCACGAATGCTATGCCCTGCGTCGCCAGTTCGTCCACGAATGCATCGTCGTCCCGGCGGGCGATGTTGTAAAAATTCTGCACGCAAACAATTTCGACGATCTTTCGCGCCTCGGCAAATTGCTGCGCCGTAACATTGCTCAGACCGATATGACGGATCAGGCCTTGCCGCTGGAGTTCCGCGAGCGCGGCAAGCGGTTCTTCAATCGATCCGTCCGTAGGCCTCGCCATTCCGCCGACGCGCAGATTGACCACATCAAGCTTTTCGACGCCGAGATTTCGCAAATTGTCGTGCGCCGCCGTCGTCAATTCCTCGCGCGACAGCGCGGGAATCCAGGATTTGTCGGCTCCCCGGCGGGCGCCGAGCTTGGTCACGATCACCAGATCATCCCGATAGGGATGGAGCGCCTGTTTGATGGTCTGGTTGGTCACGTGGGGGCCGTAAAAATCGCTGGTGTCAATGTGGTTCACCCCCGCGTCAATGGCTTCCCGCAATATTCTGACCGCCTCGTCGGGATCGCGGGGAGGGCCCCATACATGCGGACCAGCCAGCTGCATCGCGCCATATCCCATACGGTTGACTGCCAGCGACGTGTTCGTCAGCGTAAAAAAGCCGCCAAGACGGGTTTGGTTTTTCATCCGGCTCATCCTTCGTCGAATTTCCGAATAGGGTCGAATCCCCGCCCCTCAGGCGCGATCGCCGTCGGCGCTTTCGCCGCGCAGCATGGAAACGCCCGCGAAACCGGCGAGCGCGGCGGCAAGCCCAAACCATGTCAGCGCGTACTGCATGTGATTGTTGGGCATGTTCACCACTGTCGCGCCGCCTTTCGGCCAGCCGCCGGGGTTCGGCGTCGCATCCGCGTCGATGGTGAAAGGCGAGACGCCCGAAAGCCGCCAGTGCGCGGCCAGCGCGGCGGGATCGCGGGTGAACCAGAGATTTTTGGCCGGCTGGTCGTCGGGGGTGAAGGAATTGCGCGATTCCGGCGGACGCATCAGGCCGGTGACGCTTGTCTCGCCTTCGACCTGGCCGGCGGCGCGCAGCAAAGGGTCCTTTAGTTCGGTCGTGACGAAACCGCGATTGACGACGACCACGCCGCCACCGTCGAGACGCAGCGGCGTCAGCACTTCATAGCCCGGCCCTTCGCCGCCCGCGCCGGTGGCGGAAGCGCGAAAGATATAGGCCTCCTTCGCATGATCGAACACGCCGTGCAAAACAACGTGGCGGTAGTCGTAATCATCGGGCTTCAGGCCGGCCCATAGCCCCTGCGGCGGAACGGCGCTGGCCGGGGCGTCGCGGCGCGCGGCGATGCGGGCGAGCAGGCCTTGCTTCCATTGCAGGCGCTGCAATTGCCACACCCCCATGACGGTCAGGAGGGCCACGCCGAGCAAGGTCGAAAGCAGCAGCGGCCAATGGCGGCGTAAAGCGCCCATCACTTCATTTCTCCAGCCGGCCTTCTTCCGCCTTGTGATAATATTGCACGGCGACCATCAGGCTTTTCAGTGGCCGCAACATGCCAAGGCAGACCACGATGGTCAAAGGCAGGAAGATCACGAGATCGAGCCAATAGGGCGGGTTATAGTCCAGTTCGACCCATAGCGCTGCGCCAAGCACGACGAAGCCGGCCAGCAGGGTGACGAAAACCGCGGGACCGTCGCCGGCGAAGGCGAAACCGTAGTCGAGGCCGCATTTGTCGCAGGCGGGCGCGAGTTCGAGCAAGCCGTCGAACAATTTGCCTTCACCGCAACGCGGGCATCGGCCGAGCAGGGCGGCGCGGGTGGGGAAGGGCTTCGTCATGATTTTCCCTAGCTTGGGGGCGAATGAAAACCGGCCCGGAGCGCGTCCGGGCCGGTCCACATCAATATGCCGGGAAAATCATTCCCTGGCGATGACCGCGCCCCAGGAGCCCCAGACATAGATCGCCGAGAACAGGAACAGCCAGACCACATCGACGAAATGCCAGTACCAGGCGGCGAATTCGAAGCCGAGGTGCTGTTTCGGCGTGAACTGTCCGGCATTGGCGCGGAACAGGCAGACGATCAGGAAGATCGTGCCGACGATCACGTGGAAACCGTGGAAGCCGGTGGCCATGAAGAAGGTCGCGCCGAAGATCGAATTCTTGAAGCCGAAGGGCGCGTGGACATATTCATAGGCCTGGATGCTGGTGAACAGCATGCCGAGCACGATGGTCAGCAGCAGTCCCTTCTTCAGCCCGGCGCGGTCGTTTTCCAGCAGCGCGTGATGCGCCCAGGTGACGGTCGTGCCGGAGGTCAGGAGTATCAGGGTGTTGATCAGCGGCAGATGCCACGGATCGATCGCCTCTATGCCCTTGGGCGGCCAATGTCCGCCGGTGAAGGCGACGCGGGAATATTCGATCGCTTCGTTGGGGAACAAGCTGGCGTCGAAAAAGGCCCAGAACCAGGCGACGAAAAACATCACTTCCGAGGCGATGAACAAGGTCATGCCATAGCGGTGGCTGAGCTGCACCACCGGCGTATGGTCGCCGGTCTGCGCCTCATGCACCACATCGGTCCACCAGAAGGCGAAAATCGCCAGCAGGCCGATGAAGCCCGCGCCGAACACCAGGCCGCCGGGCTTCAGGCCGCCGATGTCGAGGTGCTTCATCCAGATGATCAGGCCGACGGCGGTGATGAAGGCGCAAATCGAGCCGAGAATGGGCCAGGGACTCGGCTGCACCAGATGGTAATCATGATTCGGCTTGGCGTGACCGTCGGCCATTTCCACTCTCCCCTTCGCCCGGCTTCGCGGGCGTGTTTTTCAATTTTTATCCAGATCAGCTTTTTTCGCTGCGTCAGCTTTTGTCCTTGCGCGGCGCGACAATTTCCGCCGCGCCCGATTTCACCGGCGCCGCCGCCGTCAAAGGTTTGGGCGACGCGAAAAACGTGTAGGACAAGGTGATGGCGTCGACGGCGTCCATGGTCTGGTCGTGGTCCAGTTGCGGGTCGAGGAAGAACACCACAGGCCATTCCGCCTTTTCATGCGCCTTGAGTGACTGTTCGCTGAAACAGAAGCAGGAAATCTTGTCGAACCAGGCGCCCGCCTGGTCGGGCGTCACGTTGAAGCGCGCCTGTCCCCAGGTGGTGTGATCGGACAGATTTTCCGCGTGGAAGAAGATGGTTTTGGTCTCGCCGGGCAAAACCATGATGTCCGGCGTCTCAGGCGTGAAGCGCCAATTGAGGCCCGGCGCGACATTGGCGTCGAAATGCACCGATATCCTGCGCACGCCGCGCGTGGTCGGCGCCTGGCGCGCGGTCTGGGTCGTGCCGCCGTAGCCGGTGGCGGAACAGAAGATGCGGTAGAACGGCACGGCGGCGAAGGACAAGCCAAGCATGACCACGGCCGCGAGGCCCATGGCGGCGGCGGTCCGGCGCTGAGCGCGGCTGGAGTCTTGCCTGCCCTTTTCCTCGGTCATGGCTTCGGCCGGAAGAAATCGTTGTGGCCGAGCTTGACGATGGTCAGGGCGTAGAAAATCGCCACCAGCGCTGCGACGGCGAGGGCGATCGCCACATTGCGCTGGCGGCGGCGCTTTTCCTGCTCGGGAGTCATGGGCCTTGTCATCACTTGCGTGGGCATTACAGCAGAACTCCCGTCCAGATCGCCATAAGCCGCTCGACGACCAGAACGGCAAACAGCGTGAAGAGATAGAGGATCGAGAAGCCGAAATTGCGCATGGCGATTTTTTTGGCGCGGTCGCCGTCGCGGTTGCGGTACACCGCGAGGCAGCCGAAGATCATGCCGGCGCCGCCGAGCGCCGATGCGACGCCATAGACCGGGCCGGCGAAGCCGAGATACCAGGGCAACAGGCCGATCGGCGCGAGAATCAGCGAATAGGCGAGGATCTGCGCGCGGGTGTGGTCGGGTCCCCAGACGTTGGGGGCCATGGGAACGCCGGCGCGGCCGTAATCGCCGGATTTGACCAGCGCCAGCGACCAGAAATGCGGCGGCGTCCAGACGAAGATGACGGCGAACAGCACGAGGCTCGACAGGCTGAGGGAACCGGTCGCGGCGGCGTAGCCGACCATCGGCGGCAGCGCGCCCGCCGCGCCGCCGAACACGATGTTCTGCGGCGTCGCGCGCTTCAGCCACATCGTGTAGACGACGACATAATAGAAGATGGTGAAGGCGAGCAGCGCGGCGGCCAGCCAGTTGGCGGCAAGGCCGAGCGTCATCACCGAGAAGAAGGACAGCACCAGACCGAAGGCCAGCGCCTCGCCGCCAGTCATCCGTCCCGAGGGAATGGGCCGGGTGCGGGTGCGCGCCATCAGCCGGTCGATGTCGGCGTCATACCACATGTTGAGCGCGCCGGAGGCGCCGGCCCCGACGGCGATCGCCAGCAGCGAGATGAAGCCGATCACCGGATTGACGGGATTCGGCGCCAGCAGAAGGCCGGCGATCGCGGTGAACACCACGAGCGACATCACCCGCGGCTTCAGCAGGGCGAAATAGTCGGAAGGGCTGGCGCCGTAAGTCGAGAGGCCGATTTCGCTGTCGCTGACAAGACTCATTTGCATTTCGCTCCATTCGCGGGCGAAGGAGGGAGCGGCGGCCCGCTCCCTTCAATTTCAGTGACCAGCGTCTTCGGCGATGCGCGGCAGGTCGTTGAACTGGTGGAAGGGCGGAGGGGAGGACAGCGTCCATTCCAGCGTCGTCGCGCCGGGGCCCCAGGGGTTGTCGCCCGCCGCTGCCTTGCGATGGAAGGCGTCGTAGACACAGTAGAAGAAGATCACCAGTGAGCCGCCCGAGATGAAGGCGCCGACCGAGGAAACCCAGTTCCACAGGGCGTAGACATCGGGATAGTCGATGTAGCGGCGCGGCATGCCGGCGAGGCCAAGGAAATGTTGCGGGAAGAAGGTCAGGTTGATGCCGGTGAACATCACCCAGAAATGCGCCTTGGCCAGCCTTTCATTGTACATGTAGCCGGTCATCTTGGGGAACCAGTAGTAGAAGCCGGCGAAAATCGCGAACACCGCGCCGAGCGACATCGTGTAGTGGAAATGGGCCACGACGTAATAGGTTTCGTGCAGGGCGCGATCGACGCCGGCGTTCGACAGGACGACGCCGGTGACGCCGCCGATGGTGAACAGGAAGATGAAGCCGATGGCCCAGTACATCGGCGCGCGCATCGAGATCGAGCCGCCCCACATGGTGGCGATCCACGAGAAGATCTTCACGCCGGTCGGCACCGCGATCACCATGGTGGCGAAGACGAAATAGCGCTGCGTGTTCAGCGACAGGCCGACCGTATACATGTGATGCGCCCAGACGAGGAAGCCGACCACGCCAATCGCCACCATGGCGTAGGCCATGCCGAGGTAGCCGAAGATCGGCTTGCGCGAGAAGGTCGAGATGATGTGCGAGATGATGCCGAAGCCGGGCAGGATCAGGATGTAGACTTCCGGGTGGCCAAAGAACCAGAACAGATGCTGGAACAGGATCGGGTCGCCGCCGCCGGCCGGGTCGAAGAAGGTGGTGCCGAAATTGCGGTCGGTCAGCAGCATGGTGATGGCGCCGGCGAGGACGGGCAGCGACAGAACCAGCAGGAAGGCGGTGACCAGCACCGACCAGGCGAACAGCGGCATCTTGTGCAGGGTCATGCCCGGCGCGCGCATGTTGAAAATGGTGGTGATGAAGTTGATCGCGCCGAGGATCGACGAGGCGCCGGCGAGATGCAGCGACAGGATGACGAAGTCCATCGCCGGGCCGGGCGAACCGGCGTTCGACGAGAAGGGCGGATACATCACCCAGCCGCCGCCAAAACCCTTCATGCCGGGCGAGCCCTCGACGAACATCGAGATGATCAAAAGCGAAATCGAGGCCGGCAGCAGCCAGAACGACACATTGTTCATGCGCGGAAAGGCCATGTCCGGCGCGCCGATCATGATCGGCACGAACCAGTTGCCGAAGCCGCCGATCAGCGCCGGCATGACCATGAAGAAGATCATGAGCACGCCATGCGCGGTGATGAAGACGTTGTAGAGGTTCTTGCCGGCGTCGACGCCCATTGTGGGATCGGCGCCTTGCAGCAGGCGCGCCAGGGCTGGGAAGACCTGGATGCCGGGATACATCAGTTCGGCGCGGATCGCCATCGACATCGCCCCGCCAAGCAGGCCGGCGAACACGGCGAAGAACAGGTAAAGCGTGCCGATGTCCTTGTGGTTGGTCGAAAAGAGATAGCGCCGCCAGCCGGTCGGATGGTCGTGCGAATCGGTATCGTGGAGCGCGGCGTCGTGAGCGGACATTCTGGACTTCCTCGAAATCGGGTTTGCGCCGCCGGCAGGGCGGCGGAAGGATCAGCGATGCTGGAGCGACGCGTCGGCGAACTGGCCGGCGGCCGGGATCGAGGCGTATTTCTTTTTCGCCTGCGTCAGCCAGTCGGCATATTGCGCGTCACTGACCACGCGGAACACGATCGGCATGAAGGCGTGGTCCTTGCCGCAGATCTTCGAGCACTGGCCGTAATAGACGCCCTCGCGCTCGGCCTGGAACCAGGCTTCGTTCAAGCGGCCGGGCACGGCGTCGATGCGCACGCCGAAGCCGGGCACCGTGAAGGAATGGATGACATCGGAAGCGGTGACCTGCACGCGGACGATCTTGCCGACCGGCACCACGGCCTCATTGTCAACCGACAAAAGCCTGATGTCGCCCTTCGACGGGTCGATCTGGTCATCCGGCTTGATCATGCTGTCGAAGCTGAAGCCGCCGGCCTGGTCCTTTGGATAGGCGTAGGACCAGTACCACTGGTTGCCGGTGACCTTGATGGTCAGGTCGGGCTTGGGGATGACGAGCTGGTGCGTCAGCAGCCGGAAGGACGGAATGGCGATGACGACGAGGATCATCACTGGAATGATCGTCCAGGCCACTTCCAGCAGCGTGTGGTGCGTCGTCTTCGAAGGGGTCGGATTGGCTTTTTCGTTGAACTTCCAGATGACGTAACCCAGCAGTCCCGCCACGAACAGGCAGATCACCGTGATGATCGGCAGCAGGATGTCGTTGTGGAAGAACTGGATTTCGTCGGCGATCGGCGAGTTCGACAGCTGGAAACCGATCTGGCCCGGCGCGGCGTGGCCGTCTCCCGGCGCCTGAGCGGCGAAAGCCGCCAGCGTCGAGACGCCCAGGAAGCCCAGACCAGAGGCTGATGCGAGGCGCCATTGGCGCGACAGGCGCCGCAGCGCGGGCACAAACGGCTGTTCGCCGGACTCCGGACGTTCATTGCGCATTGCGACTTCCTGCTCCCCTGGCGCGGACCTCTGATCCGCGCTTTTGTTCCGCCTCCAGGACGGACTCTCGCTTTTGTCGGAGCCAACCACAAACTTTGATTTAGATCAATATGCCTTGCGCATAATCGCGGCGCTTTCGCTCCGAAGCGATCACCTCCTTTGCGCCCGCCCGCGTTGCGGCGCTTGACAGGCGCGGCCCTTTTGATACGCGTGTCGCGGCCGGGGCCTGGTTGGCGGCGTATTGGGCATTGTTGCGCGGCCGCGGAAATTCGGAGGAATCATGGCGTTTCATCACAACGGCCCAGGATGGGCCGGCAAGTTTTTTTGCGCGTCCCTGCTGGGTCTTTTGATGAGTTTCGGCCTGTCCGCCTCGCCGGCCGCCGCGCAGGGCGCGGTCAAGGGCAAATACGGCGATTGGCAAATGCGTTGTGAGACGCCGCCGGGCGCGACGCGCGAACAATGCGCGCTGATGCAGAGCGTCGCGGCGGAAGACAAGCCCAATGTCAATCTGGTGGTGATCGTGCTGAAGACCGCCGACGGCAAGAGCCGCCTGCTGCGCGTCATCGCCCCGCTCGGCGTGCTCCTGCCTTCCGGCCTCGGCCTGAAGGTCGACAAGACCGATATCGGCCGCGCCGGCTTCGTTCGCTGCCTGCCTTCCGGCTGCGTCGCGGAAGTGGTGATCGAGGACAAGCTGCTGCAACAGCTGCGCACGGCCGCCACCGCCACTTTCGTCATCTACCAGACGCCCGAGGAGGGCATCGGCATTCCGCTGACCCTCAAGGGCTTCAAGGAAGGCTTCGACAAGCTGCCTTGAAAGCTGACGCAGGACTTTGACACTTGACTTGACGTGGCCGCTCCTGAAATGTGGCGACGTCAGATCAAGACCCTCCGCGGAAGAGTCCGTCGCGATTCGCCTCGGTTGAATCGTCGGCGGCGCCGAAGGCGCTGCCGCTCAGGAAACGCTCAGGTCCCAAATTTCGCCCCCTTGGGACCGCGAAGGGGTGACGCTCTGAAAAGCGGCGCCGTGACAGGCGCCCACCGAAGGGGGCAACCCCGGCTTGCAGCCGCTTCGGCGAAATCTTTCAGGTCTTGGGACAGAGGGGGCGAATCGTTGGGCCGGATTTCCGGTCGCGAATTGCTTTTTCGTCGGGAGACGGCATGATTTCCGAAACAGATTCCAAAGTCGAACGCACGCCGCTCTACGAGCGTCATCTCGCTTTGGGCGGCCGCATGACGCCTTTCGCCGGCTATGAGTTGCCGGTCAATTACGATGGCGGCATCCTCAGTGAACATTTGTTCGCGCGCGAGAGCGCTGGCCTTTTCGACGTGTCGCACATGGGGCAGGCCCTTCTCGAGGGACCCGGCGCCGCGCGCCTGTTCGAAAGCCTTGTTCCCGGCGATATCCAGGCGCTGGCGCCGGGGCGCACGCGCTATACCCAGTTCACCAACGAGGACGGCGGCATGCTCGACGACCTGATGGTGACGAAACTCGAGCCGGGGCAAGGCGGCGAACGGCTGTTCCTGGTCGTCAACGCCGCCTGCAAGGCCCAGGATTTTGCGCGCCTCGGCCAAAAGTTGTCGGGGCTGAGCCTTGAAATCCTGTCGGATCGGGCGCTCCTGGCCTTGCAGGGTCCGCTTGCGGCGAGCGTGCTGGAACGCCATGTCCCGGGCGTCGCGGCGATGGACTTCATGTCGTTGCAACAGTTTTTCTGGCAAAACGCCGGGCTTTACGTCACGCGCTCCGGCTATACCGGCGAGGACGGCTTCGAAATTTCGGTTCCGGCGGAAAAGGCTGGCGATCTCGCCGACGCTTTGCTGGCGGAAGACGCTGTTCGAGCGATCGGACTCGGCGCGCGCGATTCGCTGCGGCTGGAGGCGGGGCTGTGCCTCTATGGCCACGACATCGACACGACGACCAGCCCGATCGAAGCAGGGCTCGTCTGGTCGATCTCGAAACGCCGGCGCGAGCAGGGCGGCTTTCCCGGCGCGACCCGCATCCAGCGCGAACTGGCGCAAGGCGTGTCGCGCCGGCGTGTCGGGCTGGCGCTCGACGGCAAGGCGCCGGCGCGCGAGGGCGCGGAGATCGCCGATGCGCAGGGCGCGATCATCGGGCGCGTGACATCGGGCGGATTTTCGCCCTCGCTTGGCCGTCCCATCGCCATGGGCTATGTCCCGCCGGCCTTCGCCGCGCCGGGAACGGCCGTCTCTTTGATCGTGCGCGGAAAACCGCTGCCGGCGCATGTCGCCTCAATGCCCTTCGTGCCCAACCGCTATCACCGTTCTCCCAAATAGAAATCGTGGAGTTTCCCATGTCGAAAACTCTCTACACCAAGGATCACGAATATATCCTGATCGACGGCGATGTCGGCGCGGTCGGCATTACCGATTTCGCGCAGCACCAGCTTGGCGATGTGGTGTTCGTTGAGCTGCCGCAACTCGGCGCCAAGACCGGCAAGGGCGAGCCGGCGGCGGTGGTCGAAAGCGTCAAGGCGGCGAGCGAGGTCTTTTCGCCGGTCGCCGGCGAAGTGGTCGAAGTCAACGGCGAACTGGAGCAAAACCCGGCTATGGTCAACGAAGACCCGTCCGGAAAGGGGTGGTTCTTCAAGATCAAGCTGACTGACGCGGGCGAACTCGCCGAGCTTCTCGACGAGGCCGCCTACAAGGAATTGGTCGCCTCGCTGGCGTGAAGAACGCGGGCGCGTTCACAAAAAAAAAGCCTCCCGCGGCCGGATCGCGGAAGGCTTTCTTTTCAGCGGCGGCTCGTCTCAGTGCTTGGCGAGGAGGTCGCGGATTTCTTCCAGCAACACTTCCTGGCGCGGCGGCGGGGGGGCGGCGGGCGCTTCCTCAACCTTCTTCGGCGCCAGATGTTCGACGGCGCGGATGATCAGGAAGATGATGAAAGCCACGATCACGAAATTGATCACGGCGCTGAAGAACGAGCCAACGCCGAGAACCGCGCCCATTTTCTGGGCGGTGGCGTAGTCGGGGTGGCCGGTGACCTTCGAGCTGAGGGCGAGATAGTAATTGCTGAAATCAAGGCCGCCGAATACGGCGCCGATGATCGGGTTTATAAGGTCGTTGACGAGGGACGTGACGATCTTGGTGAAGGCGGCGCCAATCACGACCGCCACCGCGAGATCCAGCACGCTTCCACGCATGACGAATTTCTTGAAATCTTCTAACATATGCGAAACCCCTGTCGCCGATGCGCGAAAAGCATCGGATAAAGATTAAACCGTGTTTGTCCGCAAGGTCAATTGAGGATAATCGACAGAGGAGCTTTTCGACGCGACGCGTCAAAGGGGACCTATGCTTGCGAGCTGGATCAGCGTTACGGCGACCTTGTTGTATTTCATCGCCTTGCTGGCCGTAGCCGCCTACGGCGACCGCAGGGGCGCGCGTTTTTTGCGCGGGCCGGCGCGAAAGCTGGTTTATGCCCTTGGCCTTTGCGTCTATTGCACGTCGTGGACGTTTTTCGGCTCGGTCGGCCTCGCTTCCTCGAACGGTCTGGATTTTCTGCCGATCTACATAGGGCCGATGCTGGTGTTCGGCTTCGGCTGGCCGCTGGTGGCGCGGGTGGCGCGGCTCGCCCATGCCCAGAACTCGACGTCCATCGCCGATTTCCTGGCCGCCCGCTACGGCAAGTCCGAGGCCGTGGCCGCCGTGACGGCGTTGATTTCGGTGATCGGCGTCGTGCCCTATATCGCCCTGCAGCTCAAGGCGATATCGGCGACAGTGACCACCGGCTTCGGCTTCGTCGCGCCCCTGGCGGCTTCGGCCTCGGTTGAAGGCCCCGACCGGCTGGCCTTCGCCGTCGCCTTGCTGCTCGCCGGATTCGCCATGGTCTTCGGCACCCGTCGCGTCGACGCCGGCGAACACCAGAACGGGCTGATGCTGACGATCGCCGCCGAATCGGTGATGAAGCTCCTGGCCTTTCTCGTCGTTGGCGCCTTTGTCGTGTGGGGCATGTTCGACGGGTTGGGCGATCTCTTCCATCGCGCCGGCGCCAGTCCGCGCATTCGCGCCGTCCTCGCCGCCCCGCCCGATCTTTCCGTCTGGACCACGCTGACGCTGCTTTCGAGCGGCGCCATGCTGTTCCTGCCGCGCCAGTTCCACGTCGCCGTGGTGGAAAACCACAACGAGGGCGACATTCGCTCGGCCGCCTTCACCTTCCCCTTCTATCTCCTGGCGATCAATCTCTTCGTCGTGCCGCTGGCCATCGCCGGGCTTGTGCTGTTCCCCGGCGCGATGGACCGCGACGTCAGCGTGATGGCGCTGCCGATCTACGCGGAGAACGGCTGGGTCACTCTGGCCGCCACGCTCGGCGGACTTTCGGCAGCCACCGCCATGGTGATCGTCGAAAGCATCGCCCTGTCGATCATGGTGTCGAACGATCTGGTCTTTCCCATGCTGTTGCGGCTCGAGCGCCTGCTGGCGAAGTGGAGGCCGATCCGGAGCGCAACCGCAACCCGAGCGCCCGGCGCCGAGCCGGCCGCGCCGGCCTGGAGCTTTCCGCCGTGGCGCGGCGGCGCGGCGTCGGGCGAGGCGGGCCTGCGCATCCTTTTGGTGCGGCGCGCGGCGATCCTGGTCGTGCTGCTGCTGGCCTATGGCTATTACCGGCTGTCGGGCGAGGCGCTGCTGGCGTCGATCGGCATCCTGTCCTTCGCCTGCGTCGCGCAATTGGCGCCGGCCTTCATCGGCGCGCTGGCGTGGCGGCGGGGCACCTCGCTCGGCGCCATCGCCGGCCTCCTGACCGGCGTGACCATCTGGGCCTTCACGCTGCTGGCGCCCTCGCTCGACGCGGGCATGATGAAAAGCATCATCGCCGCGGCGCAATTTCCGCCGCATCCCGATCTTCCCTCGCCCGACATTTTCAATTTGCAGATGTCGACTTTGACGCATGGCGTCTTCTGGAGCCTGCTCGGCAATACGCTCGCCTATGTGGTCTTTTCGCTGGTTCGCCGCCCGACGCCGATCGAAAGGCTGCAGGCGAATATCTTCGTCGGCAGGAACGCGGCGCCGATGGCGCAGGCGTTCCGGCTGTGGCGCACCAGCGTGCCTGCCTCCGAGGTCGAGGCGGCGGTCGCGCGCTATCTCGGCGCGCAACGAACGCGCGAGGCGTTCAACGCCTTTTTCACCGGCCGCGGCCTCGTCTATGACGCGCGCGCGGAAGCCGACATCCACCTGCTGCGCATCGCCGAGCATCTGCTGGCCTCGGCGATCGGCGCGGCCTCGTCGCGCCTCGTCCTGTCGCTGCTGCTGCGCCGGCGCAACGTGTCCAGCGCCGCCGCCCTGCGGCTGGTCGACGACGCTTCCGCCGCACTGCTCTATAACCGCGACATGCTCCAGCATGCGCTGGATTTCGCGCGGCAGGGCATTTCGGTGTTTGACGCCGACCTGCGCATGACCTGCTGGAACCGCGAATTCCGCGACATGTTCGAACTGCCCGGCTCCTTCGCCCGCTCCGGCGTCGCGCTCGACGACATCCTGCGCTTCAATGCGGAGCGCGGCCTCTACGGAACAGGCCCCGCCGACGAACTGGTGGCGGGACGGCTCGAACGGCTGACCAACAGCGAGCCGTTCCGCGTGCCGCTGACGCCGTCGGGTCGGGTGATCGAAACCCGCGCGGCGCGGATGCCCGACGGCGGCCTGGTCGTCACCTATACCGACGTGACCGAGCAATACGCCGCCGAACAGGCGCTGGAGGCGGCCAATGAAACGCTGGAACGGCGGGTGCGGGAGCGCACCGAGCAATTGACGCGGCTCAACGAGGAGCTCGCGCGCGCCAAGGCGGAAGCCGAAGCCGCCAACATTTCCAAGACGCGCTTTCTCGCGGCGGCCGGCCACGACATCCTGCAGCCGCTCAACGCCGCGCGGCTTTACGCCGCCTCGCTCATCCAGCGCGCGGAGGCGGGCGCGCCGCCGCGAGAAACCAGCGCCCTGGCGCTTAACGTCGATTCGGCGCTCGAAGCGGTCGAGGATATTTTCTCCGCGCTTCTCGAAATGTCGCGCCTCGACGCCGGGGCGATGAAAATGGAGCTGTCGAATTTCCGCATCGACGAATTGTTCCGCCAATTGCGGATCGAATTCGCGCCACTCGCGGAAAAGAACGGGCTGAAGCTCACCTTCGCGCCCTGTTCGCTGGCGGTGCGCTCCGACCGGCGGCTGTTGCGCCGTCTGCTGCAAAACCTGATCTCCAACGCCATCAAATATACCCGCAAGGGCAGCGTGCTGGTCGGGGCGCGGCGGCAGCGCGGAAAATTGCGGCTCGAGGTCTGGGATACAGGCATCGGCATTCCAAAGGACAAGCAGCAGGCGGTGTTCCGGGAGTTCGAGCGGCTCGACGCCGGCGCGGGCATTGCGCCTGGCCTCGGCCTCGGCCTGTCGATCGTCGAGCGCATGGCGCGGGTGCTGGGCCACCCGATCTCGTTGCGCTCGCGGCCGAAAAAGGGCTCGGTCTTCACCGTGACGGCGCCCATCGCCGTAGCGACGCCGCTCACGCCCGAAAAAGGCGCGGCGCCCGCGCCCGCGCCGCGCCTGTCGCCGCTCGCCGGCATGGTCGTGGTCACCATCGACAATGACCCGCGCATCATTGAGGGCATGCGCACGCTTTTGTCAGCCTGGGGCTGCGCGCCGATTGTCGCGCGCAGCCAGCGCGAGGCGCAGGCGGAGCTCGCGCGCCAGAAGCGGAGTCCCGACGCCATTCTCGCCGATTATCACCTCGACGAGGGCGACGGCGTGGACGCCATCGTCGCTTTGCGCTGGAAATTCGGGCCGGACCTGCCGGCTGCGCTGATCACCGCCGACACGTCCGACGAGATGCGGCTGCGCGCCCTCGAGAAAGAGGTGATGGTGCTGAACAAGCCGGTGAAGCCGGCGGGCCTGCGGGCGTTGCTGGCGCAATGGCGCGCCAAGGCGGCGGTCGGCTGAGACGCTCGCGGCTTTTGCTTGAGATATTCCTGAACGTCACGCAAAGTGTCTCTGCGGATGAGCCCGTGTCAGCAAATTTATGTACAAAATGTACCGGTTAGTCACGTATTCATGCTACATAAAAACATATAAGACTTGTAACGCCATTATTTCTGCATGTAGTTACGTGCATTACGTGCGTAAGCCTATAAAAAACCCGTATAAGAGCGGGTTTTTTATAAATTATTAACGCGCAAACCATAAATTTTCGCCTGAAAAGCAAGCACTTTGCAACAGATTCGTATTGGGGCCGCAAATGAACTACGCCGACTGGAATATGAGCAAGAAGGTTCTAGGCCAAATCCTGGCGTTCGCCCTGGTCGCGTTGATCGGCTTCGCCTTTGTCATCACACGAATGAATGCGGTGGACGCGGCGTACAGCCGCCTCATCGAAGGACCTTCGGCGGGGGCCGTCCACATGGCGCGCGCCAAGTTTGCGGCTCAGGCGACCATTTCGGCAATCTATCAGAACATCTCTTCGACCTCAGACGCGGGCAATCGATCCGCCGTCGAGAGCAGACAAAAAGCCGAAGCGGATTTCGCCGCGGAAATCGCCGCCTCGCGCGCCCGCCTGCCGGAAAATGTTTCCGACATCGACAATATCGCACGCCGTTTCCAGGATGCCGTCCAGCAGGTCTGCGCCGCGACGCTCGCCGCCGCCAATTCAAGCGATGCGGCGGGCAAAGCCAAGGCTTCCGCCACCATGCAGCAGGAATGCGAGCCGGTGCTGCTGAAGGTCATCGCCGACCAGAGCAGCCTCACGGACAAGGTCAGCGCGGCAACGGACAAGGCCTCCGACGAGCTGTCGCAACATGCGGCATCAACGTCGCTGTGGACGTCGATCGGCGTCTTCGTGGCCCTCGTCGCCACCCTGGGCGTGTCGATGCTGCTGGTGAAAAAATATGTCGCCACGCCTCTTCTCGCGCTGGACGAAGCCATGCGCGCGGTCGGCCGCGGCGAATACCACACGCGGATCGAAGCTTCCGAGCGCAAGGACGAAATCGGCTCGATGGCGCGTACGCTCATGTCCCTGCGCGACGGGCTGAGCGAAGCCGAGCGCGCGCGCGCGGACCAGGCGCGCAGGGAGGAGGCGTCGCGCAATCGCCTGGTGAAGCGCGAAAAACTGTCGAATGATTTCGTCCAGCACATGCAGCAGTTGGCGGGCGGCTTCTCGCGCTCGTCGAGCGAGGCCGCCGAGGCGGCCCAGAGTTTGGCGGCGAACGCCGAGGAAACCTCGCGCCAGGCCCAGACGGTCGCCAACGCCGCGAACCACGCGGCGAGCAATGTGCAGATGGTCGCCGCGGCGACGGAGGAACTGACCGTCTCCGTGCGCGAGATCAGCAACCAGGTCAATTATTCGGCCAGGATTTCCGAATCCGCCTTTCATGAAGCGGAGACCTCCAGCGAAAGGATCAACGCGCTGGCCGCCAATGCGGCGGCGATCGGCGACGTCGTCAACCTGATCAAGGGCATCGCCAACCAGACCAACCTCCTCGCCCTCAACGCGACGATCGAGGCGGCGCGGGCCGGCGAAGCGGGCCGGGGCTTCGCGGTCGTCGCCTCCGAGGTGAAGCAACTGGCCTTGCAAACGGCCAAGGCGACGGATGAAATCGCCCTGAAGGTCGATGAGATCCAGCACGCGACGAGTTCGACGGTGCAGTCGATCAGCGCCATCGTCAACACGATCTCGGGTGTCAAGGAATCCGCGGTCTCGATCGCCGCTTCAGTCGAACAGCAGGGCGGCGCCATCGCCGAAGTCGCCCGCAATTGCCAGCAGGCGGCCGTCGGCACGCAGGACGTCACCCACAATATCGGGCAGGTCGGCCAGGCCGCGAACATGACGGGTTCGGCGTCGGTCCAGCTGACGAGCCTGTCGAGCGGATTGTCCAACCAGGCGCTGGACCTGAGCAGGACGGTCGAAGGCTTCGTCCGCGATCTCGCGGCGGCGTGAGCGAGCGCGAGCCGGTCAGGTTGGCCGGTTCGCCTCCACCCTGGCGTGGAAGGCGCAGACGCGCGGGGCGATTTCCTTGCGGAATCGCGAGCCGTTGAACACGCCGTAATGGCCGACGTCCTTCTGCAAATAATGCAGGCGCAACTCGGGCGGGATATTGACGCAAAGATCCTGCGCGGCCTCGGTCTGGCCGACGCCGGAAATATCGTCCTTCTCGCCTTCCACGGTCATCAGCCCGACGCGGCGGATGGCCTTGAGATCGACCAGTTCGCCGCGATGCTTCATTTCGCCCTTCGGCAAGGAGTGATGCACGAAAACCGCGTCGATGGTCTGCAGGTAGAATTCGGCCGTCAGGTCCATCACCGCGAGATATTCGTCGTAGAAATCGCGGTGCTTTTCCGCCGAATCGCCGTCGCCCTCGACGAGATGGTTGAACATTTCGAGATGGGCGTTGACATGGCGGTCGAAGTTCATCGCCATGAAGCCGGAAAGCTGCAGAAAGCCGGGATAGACCTGCCGTCCGACGCCTGGATAGGGGAAGGGCGCGACATGGATGCAATTGCTGCGGAACCAGGCCGGTCCGCGCTTTTCCGCCAGCTTGTTGACGGCGGTCGGGCTGCGGCGGGTGTCGATCGGGCCGCCTTTCAGCGTCATCGAGGCGGGGACATGCGGGCTGTTTTCAGCCTCCATCCGCGCCACCGCCGCGAGCACTGGCACCGACGGCTGGCAGACCGCCAGGACATGGAAGGGAGGGCCGCCGGCCTCGTTCAGAAACCGGAACATGTCGGCGACATAATCGATGTAGTCGTCGAGATCGAATTTGCCCAGGCTCATCGGCACCAGACGCGCGTCGACCCAGTCGGTGAT
The DNA here is from genome assembly GCA_963828185.1 of uncultured Alphaproteobacteria bacterium. GTDB lineage: Bacteria > Pseudomonadota > Alphaproteobacteria > Rhizobiales > Beijerinckiaceae > Rhodoblastus. Next base: position 702,605 of record CAWHDV010000002.1, on the reverse strand, counting down.
GTAGACGTCGTGCGTCTGCACGAAAGTTTCGACCGTGCCGCGCAAAAGCGTGGCGTAATGGCCCGACATGGGCGCGACAATCAGCAGGCGCGGCTGGTTCGCCGCCTCCCCCGGCAGGAAATGGCGCTTGAAATGCAACATGCTGCAGAAGGGGCGCTGCCAGACGATTTCCTCTTCGATCTCGACTTCCTGGCCGTTGACGGAGGTCTTGTCGAGACTGAAGGCCGGCTTGCCATAGCGGCGCGTCATGCGCTCGAACAATTCCGCCGAGGCGGCGAGATTGCGCCCGACGGAGGTGTAGGTCATCGGGTTGGCCGGATTCTTGAACGTCATGCGCGTCAGGTCCGACATGGCGCGGGCGGGGGCCATGGCCATCTGGGCCATTTCGAAGAAATGATAAGTATACCGGTTCATTGTGACCCTCGCACCCGACATGTGTCGCACAAACTTAAGTATAAACGCGGTGGAGGCGGCCGGACGTCGTCGCCTCAGGCGTCTTCCCATGAAGGGGAATCGCCATGCTAGAGGAGAATATTCCCCGGTGCAATTAAGGGCTTGGGTTGCGCCCGGGCCAGATGGGCGCAAACTCGGCCATGGCAGGGCAAATGACTATGTTTTAGCGCAAGGCCCGGTTTGTGATTTTGAAGTCGCGCCGTATTTTCTGGCCGGGGCGCGCGCCTGACGCTATCATGGCGGCGCACGGGGGAATGCCATGTCGCAGATCAAGGTCGCCATTGTTCCGGTTACGCCTTTCCAGCAAAATTGCACCATCCTCATTTGCGAGACGACCAAGCTGGCGGCGGTGGTCGATCCGGGCGGCGACATCCCGCTGATCAGGCGCGCCATCGAGCAGACCGGGGCGAAGGTCGAAAAAATATTTCTGACCCACGGCCATGCCGATCACGCCGGCGGCGCGGCGGAATTGCGCGAAATCCTCGGCGCGCCGATCGAGGGTCCGCATATCCACGACAAATTCCTGCTCGACGGGCTCGAAGCCGACGCGGGTCGTTTCGGTTTCGCCTGCCGCAATGTCACGCCGGATCGCTGGCTTGTCGAGGGCGAAGACGTGACTTTCGGCGACGCGCGGTTTGATGTGCTGCATTGTCCCGGCCACACGCCGGGCAGCGTGGTTTTCGTCAACAAGCCGTTGCAGTTCTGCCTCGTCGGCGACGTGATCTTCGAGGGCTCGGTCGGCCGCACCGACCTGCCGGGCGGCGACACCGAGACGCTGATGCGTTCGATCGAGACCAAGCTCATGAAGCTCGACGACGCCATGACTTTCATCAGCGGCCATGGTCCGCTGAGCACGATTGGCGCCGAAAGGGCGCATAATCCGTTTCTCCAACGCCAAGCCTGACCGCGCGTTTCCGCGCGGCGCAAAGAAAGCGCAATCCGCCATGTCCCTATGCAATCTCCTGGTCCATCTGAGCGGCGACGCGCGGAGCGACATGCGCCTCAAACTCGCGGCCTCCGTTGCGCGCCAGAATGGCGCGCGGCTCACCGGAGTTTTCGCGCGGATCGCTCCGGCGGGCGAGGAGGGAGCGGCGGAATACGCCGCCGCGGCCGCCGCCAGCCGCGCGGCTTTCGCCGAGGCGACCAAAGGCGGCGAAGCCGAGTGGAAAGACCTTGCGCGCGGCGATGACGGCGAAATCGTGCATCATCTTGTCGCTCTCTCCCGCCACTTCGACATGGTCGTGCTCGGCCAGCCGCAAGGCGGCGATCCGCTGACGCCGCCCGATCTCGCCGAACAGGTGATCGTCAATTCCGGCAGGCCGGTCCTGGTCGCGCCCTTCGCCGGCGAATTTGCGGCGATCGGCAAGCGGCCGATCTTCGCCTGGTCCGATTCGCGCTGCTCGGCGCGCGGCTTTCGCGACGGCATGCAACTGGTCGCCAAGAGCGCCGAGGCCCTGGTCGTCGGCCTGTCGAAGCCGGGCGACGCGCAGGCGATCGCCGACCAGAAGGAATCGCTGCATCTCGCCGTCGCCCACCTCGCCGCGCACAGGATCGCGGCGCGGCCCGAACAACTGGCCTTGAGCGAAATCGGCCTGATGGATGCGCTGCTCAACCGCACCGCCGAACATGGCGCCGACTTCCTGGCGATCGGCGCCTTCGGCGGCGGCGGCTATCCATTGTTCTCGCGCGGCAGCGGCTCGCGCTACATGCTCAAGCACATGACGCTGCCGGTGCTGTTCTCGCACTGACGCGACAACAAAAAAGCCCCGCGCGAGCGGGGCTTTTTCGTCCTGGGAGGGAACGGGTCAGCGGCAGACGCGCACGCGGCGGCGGCCGATGAAGTTTCCGTCTTCGTCATAGACCGGACGGCGTTCGAGCCAGCAGTTGGGGCCGGGGCCATAAGCGGGCCCGTTGGCGGAATTGGCGACGGCGGCGCCGAGCACCGCGCCGCCAAGGATGCCGAGGCCGATCGCCGGACCGGGACCATAGCCCCAGGCCGAAGCCGGCGTCGAAAACGACAGGCCGAGCGTCAAGGCGGCCACTGCTCCGATCAGGGATTTCTTCAAGGTATTCATGCTTTTCTCCTCTCAACCATAATGACTCTGCGAGGCGGTCGTTTCGCTTCTGGCCGCAATTCGTGAACCAGCTTGACCGCACCATGCCAATATGCGCCTGAACGCAAACTGAATGGATTTCCAGGATCGACGTTCTTTTCGGCGTCCAATGGGCCGATCTTCTTCCCGACTCTCCGTCGATATGCTTTAAAAGCCGTAAAAACCGGACCCTCCAACATGACCAACTTGCGCTCCTCTGGCGATCTCGCCGCCGACCGCCGTTTCCAGTGGGGTCTCGGCGCCGCCGAAAGCGGCGATTTCGAAGCCGCGCGCGATCTCTTTACCCAGACGCTCGATCTCGTCCCCCAATGGCCTCCCGCCTGGTTCGCCCTGGCGCAGGCGCTCGAATCGCTCGGCCGCCGCATGGAAGCCATCGACGCCTATTCCAGGGTCCGCGCGCTCGACAGCGACGATGCGCTCGGCGCCGGCCTGTGCCTGGCGCAACTCGGCGTCCTCGCCATGTCCGCCGCGCCGGAGGCCTATGTAAAAACGCTTTTTGACCAATATGCGGCGAAATTCGACCGCCACCTTGTCGGGACGCTTTCCTATCGCGGGCCGCAAATCCTGTGCGCGGCGCTGGAGCGCGCGGCCCCGGGGCGCCTTTTCGCCGATGTGCTCGATCTTGGCTGCGGCGCCGGGCTTTTCGCCCAGCATTTCCGCGACAAAGCGCGGAAAATGACCGGGGTGGACCTGTCTCCCGCGATGATCGAACAGGCGCGGTCGAAAAATCTCTACGATCGGCTCGCGGTCGCCGACCTCGTCGAATTTTTGCGCGGCGAGCCCGAAGGCCGGCGCTGATCTCGCCGTCGCCGCCGATGTCTTCGTCTATATCGGCGATCTCGATCCCGTCCTTTCAGCCTTGGCGCGCGTCCTCGTTTCTGGCGGCCTTGTCGCTTTCACCGCTCAAAGCGGCGACGGACAGGGGTTTTTCGTCGGCCGGGACCTCCGCTTTTCGCACGGTTCCGACTATTTGCGCGAGACGGCGGAGAAAAACGGCTTCGAGGCAGCCGAAATCTCCGCCGCCTCGACGCGCAAGGACCGCGGCGCCGATGTTCCCGGATGGGTCGTGGCGCTGCGCAAACGCTAGACCGCGGCGTGGGACGGCTCTATGGTTGCGCTGCAACAGGATTTCAAGCAGCGGGATTCGCTCATGAAGAAAGTTTTTCCAGACGCCAGGGCCGCCATGGCCGGGTTGGTCAAGGACGGGATGACCTTGATGGCCGGCGGTTTCGGCCTTTGCGGCATTCCCGAGGCGCTGATCGAGGCGGTGAAGGAATTGGGCGCGAAAAACCTGACCTTCATCTCGAATAACGCCGGCGTCGACGGCATCGGCCTCGGTGTGCTGCTGGAGACGAAACAGGTGAAGAAGATGATCTCGTCCTATGTCGGCGAGAACAAGCTTTTCGCCCAGCAATATCTCGGCGGCGAGCTCGAGATCGAATTCAACCCGCAGGGCACGCTGGCCGAGCGCATCCGCGCCGGCGGCGCCGGCATTCCCGCCTTCTACACCAAGACCGGCTACGGCACGCTGGTCGCCGAGGGCAAGGAAACCCGGGTGTTTGACGGCGAGAACTACGTCATGGAGACCGGGCTGGTCGCCGACGTCTCGATCGTCCACGCCTGGAAGGGCGACACGGAAGGCAACCTGGTCTTCCGCAAGACCGCGCGCAATTTCAATCCGATGATGGCCACCGCGGGAAAAATCACCATCGTCGAGGTGGAGCACCTGTTCCAGGCTGGAGAGATCAACCCCGACGAGATCCATACGCCGGGCATATACGTGCAGCGCATCGTGCGCGTGTCGGATTCGAAGAAACACATCGAGCAGCGCACCACGCGAAAACACACCAGCCCGATGGCGGCGACGGGAGGAGAAGTCTGATGGCCTGGACCCGCGACCAGATGGCCGAACGCGCCGCGAAAGAGCTGCGCGACGGTTTTTACGTCAATCTCGGCATCGGCATTCCGACGCTCGTCTCCAATTTCATCCCGCCCGGCATGAGCGTGCAATTGCAAAGCGAGAACGGCATGCTCGGCATGGGGCCTTTCCCCTATGAGGGCGAGGAGGACCCCGACCTCATCAACGCCGGCAAGCAGACGATCACCGAATTGCCGACGACGAGCTATTTTTCCTCGGCCAATTCCTTCGCCATGATCCGCGGCGGCCATATCGACCTGTCGATCCTCGGCGCCATGCAGGTGGCCGAGAACGGCGATCTCGCCAACTGGATGATTCCGGGCAAGATGGTCAAGGGCATGGGCGGCGCGATGGATCTCGTCGCCGGGGTGAAAAAGGTCGTGGTCGTCATGGAGCATGTCGCCAAGGACGGCCCGAAATTCCTGCACGCTTGCAACTTGCCGCTGACCGGCGCGAAAGTGGTCGACCTGCTGATCACCGATCTCGGCGTCTTTTCCATCGACAAGCATGGCGCCGGCGGCGTGAAGCTGCTCCAGCTGGCCGATGGCGTCACGGTGGACGAGATAAAGGCCAAGACGGAAGCGGATTTCGCGGTGGCCCTGTAATGCCGTTTCCCTGCGGATTTCGGCTGCGGGGACGAGCGTAACGATCCAGGGGAGGCGGAATTGCTGTTTCCCGTCTATGTTTTCGACGCCTATGGCACTCTGTTCGACGTGCATTCCGCCGTCGCGCGGCATCGCGACCTCGTGGGGCCGCAGGCCGAGCGCCTGTCCGAGCTTTGGCGCACGAAACAGCTTGAATACACGTGGACGCGCTCCTTGATGGGCGCCTACCGCGATTTCGACCTGCTGACGCAAGATGCGCTCGATTTCGCGGCGGCGCGTTGCGGCGGCATTTCCGACGAGGCGCGAAAAACCCTTCTGAAAGCCTACGAGACGCTCGACGCCTATGCCGATGTCGCGCCGACCCTGGCGGCGCTGCGGGCGCAGGGCGCGAAAACCGTGATCCTGTCAAACGGGACGTCGGCGGCGCTGGAGCGCGCCGTCCGTTCGGCGGGACTGCAGGACCTGCTGGATCCGCCACTCTCGGCCGACGCGCTGAAAATCTTCAAGACCGCGCCGGCGATCTACCAGATGGCTTGCGATCGCTACGGCGTCGGTCCCGACCAGGTTTCCTTCCAGTCTTCCAATCGCTGGGACGTGGCGGGGGCCGCCAAATTCGGCTTCCACGCGGTGTGGATCAACCGGACCGGCGCGCCCGACGAATATGCCGACCTGCCTCCGCGCCGGCTGTGCGCCGGTCTTTCCGGGCTTCTTGCCGTCTGAACGAAAAAAAGGCCGCCGGAAGAACCAGCGGCCCAAGTCTAGGGAGGAAACGCCCAAGGAGGGCATGCAGAACAGGCGAGGCCCGCTCTACAGTTCGAAATTTATGTTGCGACGCACAAAATGTCAAGCGCTTTTGTTGCGCCGCACCATAGATTTTTTATGACAATGCGCTTTTCGCCGAAAATACCGTTTAAAATCAGTCGGAATATCGAACATCTTGTGGCGTGGCGCGGCTGTCGAGCCTGAAAACGCCCTCACTGCTGCGGCGCGACGCGATATTCCTGGTCGCCGAAGGCGCGTAAAATCATGATCGCGCGCTCATGGCCGGCGTGATCGCGCCATTTCGCGCGGCAGAGTTTAGGGCCGCAGATGACTTCGGGATAACGATAGAGCGGCGCGCCGGAATTGACTCGTTTCAGGCCATAGGCGGCGTTGGGCTTCCAGCCATGCTGGATCAGGACGCCGCGCAATTCGCGATAGCCCTGTCCGGCGGTGATGTCCTGCGCGGCGCCGGCGCGTGGAATCAGCGCCAGCGCGAGACCGCAAAGGACGGCCGCAAAATCAAGACGCCTCGTTTTCATCGCCGTCTCCCTTATTCGCTTCAGCGCAACGAAGCGCAAAAATCCTGTATCCTGGCGCAGGCTTTTTCCAGCGCGGCATTGGAGGTGGCGTAGCTGACGCGGAAATTCGGCCCCATGCCGAATGCCGAGCCCTGCACCACCGCGACGCCCTGTTCCTCCAGCAGCGACGTGACGAAATCGGCGTCGCTCGCGATCTTCCTGCCGCCCGCCGAGGTCCTGCCGATCGCCTCGGCGCAGGACGGAAAGACGTAGAACGCGCCTTCCGGCCGATGCGCGGAAAGGTGCGCCGCCTGGTTGAGCATGGAGACGACGAGATCGCGCCGTCCCTCGAAAATTTTCCGACTCCCGGTGATGAAATCCTGCGGGCCGTTCAGCGCCTCGACCGCCGCCCATTGGGCGATGGAGCAGGCGCCCGAGGTCTGCTGGCCCTGGATCATGTCCATCGCCCGGATCAGCTTTTCCGGTCCGGCCGCGTAGCCGATGCGCCAACCGGTCATGGCATAGGCCTTCGACACGCCATTCATCGTCAGGGTGCGGTCATAAAGCTCGGGCTCGACCTGCGCCGGCGTCGTATAGACGAAATCGCCATAAACCAGATGCTCGTACATGTCGTCGGTGAGGATCCAGACCTGCGGATGGCGCAGCAACACGTCGGTCAGCGCCTGCAATTCGTCGCGCGTGTACGCGGCGCCGGAAGGATTGGACGGCGAATTGAAGATCACCCATTTTGTACGCGAGGTGATTGCCTTCTCAAGCGTCTCGGGCTGGAGCTTGTAGGAATCCTCGGGCTTCGTCTCGACGATGACCGCCGTGCCGCCGCAGAGCGCGACGATTTCCGGATAGGACACCCAGTACGGCGCCGAGACGATCACCTCGTCGCCGGGGTTGAGGCTCGCCATCAGCGCGTTGAACAGGATCTGCTTGCCGCCCGTGCCGACGATGCACTGCGAGGGGCTGTATTTGAGCCCGTTTTCGCGGAAAAATTTTTGCGCGATGGCTTCGCGCAGCGGCGCGATTCCGGCCACCGGGCCGTATTTGGTCTCGCCGCGACGGATCGCCTCGATCGCGGCGGCCTTGATATTGTCCGGCGTGCCGAAATCCGGCTCGCCGACCGACAGGCTGATGATCTCGCGCCCCTGCGCCTTGAGTTCCCGCGCCTTCTGGGTGACGGCGATGGTGGCGGAAGGTTTTACGCGAGAAAGGGCGTCGGCGATAAAGGCCATGGGTCGTCCTGAAAACGTGATTTCGGCGCGACCTTAATGCGAGGCGCAAAAAAGGGAAGCTGGAATTTTGGGTCGGCCGGCGTCGCGCTTTCCCGCGCCGAATGTGCGTCTCGCGTGACTTTTTCCACATTGAACCGCAATCCCGTGAGATTATATCGGAACCGTTCGATCATGAACGATGCCGCCGGCGCTTGACGATGATGGGAAAGAAAAATGGCGAAGCCCACCACCGCAATGATTGATCAGCATGTTGGCATGCGTGTGCGTCGGACGCGCTTGTTTCTCGACATGACCCAGGCGCAGCTGGCCCACTCCCTCGCAATTTCGCTTCTTCAACTGCGAAAATACGAAAGCGGCTTCCAGCGGATCGATGCGCGTATATTGCGGGGAAATATGCAGTATTTTCCGTGTGCGTCCTTCGTTCTTTTTTGACGGTCTCTCGATCGACGGACCCGTCGCCGCGCGCTGCGCCGACGAAACGCCCCGCGTTCAAAATGTCATTTTGTTTGCAAGGCTCGCGAGACGGTCGATCCACGGCAATGGCTATACGGGAGGCGCCTCCGCCATGCCGGGCGATCCCGCTTTTTCTGAAGCGGGGAGTGGAATTTGACGCAGGCGCCTGGGCGATCGGCGCCTTACGCCAAAAGCCCCGCCATTGGCTTGACCGCCACGCTGTCGGGAAAAACCGTGGAGCCCAACATCCCCGCCGGCGCCCCAAAATGCTCCGCCAAAACTCCCTTGAGCACCGCGCGCAGGTCGGTCGTCGGCATGAGGTCGCGATTCTGGTAAAGCTTCGCGTCGGCGAGGCCCGGCCAGTCATAAACGCCGCGTCCGCCCCTCAGCGCGCCGCCCGCCAGCAGCGCCAGCGTCCCGACGCCGTGATCGGCGCCCGCCGTGCCGTTGACGCGCACGGTGCGGCCGAATTCCGTCATGGCGACGACGATGGTCGAGCCCCAGACGTCGCCGAGGCCGGAGCGCAATTCGTCGAAGGCGCCGTCGAGGCCGGCGAGGAGTTGCGCCAGCCGCCCACTGAGCGGGCCTTCGTTGGCGTGGGTGTCCCAACCCTCGAACGACAAAGCCGCGACGCGCGGCCCGTCTGGGGCGCGCATCAGCCGCGCCGCGCCCTGCGCCGCCTGCCGCATGCCGGGGATGGAATCCGCCCCGCCCCTGGGGCGCTCGCCGCCGCCCATGCCGCTGTTGCGCGCCAGCGTCTCGACGCGCAGGCCCTCGGCCAGCGCTTTTTGCAGCGCGGGATCGCGCTGGCCGTAGAGGTCGAGCAGGCGGGAGGCGAGATCGCCGGAGGCGGGCGCGATATTTTGCGGCGCCCAGCCCAGGACAGGCGCCGCGCCGCGCAGGATCAGCGGCGTGGTCGCGCCAACGCCAAGCGCGCCAACGCCAAGTCCTTCTCCGGTTGCGCGGGCGCCGCGGGCGGAAGAAAGCCCGTCTCCGGTCGCGCGGGCGCCGCCATGCGGCAAGGCGCCAATAAACCGGTTAAGCCAGCCATCACGCGTAAAACCCGGTCCGGGCTGGCCGCTTTCCAGCACGTCCTGGCCGTCGAAATGCGAGCGCTCACGATAGGGCGTGGCGACGGCCTGCACGAACAGCGCCTGTTTCGCGTCGTAAAGCCGCTTGAATGTCGGCAGGGCCGGATTGAGCGCGAAAAGCGCATCGAGCGGCAAAGCGGGCTTGTCGCCGGAGGTTTGCAAGGCGAGGCCGCCGCGCTGGCGGACGATAATCCGGATCGCCGATCGGCGCGACAGCCGCCAGGCCATCGAGGGCGCCGCGCAAGATGATGACGATCAGGCGCGGGTCGCGCGTGGCGGCGCTGGCCAGTCGCGGCAGGTGCGCGGCGACGAAAAGGCTGGCCGAGCCGATCAGGGCTTCTCGCCGATTCACTTGGCGGCGGCTGGCGGAAAAAATCATCGTCTTTGCGCCTCCGGCGCCATCAGGAGGAGCGCGAGGCCCTGCGCCCTGGTTTCGGCGCGGGCGACGGTTTGCCGCGTTTCCGGCGAAGCGGCGGCGCCGAAGGCTGATTCCAGCAAGTCGCGCGGATCGGGCGGTTCGCGCAGGCGATTGGCCCATTGCGCGGCGAGATCCAGGCGGACCTTCATCCCCTGCGGCGAGGCCCAGGCGGCGGAGTCGTCGGAAAAGCCGTTGGGGCCGGGCGGCCCCCACAAGGGCTGCCCGAGTTGCGACAGGCTCGAGAGCACGGGACCGGCGTCATCAGGCGCATGGCCAAGCAGCCGGGCGCTCGCGACGCAAAATTGCCAGGGGTCGCGCATCTTGGCCGGCGGCGCGGAAAAGGCTTGCGGCCAATCGATCAGCGCTAGCGTGACCGCGCGAAGATCGCCGTCGGATTGGGCGAAGGTCCGCGCGAGCCGATCGACCAGGGCCTGCGGCGGCGCGTCGGCGACGAAATGCCTCGCCAGTCCGGTGGCGATATGGCGCGCGGTCTGCGGGCGCCGCGCGAGCGAGCGCAGGGCGTCTTTCGCCTGGTCCTGGCCGTTCTGCGGGAAATCGACTCCGAGCAGTCTTTGCGCGCCGGGCTCGTGGATATTGGCCTGGAAAATGAACGAGCCAGGCGGCCCCAGTCTCCCGTCTCGCCCGGCAAAACGCCAGCCGGTGAGCATGTTCGAAAGGGCGATCACGTCGGACTGGCTGTAGCCGCCATCGACGCCGAGCGTATGCAATTCCAGGATCTCGCGGCCGAGGTTTTCGTTGCGGCCACGCTTCTGCCTTTGGCCGACGAGCGAATCCGGGCCGAGGCTTTGCTGGTTGTCGAGATAGAACAGCATGGCCGGGTGGCTTTCGACAGCCAGCAACATGTCGGAGAAACGGCCGAGCACGAAAGGACGGATCGCCTCGCGCTCGAAGGCGCCGGCGGCTGAACGGGCGGGGCCGCCCTTGGCGATGGAAATGGCGAAGTGGTTCGACCAGAAGGCGACCAGCCTTTCGACCAGGCCGGCGCGCGCCATATAGGCGCGAATGAACCGGGCATGGGCGTCGGCGCGGTAAAACAGCTGGTCGGGGGAGGGCGGTCGCGGAGGATTTGGCGGCATCGGCTGGTCTGGCTTTTGCGCGGCGATTTCGCGCGCCAGCCGTTCCCGCTCTTGCTTGCGCGCGTCTTCCTCGGTGAAAAGGGTCCGCAGCGCCGTGTCGCCGTCGGGAAGGCCCGGTCCCGACAAAAGCGCCGCGCCGGGTTGCTCCAGCTCGGCGCGCAAAAAACCGCGCGGATCGAGGCTGGCCGAGGCGAGGTCGCCATCGCCGCGCGCGCCGAAGCCGAATCGGGCCAGCGCGACAAAGCCCTGTCTTTCGTCCCGCGCGGTCATGTCCGGCGTCCTCGCAGCCTCAAGAATCTGTTGTTAAACTAAACAATTCCGCGGATGAAGGCCGCATGAACGCTCCCTTGAGGAATCCCGCCGCGCAGACTTTTTTAAACTCTTGCCCGCATCATGGCGGCATGACCCAGGCAGCCCAGTTCGGACGACGCGGCGTTGCCGCGCCCAAAAAAAACGCTGCGCCGGCGATCATGTCTTGCGACGTGGCGCTGACGCCGGAGCAGCGCGCGCACCTCCTCGGCGACGACAAGGCTTCGTCCGGCGCGCGGAATAACGGGGCGACGCCGGCGCATGAAGCCGCGCCCTGGTCGCGCTGGGCGGGATTCGCCGCCTGCGCCGCGGCCACCTGCGTCGTCGCGGCTTTGACCCTCATCGGCCATCCGCAGCACGATTCCATCGCCGCCATGCCCACCGCCCTGGAGCCGGCCGCGAAAGGCCTGCTCAAAGGCGCCGGTGGCGGCTGGTTCGAGCCGCTCTCGCTCGCCTGGTCGATTTTCGTCATCAGCTCCAATCTCGCTTTCAATCTGTGGCTGACCCATAAGTTCTGCAACATGAAGCGCTTTCGCGGGCTGGCGGCCTATGGCCTGACCGGAGCGGCCATAAGCGCCGGCCTGGCCTTCGCCACCGCCATGCTCGGCCTCGGCGATTCGGAAATCGGTTATTCCATGGAGGCCCTCTCAGGCGGCGGCGCAGCCGTGCTTTACAGGCTTTTGTCCAGCGGGAGCTGGCGCAAGCGGTGAATTGTCAGGGCGAGGATTTCGACGCGCCGCCCGTGAGAATTTCGCGCGCCTGGCGCAGCGAAGCCTCCAGCGCCGAGCGGGCGGCGGCCAGGGAGCTGGCGAGCGCCTCTGTGTCAGCCGCGCCGCCGGGCCAGCCGGGCGCGAATTTTTGCTGATCGAATTCCGCCATGGCGAAATAGGTTTCGATCAGCGCCCGTTCCAGATGCTTGTCCATCTTGCTTCCTCTTGCGTCCGGCCCAGGCGCAGCGACAACCTGCGCTCCTTTCCCGTCCGACCCGTCCTGATCGGTCGTTCAATGCCGAACGTCGTGACATACCGCTACGTCACAAGAGTTAGTACGTGTTACTTGCGAAAAAAACTATTATAAATCAAAAAGTTGAGCTAATTCTTCGTTAATGTGCGGTAACCCTTCATTCGCCTCCCCCGCTGAAGAAACCTGCGGCGGTCAGGTCGTCGAGCAACTTCCTGCGGATCGGATCGGCAAAGCCGGCGCGTTCGAAGGCTGCGTCCATGTCGCGGGCGACGCCGGGAAAGTTCAGCCGCAAGCTCGCGGCGGCGCGGCGGGCGCAGGCGATGTCGCGCTGTTTCTGGCACAGGGCGATCTGCAAGGTCAGGCCTAGGGCGCGGTCACCCGCGCCCGGCCGGCCGAGCAGATCCGCCACCGCGGCGAAATTTTCGCGCATGTAGTCGGCCAGGGCGACCGACGCGACGGCGGCGCTGGCGTCGCCGGCGTCCTGCTCGACCGGCGCCAGCAAAGCGAGGCCCTGGTCGTAATCGGCGCGGGCGATCCAGGCGGAGCCGACGGCGCGCGCAAACAGCCACGAGTCCGGATTGATCTCCAAAGCCTTGCGCCCGAGCCGAAAACCGTCGTCGAAGCGCTTGGCGTAAAAGCGGGTGACGAACAGGGCGAACGACGAGCGCGCGCGGTCGGGGGCGAGATCGTAGGCCGCCTGCGCCAATTGCCCGGCGCGAAGCAGATCGTCTTCGCCCTGGTTTTCCGGCAGGCCATAGACGTAGAAATTCGCCAGCAGGATCGCCAGCAGCGACGTGGCGCCCGCGTCGCGCGGATGGGCCTTGACGGCGAGCTCCAGGCATTCGCGGGCGACGCGCAGCCGGTCCATGGTCTGGTTCTTCATGAAGGCGAAGGCGCAAAGCGTGCAATTGAAGCCGCGCGGCACGCCGTCGAACTCCGTGAGATGGCGGATCGCATCGAGATCGACCACGCCATAGGCGTCGCCGACGGTCTGGGAAAGAGAATGGCTGATCCTGCGCATCTGCGCCGCGTCGGCGATGTCGACGGCGGGAAAATTCTTCGACCAGACCAGCACGGCCGCCGGCTGGCGCAGCAGTTCGAAGGCGAGGTCGAAGCGGCCGTCCTCGACCGGTATGGGCCGCAGGGTCAGGGCGTAAAATTCCTGTGCGGCGGCGGATTTGCTGATCGTCAGATTGTCGGAGGCGCCCAGCTCGGTTTCGACCAGGTCGAGCAGACGCGCGGCATAGGCGCCGCCGGGGCCGGCGGGCGGAGGATCGGGCCGCTCGACCACCAGGGTCGGGACCGGCGGCGCTTCGGCGGCTTCGGACGCGGGCGGCGCCGCCGGTCGCACCGACAGCCAGAGCGCCAAGGCGCAAATCAGCATCGCCAGCGCGGCCAAAGCCGCGACGCGCCGGCGAGGAAAGGCTTGCGTCGCGGGCCATTCGGGCTGAGGCGGCGATTCGTCGCCGACGCGCACGAAGGCCGGCCGGTAGGACCCCGTGCGCAAGACGATGCGGACGGGGTTTCCCGCTCCCGCCTCGGCGTAATAGCTTTGCAGCAGGGCGCGCAGGCGCATCGCCTGCACCCGCACCGCCGAATTGGATTGCGCGTCGAAACTGGCGTCGCGCGCGAAAACCATGGTGGCGATGGTGAAGGCCTTCAGCCGGTCGCCGCGCCCGGCGAGCGTCTCCTCGACGACGAACTTCAAAAAACTCGACGCGCCGCGATTTTTCACCAAATCCGGCGCGGAGAGAATGCGTTGCAGTTCCGCTTCGACTTCCGCGCGCTGCGGAGCGCCATTGTCGCCCAACATAGCCTCCTGCGCCGCATGCCCGACGCAGGTTAGAGAAGCCTGGGCTGGCCGGCAAGCGCGCGGCGCGCCCTTTTCAGAATCGCCTCCCCGGCCCATATTGCCGGGATGGCGAAAAAACCTACTTCACGCGGCGGCGGCAAGGCTTCGAAACCCGAGGTGCGGCCGCTTGGCGACCATCTCGCGGCTTTGCTCAACCCGGCCCTTGTAAGCCAGGGCTTTGCGGAAGCCGCGTCGCCATTCCTGCCCGAGCGGGTGGACGAAGCGGAGGCGGCGCGCCTTGGCCTGGGGCAGGAACCGTCGATGGAGCGGGAAAGGCCGCGCCGGCGCGCCCCGCCGCGCGAAGATTTCATCACTCCGTCAGGCGCGACAGCGGAAATCTTGCAGCAATTGCTGGAAAAGGGCGATCCCAATTTCAGCGAGGCGAAACCTTGGACGCCGCACCGCCCGGAGCGGCCGGAAAAATCCGAAGGCGGCGTGAAATTCGATCTCGTTTCGGAATACCAGCCCGAGGGCGACCAGCCGCGCGCCATCGAGGCGCTTGTGGCGGGCGTGGCGGCGCGCGAGCGCGACCAGGTGCTGCTGGGCGTCACCGGCTCGGGCAAGACCTTCACCATGGCGCAGGTGATTTCCCGCACCCAGCGTCCCGCGTTGGTCCTGGCGCCGAACAAGACCCTCGCCGCCCAGCTTTACGGCGAGTTCAAGAGCTTCTTTCCCAACAACGCGGTGGAATATTTCGTCTCCTATTACGATTATTACCAGCCAGAAGCCTATGTGCCGCGCACCGACACCTTCATCGAGAAGGAGTCGACCATCAACGAGCAGATCGACCGGATGCGTCATTCCGCCACCCGCGCCCTGCTCGAACGCGACGACGTGATCATCGTCGCCTCCGTCTCCTGCATCTACGGCATAGGGTCGGTCGAAACCTACACCGCCATGACCTTCTCGGTGAAACTCGGCGAAAAACTCGACCAGCGGCAATTGCTCAAGGATCTGGTCGAACTGCAATACAAGCGCACGCCGGATTTTTCGCGCGGCGTGTTCCGCGTCCGGGGCGACACGGTCGAAGTCTTCCCCGCCCACTACGAGGATCGCGCCTGGCGCATTTCCTTCTTCGGCGACGAAGTGGAGGGGATCGCCGAGTTCGACCCGCTGACCGGCAAGAAGACGCAGGACCTCGAACTGGTCAAGATCTACGCCAATTCGCATTATGTCACGCCGCGCCCGACGCTGTTGCAGGCGGTCGACGGCATCAAGTCGGAGCTTCGCGCGCGACTGACGGAGCTGCACGGCGCGGGCCGCTTGCTGGAGGCGCAGCGGCTGGAGCAGCGCACCCTGTTCGATCTCGAAATGCTGCAAGCCACGGGCGTCTGCGCCGGCATCGAGAATTATTCGCGCTATCTCACCGGCCGCCGGCCCGGCGAGCCGCCGCCGACCCTGTTCGAATACCTGCCCGACAACGCTCTCGTCTTCACCGACGAAAGCCATGTCACCGTGCCGCAGATCGGCGGCATGTATCGCGGCGACTTTCGCCGCAAGGCGACGCTGGCCGAATATGGCTTCCGCCTGCCGTCCTGCCTCGACAACCGTCCCTTGCGCTTCGAGGAATGGGACGCGATGCGGCCGCAATCAGTGCATGTCTCGGCCACGCCGAGCGACTGGGAGATGAACCAGACCGGCGGCGTCTTCGTCGAGCAGGTGATCCGCCCGACCGGCCTGATCGACCCGCCGGTGGAAGTGCGTCCCGCGCGCAGCCAGGTCGACGACCTGCTCGGCGAGGCGCGCGAGATGGCGCAAAAAGGCTATCGGTCGCTGGTGACGGTGCTGACCAAGCGCATGGCCGAGGACCTCACCGAATATCTGCACGAGAATGGCGTTCGCGTCCGCTACATGCATTCCGACATCGACACGATCGAGCGCATCGAGATCATCCGCGACCTGCGCCTCGGCGCCTTCGACGTGCTGGTCGGCATCAATCTCCTGCGCGAAGGCCTCGATATTCCGGAATGCGCGCTTGTGGCGATTCTCGACGCCGACAAGGAAGGGTTTTTGCGCAGCGAGACGTCGCTGGTGCAGACCATCGGCCGCGCCGCGCGCAACGTCGACGGCAAGGTGATCCTTTACGCCGACAAGATCACCGGCTCGATGGACCGCGCCATGGCCGAGACGCGGCGGCGGCGCGAAAAGCAGATGGCCTGGAACGAACAGCACGGCATTACGCCGGCCAGCATCAAGCGCGGCATCGCCGACATCCTCGGCTCGGTCTATGAGCAGGACCATGTGTCGGTGGATCGAGGCCTGTCGGCGCCGGCCATCGGCCATAATTTCCAGGCCACGATCGCGGATCTCGAGAAAAAAATGCGGGCGGCGGCGGCCGACCTCGATTTCGAGACGGCGGCGCGGCTGCGCGACGAGATCAAGCGGCTGCAATCGGTGGAGCTGACCCTGTCCGACGATCCCTTGGCGAGGCAGGCCGATGTCGAGGCCGGCGGCGGGGCGTTTCGCGGCGACAAGAAATACGGCGATTCCGCCAATCTGCCGTCGCGGGTGCGAAAACCCACCGACGAAGACATGGGCCCGCATAATTTCGGCGGCGGCGAGGCCAGGCCGCGCCAGGCGGAAGGGCCGAAAGGCGGCGGAAGCTGGCGGCACAAGGGGCGGAAGACGTAATGGTGTCCGTCGCTGGAAGGTCACGGTTACCGAATGCAACCGCCGCGTCGAGGGCGTAAAGCGAATGGCGGCTGGCGCTGCCCACAATCCCAAGGGTATAGAGGCAAGTTGGCGGAAGCGGGAAACGGCTCAAATTATATAAAAAGGCTTTTTTCTGATTCGATTGTTGCGAGGCAATACACATGACAGGAATTGCAAAAACGATAACTGCCTCAGTGCCGAAGCTATTTATTTCGTATAGCTGGAGTAATCCAGAGCACGAACAGTGGGTTATGTCCCTTGCTGAGGAGCTTGTAAATCAGGGCGTCGACGTGAAATTAGATAAATGGGATTTGAAAACCGGTCATGATGCTTACGCATTCATGGAGCAGATGGTTACAGACCCGACCGTGACAAAGGTGCTGCTAATTTGTGACAAGAAGTATGTCGAAAAATCCAATGCGCGCGAAGGTGGGGCAGGTACAGAGGCCCAAATTATCACTCCAGAAATTTACACTAAGAAAGAGCAGGACAAATTTGCCGCTGTCGTTCGGGAGCATGACGAAGTTGGCCATCCATGCCTTCCTGCTTACTATAAGGGGCGGATTTTTATCAACCTGAGCGATGATACTATCTATGCGTCAGAATTTGAAAAGCTCGTTCGGTGGGCGTGGGATAAGCCTCTTTTCGTAAAGCCGCCGCTTGGAAAACCTCCGGCCTTCATTGCGGATAAAGCCCGCCAAAAGATCGCTACGGCGGTCACGTTTCGCAGGGCAATGGACGCAATCCGCAACAATCGTCCGGCTGTCGTCCCTGCCACTGTCGAATACCTTGATACGATTCTCACTGGTCTTGAGGCCTTCCGCATCGCGGGCACACGGGCAACGATTGAGACCTTCGACGATGTCATTGTTGCAAGTATTGAGGATTTTGCGGCCTATCGTAATGAGTTGACGGAGTTGTTTTTGGCAGTTGCGGCCTACCATCCGACTGCTGAAATGATTGAGGCGTTGCATCGCTTTTTCGAGCGGTTGACGGCCTTCAAAAATGTTCCAGAAGTTGTCCATTCGTCATATGAAATAGATTGTGACAATTTGAAGTTCATAATTCAGGAGCTTTTTCTGCTGTGTGTCGCCTCCTTCATTAAAAATGAGCGTTTCCAAGAGGCGGCGTTTTTCATGGAAACAGAATATTACTTTGCTGATAAGTTCACAAACGAGACAATGCACACATTTTCTGTTTTACGTGAGTACTTAAAGTCGTTTGATCACCGCAATGAGCGCTTGAAATGCGGGCGCACGTCTCTTGTTGCTGATTTGTTTAAACAAAGGGCGTCTCAGGGCGGGCCTGATTTCAAGCACATAATGTCGGCAGACTTCGTTTTGTATTTGAGAAGTCATTTAAGTCCATCTGTTAGATGGACTTCATTATGGTATCCTGACACCCTTGTTTATCTTTCAAACCGATCGCGCGCGCCTATCGAAATGTTCGCGCGATCAAAATCACTAAGGTATTTCGAAAGAGTTAGACCAATGCTTGGGGTCGAGGATAAAACCCAATTGGCGGCTTTGGTTGAACGCCTTGAGGCCAACGAAGATTATCTTCCTCGCTGGAATTATGAGCGGTTAGATCCGCGACGTCTTCTCCATCTGGACGCTATTGCGACAACCAGCTGACCGCGAATCCTTCGTAGTGCGGGAGCTACCGACCTGCTCCCCGAAAAGGCTGCCAAAGATGTTCGGCGGCGGCGGAGGGGGAGGAGGCGCCTGCGAGACGACGGCGGCTCTCGGTGCAGGGCCGACCGGCGGCGAATTGGCGTTGCGCAGCTGGCCGAGCATGTGGCGGCGTTTCGCGGTGAAGTAATAACCCGAGGCGTAAAGCGTGACCGCGCGGTCCATGTCGCCGTTGCTCAGCGCCCAGGCGTTGGCGAGATAGGGCGCGCCATAGGCGAGATTGGTTTCGGGATCGAGCAATCCCCTCGGTGAGCCGCGATAGCCCATGGAGCGCGCGGTCGCTGGCGCGATCTGCATCAGGCCATAGAAACTCCGGTTGACGAGACGCGGGTGGTAACGGCTTTCACGCATGATGATGCGATGGAGCAGCGCCAGCGGCAAGCCGTGCCGGCGGGCGTATCGGCGCGTAATCTCCGCCAGTCCCGCCTGTTCGGCGAGGGCGAAGCCGGGGACGTCGTCCTCCTGGACCTGCCGCGTCGCAGCCGGCTGGTTTGGGGCGGCCACCGCTTGCGGGGCGGGTTCGCTCGCCGGCGCGGGTCCAGCCACATTTGGCGCCATCGCGGAATCGCCGGGAAACACCGGTCGCGGCGGCGGCGGCGGCGGATTTTTCGGCGCGGCCTGCGTTGGGCCGGAGGCGATCCAGGCCAGAGCGGCGAAGCCGAGAAGTCGGGGCAGGGTCTTGCTCATGGCGGCGTCTTTGCCGCGAAAAAAAGGCCAAGGCAAGGCGGCTCTACCGCAGCCCGCCTTATCTCTGGGCGACGAAGAACAGGCGCGGGTAGAGCAGAAGCACTTTTCCGTCGGCCTGCGGCGTATAGGCCATCTCCAGCTCCTGCCGGTATTGCGCGAGGAACGTGCTGCGCTCGCTGACGTCAAGCTGGTCCAGGAACGGCCGCAGGGCGGAGCCGGAAAACCAGTCGACAATCGCGTCAACGCCGTCGAGCGGATGGACATAGGTGGTCTGCCAGAGATCGACCATGCGCGACCAGGGCGCGGCCCAGGCGTAATAATCCTCGAGCGAACCGATCAGCACGCGGCTCTTGGCGACGGGGGCCAGCTTTTCCGTCCAGGGTCCGTCCACCGCCACCATGCGCATCAGGGCGTGCGCCGCGTCCTGCAGCACATTGGGCATCTGCACGGCGAGTACGCCGCCCGGGTTGAGAAAACCCATCAGCCTGGCCAGAAACTTGTCGTGATCCGGCGCGAAATGCAGGGCGGCGTTGGCGAAGATCAGGTCCACCGGCTCCTCGGGCGCCCATTCGACCAGATCCTGCTGGATGAAACGCGCCGAGGGCAGGCGTTCGCGCGCCGCCGCAAGCATGGTTTCGGACGTGTCGACGCCGCAAATGTCGGCGCCGCGGAAATAGAGCGCCAGCATCGACGCGCTATTGCCCGGCCCGCAGCCAAGATCGACGATTTTGTGCGGCGCCAGCGGTGGGATTCGCGCAAGCAGATCGCGCGCCGCCTGGCCGCGCTCGCTCTCGAATTTCAGATAAAGCTCGCAGTTCCAGTCGGACATGCGACTCATCCTCTCGCCGTGCAGACGAGTTGTCTAGTAAAATTATCAACTGTTGTGACCGCGGCCCAATTTCATCCCGCGGCCAGAATCACGCCCCTGCTCCTGGCGCGCCGCGCAAAGACATCAGGCCGCGCGACGGATCGTAGGCGATGATCGCGCCGAGCATGAAGACGATCATGCAGCCACCGGTCACGGCCAGGGAAATCCAGTTGATCTGGCCATAGAGCGCGAAGCGGATCAGTTCGACCGCGTGGGTGAAGGGATTGGCCTGGCAGACATAGTAAAGTCCCGGGCTGCCTTCCTTGACCCGCCACAGCGGATAGAGCGCCGACGAAGCGAAGAACATCGGGAAGATGACGAAGTTCATCACGCCCGAAAAATTCTCAAGCTGCTTGACCAGCGAGGAGAGCAGCATGCCGAGCGAGCCGAGCATCAGCCCGACCATGAACAGGGCCGGCAGAACCTCGATATAACCTGATGGCGGCAGCTCGATGCCCCAGAACCAGGCGATGACCAGATAGGCATAGACTTGCAGCACGGAGACCAGCGTGCCGGCGATCAGCTTGCCGAACAGCAGGAAGGGGCGCGGAAACGGGCTGAGCAGCAGCACGCGCATATTGCCCATTTCGCGGTCGTAGACCATCGACAGCGACGACTGCATGCCGTTGAACAGCTGGATCATCGCGATCAGGCCGGGCGTGATGTAGACATCATAGAGGATGTAGGTGTCGTAGGGCGGGATGATCGAAATGCCGAGCGTCTGGCGGAAGCCGGCGGCGAAGATGAACAGCCACAGCAGCGGCCGCACCAGGGCCGAGACGAAACGCTCGCGCTGGTGCAGGAAACGCAGGCCTTCGCGCCAGCAGATGCCCTTGAGGCAGATGAAATAGGCCGAGGCCGTCAGCCGGCGGGGCAGGGCAGCTTCAAGGCTCATGCGGCGTCCCCTTTGGCCTGTTCGTCGGTCAGCGCGACAAAGGCCGCCCGGATGTCGGCCGAGCCGGTCGCCTTGAGCAGGTCGGCGACGGCGCCCGCCGCGCGCAAAACCCCCTTGTGCAGCACGATCACCTCGTCGCCGCTGTCGACTTCATCGGTCAGATGGGTCGCCCACAGCACGCTCATGCCCTCGCTGGCGATCAGCCCGCGCACCAGTCGCAGGATGCCGGCGCGCGCGCCGATGTCGAGGCCGACGGTCGGCTCGTCGAGCACCAGCAGGCGCGGGCGGTGCAAAAGCGCGCGGGCGATTTCTACGCGGCGCATCTGCCCGCCCGAGAGATTGCGCACCTTGTCTTTGGCGCGGTCGCCGAGCTCGACCGCCGCCAGCAGCTTGTGCGTGCGCTCGGCGGCTTCCGCCTTGCCGATTCCGTGCAGCGCGGCGTGATAGTGGAAATTCTGCGCCACCGACAAGTCGGGATCGAGTGTGCGCGACTGGAACACGACGCCGAGCTCCGCCAGCGCCGCGCCGGGGTTTTGCTGGAGGTCGCGGCCGAGCAGGCGGATCGAGCCCTGCTGCAGGGCGAACAGCCGGGTGATCAGCGAGAACAGCGTGCTCTTGCCGGCGCCGTTGAGGCCGAGCAGCACGCAGAAGGCGCCCGGCGCGACGGTGAAACTCACGTCGTCGAGCGCCTTGCGCGCGCCATAACTATGGCTGACGTGGCGCAAGTCGAGGGCGGCAATTGTTTCACTCATGGCTTGGCGCCCACAATGGTCAGGCCCCAGGGCGACTGGCCGACCTGCACGGATTTGACGACCTTCAGATCCGCGACGTCGATCACCGACACATCGTTCGAGATGCCGTTGGTCGTCAGGAGGTATTTTTCGTCCGGCGTGAAGAAGGCGTGCCAGACGCGCTGGCCGACGAGCAGGTATTTCAACACCTTGCGTGTTTTCACCTCCACCACGGCGACGCGATTGGCCGGGCCGAGCGAGACGAAGGCCAGCTTGCCGTCGCGCGAGATATTGATGCCGACAGGCTCGATGTTTTCGGAGCGCAAGCCCGGCACGTCGAATTTCACCCGGTCGATGACCTTGTGCGCCCTGGCGTCGAGGATGGTCACGTCGCCGCCGATTTCGGCGGACACCCAGACCTCGGCGCCGTCGGGCGTGAAGGCGGCCATGCGCGGCCGCGCGTCCACCAGCACATTGGCCAGGATCCTGCGTTTTTCCGCGTCCACGAAATGCGCCATATTGGTGGTTTCGGTGGTGCAGACGACCTGCTTGCCGTCAGGGCTCACCGCCAGTCCTTCCGGCTCGACGCCGACCCGCACCGATCCAAGCAAGGCCTTCGTCGGCACATCGAAAAAGGACAGGTTGTTGCTGTCCTCGTTGGTGACGTAAATGGTCTTGCCGTCGGCGGAAATGGCGAGGCGTTCGGGATCGTGGCCGGACGGAAATTCGCCGGTCACGACGAGCGTTTTCGGATCGATGGTCTGGATCTTGTCGTCATCGCCAAGCGCGACATAGATGATCTTGCCGTCGGGGCTGGCGATGATGCCACGCGGCCTCTGGCCGACCGGGATGCTTTTTGTCACCGTCATCGTGTCGGTGTCGAGCACGGTGACGGTGTCGCCCTTCTCGTTGCTGATGAAAGCGGTGGCGGCGAAAGCCGGGGCGGCGGCGAGCGCGGAAACGAAGAGCGCGGAAAGGAAGCGGCCGGACAAGCCCGGCGTCAGGCGGCGGCGAGAGTTCATTTCAAATGGCATTTCGTCTCCGGTCGGTCGTATCCGAGCGTGTCCAGTTCGGAAAACTGGTGCATGAACCCTTCCTGCGGCGAGGTGGAGACAATATTGCGGCCGTCCGACAGGAGAATCGGCTGGCGCAATTGCAGGTCCCAGTCGCGCAGGGTCAGTTTCTGGCCCTTGAAGGCGGCCAGCGCGAAATCCTTCGACAGGAAAAAGGCCTTCATCGTCGCAGCGTCCTTGAAGGCGCCGTGCGAGGCGGCCTCGCCGATCATCCGCACCGCCGTCCAGGCGTTCATGTCGAGCGCGCTCATGTGGCGGATGAATTTCGCCTCGAACCTGTTCTGCAATTGTTCCGCGCCCCATTGGTCGTTCGCCCCGTCCCAGGAGGTCGGGACGAGGCCGGCGGAGCCGGCGACCGGGCGCGGGTCCCAGGTGCGATAGGGCAGGTAATCGGCGAAGACCGCGCTCTCATCGGCGGCCATCAGCACGTCATAGGCGGGCGCGTTCTGGGTGAAGACGGGAATCTGCTTCTGCACCAGCGCCACGCCGCTGTCCGAGCGCCGGGCGCCGCCGGCGTCCTTGAACTCGCGCTCCTCGACGATTTTCGCGCCGAAACGCGCCGCCGAACGCCGCAGGGCGTCGGCCCAGAACCTGTCCGCCGGATGCGAGCCGAGCACCAAAAACCATTTGCGCCATTGCTTCCAGATCAGATATTGCGCCAGCCCGTCGGCCAGCATGGCGCGGCTCGGGGCGACATGCACCACATTGGCGCGGCAGAAGTCCTGGCGCAGGAAATCGTCGGATGCGCCGATGTTGAAGATCAGGTCGCTGGCGGCGGCGGGGCTGTCGGCGGCCTTGACCAGCGCCTCGCCCGGCAGGTCGGCGAGGACGAAATGGACGCCCTGTCCGGCAAGCTCGGCCAAGGCGGCGCCCGCGTCCTCGCCGGGCTTCAGCCTGCGCGCGACAAACTGGTAGGTCTGGCCGAGGAAGGAGCCGGTGATGGAATCGTCGTCGACCCCGGTCTCGGCGCCGGCCAGGCCGTCGTTCCTGGCTGGCGTTTCGATCGGTGAGATCGCCTTGCGGTCGTCGGCCCGGCGAAGGTAGCCGATGACGATCTTCTGTTCAGGCGC
Source organism: uncultured Alphaproteobacteria bacterium (assembly GCA_963828185.1). Taxonomy (GTDB): domain Bacteria; phylum Pseudomonadota; class Alphaproteobacteria; order Rhizobiales; family Beijerinckiaceae; genus Rhodoblastus. The sequence goes on along the minus strand of CAWHDV010000002.1, from coordinate 679,141 downwards.
GGCGGGCTCGGCGGCCGGCGCGGTCGCCGGCTGTTGCGCATGGGCGAATGGCGCCGAACAGAATGACGCCGCGCAGACCATGGCGCAGGCCAGCCGCTTCACCGAATTCCACTTTCCCAAGGCGCCTCCCCCGCGGCTTCGCCGCTTGTTGTCAAATCGAGCTTGTTTCGCCGCCTGCAACAAGTTCTAGCCGCATGCGGGCAGGCGCGGCAATCTTTCTCGTCCGGCGCCTTATGGCAATTGCACCTGCGGGCCAGCGACGCCCGGCTTGCGAAAACCCGGCCAGGATCAATGCGTAAAGACCACAAGGCGGCATAATGGCATTTTGGCCTTGTTTGAAGGCAAAATTGGACCATGGCGCGGAAAAGCGAACACGGTTCCGACTGGACGAGACTGCTGTGGCCGAGCGTGGCCGCCGCGGAGGCGGGCGCCGCCGTGGCCCGGCAGATGCTTGACGCCTTCGCGCCGCCGGCCGAGCCGCCGCCCTCGGACGAGCCCGTCTGGGCGAGCGAAAACCGCATCGTGCTGGAGCTTTCGGCGGCGCGATTGCGCCAGTTTTTTGATGCGCCGAATAGCGGGCGCGCGCCGATCATCGTGTGCGCGCCCTATGCCTTGCATGACGCGCGCATAGCCGATTTCTGCGAGGGCCACAGCCTGATGGCGGTTTTGCGCGCGAGCGGCGCGCCGCTGTATCTGGTCGAATTCCTGTCCGCCAAGGAGACGCAGGCCTTCCGCCGCATCGACGATTTTCTCGTCGACCTCAATGTCTTCGTCGATGAGGTCGGCGGCCGGGCGGACCTCATCGGCCTGTGCCAGGGCGGCTGGCTCAGCCTGCTCTATGCCGCGCGCTTTCCGGCCAAGGCGAATAAACTCGTCCTCGTCGCCGCGCCGATCGACATTGAAGCCGCGCCCTCGCCGCTGTCGCTGCTGGCGGAATCCACGCCGATCGAAACGTTTCGCGAATTTGTGCGGCTCGGCGGCGGTTTTGCGCGCGGCGCCAAGGCGTTGCAATACTGGGGCAAGTCGCCGGACGGTCCCCAGCATGTGCATGCCCTGCTGCAAAGCGACTTGCCGCTCAACTCCGGGGAATTTCAAGCGGAGGCCGAGCTTTTTCGCGCCTGGAGCGAGCATGTGCTTGACCTGCCTGGGGCCTATTACCTCGAAGTGGTCGAAAAATTCTACAAGCGCAACGAATTGGCGAGAGGCGAATTCTCGGCGCTCGGCAAAAGGATCGACCTGCGCGAGATGCGCCGTCCGCTTTATCTCCTCGCCGCGCGCGACGACGAAGTGGCCGCGCCGGAGCAGACCTTCGCCTGCGCGCGCCTCGTCGGGACGCCGCGCGCAAAAATCAGGCGGAAGACCGCGCCGGGCGGCCATATGTCGCTTTTCGCCGGCGCCAGGACGCTGAAAAAGGTCTGGCCGGAAGTATTGGCGTGGCTGGCGGAGGCCTGACGCCAGTGTCGCGGTTGGGATTTAGGAATTGGGGCGGGAAGCTGTCGTAGGCCGAAGGAGCAGAATTGGCTCGAACGCGTCGTTCCCGGCCTCGCCACTGTGAGCCTCACCTCGACCCGAAGCCGTCTTTCACGCCTTTCTGACAATGGCCGGAGCAACGCCGTCGGCGGACTTTCCCGGCCAGGGTCGGACGCGTACTCGTGACCTTGAGCGAATGGGGGCGGTCGGCTAAGCGTCATCGTCGCCGCGACGACCCGGCTGCTGTGATTCATTTCATTTGGACCCGGCTCGATTATGCTATTTTGTTAGAGCGGGTGTCACCAGGCGCACGGTTCACATCAGATGAAGCAGCAGATACAATTCTGCACCGCGCATGACGGAATACGAATAGCCTTTGCCAAGGCCGGCGCTGGTTCGCCGTTGGTTCGGACCGCAAATTGGTTTACCCATCTCGAACTCGATTGGGATAGCGCAATTTGGCGCCACTGGTTTGAGGCGCTTGCCGAAGGCCATACGCTTATCCGTTATGACCCGCGCGGCTCGGGCCTGTCGGACCGCAACGTCGATAATTTCAGCCTTGACGCATGGATCAGCGATCTCGAAGCAGTGGTCAACGCCGCAGGTCTTAGGCGTTTTCCACTGATAGGACTCTGCCAGGGAGGCGTCGTTGCCGCCGCCTATGCGGCCCGCTACCCCGACCGCGTCAGCCGACTTATTCTTTATGATAGCTATCTGGCCGGCGCTTACGCCAGTGGCGTCGATGAAGGGTCGCAAAAACAGGCGCATGCGCTGTCGCAGATGATCGAGTTCGGTTGGGGTCGCGACGCTGGAGCCTTTCGCGAGGTCTTTGCCAATTTGCTGCTTCCGGACGCGACCAAGGAACAACTCCGCTGGATTGGCGAACTTCAGCGGCGCAGCGCGTCAGCGCCGAACGCCAAAATGCTGTGGGACGCGTTCAATGGCTTCGACATTCGCGCCGAGGTTAGCAAACTGAAAACTCCGACCCTTGTTTTTCACGTCAAAGGCGATGCGATGGTGCCGTTCGAGGCAGGGCGCCGGCTTGCCGCAGCTATCCCAAATGCGCGCTTTGTCCCGCTAGAAGGCAAGAACCATATCTTGTTGGCCAATGAGAAGGCGTGGCAGATTTTTCGTAGCGAACTGCATAATTTTCTTAAGGCTGACGAGCCCGCCGAGACGCCTTCGCAAGACAAACTGGATGCATTGAGCGCCCGGGAGAGAGAGATTCTTGACGGCATCGCGCGGGGAATGATCAATGCCGAGATTGCAGGGATGGCGGGTATTTCCGAGAAAACAGTGCGCAATCACGTTACCGCGATTTTTGCCAAACTTGAGGTTGAGCACCGCTCTCAGGCGATCGTTCTCGCGCGCAAGGCAGGTCTCGGCCGAGACTGATTGCCCGCCGACTGGGACCAGCGTCCCGCAATTACGCGTTTTCCGAAGAAAAAGTCGTTAGGAACGGGGCTTGCGCCTCAAGACTTCGGTGGACGTCGGATGCATCCTTTCAGCATCAAATCTGAAAGGTCAGCACCATGAACACACCGACATCAGGAATTGCCAAACAGCGGCAGGACCCGCTGCGCGAGAGATATCGCACGGCTCCAAAAGAAGCCTGGATCGTCGACGGCGCCGGAACCATCGCCAATGGCGCGGAAGATCCGTTCCATTGCGCGGTCGCGCCCGGACACGGATATGGCGAGCCGTGGCAAATCGGCATTCATCGCGCGGTCGGCGGCTATCATGATCGTCCCAACCCTGGCGATCTCCTGTGTGCGGCGCTCGCTTCCTGTCTCCACTCGACAATTCAAATCATTGCCGACCGGCTCGAGATTCAGATTGCTCGTCTTGAAGTGAGCGCGCGGGCTGAAGTCGACGTCCGCGGCACACTGCTCGTGGATCGCGATGTTCCGGTGGGGTTCCAGAAAATGACCTGTGAGGTCCGCGTGGAGACCGCCATGAATGTGCCTGCGGAAAAGATGAGGCTGCTGCTTGCGGCTGCCGAACGAAGCTGCGTCGTCCTCCAGACACTTCGTAGCGGCGTGCAGGTGCAGACGCAATTCGATGAATTCCAATCGCTCGCCGATCTGGCCGTGCAAGGAACCGCAGCCTGATCCTTAAGCGAAGCCCAAACAAAGGAGATAGGGCAATGCCACAGATCGATGTCCATCTGATCAAGGGCGTATTCGACGCCGAGCAGAAAAAGCAGATTATTCAAAAGTTGACCGACGCCATGGTTTCGATCGAGGGCGAAAACATGCGCGGCGTGACATGGGTGAAAATTTTCGAGGTTAACAGCGGTGAGTGGGGCATTGGCGGCCGACCGCTGACGACCGAAGCCGTAAAAGAATTGGCCGCAGGTCGACGGGTAGCGTGACACGCGTTCTTTGGCAGCTATCGCCGGCAGCGTATTCCTGCTGACGATAGCTAAGATTCTGATAGCCGGCGATGCAGTGAATCAACGAACGATGTCCGCTATTCGCGCCCTGACGCACCCTTTCCATTGCGCCTTCGACCGGTGTTGTCGCTGGATCGGTCCTTCGCGCTATTCCCAATTCCCGCCCAACTTCCCCCTTGCAACTGACTTCGGCCGGAGTCCACCGGAAAGAGCCGACCGCGGCACGAATCGGGCGTCCCGTTTAGGTCGTGCGCGGACTTCCAAGCCGAGACATGACTGCCGAATGGCTTTCCTCGCGTTTCCCGCTATATAAGGCCTCCTCAGCTCTGGCCCTTGCAGGATCACCCCTTGTCCGAACCCGATGCGGCCGCGCCCGCGATTGAACCGCCGCCCTGTCCCCATTGCGCCAAGCCGCCGTATCTCTGCGTCTGCGAAGCCGTCGAGCCGCTCGAGAACCGAATCCAGCTGTTGATCCTGCAACATCCGCAGGAGCAGGACCGGCAACTCGGCACGGCGCGGCTGGCCCAGCGCGCGCTGAAGAATTCCACCCTGAAGATCGGCCTGTCCTGGCCGAGCCTGTCGAAGGCGCTCGGGCGCGAGGCCGACCCGGCCGAATGGGCGGTGCTGCATCTCGGCGCGGCGACCGCCGATCTGCCGAGCGACCGCGAAGTGGTGGTGCTCGACAAGAAGGGAGCGCCCTTGCCCGACCAGGACAGGGCGCTGGCCGGGCTGAAGGGCGTGGTGATCTTTGACGGCTCCTGGGCGCAGGCGAAAACCCTGTGGTGGCGCAACGCCTGGGTGCTCAAGGGGCGAAGGCTGGCGCTGAACCCGCGCACCGCTTCGCTTTACGGCAAATTGCGGCGCGAGCCCCGCCGCGAGGCGCTTTCGACCATCGAGGCGGCGGGGCTGACGCTCGCCCGGCTGGAGAAGAAGCCGGACATCGAGGAGTCGCTTGCGCAAGCTTTTCGGGCTCATGCTCGACAAATATCGCGCGTCGCTGGCCGAGGGCCTCGTCGCCGCGCCGGCGCCCGCGAAAAAGCGCCGTCCCGCGCGGCGGAGCCAGAAACCGAAATCAGCGCCGCCGGGCGCGGGCGCGTGATTTTTTGAACAGCTTGCCGTCGCAAGCGGAATCGACGCCCCAGGCGAAGGCCAGCCCGACGGCATAGGCGAGAAAATTCCACAGCGAGAAAATCCGCCCCAGCAGCCACGCGCCGACGGGGGTCAGGCGGAAAATGTCGAGCGCCGGCGTGTGGTCGAGCTTGGAGACTTCGACCAAAGCGCAAACCAGCGCCGCGATGACCAGGATCTGCCTTTGCGGGCGCGAGCGCAGCATGAGCGCGACGATGAAGAAGATCATCGCCGCCCACAGCGCCGAGCCGCCGTATTTGACGGTGAAGGCGGCTATATGGTGGGCGCGTCCGTGCAGGCGCAAAAAAACGCCGCCGGCGATGACGGCGGTTAGGGCGATGATGCGCTCGATCGGCAGGGACAGGAAATTCATGGCCCTGTTTGACCAAAAGCGCCGCCTTGCGCAAGGCGATGCGCCGGTTTTCCAAGGCGGCGTTTCGTGATAAAAGGTTTTCTTTCTCAACTCTCGATCCTGAAGGACGCCGCATGACGCTGGCTGTCGAGGCCGCGCCGCAGGGCCTGGCCGAAAGCAATGATTTGAAGGCCGAAAAGCCGTCGCTGATGGGCTTGACCCGCGCCGGCATGGCCAGCGCCTTGCGCGAAATCGGCACGCCGGAGCGCGAAATCCGCATGCGCGTGGCGCAGCTCTGGCACTGGATTTACTTCCAGGGCGCGCCAAATTTCGACGTCATGCTCAATGTCTCCAAGGTGATGCGCCAAAAGCTCGCCGAGCATTATTCGCTTGATCGGCCGCAGGTGGTGGAAGAGCAGGTGTCCGTGGATGGGACGCGCAAATGGCTGATCCGCATGGCGCCAGTCGACAAGCACGACAAAGGGCGCGGAAGTCGAATGCGTCTATATTCCCGAAAGCGATCGCGGCACTTTATGTGTGTCCAGCCAGGTCGGCTGCACGCTCAACTGCACCTTCTGTCATACGGGCACGCAGAAGCTCGTCCGCAATCTCACCACCCAGGAAATCGTGGCGCAATTGATCGTGGCGCGCGAAATGCTGGGCGATTTTCCGGGCCTGACGCCGCCGGACAACGGGCTCATTCCCTCGGGCGAAGGCGTGCGCGCTGTGTCCAACATCGTCTTCATGGGCATGGGCGAGCCGCTCTACAATTTCGAGAACGTGCGCGACGCGGTGGAGATCCTGTCGGACGGCGACGGGCTGTCGCTGTCGAAGCGCCGCATCACCGTCTCGACCTCCGGCGTCGTGCCGGAAATCGAGCGGCTCGGGCTGGAGGCCGGCGCGGCCCTGGCCATCTCATTGCATGCGGCGCGCGACGACCTGCGCGACAAGCTGGTGCCGCTCAACAAGAAATATCCGATCCGCGATTTGCTGCAGGCCTGCCGCGACTATCCCGGCGCCTCCAACGCGCGGCGCATCACCTTTGAATATGTGATGCTGAAGGGGGTCAACGATTCGCCGGCGGACGCGCGCGACCTGGTGCGGCTGCTCAAGGGCATTCCGGCGAAGATCAACCTGATCCCCTTCAATCCCTGGCCGGGCGCGCCCTACGAATGCTCGGACTGGGAGACGATCGAGAAATTCTCCGACATCGTCTTCAACGCCGGCTACGCCAGCCCGGTGCGCACGCCGCGCGGCCGTGACATTTTAGCCGCCTGCGGCCAGCTCAAGAGCGAGACCGAAAAGCTGCGGGCTAGGGCGCGGCTGGCGGCGGAGCTGGAGTAAAAGCGTCTTTTGTCCCCCGCAACGCCCCTCTTCCTGAGGAGCGCCTTCAGGCGCGTCCCGAAGAAGGAGGGGATTGCAGGCCTTGATGTTGGAGCTGTCGGCCCTTTCAGGGTCTCCTCACCAGAGGGGTTGAAGCGGGCTCGCGTTTCGAGCCCCTACGCCCCCTGAACGTCGAGATGGAACGCGATATTGTTCCTTGTCGCGTGGCTGTAGGGGCAGATATTCTCGTGCGCCTCTTCCACCAGCTTGCGCAGTTCGGCGGTCTTCATCGTCGGCGACGTCACTTTCATCTCCACGGCGATGCCGAAACCGCCGCCGTCGCGCGGGCCGACCGAGACCTTGCAGGTGACAGTCGCGTCGGTCAGCTTGACCTTGTGCTGCGAGGCGACGAAATCGACCGCGCCGCCGAAACAAGCGGCGTAGCCGGCGGCGAACAGGTGTTCAGGCGTGGTCGTGCCCGGCAGGCCTGGCCCGCCCATGCCCTTGCGGACGGAAAGATTGACGCTGACCGAGCCGTCCTCGGTCTCGGAATGGCCGTTGCGTCCGCCGGTCGAATGGGCGATGGCGGTTTCCAGCGTCTTGATCGTGTAGGCGGCCGTCATGAAACTCTCCTCCTTCAAGCGTGAACTTCGCCACAACGGGTAACGCGGTCCGGAGCGTTTGGTTGCGGGGCGCCAGCGCTTTTTTTGCCGCGCCGCCCTCGCTTTTCGCGCAAACGTTCGCTAAAGGTTCTTGTCTTGAGCTTCGGAGAGTTTGGCATGGACTGGTCGGCGCAGCAGGAAAAGGCGCTGCGCGCGGTGGCGGACTGGATCACCCAGCCGGGCGGCAGCCAGGTGTTCCGCCTGTTCGGCTACGCCGGAACCGGCAAGACCACGCTCGCCCGCCACATCGCGGGCGACGTCGCAGGCGACGTGCAATTCGGCGCCTATACCGGCAAGGCGGCGCTGGTGCTGCGCAACAAGGGCTGCGGCGAGGCGCGCACCATCCATTCGATGATCTACCGCCCGAAGGACCTCGACAGCGAGGAGCCGAGTTTTGTCCTTAACGAGGACAGTCCGGCCTCGAAGGCCAGCCTCATCGTCATCGACGAATGTTCGATGGTCGACGAGGATCTGGGCCGCGACCTGCTCTCGTTCAGCAAGAAGGTGCTGGTGCTCGGCGATCCCGCGCAATTGCCGCCGGTCAAGGGCGGCGGCTTCTTCACCGAACAAGAGCCCGATTGCATGCTGACCGAAGTGCATCGGCAGGCCGCCGACAATCCGATCATAAAACTGTCGATGCAGGTGCGGGCCGGCGAAAGGCTGAAAATCGGCGATCACGGCGCGATGCGCGTGGTCTCGCGCAACGCGATCGAACTCCGAACTCGTGACCAGGGCCGATCAGGTGCTGGTCGGACTCAACAAGACAAGGCGCGCCTACAACAAGCGGCTGCGCGAATTGCTCGGCTTCAAGGAGACCATGCCGGAAGCCGGCGAAAAGCTGGTCTGCCTGCGCAACGACAAGACCAAGGGGCTGCTCAACGGCGCGGTTTTCCGCGTGCAGAAGGCCTCGGGCCTGCGCCGCGCGCGCTTCCGCATGCTGTTGGCTCCAGAGGAAACGCCGGGTGGAAAGGCGATCCGCGTCGGCGTGCTGCCGGCCTTCTTCGAGGGGACCGAGGAGAGCCTGTCCTATGCGCAGCGGCGCGAATCGGACGAATTCGATTTCGGCTATGCGCTGACCGTGCACAAGGCGCAGGGCTCGCAATGGGACGATGTCGTGCTGTTTGACGAAAGCTGGGCTTTTCGTGAAAACCGCGAACGCTGGCTCTATACCGGGGTGACGCGGGCGGCGAAAACCCTGACTGTTGTGGTCTGACACGAATTCCGCATGCGGAGCTCGTGTTCCCCTGGCGCGCGCCGCCGCTACCGCCGCGCGGGCGATACCGGCGGTCCAGGGCGGGCGGCTTGCGGCAAGTTGTCGCGGACGCAAGCCTGGCGCAGGGAGGTTCATGCTTCTGTCATGCCGCACGGCCTATGTTGCGCTGCGATAAAATCGGGTCTACCAGTCTCCCCCGCCGCGACCGTGACATCGGCGTATCGGTCAAGTCCAAGTTGACGAAACCGAATCTTTACGGTCCGCAAAGCACTTGGCGCAATCATTGCTGCGACGCAAAAAGCGCGCTGCATTCGTCGCCCCCATCCAGAACAGAGGCAAGCCTCCGGTCATGGCTAAAACCAGCTCCAGCAACACAATCTCCAGCAAGGCCGTCCTGAACAAGACCGTTCTGAACAAGACCGTCTTGAATAAGACTTGGTCGCAATTGCAGGTTGGCGACACCGCGTCGATCGAGCGCGTCTGCTCCGAACGCGACCTGTTCCTGTTTGCGCACGTCTCCGGCAATACCAATCCGCTGATGCTGCCGGTTGAAGAGGATGCGCCGCTCGCCGACGCCTCGCCCGCGGTTGCGCCGATCGCACCGTCGATGTGGATCGGTTCGCTGATTTCCGCGGTGCTTGGCAATATCCTGCCCGGCTCGGGCACGCTCTACCGCTCGCAGAGCTTCGAATTCGCGCGGCGCGTTCATGTCGGCGACCGGCTGCGCGTCACCGTGACCTGTCGCGAAAAGCATGCGGCGCCGGAGGCTGTGTTCGACACGATCATCGCTGACTCCGAGGGTTGTCTGGTCTGCAAGGGCACGGCGGTGATCGACGCGCCCTCGCGCAATGTCGAGACGCCGGCGCGTGAACTGCCCGCCCTGATCATGGAGCAGAAGGATCATTTCGCCCACCTGATCGTGCTGGCCTCGCGCCTGCCGCGCCTGAAAACGGCGGTCGTCTGCCCGGAAGATCACAATTCCCTCGGCGGAGCGCTGCTTTCCGCGGCCAGGGGCCTGATCGAACCGATCCTGATCGGCGATCCCGCCCGCATCCAGGCCGCCGCCGCCGAGCTGGGCGAGGATATCTCGCAGTTCAAGCTCGTGGCGGAATGCGACCATCGCGTCGCCGCCGAGCGCGCCGTCGCCCTGGTGCGGTCGGGCGAAGCGGGCGCGGTGATGAAGGGCGACCTCCATTCCGACGACCTTCTCGCCGCCGTGGTCAAGAAGGACGGCGGATTGCGCACCGGGCGCCGCATCAGCCATGTCTTCGCCCTGGACGTGCCGACGCTCGACGAATTGCTGTTCATCTCCGACGCGGCGATCAATATCGCTCCCGACCTGATGACCAAGAAGGACATCGTGCAGAACGCCATCGACCTGGCGCTGGCCTGCGGTCTGGAGCTGCCGCGCGTAGGAGTCCTGTCGGCGGTCGAGACGGTCAATCCCAGCATTCCCTCGACGCTCGACGCCGCCGCCCTGTCGAAAATGGCGGATCGCGGGCAGATTCGCGGCGGCGTCGTCGACGGGCCGCTGGCGATGGACAACGCCATCGACATGCAGGCGGCCCGCACCAAGGGCATCGCCTCGCTCGTCGCGGGCCACGCCAATGTGCTGATCGCCCCGAATATCGAAGCGGGCAACATGCTGGCCAAGGAGCTGACTTTCGTAGCCCATGCGGAAGCCGCGGGCCTCGTGCTCGGCGCCCAGGCGCCGGTCATCTTGACCAGCCGCGCCGACAACGACCGCGCCCGCCTCGTCTCCTGCGCGCTGGCGCTGCTCTACGATTACTGGCGGCGCAACGGCCGCGCCTTCGCCGGCGAGGTCGAAAAGGCGGCGGCGGAGTAGGGCCGATGACCGACATCATCCTGACCATCAACGCCGGCTCGTCCTCGGTGAAATTCTCGGCTTACGAAATCGCCGAGGGAAAACTGACCCAGCTCGCCCTTGGCCTGATCGACGGGATCGGAGCCAAGGCGTCTTTTTCGGCAAAAAAGAGCGACGGCGAGACGACGAAGTTCGCGATCGACCAGAGCCATCACGCCGTCGATCACAAAATGGCGCTGGCGACGGTGCTCGACTGGCTGGAGCAACAGGGGTTCGACGGAAATGTCGTGGGCGTCGGCCATCGCGTCGTCCACGGCGGCCCGCACTTTTGCGAGCCCCTGCGCGTCAATTCGCAAAACCTGCACGAGCTTCGCGCCCTCGAGCCTTTGGCGCCGCTGCACCAGCCGTACAATATCGCGGGCGTCGAAGCGGCGATCCTGGCCTTTCCGAAAGCCGAGCAGGTCGCGTGTTTCGACACGGCCTTCCATCGCAAGCATCCCTATATCGCCGACACCTACGCCTTGCCGCGCCGTTTTTACGACGAAGGCATCAGGCGTTACGGCTTTCACGGCCTGTCCTACGAGTTCATCCATCGCATCCTGCGCTATGAGGAGCCGGTGCTGGCGCGCGGAAAAGTCATCGTCGCGCATCTCGGCAATGGCGCCTCGCTCTGCGCGATCGACGCCGGCAAATCGGTTGGTTCGACCATGGGGTTCACCGCGCTCGACGGCGTGCCGATGGGCACGCGCTGCGGCCAGCTCGATCCCGGCGTCGTGCTTTATCTGATGAGCGAAAAGAACATGTCGGCGGCCGAGATCACCGACCTGCTTTACAAGAACTCCGGCCTCAAGGGCATGTCCGGCATTTCCAACGACATGCGCGAGCTCGAAGCCTCGAGCGAACAGTCGGCGAAGGACGCGATCGATTATTTCGTTTCTCGCATCCGCCGCGACATCGGCGGCCTCAGCGCCGTGCTCGGCGGCCTCGACTGCATCGTCCTGACCGGCGGCATAGGCGAAAACGCCGCGCGCGTCCGTCAATCCATTCTCCAGAACATGGAGTGGTTCGGCATCCAGATCGATGCGGAAGCCAATGCGAGAAACGAGCGCATCATTTCCGAAAAGGGATCGCCCACCGTGGCGCTGATCCTCAAGACCGACGAAGAGCGAATGATCGCAGCCCATACGGCCGAAATCCTCGACTTGAAGCAGCCGATCGTCCCGCCGATTTCCTGATGGAAGACCAAATGACCTCCACATACAGACCCGAAGAAACCCTGCGCCGCCTGGGCGAGGACGGCGCGACCCTTGCCGAGCAAATCCACAATCTCGGTCTGATCGCCGGCATGCACATGCAGAAGATCGCGCAGGGGCACGGCGAGCGGCTGCGCCGGAGCTGGGCCGAGCTCAATCCGCTGCTCGGACGGATGAACGACGCCGCCCGCAGCGGCGAGCTCCCGCAACAGGCGCGGGATTACGCCCGCGACGCCGCCGAGCGCGCCATTCTCACGCTCGACGTCCTGCGCGAGCGCGGCAACAACGACATCGCGCATGAACAGGCCGGCACGCCGCCGGTTCTGGTCTATGAGCACGAAGTCGCGATGGACGGCCGCGACCTCGCGCGCCCCGTCAATTACTTCCTTTTGAAGATCGTCCCGCCGGCCGGGGTCGAAGTGTTCGACTGGAAGCGCCCCTACATGATCATTGACCCGCGCGCCGGCCATGGCGCGGGCATCGGCGGCTTCAAGACCGACAGCCAGGTCGGCGTCGCCCTTCACGATGGCCACCCCGTCTATTTCGTCTGCTTCCGTCCCCAGCCGGAGCCCGGACAGACGCTCGCCGACGTCATGCGCGCCGAAGCGGAATTCGTCGCCGAAATCCGCCGCCGCCATCCCGACGCGCCCAAGCCGATCGTCATTGGCAATTGCCAGGGCGGCTGGGCGACGCTGGTTCTCGCTTCGGCCAATCCCGACATTTCCGGGCCGCTGGTGATCAATGGCGCGCCAGTCGCCGCCTGGTCCGGGCGCAAGGGCGAAAATCCCATGCGCTACAATGGCGGCCTGCTCGGCGGCGTGCTGCCGGCCATGCTCCTGGCCGATCTTGGCGACGGCGTTTTCGACGGCGCGCATCTCGTTTCGAATTTCGAGCAGCTCAATCCCGGCCGCAATTTTTTCGGCAAATATTACGACCTTTTCGCCAATGTCGAGAAAACGCGCGAGAGCTTCCTCGAATTCGAGCGCTGGTGGGGCGGCGTCCACTTCATGAACGAAGCCGAGATCCGCTGGATCGTCGAGCAGATCTTCGTCGGCAATCTTTTATCGCGCGGCGAGGCGCGCATCGAGCACGGGCGTCGCCTCGACATCAAGTCGATCCGCTCGCCGATCATCGTCTTCGCCAGCAAAGGCGACAATATCACGCCGCCGCAACAGGCGCTGAACTGGATCGCCGACACTTTCACCGACGAGCACGAAATCCGCGTGCGCGGCCAGAGGATCATCTACATGGTCCACGACAAGGTCGGGCATCTCGGCATTTTCGTTTCTTCATCGATCGCTAAAAAAGAGCATACGGAAGTCGCTTCGACCCTGAAGACCATCGAGGCGCTCGCGCCCGGTCTTTACGAGATGACCATCGACGACGAGATCGGAGAAGGCGTCGAGGCGCATTTTCGCGTCAGCTTCCACGACCGCAAGATGGACGATCTGCGCGCCTTCGACGATCAGCGGGACGACGAGCGGCATTTCGGCGCCGTCTCCCGCCTGTCGGCACTCGGCGCGGAAATCTATGACCTGACCCTGCGCCCGCTGGTGCAATCGGCGATTACCGCCGAGACCGCCGAGGTCTTGCGCAAGGCTCATCCGGGCCGTGTCCGGCGGCGGCTGCTCGCCGACGAGGTCAACCCGGCCATGGCGATCGTCCGCGACGCCGCGCAGCGCGTGCAAGCCGGGCGCAAGCCGGCCGACCCCGCCAATCCCTATCTGGCGCTGGAAAAACTCTGGGCGGCGAGCGTCGTCCAGAGCTTCGATTTTTTCCGCGACCTGCGCGACGCCGCCTATGAGATGAGCTTTTTCGGCATTTACGGCTCGCCGCTGATGAACCGGATCGGCGAGCGCCAGGCTTTCGAGCGCGCGCGGATGGATCCTAAGGAATTGGCGCATCTGCCGGAAGTCGAGGCCATCCTGCTTGGCGTCGATCGCGGCGGCTTCGAGGTGGCGGTGATTCGCATGCTGATCCTGCTGGCGGAATCGCGCGGCGGCGTGCGGCGCGACCGGCTCGAACGTTCGGCGCATGTGCTCAGCCGGGACGAGCCCTTCGCCTCGCTCGGCGCCGAAAAGCGCGCCGCGCTCATTCGCGAACAGACGATCGTCGTCGAATTCGCGCGCGAGCGCGCCATCGCCGTCCTGCCCGAATTGCTGCCCGACATGATCGACCGGCTCCGGGCGATCGAAGTGGTGGAATTCATCGCCGGCTCGGTCGAGGAGATGGAGTCGCAGACGATCCTGGCTCTCGAGACGATTCGCGCAGCGCTCGGATTGCCGGCCTTGCCCGTCGCGGCGACGACGCCGAACCCGCTCTTCGCCACTGACGACGCGCGCGAGATGGCGTGACGCAGCGTCCGATAACGGGGCAAAGGAGGCCGGGCTCGCGCCCGGCTTTTTTCTTGTGAAAAAGCAAGGCGAATTTGCCGGCCGGGCAGGCAAAGCGGCGATTAGCCGGGAGACATCGGGAGGCGTTTCGGCTATGCCGTGGAGTCGGCAAGATTCGAGGGCAAGAGTTGAATGAAATGACGTCGACGGCGTCTGTTCCGCCTGTGAACGGCGTCGTCCAGCCCGATCCGCAGGAAGACGCGCGGAAAAAACGCGCCAGCCGGATCAAGCCGATCGGCGCGGTCATCCTTGTCGCCCTGGCGATCGGGGGTGTTTATTATTGGTTTTCCGGGCGCGATCTCGAAAGCACCGACGACGCCTTTACCGACGGCCGCGCGGTGATCGTCGCGCCGCAGGTGGCGGGCGCCGTGATCTCGCTCGACGTCAGCGACAATCAATTCGTCAAGCGCGGCCAGCCGTTGATCCATATCGATCCTCGGCAATACCAGAATGACCGCGACCTCGCCGACGGCGCGCTCGCCACCGCCACGGCGCAGGAGGCCGGCCAGGAATTCGGCCTCGAGGTCGCGCGGAAGAATTTTCCGGCGCAGCTCGCCCAGGCGCAGGCGCAGCTCGCCAGCGCCAAGGCGACGCTCGCCAAGGCGCAGTCCGATTACGACCGGCAGAAATCCCTGAGCCGGCAAGCGACCTCGCAGCAGGACGTCGATGCGGCCAGGGCGGCGCTGCAACAGGCCCAGGCGCAGGAAAAGCTCGCCGAGGCGCAAGTCATCCAGAATTCGCCGGTTCCCCAGCGTGTCGGAGAGACCGAAAAGCTGGTCGGCCAATTGAAGGGCCAGGTTGAGCAGGCGAGGGCCAAGCTCGCCCAAGCCGACCTCAACCTGTCCTGGACCGTGGTGCGCGCGCCGCAGGACGGCTGGATCACCAAGCGCAATGTCGAAGTCGGCAATATCGTCCAGCCGGGGCAACAGGTTCTGGCTCTTGTCGCGCCGGAACGCTGGGTGATCGCCAATTTCAAGGAAAGCCAGCTTGACCGGATGCGCGCCGGCCAGAAGGTCAAGATCGAGGTGGACGCCTATCCTTCGCTCGACCTGCGCGGCCATGTCGACAGCATCCAGCAGGGATCGGGCTCGAAATTCACCGCATTCCCGCCGGAAAACGCCACCGGCAATTTCGTCAAGGTGGTGCAGCGCGTGCCGGTGAAGATCGACGTCGACAGCGGCCTCGACCCGAAGCTGCCGTTGCCGCTCGGCATTTCCGTCACTCCGACGGTGTCGCTGAAATGAGCAAACTGGCGGCCGCGATCGAGCCGGTGACGCCCGAGGCGCTGGAAGAGCCGCACGAGGCCTGGAAGCCCGCGGCCAATCCGTGGCTGATCGCCGTCGCTGTGACCATCGCCACCTTCATGGAAGTGCTCGACACGACCATCGTCAATGTCGCCCTGCCGCATATCGCCGGCAGCCTGTCCTCCAGCTCGGACGAGGCCACCTGGGCGCTGACCTCCTATCTCGTCGCCAACGGCATCGTCTTGACCATTTCCGGCTGGCTCGGCGACCTGCTCGGCCGAAAACGCTATTTCCTCATCTGCATCGGCATGTTCACCTTCTGCTCCTTCTTGTGCGGCTCGGCGACGAGCCTCAGCCAGCTCATCGTTTTCCGGCTGGCGCAGGGGTTTTTCGGCGGCGGCATGCAGCCAAACCAGCAATCGATCATCCTCGACACATTTCCGCCCGCGCGGCGCGGCGCGGCTTTCGGCGTCGCGGCCATGGCGACCATTGTCGCGCCGGTGCTCGGCCCGACGCTCGGCGGCTACATCACCGACCAGGCCTCCTGGCGCTGGATCTTCTTCCTCAACATTCCGATCGGCGTTGTCGCGATCTTCCTCGTCTCGGCTCTGGTCGAGGACCCGCCGTGGGTCAAGAACCGCAAGAGCCGGGGCGTGGACTACATCGGCCTGTCGCTGATCGCCATGGGTCTCGGCTGCCTGGAAATCATGATGGACCGCGGCCAGGACGCCGACTGGTTCAACTCCGGCTTCATCCAGCTCATGGCGCTGCTGGCCTTCGTCGGCATTGCCGGCGCGATCATGTGGCTGTTGGTGGCGCGCAAGCCGATCGTCCATCTCGATGTGTTCGGCGACCGCAATTTCGCCTCGGGCTGCGTGATGATCGGCGCGACCGGCGGCATACTCTACGCCAGCGCGGTGATGATCCCGCAGCTGGCGCAGCAGAACCTCGGCTACGACGCCACGTGGGCCGGATTGATCCTGTCGCCCGGCGGCCTGCTGATGATCTTCCTCATTCCCATCGTCGGACGGTTCCTGAAGATCGTCGCCGCGCGCACTCTCATCGCCATCGGCTTCACCATCATGGGCTTTTCCTTCCTTTATTCGAGCCATCTGGCGCCGGACATCAATTTCGGCACGCTGGTGTCGATGCGCCTGTTCCAGACCTCGGCCCTGGCGTTCCTGTTCGTGCCGATCAGCACGGTCGCCTATACGACGCTGCCGCGCGATCGCAACGGCGACGGGGTGGCGCTGTTCTCGATGTTCCGCAACGTGTTCGGCTCGATCGGCATTGCGGGCGCCACCGCCGCTGTCACGCGGCGCGCGCAGATCCACCAGAATTTCATGACCCAATGGGCTACGCCCTTCCACCAGCCCTATGAAAATCTCGTCGCAACCTATGAGAGCGCCCTGCGCGCGATGGGCAACACGGCGGCCGCGGCGCATGACATGGCGATCGGCCGCGTCTTCATGATGGTGCGTTCGCAGACCCAGATCATGGCCTATAGCGACACGTTCAAATATTGCGCGGTCGTGGCCTTCGCGGTGGTGCCCCTCACCTTCCTGATGACGGCGAACAAGGGCTCCGGCGGACCGGGAGGGGCGCATTGATGGCGGCGCCTGACCTCATGCGGCGGTTGTTGGCCGCTAGCGCGCTCGCGGGCGGGATGCTGCTCGCCGGCTGCTCGGTCGGCCCCGACTTCGCGCCGCCTGCAACCCGCTTGCCACAAAAGCCCTTCGCGGCGCCGGAAGCCGACGGCAGGCTCACCGCGCCGCCCGATCCCGATTGGTGGGGCCTGTTCAAGGACCGGACGCTGACCGGGCTGGAGAACCAGGTCGCCGGCGCCAACCTCGACGTCAGGACGGCGACCGTTCGCCTGGCTGAAAGCCGTTTTCAGCGCGGCGTCAGCGCCTCGGCGCAATTGCCGACCCTCAACGGCGACGCCAAGGCCACGCGCGAACTCTACAGCCAGAACGGCATCGTCAGCCTGCTCGGCGCGCTGATTCCCGGGCAGAAATTCGCGATCGCGCCGATCACCGATTACAATACGGGTTTTGACGCCTCCTGGGAGCTCGACCTGTGGGGCCATGTCCGCCGGCAGGTCGAGTCCGCCGACGCGCAGGTCGCCGAGGCCGAGGAGCAGCGCCGCGGCGCGCTCGTGTCCGCGCTGGCCGAAGTGGCGCGCGACTATGTGGCGCTGCGCGGCGTGCAGGTGCAGATCGGCATCGCCAACGACAATCTGAAGATCGCCGACGGCGTGCTGAGCCTGGCGCGGGAGCGGCAGCAAAAGGGCCTGCAAAGCGCGCTCGACACCGAAAACGCTTCCGCCGAGATCGAGTCGCTGCGCGCCCAGTTGCCGACGCTCGAACAGCAGGAATCGGAATATGTCAACGCGCTCGGCTTTCTGCTCGACGAGCCGCCGGGCGCCTTGCGGGCGAGGCTCGGGACGGTGCGAAAAACGCCGCTGTCGCCGCCCGTCGTGCCGGTCGGCGTGCCATCGGAACTGGCGCGCCGCCGCCCGGACATTCGCGCGGCCGAAGCGCAATTGCACGCCGCCACGGCGGATATCGGCGTGGCGGTGGCGTCCTTCTACCCGCAGGTGCAGTTGAACGGCGTGGCAGGTTTCGACTCGCTCGACGTCACCAATCTCTGGCGCGGCTCGTCGCTGCAATACACGTTCGGCCCGAGCGTCAGCCTGCCGATCTTCAACGCCGGCCGGTTGCAGAACGTGCTGGAATTGCGCAAGGCGCAGCAGCAGGAGGCGGCGATCGCCTATCACAGGACGGTGCTCCAGGCCTGGCACGACGTGGTGAACGCGCTGGTGGCGCATCGCCTGGAGCAGCGGCGCCGCGAAAGGCTGGCGGCGCAATTCTCCCACGCCCGGCAGGCGCTCGACATCGCCAGCGCCCGCTACCACGACGGCGTCACGGAATTCCTGAACGTGCTCGACGCCGAACGGACGGCGCTGACCGCCGAACAGCAATTCGCCCAGAGCACGACCAATGTGGCGCTCGACGAGGTGCAATTGTTCAAGGCGCTCGGCGGCGGCTGGGAGCAGACCTATCCGGTCGCCGTTGCGGCGCAGGCGATGAAATAGGGCTCCCGCGCCGCACGAGGCGTCTGTCTTGCCTCGCTGATCGCTCGCCTGTAACAAAAGCGGTGACGAGGAATGTCAATGACCGAAGGCGAAGACCGCCCAGCCGAGGCCGGACTGCGGCTGATGGCGCTCGACGCGGAGGATCTCGCCGTCCTCTCGGCGCATTTGCAGGATTCCATTTTACGCGTCGGCGACATGCTCTATCAAGCGAAAGAGAAGCGCTTCGTGCTGGCGTTGAACCGCTTCGACTGGCTCAAGGCCGGTTCTGGCGCGCCGCAAAGGGCGCGGGCCGGGTCGCATTTCGAGACTGTGCGCAAGGTCGCGCTGCACGGTTTCCGCCAGGACCGGTCCGATGACATCCTGAACCTGCTCGACATTTCCTTCCGTCCCGGCGACGCGCCATCTGGGACGCTGGCGCTGGTCTTTTCCGGCGGCTGCGCGCTCAAACTCGAAGTCGAGTGCATTGAAGCGCGCATGGCCGATCTCGGACCGCGCTGGCGCGCCCGCCACGCGCCGGGGCATGGAAGCGACGACCCGCCCGGCGCTTGACAAAAAGCGCCGTCGCCTCCAGACCGCTCGTTCAATGTATTCCGGAGAATTTCGATGCCTTTCAGGCTCGACGCCGCCGCCGCCGATTTTGCCGAAAATTTCGAAAAACTCCTGCATATGAAGCGGGAGACGGCGGAAGATGTCGACGTCATCGTGCGCGACATCATCGCCGCGGTGATTTCGCGCGGCGACGAGGCGCTGATCGAGTTTTCGCGCCGTTTCGACCGGATCGAGCTGACGCCGCAAACCCTGCGCATTTCGCCGCAAGAGGTCGAAGCCGCCGTCGCCGCCTGCCCGAAGGACCAGATCGACGCGTTGAAACTGGCGCGCGACCGCATCGTCGCCTTCCATGAACGGCAGAAGCCGCAGGACCTGCGCTTCACCGACGCGGCCGGGGTCGATCTCGGCTGGCGCTGGAGCGCCGTCGAATCCGCCGGTCTCTATGTGCCCGGCGGCACCGCCTCCTATCCGTCTTCCGTACTGATGAACGCCATTCCGGCGAAAGTCGCGGGCGTCGAGCGCCTTGTCATGGTGGCGCCCGCGCCCGACGGCAAATTGTCGCCTCTGGTGCTGGCGGCGGCGCAACTCGCCGGCGTCGATGAAATCTATCGTATCGGCGGGGCGCAGGCGGTCGCGGCGCTTGCATATGGCACGGCCAGCATCCGGCCGGTGGCGAAGATCGTCGGCCCGGGCAACGCCTTTGTCGCCGCCGCCAAAAGGCGGGTGTTCGGCCAGGTCGGCATCGACATGATCGCCGGGCCGTCGGAAGTGCTGATCCTTGCCGACAAGACCGCCAATCCCGAATGGATCGCCATCGACCTGCTCGCCCAGGCCGAGCATGACACGGCGGCGCAATCGATCCTCATCACCGATGACGCGACGCTCGCCGACGCGGTCGAGGCGGCCGTGCTGGCGCGTGTCAAAACCCTGCCGCGCGAAAAAATCGCGGCGGCGAGCTGGGACGATCTCGGCGCGGTGATCGTTGTCGGAAAACTCGCGGACGCCATAGCGCTGGCCGACCGCATTGCCGCCGAACATCTCGAAATCATGGCCGAGGACGCGGAAGATCTGGCGGCAAAAGTGCGCAACGCCGGGGCCATCTTCATCGGCGCCTATACGCCGGAAGCGATCGGCGATTATGTCGGCGGCTCCAACCACGTGCTGCCGACGGCGCGTTCGGCGCGCTTTTCCTCCGGCCTCAACGTGCTCGATTTCATGAAGCGCACGTCGCTGCTCAAGTGTTCACCGGAAAGCCTGCGCGTCATCGGGCCGGCGGCGGTGACGCTCGGCAGGGCCGAGCGGCTCGACGCGCATGCGCTTTCCGTCGCCCTGCGGCTCGGACAGGGTTGAGACCATGGAGCAACTCGACAGCCTCCGCCGCAACCGCCTGATCAGCATCACGCTCGACGAAACCTCGATCGGGCGCGGCAATCCCGACCAGGAGCACGAGCGCGCCATCGCCATCTACGACCTGATCGAGGAAAACAGCTTCGCCTTGCCGGGACGCGATGGCGGCCCCTATCAATTGCATATCGCCCTGCATGAATCGAAGCTGGCGCTGAACATCCTCGACGAGGCCGGCGAGCCGATCATCGTCCACATCCTGTCGCTCACGCCGTTCCGCCGCATCCTCAAGGATTATTTCATGATCTGCGAGAGCTATTTCGCGGCGATCCGCACCTCCAGCCCGTCGCAGATCGAGGCGCTCGACATGGGCCGGCGCGGGCTGCACAACGAGGGCGCGCAATTGCTCGCCGAGCGGCTGAACGGCAAGATCGAATGCGATTTCGATACGTCGCGCCGCATTTTTACCCTCGTCACCGCCCTCCACTGGAAGGGCTGAGCGCCAATGTCCGCCGCCACGCTGCCCCGCGCGGTGCTCTACGCCTGCACCCAGAACAGCGTGCGTTCGCCCATGGCCGAGGCGCTGACCCGCTTCCTGTTCGGCGCAAAAATCGAGGTCGCCTCGGCCGGCCTGCACGCCGGCGAGCCGGACGGCTTCGCCATCGCCGTGATGGACGAGGCCGGCATGGACATTTTCCGTCATACGCCGCGAAGCCTCGACGAACTGGAGAATTTCGACTTCGACCTGGTCGTCACCCTGTCGCCCGAGGCGCATCACAAGGCGCTCGAATTTTTTCGCGAACAGGCGGTCGAGGTGGAATATTGGCCGACGCTCGACGCGACCGCGATCGACGGCGCGCGCGACCAGAAGCTCGAAGCCTATCGCGCCGTGCGCGACGCGCTGCTGGCCCGCATCAAGCAGCGGTTCGGCTGGCGTCCCTTCGGGAGCTTTTGATCGATGGCCGCCGCCTTCTGGCTCGGCGAGATTTCTGGCGCGGAAAAGCGCCATGCCGCGCTCTTGTCCTTTTGCGCGGGGCGGCTGAACGTTTCTTCGCGCCGGCTGTCGCTGGCGCATGACGACCAGGGAGCGCCGCTGCTGCTGCTCGACGGGGCGGCTTTTTCCTGGCGGATATCCTTGTCCTCGCGCGAAAACATCGCGCTGTTCGGCCTGTCGCGCGAAAGGATCGGGGTTGACGTCGAGATCGCCTCGACGCTCGAGCCCGCCTGGAACGTCCTGCACAAGGAAGAGAAGGCGGCTCTGGCGGCGCTGCCCGCGGCGCGGCGCGCGGAAGAATTCCTGCGCCTGTGGACGGCCAAGGAAGCCTATCTTAAGGCGCTCGGCCTCGGCCTGCGGCGAGAGCCGGTCGAAATCCGCATTCGGTCGCTCGACGACGCCTTCGACATTTTCGATTGCGGCGAGCCGGTCGAGGCGCGCGAAGCCTGGTCCTGGCGCGACAAGGTGGGGGAGCGCGAGGTTTTCTGCACCTGCGTCGTGCTGCCGGGGCCTTTATAGCCGTTCCAGCAACTCGGCCTTTTTCGCGGTGAATTCCTCTTCCGTCAGGATGTTTTTCTGGCGAAGCTCGGCGAGCCGTTCGATCATGTCGAAAATATCGCCGCGCGGCGCTGTGCTTTTCGGCGAGGCGAAAGCCTCGGGCGCGGCCGGCGCTGCGGGTTGCGTGACAGATGCGGTCTCGCCGACGTGCGGCGCGGAAGCGTGTTGGCCGGCCGGCGCGACCAGCGGCAGGTCGGCGACGCGGACGAGGCCGAACTGGCTGGTGAAGGTCAACGACTGGTCGCCGCTCTGCTGCTGCGAAAATCCGCTGATCAGGTGATTGCCGGTGTCATGAATGCTGGTCTGGCCGCCGAGCCGGATCGCCAGTCGCCGCGTCACCGGAAAAAAGGCGTAGCGCAGGTCGTTCTGCGCGCCGGTCGAGGCGGGGACGCCGAGATCCGCCGGCCACCATTCGTTCGGGTTTGATCCCGCGACGAACAGGCTGACGCCGGCCGCGCCGCCTTGATTCTGGCCAAACTGGGTCTGGCCAGACTGACTCTGGCTCTGCGTCTGGCTCGCGACAGGCCGGAACAGGGGCTGGCTGCGCACGAGGCCGGCCAGTTCGTCGCAAAGCGCGCCGACCTTGTATTTGAGGCCCTGGTTGAACATGTCGCCGATCATGATCATGCCGCCCTGCGACCATTGCCCCATTCCGCCGAGGTCGGGATGATTGAACTGGGCCTGAAAACCGCCGCCCGCCGCCAGCGATTGCAAAAGCGCCATGACGGCGTCCGTGCTGACGGCGTGGGTCCGCGCCAGATCTTCGACGATCGCGCGGCCCTCCGGTGTGAGTTCCTGCATGGCTTCATTCCCCCGGCCGCCGCGGCGGCGATCGATCGCCGTCGCGTTCAAAGACGCTAATGCAGGCCTTGCGTCAACGCCGGAATTGGGCTCAGCGATAGATGCGCTGCTCGGACTTGGCCTGGGCCTTCCGGCCCTTGCGCGCGGCGTAGCGCGCGTCGCGTTCCGCCTTCTTTTCGATTTCCATCAGCGCTTTCAATTCCGCGGCTTCCGCCGCCTCGCGCTCGAGTCGCTTCGTCTCGGCGATTTCGGCGGCCTCGCGGTCCTTTTCTTCGGCTTCCATCCGCGCTTGCAGCGCCGCCTGCTGCTCCGCATCGAGCCGCGCCCGCTCGCGGGCTTCCGCCTTGCGTCGCACCTCGCGCTCTGCCTCACGCGCCTCGCGCGCGGCTATGATTTCCCGGCGCTGCGCCTCGCGCTCCATGACGATCGGATCGTCGGCGGCGGGCCTTGTCTTGAATTTTTCGAGCAGGGCCTTTTTGGCCTCGGCCGCGGATTTTTGCCTGTCGTGAAAGTTGGCGCCTTTAAATGCCGGCATCTCTATCCTGTTCTGCTGGAGTTTCGGACCCGACCTGTAGGCCTCCAAGCGTGAGGCGTCAATCGTCGACGCCTGTGGCGGCGATGTTGAAGATCAAGCTCCGCCGGCCGCCCAAGCGGTTTGAGCGGCGTTTTGCGTCAATGAGCGTCTCTCCGCGCTGGTCTCGCGCCGGATCGCTCAGGATTTTTTAGCGAACGGATCCGAAGCGGGGCCGCCCTTGCCCTGGGCCTTCTGGTAGGCGGTTTCCGCGCCTTTCTTCGGCAGGTTCTTGTCCGCCTTGGGCTTTTTCGTCTCTTTGTTACTCTTGACTTGACCTTTGGCCATGATTTCCTCCCCCGTCAGACCTGAAAAAACATTGTCTCGAAAATCGGCGCGTCGGGACAACCTGCGCCAAGCTTAGATATGGCTTGCAACTCTGCTGCGCAACCTCGCCTGAGGATTTCCGGCGTCGGAGGCGGCCCTTGTGGCCTTGCCCGGGGCGACCGCCATTTTCTTGTGGGCGGCGCAATAACTGTCGCCCGGGTGGCAATCGCAGCCGCAAAACCGGAAATCCTCGTGATGCTGGGGATCGCCGATCGGCCAGCGGCACATGTCGCCGCGCAATTCCGAGAGCCGGACCGGGCGCGAGCCCGGAAGGACCATCCATTTGGTGCTGGCCGCCTGGGCGCCCATGAAGCGCAAGGCGGCGCTACGCCGCTCGATCAAGGCGTCCTTGAAGCCCACCTGCGGCATCTCGCTGTTCTCGGTTTCGCGGTTTTCGGCTGTTTGGTTTTTGGTTTCGCCGGTCTTGTCGTCGCAGATATGGGCTTCACGGGTCTTGTCCATGTCGATTTTGCTCTCGCGAAAACTGTGTTTCGCGCCTGAACGCGGTCAAAGCGTCGCACCGGGATCGCGAAGTCGCGACCTGTATGGCGCCCTGCTGTGACTTTTGCGAGGCGACCGCGCGCAACCGTGGCCTCGCGCCCGCGAAAAGGGTAAGGATGGGCGTCTTTGCTGGAGGCGCGGATGTTCAAGCCGGATTTTCTCGATACTTTTGACCGGCTCGTCGCCTTCGACGCGGAAACGACCGGCAAGCACGCGCCGAGCGCCGAATTCATCCGCAAGCAGCCTTTCGCCTGGAAGCCGCCGGGCATTGTCATCGAGGTGGGATTCGTCGAGGTCCTTCGCGACGGCGAGGGATGGAAAAAGGGTGAAAGCTGGCGCACGCTGGTCAATCCCGACGGCCCCATCGACCCGGCGGCGATCAAGATCCATCATATCCGCCCCAACGATCTCAAGGGCGCGCCGCGCTTCCCCATGATCCTGGACAAGCTGCGCGATTTCATCGGCGCCTCGCCGATCGTCGCCCACGCCTACAAGAACGAGCGGGAATTCCTGAATTACGAATTCGCGCGCGCAAAACTCATCGGCTGGGGCGACGGCGCCTATGACGAGGCGCGCTACATCTGCACGCAGAGGCTGTTCGCGCAGCTCTACCCCGGCGCGGGCAAATCGCTGACGTCGATGGCCGACCGGCTGGCGCTCGATTCGAGCAGCCGCGATGAACAGCACGGCGCGCTGCTCGACGCCGACATGACGGCAGATGCGCTGATCCTGCTGGAGCACCAGCTCAGGCACGGCCTGAGCGAGGCGCCCCGCTCGTGGAGTTCCGATTGACGCGAGGCGCGCGGCCCCGCTCCCGAATTTCAGGCTTTGCCGATCAGCCCCGCTAAAGCTTCGGCGCTGGCCTCGAAGACGCCTTTTTCGGTGATGATGCCGCTGACCAGCCGCGCCGGGGTGACGTCGAAGCCCGGATTGCGCGCCTTGGTCGTTTCCGGGGCGAGCCGCACCGTCACCACTTCGCCATTCGCGGTCGCTCCGGAAATATGCGTCACTTCCTGCTGTGACCGCTCCTCGATCGGGATCAGCCGTCCTTCGGCGAGTTTCGCGTCGAAGGTCGAAACGGGCGCGGCGACATAAAATGGGACGCCGCAATCCCGGGCCGCGAGCGCCTTCAGATAGGTGCCGATCTTGTTGCAGGCGTCGCCATTGGCGGCGATGCGGTCGGCGCCGACGATGACGACGTCGATCTCGCCATGCTGCATGAGATGGCCGCCGGCATTGTCGACGATCAATGTGTGCGGGATTTTCTGCTGCCCGAGTTCGAAAGCGGTGAGCGAGGCGCCCTGGTTGCGCGGTCGCGTTTCATCGACAAACACATGCACCTCGACGCCTGCGGCCTGCGCCTTGTAGATCGGCGCCGTCGCCGTGCCCCAGTCGACGGTGGCGAGCCAGCCGGCGTTGCAATGGGTGAGGATGCGCACCGGCGCGCCGTCGCGTTTTTTTTGCGCGGCGCGGATCAGTTCGAGGCCATGCTCGCCGATCGTCGCGTTGCAGGTGACGTCGTCCTCGGCCATTTTCTTCGCCATGGCCATGGCCGCCCCACGCCGCAGGTCGCCGGGCATCTCCGCGAGAAAGCCTCGCATGTGGTCAAGCGCCCATTGCAGGTTGACGGCGGTCGGCCGCGTCGCGCGCAAGGTTTCCACGGCATGACGCAAAAAGTCGTCGGATTCGTTCTCCCGCATGGCGAGGGCCACGCCATAGGCGGCGGTGACGCCGATCAGCGGCGCGCCGCGCACCAGCATGTCGCGGATCGCGCGGGCGGCGTCGTCGAGCGTCTGCAACAACACGGGCGCCACGACATGCGGCAGGCGGGTCTGGTCGAGGATAAACACGCCCTCGCCGGCGGGGTCGGTCCAGATGGTCGTGCTTTTCCTGCCGTCGATCAGCATGCGCTCGCTTTCTTGCCGGCTGGGTTTTTCCTGTCGCCGGACGGCTCGGAACAGAGCGAGGCCGCGACCCTTCCCTCGCGCAGGACAAGCAAGGTTCCCGGCTTGATCGAGGTCCAGGTCTCGTCGCTGGTCAGAGGTCCGGTCGCGACCACGGTGACGCAATCGTCCGGGCCGGTCTCCTCGGCGAAATTCACCTTGCGGTCGGCGTCGATCAGGCTCGCCTCGCCGAATGGCGCGCGGCGGGTCAGGCGGGACAGTTTCTTGCCGCAAAAGGCGTAGAGCGAGCGGCTGTCGCCGAGCAGCATGTTGAACACGCCGAGGCCGGCCAGTCGCGCGCTCAGCGAGGCGATTTCGCGATCGAGCCTTGGCGCCGGCGGCAGGCTTTGGTGGCGCGAGCGCAACTGGTCGAGCATCCAGCAAAAGGCGTGTTCGCTGTCGGTCGTGCCGATCGGCGCGTAAAAGTCGAGCGGCAGCGACTTGACGCCCCTGAGCTGGCCGTTGTGGGCGAAGGTCCAGACGCGGCCCCAAAGCTCGCGCGAAAAGGGATGGGTGTTGGCCAGCGCGACCCTGCCACGGTTGGCCTGGCGGATATGGGCGATCACCGTGCGCGACTTGATCGGATGCGAGCCGATGAAGCGCGCCATGTCGGATTGGGCGCTCGGCTCCGGATCGTGGAAGGCGCGCGCCGCTCGTCCCTCGTAGAAGGCGATGCCCCAGCCGTCACGATGCGGGCCGGTGGCGCCGCCGCGCCGAACCAGGCCGGAAAAAGAAAAGCGGATGTCGGTCGGGACATTCGCGCTCATACCGAGAAGTTCACACATCGTTCGGACCGGCGGACGGGAAGGCCTCTTCGGCATAGCGCGCTGCTTGCCGCCGCCGCAATCCCAATTTTTCAATCCGCATGAAAAGCCCCCGGAAATAAGCCAAAATGCTCCATCAATGAAACGCCGGGTTTTTTTTGTCTTCGACGGGGCGGCCATGCGTTTGGGTTTCTTGGTGGTTTTATCGATTTTTTTCGGCGCCGCGATCGGCGCCGCCGGGTTTGCGCGCGCCGTGGACACTCCGTCCATGCCGGCCGGCTGGGATTGCCTGAGCCAGCCAATGACCTGCGTCGCGCCGGAGCCTCCGGCCAAACCCGTTCAGCCGCCGGGGCCGGCGCCTGTGAGCGCGCCGCTGGTCGCCGTCGAGCAGGCCAAGCCGCCGGCGGGAGCCGGCAAAACGCCGATGGAGCCGGCCAACGCCAAAGCGCCCGCCATGTTCGCGCCGATTGGCCCGTGGACCGTCCTCGATACGCTGGTCGCCGCGCTGGTCGCGATGACGGCGATCCAGGCCATCGTCTTCCTGCGGCAGGGCGGCCGGCTGAAGAAGACCGTCGCGGCGTCCATCGCCGGGGCGGACGCAGCGCGCAAGTCGGCTGAGGCGTTGCAGCGCATGGAGGCCGGCTATCTCTACCTGCGCGATCCCTTCGACGGAAACTTGCGCAATCCCCGGACCTACGCGCAGCCGCTGCCAAACCTCTCGACCAGCGTCGTGTTCAGGAATCTCGGACGCAGTCCCGTGACGATGCGCCGCCTCAGCCAAGCCTATGTGTTCGTGGACAAGCTCGACGCCATCTATGCGACGCCCCGGAAGATCGTCGACCTTCCGCCCGGGATCGTCGTCGCCGCGGGCGCCGAATCGCAGACATTCAAATGCGGCCTGAACTTCAGCCTGGACGAATTGAATTCGGTCGGCGGCGGCAAGGGTCTGATCGTCTATGTCGTGACGGTCGAGTATGAGGACATATTCTTGCGCAAGCGGCAGATGGGCGCGTGCCGGATATGGAGCGGCGGGTCGGGCTTTTCCGTGGATGGCGACAGCCGCGTGAATTTCGGCGACTAGCGCGACGGCCATTTTGGCGCGCGAAAAGAGCAGACGGAAAAAAGGGGGTTAATGGTACCGCCACCCTGGCTTGAACAGGGGACCTCTAGATCCACAATCTAGCGCTCTAACCAACTGAGCTATGGCGGCCGATCAATTCGCGCGGAACCTAAAGCCGAGAACGCGCGAATGCAAGAGCATCGCGCGTCCAATTTTGCATGGCCCGCATTTTCCGATCCACATCGCGTGGATCGGCGAGCGGGCGAGGGCCTTACTTCGCCTTGAAGGTCTTGCCGAACTGGTCTTTCAGCGGGCCGGCGGCGTCGGCCGCAACCTGCTGCGCCAGCGCAGTCAGTTCCTTGGCCTGCGACGACAGAGATTCATATTGCTTGCGCATATGTTCGCTCTGCAGGGCGATGGCCTGGGAAACGCTGCGGACGCCGGACAGGGCCTGGACGTATTCGACCGAAGCGGCGGTGTTGGCCTGGTAGGCCTCCATCGCCTTGGCCGAAAAAGCCTGGAGGCTCTTGCTGGCGGCGGCGAAGGAGTTGTCCATCGCGCCGGCGGTCTCGGAGGCGGCCTTCTTGGTGGCGGCCACGGGAGACTTGACTTCCGCGTGAGCCTTGGCTTCTGCGTGGGGCTTGGCTTCTGCGTGGGGCTTGGGCGCCTCGGCGGCTTTCACCGGCGCAGGGGCCGGAGCGGGCGTCGGGGCCTTGACCGGAGCGGGAGCGGCGACCTTGACCGGAGCCGGAGCCGGAGCCGGAGCAACAGCCTTGACCGGAGCAGGAGCAGCGGCCTTCGCCGGAGCGGGGGCCACAGCCTTGACCGGGGCCGGAGCCGCAGCCTTGATCGGCGCGGCGGTCGGGGTTTTGCGAGGACCGGCGGCCATTATTTCGATTCCGTCGGGGTGACGGCTTTCTTCACGGCTTCACCGAGAGCCTTGGCCTGCTCCTGGACGCTGGCGACCTGGTTCTTCAGGAATTCGGACTGGATCGACAGGATTTCCTTGGGGTCCTTGGCCTGGACCAGCTTGTCGGCGAGGTCGAAGGCGGCCTTGACGTTGGCTTCGGCGAAGCCGATCGCTTTGGCGCTCACTTCCTTGGCGTTCGAGGTCATCGACTCGGCGGCGGCTTCGGACTGCGAGGTGGCCTTCTGGGCGGCGGCGACGAAGCTGTCGAAAGCCTTGCGCGCCTGGTCGACGGTCTTTTCCGCGAAGTCGCGGATCTCGGCAGGGATTTCGAGGTTGAGATTGGTCATGGAACATCCTTCGCGGTGGTTGCGCCCGGGCTTTGTACGCTCCCGCTCCCAGGCTTCTTGAAATAGTGCGAGACGGCTTATAGCGCCAAAAATGCTGCGTTGCAATGCAAATTGTGCGGCGCAGCAAAGTCGAGCGCATCCAGTTGACGTAAGATTCATCATAAATGCATCTGGGGCGGAATGTCATGGATCAAATATGGATTCCCGGCGCGGGACGTGTTTAAGTTTTCGTTAATCTGTCCGGGAGTCGGACCCGCCGGAAATGAGCAAATTGGCCCATGGTTGACGAGATCGCGAACAGGCAGCCGCGCGCCGACGTGGCGGAGGCTTTGGGGGAGCCGGCATTCGCTTCGCTGG
Organism: uncultured Alphaproteobacteria bacterium; assembly: GCA_963828185.1. Lineage (GTDB taxonomy): Bacteria > Pseudomonadota > Alphaproteobacteria > Rhizobiales > Beijerinckiaceae > Rhodoblastus. The sequence continues at coordinate 649,760 of CAWHDV010000002.1, read as the reverse complement.
CGCGGGCCGGCGCGCCGATCGTCGTGGCGGAGGGCGATTCGGCCCGCGTCGTCCACGCCAATGGCGCGGCGCTGGCGCTATTCGCCGTCACTGATTGCGACGAATTGACCGAAAAGCTGTTTCTTTCAGACGAACCGGGCGCACGCCGCCTTGCCCACCTGGCCCGCGTCATTCTTCCCGGCTCCGCCGCGCGACTGGAAAGATTGAGCCTGCGCTTCGACCTGCTGCCGGAAACCGTCACTATCCTTTGCCGCCGTACGCCGGGCGACGATCCGCTTTTCGTTCTCGCCGGCCTCGGGCTGCGCGTCGGCCAGTCGCGCACGCGCCTGTCCGCCCCGCCAGCAAGAATGCCTGCGGCGATTCCTGCCGCAATGCCTGCGGCGACGCCCCCGGCGCCTGAAAATACCGACATCACGGCCAAAAATCTTGACGCCTTGCGCGGCGATCTCGCGCGACAAAGCCATGGGCTGACGTCGGCGCGCTTCCTGTGGCGGACAGACGCCGCCAATGTCGTCACCGAAGTCACGCCGCCCCTGGCGGAAATCGTCGGCGCCGGCTGCGCCGATCTCGTCGGTCGCGATCTGATCGAGGCGGCGGACGCGCTCGGTCTCGATCCGCGGCGGAGATTGGCCGCGGTTTTGCGCGGGCGCGCCACGTTCAGCGGCGTCGAGCTGGAATGGCCGATCGAACATGCCGCCGCCGCCGCGCCCGTCACGCTCGGCGGCCTTCCGGCCTTCAGCCGCGACCGCGCCTTCGAAGGCTGGCGCGGCTTCGGCGTGATCCATCTCGACCGCCTGCACGGCGCGCCTCCGGTGGCCGCGCCTTTCGCCGGCGCCGCGCCCGCCAAAATCGTGACAGAAGGCGGCGCGCCGAAGGACGCGCCCGAATTTTCCGGCGTCGTCGTGCCGCTGCGTCCGCTGGCGCAAATGAGGCCGGCGGCCGCGATCGAGCCGGCGGAAAATGATTCGCGGCCGGACGAGGCTAAAAAGCCCGCTCAAGCGCGAGACGGCGACGAGGATTCCGTTCTCGTCACCCTCGCGCCGCACGAGCGCAGCGCCTTCCGCGAGATCGCCCGCACGCTTGGCGCGGCGCCCGGATCGCCGCGCGCGCCCGGCGAAGACAACGTCCTGCCGCTGGAAACGCGCCTGGTGGAGGCTCACGCGCCGCAACCAGTCTCTGAGCCGGAGGGCTTGGGCGGCGCGGGCGTGGACTTGGACTTGGACGTGGACTTGGACTTGGACGTGGACGCGGACGCGGACGTGGAAAATGCGCCGGGAGATCTTTTCGACGCGCTGCCGTTCGGTCTCGTCGTGGCGCGCGGCGACGCGCTTCTTTTCGCCAATCGCGCATTTCTCGGCTGGCTTGGCTTCGCGGATACGGCGGAGTTGCGACAGGTCGGAGGCTTGCGCGCCGCCTGCGCCAGCGGGGCGCTCGAGTCCCAGCGCCGCGCCACGCTGCTGCGGCCCAAGTCAGGCGAAGCCTTCGTCGTCGACGCGCATCGCGCAAATGTCGCCTGGGAGGGCGATCCGGCGGAGTTCACGATGTTTACCCGCCCCTCGGTCGCGGCTTTGGAGCAGCGAATCAGCGTGCTCGAGGCGGGGCTGCGGCACAGCGAGAACGAAGCCGACGAGACGCTCGCCATTCTCGAGACGGCCGCTGACGGTTTCGTCCTGCTCAACGCCGAAGGCGTGATCCTCGGCCTCAACAAATCGGCCGAGTCCTTGTTCGGCCATGGTCGCGGCCAGATCGCGGGCGAGAATTTCCTGCATCTCCTCGCCCCCGAATCGCATGCGCCGGCGCTGCGCGCCTTTGCGCGCCTGAAGGCCGAGGGCGACAAGGACGGCTGCGAGGCGCTCGCGCGCTCGCGGCAGGGGGGCTCGATCCCGCTGCACCTGACGTTCGGGCGGCTCGGCAAGGCCGACAACGGCAAGTTCTGCATGGTCCTGCGCGACATGAGCCGGCGGAAGCAGGCCGAGGGCGCGATCGAGCAGGCGCGGGCCCAGGCCGAGCACGACAGCCAGGCCAAGACCGAATTCCTGGCCACGGTCAGCCACGAAATCCGCACCCCGCTCAACGCCATCCTCGGTTTCGCCGAGGTCATCATGGACGAACGTTTCGGGCCGATCGGCAACGCGCGCTACAAGGACTACCTCAAGGACATTCACGCTTCGGGCTCGCATGTCATGAGCCTGGTCAACGATCTCCTCGACCTGTCGAAGATCGAGTCCGGCAAATGGGAGCTGGCTATCGCCGCCGTCGACGCCAACCGGGTGGTGGCCGAATGCGTGTCGTTGATCCAGCCGCAGGCCAATCGCGAAAAAGTCATCACCCGCCTCGCGCTGGCGGCGCGGCTGCCGGCCATTTTCGCCGATGAGCGCTCGCTGCGCCAGATCGTGCTCAACCTGCTCGCCAACGCCGTGCGCTACAACGAGCCAGGCGGCCAGGTGATCGTCTCGACCGCGCTGGGCGATTCCGGCCATGCGATCCTGCGGGTCAAGGACACCGGCATCGGCATGAGCGAGAAAGACCTGGGAAAGGCGATGGAGCCTTTCCGCCAGGTCGATCCGGGGCGCGGCGGCGGCTCCGGCCTCGGCCTGCCGCTCACCAAGGCGCTTGCGGAGGCCAATCAGGCGGGCTTCGCGATCCGCAGCCGCAAGGGCGAGGGCACGCTGGTCGAGGTCACTTTTCCGCTCGCCCCCGCCGCGGCGGCGGGCAAGACGGGCTGAAGCAACGCGAATACGCGCAGACAAGCAAGAGATCGGGGAGGCCACGATGGACGCGGCAATGCGAGAACGCCTTCAAATGGCCGGCCTTTCGGCCGCCGACCTGGCCTGGTTCGATTCGTTCGGTTGCGAGGATCAGCGCGTGCCCGTTCCGCGCCCCGAGGAAATCGATGACTACCGGCGGCGCGAGGCCGCGCTGAACGCTGTCATCGCCCCGCTGACTTTTTCCGAACGCGCCATAGCGCCCGAGGGCAAGCTCGCCGCGGCGATCGGCGCCCGGCTGGCCGACGCCCGCGACCCGGACGAAGACGAATGAAAAAAAGGGATCGCGTCGGCCCGACGCGATCCCTTTGATGTTTCCTTGCAAAATACTGGCGGCGCGGCTCAGAGGTCCGGCGTGAAGCGCAGGCCCGCGCGCACTTCCTGTGAGGAAATCGTGCTGTGGATGATGTTGCCGGCGGCGTTGGTCCCGGTGAGCGTGCCCATGTTCAGATAACGATAGCCAATGTCGAGCTTGACATGCGGCATTACGTCGTAGCTTAAGCCCGCCATCAGCGCCCAGGAAAAATTGTCGCGGATTTGGCTCGGACTGGTGTTGCCGTTGAAGCCATTGGCGTAGCAATAGCCCAGGTTGGGGGGGCAGTAATTGTTCGCGCCGCCGTTGCCATAGGGAACGCCACTGGAGAAATACCAGTTTTCACTGGTTGAAACCCGAAGACTTGTAACGCCGAGGCCGCCGCCGACATAGGGCGTGAACCCTCCCCATGTTCCCAGATCCCCGTAGGCGTTGAGCAGACCTGTCCAGCTTTGGATCTGCGTCTGGTCGGTCTTGTAGCAGGTGGTCGGCGTATCCGTCGGACCCACGCAGCCGCCGCCATAATAGGTCGGGTTGCCGCCGACGATGGGATTGCCGTAGCTCGGCACATAGGACGTGGTGCTGGATCCGATCTGCGTTTGCCGCCAATCGAACGTGGCGTCCATGCGGAACCAGTTGTTGAAGGAATAGCCGGCGCCGAGCGTTGCGCCGAACGCTCCCACACTGTTCATGGGATTGGTCAGCATCGATTGCGCGCTCGAAGACGAAACGTAATTCGGCTCGGGCGTGCCGCTCAGGACAGTGTAGGAAGTTGTATCGCCATAAGTGTAGGATGGCTTGCCTAAGCCCACGTAGCCCACGTCGCCGCGCAGGTACCAGCCCGAGCCGAATTCCACCATCGGGCTCGCTTGCGGCTGCCAAAGCGGGGGAAGGTCGAGGTCGGCGGCGTGGGCGGCCGGCGTCCCGCCCATCTGCAACGCCATGAAAGCGACGGCCGCCGCATGAACTGTCTTCCGCATGTCAATCCTCTCCGCCTGCCTGCGCGCGCCGAAGCGCCAAGTTGAAGACAGTGTGAAGGAAGAGAGTTAATCTCGACTTAACCTTAACGATTTTTTGCTTGAAAAAATGGATTCCGTTCGGACATGAGGCGCGAATACGCGTGTGCTCGCGGTCGAGACGGCAAAAAGCTTGAGACATAAAGAAAAAGGCGGAAGCGCGACGCTTCCGCCTTTGATTTGTCTGGATGTTCCCCGATCAGTATTTTGCGCTGACCATGGGAGCGGAATAAACGGGGCCGGCCAGAAGCCAGCGCAAACCGACGCGCAAGTCGTTGGAGGCCATTTTATAATGTTGGGATTCGTATGCGCAGCCCGTCGAAGCGCCGCCGTTGCAGGCAATGGCGGCGCTATTGAATGTTCCCATGTTGACATAGCGATAGCTCATGTCGAGCAGCAGATTGGGCGCCACATGAAAAGCGCCGCCGGCAGTCAGCGCCCAGGCGAAATTGGTTCCGCTATTGCTTGGGGCGAAGCCATAGCCGTTGGGCTCGCTCAAGCTTACGTCGCTCAGGCCGCTCATGCCATAGGTCACGACGCCGACGCCGCCGCCGACATAGGGAGTAATGCCCATCCAAGTGCCGAGATCAAGATAGCCGTTCGCGAGGAATAGGCCGGACCGGATCAGAGCATTGTAATTATCGCCGCAAGCGGTTGGGCCGCCAACGGCGCAATTGCTGCTGCCGCCCTGATAGAAGACTTTCGAATTATAAGCCGCGCTGGAGCGATATTCGCCGGTCACGTCGGCGCGGAACCAATTGTTGAACTGGTAGCCGACGCCGAGTCCCACCAGGGCGCTATCGGCGACATTGACCGGGCCGTCCCAGGCGCCTAAATTGGCCAAGGTCTGGCCAGTGCCGAAGGTCGAGCGCAGGTCCGACGCGTTGTTGATGCCGACGCCGACGTCGGCGCGCAGGTAGAAGCCGGAATCGTCGAGCGCGCCGCGCAGCGGCGGCGCTTCGATCGGCGGCGGCGGCGGCAGCAGATCGGCGGCCTGCGCGCCCTGGATGGCGGCGACCGCGAAGACGCTCGCGAGAGTGAGGGCTTTCAAGCTGCCCATGACAAAATCCCTTCGTTCAAATGGGCGCGCATGGCCCGGAATAGCGTTCACGAAGATGAGTTTTGCCAGCAAAGGCTTAAATAGGTCTTAACCCTAACCTTTAACCGCGATTTTTAGACTTTGTTAAGTTGCTCAGGCCGCCGTGCGCGCCGCCGCCATAGCCGCCGTCATGGCCGCCGTCGAGGCGTGGGGCGCGGAAATGCTTTACTAAAGCGCCTCGATCCGCTACGCCATTGCCGCAATCGCCCCGGCCTTGCGCCAGGCAGACGCGCGTGGGAAAGCCAACGCCTCTCTGCCCGGCTTCTGTCTTCCGCAGGATTTCGTCCAGTCCGCGCTTCCCAGGACCGCGCCGAGGCTTTGGTCAAAATCCTGTCTGGGGTTTTTTGCGTGGCGTTGGCGCCGCCGGTTTCACCGGGCGGCCGGGAAGAGATTAAGCGAAAGAACCGGGTCTATGGCGAATGTGGTGGTGGTCGGCGCCCAATGGGGCGACGAGGGCAAGGGCAAGATCGTCGACTGGCTGTCGGTCGAGGCGGATGTGGTGGTGCGCTACCAGGGCGGCCACAACGCCGGCCATACGCTGGTCATCGACGGCGTCACGTACAAATTGTCGTTGCTGCCCTCCGGCATCGTCCGCCCCGGCAAGCTCTCGGTGATCGGCAATGGCGTGGTCGTCGATCCGCGCCACCTGGTCAAGGAAATCGCCGCCCTGCGCGAAAAAGGCGTCGCGGTCTCGCGCGAAAACCTGCGCATCGCCGAAAACGCGCCGCTGATCCTGTCGCTGCATGGCGAGCTCGACGCGCTGCGCGAAAACACCGCCGCCGAAGGGGCGAAGATCGGCACCACCAAGCGTGGCATCGGTCCCGCTTACGAGGACAAGGTCGGCCGCCGGGCCATTCGCGTGATGGACCTCGCCGATCTCTCGACGCTCGACGGCAAGATCGAGCGGCTTTTGACCCATCATAACGCGCTGCGCCGGGGCTTCGGCCTCGCGGAGATCAGCGCCAAAACCATCCGGGCCGAGCTGGAAGAAGTCGCGCCGCACGTCCTGCCTTACATGGACCGCACCTGGTCGCTGCTCGAAGACCTGCGCCGCGGCGGCAAGCGCATCCTGTTCGAGGGCGCGCAGGGCGCGCTGCTCGATATCGACCACGGCACTTATCCCTTCGTCACTTCGTCCAATACCGTGGCGTCCAACGCCGCGACCGGCGCCGGCCTCGGTCCCAAGGCGATCGGCTATGTGCTTGGCATCGCCAAGGCCTATACGACGCGCGTCGGCGAGGGGCCCTTCCCGACCGAATTGCACGACGAGATCGGCCACAAGATCGGTGAACGCGGACGCGAGTTCGGCACGGTGACGGGCAGGGCGCGGCGCTGCGGCTGGTTCGACGCGATCCTGGTGCGCCAGACGGTGAAGACCTCGGGGATCGACGGGATCGCGCTGACAAAGCTCGACATCCTCGATGGTTTCGATGAGATCAAGGTTTGCGTCGGTTATCGGCTCGACGGCGAGGTGATCGATTACCTGCCGGCCAGCCAGGCGGCGCAGGCGCGGGTCGTGCCGATCTACGAGACGATCGAGGGATGGCGCGAACCGACCGGCGGCGCGCGCTCCTGGGCGCAACTGCCGGCGCAGGCGATCAAATACGTGCGCCGCGTGGAGGAATTGATCGAGGCGCCGGTGGCGTTGCTCTCGACAAGTCCCGAGCGGGACGACACTATTTTGATGCATAATCCTTTCCGCGACTGATTCTGGCTGTAGCCGGTTGGCGGAGATCATCTCGATGCGAAGAACAAAGGCTCGGAATGGCTGACTATTACCCGCTGCTGGCCAAGGCCGTCTCCGGCATGAAGACGTCGACGCCGGACTCGCGCCACGCGATCTACGAACGCGCGCGCAAGGCGCTGCTCGGCCAGTTGCGGGCCATGCAGCCGCCAGCGCCCGACAGCGCCATCCAGCGCGAAGCGCAAGCCCTTGACGAAGCGATCGCCCGCCTGGAGCGCGAATTCGATCTGGCTTCAGCGGGCGCTTCGCTCGCGGAGGTAGCGGCGGCGCCCTCGATGCAGGCGGAGCCGCAGCCGCCCGAGCCGCAGCCTTTCGCCGATCAGCCGGCTCCGCCGCCGCAAGCGATCGAAGACAGTCCGGCGGCCAACGAGTTCGACCAAGCCCCCGCCGCGCCGCGCGAAACCATGCGTCCCGCCGCGCCTAAGCCTCAGCCCAAGGAGCCCGGCGGCCTGCGCCGGCTGGCTATCATCCTCGGCTCCCTTGCGCTGGTCCTGGCGATGGTCGGCGTCGCCGCCTGGAAATTGCGCGACCGGCCGGAAGACCTGGCGCGCATGTCGCCCACGCCGGAAGTGGCCCAGAAGTCGGCCGGCAAGATCGGCGAGCGCGTCGGCGCCGCCGGGAGCGGACAGGCTACGCAGGCTCCCGCGGCCGGCGCCGCTGCTGCGGCCTCGCCAGACGCGCCGGTTTCAGCCCTGCGCGCCGCGATCCTGGTGCAGGCGCCGTCCGAACCGGGCGGCGTGAAAACCTATCTCGGCACGACGGTCTGGCGCCGCGATTCGGCCAATCGTGGCCTGAACCAGCAATTGGCCAGCGCCGTCAGGGTCGATATCGATTTTCCCGACGCGCATTTCAAAATGTCGATGGTGATGGAAAAGAATTACGAGGCGGCTCTTTCGGTCAGCCACACGCTGACCGTTCGTTTCGAGCCCGGAGCGGATTCGCCGATCGGCAATGTCAAGTCGATCAACATGCCGCAAATGCGGCGCGACGAGGCGCCCAAGGGCACGCCCCTGCAAGGCCTGCCGGTCGATGTGGCGCCGAATGACTTCCTGGTCGGCCTGGCCTCGGCTTCGGAAGCGCAGAACGTCGAATTGCTCAAGGGCGTCAACTGGATCGACATTCCCATGAGCCTCGCCGACGGACGCGTCGCCAAAGTGACCTTCGAGAAGGGCGCGGCCGGCGATAAAATCATGAACGACGTTCTGGCGGAGTGGAAGGGCCAATGAAAACGGCCGCCCTTTGATTGGGGCGGCCTTTTGTATTGTCCGACAATCCCGCCTTTCAGAGGCGCGGCTGATGAGCCGGCGACGGAAGCGGCAGGGGGCGCGGCGCGCTCTCGACGCGGGCCACCCGGTCGCGCACCGCCTGCTGTATTTTCTCGAAGGCGCGCACTTCGATCTGCCGCACCCTCTCGCGTGAAATGCCGAATTCGGTCGACAGGTCTTCCAGCGTGACGGGATCGTCGGAGAGGCGGCGAGCCTCGAAAATGCGGCGTTCACGGTCATTGAGCACGCCGAGCGCCCCCGCCAGGGCGGCGCGGCGATTGTCGGATTCTTCCGATGCGACGAGCAGGCTTTCCTGGTCGGAGGAATCGTCCACCAGCCAGTCCTGCCATTCGCCTTCGCCCTCTTCGCGCAGCGGGGCGTTGAGCGAGGCGTCGCCGCCGAGCCGGCGGTTCATCTCGATCACTTCCTGCTGGCTCACGCCGAGTTTGGTGGCGATGGCCGCGACATGGTCTGGCTTGAGATCGCCGTCCTCGAGCGCCGAAATCTGGCTCTTGGCCCGGCGCAGGTTGAAGAACAGCTTCTTCTGGTTGGCCGTGGTGCCCATTTTGACCAGGCTCCACGAACGCAGGATGTATTCTTGAATCGAAGCGCGGATCCACCACATTGCATAGGTGGCGAGGCGGAAGCCCTTGTCCGGTTCGAAGCGCTTCACCGCCTGCATCAGGCCGATATTGCCCTCGGAAACCACTTCGCCGATCGGCAGGCCGTAACCGCGATAGCCCATGGCGATTTTCGCGACGAGCCGGAGGTGGGAGGTCACGAGGCGATGCGCGGCGGCGCTGTCGGAATGTTCGCGCCAGCTTTTGGCCAGCATGTATTCCTCCTGCGGCTCCAGCATTGGGAAACGCCGGATGTCGTCGAGATAGCGCGACAGGCCGTTATCACCAGCAAGAATTGGAAGCGCGGCAGCCATCAAAACCTCCTAAACCCGGACGCCCTGTCTTGGCGCGTCCGAAACGGCCGCAATGCGCCGACCGTCCAACGGAACATATAGGGACCAGAAACCGTGGCCGAAAGAGGGCAGACCCCCCGGCGGCCGATTACAAATTGGTAACCCGGCGCGCCGATGCTTGTTCCCGGCGTTCGGGCGCGGCTTTTTGCTTCTGGCCTTTTACCGGCATTATGCGCTAACAAACGGCGCAAATGGCCCACGATGCCAAGACACGATACCAAGAGCAGAGCGCATCCATGCAAACATCCCTTTTCGCAAATGTCCAGGAATTGCCCCGCGACCCGATCCTGGGCCTCACCGAGGCTTTTGTCGCCGACAAGTCTCCGAACCGGGTCAATCTCGGCGTCGGCGTCTATCAGGACGAGAATGGCAAGGTCCCATTGCTGGCTTGCGTGAAGCAGGCCGAAGAGGCGCTGGTCGCCAAGGCCGCGCCGCACACCTACGCGCCGATCGACGGCCTGGCGGGCTTCAACTCTGCCGTGACCCGAATGGTGTTCGGCGACGCGGCCGATCTCGCCAATGTCGCGAGCGTGCAGGCGCTCGGCGGCACCGGCGCGCTGAAGCTCGGCGCCGAATTGCTGCGCGTGGCCTCGCCCAAGGCCAAGGTGTGGATCAGCGACCCGAGCTGGGAAAATCACCGCGCGCTCTTCGCCGCCGCCGGGTTCGAGGTCGAAACCTACCCCTATTACGGCGCCGACGGCGAGCTGGATTTCGCCGGAATGCTTGCGGCGCTGGAAGCGATTCCCGCCGGGGATGTCGTGCTGCTGCACGCTTGCTGCCATAATCCGACCGGGCTCGACCTGTCGCAGCAACAATGGCGAGAGGTCGCGGCCATCGTTCGCAGGCGCGGCCTCACGCCCTTCCTCGACACTGCCTACATGGGCTTTGCCGAGGGCCTGCAGGCGGACGCCTTCTCGGTGCGGCTGTTCGCCTCCGACGGCGGGCCGCTGTTCGTGTCCTTCTCTTTTTCCAAGTCGCTGTCGCTTTACGGCGAGCGCGTCGGCGCGCTGAGCGTGCTCACCGGCAGCCCGGCCGAACGCGTCCGCGTGCTCAGCCAGGTCAAGCGCATCGCCCGCATCACCTATTCCTCGCCGCCGAGCCACGGCGCCGCGGCGGCGGCGCTGGTGCTGGCCGATCCGGCATTGCGCAAGCAATGGGAGGATGAGCTCGGCGGCATGCGCGTGCGGATCAAGTCCATGCGGGCGCTGTTGGCGGCGAAGCTCTCCGAACGCCTGCCAGGCCGCGATTTCTCCTACATCACCCGACAGAACGGCATGTTCTCCTATTCGCGCCTGACCGCGCCGCAAGCCATTGCCTTGCGCGAAAGATATGCCGTTTATGCGCTCGACAGCGGCCGCATCTGCGTCGCGGCGCTGAACGAGAAGAATATCGATCAGGTCAGCGAATGCGTGGCCAAGGTGATGACCGAGCTCTGAGTCTCGATGCGCCTCCGCGCGCGTCTCGCGGCGGAGGCGGCGTTCAAGCGCGCCGGGCGAGCATCTGCACCGGCGCGATCGCGCCGGCCTGAAGGGCTGCGAACATATTCGCCATTTTTTGCGGCGCGTCCTTGCCCATCACAATATGCAGGCCAAGCGGCGGCGCGCCGCCCGCCGCCTGGCGCGCGCGCAGGTTGGCGAAGAACTCCAGCGCCAGCTCGCGCTTGTCGATCTCTTCCACAATTTCAAACCCGGCCGCTTGCAAGGCTTGACGGTAATCGCTTGGCGAGCCGAGGAACGACGTCGCCGCCTCTCGCGCCCAGGCCACGGGATAGTCGAGCTTCTGGTCGCCGCGCCGCATGACGTCATAGACCCCGAGGAGGCCGCCGGGCTTTGTCACGCGGGCGATCTCGGTGAAGAGGGCCTTCTTGTCGGCGATGTTCATGCCGACATGCAGCAGGACGGCGCGGTCGAAACGCGCGTCCTGGTAAGGCATGGCGAGCGCGCTCGCGACTTTCAGGCCGATGCGGTCCTGGAGGCCGAGATCGCGATTGAGTTCTTTCTCCCACTTCGACGAATTCGGGGGTCATGTCGACTCCTTCGACCCGGCAGTCGCAGGTCGAGGCCAGATAGCGCGCGGTTCCGCCAAGACCGCATCCGACATCGAGAACCTCCAGCCCGGCGCGCAGTTCGAGCTTCTCGGCCAGCGCCCTGGTGGCGACGCGTCCGCCCATATGGAATTCGTCGACGCCGGCGAGCTGGTCGAGCGGAGCGGCTTCCGACGCGCCAGCGCGGGCGAGGCCCGCGAGAATGGCGCTTCCGAGGGACCCATGCGTATAATGGTCCGCGACTTGCTGCTCCAGCGATCCCATGGCCGCGCCCCCTCCCGAACCCCGCAATGCTAGCCTTGTCAGATGGAGAGGGCTAGCGATGGCGGCGTCGGCCGGCGATCAATTTCGCGAGAAAATCCTCATTCCGGACCCATGCAACTGTTTTCCGCATCCTTGGCGGATTTGGGCTCCGGTTCGTGCGAGGCCGGGCGATTGCGCGGCAATGCGCCGTCGGCCCGCGCCTTGAGATAGACGTAGATGTCGTCGATGTAACACATGACATTCTTGTCCTGGCCGAACGACGGCATCACCTGCTCCTGGCCTGCGCCGAGGTTCTTTTTTCCCTGCGCGACCGTCGCCAGGAATTGGTCGTAGTTCATGGTCTTGAGGACATCTTTGAGCGCCGGGGCGTAAGTCGATCCAAGCCCATCTGGCCCATGGCAGCGCAGGCATTCCGCGCTGTAGCGGATGTAGCCCGAGAAAGTGTACCAATCGACCTTGCCGTCTGGGCCTATGTTATAGGTGGGGTTGCCTGCGGCGTCGAAATATTTGCCGTCCTGGCTGCTTGCCGGTTTCTTGTTTTCCGCGCGGGCCGCCGAAGTCAGCGTCGAGAGGCCCAGCGCCGCCAAGGTCAGCGCCGCCAAGGTCAGCATCGCGAGACTCAGGATCGCGGCGCGCGGGCGCCGCGCCGCCGGGCCGAAATACTTTAAAAAATGGCTGGTCACCCTGGCGTCCTCCCCGTCGGATGAGAAGTTTTATCTTCTCTTTGCAAAAGCGCAGCGCGTAAGGCGCGCGAGCGCGTGCTTCTCCATAACAGTCGAGCGCTTCGAATGGTTTCAGGCGCTCCACCGCGAATTGCGGCGACTTCGGAGGCTTGGTGGCCCGCGTCCCCGTCGTTGTTTTTTCGAAGCAAAAATGCGGCGTTGCCGATTTGCAAGGCGCTTTCTCTGGACGGTCAGGCAAATCGCGGCCATGGTCCCCCCCGAAAAATCCGCTTTATCGAAAAAGGCGTCCGCTTGATGGAATATCTGAGCCGGATCGGGCGCTCGCTCAATGACCGGGCCGTGCTGCTGCTGGTGCTCACGGCGGCGCTGTGGGGCGCCAACGGCGTCGTCAGCCGCGCCGCGGTCGGCGCGATTTCACCCATGACCATGGTGATGCTGCGCTGGTCGATCGTCTGCGCGCTGTTGCTGCCGCTGCTGCGCCGCCAGCTTGCCGAACATGCGGACGCCTTGCGCGAAAGATGGCGATTCCTCGCCCTGATGGCGCTCTGCGGCTACACTGGCTTCAATGTCCTGTTCTACCTCGCGGGGCATTGGACCAGCGCGGTCAACATCACCTTGCTGCAAGGCTCGATCCCGCCCATGGTCCTCGCCGGCGCCGCCCTGTTCCAGGGCTTGCGCGTCACGCGGATGCAGATTGTCGGCATGGGCGTGTCCTTCCTCGGCGTCGGCCTGATCGCGACGCATGGCGACCTGTCCAACCTCGGCGCGCTCTCCTTCAACCTCGGCGATCTCATGCTGCTCGTCGCCTGCGCGCTTTACGCCGGATACACGATCGCGCTGCGCGGGCGACCGCGCCTGCCGCCGCAAGTTTTCTTCGCCGGCATGGCCATCGCCGCTTTTTGCGAATCGCTGCCCTTCTTCGCAACGGAGGTGCTATCGGGGCGGAGTTTCATCCCTACACCCAAGGGCTTCGAACTGGCGCTGTTTGTCGCCATCGGGCCATCGCTGTTGAGCCAGCTGTTTTTCATGCGAGCGGTCGAGTTGATCGGTCCCGGCCGCGCCGGCATCTTCACCAACCTGACGCCGCTGTTCGGCGCTTTTTTCGCGATAACCCTGCTCGGCGAGCCTTTTCACCTCTATCATGCGGCGGCCATGCTGTTGGGGCTTGGCGGCATCGCCCTCGCCGAATTGGCCAAATGGCGCTGAAAGGAGTTTTGTCGCATGGACCGTCGCCGCTTTCTGGCCATAGCCCTTTTGTCCGCCGCCTCCGCCGGGGCCGCCTCGACGGCAAGCGCGGACGAGGCTGGCGATTTCCTGGCCTTCCTCGAGAGCTTGCGCGAACCGGCGCGGCAGGCCGGCGTATCGCGCGCGATTTTCGATTCCGTCGCCTCGGGCCTGACGCTCGATCCCTCCTTGACCGGCAAACGCGCCAGCCAGGGCGAATTCGTGCGGCCGCTGCGCACTTATGTCGATGAGGCGGCGAATGGCGCCCGCGCGGCGAAGGGGCGCGCGATGCGCCAGAAATACGCCGCGCCGCTCACGCAAATCGCCAGCACGTACGGCGCGCCCTCGGAGATGATCCTCTCGCTGTGGGGCATGGAGAGCGATTTCGGCGGCGCGCGCGGCGACCGCGACATTCTCCGCTCGCTGGCGACGCTCGCCTTTCGCAATCGCGACAATCCGGTCTACGCCCAGGAATTCGTCGCCGGCCTCGTGCTGCTGCAAAAGGGCGTCGCGCGGCAGAAATTGCGCGGCTCCTGGGCGGGGGCGATGGGCGATCCGCAATTCATGCCCTCGGCCTATCTCAAATACGCGAAAAGCTTTTCCGGCGACGAGCCGGCCGACATCTGGAGCAATGTCCCGGATTCGCTGGCCTCGATCGCCAATTTCCTGAAGCAATCCGGCTGGAAGACGGGTTTGCCGCCGCTCATCGAGGTCCGCTCGCCCCCGAATTTCGATTTCTCCGCGCTGCGCCAGGATTTTTCCGCTTTTTCGCGCGAGGGTTTTATCGCGCTCGATGGTCGCGCCTTGCCGAAAAGCGGCGACGCCATGCTGTTTTTCCCCACGGGCGCCCGGGGAAACGGTCCGTCGCCAGCTTTCCTGCTCAGCGACAATTTCTTTGTGCTGAAGGCCTATAATTTTTCTGATTCCTACGCTTTCGCCGCCGCTACCCTCGCGGAAAGAATCGCCGGGCGGCCGGTCCTGCGCGTGAATTGGCCGACGGAGGTTCAGCCACTCACCCTGTCGGAGCGCGAAAGGCTACAGCGGGGTCTGATCCGGGGCGGTTTCTACGACGGCAAGATCGATGGGCGTTTCGGGCCGGTGACTCGCCTCGCCATTCACGCCTTCCAGCGCCGCGCCGGCGTGGCCCGGGCCGACGGCTATCCCTCGCGCGCCGTGCTCGACGCCTTGGGCGGGAACTGAGCCTTGGGCGGGAACTGATGGGCGTCAAGAAAAAACCTCCGTCCCGGCGGGAACGGAGGCGTGATCTTTGGGCGACAGCAGCCTTTATTCGGCCGCGCGCTTCATTGTGATCGCCGGATAGGTGCAATGCGCGTCATTGGCGAAGGGCGATTCGACATCCCGGACCTCGGTGAAGGGAATGCCCAGCGTCGTCCAGACATCGACCAGGGCCTCGACCAGATGGGCGATATGAGCTTCGCCGTGGTGCGGGGTCGGGGTGATGCGCAGGCGTTCGGCTCCGCGCGGCACGGTCGGATAATTGATCGGCTGGATGTAGATGCCGTGACGCTCGATCAAAAGGTCGCTCGCCGCCTTGCACAATTCGGCGTCGCGCACCATCAGCGGCACGATATGCGAGGGATTCTCCAGCACCGGCAGGCCGGCGCGCATCAAGGCGTGCTTGGTCAGCCAGGACTGGCGCTGATGCGCCATGCGCAGTTCCGGCCGGGTCTTGGCGATGCGCACCGATTGCGCGGCGGCGGCGCAGACGGCGGGGGGCAGGGCGGTCGAGAAGATGAAGCTCGGGGCGAAGGAGCGCACGGCGTCGATGATCGCAGGGGCGGCTGCGATATAGCCGCCGATGACGCCGAAGCCCTTGGCCAGAGTGCCCTCGATCACGTCGATGCGGTGCATCTGGCCTTCGCGTTCGGCGACGCCGCCGCCGCGCGCGCCATACATGGCCACCGCATGGACCTCGTCGATATAGGTCATGGCGTTGTATTTTTCGGCGAGGTCGCAGATGTCCTTGATCGGCGAAATGTCGCCGTCCATCGAATAAAGGCTCTCGAACACGATCAGTTTCGCGCGTTCGAGCGGCTGTTCCGCCAGAAGCTCTTCGAGATGCGCGACATCGTTGTGGCGCCAGATCTTGCGTTCGGCCGAGGAGCGGCGGACGCCTTCGATCATCGAATTGTGGTTGAGCGCGTCCGACAGGATCAGGCAATTCGGCAACAGGTCGGCGATGGTCGAGATGCTGGCGAGATTGGAGATCCAGCCGGAAGTGAAGACCAGGGCCGCGTCCTTGCCGTGCAGGTCGGCGAGTTCGGCTTCGAGTTGCACCAGCGGGTGGCTGGTGCCGGAAATGTTGCGCGTGCCGCCGGCGCCGGCGCCGTGTTTCGAAGCGGCGGATTTCATCGCGGCGATGACTTCGGGGTTGACGCCCATGCCGAGATAGTCGTTCGAGCACCAGATGGTGACGTCATGCGCGGAGCCGTCGGGCTTGCGCCAGGTGGCGTTCGGAAAGCGGTCGGCGTGGCGTTCGATATCGGCGAAAACACGATAGCGCTGTTCGGATTTCAATTTGCCGATGGCATCCTCGAAAATCTGCCGATACTGCATTTTTCTGTCCTCTGGCCCACGCGCCGGGGGCTTCGCCCGTCCGACCCAACCGTTTCCTCGATCGATTGCCCAAGTTACAGGCCTTTTCAGCGCCCGGGCTTGCGGCAACTTGTCGCATTTTATGGCAAGCGCGGCAACGCCGGCTTGATACGTTGGCAAAAAAACACGCTTTGCCAATGGCTTTCTTTGCGCTGGATCATTTTTCGCGCTTTTTTCCGTCATTGCAAGGGCCGCGCCGCGCGGAACCTGACGCCGATCCGCGCGTCGCTGGCGGGATTACCCATAAAAAGCGGCGAGATTCGGGGCGATTTCCACTCGGGGCGGCTCAAGACATATTCAGAATAAAGAATTTTTCATCCTTCGGCAAAGGCGAGACCGACACGCCTCCCAAGCTCAAAAAGGGAACAGTTTGCGGCTGTCGCCGTTTAGGAAGCGTTACGCCTCGGCCGCCGCCTCTCACGCAGGCGACAAGGTTTGGGCTGCGATGGTCTTTCCGCTCGACCGGGCTCCGGCGTCTTTTCGGTGAATTTTCCGCAAGGGGAGCTTTTTGGGCATGTCGGTTGTGCGTCGATTTCTGGAAAAAATGATCAAGGCGGGCGCGTTGGATGTCGTACCCAGTCACGGGCGCCCGTTCACGGTTGGGTCTTGCACGGCAGGCCCCGGCGGGCCGCCGGGCTGCGCGATCCGCTTCAAGGATCGCGGCGCGGAAATCGCCCTTGCGCTCGATCCTGAAATGGCGCTCGGCGAGCTTTACGTGGAAGGAAGGCTCGAAATGGCGCGGGGCGACATCTACGACCTCATCGCGCTGGCCACCTCGAATCTCCGCGCTCAAGGAAACATGCGCCGCATCGACTTCTGGCAGGCGGTCCGGCAATCGGCGGCGCGGCTGCGGCGCGGCGTGAGGCCGCGGCGGGCCAGGGCCAACGCCGCGCATCACTACGATCTCGACGGTCGGCTCTATCATTTGTTTCTCGACCGCGACCAGCAATATTCCTGCGCCTATTTCGAATCCCCCTCTGTCGACCTTGAAGCGGCGCAGGTGGCGAAAAAGCGGCATATCGCGGCCAAGCTGGCGATCGAGCCAGGCCAGAGAATGCTCGACATCGGCTGCGGCTGGGGTGGGCTGGCGCTCTATCTGGCGGAGAGGTGCGGCGCTGACGTGCTCGGCGTCACGCTTTCGGCAGAACAGCTCGAAGTCGCGCGAAAAAAGGCGGAAGCCGCCGGACTCGCAACGAAAGTCCGCTTTGATCTCCTGGATTATCGCCAGGTCCAGGGACGTTTCGACCGCATCGTCTCGGTGGGCATGTTCGAACATGTCGGCCCGAAGCGTTACGACGCATTTTTTGGACGCGTCGCGGACTTGCTGGCGGACAGCGGCGTGGCGCTGATCCATACGATCGCCCATTTCGGCGAGCCCGCGCCGACCAATCCCTGGGTGAGCAAATACATCTTTCCCGACGGCCATATCCCGGCGCTCATGGAAATCACGCCGTCGCTGGCGCGGGCGGGCCTCGTCATCGCGGACATGGAGGTCCTGCGCGAGCATTACGCGCTGACCATAAGCCATTGGCGCGCGCGCTTCGCGGCGCGGCGCGAGCAGGCGCGTAAAATCTACGGCGAGCGGTTCTGCCGCATGTGGGAGTTCTATCTCGCGTCGTCGGAATGCGCCTTCCGTTACCAGGGCTGCTGCGTGGTGCAATTGCAGCTGGTGAAGAGGTTCGACGCCCTGCCGATCACCCGCGGCTACATGAGTGGGGCGGAAAGCGAGCTTCGGCGGCAGGAGCGCGGCCGCCGCGACTACTCGGAGGCGGCGGAATAACGACGGGTTTCCGGCGCATCGCGACGTGGCGGGTCAGGGAGGCGACTTGGCGGGTGAGCGAAAAAGCTTTAGCTCTGCGCTCCAGGGCCAAAAGCCAGGACGCGACAATATTGCTTCGAGGACCGACCATGCTGCAGGACGCCGCCGCCAAATTCGCGCCGTTGCAAAAGGCGGAAACCGCATTTTCGCCCGATACGGTCGAGGCGGCGGTTACCAGAGCCAGAAAGGGACTGCTGGCCAAGAAGGACCCCGGCGGCTGGTGGTGTTTCGAATTCGAAGCCGATGTCACCATTCCCGCCGAATACATCATGCTGCTGCATTTCCTCGGCAAGCCGGAGCCGCGACTCGAGGAGAGAATTTGCCGCTATATCCTCCGCATCCAGGGCGAAGACGGCTCCTGGCCGCTTTACCCCGACGGCGAAGGCAACCTGAGCTGCACCGTCAAGGCCTATTACGCGCTGAAGCTCGCCGGCGCTGACGTGAACGACGCCGCCATGACCCGCGCCCGCGACTATGTCCGCGCGCACGGCGGCGCGGAAAAGGTCAACATGTTTACGCGCATAGCCCTGGCGCTGTTTGGCCAGATTCCCTGGCGCGCACTGCCCGCCATGCCGGCGGAAGTCATCCTGCTGCCGCTGTGGTTCCCGTTCAACATGTACAATATCGCTACATGGTCGCGCACGGTCATCGCGCCGCTGCTGATCCTGCTGGCGAAAAAGCCGGTCGCGGCCAATCCTTACAAAATCGGCGTGGCGGAGCTGTTCAACCAGGATCCGGCCGAGGTCGCCTATTTCAAGCCGAAGAACTGGCTCGATCGCGCCTTCGGCTGGCTCGATTCGGCGCTGCACTGGGTCGAGCCTCATATTCCCGCCAAGTTGCGCCAAAAATCGATCGATGCGGCGCTGACCTTCACGCTCGATCGACTCAACGGCGAGGACGGGCTCAACGGCATTTTCCCGGCCATGGCCAATGCGCTGATGGCCATGCACGCCCTGGGAGTCCCCGATAGCGACCCCAACAAGGCGGTGTGCCGCAAATCGCTCGACCGGCTCCTGCATGACCGGGGCGAGGAAAGCTATTGCCAGCCCTGCCTGTCCCCGACGTGGGACACGTCGATCGCCGTCCACGCCCTGCTCGAAGCCGACGCGGACGAAGAGGACGTCAAGGACGCGCTCGACTGGCTGGCGTCCAAGCAGATCGACGCTCCCGGCGACTGGCGCAAGCGCGCGCCGGGCCTCGTGTCCGGCGGCTGGGCCTTCCAGTTCAACAATCCCTGTTACCCAGACCTCGACGACACGGCCATGGTGGCGAGCGCGCTCGACCGCGCCAACAAGGTCTTCGATTATAACGCCGGGCGCGACGCGAATCTCAGGCGCGCCGACGAATGGATCGTCGGCATGCAGGGGAAGAGCGGCGGCTTCGCCGCCTACGACAAGGACAACAACAAGGAATATCTCAACCGCATCCCTTTCGCTGACCACGGCGCCATGCTCGATCCTGATTGCGTCGACGTTTCCGCGCGCTGCCTCGGCTATCTGGCCCAGCGCGGCTACAAGCCCGACCATCCCGCGCTGGCGCGGACGATCGCCTATATCAAGAAGGAGCAGGAGCCGGACGGCTCCTGGTACGGCCGCTGGGGCGTCAATTACATCTACGGCGTCTGGTCGGCGCTGATCGCCCTCAACATGGCCGGGGAAAAGCCGGAACAGGATTATATTCGTCGCGCCGTCCGCTGGCTGATGCAGGTGCAGAACCAGGACGGCGGCTTCGGCGAAACCACGGACGACTATATCTATCGTCGCTACGCGCCGGCCGGCAAAAGCGTGGCCTCGCAGACCGCCTGGGCTCTAATGGCGCTGCTGGCGGCAGGCGAGGGCAAGTCCGACAGCGCCAGGCGCGCGGTCGCCTGGCTCGTGCAAAACCAGCAGGAGGACGGGCTCTGGCGCGACGCCATCTACACGGGCACGGGTTTTCCGCGCATGTTCTACCTGCAATATCACGGCTACCAGGCCTATTTCCCGCTGCTCGCCCTGGCGCGCTGGCGCAACCTCGACGCTTCCGGCGCACAGACGCCGCAGGTCGCGATCTGAGCGAAACAGGCGTCCCGCCGCGGTCATGACGATTTTGCAACCCTGTCATGCTCAAATCCGACGCTTGCGCGCATTCGACTTGAGTATAAAACTGAAATAAGTAGAATTGACAGGTTTTTTGGCCGAGTCGCGGGATCCCGCGCGCGGTCGGGGCCGTGACGGACGCCTGGAGGCAGTGTGGAGCAGCAGATAACGCGTGTCGTGATCGCCGACGATCATCCGCTGGTGCGCGGAGCCCTGCGGCAGGCGGTGGCCAACGCCGTGGCCGGAGCGGAAATCGTGGAGTGCGGCAGCCTCGAGGAAGTGACCAAGGCGCTGGAGGCCAAGACCGACGTGGATCTGGTCCTGCTCGATCTCGCAATGCCAGGGGTGCGCGGTTTTTCCGGGTTGATGGTTTTGCGGGCGCGGCATCCGAGCGCGCCGGTCGTGGTGGTGTCCGGCAACGAGGAGCGCAGCGTCATCAGGCTGTGCATCGATTTCGGCGCATCCGGCTTCATTCCCAAGAGCACTGACATGGAGACGATGCAGGGCGCCATTCGCGCCGTGCTGGCGGGCGATGTGTGGGTGCCCGCCGATATCGACCTGACCGGCCCGGTCGACAATGACACGGTCGACAGCGTGCGGCGGCTTGCCTCGCTTACGCCGCAGCAGGTGCGAGTGCTGATGATGCTGTCGGAGGGCCTGCTCAACAAGCAGATCGCCTACGAGCTTTCCGTTTCCGAAGCCACCGTAAAGGCGCATGTCTCGGCCATCCTGCAGAAGCTCGGCGTGGAAAGTCGCACCCAGGCGGTGATCGCCGCGGCGCGGATCGAGGCCATGAGCGGCGCCGCCAGCAGCCTTGGCGAGTAATTTTGTAACCGCCTCTGGCGCCCGGCAAAGGTTTGCCTATGTTTAGGCCGCATCGCCGACCGGATCTGGCGAGGGAGTCGGGCTGACATGGTTCGCGTCACGGATTTCGGATTTTCAGCCCTCGGCTTGCGACGCGCCACGCCCCCTCTGCTGGCGGCGGCGTGTTCCTGCATGGCCGCGTTTGGCCTTCCAGCCCTGGCGGAGCAGGCGAAAGCGGCGCCGGATAATGCCGCGTCACGCTTGCAAGGCGGCGATGCGGTCAATGGCCGCTATACGATGACGCCGGTCGCAGGCGGTTTCTTGCGGCTCGACACGCGCAGCGGCCAGGTTTCGTTGTGCATGGTCGCCGCGGGACAGGCGCAGTGCCGGTCCAGCGCCGACGAGCGCGCCGCTCTGGAGGCCGAAATCGGCCGTCTGGCCGAGGAAAACGCCGCTTTGAAGGCGCAGGCGCCGAAAGCCGCGCCAAGCGCGCAGGAGGACGCCGACGATCGGAAGTTCGACCACGCGCTCGACCGGGCGGAAAAATTCATGCGCCGAATGATGCAATTGTTCCGCGATTCGAACGGAGCGCCGCCGCCCGCGTCCTTGTGACGCCGGCTTTCCCGAAAGTGACCCTTTTCGAGGCTCAGGATTTCGTCATGACCGAGCAAAACACGCCAACCCGCCATCCTTTCGAACCGCGAGAAGCGGATCTCGTCGCGGCGCGGCGCGAACCGGGCGAGAAGCCGGGAGACTTGGAGCGTTTTCTCGGCGGATCGCCGCTTGTCGTCCTCGTCCGCCTTCTTTTCCTGTCGCTGCTCGTCGGTTTTTTCCTGGTCTGGCTCGATATCCGGCCGATCGACGTGCTGATCGGCCTGCGGCAGATGATCGATCGGTTCTGGGCGGCGGGTTTCGACGCCGTGCGCGAGATCGCCGAATATGTCGCGGCCGGCGCGGCCATCGTCGTGCCGGCGTGGCTGGCGCTCCGGCTTCTGAACATGCGGCCCAGAAGCTGAAAAACGCGGGGATTCCTGACGCCTTCACGAAAAATGGGCTGCGGATTTATTATTCCCGTCATATCCGCCTGAAATCATGGCGGCATGAAAATCTGCATCGTCACGGACGCATGGCGTCCCCAGGTCAATGGCGTCGCCATCACCCTCGCCAACCTGATGGCGGCGGGCGAAAAGCTGGGGCATGAATTCACCGTCATCGGGCCTGACCGGTTCCATACGATCGCTGCGCCCTCCTATCCGGAAATCCGCCTCGCCCTGACCAGCCCCAAGGCGGTCGGCGAACTGATTCGCGCGGAAAAGCCCGACCATATCCATATCGCCACCGAGGGCCCGCTCGGCGTGGCGGCGAGTTACTGGTGTCCGCGCAACGGCGAAGTGTTCACCACCAGCTATCACACGCGTTTTCCGGAATATGTGGAGGCGCGCTGGCCCATCCCCGCCGCCTGGTCCTATGCCGCCTTGCGTCGCTTCCACTCAGGCAGCGCCGGTCTGATGGTCGCCACCCAGACCTTGGCCGACGATCTTTTCGCCAGGGGCTTCCAAAGGCCGATGCTGTGGCCGCGCGGCGTGGACGAACAGATGTTCCGTCCGGTGGAGGCCGCGCCCGCCGAGCTGGCGGGCATGCCGAGGCCGTTCTTTCTCTATTGTGGCCGGCTGGCGCCGGAAAAGAACATCGAGGCGTTTCTCTCGCTCGATCTTCCCGGTTCGAAAATCGTCGTGGGCGACGGGCCTTGGCGCGCCCAGCTGCAAGAGCGCTTTCCACAAACTTGCTTCGTCGGCGTGAAATCGCGCGGCGAGCTCGCACCCTATTATTCGGCCGCGGACGTCTTCGTCTTTCCCAGCCGCACCGACACGTTCGGCAATGTCATGCTGGAGGCGCTGGCCTGCGGAACGCCGGTGGCGGCCTTTCCGGTTGCCGGCCCGCTCGACATCGTCACCAATTCGCGCATCGGCGCGCTCGACGCGGATTTGCGCGCGGCGTGCCTGGCCGCGCTGAAGCTGTCGCGCCAGCATTGCCGCGATCACGCCCTGCGCTACACCTGGCCGGAAAGCGCCCGCATATTCGTCGACAATGTTTTCCAGGCCCGCGCGAAAACCTTGGCTGCTGGCGCGAGAGACTTGCCGCGCCGCGTTTCCGCCTGAGCGACGCGACCCGGAAATCGCTGGCAGGAAGGGCCGCAGGTCAAGCTGTAGCGTTCTCGGCGTGGATGGGGTATGCAGTTGCGCCGTCCAGCCTGGAAACCGCGCGCAAATGATGAGCTACGCCAGCGATTTCATAAGTCACTGCATCGGGTTCGCCGTCCGGGCCAAAAGTTCCCGGTTCGCCGCGGCCATGCTGGCGATTCTTGTGCTGCTCGCGCCCAACGCCCTCGAATCAGCGGACGCCAATGGCGATAGTCGCACGCTCTATCTCTACCATTCGCACAGCCGCGAATCGATCGCCGCGGCCTTCCGCGTCAATGGCCATTATGATTTGGAAGTGCTGGAAAAACTGAACTGGTTCCTGCGCGACTGGCGCAACAACGAGCCGACCAAAATGGACCCGCGGCTGTTCGACGCCTTGTGGGAGGCTTATCGTTCGGCGGGGCGCAACAGGGGACCGGACGATCCGATCGTCGTCGTATCCGCCTACCGCTGCCCGGCCACCAACGCCATGCTGCGCCGCCGTTCGCATACGGTGGCCGAGCATTCGCAGCACATGCTCGGCAAGGCGATGGACACGACCATGCCCGCCCTGTCGATGGAGAAGCTGCGCGAGGTCGCCATGCGGATGCAGCGGGGCGGCGTCGGCTATTATCCCAACGCCAACACGCCCTTCGTCCATATCGACGTCGGCGGGGTGCGCCACTGGCCGCGCATGAGCTACGACCAACTCGCGCGCCTGTTCCCGGATGGCAAGACCGTGCACATTGCCTCGAACGGCAAGCTGCTGCCCGGCTATGCGGAGGCCAAGGCCGAGATCGAGGCGCGCGGCGGCGAGACGGTTTCCGTCGCCGACGCCGGCAACGGCGGCATCGGCGGCTTCTTCGCCAAATTGTTTGGCGGTGGCGAGGATGCGGAGGAGGAGGCGCGCGAAACCGCGCCAGTCATCCGTCCAACCCAGGTCGCCGCGCGCCACGCGGGCGAAGTTTCCGACGTCGAGCTGACCAAGGCCCAGCAGCGGATGGTCGCAAGCGCGGAAACCGACCTGCCGCGCGGCGAAACCTACCTTGCGCCCGCCGACGCCTCTCCAGGCGCCGCCGCCCCGACGGCCGAATCCGCTCCGCGGTCCACGACCGCCGCCCGGGCGGCGAAGCCCACGCCCCTTGACGAGCCGCAGGCCGCCGTCGCCGAAAAGCCGCGAGAGCCCGAGGCGCATCCCGCTGTCGCGATTTTGGCGGACGCCAATTCGGCGGAAAAGAGCGCAGCGGCCGGTTTGGCCGACGCGCCATTGCCGCCGCGCCGTCCCGAGGAGCTCGCCGCGCTCACGCCGCCTCTGCCGCCGACGCGTCCGGTCGAGTTCGCGCAACTACCCGACGTCATTACCCACGGAATGGGGAGCGCCGCCACCGGGGTCACGCCGCTCGCTTATGCCGCGCCGCTCGGGGTCGCATCGGCGGAAGCGGCGCCGGCCCGGATCGCGCCGGCTTTGATCGAGGCGCCGGAGGCGCCGCTGCCGCCTCCGCGGCCCGCTTTCAAGCCGCTGCGCGCCGCCGCGATCGGCAAGGCGGCCCAGGCGCGCGCCGCCAGGGCCGCCGCCGCGCAGATGGCGCCGGCGCGGGTCGATCGCGCCGCCCTTGAAGCGATGGTGGCTCCGTCGCGAAGTCATCCGCGCCCGTTCGACGGTCGCCGGCAGTTTCGCGCCGCCCCTGCGCGCCGCCGCCCGCCTCGACCTCTTCGCCGCCAATATTCCGCGCGGAGTTCGAAAATGGCTTCGGCGACGAGGCGACCTCCCTTAGCGCCAGCTCGTTTACCAAATAGAGCGCCGCCGGCGTGGTTAACGTTCGCTTAAAGCTTCGGTCCTAGCCTGTTTCCAAGCCTGCTTCTGGCGCCTTTTTCGATCCGATGGTTCGGATCGGGGCGCCAGGGCTCTGGTTTATCGCGTTCGCTTGAAGCGAACCGGTATTCACTTCGCCTGTAATGCTTCAGGCGACGGTTGTGCTTGCGGAGACGAGCAATGATCATGGCCCCGATCGATGGACGCGAGCTGGCCGCCGCGTTCCGCCACAAGCGCAAAAGTCCGGCGTCGTGCCAGATGTCGCAACTGCTGCGGCTCACGGCGATCATGGTCCTCGCGGGCTTGTTCGTTTGGGTGACGCTTGCGCCCAGCCTCGCCAGGGCGACGGAGAGGATGGTCGCGGCGCCAGGCTCCTTGCGCTGAAGCAATCTGGCGATCGGCGATTTGCTCAAGGCCTGCTCGCCTGTCTTGGCGAATTCGGCTAGACTCGGGCGATGTCGATGTTTCGTTCCTTTCTGTCCGCGTCGCGCCCCAAATCCGTCCTCGCGGTTCTTGCGCTGGCCCTGACGCTGCTGGCGCCGCCGTCGCGGGCCAAAGCGCAGGACGCCATTTCCGATTTCTTCGGCTCGCTTTTCGGCGACCACCGCGCGCCGCAGGCGCCGCGCCGGCGCATCGTCCGGCGGCCGAGCGAGGCGACCCATGTCAGGGCGCGCCGACCGGCGGCGACCGAAATGCGGGCCGTCCCGCCCCAGGCGAGCCATCAGCCTCCGCCGTCGAAATCGCCGCCGATCGCCGTCGCGCCGAAGCCGCAGGCCGGCTTCTTCGTCGCGGTCATCGGCGACAGCGAGGCGTCGACGCTGGCGCAGGGGCTGGCCGAGGCTTTCGCCGATGATCCGCGCGTCGCCATCCTGGACAAGGCGCACGAGGATTCCGGCCTCGTCCGCGACGATTACTTCGATTGGCGAAAGGCAGTGAAAGACCTGCTCGACGGGCGCCAGCACATCGACATGGCGGTGATCGAGGTCGGCATCAACGACAACCAGAAACTGCGTCTCGGCGACGCGAGGCTCGATCCCCTGTCGAAGCCGTTCAACGAAATCTACGCCAAGCGGGTAGAGGAAATCGCCGCGGCCTTCCAGGACAAGAAGACGCCGCTCGTGTGGGTCGGCCTGCCGATCATGCGCAGCCCAGGCCTGTCCAATGCGGCCCTGGTGTTCAACGACATCGACCGCCAATACGCCGGCGCGCTCGGCGCGCAATTCGTCGATCTGTGGGAGCCATTCACCGACGTCAATTCCGCCTACAAGGCGTCGGGTCCGGACGTGAACGGCGCGATCGTGCGGCTGCGCTCGGCCGACGGCGTGCATTTCAACAAGGCGGGCGCGCGCAAGGCGGCGCATTTCGTCGAGCCCGAAATCCGCCATGTGCTGGAGGCGAAGCTGCAGCCTCCGTCCGCCCCGGCCGAGGCGGCTCCCCCGGCTTCGCCTTCGCCTGCGGCTTCCCCCGCCGTTTCGCCTTCGCCGACGCAAGCGCCGCCGCAGACGCCGTCCGCGATCTCCGGCCCTCCCAAGCCGAAACCGGTCGCGCCGCCGCCCAAGCCGCTGGCCGGCAAGGTCGAGCCGCTGGCCGGCAAGGTCGAGCCGCTGACCGAGCCGGCGGTTGCGCCGGATGGCGTTCTCGCCAGGCTGCCGGCGACCGCGCCGGCGCCGCGCGCCGCGCCGCCGCAACCGGGTCGCGCCGACGATTTCCAGTGGCCGGCAAAATAGTGTTTTTCACTCTGCGATCGGTGAAAAGACCGAGGCGTAAAATTCGAGCGCAATTTCGCCGCGCTGGTTGACGCCGAGGTTGCGGCTGCGGATCAGGCCGAGGTTGGGCTTCGAGGTCGCGCGCTTGGCGACGACCTGGGTGGAAAAGCCGATGCGGTCGCCGGCCAGCACCGGCTTGCGCCAGACCAGGCCGGAAAAGCCGGGCGAGGCGCGGCTCGGGACCTCGCCATTGGCCGCCTTGCGACGAAAAGCGACGAAATGCCGCATCCAGCATGAGGCCGTGTGCCAGCCCGCCGCCGACATGGCGCCGAGAACATGCCGGCGGCCGGCCTCCTCGTCGAGATGGAAGGGGAAAGGATCGAATTTTTGCGCGTAATCGCGGATCAGGTCCGGCGTGAAATGCGTCTGGCCAAGTTCGGCATAAGCGCCAATCCGGGCGCGCGCAAAATGGTCGGGCAGGGCGCCCATGGGATCGTCGATGCGCTCCAGCTCGGGTTCGGGCGTCGCCCGCCTTGCCGCGGTTGGAGGGAGCGCCTCGGGCGCGAGCGGGTTGGCGCGGGCGAACAGCATGGCGCAGGTCTGCGTCATGACCTCGACGCCCGAGCGGTTGCGCAGCGAGGTGGCGAATTTGATGATTCCAGCGTCCGGCCGCGAGCGCAGATCGATTTTTTCCAGGGTTTGCGTGCGGGCGGAAAGCCTGTCGCCGGAACGCACCGGCGCGAGCCAGCGGTTGTCCTCGACGCCGACGCCGGCGAGGCAGCTGGTCTCCGTCAGCCAACTGTCGACCATCATGCGCATCAGGGCCGAACAGGTATGCCAGCCGGACGCCGCCAGGCCGCCGAGAAGCGTCCGCTTGGCCGCCTCGTCGTCGAGGTGGAAGGGCTGCGGATCGAAGTGGGCGGCGAAAGCTGCCATCTCCGGCGTCGAAAGAGGATAATCGCCGTAGGATCTCGTTTCGCCCGGACAGAAATCTTCAAACGTCAACATGGCCATCTGTTCTCCGGCGCAAAGTCTGGCGTCAACCCCTCTCGACGGCAAGGCGGCGGCTGGCCAGAAAAGCTATGCAAAAATGCATACCCTCTCTGCGCGATGGCGCATTGTCCCGTGGCGGGTGTTGCTTCATATACGCCTCACTCCACGAACGAGCGGATGGTCCTCCCCCATACCGACACGCGTGGAAAAAACTAGTCCGCGCTTTTTGCGGATCGACCGGACGCTTCGGCGTCCGGTTTTTTTTTTCGTGCTCGGAAATGGCTGTCCGAAGAAATCCTGTCCCGAAAAAATCTTGCTCCGAAAAAACTTGCCGGATTGCGCAGCTTGCGCCAACTTGCCGCCGGAGGATCTGACTGACATGACCAAAGCGCTTCTCGGCATTATCGGCGGCTCCGGCGTCTATGACCTGCCCGGTCTGGAGGACGTGACGGAAAGGGCGATTCCGACGCCCTGGGGCGAGCCTTCCGACCTTTTGCGCTTCGGCCGGATAGGCGTGACCGAGGCCGTGTTCCTGCCGCGGCACGGGCGCGGCCATCGCCTCTCGCCCTCCGGCATCAATTACCGCGCCAATATCGACGCGCTGAAGCGCGCAGGCGTCACCGACATCATCTCGGTCTCGGCCTGCGGCTCATTCCGCGAGGAATTGCCGCCGGGCCTGTTCGTCGCGGTGGATCAGTTCATCGACCGCACCTTCGGACGCCAGTCGTCGTTTTTCGGCAACGGCTGCGTCGCCCATGTCTCGATGGCGCATCCGGTCGCGCCCTTGCTGCAGCAGCAGATCGTCGCCGCCGCGCACGCCGAGGGCATCGAGATCGTCAAGGGCGGAACCTACGTTTGCATGGAGGGGCCGCAATTTTCCTCACGCGCGGAATCGCTCGGCTACAAGGCGGCGGGCTGCCAGGTGATCGGCATGACGGCGCTGCCGGAGGCCAAGCTCGCGCGCGAGGCGGAAATGTCCTATGCGACGCTCGCCATGGTGACGGACTATGATTGCTGGCGCGACGACATCGCGGCGGTGGAAGTGCACGATATCCTGGCGGTGGTGAAGTCGAACGCCGAAAAGGCCTCGCGCCTGCTCGCGCGGCTGATGCAGGATTTTCCCGCCAAGCATCTGCCATGCCCGATCGGCTCCGACCGGGCGCTGGATCACGCGCTGGTGACGGCGCGCGACGCCTGGGACCCGGAGCTTTTGCGCAAGCTCGACGCGGTGATGGGGCGCGTGCTGGCCAGGCGTTGAGAAGACGCGACGACAAGTTGCATCGTCGATCCGAAGGCGACATTCCGAACCGGTATTGCAGAGTCGGCTCCCGGCGGATTCCGGACCGCCGTCGAGGTCGCCGGCAAGGGAAGGGATGGGCGGAAAGCGGAAATTCATCGAAGTGCAGCGATCTGCTCGAAAGCTGTTGAAGGCCTATCGGCAAATCTGGGCCAGAACCGACAATTCCGTCAGCCGTGCTGAACCGCCGCCTTCAGGCTTGAAAGGCGATCGTTGATCTTTTCGCGGCGAGCCAACGTCTCCAGTTCGGCGAGCTTTTTTGCCGTATCGTGATCCGGCGCGCTCGTTCCGGCGACGCCGCCCGCCCCGGTCATGCCGCGATCGAAGGCCTGTTGCGCGCGCTCGACGCGGCGGTGCGGCGCATCACATGAAATCGAAGACGTCGCTGCGCCAGTCGTGCCTTCGCGCCTGGCGGCGAGGAAGGCGGTGAGGTCGGCTTCCATTTCG
The DNA here is from genome assembly GCA_963828185.1 of uncultured Alphaproteobacteria bacterium. Lineage (GTDB taxonomy): Bacteria > Pseudomonadota > Alphaproteobacteria > Rhizobiales > Beijerinckiaceae > Rhodoblastus. Next base: position 620,620 of record CAWHDV010000002.1, on the reverse strand, counting down.
CGTTTGCGCGCTGCCAGGGCGGCGACACAGGCCTGGAGCCTTTCCTCTTCGACCTCGGCATCCTTGCGCACGGCGTCGAGAATGGGCGTCTGCGCCTCGAGATCGACTTGCCGGGCGATCGCCGCCTCGGCCAGCTCTTCGCGGTTTTGCTCGACCGCAAATTTCGCCTTGGCTGACAATTCATTGAGCTTAGCGGACACCATCTGGATCTGGCGCGACGCCTGCGCTTTTTTCGCGGCAGCCTTGCCCATTTCCACGCGCGCGTCGTTGAGCGCGCGATCGACCTCACGAATGGCTTCGCGCATTACTGTTTCGCCGCCAGATTTTTCTATTGCGTCAACGACATCCTCGACGCCACCAGAAACGATGCGCTTGACGCGGATAAAAATATTTTCAGCCATAACAACTCCTTGCGGACAAGCATCGACCCAATATCGGCCGGCGCGGCTCCGAAGGCCCGGAGCGCCGACAACTTCAACATCGAACTGTAAAAAAAAGGTGTTCGATTATTATTGACGTAATGTTTCAGGGATAGTTATTTCGATAACCATGGATGAATTTCGCTCCGACTTTTAATTATATTTAACTTTTTTGTTTATGCTACCTGGCATTGTAACCCTGTCGAAAAAGGAGTTTTGATCATGAATTTCCTATGGCTCACGGGTCTTGCCTTGATTTGCGGCGGCGCGTTGATCTGGCAAGCCTTCAATCGACTGGCAGCGCTCGACAGTCGCTGCGACCGCGCCTTCGCCGACATCGACGTGCAATTAAAACATCGGCATGGCCTGCTGCCAAATCTTCTCGAAACCGTGCAGGCCTTCGCCAATCAGGAATTGACGATCCTCGACAAGGTCACCGCCTCACGCGCCGCAGCTTTGGGCGCGAAGACGCCCCAAGCGCAAATGGTCGCCGAATCAGACCTTTCGACCGGCTTGGCGCAATTGCTGACCGCGGTCGAAATCCTACCCGCAATTGCAATCCTCGGCGCATTTCATCGGCTTGCGCCAGGAAATCGCCGACACCGAAAACAAAATTTCGGCGTCGCGCCGCTTCCTCAACGCGGCGGTCGATGAATACAACGCCACTTTGAAACAATTTCCTGCCAATTTCGTCGCCGATCTGTTCGGAGGCCATCAGAAGCGCGGCTTTTTCGACATTGGCGTCGAGCGCATCCTGCTCGACGAGGCGCCCGTGTTGAAAATCTGAAGGTTTTCCCAGCATCAATGCATTTTTGAATTGGAGAGATTTCGATGAGTTTCGGAAAGCGCAACCTGCCGGGCACCGAATCGTTGCCGAGAACCGCTCCTTCAACATCTCCTCAAAAACCGACGCGCCGGCCGAAAGGCTTTTTCAGCGCGGAAATATGGCAAGCCCTGGCGGTCCTGATGATCGGCGGCCTTGTCGTTGAATATCACTCCTTAACCAGAAACTCCGCCGATTTTGACGGGTCGGAATTTGCAATGCCTCAATACGCCGCAGGCCGACACCCCCTTTTGGCCGAGCGGCCTCAGATGGCGCGCGAGGTCGAGTTGTCGCTCAATCGGCAATGCATACCAGACTATGCGACGAAGCTGGCCAAAGAGAGCGAGCCGAATATCCATCCGCTCGCCGTAAGGGTTTTTCTCTGGACTCCGAACGTGGAGCCGCCAATGGTCCAGATGCGTTTGGGTCAAGCGGCCCAATATCTTGATTGTGCGATGAAAGTTCGGCCGCAGCGCTTGTGTCAGCCTTATTTCCGCAAGCTATTGGCGATGCAGTTATGGTCATATGGTCAGGTGCGCGCGCTGGCGATCAGGCAAAAGGACGTTCTGGCCCGCGTGAACTTCCCGTCACCGCAAAATGACGACGACCCCATGGCCAAGGCTTTTCACGAATCCATGGCGGACGTGATCAACGGTTTTCACGACGCCCAGGTTGTCTCGGTCAGTCCATTCGACCCGCGTATCCTCGACGGCGTCCGCAATTTATCGCGAAATGGCTATCTGCAGAAATCCGACTTCGGCAAGGACGCATCTTACGCGCCGCCAGAAATTGTCGGTGCCCTGGCTACAGCGGAAGTCCGGTCCTGCCCTTGAAGATGCGGTGATCCCTTTGACATTTGATCCCGGCTTTAAAGCACTTTTTTTTCAGCAAGCTCGGCTTCGACGGATATTACGTTGCGATCGCCTTTGTTCTGCTCGGCTGGGAGTTCGGCTGGCAAAAGTTTCGCTTTGCCTGGCTCGGAATCCCCGTTGTGATCCACTATGTCTGGTTGTCGATGGCGCCGTACGGCTATCTCGGGTTTCGTCTGACAACGCTGGGCTGTGTCATGGCGGCCTCTCTCAGCTACATTTTCGGCCGAGTGGCCCGGCATATTTTCGGCGGCGGCGCCAAACTGTCGCTCAAGATGTTCCGTCTCGCTCTTAGAGGCGGGTGAGGACGGGACATGCGCGTCAACGGGCTTTTTGGACATACCCAGCGCAATAATCTCCTGTCGCTTGTCTTGTTCGCTGTCTTTCTCCTCATGTTCGAATTGCTGGCCCTGTGTCCGATCCTGATCTTCGATTTGCAAACCGGTCACATCGGCAGCGGCCTTCTGGTCGAATATCTCATCCAGACCGTCGCGGGGGCGTGGCAAAGCGGCTTGTGGCTGCCGCCGGCGGTAATCGGGCTCGTGTGGCTGGCGTTCGCCTGGCGCTATTACCGCGCGATCGTGCAACACGAGGCGCACGCCAGCCCGTTGCCGCGCGAAGAGGCGCAGCAAATCCACAGGCTGGCGGAAAACCTCGCCATCTCCATCGGACTACCGACCCCGCTTCTGCTCGTGATCGAGAGCCAGGGCCGCAATGCTTTCGCAATCGGCTTCTCGCCCGCCAAGGCCGCGATCTTCGTGACGCGCGGTCTGCTCGATCGGCTCGACCCCAATGAAATCGAAGCGGTGCTGGCGCATGAGATCAGCCATATCGCCAATCGCGACACGCGACTGTTGGCGGCGGCGTCGCTGTCCGCCGGCATCGTGATGCGCCTCGCCTGGCTGCTGGTCGCGCTGTTTCTCCGGGCGAGTCCGCTGCTCAAGCTGGTCGCGTTTCTCTGCGCCGGCTATTATTTCCTGACCGTGCTCGGCCTGATCGCCGGGGCCTGTCTTTTCGCGGCGATCTGCGCGCTTGGGACGCGGTTGGCCATTTCGCAAGCGCGTGAATTGGTCGCCGACGCGAGCGCCATCGAGCTGACCAAGAACCCGAGCGCACTGATCTCGGCTCTGCGGAAAATGCGGGGCCACAACGAGGTGGCGGGAACAGATTTCTTCCTCCAGGCCATGCTGATTTCGCCGATGGGGTCGCAGTTCACCGCGCAACCGCCGATCGAGGAGCGTATCGACGCGTTGGGACGCTTGCTTCCTTCAATGGTCGAGCCGCACAAAGCGCGGGCCGTGGTTCAACCGCCTCGCTGCGCCAAAGTCACGGCGGCCCTGCACGGGCTTCGAAGCGCGTCGCAGAGGCGACAATTTACCGACGAAATCGCCGCGATCAAACCGCCGGCCTGGATTTTGAACTGGCGAATCCGGCCGCCCGTGACAGCGACCAGCTTGCTTCTGGCGACGGTTTTTGCCGGGGCGTTCCAACACTCGTGGAGTCCCGTCGCTTCCGCGCGGAGCAGCGCCCCGCTCGACGAAACCACGCGCCTCCGCACACCGGGCTCCATCAGCTGTTTCCCGACGAAGCTGCGCTTTAACGCGGCGCCGAAACCTCTTCCGACGATCGTTGAAAATGCCGCGACGCCGCAGACGGGCCTCGGGCTTACACCCTGGATGGCCCGGACGTGCCAACCCCTGTACGAGGTCGGCGTCGCGCATCGGAAGGTCATCAAGGCGCGCAGGAAATGCGCCGCCGACGCCTGTTCGGGGCCTGACCTCAAGGCCTATACCGATGCGTTCCTGGAATATGTCGATCGGCGCCGCGCGGTGACCGAACTCATGCAGGAAATCTACGGTGCGCCCGGGCGCGACGCCATGCCGATTCTGGTTCGAAACGCCGCAGGACCACGCCCTCATCGCCGACTTCCGCGACCGAACCATAATTGGCCAGATCGACCTCAAGGCTGTGACGGCGGGCCTCTCCCGGGCCAATGTCGCCGCGACCGATATGCTGCTGTCGCGCGCTCCCGAAGATTTCAAACCCTGCGTCGGCAACCTTTTCGAATAGGCCTCTTTGCGCTGGAGTGATAGCAATGCGTTTTCGCGTCTGCCCAATCCGCCTTCTCGTCCTGCCATTCCTGGCGGCGGCGATCGTCATCGGTGGTTGGATCACCTTCTCGGAACGACCGCAACAGGCCGAAACCGTCAACGAGACCGCCGGGCGCGACAGCGACCTTTACAGGATAAGCACCGCCGAAGCTCGCGCGAAGCTCGCGAACATGGGCCTGCCGGAAACGATGTTGGGCGTCACGCCCCATTACGCCGTCGACACTGAAAGCGATCCCTATTGCTTTTTCTGGATCATCAAAAAAGACCAGTCGGAAATTTTCCGCTTCGTTGTCGGCATGGCCGCTGAGGGCGACGGCACACGGATATGGACGGATGTCCAGGCGCCGTTTTTCGACCGCCAAACTCATCTCATAGCGCCCGCCCTTCGTCTTTTTCCGGCTGTGAAGGGCCTCTATGCCGCAGCGTTAAGGGAACAGGTACGGGCGACGCTTGAAAACCGCCCCGTCAACCCGGCAAAGATCGACCCGGCGACGCTGGCGGAGGTGCAGGCATTCCTCGGGCAGATGTCAAAACATTTCGATTAGGCCAATGAAGCGACACGCCACCGCACAAAGTCCAATCTGGGGCGCGGAGCCGGATGATCACAACTGGCAGCATTCGCAACCCGTGAGGTGGAGATAAGCGCCGTGCCTGCCCTGACACCTCAACCCCATTCGCGTGCGCCGCCAATTTCACTGACTGCTTTGAAACACGCTGATTGGCGAGTTGGGCATGCTCAGTGACGGGCCCGCTCATGGTCATGGTGGCCGGTTGCCACGCGGCCGGAATGCCCGCTGCCAAACCATGACGAGACCGTCACGGTAAGACGTCGACCGTCTCAGTTGGGTCGCGACGAGACCATCGTCAATTTGATCGCGTCCGACCGCTTCGAGCCGGAAATTGCCGTTCGGGGGAATTTGCCCTCTGCCGTAGGCCTCCTCCAATCGGGAATGCCGCCGCCCTCCGCCCTTGCGGAAAACCCCTTCCGCCCTTATAAGCCCGGCTTCGCGTTCGTTTCCGACACCCCTGGAGGCGTGAGCGCGATCATTGAAAAGGACAGAACCCATGGCCGAGATCAAGACCCTCGCCGCCACGGTTCGCAGCGGGACAGGCAAGGGGGCCGCCCGCAGCGTTCGTCGTGAAGGCAAAGTACCAGGCGTCATCTATGGCGGCGGCGAAGCGCCGGCCCCGATTACGCTCTCCTACCGCGACATCCACAAGCTGATTTACGCGGGCCACTTCCTCACCACGATTTTCGAGATCGATATCGATGGCAAGAAGGAGCGCGCCATTCCGCGCGATTACCAGCTCGACGTCGTCAAGGACACGCCGCTGCATGTCGATTTCCTGCGCCTGAAGGCCGGTTCGCGCCTCAAGGTCAACGTGCCCGTGCATTTCCTCAACCAGGAAGCCGCGCCCGGCATCAAGCGTGGCGGCTCGATCAACATCGTGCTGCATACGGTGGAGCTGCTGGTTCCCGCGGACAATATTCCGGAGTTCATCGGGGCCGACCTTACCGGGCTCGACTTCAATGACTCGCTGCACATTTCGGCGATCAAGCTGCCGGAAGGCGTGAGCGCGGTCGACAAGTCGAACTTCACCATCGCCACCATTTCGCCGCCCGCGGGCGGCGCTGAAGCGGCGGCCGCCGAAGCGGCGGCCGCGGCCGCCGCCGCCGCGCCCGCGGCGAAGGGCGCCAAGAAGTAATCCGGCCGTAAGTAGCATCGAGCCGCCCGCCAGCAAGACCACATGCTGCGCGGGCGGTTCTGTATCTGGGGGCGCTTACGCATGCTGCTGCTGGTCGGACTGGGCAATCCCGGCAGGGAATATGCGGGCAACCGCCACAATATCGGCTTCATGGCGCTCGACGCCATCGCCCGCGCCTGCAATGCCGCGCCCTTTCGCAAGAAGTTCCAGGCGGAGACGTCCGAGGCGCGCATCGGAGTTGAGCGGACAATCCTTCTGAAGCCCGACACCTATATGAACGAAAGTGGCCGCGCCGTCGCGGAAGCCGCGCGCTTCCACAAGATCGCGCCTGAGGAAATCATCGTGCTGCATGACGAGCTCGACCTCGCGCCGGGCAAGTTGCGCGTGAAGACAGGCGGCGGCAACGCCGGTCACAACGGTCTGCGCTCGATCAGCGCCCACATGGGCAATGACTTCAAAAGGGTGCGGCTCGGCATCGGCCATCCCGGCGACAAGGCCCGGGTTCACGCCTATGTGCTGAGCGATTTCGCCAAGGGGGAGCGACCCTGGGTCGAAACCCTGTGCGACGCCGTGGCGCGCAATATCGACCTGTTGGCCAGGGCTGAGGATTCGCTTTTCCAGACCAGGATCCACCTGGCGATGGAAGCGGCCGGCTTTTCGGACTAAACGCGAAAAAGCCTTCAGGCCGTGGGTTCGTGGTCGGGACTGACGTCCGGCGCCGCCACGTCGGAGCGCCAGAAGGGCAAGCGGTTCCAGGCGCGTTCGTGCAGATAATAAAGCAAAATTTTTGTGACCAGTTCGGTCGAGGCGATTGACCCAGCGGCCTTGACGCTTCCGGTAAATAGAAAACTCAAGATGAATGTGTCGATACTGCCGGTGACGCGCCAACTGACGGCTTTTGCGAGCGAGCGCAAGCGGTTGTCAGCAATGGCGTTTTTTGACATAACCGTGACCGTCCTGGAATGAACTTGAACTTTGGCCTTTTTCCCACGGATGTCATTGCAGGGGCAAGCCGAACTCCGGCCGGGGCGCCGGAAAAAAATGTCCGCGGATCAAATGCCGCCGAATGAAAGCGAAGGTCATGGCGATTTCCGAACATCTGCGCCAGCTTGAAGCGGAATCGATCTTCATCCTTCGCGAGACGGCCGCCGAATTCCAAAATCCCGTCATGCTCTATTCGATCGGCAAGGATTCGAGCGTGATGCTGCATCTGGCGCTCAAGGCGTTCTATCCGTCGAAGCCGCCGTTTCCGCTGCTGCATGTCGACACCACCTGGAAGTTTCGCGAGATGATCGCCTTCCGCGACGAAACCGCGCGGCGCGTCGGCATGAACCTGCTCATCCATGTCAACGAGGACGGCGTCAGGCAGGGCGTTTCGCCGATCGCCAGCGGTTCCTCGGTCCATACCCAGGTGATGAAGACCGAGGGGCTGCGGCAGGCGCTCGAGAAATGGAAATTCGACGCGGCGCTTGGCGGCGCGCGGCGCGACGAGGAAAAGAGCCGCGCCAAGGAGCGCATCTTTTCCCACCGCACCGCCGCCCACGCCTGGGACCCGCGCAACCAGCGCCCGGAACTGCGCCGGTTGTTCAACACGAGGATCAGGCAGGGCGAGTCGATGCGCGTCTTCCCCCTGTCCAACTGGACGGAAATGGATGTCTGGCAATATATTGCGGCGGAAGGGATTCCGGTCGTCGATCTCTATTTCGCCAAGCCGCGACCGCTGGTGCGACGCCAGGGAACGCTGATCATGGTCGACGACGACCGCCTGCCGCTCAATCCGGGTGAGGTTCCGGAAATGCGCCGGGCCCGGTTCCGCACGCTGGGCTGCTATCCGCTCACCGGCGCGGTGGAATCCGAGGCTGAGACGCTGGAGGACATCATCGAGGAATTGCGCCTTTCGCACATGTCCGAACGCCAGGGACGGCTGATCGACGCCGACGAATCCGGCTCGATGGAAAAGAAGAAGCGCGAGGGATATTTCTGATGGCGAATGCGCTGGAAAATCCGACCGCTGCCCGCCCTGCCGCCAAAGAGGCGCGGGCGCTCCTTCCGACGCTGCGGCTTCTCACCTGCGGCTCGGTCGATGACGGCAAGTCGACGCTGATCGGCCGCCTCATCTTCGACCTGGGCCTGGCGCCCGACGACCAGCTTGCGGCGCTCGAACGCGACTCGCGCAAGTTTGGCACGGTCGGCGACGATCTCGACCTGGCGCTGCTCGTCGATGGCCTCGAGGCCGAGCAGCAGCAGGGCATCACCATCGACGTGGCCTATCGCTACGTCTCGACGCCGCGCCGCGCCTTCATCATCGCCGACACGCCCGGCCACGAGCAATATACCCGCAACATGGCGACCGGCGCCGCCAATTGCGACCTGGCGATCCTGCTGATCGACGCGCGCAAGGGCATCCTCGACCAGACCATGCGCCACATGTCGATCGTCTCGATGCTCGGCGTCAAGCATGTGGTGCTGGCGATCAACAAGATGGACATGGTCGATTACGACGAGGGCGTCTATCGCGCGATCGTCGCGGATTTTTGCAAGGCCGCCGGCGACGAGCGCTTTCTCAGCATGGTCGCCATTCCCATGTCGGCCCGGCACGGCGACAATGTGACGGCGCCCTCGGCGCGCATGGCCTGGCATCGCGGCCCCTGCCTGCTCGATTATCTCGAAACCGTCGACGTCGACGACAATATCACTGAGGCGCCGCTGCGCTTTCCCATCCAGTGGGTGAACCGGCCCGACCTCGATTTTCGTGGTTTTTCGGGCACGCTGGTGTCCGGCCGGGTCACGGTCGGCGATGAAGTCATCGTCGCCGACACCGGACAGGCGACGCGGATCGCGCGCATCGTCACGATGGACGGCGATCTCGACAGCGCCCGGGCCTTCGAGTCCGTCACGCTGGTCTTCAGCGACGAGATCGACGCTGCGCGCGGCGACGTGCTGTGCGCTCCAATTGACCGGCCGGCGGTGGTCGAACAATTCGCCGCGCATATCTTCTGGATCGGCGAGGAGAAGATGCTGCCCGGCCGCTCTTACCTGATCAAGATCAACGGCCGCACCGCGCCCGCCAGCGTGACGGAGATCAAGCATCGGCTCGATGTCGCCACGCAGGCCAAAATCGCCACGAAAACCCTCGGCGTCAACGAAATCGGCTTTTGCAACCTGTCGGCCTCCCGGCCACTGTCGATTGATCCCTTTGCGGAAAATCGCTCGACCGGCGCGTTCCTTTTGATCGATCGCTTCACCAACGCCACGCTGGCGATCGGCGCGATCGATTTTCCGCTGCGCCGCGCCAGCAATGTCCACCTGCAAAGCATGAGCTTGACCAAGGAGGTCCGCGCCGCGGCCAAGCACCAGAAACCGGTCGTGCTGTGGTTCACCGGCCTGTCGGGTTCGGGCAAGTCGACGGTCGCCAATCTTGTCGAGCTCAAGCTGGCGAAGCTGCACGGGCATACGATCACGCTCGATGGCGACAACCTTCGCCACGGACTCAATCGCGACCTGGGATTCACCGACGCCGACCGCGTGGAAAACATCCGCCGCGTTGGCGAAGTGGCCAAGCTCATGGTCGACGCCGGATTGATCGTCCTGTGTTCCTTCATCTCGCCGTTCGAGGCCGAGCGCCGTCAGGTGCGCGACATGGTGGAGGATGGCGAATTCGTCGAGATATTCCTCGACACGCCGCTCGACGTCTGCATCCAGCGCGACCGCAAGGGCCTCTACCGTCGCGCGCTGGCGGGAGAGATCAAGAATTTCACCGGCATCGACCAGCCTTACGAGCGCCCCGACAACGCGGAGCTGGTCTTCCGGCAGAGCGACGGTTCGGCCGAGGACCTGGCCGACAGGATTGTGGGATATCTGATCGAAAAAAAGATCGTTTCACCCGCGTGAAGTTAGGAAGCCGCCGGCGCCGCTTCCTCCGGACTCTTTGAAAAGCACTTTTTGAAGCTGGCTGGCGAGGCGGTCGCTCCGCCTTCCTTTTGCGGCTTGGTCGCGCGAGCGGAGTACGCTCGTCGAATGACCGCGGCAGCGCGTCCAATGATCGCTGCCTGGCTACTCCTTCGGCCTATTCCCGTAAGGCCTAAGGCGTATTTGCGCGGCCGAAGTGAGGCCTGAGGCCGGACATGAAATCGGGCAATTATCCAGCACGGGATTTGGCCGTCGGCTTCGGTCACAGGCTTTCCCAAGGGGTCATTGGCTCCGCGGCAATTACCGTGGAATCCGATGCAGCGCGCAATCAGCGAGGCGCCAGGACCATGCGAGAACCGATTGCGCAACATTCGCGCCGCCCTGCGAAATCCAAAGGCGGAACTCACAAGGGTTCAACGCCGCTGCGGCAAACTTCACGCGAGCGGGGGAGGGCCTCGCCACTCCTCACGCCACGGCTAACGGCTTTGAATTCCTCGACCATTCAGTGACCATTCCGCGTCACGATCCCGACTGGCCTCGACGTCTGGTGGAGCGCAGTCACTAGCCAAGTGGAGCTGAACATGACGACGACGTGGACCGCCCAGATCGCCGCGGCTGGAATCTCCGACACCAGCGTTTATGCTTATCCGACGACACCCTTTGACCCGCCGGACATCGCGCTGGCGGTCGGAACGAGCTATGTCGTCAACGCGGCCGGCGGGCAGGTCCAGTGGACCAATATTACGACCGGCGCGACAGGGTCGGAAAGCCTGTTGACGCTGTTCGCGGCTGCGCCGGACGGCACGACCGCCGCTCCAGCCACGACGCTTGAGGCGCCGCGCCTCACCTATGACGCCGCGGCGGGTCTGTATGTCCTTGTCACTCCGGTTTTCGAGAGCAGCGAGACCGACTATGACATCGCGACCACCACCGACCCGTCGACGGGGACGTGGACCGTCGCCACATTGCAGGGTCCGGCCGGGACGTATGAATACAACTTCCCGAGCATCGCGGCCGACGGGACGAATATTTATATTTCAGCGCTCGAAGCCGGCAACACCACCAACACCTATGTCGTTCCGCTGACCGACGTGACCGGTGGCAACACGATCATCCCATCGACCACCGCCCCGCCGACCGGCGCCTTCACGTCGGTTGGCGCGGCCCAAGGCGATTTCATGGGCGTATCGGGCACGGGCGTATCAGGCCAAACCGTGACCTATATGGTCGCCGCCGGTCTGGATACGACGATGCCCGAGACCATTTTCGCGTTTCAGACGTACAATCCCGCCACGCAAACATATTCCGCGCTCCAGTCCTTCGATCTCGGCAACGCCGATTTCGGGCCGACCACCACCACCGCGTTGGGAGCCGCCACAGTGGACTACCAAGCCCCGCAGCCCGGCTCCGCGGACATGCTCTTCGCCGGCGCCGGAAACCTCGTGAGCGTGGCCTTCGCCAGCATCGGCGGCCAGGATTATCTCTACGGCGTCAGCGAGGTCTCGGCGACGGCGACCACGGGCTCGCAGCCTGAGTTCGAATGGTTCCAGATCAACGTCACCGACCCCACCAACGTGACTCCGGCCGACATCGTTCGCAGCGGCGACATCTCGCCGGCTTCGATCGGCCTCGACGCGAGCGATGCAATCTACAACCCGTCGATCGCGGTCGATGGACAAGGCGACGTGCTGATCAATTTCACCGCTTCCAACGCCACGAACCTTTACGCGAGCGATTACTACATCGTCGCTGGAGCGTCGGGAACTTTCGGCAACGCGACACAATATGCGGCGGGCAGCGCGCCGCTGGAAGACGCCACCAACTCGCTCGGAAACGAGCCCTTTGGCGCCTATTCGGCGGCGGTCGGCACGGCGACCGGCTTCTATATCTCCAATGAATACGTCACCAGCGCCGTCATCCCCCCGAACGGTCTGGGCGGCGGCTGGTGGGAGACGGCGACGGATGTGGTCAGCGCCAATGCCGTGGTTGCGCCGGCGGCGCCGGTGATCTCCAGCCCCTCGAACGGCAGTACCGATGCAACCACCGCCACGCCGGCCATTTCAGGAACCGGCGTCACCGGCGACACCATCACGCTCTCAATCGACGGCGCCGCCGCCGTCACGGCGCTTGTAACGAGCGCCAGAACCTGGAGCTATACGCCAACCGCGCCGCTGAGCGAGGGCAGCCACACCGTCACGGCCACGCAGGCCGCGACAGGCGGCCCAAGCTCGACGGCCGCCACGGACACGTTCACGGTCGCCATTCCCGCGCCGACGGTGACATTGAGCACCGGCCCGGAGTCCAGCAATCTGGCGAACCAGACAATCAGCGGCGCGGTGACGACCACCAGCGCGGCGACTATCATCGGCCAGACAGTGACGTTTACTGACAATGGCGTCGCTCTCACCCCTTCCGCTCCGGTGACCGTCCAGGCGGACGGAACATTTACTGCGCATATTGTTTTGCCGCAGGTCGGCGCCAACAAGCTCGTCGCCTCGGTAATTGACTCCTATGGCCTAGTGGGCTCAAGCGCGCCCTTGGTCGACACGTTGACGGCGCCGCCGACGATTACGGGAACGCAATCGACCGTGACGACGGCGAACGAGGCCCCGGTTGATCCGTTCGCCGGCGTCACGATCACCGATCCTAACGCCAGCGCCACCGATACGCTGACCATCACGCTTTCAGGCGGCGGAGGGACGCTGGCCGGAACCGGCCTCACCGTCTCCGGTGGCGCTTACACGCTCGCGGGAACGGCCACGACGATCACGAACGAACTCAATGTCCTGATGTTCACACCCAATGCGGGACCCGCTGGCGGCGCGTCCGCCACCAATTTTACCTTGAGCGATCTCAGCAGCGCCTACGCATCGCCGACCGTCGATGCGACCACGTCCGTGGTTGATAGCGATCCCTTGTCCAGAATGGCGCACGCCAATGATCTCGCCATGAGCGCCAGCGTGACCGGGTCCAACAATTTGATTGACCTCGTCAATCTCGAAGCGAGCTACGGCGACCTGATCAGCGCGTTCGGCACCAACGAGCAGGCCATGCAAAACTGGTACAATGCCCGCGAGCCGATCGAGCAGCGTCCGGACACTTTCGACGGTCTCGATTACGTCGCGAGCTACAGCGACCTGATCGCTGCATTCAAGGGCGCGGGCTCGGAACAGGCGGTGCTGGACGCCGGCGCGACGCATTTCATCACCTACGGCGTCAACGAAGGGCGGGCGACGACCTTCAACGGCCTGGATTACATCGCCAGCTATGGCGACCTGATCAAAGCCTTCGGCGTCAACGGCGACGCCGGCGCCTTGCATTACATCGAGTATGGCGCGAGCGAAGGTCGCACGACGACATTCGACGGGTTGGACTATATCGCCAGCTATGGCGACCTGGCCAAGGCCTTCGGCGCCAACGAACAGGCGGGCGCGGCGCACTTCATCCAGTACGGCTATAGCGAAGGCCGCGCGACGACGTTTGACGGTTTGGATTATATCGCGGGCTATACCGATTTGATGAAAGCGTTCGGCGCCAATAACGACGCCGGCGCGACGCATTACATCGATTACGGACTTGGCGAGGGCCGCACCGCCGACGCCTTCAATGTCGCCGCCTACGAATCCGCCCATACCGACCTGATTGGCAAATACGCCAACGACGACGCGTTCCTGACCGCCTATATCAATACTTACGCTACAACCGGAAAAATCTTGACGTGACCAAATGCGGCGGCTCGGATTGCGCTGACGGCTGTTTCAAACTTGGGGTCGCAACAGCGATTCGATGGGGTGAATGTGGAGTCCGTTCCGCGCGGACAGCCATCAATCTTCGCCGGCGCTCTCTGCTAGCATCGCGTCGATTGGCCGCTCAACGACGCCTTGGGCCGATTCCGCAGGCGCTCGATCTCGATTTGAGGTGCGCCTTGAAAAGACCGATCCGATAAGGAAATTGATAGCGGAGGTTGCGGACGAGGCGCACGAGATTGCCGGTTTCGCCATTCGGCTTGGTGGCGTTCCGCGATGATTCGATGGCGCTTTCGGCGCGCGTCTCGTGCAGGCGCAGCACGGGCGGCTGAACCATCAGGATGGATATGTCGAATTCCCACCAATGCTTCAGGTCCATATCGACAGGCCTGGCGAAGGGCAGAGCCTTCCCGGCCAGGTTGGCGGCGGCCTCGCGCGAGATGACGTAGCCGAGCGTGTGACCCGGAACGCTGCGCGGCGCGATCAGACGATAACCGCCAGCGAGATCGATGACCGGCTTGCCGGAGACGCGCTTCTCCGAATCGAGCTTGACGAGGCTTGCGCCGAGTTCAAGCCTGCTGATTTCGCCCAGCAAGACCGGCAGGGCCTCGTCGGCGTCGAAATCGTCCTCCAGCACAACTGCGCCGGGAAGCTCGCCCTCGCCGACGCGTTTCCACAGAGCGTAATGGCTCAGGTAGCAGCCGATTTCCGGGGCCGACAAAGGGCGCTTGAACTGCCTTTGATTCTTGTCGGCATCGTAAGCGCCGGTGAGGTCGGCGTCCGACAGCCTCGCGCCCTCCACGGCGTCAAAAAACGTGAATGGCAACCCCAGCGCTTCCATCGCCGCCTTGCAGACGGCGCGGCGCTCGGTTTCTCGTGTCAACGAAATGATGTAGATGGGCAGCATCGCATTTTTGCTTGAATCATTCATTCATCGGCACCGAAATTGAAAGCACGATCCGAGCGACCGGAACGCCAAGACGCATTCAAGACACAGTAAACTATACACATGCAGCCTTTGTTAAGCCATAACGTTAAAGTGATTGGTGATTGAAACCATCCGCGCGTTTTTTTTGTGTTTTTCCCCGAGTTTGCTGCGCGGCTGCGCTTCAGGCGCCAGTCCATGCTTTTGGCCTTCAGTCCACTACGGCGATGACGAAGCCGTCCCAGCCCTTGTCGCCGACGGTCTGAAGCGCCGTCGCGTCGAGGCGAGGCTCTCGCGCCAGCATGTCATAGAGCCGCCTTGTGCCGGTAATGTCGGGATCTTCGCGCGCGGGATCGATGATCGCCCCATTGCGCACCACATTGTCGACGACGATGACCGCGCCGGGCCGCGCCAGCCGCAACGCCCATGACAGATAGTCCGGATTGCTGCGCTTGTCGGCGTCGATGAAGACAAGGTCGAACGGTCCAAGGTTTTCGCTTTCGAGCATCGGCAGGGTTTCGAGAGCCGGACCGAGACGCAAATCGACCTTCGCGGCGAGGCCTGCGCGTTCGATGTTCCGCAATGCGGTTTCGGCATGTTTGGGCAGCGCCTCCAGCGTCACGACCAGGCCGTCGGCGGGGATGGCGCGGGCGAGCCAGAGTGTTGAATATCCGCCCAGCGTGCCGATTTCCAGGACGCGGCGGGCGCCGACCATGCGCGCGAGGAGGCGCAGGAACTTGCCTTGTGGCGGTGACACGTCGATCGCGGGCAGTCCGGCCGCCTTGTTGGCTGCGAGCGCGGCGTCGAGCGATGCGTCGGCGGGGACGAGGCGCTTGCTGATGTAGGCGTCGACATTGCTCCAGGCCTGCTGGTCGATGGTCATTGGTCCTCGCTTGCCGCGGATTTGTCCGTTCGCGGCCAACCGTGTCACTATTTGAGCCGGGATTCGCGGATCGGGCGCCGCGTCCTGGGCAATCGCGCTCGCACTATAGTGCGCAATCCGGTGGGAGAGGAAATGTCGGAACAATTCGCCGGGTCCTCCTTGGCCGAACAGGAGGCGCCGCCGCTCACGGGCCGCGCCATCCTCGCCGCGACCATCGGCAACATGCTCGAATTCTACGACTTCATCACTTACAGCTTCTTCGCCATCCAGATCGGCCACGCCTTCTTCCCCACCGGCAGCGAATTCGACAGCCTCATGCTGTCGCTGGCGACTTTTGGCGCCGGATTCATCACGCGGCCGATCGGCGCGCTGGTCATCGGCGGCTATTCCGACCGGGTCGGCCGTCGGCCGGCGCTGGTGCTGAGCTTCGCGATCATGGGCTCGGCCATTGTCGGGCTGGCGTTGATCCCTTCCTATGCGTCGATCGGCGTCGCCGCGCCCATCCTCGCCATCACCGCGCGGCTGGCGCAGGGTTTTTCGCTCGGCGGCGAGGTCGGGACGACGACCGCCTATCTGATGGAGGCCGCCGCGTCGGACAAAAGGGGGCTGGCGGTTTCATGGCAGCCGGCGAGCCAGCAGATCGCCGCGACCGCCGGCGCCCTGGTGGGAATGACGCTGTCGGAATTCATGACCAGCGCGGCGCTTGACGCCTATGGCTGGCGCATCGCCTTTCTGATCGGCGCGCTGACCCTGCCGTTCGGCCTGTGGATGCGCCGCGGCCTGCCCGAAACGCTGCATCGCCCGGAAGCGGCGTCCGTCGCCGCGCCGCCGGCGGAAGATCGCGGCGTGATCGCGGCGAATGCGCGCCTCATGCTGCTTGGCCTGCTCATACTCGCGAGCGGCACCATCATCACCTATGTCACCGACTACATGACCACCTACGCCCAAAACACGCTGCATGTCGCCACCAAGCTCGCCTTCGCGACGACGGTGATCAGCAATGGCGTGGGCATTGGCGCCGCGCTCTATGGCGGATGGCTGGCGGACCGCTCCGGGCGCTGGCCGGTGATGGTCTGGCCGCAACTCGCCGCCCTGCTGTTGACCTATCCGGTTTTTTTGTGGATCGTCGCCTCGCGCGACGCGTGGGCGCTGCTGGGCGGCCTCGGGCTGCTCTCGCTCATCGGCTCCATTCCCTACAGCGCCTTCTATGTGGCCTTCACCGAAAGCCTGCCGAAAACCATCCGCGGCCGTGCGGGCGCGACGGTCTATGCCGTCGCCATCGCCGGCTTCGGCGGCACGGCGCAGCTGATCGTCACCTGGCTGATCCATGTGACCGGCAATGCGCTTGCGCCGGCCTGGTACATGCTGTTCGCCGAGGCGGTCGGGCTCGTCGCCATGGTGATGATGCGCGAATCCTCGCCGGCGCACATCAGGAAGCCCGGCTAGGGCGGGGCTTACTTCGGGGCGCCGCCGATCTCCACCGGCTGGCCCTTGGCGATAGAGCCGAGATAGGCGGTGATCGCCACGAGGTCGGGGCTGCCGGGTTGCGGCGGCGTCCCGGCCAGCGCGCCCTTGATGCAGGACTGGACCTGCCCTTCCAGGGTGATGATCCGGCCGGCGCCCTGGCTGAAGCGGGGATAGATCGCCGCCGCGTTGAGCAGGCTCGGCAGTTTTCGGTCCCCCATCTGGCCGGGCCCCTTGCCGCCGCCGATGTGGCAGCTTTCGCACGCGCCGCCGTTGCCGCCGAAGGTCGCCGTGGCGAACAATTGGGCGCCCTTGGCCACGGCCGTTTGCAGCGGGGTTTCAGCGGCGCTGGCGGATCGGGCGGCGGCGAGTTGCAGGGCGGCGGCGAGGGCTGCGGCCAGGATGCGGTTGGGCGTCATGCGATTCCCCTCCTTGGCCGTTTTCACCACTTGGCCGTTTTCACCGCTTGGCCGTTTTCACCCTTGGGCCGAAACAATAGCCCAACGGGCCGGCTTGGGGAATTGCGGGGAATCCCCAAGCGCCGGGGACAAGCTTCACCGTCCCTTGCAGAGCGGCAGGGGATGCGGCGGCGGCGGCGGATGGTCCTTGGCGTATCGGGCGATGGCCGGCGCAAGGGTTTGGCCCGGCCAGAATTTTGGAGCGCGGATTTCCCTCAGACAGGAGGCGTTCCAATATAATCCCGCCTGCGCCGGCGACTGGCCGGCCCTCGCCGCCCGGCCGACGGCGACGACGTCGGCGGCTTCGGGATAGATATAGAGCGTGGTCGGATCGTCCTTGACCATCGAGACGATTTGCCGGGCGTCCGACGGCGACCAGCTGGTGCAGCCGCTGCTGCGGCCGCCGGCGTAATCGACCAGGTTGCCGAGCGGAACATATCCGTCCTGGTCGGCATAATGGCTGCCCGGCATTTTCAGCAGGCACACGCCCCTCAGAAGGACGGCCGCATGTCCGCCGATCTCGCGCTCGCGGGCGTTGGCGGCGCCGCCTTCGCCGTCGAACTGGACGAACGAGCGCAGCAACACCGCTTCCTGGTTGGCCGCGACGCGGTAATAGCCCTTGAAAGACGTTTTGGTCTCGCCGGTCACGTAGGGACCGCCGTCGGTCAGTTTCGAACCCATCGCATTGCTGAAATTCTTGGCGCAGCGTCGTCCGTTCGAGAAATCCGCGACGCCGGGCAGATCGCGGCCGCCGCCGTGGCCCGAAGGAATGGCGCGGAACGATTGGCTGGATTCGCAGATCGTATAAAACCGGCGGCCCAAGGCGCCATCGCTCGAATTGTTGGGGCGCGTCGCGTCCATCGCGAAGTAGCAGGGGTTTTTGACCGCGCCGGCCCTCGCCTTGCGCAGATAGAGGGCGCGCGCCCTGCGCAGCACGGTCGGAGAAATCTGGCCCTCGGCTTCGCCGACATGGGCTTGCAGCCAGGCCGGGACATCCGAAGATTGCGTGGCCAAGGATTTTTGCTGCGACGCCGACAGGGCGGCGATCATGGCGACGGCGCCGACGAGCTTGAGGCTGTTTGGACGGACAGATCGTGTCGGCATCGGATCAATTTCCTGTCGAAGCAATTTGCCAACGGCGGCGCCGCGCGCAGCCGATTCGGCCGCTCCGGCGCGCGGGCAAAAGGACCATAGGACGTTCGCCAGTTCAAGCCTGCATCGGCGAGGGCCGCGCGATCATTTCTTGAAGGCGGTGAGCCAGGCCTCGGCCTCTTCCAGCGAAAAGGAAAATTCGTGCGCGGCGACGCCGGAGCGCATCCTCGCGGCTTCCGCGACATTCATGATGTAGAAACGGCCATGGCAGCTTCCGTGCCCCGCCTTTTCGAGATGAAACCCCTTGCGTTCGGCGAGTTTTTTCACGCGCTTCTCATCCGCATTGCTCAAGGGACTGCTCCTGTAAAAAAAACAGTTTCGCGATCGTCAGCGAAGCCGGGACGAGCGGATCATCGCGCAAGCCAGCGCCATTTGCCAGCGTCATGTCGCCGCCCCCGTCATCGCGAGCGTGCCGGCGTGCGTACAAGCCGGCAAATGAAGTTTCACCCGGCGACATTTCCGGAATTGGGATCGCCCCGCGCGCGGGTATGCAAATTAACCCATCAGGGGTGCAATCGTGGCGCGAGGCGCCAACGCCCCCGCTTTAGGGCCTCAAAAACATCGTTAAGTGATTGATTTTGCTTGTGGCGCTCCCTACCGGAATCGAACCGGTGTTTTCGCCGTGAGAGGGCGACGTCCTAGACCGCTAGACGAAGGGAGCAGCGCGTTCGGCTTCTATATCGGGGCGCGTCGTTCGCCGCAAGCCCCCTATATCGTTCGCGCGGCGGGCGTCAGCAGGCCCGAAAGCATCAGATCGACATGCGCGCCGATATAGGCCTCCTCGTCCACGTCGAGGCGGTCGCTGAAGATCAGCCGCAGCAGGCTCAGGAAAACCGCCGGGGCCAGGATGATTTCCGCGCTTTTTCCGGCGATTTCCGGGCGAAACTCGCCGCTCTCCACGCCGCAGGCCAGGAGATTGCCGACCAGCCGCATGGCCGGCGCGAAAAATTCGGCCTGGTGATCGGCGACCAGTTGCGGAAAGGCCTTGCCTTCCGCCACCATGAACCGGATCATTTCGCGGCCCGTGCGGTCCTGGGCGCAGCGGCTGTACACGAAACGGATCAGGGCGCGCAGTTTTTCGGCGCAGCTGCCTTGCGCCCCGGCCATCATGGCGTCGGCGTCGGCCAGCATGACACGCCCGTAATGGCGCACCATTTCCTCGAACAGAAGCTCCTTTGTGTCGAAATAAAAATAAATCGCGCCCTTGGTCACGCCGGCCCGCGCGGCGACATCCTCCATCCGCGTCGCGGCGAAGCCGCGCTCGGCGAAGGCGTCGAACGCCGCCTCCAGAATTTCGCCCGGCCGCTGCGCCTTGCGGCGCGCCCGCTCCTTCATGTCGTTGTCCCGATCGAAAAAAGGCCTTATTGACTTTCCAGTCAGTCAATAATAATCCTGTTCGACGCGAAAAGCCCAGCGAATTTTTCAGCCAGAGGTCGAATGATGGAGCCGCGCGCGCGTCTCGCCGCTTTTTTCCTGCTCGCGCTGCCGCTCGCGGGCTGCGACGCGCCGTCTCGCGCGCAAAAAACGCCTTTCAAGGTCGTGGTGCAAAAGGTCGCGCCGCAAGCCTATGAGAGCGAAGTCGCGCTGACCGGCACGGTGCGCGCCCGCGTGCAGACGGAACTGTCGTTTCGCGTCAGCGGTCGGGTGATCGAGCGCCAGGGCGACGTCGGCCAGCCTGTCGCGGCCGACGCGATTTTAGCGCGGCTCGATCCTTCCGAGCAGCAGGCCGATCTCGACGCCGCCAGGGCCGGCCTCGCCGGCGCCGAGGCGACGCTGCGCCAGGCCTCCGCCGTGTTCGACCGGCAAAAGTCGCTGCTCGCCAGCGGCTTCACCACCAAGGCGACTTTCGACCTTGCCGACCAGGCGCAGCGCACGGCGACCGGCTCGCTCGATGCGGCGAAGGCGCAGCTTGGGGCGGCGCAGGACGCGCTGTCCTACACTTATTTGCGCGCCGGACACGCCGGCATGATCACTTCGCGCAACATCGAGGTCGGCCAGGTGGCGCAGGCGGCGCAATCGGCGTTCGGCTTCGCCGTGGACGGCCCGCGCGACGCGGTCTTTGCAGTCTATGAATCGATCTTTTCGCATCGGCCGAGCGGCGCCGGCATCGAGCTCAGCCTCGTCGGCGACCCGAGTGTCAAGGCCAAGGGCCGGATTCGGGAAGTTTCGCCTGTCGTCGACGACAAGACCGGCACGGTGCAGGTCAAGGTCGAGATCGATTCAAACGCCTCGGCCATGCCGCTCGGCGCCGCGGTGACGGGGCGCGCCCAATGGCGGCTCGCCGACGTGGTGGTTCTGCCGTGGACGGCGATGACGGAAAAGGACGGCAAGCCCGCGGTCTGGGTCGTCGATCCCGTGACCCGCGCCGTGTCGTTGCGGCCGGTCGCGGTGGCGTTCTACGAAAAGGAAAAGATCATCTTGCGCGACGGTTTCCACGCCGGCGACGCCGTGGTGGTGCAAGGCGGCAAATTTTTACGCGAGGGGCAGATTGTCAGCGCGCAGGACGAGGGGCGTTCGTGATGGGCCGGCTTTCTCGTCTCGCGCCGCTGCTGGCGTTTTGTTTCGCGCTCGCCGCCTGCAACAAGCGCGAAGAGGCGCCCGAGCCGCCGCGTCCCGCCATGACGCTCATAGCCGAGCCGTCGCCCGCCTGGGACACGGCGCTGTCGGGCATTGTGCAGCCGCAGGTGCAGAGCCCTCTCGGCTTCCGCGTGCTGGGCCGCATCATCTCGCGTCCGGTCAAGGCCGGCGACCGGGTCGAGGCCGGGCAGATGCTCGCCGCGCTCGATCCGCTGGCGTTCGAGCTGGCGTCGCGCTCCGCCGCCGCGGCGCTGGCCTCCGCCCGCGCCCAGTATGACAACGCCGCCGCGACCGAAGCGCGCCAGGCGACGCTGCTGGCGAAGAAAACCGCGTCGCAGGCGACCTTCGATTCCGCCGAGCAGGCGCGCGCCGCCGCCCAGGCCAATATGGCGCAAGCCCAGGCCAATCTCGCCAAGGCCGAGGAGCAGTTGTCCTATGCCGTGCTCAAGGCCGATTACGCCGGCGTGGTGACGACGACCAGCGCCGAAGTCGGCCAGACCGTCGCGCCCGGCCAATCCGTCGTCACGCTCGCGGAGCCGACGCGGCGCGACGCGGTCATCGACGCGCCCGATGGTTTCGCCAGCATATTGTCGATTGGCCAGCGTTTCGACGTCATCATGCAGCTCGATCCCGCGCGCGTGGTGTCCGGGACGGTGCGCGAAATCGCGCCGCAAGCTGATGCCGCGACACGCATGCGCCGGATAAAGATCGCCCTCGTCGAGCCGCCCGCGTCGTTCCGCCTCGGCGCGACCATTTCCGCCCGGCTCAGCGCCGGCCCCGGCGCCGTCATCCGCCTGCCGGGCTCAGCCCTGTTGCAGCAGGGCGAGACGACGAGCGTCTTCGTCGTCGATCCGCAAACCCACGCCGTCTCCAGACGCGTGCTCGAGGTGGCGCCGGATCGTGACGGCGGCAAATGGATCGTGCGCGGCGGCCTGAAGGCGGGCGAGCGCGTCGTGACGGCGGGCGTGCATCGCCTCAAGCCGGGCGAGGTCGTGCGGATTTACGGGAGCGACCAACCTTGAGCGGATTCAACCTCTCCGACTGGGCCCTGCAGCGGCGCTCGCTGCTGTGGTACTTCATGATCGTCTTCCTGCTGGCGGGCGCATTTTCCTATGTGAAGCTCGGACGCGAGGAAGATCCGAACTTCACCATCAAGACCATGGTGGTGCAGGCCAACTGGCCCGGCGCCCCGGCGGAGGAGGTCACCAAGCAGGTCACGGAGCGGATCGAGAAAAAGCTCGAGGAGCTGGAATTGCTCGACTTCACCCGCTCGATCACCACGGCGGGCCAGACCATCGTCTTCGTCAACCTGCTGCCCACCACCAAGGCGCGCGACGTCGAGCCGACCTGGACGCGCGTGCGCAACATGGTCGCCGACATCAAGAGCCAGTTTCCGGCCGGCGTGCAGGGGCCGTTCTTCAACGATCATTTCGGCGACGTCTACGGCAACATCTACGCCTTCACCAGCGACGGGCTGACGTTGCGCCAGCTGCGCGACCAGGTCGAGGACGCGCGGGCGAAAATCCTCACCCTGCCCAATGTCGGCCGCGTCGATCTCGTCGGCGAGCAGAACGAGGCGATCTATCTTGAATTCTCGACGCGCCAGATCGCGGCGCTCGGGCTCAACGCGCAGGATGTGATGGCGACGCTGGCGGCGCAGAACGCCGTGACCCCGTCGGGCTTCGTGCAGGCCGGCCCGGAACAGATCGCCATTCGCGTCTCCGGCCAGTTCACTTCCGAAGACAGCCTGCGCGCCATTAATTTGCGCGTAAACAACCGGTTCTTTCCGCTGACCGACGTGGCGACCATCAAACGCGGCTATGTCGATCCGCCGACAAGTCTGTTCCGCTATAATGGCCAGCCGGCGATCGGCCTCGCCATCGGCATGAAGGCGGGCGCCAATCTGCTCGAATTCGGCGGCGGGCTCGAAAAGGAGATGAAGCGGATCAAGGCCGACCTGCCGATCGGCGTCGACGTCTATCGCGTCTCCGACCAGCCCGCGGTGGTGGACAAGGCGGTGTCCGGTTTCACCGAGAGCCTGTTCGAGGCCATTTTCATCGTGCTGGCGATCAGCTTCGTCAGCCTCGGCCTGCGCGCCGGCCTCGTGGTGGCGATCGCCATACCGCTGGTTCTCGCCATTACTTTCCTGTTCATGCAGACGACGGGCATATCCTTGCAGCGCGTCTCGCTCGGCGCGCTGATCATCGCGCTGGGCCTCCTTGTCGACGACGCGATGATCGCGGTGGAGATGATGGTGGCGCGGCTCGAGGCGGGCGACGATTTGCGCAAGGCCGCCACCCATGTCTATACGTCGACCGCCTTTCCCATGCTCACGGGAACGCTGGTGACGGTGGCGGGCTTCATCCCGATCGGCCTGAACAACAGCGCGGCGGGCGAATTCACCTTCACGCTGTTCGTCGTCATCGCCGTGGCGCTGGTGGTGTCCTGGTTCGTCGCCGTGCTGTTCACGCCGCTGCTCGGCGTCACCTTGCTGCCGGCGACGATGAAGGGCCATCACGAGACCGGCAAGAGCCGATTCGCGCTCTTCTTCGAACGCGCGCTCGAGGCCTGCATGCGCCATCGCTGGGCGACGATTTCTGCGACGCTCGCGGCCTTCGCCCTGGCGATCGTCGGCATGGGCTTCGTGCAGCAGCAGTTCTTTCCCAGTTCCGACCGGCCGGAATTGATCGTCGACTGGAACCTGCCGCAGAACGCGTCGATCTCCGACACCAATGACCAGATGGCGCGTTTCGAAGGCGAGGAGCTGACCGGCGAAAAGGATGTCGACCACTGGTCGAGCTATGTGGGGCAGGGCGCCGTGCGCTTCCTGCTGTCGTTCGATCTCCAGCCGGCCAATGTCGCCTTTGGCCAGACGGTGATCCTGACGAAAAGCGTCGAAGCGCGCGACCGTTTGCGCGTAAAATACCAGGACTGGCTGCGCAAGACGTTTCCCGGCACGGATTGCTTCGTCCATCTGCTCGATATCGGCCCGCCGGTCGGGCGTCCCGTGCAATATCGGCTCAGCGGCCCCAATGTCCAAGGGGTCCGCGATCTCGCGCAAAAACTCGGCAATGTCGTGGCGGCCAATCCGCATCTTGGCGACGTGACCTTCGACTGGGGCGAACCGGCGCGGGTGGTCAAGGTCAATGTGCTGCAGGACAAGGCGCGCCAGCTTGGCGTTTCCTCGCAGGACATTGCCTCGGCGCTCAACAGCGTGGTCAATGGCGCGCCGGTGACGCAGGTGCGCGACGACATCTATCTGATCGACGTGATCGCCCGCGCCCGCGGCGCAGAACGCGCCTCGATCGACACGCTGCAGAACCTGCAATTGCCGGGCGCCGGCGGCCAGTCCGTGCCGCTCGCCGCCGTGGCGTCGTTCGGCTATGGCCTCGAGCAGCCGACGATCTGGCGCCGCTCGCGGCTGCCGACGATCACCTTGAAAATGGCCATCGACGATGGCGTGCAGGCGCAGACCGTGGTCGATGAGCTCGCGCCGGGGGTGCGCAAATTCATCGCCGCGTTGCCGGACGGCTACCAGGTCGCGGTGGGCGGCGCGGTGGAGGAAAGCGCCAAGGCGCAGGGCCCGATCGCCGCCGTCGCGCCGCTGATGCTGTTCATCATGGCGACGATCCTGATGATCCAGCTGCAAAGCTTCTCGCGGCTGTTCCTGGTCTTCGCGGTGGCGCCCCTGGCGGTGATCGGCGTGGTCGCGGCGCTGCTGCCGAGCCATTCGCCGATGGGATTCGTCGCCATACTCGGCATCCTCGCGCTGATCGGCATCCTCATCCGCAATTCAGTGATCCTGATCATCCAGATCGAGGCGCTCCGCGGCGAGGGGCTCGCCCCCTGGGACGCGGTGCGCGAGGCGACGCGCCATCGCATGCGGCCGATCATGCTGACGGCCGGCGCCGCCACGCTCGCGCTCATACCCATCTCGAAGGAAATCTTCTGGGGGCCGATGGCCTATGCGATGATGGGCGGCATCATCGTCGGCACGGTGCTGACGCTGCTGTTCCTGCCGGCGCTCTATCTCGCCTGGTTCCGGATTCCGGCGCCGCAAGCCGGGGTCGAGACGGCCGGCGTGGACAATCAGCTGCCCGTCGGCCACAGTGTCGCCTGATATGTGGTTGAAAGCAGTTGAAATTTCGAACGTGGGACTCGCATGGCCTCCAACAACAAGCAGACAGAGCCGAAGATGCCGCGGGCGCTGATGTGGATGCTGGCGGGCCTGGTCGCCGTGCTCGCGGTCGCGGCGATCGGCTTTGGCTCCCTGGTGGGGCCGCCCGGCGCCAGCTCGCACGGGACCGCCGCCATCGGCGGGCCGTTCCGCCTTGAGACCGGCGCCGGCAAAGTCGTCACCGACACGGATATGCGCGGCGAACCTTTTTTGGTTTTCTTCGGCTACACCCATTGCCCCGATGTCTGCCCAACGACTTTGTTCCAGCTCGCGCAGGTCTTGCGCGCCCTGGGACCGGACGCGAAGATCAGGGTCCTGTTCATCACCGTTGATCCAGAGCGCGATACGCCCAAGTTGATGCAGGACTACGCCGAAAGCTTCGACAAGCGCATCATCGGCCTTTCGGGCGACCGCGCGGCGATCGACAAGGTCATTTCCGCCTATCGCGTCTACGCGCGCAAGGAAGCGTCGGCGAAAGGCGAATACACGATGGACCACAGCGCGGTGATCTATTTGATGGGCCGCGACGGCAGGTTCCTGAGCGCCTTCAACTTGCAGCGGCCGCCCGAGCAGGCGGCGGCCGAGTTGAAGCCGCTGCTCTAGCGCCTATTCTCGAAAAGTGGGTCCGGTTTTCGGATAAGAATAGTTAAAACAAGCGACGCCGAGAGCTGACTTCAGTTCATCGTTCCGCCTTTGGGCGATTTCGTATCGACGCCCGTCGTTTGCGCCACCCGCCTGATGATGGCGATGATGGTCGCGGGCGTGGTGGGCTTGGCCAGGAAGATGCTGGGGGGCAGGTCGCGAAGGCTGTGCAGCCGGGCGGAAAGGAGAATGATCTTGATCGCCGGCCAGCGCCCCGACACGGTCCTGACCAGGGCGAGTTCGTCTTCTTCGCGGCTCAAATTGATGAACACGACCGCGATATTTTCCGACCGTTCAAGTATTTCGATCGCATCGACGATCAATTCGATCACAAAAGCGTCATAGCCAAAGCGATTGAAGGCCGCGACCGCAAACGCAGCCAGCTCCGGTTCGTCCTCGATCACGAGCGCTACGGGCATATTTATTGATCGCTTTCCAAATCGCATGCCGGCTGAACATTGAATGCGATGGCAACTCCATCCGATAGACTTTTACCGTCCGCCCGAGCTTCGGAAATTGCCGTTCTGGACGCGGTCAAGGCTAACATGAGCCTGTGGCGCCGATCAGCCCCCCTTTCGTGAGGTCCGCTACCGCTAAATCGGTAGCGGGCGAGTCGCGCGGCGGGTCGCTGGACCAAGCCGGATGGAGCATGTGCCGACGCATGACGCTAGGCGCCGCTGTAGCGGCGCGAATGCCATAATATGCTGTTTTTCAATAGATTTCAAAACGGAAGCGCGCGCCGGCTGTCAATAAATGCCGATGGGAAAATACTTCAGGTAAAGCTCGGTCATGACGCCGCGCTCGTCGAGCCGTTGCAGCGCCCAGTTCAGCGTGCGTCGCAGCGTGTCGTCGTCGGGCCGCACGGCAATGCCGACGCCATTGCCGAAAAAGCGAGGCTCGAGAAATGGCCCGCCCTGGAAGGCGCAACACTCTTGCGCCCCCTGGTCGTTCATCCAGATCGACAGGGAAACCGCGTCGCCAAAGGCCAGGTCGATGCCCTTTTCGCGCAGCGCCTGCGTCAAGCGCGCCAGGTCCGGAAAGGTCTTGAGCGTCGAGCGGGCAAAGAAGGCGCGTAAAAATGCTTCGTGCGCGCTGCCCGACACGACGCCGATGGCGGCGTTGCGCAGGGCTTCCGGCCGCACGTCCACCTTACCCGCGTCCGCCAGCGAGATGAACCGCGCCGGCGTGAGATAATAGGCCGAGGTAAAGCGCGCCTTCTTCCGCGTGTCGGCGTTTTCCTTCAGCGAGGCGATAACGGCGTCGCCCTCGCCGGCGTCCAGCGCATCGAGCAGATTGTCCCAGCGACGCGGCTGGACGGTGCAGGAAACCTTCAGTTCGTCGCAGATGGCCCGGGCGACTTCGACATTGTAGCCCGCCAGGGCGCCGTCGGCGCCGAGAAATTCGAACGGCGGATAATCGTCGGCGGTGAGAAAGCGGATCGGCTTCCTGGCCTGGGGGTCAGGGGCAATCGGGCGGTTGCGCGGATCGAACAGGCTGGGAACGAACACGCTTCCCGCGCCGCCAGTTTGCTTGGAGGTTTGACTGGAGGCTTCGTCGGCGCTGCAACCTGTGGGTAGGAAAACCAAAAAAACCAACAGGATGGAAAGGAACGCCTTGGCCGGGGCCGGAATCTGGCGGATAAAAGGCTCGCGCGTTTGTCCTGTCACTTCCGGTTCCGTTTCGATCATGAGGCTTGGGTCCTTATATAGCAGCGATTGGATTTTTGCAGCCGGCGAAGGGCGCGCCGCGATCTTGCCGTCCCCAACCCTGCCCGCCGAGGTGGAATTTCTAGCCGGCGGCGGCCTTGAACGGACCAGGCTTGAGGGCGCGGCGCGGCGCGCGCGCGACCAGGGCGTCGGCGCCGAGGAACTCCTCATCGCCGAGGGGCTGATTGACGAGACCGACTATTTTCGCGCGCTCGCCCAAAGACTGGACTGCGCTTACGTGGACCGCGCCGCAGCCCTCGCGCCCGGTTTCGATTATCGCGCCGCGCTGCGCGCCGGCGTCGCCCGCGCCGACCCGGCGCGGGAAAACTTCGACTGGCTGATGTCGCCGCGCGGCGCGCAGGTGGTCGAACTGCTGACGGTGTGCGACGCGGGAACGCTGCGAGGGCGCATCGCCATTTGCCCGCCCAAGGTGTTTTCGGCGCTGGCGCGCGCGAAAGGCCGCCGGTCCCTCGCCTATGACGCAAGCTTCGCTCTTTCCCGCGCCGACGCCCGGTCTTGCGCCAATGCGCCGCAGGTGCGCTGGAGCAATTATGTCGGCCTGCTGCTGAGCGCCGCGGTCATGGTCGGACTGGTCGCCGCCCCGTCGCGCCTGATCGCCGCGACCTCGCTGTTCACCTCGGCCCTGTTCCTGGGCGGCGTCTATGTGCGGCTGTGCGCGACGGCCGCCAGCCTCTTGCGGCGCCGCGCGCCCGCGCCGGCGCTGTCGGACCGCGCGCTTCCCACCTATACGATCATCGCGCCCATGTACCGCGAGGCGAACGTGGCGGCGCAATTCGTCGCGGCGCTGAAGGCCCTCGATTATCCCAAGGCGAAGATCGACATCAAGCTGGTGCTCGAGGACGACGATTTCGAGACGGCCGCGGCCCTCAGGAAAGCCGGCCTTGCGCCAAACATGGAAATCGTCGTCGCCCCGGCCGGCGCGCCCCGCACCAAGCCAAGGGCGCTCAACGTCGCGCTGCCGCTGGCGCGCGGAACATTGCTGACGATCTTTGACGCCGAGGACCGGCCGGCGCGCGACCAGTTGCGCGTGGCGGCGGCGGCTTTCGCGCAAGCGGGTCCGCGCGTCGCCTGTTTCCAGGCGCGGCTGGTGGTGGACAATGCGGCGGAAAACGTCCTCGCCTATTTTTTCGCCATCGGCTACGCGGCGCTGTTCGAGGTGAGCAATCCCGGCCTGGCGCGGCTCGGCCTGCCGATTCCGCTTGGCGGAACGTCGAACCATTTCCGCGCCGAAATCCTGCGCCGAGTGGTCGGCTGGGACGCCTGGAACGTGACCGAGGACGCCGATCTCGGCTTGCGGCTGGCGCGCTTCGGCTACCAGGTCGGGACGATCGACTCGCCGACCTACGAGGATGCGCCGCTCGAATTTACCGCGTGGCTGGGGCAGCGGACGCGCTGGATGAAGGGCTGGATGCAGACGCTCGCCGTCTTCCTGCGCTCGCCGCGCCGCCATTTCGCGCGGATGGGGGTTTTCCGCGCTTTCGCATCGCTATGCCTGATGGTCAGCCTGCTCGCCGGGCCGCTGTTCGGGCCTTTCTTCGGCCTGCGCCTCGTCGGCGACCTCGTTTACGGCGATCTGCTGGCGCCGCGCACCCATGCGCAGGCGCTGATGTCGAGCCTCGGCCTGAACGTCGCCATATTCGGCGGGATCAGCCTGCTGTTGCCGAGCTTCATCGGCATGGCGCGGCGGCGGCTGCGCCCGTCATGGCGCCTGCTGCTGGCGCCCCTCTATCTGCTGGCGCTCAGTCTCGCCTGCTGGCGCGCCCTGTGGGAATGGACGCGTCGCCCCTTCGTATGGACCAAGACGGCGCATGCGCCGCGCCCGGCGGCGGCGGACGACGCTCCCGAGGCGCGAAATGCCTCGTTCGTCGTCGCGCCCACGGCTTCGCTGCCGTCCTGGAGCCGATAGATATTACGCTGCGTCCGCCTCATCCTCCGTCGCCTTCAATTCCGCCTCCAGGATTTTCAGGCAATGCTGCGCCTGCTGGATATGGTCGAGCGCGCGGGCGATTGCTTCAGCTTCGCCGCCCATGGCGATTTCGGCCTGTGCGAAGAGCAGGTTGATTGTGGCGAAATCCGCCAGATCAGACGGCGCGCATGACATGCAAATTCTCCGGGTACGCTTGTCTTCGAACAAGGTAAACGCAGCTTATGATTTGTAAATGTTTGAAATCAAACATTCTATTTCAAGCCATTGCCATGGTTAACGGCGCAGCGCCGCATCTGTGCCGTTGTTTTTTCTTTGTCTTCGCGCCTTGCATAAAGTCAAGGTTCAGCTCTGAGACAGTTTTCAGACCACGTCGGCTTTCACGAATTTCCCCGCCAGCGCGTCGGCGATGAGCGCGCGCGTATTGTCCACGCCATAGAGCGCGACGAAAGAGCCGAAGCGCGGGCCGCGATCCTCGCCGAGCAGCACCTGGTAGAGCATGTTGAACCAGTCGTTCGACACGCCCGGCCGTTCCGG
This sequence comes from uncultured Alphaproteobacteria bacterium, assembly GCA_963828185.1. Lineage (GTDB taxonomy): Bacteria > Pseudomonadota > Alphaproteobacteria > Rhizobiales > Beijerinckiaceae > Rhodoblastus. Next base: position 590,570 of record CAWHDV010000002.1, on the reverse strand, counting down.
CGTCGCGCCCTTGGCGGAAAAATTCTGGTAGCGCGGGATTTTCCGCGCGATGTCGTAAAGCAGCGTCTGGACGTTTTCCGCGCTGGCTTCCGCAGGCAAGGCGGCCAGCGCCGTGGAAAGCTTTTCCAGCGCCTCGCGCTCCACCTCGTCGGCGGCGCGATAGACCTTTTTCGGCTTCACGAAATCGCGGAAATAGGCGACGGCATAGCCGATCATGGCGTCGAGACGCGGGAATTTCTCCGGGCTGGCGGCGGGCGCGTAGCGGCGCAGGAAGCCCCACAGCACGGCCGGGTCCTCGCTGTTGGCCACCGCCGCGAGATTGAGCAGCATGGCGAAGGATATCGCCGTGCCTTTGGCGGTGTTCTGGGCGTCGCCCTCGTGGGCGATGAATTCCGGCGCCGGCGGTTCGCCGGCATGGATGTGCCAGGCGGGATTGCCGAGCCGCGACTTCCAGTCCTGGCGCGGATAGGCGTCGAGAAAGGCCAGATATTCATCGACGGCGCGCGGAATCACGTCGAAATAGAGTTTTTTCGCCTCGCGCGGCTTCCAGTACATGAAGAAGGACAGGCTTTCGGGGCTGGCGTAGCGCAGCCATTCGTCGATGGTCAGGCCATTGCCCCGCGACTTGGAGATTTTTTGGCCCTGGTCGTCGAGGAAAAGCTCGTAATTGAAGCCTTCCGGCGGCGTCCCGTCGAGCGCCCGGGCGATTTCGCCCGACAGCTTGACCGAATCGATCAAATCCTTGCCGGCCATCTCGTAATCGACGCCGAGCGCGCACCAGCGCATCGCCCAGTCCGGCTTCCATTGCAGCTTGCAATGGCCGCCGGTCACCGGCGTCTCGAATTTTTCGCCAGTTTCGGGGTCCGTCCAGGCGACGAGGCCGCGGGAAGCGTCGATTTCTTCCAGCGCCACCTGCATGACAATGCCGGTATGGGGATGGATCGGCAGGAAGGGCGCGTAGGAGGCGGCGCGTTCGGCGCGCAGCGAGGGCAGCATGATCTTCTGCACCGCCTCGTAACGCGCCAGCATTTTCAACAAGGTCGCGTCAAAACGGCCGGATTGGTAATATTCGGTCGAGGAGGCGAATTCGTAATCGAAGCCGAAATGGTCGAGGAAGGCGCGCAGCCGCGCGTTATTGTGCGCGCCAAAACTCGGATATTCGCCAAACGGGTCGGGGACCTGGGTCAGGGGCTTGCCGAGATGGGCTGACACCAGCTCCTTGTTGGGGATATTTTCGGGAACCTTGCGCAGGCCGTCGAGATCGTCGGAAAAGGCTAAAAGCCGCGTGGCGACAGCGCCGCCGGTCAGGGTGTTGAAGGCGTGGCGCACCATGGTGGTGCGCGCGACTTCGCCGAACGTGCCGATGTGCGGCAGGCCCGAGGGGCCGTAGCCGGTCTCGAACAGCACCTGTTTCTGACCGGTGCGCTCGATCCTCTGCACGATTTTCCTGGCTTCCTCGAACGGCCAGGCCGTCGATTGGCGGGCGAATTCGGCGAGTTCGGACGCGATTTCGGTCATTCCGGTCATGTTCGGCGGTGTTTCCGCCGTCCCCAATTCGTTGCAGTTTGAGCCGGCGTTTTTAGCCCCTGCGCGGCGACAAAACCAGCCTCCCCCGATAAAAGGCCGCAAATTTGGCGAATTTGTCTGGGCCGGCGCAGGCCAAGGCTGGCGCGCGCCAGCGAAAAATGCTGTAAATCCTGTGGAAGCGGGGATTTGCGGATTGGCTCTCATATTCAAGATCGTGACGGCGCAGGCCTGGACGGAGGCGGTTGCGAGGGGACGCTTCGACGGCGCGGGCGTCGATCTCGCCGACGGCTTCATCCATTTTTCGACGCGGGCGCAGGTCGAGGACACCGCGGCGAAACATTTCGCCGGCCAGCGCGGCCTGCTGCTGGTTGGCGTGGACGCGGCGGCGCTCGGCGAAAAACTCGTCTATGAGGTTTCGCGCGGCGGCGACCTGTTTCCGCACCTGTATGGCCCGCTGCCGACCGCGCTCGCGGCTTTCGCCCTGCCGCTGTCGTTGCGCGCCGACGGCGGGCATGATTTCGCCGGATTTGACGCATGATGGGTTTCTTCGATTCGTTCGCGCTGCCGCTTTTGCATTCGATCGACGCCGAACGCGCGCATAACCTGACCGTTTTCGCATTGGAGCATTTTCCGCTGCCGCCGGCGCCCATCGACGACGGCTCTCTCGCGACCAATTTGTTCGGGCTGGATTTTCCCAATCCGCTCGGCATGGCGGCCGGCTTCGACAAGGACGCCCGCGTCTCGCGCGCCCTGCTGCAGCTGGGCTTCGGCTTTACCGAGGCCGGCACGCTGACGCCGCGGCCGCAGCCCGGCAACGCAAAGCCGCGCCTGTTCCGGCTGCACGAGGATCGCGGCGTGATCAACCGCTTCGGCTTCAACAACCAGGGCCATGCGGCGGCGCGCGAAAAACTGCTGCGGCGCGGCGCGCACAGCGGCATTGTCGGCGTCAATATCGGGGCCAACAAGGATGCGGCCGACCGCGTCGCCGATTACGTCGCGGGCATCGAGGCATTCGCCGATCTCGCCGATTATTTCACCGTCAATGTCTCCTCGCCCAACACGCCCGGCCTGCGCAACCTGCAACAGGCGGACGCGCTCGACGACCTGCTCGCCCGCGTGATTTACGCGCGGGACGCGCTGGCGCAAAGCCTGCCGCGCCGCCCGGTGCTGCTGAAGATCGCGCCGGACCTGACGCTCAAGGAGCTTGACGACGTGGTGCGCGTCGCGCGGACGCGCGGCGTGGACGGCATGATCGTCTCCAACACCACGCTGTCGCGCCCGGACACGTTGCGCGACGAGGCGCGCGGCGAGACCGGCGGCCTGTCCGGCGCGCCCTTGTTCGCGCTCTCGACCCACATGCTGGCGCAAACCTTTCATCCGCGTCGAAAGGCAGTTTCCGCTGATCGGCGTCGGCGGCGTCGACAGTCCGGAAGCCGCCTGGGCCAAGATCGAGGCCGGCGCCAGCCTGGTGCAGCTTTATTCGGCGCTGGTCTATGAAGGCATGGGCCTGGTCGAACGCATCAAGACGGGGCTTGTCGCGCATCTGCAAGCGCGGAAAATGAGCCAGATCGACCAGGCGGTCGGCGCGGCGGTCGGCGACTGGGTGTGACGTTGATGACCGCGTTCGGCGGAACTCCGGACGACCGCGGACCTCAGCAGCAAGGGGGAAAGTGGGCGGAAAGCGGAAGTTGATCGAACGGCAAAGATAGAACAGACAAGAGAAATCGCGCAAAGGACGGGATGAGCCGTCACCAACTTCTCATCGATCAGCGACGACACGCGGAATAAATAATCGTCATCGAAAAATCGTCGCGAAAGCGCGGACGAGAGGGCGTCAACCGGGCAGAGCAACGCGGATCGGGCGCGCACCGATTTTTCCCCTGTGACGTCGCCAGCCGCCGGGTCAGGATGGTCGGGGCGATGCCCAAATTTTTCCGGAATGGTCGAAGCGGGTGACGCCCATAGCCGCGTCCCGAAGGATCATCAGGCTCCATGCATCGCCGACACAGGCCAAGCTGCGCGCGATCGGGCATGAGTTATTGGAGAAATTATCTGATTTCATATCGTTTCAATAGTGACTTAGTTTCATTTCGATAGTAACACCTTTCCGAGTGAAATCCAGCACCGTTGGAGCTGACCGGAGGAATAAACATCATGAAGGCCTTCATCCTCGATCGATACAAAAACAAGGAAGCCGTGCGAATTGGCGAAATGCCGGAGCCGGCGATGCGGGACAGCGACGTCTTGGTTCAAATCCATGCTGCTGGCGTCAACCCTTTGGACGACAAGATCGCGAGTGGAATGTTCAAACTCCTTCTGCCGTATCGCTTGCCCCTTGTTATGGGCAATGAAATGGCCGGGGTCGTCGTCCGGGTTGGATCGAAAGTTCGGCGATTTAAGCCGGGCGACGAAGTCTATGGGCGCCCGCAGACGGACCGGATCGGGACGTTTGCGCAATTCATCGCCATGGATGAAGCGGACGTGGCGATGAAGCCCAAAAACCTTACCATGGAGGAGGCGGCTTCTATCCCATTGGTGGGCCTGACCGCCTGGCAGGTGCTGATCGAAAAAGCCGGCCTGAAGAGCGGACAGAAAATTCTCATCCATGCCGGCTCCGGCGGCGTGGGGACTTTCACCGTTCAGCTGGCTAAGCATCTCGGCGCGGCGGTAGCGACGACGACGAGCACCGCGAATGTCGATCTGGTGAAGAGCCTTGGGGCCGACTTCGTCGTCGACTACAAGAAGGAGGACTTCGAAAAAGTCCTGAGCGGCTACGACGTCGTCTTGAACACGCTCGGTCCAGATACCCTCGAAAAATCTCTGCGGGTGCTTAAGCCCGGCGGAACGCTGATTTCGATTTCCGGGCCGCCCGATCCCGATTTTGCAAAGGAAATCGGTTTGAGCTGGGTCTTGCGACAAGTCATGCGTTTACTCAGCTTTGGCATTCGGTCGAAGGCAAAACGCCATCACGTCAGCTATTCGTTTCTGTTCATGAGGGCGAACGGCGAGCAGTTGAGCGCAATCACATCGCTCATTGAATTGGGGATCATCCGCCCGGTTGTTGACCGGGTCTTTCCATTCGAACAGACCAAGGAGGCATTAGCTTACGTCGAAACTGGACGATCGAAAGGAAAGGTCGTCGTCAAAATCATATGAGGGGATTTTACTTACCGGGCCGGATCGCAATGGTGTTCTGGATGTCTGCAATGCAACCGCTGGCCGACATCCAGTCGGCCAGCCCAAAGGCCGAGCTGGGTCGGCAAGAGGCGTCCGCAGGTGAGGCCGGGGAGGTCTCTTCAGAGCCGAATCCAGCCCTCGTTGGAAATGCCGCCGACGTTCCCAAAACTTGCGCGCCTGACCCAAAACTCGGCGCCGTGGCGGAGAACCGGGCGAGAAACGGCCTCAGCCCCGTTGCGCGTCGCGCGCCACGTCCGGGCCGCCGAGCCCGAGCATGGCCCGCGCCTTTTCGGCATAGCCGTAGACATCGCCGAATTGCCGCAGCGCGCCGTTCGGGTCGACCGACGCGGTGAAATAGACGAGATGGATCGGCATCGGCACGGGCAGCGTGACCCAGCGCTCGTGCGGGCCGTACATTTTCTCCAGCCGCTCCTCGCTCCAGCCGCGCCCCGGCCCGAGCAGGCTCACCGCCAGCTTGAGCGGATCGTCGACGCGCACGCAGCCGTGGCTGAAGGCGCGGCGCGTGTCCTTGAACAGGCTGCGCGACGGCGTATCGTGCAGATAGACCGCGTAATCGTTGGGGAAGATGAACTTGATCCGCCCCAGGGCGTTGCGCTCGCCCGGCGGCTGGCGGATATGCAGCCGGCCGTCTTCATATTCCACGTCATAGCCCATGCGGCGCAATTCGCCGAGCTTGTTCATCATTTCGTTCTTGATGATCGATTGCGGCACGTTCCATGACGGATTGACGACGAGATATTGCACCTTGTTGGAAAACAGCGGCGTCTGCTTGTCCGGCTTGCCGACGATCACGCGCGTGCTGAAGGACAGCGCGTTGTCGCGATAGAGCCGGGCGGTGAATTCGGGAATATTGACCATCAGCCGGTCGGCGCCGAGATCGCGCGGCTGCCAGCGCCAGAACTCCATATTGACGAGTATATCGTCTTCGAGCTGGGCGTTGCGCCGCATCGATTGGCCCGAGGCGGCGTCGCTGGCGCGCCGGCGCCGCCCGGCGGGGACGAGTTGGGCCAGGGCCGAAGGCTTGGCGCGCAATTGCGCCAGTTTTTCGCGCAGGGCGATATAGCCGGCGTCGGGCGGATTGTAGGCTTGCAGTATGGCGCCGGCGTCGGCGGCCTTCGCGGTTTCCGCGAGCGCGCGCGCCGCCGCGAACGACCGCCGGCCGCGAGCCGATCAGCTTGGAAATCCGCCCGGGATCGACGCGGCCGCCGCTGGCCTGGAAGGCGTAGGCCGCGACCGCTTCCGACAAGGCGACATCGCCGAGCGCCAGCGATTTCTCCGGCCCCGCGCCGAGCGAATAGACGCGATAATCGCGCAGGTCGAGCCCATCCTCGGGCGCGCGTTGCAATTGCTCGAAGACGGAGCGGGCGGCGGCCGTCCACTGTCCCTTGGCGAGCCAGACCGGCGCGTCGCCCCGGCTGGCGTACCAGGCGTCGACCGCCCGCTTCACCGCGCGAATTTCCGCGGGCTCGTGGCGATCCTCGCTCGCTTCGCGCAGCACGGCGGCGTGAATCGCTTGGTTGAGCGCAGGCTTTTGCGGACCCTGCGTCTCGCCGGTCATGGCCGGCGGCTTGATTTCGGCAGGCTTGATTTCGGCGGGCTTGGCCGCTGGCGCATTGGTTCGGGCTGGATCAGCCCGTGTCGGGTTGGCTTGTGGCGCGGCCGGCGCCGCCGCGACGGAGGCCGGCGCGGGCGCTATGGCGCCGGTCGGATCAAGCGCGATTTTTTTTTGCGCGACGACTGGCGCGACGACTGGCGCGACGCCTTGCGCCCAGCCGCCGCCGGCCGCCGCCAGCAAAGCGGTGGATGCGAGCGTCGCCGCCCTTAAATGCCGGGCTGCCGAGCCGAGCGAAATCATGCCACAACCTTTCCAGTCGCCTGCGCAAGATGGCGTCGCCTGGGCCAAAAAGCCAATGCCATTCGCCACAGGCGGCAAAATCTTCGCCCGCCGGCGCGCTTTTGAGTCGCCTTAGATAGCAAGGAATTGAGTCCCGAAAGCGGATAAAATCGGTCGCGGGGCCGGACGTGAAGAACCGCTGCGCGTTTTTTCGCGGCCGTTGCCTCTCCGCCACAGATCAAGCTCTGGGGGTGACGCTCAGGCCGCGTGAACGCCGTCGCCGCCTTCGTCGAGGCCGTAATCCTTCATCTTGCGGTAGAGCGTCGAGCGGCCGATGCCGAGCTTTCGCGCCATTTCCGACATCTGGCCGCGATAATGCGCCAGAGCGAAGCGAATAGCCTCTTCCTCGATCGATTCGAGCTTGCGCACGTCGCCGTTCTCGTCGAGCAGGCGCAGGACATTGGGATCGCGCACTTCGACGCGCACGATTTCGCGCTGGATCTCGCGGTGGCCGAAAGGCGGCGGCGCGGGGGGAACCCGCACGTCGAAACCATCGACATGCGCCGCGATCTGCGGGAATTCGGCCAAAGTCAGCTCGTCGCCGTCCGACAGCACCACAGCGCGGAACACCGCGTTCTCGAGCTGCCGCACGTTGCCGGGCCAGTCATAGGCGGAGAGCAGCGCCAGCGCCTCGGCGGAAAGACCGCGCAGGCGCTTGCCTTCCTCGGCGGCGAATCGCGCGAGAAAGCGGCGGGCGAGATCGGCGACGTCGGCGCGGCGGGAGCGCAGCGGCGGGATGGTGATGGGGAAGACATTGAGGCGATAGAACAGATCTTCGCGGAACTGGCCTTTTTTCACCTGTTCGATCAGGTCCTGGTTGGTCGCCGAGATCAGCCGCACGTCGACGCGCACCGATTTCCGCGCGCCGACCGGATCGATTTCGCCCTCTTGCAGCGCGCGCAGCAGCTTGACCTGGGTTTCCAGCGGCAATTCGCCGACTTCGTCGAGGAACAGCGTGCCGCCGTTCGCCTCGACGAATTTGCCGACGTGCTTGTCCGAGGCGCCGGTGAAGGCGCCTTTCTCGTGGCCGAACAGGATGGATTCGACGAGATTCTGCGGCAGGGCGCCGCAATTGACGGTTATGAAGGGTTTTCCGCGCCGGTCCGAGCCGCCCTGGATGGCGCGCGCCATCAATTCCTTGCCGACGCCCAATTCGCCTTCGATCAGCACGGGGATGTTGGATTTGGCGGCGCGCTCGCCGAGCCTGATGGCGCGCAGCATGTCGTCGCTGCGCGAAAAAACGTCCTTGAAGGTCAGCGTGCCCGTCGCCTTGCGGCCGATGCGGCGGATTTCATCCTCGAGGGCGTCAAAGCGCAGCGCGTTCTTGATCGAAATCTGCAGCCGCTCGGCGCCGACCGGCTTGACGACGAAATCCATCGCCCCGGCGCGCATCGCCGAGATCACCGCCTCGATCGAGCCGTGCGCGGTCTGCACGATGACCGGCGTGGTGATCTTTCGCTCGCGCAGGCGCTCGAGCACGCCCATGCCGTCGAGATCGGGCATGACGAGATCGAGAATCAGCACATCGACATTGACCTTGTCGGCGGCCTGCATGCGCTCGAGCGCCGCCTCGCCGCCATCGACCGTCTCCGTCTCATAGCCGAAACGCCGCACCATGGCTTCGAGCAGGCGGCGCTGTACGGGGTCGTCGTCGGCGATCAAAACGGTCGAGATCATCATTGTTCTTTCGCGCGAGGCGGCATGCCCGCTTGTCGCCATGCTGCGCGATTACGGTAAATGCGATGTTAATGGCCGCAAAATCAGCGGTTTCCGCGCATCATTGCGGCTCGGTGACGCGAATCCTCCGGCGACGGCGTTTTCAAGGGGCCTGTTGATTGGGTCGGCTTGCGCGCCAATATGCATGATGCCAATGTCCGCCGATTCCTTGTTTGAAAGCGCCGCTTCCATGATCCCTGTTTTTCCGGAATTCATTCGTCACCCGCAAAGCTCGGGCGCAGCAAAAGCGGAAAACCTGGCTGACAGCCTGCCCAACTGGCGGCTCGACGATCTCTATTCCGGTCTCGACAGCCCGCAATATGCGGAGGATCTGCGAAAGGTGGCGCGGGAATGCCGTGAATTCGCCGCCTGCTATCGTGGCGGCCTGGCAAAACTCCTCGCCGGTCCCGACGCGTCGAAGGCGCTTTGCGACGCCATCGCCCGCTATGAGGCGATCGACGATCTCATCACCAAAATCATGTCCTTCGCGGGCCTGTCTTACGCCGAGAACACCGTCGACCCGGCGCGGGCGAAATTTTACGGCGACGCGCAGGAAAAAATCACCGCCGCCTCGACCGACCTGTTGTTCTTCCAGCTCGAGCTGAACCGCCTTGATGACGCGGAGCTGGAAAAGGCGATGGCCCAGCCTCCCTTGTCGCATTACCGGCCGTGGATCGAGGACCTGCGCAAGGAAAAGCCGTTCCAGCTCGACGACCGCATCGAGCAATTGTTTCACGAAAAAGCCGTCACCGGGCACGCCGCCTGGAACCGGCTGTTCGACGAGACCATCGCCTCGCTGCGCTTCGAGGTCGATGGAACGGAACTGACGCTCGAGCCGGTCCTGAACCTGTTCCAGGACCCGGACCCCGCCATGCGGGAGAAGGCGTCGAACGCCATCGCCGCGACGCTGAAGGCGAACATGCGCGTTTTCGCGCTCATCTCCAATGTGCTGGCCAAGGACAAGGACATTGCCGACACCTGGCGCGGCTTCAAGGATGTGGCGGAGTCGCGCCACCTGTCGAACCGCGTCGAGCCGGAAGTGGTCGAGGCCATGGTGGCGGCGGTGCGGGCCGCCTATCCGCGCCTGTCGCATCGCTATTACAAGCTCAAGGCGCGCTGGTTCGGCAAGGAAAAGCTGAAGCATTGGGACCGCAACGCGCCGCTGCCCGACGCGCCGCTGAAAAACTATGACTGGGCGCAGGCGCGCGCCGCCGTGCTCGGCGCCTATGGCGGCTTTTCGCCGCGCATGGCCGAAATCGCGCAAAAATTCTTCGATGACAAATGGATCGACGCGCCGGTGCGGCCGGGCAAGGCGCCAGGCGCCTTCGCCCATCCGACCACGCCCTCCGCCCACCCCTATGTGCTGCTCAATTACCAGGGCAAGCCGCGCGACGTGATGACGCTGGCGCATGAACTCGGACATGGCGTGCATCAGGTGCTCGCGGCGCCGAATGGCCCGCTGATGGCGCCGACGCCGCTGACGCTGGCCGAAACCGCCTCGGTGTTCGGCGAGATGCTGACCTTCCGCGCCCTGCTGGCGGAAGCCGAGGGCGTGGCCGAGCGTCGCGCCATGCTGGCCTCGAAGGTCGAGGACATGCTCAATACCGTGGTGCGGCAGATCGCCTTCTATTCCTTCGAGCGCAAATTGCACGAGGAGCGCAAGAACGGCGAGCTGACGGCCGACAAGCTCTGCGAATTGTGGATGAGCGTGCAGGCCGAAAGCCTCGGACCGGCGATCGAACTCGGCGCGGGCTACGAGACCTTCTGGGCCTATATTCCGCATTTCATCCATTCGCCCTTCTATGTCTACGCCTATGCTTTCGGCGACTGCCTGGTCAATTCGCTCTATGGCGTCTATCAGAAGGCTGAGCCGGGTTTCGTCGAGAAATATTTCGCTTTGCTTTCGGCCGGCGGCTCGAAACATTACAGCGAGCTTCTGAAACCCTTCGGGCTCGACGCGCGCGATCCCTCCTTCTGGGACATCGGCCTGTCGATGATCGAAGGCCTGATCGACGAACTGGAAAGCCTGCCAGCTTGAGCGAAGAGACGCCGCTCGACGTCATCATCGTCGGCGCGGGCCTTGCCGGGATCGGCGCGGCCCGCGACATCCGCAGGCGGGCGCCGCATATCCAATTCAAGATTGTCGAGGGACGGGCGCGAACTCGGCGGCACATGGGATCTGTTTCGCTATCCGGGCCTGCGGTCGGATTCCGACCTCCAGACCCTCGGCTACGCCGACATGCCGATCAACAATGGCGCCATGACCGCAAGCGGCGACGAAATCCTCGCCTACATCACGCAGGCCGTGCGAGAAACCGGCGTGGACAGGGAAATCCTGTTCGAACACCGCGTCGTCGCCGCCGATTTCGACTCCCGCGCCGGCCTGTGGCGCCTCGCTGTCGAGGCCGGCCCCGCGAAAGCCCGCAAGACGCTGTCCTGCCGCTTTCTCTATGTTTGCGCCGGCTATTACGATTACACGGCCGGCTATGCGCCGGATTTCTCAGGCATGGGCGATTTTTCCGGCCGCATCCTGCATCCGCAGGACTGGCCGGCGGATTTCGACCCCGCCGGCAAGCGCATCATCGTCATCGGCAGCGGCGCGACCGCGGTCACGCTCGTGCCGGCGCTGGCGGCGCAGGCGCGCCATGTCGTGATGCTGCAACGCTCGCCCAGCTATATCGCCGCGCGGCCAAATGCGGATCGCCTCGCCCGCCTCGCCGCGCGCGTCCTGCCCGCCCGCGCCGCCTTTGCGCTCACCCGCTGGCGCAACATCCTGCTCGGCCTCGGCTTTTATCAACTGGCGCGGCGCCAGCCGGAATGGGTGAGGAACAGGCTGCTCGGCGAGGTGCGGCGCAAACTCGGGCTCGATGCGGAGGCGATGAAGAATTTCACGCCGCGCTACAATGTCTGGGACCAGCGCCTCTGCCTCGACCCGGACGGCGTCTTCTTCGACGCCCTGCTCCAGGGCTCCGCCAGCCTCACCACCGGCGAGATCGACTGTTTCACCCCGGAGGGCCTGCGCCTGCGCGACGGCGAGATTTTCCGCGCCGATGCGATCGTCCTCGCCACCGGTCTGAAACTGCAGATGTTTGGCGGCGCGCGGCTCAGCGTCGACGGCGCGCCCGTCGCAACCGGCGCATTGATGACCTACAAGGGCTGCATGTTCGAAGGCGCGCCGAACCTCGTCGCCGCCTTCGGCTACGCCAATGCGAGCTGGACGCTGAAGTGCGAGCTGACGACGCTCTATCTGCTGCGCCTGATGCGCGAGGTGGCGGCGAAAAAGGCCAAATGGGCGGCGCCCCGCAACGCGCCGCCGGCGGTCGGGCCGGTGCTCGCGCTGAGCTCCAGCTATGTGGCGCGGGCGGAAAAGATCCTTCCCCGGCAGGGGGCGGAAGCGCCCTGGCGCTGCAACGTCAATTATTTGCGCGATCTCCTCGCCTTGCGTTTCGGGCGGATCGACGATGAGGCGCTGCATTTCGAACCGAGGTGAACATGACGGCGCTGCTGATCCTCATGTGCTGGCTGGCGCTTTGGTGGCTTTTCGCCGTCGTCGCGCTGGTGCTGTTCAATCTGGCGCTGAGCCGCCTGATCGAGGCGCTGGTCCCGCCGCAAGGGCGCTTCATCGAGATCGACGGCCTGCGCCTGCATATCGTCGATGACGGCGACAAACCGGGGCAGGCGGAGCCGCCGCTGGTGTTCATCCACGGGCTGATGGGCCAGCTCAACCATTTCGCCTACGCCCTGGCGGCGCTTTTTCCGGAACGGCGCGTCGTCCTGATCGATCGCCCCGGCTCCGGCTACTCCGGCGCCGCGCCGTCGCAAAGCCTGAAGGCGCAAGGCGACCTCGTCGCGAAAATCATCGATGCGCTCGATTTGCGCAAGCCGTTGGTGGTAGGCCATTCGCTCGGCGGCGCCGTGGCCCTGGCGCTGGCGCTCGACCATGCCGAAAGCATTGGCGGTCTCGCGCTGATCGCGCCGCTGACCAACCCTGTCGCCGCCGCGCCCGATCTTTTTCGTGGACTGGCCAAGCCCAATCGCATTTCGCTATGGCTGGGCGCCTGGACGCTCGGTCCCATCGTGACGCTTTTGCGCAGCGGGGTGACGCGCGAAACGGCCTTCGCTCCCGATCCCATGCCGCTCGCCTTCTGGAATCGCGGCGGCGGTCTGCTCGCGGCGCGCCCGTCGGCGCCGATCGCCGCCGCGCGCGACATCGGCGACCAGCCGACGGAACTGCCGCTGATGACGGCGCGCTACGCCTCGCTCGCCATGCCGGTCGGCGTACTCTTCGCGCGCCAGGACCATGTGCTCGACGCCAAGGAGCAGGGCGAGGTTTTTTGCACGCAGGCGACTGGCGTCGACCTGGCGCTGGTCGACGGCGGCCATATGCTGCCGGTGACCCAGCCGCGCGCGAGCGAGGCCTTTATCCGCAAAATTCTGGCGCGCGTCGCGGCGCCCTGAGCGAGGGAGGGAAGGCATGATGCCGAAAAATATTGTTTTGGCGGCGGCGCTGGTCGTCGCCTGGGTCACCAACGCCCTGGCTTTGGAGCTGACGAGCCCCGATGTCGCGCAAGGCGCGACGATCGCCAAAAAGCACGTTTTCGGCGGACACGGTTGCGACGGCGGCAATCTGTCGCCGGCCCTGCATTGGACGGCGCCGCCCCCGGGGACCAAAAGTTTCGCCGTGACAGTCCATGATCCCGACGCGCGCGGCGGCGCCGGCTTCTGGCACTGGCTCGCCTATGACCTTCCCGCTGCGACGACCGGACTGCCCGAGGGCGTGGCGGCAGATGGCAAGGGCCTGCCGGCGGGCGCCGCGCAGGCGGCGTCGGACTTTGGCCGGGCGGGCTATGGCGGCCCCTGTCCGCCCAAGGGCGACAAGCCGCATCATTACCATTTCACCGTCTATGCGCTGAAAACCGGGCATCTGAAGCTGCCGCCTGACGCTTCGGCCGCGCAAACGGCCGCCGCGATCCAGGCCGAAGCGATCGGCAGCGCGGAATTGGTCGCGACCTACGGAAGATAAGGACGGTTCGCAACGCGAACCCAGGAACAAATGTGACGCCGAGCTTATGCGAGGGCGCCCGCGCGCGTTTCGGGCTGGCAAAAGGGAAGCATTTGATGAAGGACGACGAACGCAACCGCTTCGGCGCCCGCGCCGCGCGCTATCTGGCGGTCGGCGCGCAGGCCGGCGGTTTTTTCGCGCGCCTGGCCGGCGGGAGGCTGATTGGTGATGGAGGCGAAGGCGACGCCCTGTCTCTGGCCAAGGCGCTCGGCGGCCTGAAAGGCCCGCTGATGAAGGCGGCGCAGCTCATCGCCACCATTCCCGAGGCGCTGCCCGCCGATTACGCCGAGGCGCTGATGACGCTGCAAAGCGAGGCGCCGCCGATGGGCGCGGCCTTCGTCAAGCGGCGGATGGTCGCGGAACTGGGGCCGGACTGGCGCGCAAAATTTTCGGCCTTCGACCTGCATCCGGCCGCCGCCGCCTCGCTCGGGCAGGTGCATCGCGCGAAAACCCTCGATGGGCGCGATATCGCCTGCAAGCTGCAATATCCTGACATGGCCTCGGCCGTCGAGGCCGACCTCGCGCAGCTCGACATGGCGCTGGCGGTGCATCGGCGAATTGAACCGGCGATCGACGCGCGCGAGGCGGCGGGGGAAATCGCCGACCGGCTGCGCGAGGAACTGGATTATCGCCGCGAGGCGAAGAACGCCGCGCTCTACCGTTTGATGCTGGCGGGGCAGGGCGCCATCCGCGTCCCGGCGGTCCACGAAGATCTGTCGACCGGACGGCTTCTGACGCTCGACTGGCTCGAAGGCGAGAAGGTGCTGTCGCTCGCCGACGCCCCGGAAGCGGAGCGCAACGCCACAGCCAGTGCGATTTTCGCCGCCTGGTGGTCGCCCTTCGCCCGCTTCGGCGTGATCCACGGCGATCCGCATCTCGGCAATTACACGGTTTTTCGCGTAAACGGCCAGGCCGCGGGCATCAACCTGCTCGATTACGGTTGCATCAGGATTTTTACGCCGGCTTTCGTCGGCGGGGTTGTCAAGCTCTACCGCGCCTTGCGCGAAAACAACCGGGCGCAGGCGGCCGAAGCGTTTGAAGCGTGGGGTTTCAAGAATCTCAGTCGCGATCTCGTGGACATCCTGACCGTCTGGGCGCGCTTCATCCTCGGCCCCCTGCTCGAAGACCGCGTCCGCACGATCGCCGACGGCGTGTCGGCGGGCGCTTATGGGCGGCAGGAGGCGGCGCTGGTGCGCCGGCAATTGCGCGAGAAGGGTCCGGTGCTCATCCCGCGCGAATTCGTGTTCATGGACCGCGCCGCCATCGGCCTCGGCGGCGCCTTCCTGCATCTCAAGGCGCGGCTGAATTTCCACCGCCTGTTCGAGGGCGCGCTGGACGGTTTCGACCTCGCGGCGCTCGAACGCCGCCAGGGCGATAGTCTGGCGCAGGCCGGACTTTTCCCGCAAAACTGATTTTTGAGCCGGCGCGGCCGCCGCTTGACGCCGGTTTTAACCGCAAATGCGCGGATCACCTTGACGGCGGAGCGCCTTTCGCCCTTTCTAGGGCGTCGTCCGGGAAGCCTCCGAAGCCATCGGACGGGAAAAGGCCGCCATGGACCTAATAATGATTGCCTTGAGCCTGTCCTTTTGGGAAAACAGGCTCGGGAAAAGTTCGCCAGACCAACAAAAGGCGGCTTGACCAGCAAGGGCGGCTTGACCAGCAAGGGCGGCTTTGGCCGGGGAGAGGGAAATGGCGTCGGATCAAATGACGGCGGGGAATGGGCTCGAGGGTCATCCCGCGATGGATTACGAAGCGCACCGGGCGACCTACAATCTTTTCACCACCTTGATCAAGTGGGGGACGGTTCTGGTCGTGTTCATCCTGCTGTTGCTGGCCTTCTTCACGCTCTGATTCCACCCAAGGGCTCAAGCGCGCCCGCAGCGCGCCTTTCAAGACCCGCACGCCGGAGTTCTTCCGGGCGCGGGCCAATTGGAGTTATTCATGCGTATTGCCGTTCCTGCCGAGACCGCCGACAACGAGGCGCGCGTCGCGGCGACGCCAGAAACCGTCAAGAAACTCGTGGCGCTGGGCGCCGAGATCGTGGTGCAGGCCGGCGCGGGTAAGGGCTCGGGCCTGCCCGACGCGGATTTCGAGAAGGCCGGCGCCAAGATCGCCGCCACCGCCAAGGCGACCGTCAAGGGCGCCGACGTGGTCCTCGCCGTGCGCCGTCCCCAGGCCCAGGCCCTGGCCGGCGTCAACCCGGGCTGCGCCGTCCTCGCCATCATGGACCCCTATGGCCAGGCGCAGGCCTTGCAGGACCTCGCCAACGCGCAGGTCCAGGCCTTCGCCATGGAGCTGATGCCGCGCATCACCCGCGCCCAGGTGATGGACGTGTTGTCGTCGCAGGCCAATCTCGCCGGCTATCGCGCCGTGCTGGAAGCGGCGGCGGAATACGGCCGCGCCATCCCGATGATGATGACGGCGGCCGGCACGGTGCCGGCGGCGAAGATCTTCATCATGGGCGTCGGCGTCGCCGGCCTGCAGGCCATCGCCACGGCGCGCCGCCTCGGCGGCGTCGTCACCGCCACCGACGTGCGCCCCGCCACCAAGGAACAGGTCGAATCGCTCGGCGCAAAATTTTTGGCGGTCGAGGACGAGGAATTCAGGAACGCCCAGACGGCCGGCGGCTACGCCAAGGAAATGTCGGCGGAATACAAGCAAAAACAGGCCGCGCTGACTGCCTCGCACATCGCCAAGCAGGACATTGTCATCACCACGGCGCTCATTCCCGGCCGTCCGGCGCCGGTGCTGATCACCGCCGAGATGGTCGCTTCGATGCGTCCGGGCTCGGTGATCGTCGACCTGGCGGCGGAGCGGGGCGGCAATTGCGCCCTGACCAAGCCCGACGAGGTCGTGACCACCGAGAATGACGTGAAGATCATCGGCCATCTCAATGTCGCCGGCCGTCTCGCCGCCACCGCCTCGCAGCTCTACGCGAAAAACCTGTTCGCCTTCCTCGAAACCCTGATCGACAAGGACAAGAAGCAATTGTCGATCGACCCGATGGAGGAACTGGTCAAGGCGACGCAGCTGACGCGCGACGGCGCCATCGTCAATCCCGCTTTCGCGGCCGCCTGAGGCCGACCTTCCTACCCACGCGGTCCATCTTGCTTTTCAGCCCAGGAGAGGGGCGTTTTCCATGGTTACTGACACCCACGCGCTGATTGAACGGGCGCAATCCGCCGCAGCGGCGGCGCGCGCCGCCGCCGACGCGGCCCAGAACTACGCCGACCAGGTCTCGACCGCCGCCGGCGCGGCGGCCCATGCCGCCAGCGGCGGGGCGATCGATCCCTTCGTCTTCCGTCTCGCGATTTTCGTGCTGGCGATCTTCGTCGGCTATTACGTCGTCTGGTCGGTGACGCCGGCGCTGCATACGCCGCTGATGTCGGTCACCAACGCCATTTCCTCGGTCATCGTCGTCGGCGCGCTGCTGTCGGTCGGCGTCGACTTCGGCCGGCGCCATGGATAGCGGCCCCGCCTGGGCGCATGTGTTCGGCTTCATCGCCCTCGTGCTCGTGTCGGTGAACATCTTCGGCGGCTTCCTCGTCACCGAACGCATGCTCGCCATGTACAAGAAGAAGGGCTGAGGTCCATGAACGTCAATCTTGCGTCCCTTCTCTATCTCGTCTCGGGCGTCCTGTTCATCTTCGCGCTGCGCGGCCTGTCGCACCCCACCACCTCGCGCAAGGGCAACCTGTTCGGCGCGGTCGGCATGGCCATCGCCATCGTCACCACGCTCGCCCTGGGCGCGCCCGCCGGCATCGGCGGCTGGCTGCTCGTGGTCATTGGCCTGGGCCTTGGCGGCGGTTTCGGCGCGATCGTGGCGCGCCGCATCGAAATGACCAAAATGCCGCAGCTCGTGGCCTTCTTCCACTCGCTGGTCGGCCTCGCCGCCGTGCTGGTGGCGGCGGCGGCGCTGTTCGCGCCGCAGGCCTTCGGCATCGGCGCGCCCGGCCATATCCACCAGGCCAGCCTAATCGAAATGTCGCTCGGCGCGGCGATCGGCGCCATCACCTTCACCGGCTCGATCATCGCCTTCCTCAAGCTCGACGGGCGCATGTCGGGCAAGCCGATCATGCTGCCGCAGCGCCATGTCATCAACATGACGCTCGGCGTGGCGCTGGTGCTGTTCATCGCCGGCTTCTACGGCACCGGCGGGACTTTCCTGTTCCTGCTGATCGTGCTGATCTCGCTGGCGCTCGGCGTGCTGCTGATCGTGCCGATCGGCGGCGCCGACATGCCGGTGGTCATCTCGATGCTGAACTCCTATTCCGGCTGGGCGGCGGCGGGCATCGGCTTCACCCTCGGCAATATGGCGCTGATCATCACCGGCGCGCTGGTCGGCTCGTCGGGCGCTATCCTGTCCTACATCATGTGCAAGGGCATGAACCGCTCCTTCATCTCGGTCATTCTCGGCGGATTCGGCGGCGAGACGGCGGTTGCCGCCGGCGCGACGGAAACCCGTCCGGTCAAGCAGGGTTCGGCCGACGACGCCGCTTACATTCTGCAAAATTCGCAGAAGGTGATCATTGTGCCGGGCTATGGCATGGCGGTGGCGCAAGCCCAGCACGCGCTGCGCGAAATGGCGGACGAGCTCAAGGCGGAAGGCGTCGACGTCAAATACGCCATCCATCCGGTGGCGGGCCGCATGCCCGGCCACATGAACGTGCTGCTGGCGGAAGCCAATGTCCCTTACGACGAAGTGTTCGAACTCGAGGACATCAATTCCGAATTTTCGCAAGCCGACGTGGCCTTCGTGATCGGCGCCAATGACGTCACCAACCCGGCGGCCAAGACCGACAAGACGTCAGCCATTTATGGCATGCCGATCCTCGACGTCGAAAAGGCCAAGACGGTGATGTTCATCAAGCGCGGCATGAGCTCGGGCTACGCCGGCGTCGAAAACGAATTGTTCTTCAAGAACAATACGATGATGCTGTTTGGCGACGCCAAGAAAGTGGTCGAGAGCGTCATCAAGGCGATGGCGCGCTGATCCAGTCTTCGGACTGGCGGATTCAGGGGGCGCGGCAGCCAAGGCCGCGCCCCTTTTTCGCATCTGCGATAAAAATTGAGCGCGCGACCGCCCGCGCCCTTTATCCGGGCGAAGAATTCTTGCTAAAAGGCGGCATGACGAACCTCGCTCGTTCCTTCGCCCGGCGAATTATCGGCCCGGTCCGCGCCTGACTCTCCAGACGCGCGCCGGGATGTTGTTTGCACGACCTTTCGTCGCCTCCAATTCTCCGCGAGTTCCAAGATCATGACCGAAAAAACGGGTCCCGACTATTCCGCCACGCTGTATTTGCCGCGCACCGACTTCCCCATGCGCGCCGGCCTGCCGAAAAAGGAGCCGGAGCTTCTGGCCCACTGGGCCGAGATCGGCCTGACCGAAAAGATGCGCGTCGAGGGCGCCGGCAAGCCAAAGTTCGTGCTGCACGACGGCCCGCCCTACGCCAACGGCAATATCCATATCGGCCATGCGCTCAACAAGATCCTGAAGGATCTTGTCGTCCGCTCGCAGCGCATGCTGGGCAAGGACGCCAATTACGTGCCGGGCTGGGATTGCCACGGCCTGCCGATCGAATGGAAGATCGAGGAGCAATATCGCGCCAGGGGCCGCAACAAGGACGATGTGCCGGTGGTCGAGTTCCGGAAGCGAATGCCGCGCCTTCGCCGAACATTGGCTCAACGTGCAGCGCGAGGAGTTCGTGCGCCTTGGCGTCGCCGGCGACTGGGCCGGGCGCTACGCCACGATGGATTTTTTCGCCGAAAGCGCCATCGCCCGCGAAATCATGAAATTCGCGGCCAATGGCCTGCTTTATCGCGGCTCCAAGCCGGTGATGTGGTCGGTGGTGGAGAAAACCGCGCTGGCCGAGGCGGAAGTCGAATATGAGGACCATACCTCGGACTGGGTTTTTGTCGCTTTCCCGCTCCGCGGAAAAGACGCGAAAGTGGTGATCTGGACGACCACGCCCTGGACCCTGCCGGGCAATCGCGCCATCTCCTTCTCGCACCGCATCGCCTATGGCCTTTATCGCGTGACCGAGGCGCCGGAAGGCAATTGGGCGCAAGCCGGCGCGAGCTATATCCTGGCCGACAAGCTGGCCGAGGGCGTGATGCAGGCCGCCAAGGTGGAGAAATTCGAGCGCCTCCGCGACATTCCCGCGCTTGAACTCAAGGAAATGACCTGCGCCCACCCGCTGCAAAAGCTCGGCTACACATTCGACGTGCCGCTGCTCGACGGCGACCATGTCACCGACGACGCCGGCGCCGGCTTCGTCCATACCGCCCCCGGCCACGGCCGCGAGGACTTTGATATCTGGATGGCCTCGGGCCGCCTGCTGCACGAGCGCGGAATCGATCCGCGCATCCCCTACACAGTCGACGCCGACGGCTTTTACACCAAGGAAGTCCCCGGCTTCGAGGGCGCGCGCGTCATCGACGACAAGGGAAACAAGGGCGACGCCA
Source organism: uncultured Alphaproteobacteria bacterium (assembly GCA_963828185.1). GTDB lineage: Bacteria > Pseudomonadota > Alphaproteobacteria > Rhizobiales > Beijerinckiaceae > Rhodoblastus. The sequence continues at coordinate 570,708 of CAWHDV010000002.1, read as the reverse complement.
ACGAGCGCGTCATCAAGGCGCTGGTCGAGGCCGGGGCGCTTTTGGCGCGCGGCCGGTTGAAACATCAGTATCCGCACAGCTGGCGCTCGAAGAAGCCGGTGATCTTCCGCAACACGCCGCAATGGTTCATCGCCATGGACCAGCCCTTCTCGGTCGCGCTCGACGCTGTCGCGGCCAAGGGGCTTGGCTCGGACTCCAACCAGCCCACCCTGCGCGAGATCGCGCTGGAGGAAATCGCCCGCACGAAGTGGGTGCCGGCGGCGGGCGAGAACCGCATCACCGGCATGATCGCCAACCGCCCGGACTGGGTGGTGTCGCGCCAGCGCGCCTGGGGCGTGCCGATCGCCGTTTTCGTGAAAAAGGGCGGCCACGAAATATTGGTCGACGACAAGGTCAACGCCCGCATTGTCGCGGCTTTCGCCGAGGAAGGCGCCGACGCCTGGTACAAGGACGGCGCGGCGGAGAGATTTTTGGCGCCCGACCACGACCCGGCAATTTACGAAAAAATCGACGACGTGCTCGACGTCTGGTTCAATTCCGGCTCGACCCACGCCTTCACGCTGGAAGATTCCGCGCATTTCCCGACGCTCGCGGGCATCCGCCGCCGCCATGACGGCGGCCCGGACGAGGTGATGTATCTCGAAGGCTCCGACCAGCATCGCGGCTGGTTCCATTCCTCGCTGCTGGAGAGCTGCGGCACGCGCGGTCGCGCGCCCTATGATTCGGTCCTGACGCACGGCTTCGTGCTGGACGAAAAGGGGCGCAAAATGTCGAAATCGACCGGCAATGTCGTCGCGCCGCAAAGCGTGATCAAGGATTCCGGCGCCGACATCTTGCGCCTGTGGGTCGCGGCTTCCGATTATTCCGACGATTTGCGCATCGGCAAGGAGATTTTGGCCACTTTCGCCGAAACCTACCGCAAGCTGCGCAACACCCTGCGCTGGATGCTCGGCGCGCTCGCCCATTTCGACCCGGCGCAAGCCGTGGCCAAGGACGAGATGCCCGAACTCGAGCGGGCGATCCTGCATCGGTTGGCGGAAATCGACGGCGCGATCCGCGAAGCCTACGCCCAGTTCGACTACAAGAAGGTCGTGGCGCTGCTCACGAGCTTCATGACCGGCGATCTCTCGGCGTTTTATTTCGACATCCGCAAGGATTGCCTCTATTGCGATCCGCGCTCGAGCGTGACCCGCAAGGCGGCGCTGACGGCGATCGATTTGATGTGCGAGGCGCTGCTGAAATGGCTGGCGCCGATCCTCTGCTTCACGGCCGAGGAGGCGTGGCTGGCCTTCCGGCCGCAATCGTCGGCCTCGATTCACCTGACGCAATTTCCGCAAAACCTGGAAATCTGGCGCGACGAGCCGCTGGCCGCCAAGTGGCGGACGATTCGCCGCATTCGCGCGGTTGTGACCGGGGCGCTGGAAATCGAGCGGGCGCAAAAGGCCATCGGCTCTTCGCTCGAAGCCGATCCGCAGGTTTTCATCAGTGACGAAAGTTTTCGCTCAGCGCTCGAGGGGGTGGATTTCGCCGACGTCTGCATCACCTCGGGCATCGAGATCGTCGCCGGCGAGCCGCCGCAAGGCGCCTTCACCCTGGCTGAAGCGCCCGGCGTCGGCGTGGTCAGCCGCCGCGCGCAAGGGCGCAAATGCGCGCGATCCTGGCGTATCTCGCAGCTGGTCGGCTCCGATCCGGAATTTCCCGACGTCACCCCGCGCGACGCGCGCGCCTTGCGTGAATTGCGGGCCGAGGGCCTTTGGGCATGAAACTTCCGTCCCAAGACCGGACGTCCCAAGCGCGGCGCCGGCTCGCGGGCTTCGCCAGCGCGGCTTTGGTGCTGGCGCTCGACCAGGCGAGCAAGGCCTGGGCGATCTCGCTGCTCGGCGGCCCGGAGCATCCGGTCATCGCCGTGACGCCCTTCCTGGCCCTGACGATGAGCTGGAATCGCGGCGTCGCCTACACGATGCTGCGCTCGGACGGCGATCTCGGCCGCTTCGCCCTGGCCGGCCTGGCGCTGGCGGCGGTGTGTATCCTCGGGGTCTGGATGTGGCGGACGCACGGCGTCGCCAAAACGGCGGGACTCGGCTGCCTCGTCGGCGGCGCGCTGGGCAATGCGCTCGACCGCCTCAACCATGGCGCGGTGGCGGATTTCCTTTATTTCCACACGCCTTTCTCGCTCGGCCCGCTGTCGAATTACGTGTTCAATGTCGCCGACGCCGGCATATTTGCCGGCGTCATGCTTCTGCTATATGACTCCGCCACAACGCCGACGGCCGGCAAGGCTTGAAAAGCTTCGCCATGCCGCGAAATCGCCTTGAAGGCGAGATAGAGCAGCGCCGTTCAAGCGTCGGCTGCATGCGTCGGTCGAGAGCTTTCGAGGTTTGAGCCTCGCAATTTGCAGCATCACGGTTTGGAGCGTCGAGGTTTGTCCATGGTCCTGACGAAACGCACGAGCATCGCCGGCGCTACGCGGCTCATTCTGTTGTCATGCGTCCTGGTCGGCGGCGCGGCGCTGACGGCCAGCGCGCCGGCGCGCGCGGGGCTGCTCAATGACATGTGGAATTCGGACAATTCCACCACCGCCGACAAGCCTGCCGACAGTCCCGACGACAGCCAGCCGCAGCCACAACGCGGCCTGTTCAACCGCTTGTTCGACTCCGACAAGCCAGCGGCTCCGGCTGCGCCAACGGCGCCGGCTGCGCCCGCCGGCCACGCCGCCGCGGCGCCCGCCGCTGCTCCCGCCGCGGCCGCCGACGACGACGGCGACAGCGAGAGGCAGCCGGGCTTGTGGAGCCGGATGTTCGGTTCGCGCGATTCCGATAGCGACAAGGTCAGCGACGATGCGCCGGCCGCGCAGCAGCCGGGCATGCTCGACAAGGCGATGGGTTCGGTGGGCCTCGGCGGTTCCAGCGAAGCCAGCAAGATCGACTACAGCGAGCGGTCGAAACTTGCGGTGCCGCAGCGCGAGGACTTGCCGCCGCCGCGCGATAGCGCGCAGCCGCGCGCGATCCGGCGCAATACCAGCGACGCGTCGCTGGTGAGGCCGCCCGCCGACTATCTCCAAAAGGTGCGCGGCGCCGACGGCAAGGCGACCGGCCTCAGGCCCGAAGACAACCCGAAGAAGCGGTTCTTTGGCATTTTCTGAGGCTTCACAAGCGACACCGTGAAAAGCCGGCTGCAACAGCCGGTTCATGATTTTTGCGGAGCCGGGGCTGTCGTTCCGGCTTTGGCGTTCTATATTGGTGCAATCGATCACCCGCAGGACAGGACGGCGCAAAGTGGCATTAACGGTCTCCGCTCCCCACCCCAACGCGGCGCATGAGCAGCCGCCGAATGGCTCCGGGGAGGGGCGCCACGCCGGCCCGCGCGTCAACCATTTCAAGCTCGACAATGGCATGGATGTCGTGGTCATCCCCGACCATCGCGCCCCCGTCGTCACGCATATGGTGTGGTACCGCAACGGTTCGGCCGACGATCCGCGCGGCAAGAGCGGCATCGCCCATTTCCTCGAACACCTCATGTTCAAGGGCACGCACAAGCACAAGCAGGGCGAGTTCTCGCATCTCGTCGCCGAGCTTGGCGGCCAGGAGAACGCCTTCACCTCCTACGACTTCACCGCCTATTTCCAGCGCGTGGCGCGCGAACATCTCGGCGTGGTGATGGAGTTCGAGGCCGACCGCATGACCGGGCTGACGCTGACCGACGACATTGTCGCGCCCGAGCGCGACGTGGTGCTGGAAGAGCGGCGCATGCGCTCCGACACCGACCCCGCCGCCCAGCTCGACGAGGCGATGAACGCCGCGCTGTACACCCATCACGCCTATGGCGTGCCGGTGATCGGCTGGGGCCATGAGATCGAGACGCTCGACCGGCAGGACGCGCTCGACTATTACAGCCGCTTCTACACGCCGGAAAACGCCGTCCTCGTCGTCGCCGGCGACGTCGAGGCGCCGGAGGTCGAGGCCCTGGCGCGCGAGACCTACGGCAAGATTCCGGCGCGCGGCGAAGCGCCGGTGCGCAAGCGTCCGCGCGAGCCCGAGCCCCGCGCGGAGCGGCTGGTGAAGCTTGCCGACCCGAAGGTCGAGCAGCCGTCCCTCGAGCGCATCTATCTCGTCCCCTCCGCCCGCACGGCGCGCAAGGGCGAGGCGGAGGCGCTCGACGTGCTGGCGCACCATCTCGGCGGCGGCCAGACCAGCCTGTTCTATCGCCGGCTGGTGCTGGAGCAGAAGCTCGCCATTACCGCCGGCGTCTATTATTACGCCGACGCGCTCGATGACAGCCGCCTCTTCATCTACGCCATGCCGGCCGACGGCGTGTCGCTCGAACAGCTCGAGCGCGCCATCGACACGGTGCTGGCGGAGGTCGCGCGCGACGGCGTCAGCCGCGAGGACGTCGATCGGGCCGCGACAAGGCTCGTCGCCGACGCCGTCTATGCGCAGGACAACCAGGCGAGCCTGGCGCGCTGGTTCGGCGCGGCGCTCGCCAATGGCGAGACGGTCGAAGAGGTGCTGGGCTGGAGCGCGCGGATCGAGGCGGTCACGGTCGAGGACGTCGCCTCGGCGATGAAATGGCTAGAGCGGAAGCGCGCCGTCACCGGCTACCTGCTCAAGGAAGAAGCCGCCGCCTGATCCAGGTTTTGTCCTGACGCGCATTCGTTGGGGATCCTTCGGTTTCACGCGCCGGTTCCCGCTTCGCTATGGAAAGATGAAAAGTCCGATGAACGCTCCCGCCAAAGCCGTCTCGCGCGCCGAGCGCGTCCAGCATGTCACGAGCCCCGGCGGCATCGCCGCCTGGCTGGTCGAGGATTACGCCGTGCCTCTGGTGGCGATGGAGTTTTCCTTCGCCGGCGGCGCGGCGCAGGACCCGGCCGGCAAGGCGGGCGCGGGCGCGCTGCTCGGCGGCCTGCTCGACGAGGGCGCGGGCGATCTCGACGCGGAAGCCTTCCACCGGGCGCTCGACGATCACGCCATCCGCATGAGCTTCAATGTCGATCGCGATGAATTCGGCGGCCATATGCAGACCTTGTCGCGCCATGTCGGCAAGGCGTTCGAACTGCTGGCGCTGGCGGTCAACGCGCCGCGTTTCGATCAGGCGCCGCTCGAGCGGGTGCGCGGCCAGCTCAACGCCATGCTCAAGCGCGAGTCCAAGGAGCCCAACTCGATGGCGGCGCAGGCCTGGCGGCGCGCCGCGTGGCCTGATCACCCCTATTCGCGCTCGCCGCGCGGCGAGCTCGGCGAGATCGAGGCGGTCACGCGCGACGATCTCGTGGCCCTGCACCGCAAACTGCTGGCGCGCGACACGCTGAAGATCTCGGTCGTCGGCGCGATCAATGCCCAAAGCCTCGCCGCCCATCTCGACGCGGTGTTCGCCGGCCTGCCGGCTAGCGCCGGGCTTGCGCCGATCCCGCCGATCGAGGTCGGGGGCCTCGGGCGGCGCATCGTCGTCGATTTCGACGTGCCGCAGGCCAACATCCGCTTCGGCCGGCCGGGCATAGCCCGCGCTGACAGAGATTACATCGCGGCCATGGTGGTGAACCATATCCTTGGCGGCGGCTCCTTCACCTCGCGCCTGTTCCAGGAAGTGCGCGAAAAGCGCGGCCTGACCTATTCGGTCTATTCCACGCTCGGCACGGCCGAGTTCAGCCCGACGCTGATCGGCGCCACTTCGACCAAGAACGAGCGCGCGGGCGAATCGCTGTCGGTGATCGAGGCGGAATGCGCGCGCCTCGCCAACGAAGGCCCGACGGCGGACGAACTCGACAAGGCCAAGAAATTCATCACCGGCTCCTACGCCCTGCGTTTCGACACGTCGACCAAGATCGCCGGGCATCTGCTGCAATTGCAGCGCGAGGGCTTTGACGCCTCCTATCTCGACCGCCGCAACGCCGAAGTCGAGGCGGTGACGCTCGACGACGCCAAGCGCGTCGCCAGAAGGCTGATCGGCGACGCCAGCCTTTTGGTGGTGGTTGTCGGCCGGCCGGAAGGGTTGGCCGAAGCCGGCGCGTAGAGCAAATACGCCCGATGACCATCCGCCGGCTCGATCCCATCCTGGCCGACCGCATCGCCGCCGGCGAGGTGGTCGAGCGGCCGAGCGCCGCCGTCAAGGAACTGGTCGAAAACGCGCTCGACGCGGGCGCCTGCCGCATCGACGTGGCGATCGAGGGCGGCGGCCGCAATCTGATCCGCGTCATCGACGACGGTTTCGGCATGGACGAGGCCGATCTCGCGCTCAGCATCGAACGCCACGCCACGTCGAAAATCCCCGACGGCGATCTGGGCAATATCGCCACGCTCGGCTTTCGCGGCGAGGCGCTGCCGTCGATCGGCTCGGTGGCGCTGCTGGAGATTTTTTCGCGCGCCAAGGGCGCGGGCCAAGGCGCGCGCCTGCGGGTGGAATTCGGCGCGGTCGGCGCCTTGGCGCCGGCGGCGCTGGCGCAGGGAACGCGCATCGAGGTCCGCGACCTGTTCGCCGCCGACGCCGGCGCGGCTGAAATTCCTGAAGAGCGAGCGCGCCGAGGCGCAGGCTGTGGCCGATGTCGTCAAGCGTCTCGCCATGGCGCATCCCGACGTGCGCTTTTCGCTCGGCGGCGAGGGGCTGGCCGGTTTCGATTACCAGGCCTGTCCGCGAGATCGCGACGGCCTGCTGGCGCGGCTCACTCAAGTGCTGGGGCGCGATTTTCGCGACAACGCGCTCGCCGTCGAGGCGGAGCGCGACGGCGTGAAGCTGTGGGGCTTCGCCGGCCTGCCGACCTGGCACCGCGCCAATGCGCTCGCCCAATATGTCTTCGTCAACGGCCGCCCGGTGCGCGACCGCCAGATCGCCGGCGCGATCCGCGCCGCCTACATGGATTACCTGTCCTCCGACCGCCATCCAAGCCTCGCGCTGTTCCTCGAATGCCCGGCCGGAATGGTCGATGTCAACGTCCATCCAGCCAAGGCCGAAGTGCGCTTCGCCGATCCCGGCCTCATTCGCGGCCTCGTCATCGGCGCGCTCAAGCAGGCCTTGGCCTCGGCCCTGCACCGGGCGACGACGAGCCATGCCGCGCAAGCCGTGCAAATGCTCAACCAGCGCCCGCAGTCGGTCCTGTTTTCGCGCCCGGCTCAGCCGGGAGGCTGGGACTGGCGCGCCTCGCCCGCCGCGCCGGGCATGAGCGACCACGACCAGGCGATCTACGAGGCCGCGCCATTCTCCCAACCTGAGCCGTTCCACCAGGCGGAGCCGTTCTACCAACCTGAGCCCTGGGCCGACGCGCGGGCGCATGAACAGGCGCCTGAGCCCGACGACCTGGCGGCGCCGCTTGGCGCGGCGCGGGCGCAGATCCATGAAACCTACATTGTCGCCCAGACGCGCGACGGGCTGGTGCTGGTCGACCAGCACGCCGCGCATGAACGCCTGGTCTATGAGCGCTTGAAGCGCGAGCGCGCGCAAAGCGGCGTCGCGCGCCAGGCGCTTTTGTCCCCGCTTGTCGTCGATTTCGGCGAGGCCGACGCCGCGCGGCTGATCGAGGCCTCGGAGCTGTTCGCCTCGCTGGGGCTGATGATCGAGCCTTTCGGTCCCGGCGCCGTGGCGGTGCATGAAACCCCCGCCGCGCTGAAGCTCGGCGCGGTCGAGCCGCTGTTGCGCGATCTCTCGGATTCGCTCGCCGAAGACGGGCAGGCGGCGCCCTTGGAGAAGAAGCTCGACCATGTGCTGGCGACCATGGCCTGCCATCATTCGGTGCGCGCCGGCCGGCGTCTCGCGCCGGAAGAGATGAACGCGCTGTTGCGCGAAATGGAGCGCACGCCGGGCGCGGGCCAATGCAACCACGGCCGCCCGACCTATGTCGAACTGAAGCTCGCCGATATCGAAAAGCTGTTCGGACGGCGATGAAAAAACGGACCCGATCATGACCGCAACGGACGAGCACGCCCGCATTGACGCGCTGGAGGCGCACAGCGCCCACCAGGACCGGGCGCTGACCGAATTGAGCGACGCCGTCGCCGAGCAATGGAAGCGGATCGACGCGCTGACGCGCGAAGTTTTGCGCCTGCGCGAAGAAGTGCAGGGATTGAGCGCGCGCACCGCGCCCGACAAGCCGCCGCCGCATTATTGACGGGGGCATTGACCGGCGCGGGCGCGACAGCGTGACTTTGCCGCCGTTTGGCGCCATAACCAGCGCGCAATTTCGCTTCTCGATGAGTGTCGCCCGCCCATGTCGATCTTCGACTCGATCCGCAAGCAGATCACCCCCATCCATCCGGAAGGCTATATTTTCATCGCGCTGTTCGCGATTGTCGCGCTGGTGCTGCACTGGCTGTGGGCGCCGCTCGGCTGGCTGGGCGGGTTCGCCACGCTGTGGTGCGCCTATTTCTTCCGCGATCCGCCGCGCGTGACGCCGGTGGTCGATGGTCTCGTGGTCTCGCCCGCCGACGGCCTCGTCTGCTCGATCGGCGCCTTCGCGCCGCCGCCGGAGCTTGGTCTTGGGTCGGATCCGATGCAGCGCGTCAGCGTGTTCATGAACGTGTTCGACTGCCACGTGAATCGCGCCCCCGTGACGGGCCGGGTTTCGCGCATCGCCTACAAGCCGGGCCTGTTCGTCAACGCCGATCTCGACAAGGCGAGCGAAGACAACGAACGCAACGGCCTGATCATCGATTCCAACCTCGGCCGTTTCGGCGTGGTGCAGATCGCCGGGCTTGTCGCGCGGCGCATCGTTTCCTTCGTCCAGGAAGGCCAGAGCCTCGGCGTCGGCGAGCGTTTCGGGCTGATCCGCTTTGGCTCGCGCGTCGATGTCTACATGCCGGCCGGCGCGCGCATCCTCGTCGGCCTCGGCGCGAAAACCGTCGCGGGCGAAACCGTGCTGGCCGATTTCCGGCCCGGCGAGCCCGAGCGCCATTTCAAGGTCGGCTGACATGGGCGCCGACATGCACGACGAATTGGACGCCGATCTGGCGCCGCAGTCCGGTCCCGCGCGCGCGAGCTTCAAGCCGCGCGGCCTGCGCGGGCTGCCCCTGCGCTTCGTCGTTCCCAATGTCGTGACGCTGCTGGCGCTTTGCGCCGGGCTGACGGCGATCCGCTTCGCCATCGAGAGCCGGTTCGACAACGCGGTGCTGTTCATCGTCGTCGCCGCCGTGCTCGACGGCATCGACGGCCGCATCGCGCGGGCGCTCAAGGGCTCGTCGCGTTTCGGCGCCGAGCTTGATTCGCTTGCCGATTTCATTGATTTCGGCGTCGCGCCGGGGCTCATGCTTTATCTGTGGTCGCTGCACCAGCTCAAAACCGTGGGCTGGGTGGCGGTGTTGTTCTTCGCCATCGCCGCCGCGCTGCGGCTGGCGCGTTTCAACGTGATGATCGACGATCCCGACAAGCCGGCGTGGATGGGCCGCTTCTTCACCGGCATGCCGGCTCCGGCCGGGGCGATCGTCGTGCTGCTGCCGCTTTATGTCCACATGTCCCTGGACATCCCGCCGTCGCGCGGCCTGGCCTGGCTGGAAGTCGCCTATGTCATCGGCGTGGCGCTGCTGATGGCGAGCCGCATACCCCATTATTCCGGCAAGAGCATCGGTAGAGTGCCGCGTGAAAAGTTCATTTTCGTGCTGTTCGCCGTCGCCGCCGCGCTGGTGCTGCTGGCGTCCTTTCCGATGCAGGTGCTGATCGCCCTGAGCCTCGCTTATCTGGCGATGATCCCCTTCTCGATCCGCGCCTTCCGCAGCCTTTCCGAGCAGGACAAGGCCCAAACGGTCGCAAAAAATCCGGCCAGCGAGACGCCCGCTCCCTCTGGCAGGGCCTGAGCCGCGCGATGCGCCTCGCCTACCACCTCCTCGACGTTTTCACGGATCGTCCGCTGGCCGGCAATCCGCTCGCCGTGGTTTCCGCCGCCGACGATCTCGGCCCTGAACAGATGCAGGCGATCGCGCGCGAGTTCAACCTTTCCGAAACCGTGTTTGTCCTGACGCCCCGCAACAAACTGCATTCGGCGCGGCTGCGCATTTTTACGCCGCAGCGCGAATTGCCCTTCGCCGGCCATCCGACCGTCGGCGCGGCCTGCCTGATCGCCTCCTTGCGCGCGCCCGACATGCTGGGGCGCCAGCCGCTGCACATCGTGCTGGAGGAGGAGATCGGCCTCGTCGCCTGCGACGTCTCGCGCTTTCGCGGCGCGACGCGGGCGAGCCTTGTTGCGCCGCAGACGCCACTCCTCGGCGAACGCCTCGACAATCGCGCGGCCATCGCCGCAGCGCTCGGGCTCGACGCGCAAGAGATCGGCTTTGACGACCATGCGCCCGTCATCGCCTCGGCGGGCCTGCCTTTCGCCTTTGTCCCCGTCTCGGGCCTCGCCGCGTTGCATCGGCTGGCGCCAAAATTCGCTTCCTTCGCCGATGCTTTTCCGCTCGAGCGGCCGGCGGTCTGCGTTTACGCCAACGAGACGGCGGATCCGGCGCATCATGTCCAGGCGCGGGTGTTTGTTCCTGGGTTGGGCGTGGCCGAGGACCCGGCGACCGGCTCGGCGGCCTGCGCCTTCTCAGCCGTCGCCTGCGCCTTCGAGAAGCCGGAGGACGGCGAGCACACGATCGTCATCGAACAGGGCTTTGTCATCGGCCGCCCGAGCCTGATCGCGCTGACCCTGCAGGTTGCGGATGGCCAGTTGACGCAGGCGAGCGTCGGCGGCGCCTGCGTGATCGTCGGCGAGGGATTCTTGATCCTGTAGCGTCGTCGAAAGCGCCGCCGCGCCATCGCGGCCGGAGTATCATACAATTCAAGGGGATCGACAGGTATTTTGGTCAAATATGGCTATAAAGTCATCTGTTGGCCTTATTATAGGCGTAATTAGCAGTAAAACTTAAGCTTAAGTAAGCTAAGTGGCTGAACTTATTAAATAACCAAAAGTTGACAGCCGCGTTTGAAGTCCGCATTAACGATGTCTATTCAATAGAGGTCGGCGTCGATATGCGTAGATTGCATGCTTGGGAATTTGGCCGGCGCTTGGAGCCGGAAACCGGAGCCAATCGAGCGAGGCTCGGGGCCCGCGTGTCGGCGCGTACGCTCGCCCGCCTGGTTTTCCTGATCCCTCTGGTCCTGGGGCGACCGGCCTCGGCCCAAAATCTCGGGAATGTCGTTCCGGGCGTCCAGACTCCGGGCGGCGAAACCATTCCGCAGGGCGCCCAGAACCTCAGGTCGGCTCTCAAGGAAAAGTTCGGCGCGCTCGCGTCGGCGGCCAAGGACAGCATCCGCTTCGGCATGGTCGGCGCAATGAGCGGACCGGCCAAGGAACTCGGCACGCAGATGAAGGTCGGCGTCGAATCGGCCTTCGACGAGGCGAACGACGCAGGCGGCGTGAATGGGCAGGTCCTCGAGCTCGACGCGCTCGACGACGGCTACGACCCGACGCGCACGCTCGAACAGGTGAAGAAGTTGCGCGAAAAGGACGGCGTCGTCGGACTGATCGGCGACGTCGGCACTCCGACGGCGGCGGTCGCGCTGCCTTATGCGCTTGAGCACCAGATGCTGTTCTTCGGCGCCTTCAGCGGAGCCAACCTTTTGCGGCGCGACCCGCCCGACCGCTATGTCCTGAACTATCGCGCCAGCTACGCCGAGGAAACCAATGCGGCCGTCGACTACCTCGTCAAGGTTCGGCGCCTGAAGCCCGACCAGATCGTCGTCTTCGCCCAGCAGGATTTGTTCGGCGATTCCGGCTACGAAGGCGTGGAGAAGGCGATGAGGGCGCTCGGCGCCAGAGGCGGCACGTTGCGCCTCAACTACCAGCGCAACACGGTCGACGTCGGCGAAGCCGTCGCCACTCTGGCCAAGCACAGGGGGATCAAGGCCGTCGTGATGGTCGCCGCCTACCGGGCCGCCGCCAAGTTCATCGAGAAAACCCGCGACCTCTACCCAAACCTGATCTACACCAACGTCTCCTTCGTGGGGAGTAGCGCCCTCGCCGAGGAATTGACGCTGCTCGGTCCGAGGTTCGCGGAAGGCGTCGTCGTGACGCAGGTCGTCCCGGCTCCGGACGGGTACTCGACGCTCGCCCTGGAATACCGCAACGCCCTCACCAAACATTTCCCGTCTGAACAGGCCGACTATGTGTCGTTCGAGGGGTACATCGACGGCAAGATCATGGTCGAGGCGCTGAAGCGCGCCGGTCCGTCTCCGAATTCCGAGAAGCTTGTGGATACGCTGGAGGGGATCCACGACCTCGAGATCGGCTTGGGCGTGCCGATCCAATTCGGCCCCACCGACCATCAGGCGATCCACAAGGTATGGGGAACCATGCTCGACGGGAAGGGTCACTACCAGCCGATCGGACTGAAGTGACGCCTTGACCGTGATTACGACGCCTGACTCGATAACCAGACTTGTCGGCTCCGCGCCCGCGCCCAAACGTCCCGGAAGTCGGCTTGTCTGAATTGCCGTCCCAGCGCCTCGGAAGATCACAAAGGCGTTTTACCCAAAATTCCCTCACAGGTGACGTTGGCGAACGACCGCAATCCGCTGCCGGAAGCTGACCATCGATGACGGCCGCCGTCCGCCCCATGTCGCCGTCCTCCAGCGCAGCGCCGGGGCTGACTTTGCGACAGCAGGCGCGCAGCGCCAACTTGACTTATCCGCCTCAAACCCCGAAACCAGCGCAAGCAAACATTCGAGGTAATCCCCATGCCGCACGCGCTCGCGACCATCATCGACGCCGCTTTCGAGGACCGCGCCAATATCACCCCGCAGACCACCGGCGACATTCGCCAGGCGGTCGAATTGGCGCTCCATCTCCTCGACGCCGGCAAGGCGCGCGTGGCCGAAAAAGCCAAGGGCAAGACCGGCCCCGAAGCCTGGACTGTCAACCAGTGGCTGAAAAAGGCCGTGCTGCTGTCGTTCCGCCTCAACGACATGCATGTCATTCCCGGCGGCGCCTATGGCGCCACCTGGTTCGACAAGGTTCCCTCGAAATTCGACGGCTGGGGCGCCAAGGATCACCAGAAGGCCGGCTTCCGCTCTGTTCCCGGCTGCATCGTGCGCCAGTCCGCCTATATCGCCCCCGGCGTCATCCTGATGCCCTCCTTCATCAACCTCGGCGCCTTCGTCGACACCGGCACCATGGTCGACACCTGGGCGACCGTCGGCTCCTGCGCCCAGATCGGCAAGAACGTGCATCTGTCGGGCGGCGTCGGCATCGGCGGCGTGCTCGAGCCGCTCCAGGCCGGCCCGACCATCATCGAAGACAATTGCTTCATCGGCGCGCGTTCGGAAGTGGTGGAAGGCGTCATCGTCGGCGAGGGTTCGGTGATTTCGATGGGCGTGTTCATCGGCGCCTCGACGAAAATCATCGATCGCGCCACCGGAAAAGTGCATGTCGGCCATGTGCCGCCCTTCTCGGTAGTGGTTTCCGGCAATTTGCCGGGCAAACCGTTGCCCGACGGCCAGCCCGGCCCCTCGACCTATTGCGCGGTCATCGTAAAAACAGTGGACGCGCAGACCCGTTCGAAGACCGGCATCAACGAGCTGTTGCGCGATTGATGAACAGCGACGAGTTCAGCTTCCTCTTCCGCCAGAGCGACGGGACGATCTCCGCGTCGATCTGGCGGCGCTGGACCATCGTGCTGACCGGCCTTTGCCTCGTCCTTTATGTCGGCTGGCGCCTGCTGAGCCCCTGGACCGGGCGCGACCTCGCGACGCAGGGCCTGTTCGCGTGGAGGCCCGTCGCGGCCTTCGCCTATCTCGTGGTTTTCGCCGCCATCGTGCTGCTGGCGCAGGTCAGCCAGTACTATCTCTCGGCCAAACGCTTTCGCGCCAAAAATTTCGCGCCGGCCTGGGCGTCGGTGTGGCCGCTATCGGCGCTGGTCGCCGGCTCGATGTTCTGGGCGCAGCCCAATTTCTTCGGCCTGATGCCGGCGTTCCTGCCCTGGCTGTTCCTGCTCGCTTCTCTCGCGGCGTTCGCCGCGCAATTTTATGAACTGGGTTTTCGCCGGGATTGAAGGCGCGATGCAAAGGCTTCTCCGCTTCTTCTGGTCGCGCGAAGGCCGCCTCGGCCGGCGCGGCTACTGGATTGGCGCCGTCTCCTGCCTCGTCGCGGCCTTTCTCGTCGCGGACCTCGGCGACGATTTTTTGCCGGATGGTTTTTGGGGCGATATCGCGCTGGCGCTGGCGATGCTGGCCTGTTTCTCGCCGCTGCTGCCGCTCAGCATCCGCCGGCTGCACGACCATGACAAATCGCCGGCCTGGCTGCTGACGGGGCTCATTCCGGTGATCGGTCCGCTCTGGCGCCTTGTGGAGCTGGGTTTTTTGCCCGGCACGGCCGGAAACAATCGCTATGGCGAGCCGGACGGCGATTGATGGCAAAGATTGACGCGAGCCGCGGCTGCGACAATGCTGCTCGCGCGAAGAATCAAGGGTTGCGCAGAATGACAGATGGCCAGACCAGTCCCGGCGTGGCGCTGACGCGCGCATTGATCCAGAAACCCTCGGTCACCCCCGCCGACGCCGGCGCGCTCGACGTTCTCGAGGCGAAATTGCTGGCCGCGGGTTTTGCCACCCACCGCCTGCCGTTTTCCGAAGCCGGGACGCCGGACATCGACAATCTCTACGCCCGCATCGGCGACAGCGCGCCCTTCCTGCTGTTCGCCGGCCATACCGATGTGGTGCCGCCGGGCGACGCGCAAAGGTGGCGCGCCGATCCCTTCGCCGGAAAAATCATCGACGGCGAGATCGTCGGGCGCGGCGCGGCCGACATGAAGGGCGGCATCGCCGCCTTCGCCGCCGCCGCCATCGATTATCTCGAGAAGCACGGGGCGCCCAAAAAAGGCTCGATCGGTTTCCTCATCACCGGCGACGAGGAAGGCCCCGCCATCAACGGCACGATCAAAATGCTGGAATGGCTGGCCGGGCGCGGCGAGCGTTTCGATCATTGCATCGTCGGCGAGCCGACCAATGCGCAGTCGCTTGGCGACATGATCAAGATCGGCCGGCGCGGCTCGCTCAACGGCCGTTTTTTGGTGCGCGGCGTTCAAGGGCATGTGGCTTATCCGCAGCGCGCCGACAATCCGGTTCCGCATCTGCTGGCGCTGTGCGCCGCGCTGAAGGAGACGCCACTCGACGAGGGAACCGACTGGTTCGACGCCTCCAATCTCGAAATCACCTCGATCGACATCGGCAATGCCGCGACGAACGTTATTCCGGCCGAAGCCCTGGTGCGTTTCAACATCCGCTTCAACGATCTCTGGACGCCGGACAGCCTGGCCGAGGAAATCCGCCGCCGACTGTTGACGGCGCGCGCGGCGGAAAAATTCGAACTCGCCTTCGACCCCTGCAATTCCGTGTCCTTCATCACCGCGCCCGGCCCCTTCACCGAACTCGTGGCCAAGGCGATCGAAGCCGAGACGGCGCGAAAACCGGAATTCTCCACTTCCGGCGGCACGTCGGACGCGCGTTTCATCTGCAAATATGGCCCGGTGGTGGAATTTGGCCTGGTCGGCCGGACCATGCACCAGATCGACGAACGCGTGCCCGTCAGCGACATCGACGGTCTCACCGCGATCTACGCGCGGATCCTCGACGCCTATTTCAAATGATTGTCACAAATCTACGAACCGGGGATGGCATGGTGTCGCCATCCCGCGCCAAAAGGAGGCGAATTTGAACGAGATACCCGAAATTCCTTGCATTGAGCCGACCCACATGCGTTTCCACATGCCCTACGCGCATCTCGGCACGGTATTCGGCAATGACTGGTTTGCGCTCAAGGCGGAGGGCTTCGCCCGCTTCTTCGGCACGCCGGTCTTCCTGATCGGCCAGACGGTGGTCGTGCTCGCCTGGATGGTGGTCAATCTCCTCGGCTGGACCCATTTCGACCTTTATCCCTTCATCCTGCTCAATCTCGCCTTCTCCTTGCAGGCCGCCTATGCGGCGCCCTTGATCCTGCTTGCGCAAACGCGGCAGGCCGACCGCGACAAGGCCAACAGCCAGGCCGACGCCCTGCACCGCGAGGAATTGCACCTCGTCAGCGAAAAGCGGCGCGATCAGGTGGAGAAGCAGACCAACCTGCTGGTCGACATGTTGGAACAGAACAATGCGCTGACCGAACAGGTCAGCACCCTGCTGCAACAGAATATTTCACTGACCGAAACCGTGCGCGACCTGACGCAGCGGATCGAAACCCTCACGCAGGACGTGTGCAACAGGCTGCCGCCGCGCTGAAGGCGAAAAAGGCGCGCCTCAATGCGCCAGCATGGCGTTGAATTTCTCGACGAAGGCCCACTCATCCGGGCCGGGGTTTTCGCGCAACATTTTCACGCGATCGACCAGGATTTCGTCGGCGCCGGTCGCGAATTTCTGCATGGTCTCGTTGATGAACGCGTCGAGCGGCATGGCGCGCGGCTCGTCGCGCTGGCCCGCCATCAGGTCGGTGCGCACCCAGGGCGGCGCCACTTCCAGCACCCGCACCGACCCGCCCTTCAGGCGGAATCTGAGCGACAGCGTCCAGGAATGCAGCGCCGCCTTGGTCGCCGAATAGACCGCCGAAGTGGCGAGCGGCGTAAACGCCAGACCGGAGGTGACATTGACCACCGCCGCGTCCGCCTTGGTCTTGAGATGTTCGATCAGCGCCGAGGTCAGGCGCATCGGCCCGAGCAGGTTGGTCTCCACCGTCGCCGCCGTCAGCTCGTCGTCCATGAAGGCGCCGGTCTTGTCGCCCGCCATGATCCCGGCGTTGTTGATCAGCACATTGATGTCCGGATGAGTCATGACCAGCCAGTCCGCGACCTCGGCGATGCTTTTCGGATCGCGCATGTCGATTTCGCAAAATTCCATGCCGGGATGGGCCTGCGCCGTCGCCTGCAAGGGCGCCTTGCGCCGGCCGGCGATGATCACCTTGTTGCCCAGGGCGTGGAAGGCCGTGGCGAACCCCTGGCCGATGCCGCTTCCCCCGCCGGTGATGAAAATCGTGTTGCCGCTCATTTTCATGCTAAGACTCCCGCGCCGCTCCAGCAGTCATTTGGCGGCTCACCTTACGCGTTGCAAGCGCGGGAGTTGCCTTTCGCCGCCAATGAAGCTATCGCCGACGGCCACGAATACGCGGAGCCCGCCATGGACCATTCTCCCATTGAAATGCTGAAACGCAAGGCCGCTGAACGCGCCGCCGACCTCGTGCGCTCCGGCATGCGGCTCGGGCTCGGCACCGGCTCCACGGCGGCGCATTTCGTCGATTGCCTCGGCGAGCGCGCGCGCGACGGACTCGACGTGGTCTGCGTCCCGACCTCCGAGCGCACCCGCGCCCAGGCCGTCGGCTGGGGCCTGCGCCTGTCCACGCTTGACGAGACGCCGGAGCTCGACCTGACCGTGGACGGGGCCGACGAATTCGATTCCGCGCTGCGCCTCATCAAGGGCGGCGGTGGCGCATTGTTGCGGGAAAAGATCGTCGCGGCGGCGTCGAAACGCATGGTGGTCATCACCGACGCCAGCAAGCATGTGGCGCGGCTCGGCAAGTTCAAGCTGCCGGTGGAGGCCGATCGCTTCGGCCTCTCGGCGACGCGCCGCCACATCGAAGAGGCGGCCAGGGCTTGCGGCTGCGGCGGTCCCATCGTGCTGCGCAAGATCGACGACGTTCACGATTATCTCACCGACGGCGGCCATCCGATCTTCGACTGCGATTTTCGCGCTATTCCCGACCCCGATGCGCTCGCTGTTGCGCTCAACGCCATTCCCGGCGTGGTCGAGCATGGCCTGTTCATCGGCCTCGCCAGCGCGGTGATCGTCGCCGATCTTACGGGCATCAGGGTTTTGGGCGATCTGGTCGCCTGATCAGGCCGAGGGAGAACAGTCCGTGCTCCGCATGTTTTCGCGCGCCTTTCTCGCCTGCGGCGTATTCGTCGCCGCGGCAGGGTTTGTTCACGCGGAAAACGCGCCGTCGCCGGAACGGCTGAAGCTCGCGCGGATGGTGGTGGTCGAGTCCGGGCTGTCGCGCTCCTTTCACGGCCTTGTCGAACAGATGGAGGCCGATCTGCAAGACCGCACGGCGACGACGCAGCCCGACGCCACGGACGACCTGCGCGCCGTCATCCGCCAGTTGCAGCCGGAATTCGACGCGCTTGCCGACGCCATGACCGATCGCGCGGCGGCGCTCTACGCCGGCCGCCTGTCGCGGCGCGAGCTGGCGGATTGCGCGGTGTTCTTCGCCGGCGCCTCGGGCAAGGCCTATGTCGCGGCGCAGCCGGCGCTGGTCGGCGATCTCGCCGGCGCGCTGGCCGAGTGGCGCCGGCAGGCGTCGATCACCATCATGACCCGGGTGCGCGAGAAAATGCGCAAAAAGGGCCACGAATTTTAGGAACACCGCCGTAATGAGCGCCTTTGATACCGACCTCTTCGTCATCGGCGCCGGCTCGGGCGGCGTGCGCGCCGCGCGCATCAGCGCGGGCCACGGCGCGAAATGCATGATCGCCGAGGAATTCCGCATCGGCGGAACCTGCGTCATCCGAGGCTGTGTGCCAAAAAAGCTCTATGTCTATGCGTCGCGCTTCGCCGAAGATTTCGCGCAGGCCGAAGCCTTCGGCTGGCGCCTGCCCAAGCCGCCGGAATTCGACTGGAAAAAGCTCGTCGCCGCCAAGGAAGGCGAGATCTCGCGCCTGTCCAATATCTACGAGGCCAACCTGCTCAAGGCCGGCGTCGAAGTGTTCGAGGAGCGCGCGGAAATTCTCGGCCCGCATGAAGTGCGCCTCATCGGCTGCGGCCGCACCGTGTCGGCGAAACACATCCTGGTCGCGACGGGGGCGAGCCCCTCGATGTATCCTGCCATTCCCGGCGTCGAGCACGCCATCAGCTCGAACGAGATCTTCGACCTGGAAAAATTCCCCCGCCGCCTCGCGGTGGTCGGCGGCGGCTATATCGCCGTGGAATTCGCCAGCATTTTCGCCCGCCTCGGCGCCAAGGTCACGCTGATGTTCCGCGCCAGCAATATTTTGCGCGGCTTCGACGAAATTTTACGCGAGAATCTGCGTGACGCTTTGGTCCATGCGGGGATCGACTTCAGGTTCGGCGTGCTGCCGACGGAAATCGTCAAGACCGAAGTCTTGTCTCAAGCTGCGCCTGTCCGACCATGGCGATCTCGACGTGGAACAGGTTCTCGTCGCCACCGGCCGCGCGCCGCACACCGGGGGCCTCGGACTGGAAAAGGCCGGGGTCGCGATGGACGGCTATGGCGCGGTCAAGGTGGACGCCTTCAACGCCAGCAACCTCGCCTCGATCCACGCGGTCGGCGACGTCACCAATCGCGTCAATCTGACGCCTGTGGCGATCCGCGAAGGGCATCTCCTCGCCGACCGGCTGTTCGGCGGCGGCGCGCAAAAGGTCGATTACGAACTGATCCCCACCGCCGTCTTCACCACCCCGGAAATCGGCACGGTCGGCATGACCGAGGCCAAGGCCCTGGAAAAATACGCTTGCGTCGATATCTATCAGACTAAGTTCCGGCCGATGAAGGCGACGCTCGCCGGCGGGCCCGACCGCATCGTCATGAAGATCATCGTCGATGGCGAAAGCGACCGCGTGCTCGGCGTGCATATTCTGGGCGATGACGCGGGCGAAATGGCGCAGCTGCTGGCGATCTCGCTGCGGATCGGCGCGAAAAAGGCCGATTTCGACGCGACCATGGCCCTGCACCCCTCCGCCGCGGAAGAACTCGTGACATTGCGCACGCGCACGGCCAGACATTTCCGCGAAAAGGCCAAGGATTAGAGGTCGGGACTGAAAGGTTGGGCAATGTGCGGACGTTTCGCCATCACTTCGCCGCCCGAGGCCGTCCGCGCCTTCTTTCGCTACGCGGGAAATCCCAATTTCCCGCCGCGCTACAATATCGCGCCGACGCAGCCCATTCCGATCGTCGCGGCGCGGCGCGAGGCGGATGGCGTAAGGCGCCATTTCCAGTTGGCGCGTTGGGGTTTTCTGCCGGGTTTCGTCAAGGACGTGCAGAAATTCCCGCTCATCATCAACGCGCGCGCCGAGACGCTGGCGGAAAAGCCGAGTTTTCGCGCGGCGCTGAGGCGGCGGCGCTGCCTCGTTCCCGCCGATTGCTGGTATGAATGGCGGCCGAACCTGCGCGGGCCAAAAACGCCCTTCCTGCTGCGCCGAAGCGACGGCGGCCTGATGGGTTTCGCTGGCCTGTGGGAGACTTTCATCGACCCCTCGGGAAGCGAGATCGACACCGCCTGCATCGTCACCACCATGGCGAATGGCGCGACGGCGGCGATCCACGACCGCATGCCCGCGGTGATCGACAGGCAAGATTTCGACGAATGGCTCGATCCGAACGAGACGCGGCCGCCGCCACTGCAATTGCTGAAGCCGGCCGGCGACGACGCCATCGCCTTTTTCGCCATCGGCGCCGGGGTCAATCGCGCGACCAATGACGCTCCGGAAATCCAGACGGCGGTTTGACGCGGCGGCAAGAATGGCGGCCGTCGACCGATTGTGCCATCGGCGCCGCGGACTGTGAGCCGCAAAGGATCGAGTCCAGCCGTCCGTGCATAAAAACGCGCCCGGACCGCAAGCGCTCCCAACTTCACCGCAGCGCGAGACGGCGCAAAAAGTCCGAGAGGTCGTCCGTCACGAAATCGACATGCTCCGGCGTATGGTCATGCTTCTCCCAATCGTCGCGATTGTCTTCGGCGCCCTGTCTTGGCCGCACCAGCACGGTCAGCATGCCGCTTGAGTGCGGCGCCGCGAGATTGTGGACGATATCCTCGAACATCGCCGCCTTGGCCGGATCGACGGAATGGCGCTCGAAAAAGCGCTGAAAAGTCTGCAAGGCGGGTTTTGGCAGGTAATCCGCGTGTTCGATGGCGAAGAAATCCTCGAACAAATGGTCGATGCCGAGCTGTTTTGACGTCGCCAGCGCATGGGCGTGCGAGCCGTTGGTGAGGATCAGCTTGCGGCCGGGCAGGGCTTCGATCGCCTGCGCCAGCGCCGGATTGGGGGCGAGCGAGGAGCGGTCGATGTCATGCACGAATTGCAGAAAGTCCGCCGGCGCGACGTCATATTCGCGGATCAGCCCGGCCAGCGTCGTGCCATAGACGCGATAATAATGTTTTTGCAGGGCGCGGGCGGAAAGGCCGTCGAGGCCGAACAGCGCGATCATGTACGCGGTGATGCGCGCGTCGATGCGCGGCCACAGGTCGCTGTCGGGCGGGTACAGCGTGTTGTCGAGGTCGAACACCCAGGTGTCGACCCGGCGGAAGGCCGCCAGATCGTGTGTCATGTCGCTTCCGGTCCCGCTCACCTTGTGATCAGCGTGCCGGCGCCGTGGTCGGTCAAGAGTTCGATCAGCACGGCGTGCGGGATCTTGCCGTCGAGGATGACCACGCCTTCGACGCCCTTCTCGATCGCGTAGATGCAGGTCTCGACTTTTGGGATCATGCCGCCGGTGATGACGCCCTCGGCGATCAGGCCGGGGATTTCGCCGATGCGCAATTGCTTGATCAGGTTCTTGTCGGCGTCGAGCACGCCGGGGACGTCGGTCAGGAGCAGCAGGCGTTTTGCGCCCAGGGCTCCGGCGATGGCGCCGGCGAACGTGTCGGCGTTGACGTTAAAAGTTTCGCCGTCGGCGCCTTGGGCGATCGGCGCCAGCACGGGAATCAGCTCGCGGCCGAGCACCTGTTCCAGCACGGTCGAATTGACTTTCGACGGTTCGCCGACGAAGCCGAGATCGACCGGCGGCTTGCCCTCCTGCTCGACCTTCACGACCTTGGTCGCCGTGACCATGTTTCCGTCCTTGCCGCATAGTCCGATGGCGCGGCCGCCTTCATTGTTGATGAAGCCGACGATCTGCTTGTTGATGGCGCCGGCGAGCACCATTTCGACCACTTCGACGGTCGCCTTGTCGGTGACGCGCAAGCCGTCGGCGAATTCCGACTTGATGCCGAGTTTCGTCAGCATCGAGCCGATCTGCGGCCCGCCGCCATGGACGACAACCGGATTGACGCCGGATTGTTCGAGCAAGACCATGTCGCGGGCGAAATTGCGCGCGCCGGCCTCGTCGCCCATGGCGTGGCCGCCGTATTTCACCACGACGATGGTGTCGTCGTAATGCAGCATGTGCGGCAGCGCCTGCATCAGGATCTTGGCCTGATCGATGGCGGTGGCCTGGTCGATGGGGCGGGCCGGGGCTTCGGTCATGGATGCGCCTTGGCTTCAGGAGGAACCGGGCGTGTGTAGCCGATTTACGCGCGCTCGAAAACTCGTCTGTCGCGCTCGAACATCAATTTGGCGATGGTTTCGCGCAGCTCCGAGACGCCTTCGCCCTTGTGCGAGGACAAGAAAATCACTTCGGGATGCGCCGCCGGATGCGCGCGCAGGCCGGCTTCGGCGTCGAGGATGGTCTTTTCGATTAGTCCCAGCTTCACCTCGTCGCGCTTGGTCAGCACGATCTGGTAGGAAAGCGCCGACTGGTCGAGCTGCTTGAGCATCTCATGATCGACATCTTTCAGCCCGTGGCGGCCGTCGATCAGCACGAAGACGCGGGCAAGTGTCGCCCGGCCGCGTAAAAAATCCTTCATCAGCCGGGTCCAGTTGGCGATCTTTTCCTTGGAGACGGCGGCATAGCCATAGCCCGGCATGTCGACCAGGCGCAAAACCGGCGCTTCCGGGTCGGGGCCGAGATTGAAGAAGTTCAGCTGCTGGGTTCGACCCGGCGTGTGCGAAGTGCGCGCCAGAGCTTTT
The DNA here is from genome assembly GCA_963828185.1 of uncultured Alphaproteobacteria bacterium. GTDB lineage: Bacteria > Pseudomonadota > Alphaproteobacteria > Rhizobiales > Beijerinckiaceae > Rhodoblastus. The sequence goes on along the minus strand of CAWHDV010000002.1, from coordinate 548,040 downwards.
CGCCCGGTAAGCGCATTGAGCAGCGACGATTTTCCAACATTGGAGCGCCCGCCGAATGCGATCTCCAGCGGCCCCATCGGCGGCAGGCCGTCGATCTTGTCGGCCGCCCAGATGAAATCGCAGCTTTGCGCGAAAAGTTTTCTGCCGATTTCGGCGAAATCAAGTTCCTGTTCCGCTTCGGTCATGGACTGAGCCTCTGTTTTTACATCGGCCGCAACGTCCCCTCATTGCGAGCGGAGCGAAGCAATCCACCTTTGTTGCGAACCGCGGCGCGGATTGTTTCGTCACTGCGTTCCTCGCAACGACGATGCGGATCGCCGCCAGCAGCCCCTACGCCGGCTTGCGTGAAAAAGTCCTGCGCAGGTTGTCGAACAATTCGATCTTCACGCCCGCCCTTTTCATGATCAGGGCCTGCTGCGACACCGACAGGGTGTTGTTCCACGTCCAGTAGATGACGAGGCCGGCCGGGAACGAGCCGAGCATGAAGGTGAAGATCACCGGCATCCACGAGAACATGGTTTTCTGCACGGGATCGGTGGGCTCGGGGTTCATCTTCATCTGCACCCACATCGACACGCCCATGACCAACGGCCAGACGCCGAGATGCAGGAGATGGCCGAAAGTCGGGAGCTGCGTCGGATCGAAAGGCAGCAGGCCGAACAGGTTGAAGATGTTGGTCGGATCGGGCGCGGACAGGTCCTTGATCCAGCCGAAGAACGGCGCCTGCCGCATTTCGATGGCGACGAACAGCACCTTGTAGAGCGAGAAGAACACGGGTATCTGCAGCACCACCGGCAGGCAGCCAGAGACGGGATTGATCTTCTCCCGCTTGTACAGCTCCATCGTCTCCTGCTGCTGCTTCATCTTGTCGTCGGGATATTGCTCCTGTAACGCCTTGAGCTTGGGCTGCACGGCCTTCATCTTGGCCATCGACAGGTAGGATTTGTTGGCGAGCGGGAAGAACAGCGCCTTGACGAGCAGGGTGATGATCAGGATGGCGACGCCGAAATTGCCGACGATCTTGTAGATTGTCACCAACAGCCAAAACATCGGCCGGGTGATGAAGTGGAAATAGCCCCAGTCGATCAGCATGTCGAATTTGGAGATGCCGAGATCGTTCTGGTAGTGGCTGAGGATATTGGTTTCCTTGGCGCCGGCGAAAACCCGCGTGGTCATGGCGAGGCTGGCGCCCGGAGCGATGGTTTTCGCCTGGGCGAAAATATCGGCCTGGTATTGCGGGACGGCGCCGGGGAACTCGCGGAACCAGCCCTTGTAGCTCTCCTGCTGGTCAGGAATGATCGCCGTCGCCCAATATTTGTCGGTATAGCCGAGCCAGCCGCCCTGGGCGAAGCCTTCGACCGGCAGGACCTTGGCGTCGTCGGTCTCCTTGGCGATCTTGGAGTAGGTGATTTCGGTTGACGACTGGCCGGCGCCGACCACGCCGATGAAGCCCTCGTGCAGGACGGCGTAGCCGGAGGTCTTGGGCGTTCCCTGGCGGGTGTCGGTGGCGTCGGGAAAGAGCGTGACCGGCTCCTTGCCCTGGTTTTCGACGGTGTCGACGAAGGTGAACATATAGGCGTCGTCGACCGTGATCTTGCGCTTGAAGACCAGGCCCTTGCCATTGTCATAGGTCAGGGTGACGGGCGTGGCCTCGCTCAGGCGGCTTCCGTCGGCCTTCCAGAGTGTGTCGTCCTTGGGCAGGTCGAGCGAGACGCCGCGCGGGGCGACATAATTGAGGTCGACGAAATATCCATTGGGCGCGCCCGACGGCGACAGCAGCACGATGTTCGGGCTGTGCGGGTCGGTGGTCTCGCGATACTTCTTCAGCGCGATGTCGTCGAGCCGCGCCCCCTTGAGGGCGATGCTGCCGAACATTTCCTTGTTGTCGACGATGATGCGCGGGCTTTGCGCCAGGGCGTCGGCGCGGCTCAACGCCGGGGCGGCAGGCTGCAGGCCTGCGCCGCCGTTGGCCTCGGCGGGATTGGCCGCTGCGCCCGGCGCGGACTGGCCGGCGGGCGCCGCCTGGCCAGATTGCGGCATCTGCTGCAGCTGGCTTTGCGTCTGGCGCGCCTGATGCACTTTCGGCGCGCCATAAAAATGGTTCCAGCCGACGATGACCACGAGCGACAGCGCCATGGCGAGGATGAGGTTTTTTTGATCCTTGGGATCCTGGTTCAACATGGTCAAACGTCTTGCTTGCGATCGGCGGCCGGGGAGGCGGGAGGCCGGCGGTCGGGGCCGGCCTGATGGATTCGTGTCAGGGCGCGGGCGATTTCGCCGCGCAATTCCTCGAACGGGGCGCTCAGCGCCTCGATTCGCGCCACCAGCACGTAATCATGCCGGGGCTTTGGCAGGGCAAGGTCCGACAGCCGCAAGGCCTCGCGCAGGCGGCGGCGGATGCGGTTGCGGACCACGGAATTGCCGACTTTCTTGGTGACGGTGAAGCCGAAGCGCGGCGCGTCGCATCCGGCGGCGTCAGCGGTCGGGGTTTCGACGGCCTCCGGCCTTTTGCGAGCCTGCAGGACGAAGCAGCGCTGATGCTGGCGGCGTCCCCTGGCGGCGGCGACAAAGTCGGCGCGTTTCTTCAGACGCAGAATTAAGCTCCGCGAGCCTTCGCTCGCGGAAGCGGGAACGGTCTTGCCGTCGCATGGATCGGTCATGGCGAGGACGCGCGCGTGGCGCGCCACGGCCTCAGGCCGAAAGGCGCTTGCGGCCGCGCGCGCGGCGGGCGGCGATGACCTTGCGGCCGCCGACGGTCGCCATACGGGCGCGAAAACCGTGACGACGCTTGCGCACGAGCTTGGAAGGTTGATAGGTCCGCTTCACGGGTCTGCTCCGGTTTGCCTGGGCGCGTCAACAGCGGGGCTGGACGCGGCCTGAATTGTTCAAAGGGTTCGCGCTTCGTCGTATCGATGTCGCCAAAAGCGAACAACGACGTCGGCGCGAGGCCGAAATCGCGAGCGGCCTTATAGTGGCATGGGCGGCGAAAAGTCAACGCGGCGCGGAGATTAAAAGGGGCCGCCCGGTCGGTCGGCGGCGCGCTCGGGCAAAAAAAGCCGGCGACGGTTTTTTGCGGCGTCTTTGCCTATTGCCAAGGGCGCCGAGAGCGGCTAAACAGCGCGCCACTGCAGCGGCGTCGTCCTTCCTGACGCGCCGCCAGAGGCGCCCGTAGCTCAGCTGGATAGAGCACTAGACTACGAATTTAGGGGTCAGAGGTTCGAATCCTTTCGGGCGCGCCATAAACTGCTATAAAAACAATGACTTGATTGACACAGCTGAGCTGGGCTGAATTTTTGGCAACCACATGGCAACCGCCGACCCGCAAATTTCATCCATGAAAAACAAAAAAGGGATAAAGCTGCAGCGTCACACCTTGGGCGGCACCCGCAACCCGTCGTAGGCTCGCACGGCATCGGACGGGCGATGGAGAGTGGCTGATGAAGGCTTTCGAATTCGATCACCAGTTGATTGACTCCCACGCCCGCCTCTCGATCTTTCAGTACCATCCGCTCTGACGACCTGGCGTCCGAAATCAACAGCCAGTGCGACGTCGGGCGATTCTGGCCGGATGCATTGTTATCGCTTAACCCTCGGTTCCTGGACGGGCCTAGCGTAAATGACCTCGTAGCCTCCGGCGATTTGGACGAAACCACGGGGCGAATTTTTCGTTTCGGCGAGAAATCACTGCGATGTTATCGTCATCAGGCGCAATCAATAGAGAAAGCTCGGGCCGGTCAGAGTTTCGTCGTCACCACCCGTACGGGCTCGGGAAAGTCGCGGTGCTTCTTTGTCTCGGTCGTCGACGCGGTCGTTCGAGTCTATCCGGGAACATTATGCCGGATTGCATAGCTTTCGCAGCATGAGGCGGATCGGGGCGAGGCGTCTTCGAGCACGTCGATGAGTTTGGCCTTGCGTGCCGCCGAAACCGTCAACAAAACGTAAACGCGCGCCTGACCTGCGGTGCTCACCGGAGGGCTACACTGGTTTCGATCTTGCGGCGTCTCCACCGTATGTCTATCAATCGAAGATCGCCGAAGGGGATCGAGCGCTGGAAGCAATTATGTCCGCTCGGATAGCCGAGGCCGAGCAACCTGCGAAGCCTCTGTCGAAGGCGCGTGCGCGAACGATTTAGATCAACGCCCCGAATTTTGACGTCCAAGCCGCCTTTCGTGGCATGGTCGGCGACGACCCGACTCAGATCCACGGTGCGGACCTTTCTTCAGTAAACTCAGGTGTTTAATCGGGCGATAAATCTAATCTGCACTTTTCCATTGCGCTCGGGGCGAACGTATCGACGAATAACCAAAAGATAGGATAGGATGCATGGTTGCTGATGAAGTAGAAAGAGGGAGCGATCCTTCCTGGGAGCTGCGGGGGTAAATTATGGCTGGTCTCTGCGGCCCCTCGAAATCCCGGAAATGAAGACGGATCGAGATTCTTGACCCGGCGTCCCCAAGACCGCCGCAACCGACGGGAAAACGGATTTGAACGAGAAACGACGAGCCCTCATCACCGGCGTCACGGGACAGGATGGCGCCTATCTCGCGGAGCTTCTTCTATCGCGCGATTACAACGTCCACGGGATCAAGCGCCGCTCGTCGAGCTTTAACACGCAGCGCATCGATCACATCTACCAGGACCAGCACGACGATCCGACCGAATTTCACATTGCATTACGGCGACTTGACCGACGCGACCAATCTCATCCGCATTGTCCAGGAAGTGCGACCGCACGAGATCTATAATCTCGGCGCGCAGAGCCACGTCGCGGTCAGTTTCGAAACGCCGGAATATACCGCCAATTCCGACGCCCTCGGCACGCTGCGCCTGCTTGAGGCGATCCGGATCCTCGGGCTCGAAAAGAAACGAGATTTTATCAAGCCTCGACGTCTGAACTCTACGGCAAGGTGCAAGCCATGCCGCAGGACGAGAAGACGCCGTTTTATCCTCGCTCGCCTTATGCTGCGGCCAAACTCTATGCCTACTGGATCACCGTGAATTATCGCGAGGCGTATGGCATGCATGCCTCAAACGGCATCCTTTTCAACCACGAAAGCCCGATTCGCGGCGAGACGTTCGTCACGCGCAAGATCACCCGCGCCGTTGCGGCCATCCACCTTGGAAAACAGGATTGCCTCTTCCTCGGCAATCTCGACGCCAGGCGCGATTGGGGCCACGCGCGCGACTATGTCGAGGGCATGTGGCGGATATTGCAGCAGGACGAACCCGACGATTATGTGCTGGCGACCGGCGAAACTCATTCAGTGCGCCATTTTGTCGAGCTGGCTTTTTCCGAGGTCGGCATGCAGATCGACTGGTCAGGCTCGGGCGTCGACGAAATCGGCCGTTGCCGCAAATCGCGACGCGTCATCGTCGAAGTCGATCCGCGCTATTTCCGCCCGACTGAAGTCGATCTCCTGATCGGCGATCCGACCAAGGCGCGGAAAAAGCTCGGCTGGTCGCACGGGACTGGGCTGGAGCAACTTTGCCGAGAAATGGTCGCTTCCGACCTTGTCGAGGCCAAAGGAGGAAGACCGCGCGCAATCGCGAAATCGCAGGCCTTCCTGCTGGAAACCGCATGACGATGTTCGAACTCAAGGGCCGACGCGTTTTTGTCGCCGGCCACCGGGGCATGGTCGGAGCGGCCCTGCGTGCGCCGTCTGAAAGGAGGATTGCGAGATCCTCGTGGCCGATCGCGACAAGGTCGACCTGACGCGCCAGGCCGAAGTCGAGGCATTCATGGATCGGCGAGCGACCCGATGTGGTCATCGTCGCCGCGGCGAAAGTCGGCGGTATTTTCGCCAATGACACTTATCCCGGCAGATTTCATTTATCAAAACCTCATGATCGAGAGCCACCTGATTCACGCCGCTCACCTCACGGGAGCGAAAAGCTGCTGTTTTGGGCTCGTCCTGCATTTATCCGCCGCGAGGCGCCGCAACCGATCCGCGAGGACAGCCTTCTTGCCGGCCCGCTCGAGCCAACCAATGAATGGTACGCCATCGCCAAGATCGCCGGCATCAAACTCTGCCAAGCCTATCGCAAGCAATATGGCGCGGATTTCATCTCGGCGATGCCTTGCAATCTCTACGGCCGGCAAGACAATTTTCACCCGACCGGCAGCCATGTGATTCCTGCGCTGATGCGCCGGTTGCACGAGGCCAAACTCGCCCGGGCAAAAAGCGTCGCCTGTTGGGGGACGGGCGCGCCGCGACGGGAGTTCCTGTTTGTCGACGATCTCGCCGACGCCTGCATATTTCTGCTGAAATCCTATTCCGCGTCCGAACATATCAATGTCGGCGTCGGCGAGGATATCTCGATCAACGACCTCGCCGAAACGATCAAAAAGGTGACGGGCTTCGAAGGCGCCTTGGCATGGGATTGTTCCAAGCCGGACGGAACCATGCTGAAACGAATGGATGTCTCCCGCATCCACGATCTCGGCTGGCGCGCGACGACGTCTTTCGCAGGCGGGCTGAAGGCGACCTATTCCTGGTTTGTCGAAGCGGACCGGCGCGGCGACTTCCGCGGCTTTTCTGACAGGCAAATGTGAACAGTAAGCGCCCGGTGAGCTTGCCTTTTGGTTTTCGGGCATTTGGCTGAAGTTACGTCGCTAATAAAGTGCGAAGATCAACGGCATCGATCCGGAAGGCTATCTGCGAGCAGTGCTCTCCCGCATCACCGATCATCCAATCGACAGAATCGGCAATCTCCTGCCGCGGATCTCGCCGTCAACAGCGTTTGACCGGACGTTTACTGTGAACATGCCCATCTCGCAAGTGCTTCGGGCTGCGATCGGCAATGGGCCGCGGCTCTTGTCTCGCCATCGGGCCAAGCGCCGCCGCGATCCGCCTGAAGATTCGCGTTGGGCGCCGAAAACTGGCTAGACCAAGCATGGCTTCTTTGTGCCGCCGCCGCCTGATGGGCTGCAAGGCGGAAAGTGCAAAGCTAGACGCCTGAGCCCACGCTATAGCCGCCACTGAATTCGACGCTCAACGGTCGCCAGCGCGCCTTCGACACGTCGCGGCCGGAGGAGAGATTGAAAATGCGCAGCTGCTGTTCAATTGCCCATTTGATTGCTTCGGCAACGGCCGTGGTCATGACGCTGAAACGCGCCCAAGCAAGGTCGTAACCAGAAAAATACATGTAAATCTCGTCGCCCAGCAAAAAGCCTATGCGGGTGGCGACGACCTGTTCGGCGATCACGAGCTGGAAAATACGCAGATTTCCCTCCTCGCCATGGCGTCGCAATAGGAGCGCAGGAAAGCGCGGGCCGGCGCGCGGGCAAAAATGTCGGGATGGCGCACCGTATCCCGCGCGGCGGCGCGCTGGGCGTGTAACCTGAAAAAGACATTCAGCGCTTCGGGCGCCTCCTCCGCAGAGGAGACGACGCGAAGATGGAATTCAAGCTCTTCGCGCGCGAGCGAACTATAGCACTTGCGCAGAGATTCCTTGATATTGCGCGGCAGGTTCCCACAGAATAAATTCCAGCTGTCGGGGAGGAGGAGATAGAAAATCTCCGTATTCATCACTTCCTGCGGCCGAAAGTCGCCGCCGAGGCGAAGCTCCCCGGCCTTGCCCGCCACGCCGCGCCACTGCACCAGATCCGCGGGCCGCTCAACCGCGATATGCGCCGCCAGCGCCGCCGTGGCCGTTGACGCCATTTCGGGATGGCAGATCAATCCGCGCCATTCGGTGATATAGGGGTCGCCGCCGAAAAACTGTAGTTCGCGCATCCTTAGCGGGCCAAAACCAGGACGGCTGGTCACAAACATGGGCGCCAGAGCGACCAGGGCGCCGAACCGGTCGCGCAAGGCATAGCAATGCAGCTCGTCGCGCGCCGCAAGACTGTCGCGTCGAAACGTGCGCCACCATTGCAGCCCCCACAAAGGGGAGGTGGAGGGCAGACGCGGCGTCAGGCTGGTTTCAAGTCGAACTCCATTCCTTGCCCAAAGCTTCAAGGCGCGGGAGGGCTACGATCGTTTCGACAGTGAGCGACAATCGCTGCCTCCAACATTCCTTTTTAAAATACGGAAAATTTCATGGAAAACACCCAGATTTTCGATTGTTGCCGAAGCAGCTGGCCCTCCGGCGAAGATTATGCTGCCATCCCTTGTGCTTAGTCAACTGACGATCGCATACTATGTTCCTCTGTCGAGAAAAACCTATGTCGACTGGAAGGAAGGCCGGGAAAAACACCCTAATAACGAACGGAATAGCCTTGGCGCCTTGAAAGCCTCGGTGACGATAGCCAGCTCCTCCGACCGGAGAGGGCGGATAACTGCCAAAGAAGCGAAAAAGCCAGCGGTTGTCACCAGTGCGACCACGAAGCGCGCCCAGACCGTTTGCCCCAGCGCCATTGAGGCGACGTGGCCAAGGACGACCCAAATCGCTGTGCTCGCCACGAGCGCCGCCAGGACAGAGATATCGACCGCGACAATGGCGCCCCTTCTCCGTAATGCGATCCAGCACACGATCAATTTGAACGCGAGGTCAATGCTAGGGAATAATATTAACGCACTTATTCCCATTTTTCCTGTAAATATAAATATAAGGCAAAGTGGTATAATGCTGAATGCGGCAACCAGCACGAGCACAAATTGCCTTAGCGCAACACTCGCTATAACTTCCAAGACGCGATAGTAGCTCGACGCCAATGCCTGCGCTAACAAGAGTGGAATCAAGTAACTATAAATTGAGTACTCTGGCTTGGATAGAATGGAAACCAACACGGGACTCAGTGGCATCACGAAAACGATCGCGCATAAGACGATGACGGTCTCGGATTTAGCGACTATGCCGAGCAATCGAAAACCGCGCATCTTGTCGCCTAAAACGTTATTTTTGACGATGAGCGGCTCGACAGCGGGCATCAGTAAGAGCATTGGCAAGGCGCGCTGCGCCGACATCACGAGGTTCTGGGTAAACGACAGCGCCGCAATGGCTGTGACCGAAAGTCCCGAGGCGGCCGCGAGACGGGTTGATGCGGAACTCGACGCAAGCCAAGCGCAGGCAGAAACATACATGCTCATTGAAAACAGGAAAACCGTGCGGGCGGCGTGCGTGCGCCCGCCATGATCAAAATGAACATGCTGACGCTGAGCGAAATAGGAAATCAACAATCCAAGCAAGGGGACGCAAACAGTGAGCGACGAGATGTTCCCGCCCAAAGTGCAACAATATAAATCGCCTTGGCGAACCCCATTGAAAAAAGAACCAATGATCCGACCACGCGAACCAACAACTCAAGGAGGCTTGCAGTCGACCAAAGGTTGTATCGAAAGCACGCCTGGCAGAGCGCTTCAACATCATTCTGAATTAATGTAAGACACAGCCACGCAATTACTAAATATAAATCAAGCGTGCTGAGTTTTAGTGTGCCAAAAAAAACATTTATGTGGATATGCAATCCGATTAATATAAATGCAGACAGTACTAAAAATCTAACTAATACAACGTATACGATAAACGAGTATAACGTGTTGTGATTTTTCTCTGCCAGATACTCTGGAACGAAACGTGATATTGTTCTCGGAATCCCCAACGATCCGAGCGCGGCCAGAACAATGGCGCCAGCCATCAACAGAACCAGGAATGCATATTCCGACGGCGCAACGCTCTTGACGACGATAATTTGAAAAGCAAGACCGAGAACAAGAGTTTCGAATCGCGCGGCGGCAAAGCTGAAATATTTGTATGACATCCAAAATCCTCCGGGAATTTGCCACGATCGGAAGTCGCGAAGTCCGACGACAACTGAAACTCCGCCAAACTCGTGTGGTCAAGCACCGTTTTCGTCGCAGAGCCCGGACACGGCGGCACATTTAGTTTATCGCCTCGGATAAAACTTTACGGCCCTTGCGTGTGCGCCATTTCCGCGCCCAAGGAAATCCCTGGCCGGGCGAACTCTTGGCGTGTCAGCGCGCGATTGATCGCCTCCCGATCCGATCGGCGCATCAATCGGCACGAACTACGGAAGTCCTATTCGTGGCCACGCTGTGGGACTCGGCGCCGCCAGAGGCTTCCATGCGGGCGCTCTCGCCGCCCAGGCCTCTCGCAACCGATTGAGGTTGGGCGGCTCTGGCTGTTTCAGGATTTCTGCGCTCAGAGGCGCGGCAAGGAGTACCAGAAGTCCGCCGACAAGCGCGAGAAGGCCAATGATCAGATAACCAGGGAAGTTTGATTTCACTGGAGCAGTAGCCGGTTGAACAACTTTCACGGCCGAGAATTTCACCGCCGTCGCTTGCGCGCTCACTTCCTCCTCGACCGCGCGGGCTTGGAACTTAGCCGCATGGTTCGAGGCTTCTGCAGCACAGCCTGCTTCAATTCGATGAAAGCCGTCTGTTTTTTTGACAGGTTCGCCAAGTCGGAGCCCAAGGACGCCAACTGTGTTGTTTGCACTTGCTCAAGCCCACTAAGGCCATTCAATTCGGCCTTTATTTTGAAAAGTAAGACCATCAAATCCTGAAAGACTTTGACCATAAGGATCGGTGGATCCGCAACAACATTCAATTCCCGAGGGTGAGACGAGTTTCCGCCGTTTCGTTTTGATGACTTGAAGCTGTCCACCAAGCCTCCAACATAAGCTGAAGCAGTCACCGGCTTCAATTTGTGTAGTTGAGAGATCAATTCATCTTTTTGCCCATCCTTGCTGGCTATCTCGGCGCGTGTCTGAAAAAGCGCCGTAGAGAGGCTGTTCAACCGTGTCAGAAGCAGTTGCCTTTGGGCGTCTATATCGTAAATGCCGTTCGACACCATGAATTGGTTCAGTTCGTAAGATTTTTTTTCAGCCTGATCGGCGAACGCCTTTTCTTGTTGCCTGTAGAAACTGGCCGCGCCGGACTGGCTGAAGATTTTCAGTTGTCGATCTATAAACGCTTCAGAGACGGCATTTGCAAAATCAGCGGCTACCAGCGGGTCGTAATTCCGGAAGGAAATGTGGATAATATTGGAGTTTGCCTCCGCCTTGACAGTGAGTTTCTTTTCGATCGCGGGAAGGCGCGATCGACGTCCGTCGCTTGCGCTTGATACGCCGAGTCATTCTCGGCCCCGGCGTGGTTGGAGCCGTGGAGCATCGCGTCGAGATTGGCAAACAGCAACTGGCCCAACATTTTCCCGCGCGTCTGAACCCTCGGCGGCGCCATTATGCGCGCCAACCCGACTTTCGCGATTGCCGCCCGAACGACCTGTTCACTTTCAGCGATCACGGCCAGCGAAACAGTGGTGTCTGCGGCCTGCGCGATTTGCTCCTGCGGACGTTCGGACCCCACGAGCAGGACAGTGGTGGCGTCAAAGGATGGCGTCACCTGGGACGCAATGCCGAGCGTCATTGCGACAATCGCAATGAAGGTTGCAATGGCTAAAAGGGGCCACTTGCGAAGCGCGCGAACGACATCGGAAAGGCCGAGGCTCGCGCCATGGCCGTCGGGCATAAGCGTGGGGATCTTTTGCACGATGATCTACTCCGACCAACTCTTGTACACTCGGGAGTCGCACGACAATCGAATTTCAGGCCGACAAAGTGCGTTCCGGCCCCCTTCGTTCAGAAGATAGCACCTTTCACAGCCGCCACGACCTGCCATTCGTGACGATTGGTTACTGGAGGCAAACTTTCCGCCCCGCTTTACCGCGGCCCGGGATAAGCAAAGCCAATATTCGGCTATGAACGAACGGCATATCAGCGGATATGAGCTCTGGGTCCAGGCCTGGATCGCAGGCCGTTCGTAATAGCGCCACGCCATAATCCAAGTTGCTCTAATGCGGCTCCTAAAATAAAGCGCAGGGATCGCTCTGCAGTAGCGACCAGCAAGACGTTTCGGCTCCTGCGCAATTCGGAACAAAAACTCGAGGCCTGACTGCCGCAGAAACTTAGGGGCCCATTCTATTATGCCTCCATGCATGTCGAACGCCGCGCCGACGCCCATCGAAACACAGCCGGGGATTTTGGCCGCGTAGCTCGCCATCCACAGCTCCTGCTTCGGAGAGCCTAACCCGACCCAAACGAAATGCGGCCTCGCATCCCGGATGCGGGCGAGCGTTTGCTCGATCTCCGGCTGCGTCGCTTCTCGAAACGGAGGCGAAATCGCGTCGACAATTTTCACGCCCGGGATTGTGCGCTCAAGCGACGCCTGAAGTTTTGCAATCGTCTCGGGCGTGCTTCCGAAAAGCACGTGACGCCAATTTTTTGACACGCCGTGACTGCAAACCAGAGGCATTGTGTCAGGCCCGCAAACCCGCGCAATGCCATTCATGCCACGTAGACGGGCGAGCCACACGAGCGGAACGCCATCGGCGACATTGGCGAGCGAATTGCGGTGCGCATCGGCAAGGCGCCTGTCGTCGCGCGCGGAGATAATTCCGTGGACGTCTCGAAAGCAAACATAAGCGCCTTGCAATTCCCCGCCCGTTGAATTGAAAAAGCCCTCAAGAGCCGCGACGAATGTTTGCGGCGTGAGCAGAGAAATTTCGGTTCCCAGGATCGTCGTCGATTTGATATCGGAGTTTGGAAATGCCGCCGCTGGCGAATAAATTGTCGCTTGTTTCTTGTCATCATCGAACAAAGTCGCCGTTTCCATAAGATTCGCTGCCTACGCTACGAACAAATCCGCCTGAAGACGCAACCTTTTGATCGATAGCGCGTTTCACCAAAAATAACCCTCCCGCGCCAACATGGATGTGTTAGCGCGTTAATATTTTGTTAGCTCTAACATATTTGCTGCGAGTGCGAAAGAGAGGTCTGATCGACGAGAGCGAGAGGTTAACTATTCTAGGAGCGGATTTATTGGCAATTTTAGTCTTGTCGGTAACTAGCGTAAATTGAATCGCTTACCCACCGTTAGCGCCGCCATGGCAAGCTGTAGCGCAGCAGGACCGAAGTCAGGGTCTCTCAGCTTAGGTCCAGGACGAATACTTGCGTCGCCGCGACGATTTGACGCGACCCAAGCGCGCATTGACAGCCAGCTTTGCTGGGCCTTTCAGCATGGAGCAGGCGTCAACTTCCTTTTTTTGGCGGACGCCATGGCGGCAAGTTCGGATAGGGGCGCTGGAGGCTTGACGGACGTGGGATGCGCCACAACACGATTTCGTGAAAGGCGCCCTCCGCAGGACACACCGCGCGCCTCATGGATTTGCATCTGACGATGCCGGCGGCGAAGAAAAGCTCGAAACGGCACAACGGACAAAGTCACTTGCCGAAAATCGTCGAGGGTGGCGCGTGACGCAATCGAAATCGCCCGCAAGCGCAAATGCGACTTTTGAGCGTCTCCGGCGCCCAAAATCAGTCATAGCTCTTGGTTCTCTCAGCTGGTATATATCCGCGCACCAATTTCGCTACGGCGCCTTGGCCGGATGCGCTCGTTTATGATCAAGCTCGGAAGAGCTTCGCGGTCGTCGCGCACTTGCTGATCCATGCAGTGCTTATCTGTTAGCTGTATGCATCGTGGTTGAACTCAAATAAATGGTAATTCGAATGGCTGTAATTTCGGCTAGCAATTCGCGGACTGAAAACACAAGTGAACGAAAAACGCTGCTTTCTGTGTTGCATAGGGAGCGGCCAGAGCGGAAGGCGGGCGGCTTTACGCATGACGACGGGACGTTTCACTTTTATGCGAGGGTGAACGCTTTCTTTTCCCCGACGCTAGATTACTCGATTTTGGCGCAGGTCGGGGGCGGCAGTTCGATATTCCTGATCCTGGCTACCTGGAAGAACTTCAGAAATTCCAGGGCAAGGTTGGAAAGGTTATAGGTACGGACATCTACGACGGCGTGCGGCATCATCCATACCTCGATGAATGGCACGTGACCGATCCGCGGGAGCCCCTCCCATTGCCCCCGAATAGCGTGGACATCGTGGTCGCGGATTGGGTTTTTGAGCACCTGGAAAACCCTGTTCAGTTCGTGCGAGACATGGAGCATGTGGTGAAGCGCGGCGGTTGGCTTTGCGCGCGAACAGTGAATAGATGGGGATTCGTTGGTATTGGCGCCAGGATGTTGCCCAATAGCGTTCACGCGAAGATAGTAAGCAAACTTATTCCCGTCGCAAAAACAGGTGATGTATTTCCTATATGTTATAAACTAAATTCATTAAACGACATAAATCACTTTTTTTCGTCAGATAAGTGGGAAAACTGTTCGTTTTTATTGAATACGACGCCAAGATATTTTGCTAACTCTAGATTGTTGTTCCGATTGACCGAACTATACCAAAAAATTACACCTTATAAATTTAGAACAGACCTCTTGATATTCCTAAGGCGCATCTGGAAGTGCTTCTGTTCGGCGGCATTCGCACGTATTTACCCGCCTACGCGATCTGAATAGCTGCCGGCGCCCCTTCTTTGCGTCACGCCTGACGCCCTGCTGATGACGCTGGCGTAAATATTAACTGCGCGCGCGGCGAGATCATGCCGCGAGAACTTTTGCCACTGGCGGTCTGCATGACCGCTTTACAGCTATCCCGCAACTTCCCGTCCGTCGCCATCGCGACGACGGCCGAAGCCAGAGCAGGGACGTCGCGCGGCGGTACGACAATTCCCATTTGGGCGGAGCGCACGACCTCGGCCATCTCGCCGACGTCGGTAGCGACCACTGGCAATCCGAAACATAATGCGACGAGCAGCACGCCGCTTTGCGACGCTTCGCTGTAGGGCAACACCAGCACGTCGGCTTCAGCAAACATCCGCGCCGTTTCCGCTTCTTCTATAAAGCGATTATGGATCTCAAACCTGGATGGATCCGAGATCATCGCGCGATAGCTCGAAAAATCGTCGCCCTGGCCTGCGATGATCAATTTTGCGTGATCAACCGAACGGAAAATCTCGGGTGCGGCCTCAATCAGGTAGCGCAATCCCTTGTATTCGTGAATGCGACCGAAGAACAGGATCCGAAAGGCGCCATCGTCAGGCTTTTTGTATCCGCTGCCCAGAGCTAACTCGGCATAATGCCTGATTGGAGGATGCGGAAACGCGAAAACGCGGTCCTCTCCGAGAGAAAACGCACGCATTGCATCCGAGCGAAGCTTTTCGCCATGAACGATAACGGCGGCGGACAAATGCGTCAGCGCTTTCACGAGTTTGCGTGGGACCAGCCGCGTTCCTGAATCGCCAGGATGGACTTCAACGTCGTGGATCGTGGTTATGAACGGGATTGGCTTGAGAAACCCGGCAAGAGTGACGAGCCAGAGGTAATTCCCGTCAAGACAATGGACCACATCAGGTCGCCACTGACGTAGGCGCCGACTTATTTTCCACATGAACCAGACGTTGATCGGATTGCGTTGCCGCGGCCATTCCACCCACGCAATATCGAGTCTTGGCGTTGACGGAAACGCGTCGGAAGGTCTGAATTTGTCGGGAATAATAAGCAGGACGTCGTAAGCTTCGGCGATAATCCGTGCATATTCAAGCGCATAATCAGGAATTTCTGGTGCAATAAGCGCGATGCGCATCGCAAGCTCTTTCCTTAAATGAATCAATATGGTCGATGCCGGGGGCGAATATTGGATTACGCCCTGACCGATCCCCTCGACCCGTTGACGGAAACTCTTAGCACATTACGATAGCAGACAACCATGGAGTTCAAAAAACCTGCGGATCAACGAGCGACGCGGCCCCATTTCGGCGTTTTGCATCCGGACCGCTCGGACGCGAGCGAACCCTCTGCCCTTTGCGCCCGAATGGCGATATCGACCTCACTCGAAAGGTAATGAGGGCTTGGCGCCCAATTGTCTGACCAAGGAAAGGATTTTCAGCAATGACGGGTGACGCTTTTCGTCGGAAAGTTCTCATGATTGTTCCGGGCGGCCTGGAACATGGTGGCGGCATCGGGCGCATGGTCGGCTATATGTTGCAAGCATGGAAAGTGAGACCAGACTATCCGGACGTTGTCATTGTCGACCCGCGCGGGCCCGGAAGCATCCTGTTTTCTCCACTCTACCTTGCTAAATCTCTTCTTACAATATCGGCAAACATCTTCAACCGCCCGCTTGTCCATATCCACGCCGCCGGCCGAGGCAGCGCCTTGCGCAAGTTCTTTGTCGTGAAATCTCGCATCTGCGCTGGGCATGCCGACGATTCTGCACCTGCACGATTACAACTTTCGTGCCTTTTGTGCTCAACTGCCTGCTTCCGCGTTCAAGCTAATCAAATACATGTTCAGGCGCGCAGATCATATCATCGTTCTCGGCTCTTCGGATTACGAGCTTATGTTGAGCGATTTTGAACTCGAACCCAAACGGGTGACAATTATCCCGAACGCGGTCCCGGCCCCGCCAGCGGCGACGCCAGAAACGACGCCAGATGCGAACGGCGTCCGCATCTTGTTCCTTGGCAATCTGAGCCGTCGAAAAGGGGTGCATGACCTCGTTGACGCGCTAGCCAGCGCGCGCTTGGCGAGATTGCCGTGGCGAGCCACGCTTGCAGGCGGCGGACATGAACTTGAAACCTTTCGGGAGCAAGCCACGCGGACAGGCGTTGCGGATAAAATCGATTTCCTCGGTTGGCTGCCTACCCCAGAAGTGCGCGGGTTGCTCGCGTCATCGGACATTCTCGTCCTTCCGTCCTACGATGAGGGGCTCGCGATGTCGGTGCTTGAGGGCATGTCATACGGTTTGGCGATCGTATGCACCCCGGTGGGCGCATTGGCGGAGGCCATTGAAGACAGCGTTTCCGGCCTTATAGTTCGACCTGGCGACGTCGATGGCTTGAGCTTGGCGCTGTGGCGTTGCATCGATGACGCGGCCCTTCGCAAGCGGTTGGGGCTAGGAGCGCGGAAAAGATTCGCAGCGCAATATGACGTCCAACTTTATCCTCCAAGAATATTGGCCGTTTATGATGCATCCTTGACATGAACGAGCTTGTACGTTTCCTTCGTTTTAATTTTTATCTTCCGAAGACGTCGAGGGACACCGCAATCTCGGTCACTCATTCCGCATTTCGCTCGGACGCGATAGCGTCATACCGCCTTGACGATTGGGCGAACTCCAGCAATTTGGCCTGCCAGTCAAAGCTAACAGTGCAAAGGTGAGCTTCTGATATGGAGATTTCCAATTTCGCTCCGTCTCTCGCTTCAAGCCTGCCGCCTGGCGCGGCAACATTGAGTGACGGCCCTTCGCGAACCGAATGGACGATCGCGGTGCTGGCGGCCCTCGTACAGGAAAATGCATTCGTTAATATTCCAATGTATTTTGGCGGAAAGGATATTGTTGGCTCCGGCTTGTCTTCGAGGCTGAACCAATTTGAATTCAATACGATTGCTGTAGGTCTGAGCCTTATATGGGTTTCTTTTTTATGCATCCAGCATTATGGCCGCTTCGTCGATCTCTTTTTACGCAACAAAACAACTATATTATTTTTATTACTAGTATTTGCCTCAATAGCATGGTCCGTCAGGCCCGACTTGAGTTTGAGGCGCGGCGTTGGGCTCGTTGTGACGGTGGTTTTCGCCGCGTATTTGGTCATTCGGTACGATGAACAAGCACGCATGAGAGTTCTATCCTATAGTCTTGCGACCGCCGGCATTGGGTCGGCGCTGTTCGTCATGGCGTTTCCTGGTGATGGAATCATCCACTTTAGAGAGCTTACAGGCGATTGGCGCGGAGTTTTTGTTCATAAAAACGGTCTTGGCGCAACGATGGCGGCTGCCATTTTTATCGAGTTGTATTTGATCCTTAGGACCGCCGCAAACATAAGAAGATTTTTGCTCATCGTATTTTTTATTGCCATGGTTGTGATGGCAAGGTCCGCAACATCAATTGTCGTATCTGTGATATATATCGTTTTAGGCTTGCTATATGCCATTGGGATAGATTCGAAGCGCGGCGCGTTATTGGCGATTTTGTTATTTATCGGCATTGCTTATGTTTGCATAGCATCCTTGATGGTCAATCCAGATATCGCATTTTCCATACTGGGAAAGGACCCCACATTGACAGGCAGGACGGCCGTTTGGGAAATCGTCCTCCCGCTGATCAGGGAAAAGTTACTTCTCGGATATGGGTATCATGCGATGTGGGCCGTTGACGACCCCGTCACAATCGCCGCCGATCGAGCGGTCGGGGGCTGGGGTCTGACCGGATCGCATAATGCGTTCCTCGAAATTACCTTGCAACTGGGTTTGGTGGGATTGGCATTAATATTGGCGCTGATGGGGATCGCCTTCGTCAGAGCCCTGAATTGCTGGCGCACGATCCCAGGACCATTGGGCTTTTTCACTTTGATATATCTGATTGGCGCCCTGCTGGAGGGGCAAGCAATGGAGATGCTGGGTCAAAATCAGACGACCGAATGGCTTATTTTCAATATATTGCTGTTCAGCTGCGGAGCTGCATTGCAACAACCCAGGTTTGGCAGACCGGCGCCCAGCGACGGTCGCCAACAGCCGCAGGTCGACGGCGGGCGTTACGTGTTACGATGAGGATGAGCCCGAGACGAAATGTCGCCACTCCGTTCGTCGCCAGGGGGGCATGCCCTGTCTCACGCCTTGTTAGCCCTCGGCGCGAGCTTGGGGCGAAAAATGCTCAATGTCGGCGTTTCAATCGCGAGGTGGACAAATATCGCTCCGAAAACCGCAATCGCAACCAAAATTGGGAACGCGACGCCCGCACCCATTCGCGGCAATGCAGAACGGATGCCCCGGATCACGACCGAAGTCATCACTCCGTGGAAAAGATAAAGCGTATATGACGCGCCGCCGAGAAGGGCCACAATTGCATTGCGCCTTTTCGGACTCGCAATCTCGGACGCGGCCATGCCAAATATGAGAAGGCTAGCGGCGCCAATATAAAGAATGGGGCCAAAATGCTCTCCCAAGGCCGGCACGATATATGTGCTCCCACGCCCAATAAACCAGTCGCAAAACAGCAGAACTATATACGCAAATAGCCCAACTCCCGCATATCCGACTGGATGCATTGGACGCCATCTCGCGGCGCAGAATGCGGCAAGCACCCGGCGCCGAAACCCAAATTATATACGCTGAACGCTGTTTTTAGCCACGGGTTTGCATCGACAGGATATCCCGCCATCAAAGCGACGACAATTGCTATTTGCCATATAATCAGCGGTAACCAGTTCCGTTTTCGCAAAATTATGACGACGAAAAACACCATATAGAACACAAATTCTTGCCGCAGTGTCCAGGCGACACCCAATAGCATCTCCCCTTGGTGCGGCAGAAGGAATAAATCGCATAAATTATTTACCATCGACGACGTGGCCCCTTCGCGTAAGTGCGGAAACGCCACAAGCCCCACAAGCATAGACAATAATGCGAGCCAATACATTGGAAGAATTCGTATGGCGCGTTTTTTCAAAAATACGATGCCCTTATGCTTCAGTCCTATATCATAGTTGTGGACCCAATACATGACAAAGCCGCTAAGGACAAAGAAATATTCAACTCCAGCATGACCATATCGAAAGATATCAAGTGTGTAATCGGGATATTGCTTTCGAATGGAACTCTCGATATGAAACACGGCGACAAGCAGCGCCGCGACAAAACGCCCGATTTCAAGCAATTCAAGCCGAATTTTACGAGTATCAAGCATCACGCCAGCTTCCCCTCGCCGTGTGCGGCATCAAGACTTCTTGGTGGCCGTCATGAAAACGTCGGCGGTAAAGCCCAGCGCCCTCAAGACCAAGATCGGCGGTCGCCAGCCGGTCCGCTGCTCAGTTCCGACAAGCGCACGCTCGCATCCCATCAGGTATTTGAGGTAAACAGGCGACTCGAGCGTAAAGCTCACCATCTTGCGCATTCGGGCTGGCGGCAAAAATATACCTTTTAGCTCCGTAAAGCCGGCCTCTCGCAGGGCCGCAGCTAGCTCAAAGTAATAGTACTCCTTTAAATGCATGCACATTGCAACATCTTTTTGGAACACCAAAGATAAGTCGTGTGGACCAAAAAGCTTATGTGGTGTATTAAATATATATTTTCCACCGTCTTTAAGAATTTCGCGGACGCCTCGCAAGTGAGTTATCAAATCGGATGGATGAATATGCTCTATGACTTGCGTCGATATCGCGACATCATAATGATTTGACGGCTCAAAGCGCTCAAGATTGACGCCATCCGAAGTATGCCATTCCAAATTGGCGCTTTCTTCGGCGTAACATTCGCCGCGTTCCGTCGTTATCTCGGTCGCGGTGCACGCATATCCATGCCGCGCGAGGTATTTTATGAGCCTCGCTTGGCCCGAACCGATCTCGTAAACCGTCTTCGCGGACCCTAGCAGCTGAAGGAAATGCTGATAACTAAGATCTTCAGATTTGTAGCGCGGTTGGCAGAACTGATTTAACCAGTCGCACTCCCGATAAAGTGTCGTATAGCAGCTTTCAAACACCTCCGCGCGTTCGTCGGGACCGGACGCAAGCAGGCGCTTGGTCAGATTTCGTTCGAGAACCCAATGGTGGCGCACCATTTCGGCGGTTACGGGCGCGTCCGCCGTCAAGCTGTAATTCGCCTTGTAGCGAGCGATCGTGTTCTCATCGACGACAATATCGTTTTGTTCAACGATTTCCGAAGTATCAGGAGCCAAGGTCCCCTCCGTCAAGAACAACTTCCAAACTGGGATGCTCTCAGACGCGCATTGCCGCCTTGCGAATAACCTCCTACAATTTAACCCGAAATCCATTGCGCCGTCCAGCAGAGGCCTGAAGAAGAACCGGATTTCGCTTGCCGGTTGTTTCGTCACGAAATTTCGCGGCTGATGACGGCTTTTTTGACGTCGCGGACAAAAATGGGGACGCGCTTTGACATCGCTGATCGCTACTTGAGCGCGGGACGCGGAAAAATTCGCGCAAAAGCGACGGTTGCGTAAGTCGCTGCGATCTCTCCCGCCTTCTGACACTGCCTATACAACCAATTGATGGCGGGCCCGACCAAAGGGACTATCGCGAATTGCAACATCGTTATGGCCAACGACCATACGACCCAGCCATCGGGTCTCACATCAATCGTTCGCGCGAGCACAGGCTCCACGAGCACAAACACGGCGCCGTTTATCATCACAAGCTCTATCGTATTTTTTCCAATATATTCAATATAACCAACCCACTTCTGAGACCCAAGCAATTTTGCTGCGAAGACGACACTGAGCGTCCCGCAATAGGCGGAAACGAAAAACAGCGGAATAAATCCAACGCGCCCGACGGCCATCACAACCGCGAATTTTGGCAATTTATCGTATGTTACGCGGATGAATGGATCTGCGGGACTCCCGTAATTGCGGCTGTATGTTAAAAGCAGTAACGCGAGCATCAATGCTACCACAAGAGCGGCGCGCTGGCCCGCATATTTAGCTATAACGCCATAATTATTAGCAAATGCCAGGCCGCTTAAAAAAAAGATTAAACCGTAAAAGATATTGGGTATCTGTAATATTCCGGTATTAAAATAGCTTCCGAACAACGCGGCGATTCCGGCGAACAAAATGGCAATAATTTTGAATGGTGCGCGGCCTTTGAGTACGAAGTAGGCGTAAAGTCTCACGATCGCCAACGAAGCCAAGAACCATGTCAATACGTTGCAATAATTATTCATTGATATAACCGGCCAAAATGCCGCGCGCACAAACGAGCCTCCGTATTTGGCGATTCCCAAATGCGCATCCAGGGCGATCACCCCAGGCAATGTGAGTAAGTGCGTTGCGCCCGCGAAAAACACCAAAGCGGCGCTCGATTTCAGAATGCCGACAACATTGTGTTCACGCATCGCCACGGCTGTTGTGCCGGATATGAAATAAAATGCGGGCATGTGAAAGCTGTATATCATTCGCCATACTTCAAATGCATTATTATCGAATGCGCCGTCTGTCCGCATGGCCGGGGAAAAGAAAATTTCAGCAGAATGACCAAATACAACCAGAATCATGGCAATGCCACGAGCTATGTCGATTGTGGCATCTCTTTTTCTATCGCCCATCTCTCCTCCAGAACGCTTTCCAAGCTTTAGCCCCTTGGAACGTTTTTGCCGACTTCTTTGCACAGGCCGGTCGCCACCGTCGCCTGGAAGCTTTTTTTTCGGCCACGGGCGCATGAGCCCAAGCGGCCTGCTTCACAAAAACTTCCGTTTCCCTTCTGTCTTCTCGTTTAGGGGAAATCATCGCCCGCGTGCAATTCCGCAGCCTAAGTATTGGCGCGGCAGCTTGCGTTGCGCAAGGGCTCCCCTCGATGCGGGGCGGCGCATTGCGTTCAATAGCGCAGATCGTTCGCGACGCGAGCCATGCCCATGGCCCGGAGCCCGACCCAGAATCATGGCGGCGTTACGCTTTGCTCACATATTGCAGGGCTTGGTGATGACTCCCGCGGGAACAACGCCCTTGAGCCAAACGGGAAAGTATGGATCCGGCCGGCATTTGCCAGGCGGCTGATAACCGAATCCCGAAGCTCCCGGGGCTTGCGGCGTGAAATTTGCGATAACATCCTTCATGCAAGCCGTGGTCGTCTCCGATTCCCCACACCGCGGCTCGGCTGGGATCGTGGGGTTGGCGAATTGTGGGTCTTCGTAAATGTTGGAGCCAAAAGCGAAGTCGCCTGAATGTCGTGTCATCGTGTTGTTGCCGGAAACACCGCGCAAATAATTGTCGGCAACCAAATTATGGGCGGATCCCTCGCCGTTGAAAGCCGCGAAATTCCGATATCCATTTTGCGTTTCAACTGTTGATTTTACGATATTCTTGGAAGCCAATATGGGTCCTGGACTTTGGTTCAAGAAGAACTCGCCGCGCCAAGTCCCGGCCATCGCCGAAAATTGGGCATTGCCGTATATTGTCGTCGAGAAGACGACAATCGGCGCGTCGGTCGTCTGGCCAGCCTCGAATCCTGCGCCGCCGTTGCCAATAAGCATGGATTGTTCGACGACGCCTTGCCCGGTGTATGGAATTCTCGAATTTTGGGAATTTGACCAATTATCGAAAATAATCCCTTCGCCGTCTGAATTTAAGTTATTGGCGCAGCCAATCGGATCAATGTTTGAATATGAAAATACTCCTGCCACAAAGACGTGAGCGCCGGGGGAGTGATCAAAATTGCTCGGATCATAGTCAGACACCCCCGCGAAGCACTCCGCGCGACCCTGGGCCGCGTTATAGACAACGGCGCCAACAACGGCGAATTGGTCAACCGCGTAGATTGGTTTGGCGGCGTAGATGGATGCGGCAATTCCGTTGTATTGGCACCCGCTTGCGACAACATTGATAAAAGCGACATGGTGGATGGTCTCTGACCTGGTAGGCGCGGCCCACAGACAGCCGCCGCCGGAAGAGGAGTAGAATCCGCCTATCACCGCCCAATTCGACCGATCTACGCGCATGCCCTCGGTTGTGGTCTTGATAGTGCAGGACGTCACATAGGGACCTGCGCAAATCAAACGTGCGAAATAAATCCCATCGGCGGACGGGCAATTGTGGACGACACCCCATCTTCCGGCGACGAAGTTCGCCGCGTCATATGTTCCTGCGGCGCGGATGATTGTGTCGCCACAGTTGAGCGGATGATTAGGCGTCAACCAAGCGGAAGAAAAACTCAGGCCATCACCAGCATCATTTCCCGTCGGCGACATGAAGTAGGTCGCGCCAGACGCTTGAACGTTCGATGCGGCCAAAAACAAAGAAAGCGCGCAGAGTCTACAGGCGATCTTCGAAGATAAACCCGGCGTCTTTTGGCCGACTGCCCGCCCGTTAGGCAACGCTGGTTCGGGCTTGCCCATGACAAGTTTAGCGTCCTCGCTCGGCGGCAAGGGCCTATGTGCTAAATCTCCGGCACGAAAGAGCCGACGCAGAGCGGAAGGGGTCGGGCGGGCCATGGCTCGCATCCTCACAAAAACAAACGGAATGGCGCACGGACGCGCAGAATTTACCAAAAGAAATACGATGTTAGCAAGACGGAACTATATGACAATCGACGCCGGTGGATTGCGAGCGCGTCAGAATTATAGGCGGAATAACGCTAAACGGGCTTAACCGGGCAGTTGCCGGTGCGGGAAAGCGCGCCGTCTGATCTGATAGGCGACCGAGCGATGCTTACATTTTCAGGCTGCGCAACATGATGACGATCTCCGCGCTGGCGGGATCATGACGAGGAGAGGTTTCCATTGGCGTCCCTCATGCGTCCCGCTCAAGGCGTCACAGCGCTGGACGTCGGCGCGCGGTTCTCGGTTCAGGACCAGAGCCTGCGGCGTCTCTACCGCTGCCGGGGCCGGTTTGTCGTCGACCAGTCGATGCAGCAGATTGAAAGGACATGCGTCTTGGTCGGCGCGCCGGCGCCCAAGGCCAGTTCAACGGCGCAGAGCACGGCCTGCTCGTCATGGTGCAGCACCAAGGCCAGGATCTCCGCCATCTCCTGATCGCCGCCAGGCCGTTCGACGAAGGGCGCGCCAGTGCGCAGGGCGCACGGCTTGCGCTGGATCACCGCCAGATAATGGCGCCAATCATAGACCGTCTGGCCTTGGCCTCTGTGAGACCGGTTGTGATGATCTGCGGATGCTCGCAAAGCAATGACGATGCGCTCGGGATAGACGCGCAGGCTGACCGGGCGATTAGCGAAGGAAGCCGGCACGCTGTAGCGGTTGCGCTCCAGATGGATGAGGCAGGTCGGCGAGACGCGCTTGCTCTATTCGACAAAGCCATCGAAGGGCCGGGCAAGCGGCATCAGAGCCGGCGCCTCGCTCGCCCAGACCTCGGCGATCGTTCCGGGCTGGCTTCCATGTGGTATCTCTTGCCACAGCGCCTTGCAGCGCTGCTCCAGCCAATCATTCAGCGCCTCCAACGTGGGAAAGCTCGGCGTCGGTTGCCAAAACCGGTGGCGGGCGTCCTGGACGTTCTTCTCTACCTGACCCTTTTCCCAGCCGGAGGCCGGATTGCAGAAGTCGGCGCCGAACAGATAACGGCTGGTCATGGCCAGGAATCGCGCATTGACCTGCCGCTGCTTGCCGATCAGCACGCGATCGACCGCCGTTCCCAGCGCGGCCAGATCGGCATGCAATTGCTTCGTCGTGCTCTTCTGCTTGCGCGGCCGCGTGTCCTCGGTCTTCAGCCAGGCCGACAATTTATCGGCGAAAAAACATCACGCAAACTTGCTCGGCCGGTCAGGAACCTTGCACTTCGGCTCCATCTCATCCGAGCGCAGATATTTGCGGATCGTGTTCCGCGACAAGCCGGTTCGCCGTGCGATCTCCCCGATCGAAAGCTGGTCCGAAAAGGCCCAGCGGCGGATAACGCTCAATAACGCCATGTCGATCACTCCGTTGCCCCCCGCTGAAAACAGCAAGGGTGGGGTCAAAACATGGGTCAAATCTCAGTGGAAATTTTCGGCCTTAACGGGTCAGTTCTCGGTGGAACTCAACAGAGTTGGCGAAGAAAGCGGTTCCCTTGCGCTGCGCCGTCCATGGGGAGGGCCTGCCACGCTTTTCTCGAAATGCGCATCAAGCACGGCAAACCGCATATAAAGTTACGGCGAGCCCCATTTCAAGTTACGGCGAGCCCCATTGCAAAGCAAAGCTGAAGTATTGCGTCTGCAAGGCCTTTGCTTGACTTGGCAGTGAATTGTCCTAACAGTTTGTGGTTCGGGTGCGCTCAAGGCGTGCGCTTGTCGCGAAAAGCTATGGCCTAGCCGTTTTCTGATAATTGCGTCCGCCGCAAGGCGGCTTTGCCGAGGGCGGAGCCGCGGTCGGTCGGCCGCGTTCGTCGGAGATCGTCTGGATGGGAGTTCCCATGCTCGGAAAGGTCGCAGAGGCAGAAGTTTCGTCCGTGGCGAAAGTGAAGGACCTGGGTTCGCGTATAGCGGTCGAGGTGCTGGAGCCGAACGCCGGCGAGGTCGATCGCGACGCCGAATGGCCGCGGGCGGGATTGCGCGCCCTCGCCGATGCGGGACTGCTCGGGCTGCACATCCCGCGCTCCTGCGGCGGTCTCGAATTGGGCCTGTTGGCGCTGGCGATCCTCAACGAGGAACTCGGCGCCGCCTGCAGCTCGACCGCCATGTGCTTCGGCATGCACTGCGTCGCCTCCAAGGTTCTCTCGGCGAAGGCCACGCCCTTCCAGAGCGAGCGATACCTTCGCCCCATCGCCGAAGGCCGCCATCTCACGACCCTGGCCTTGAGCGAGCCGGAGACCGGGTCGCATTTCTATCTGCCGCGCGCCGTCGCCGAGGCGGAAGATGGAGGCTTCCGGCTCAATGGCCGCAAGAGCTTCGTGACCAATGGCGGCCATGCCAATTCCTATGTCGTCTCCGCGGTTCCTCCCGGACAGGAGCTTGATCCGGGCAGTTTTTCCTGCATCGTCGTGGACGCCGGCGCGCCCGGCCTGGAATGGCAGGAGCCCTGGCGCGGACTGGGCATGCGCGGCAATAGTTCGCGCGGTCTGAGGCTCGACAATGTCCGGGCGCCCGCGCAAAATCTGCTCGGGTCGTTCGGCGATGAACTCTGGTACGTCTTCGAAGTGGTCGCGCCCTATTTCCTCATCGCCATGTCGGGCGTCTATCTCGGCGTCGCCAGAGCGGCGCTCGAGGCCGCGATCGCTCATCTCTCCCGGCGCAGGCACGACCACACGGGCAAGATCCTCGGCTCGCTCGACGTATTGTCCGACCAGGTCGCCGACATGTGGGTGCGCATCGAGCGGGCGCGGCAGCTTGTCCATCACGCCGCCCGGTTGGGCGACGCGGGCTCGACACTGGCGTCGCGGGCCTTGTTCGCCGCCAAGATCGACGTCGCCGAAATGGCCGTCTCGGTGACGAGCGACGCCATGAGCCTGGTGGGCGGCAGCGGTTATGGAGAAAACGGCAAGATCGCGCGCCTGCTGCGTGACGCGCAAGCGGCGCATATCATGTCGCCGACATCGCATCTTCTCAGGAACTGGCTTGGCCATACCCTGGTCGGGCTTCCTCTGCTGTAAGGATCGTGGATGTGGCTGAAAAGGCCGCTTATACGGTGTTCCTGACCGGTCTCGACGGCGCGGCCCGCCGCCTGTCGGAAATCCTGCGGTGCGACAGGACGGCCAGCGTCACGGCGGTCGATCTCGACGATCGTGGCGCCGATGCAGGCGCTGTGACGAATGGCGACGTCATTGTCATCGGACCCAGGGCCATGCAGCCTTATGCCGCCGCCGATCGTCTCAGACAAGGCAGTCCCTCGGCGCAGGTGGTCTTCCTGGTCGACAATCCGCAGCTTGAGAAATTTCGCGCGACTTTGCCTTTCGTGCCCAGCCTGTCGGACGCCTGGACCGCCGCCTCGGCGGATCCGATGCCCAAGACGACCGCGGTGATCTTCGAAGCCGCGCGCGCCTCGCGCCACCTTGTGGCCGTCGCGGCGGTGCGCGAGCGCATCAATGCGCAGATCGCCCTGCGGTCGCCAGGCGGCGAAAGCGAGCGGCGAGATCGGCATATCCTGCTGTCGGAACGTTACATGGCGACGGTCTTGCGACAGGCGCCGGACCCCATATTCGCCCTCGATCTCGATGGGGCGATCCTCTCCGTGAACGATGCGGCCGCGGAGGCCTTTGGCATCCGCTCCGACGACGCGCAGGGTCGATCGGCCGTCGAGTTGTTCCACCCGGACGCGCGAAAGGCCGCCGCCGCGAAATTGCGCGACGCGCGGACGGGGGCGACTTTCGTCCGCTGGCAGACGCTGATGTCGAACCTCGAGGGGGAGACGCGCGATAGCTCCGTCAGCCTGGCCCCGGTGCGCGACGCGGCCGGCGCGATCATCGGCTTCGCCATGGTCACGCGCGACATCACCGACATCAAGAGCGCCGAGCGGAGCCTGAACGAACGCAGCGCGGCGCTGGAGGCCGCGGTCACGCAGCGCGATCTCCTGCTGCGCGAGGTCTATCACCGCGTGAAGAACAATCTCCAGGTGGTCGACGCGCTGGCGGCGATGGAAATGCGCCAAACCGTCGATGCGCGCCTGAAGGACTGGCTCGGCCAGCTGCGCCAGCGGGTCTATACGATCGGTCTGGTGCATCAGCAATTGATGGCGTCGGAGGATCTCGAAACAATCGAACTCTCGGGCTTTTTTCATGAGCTCGCGGCCAAGATCGAAACGACCTTCGCAGCGGACGGGAGGCTCAAGGTCGCCGTCGCGCAGGGGCGCGTAAAACTCGGGCTGGACGTCGCCGTGCCGCTGGGTCTGATCGTGACGGAATTGTTGAGCAACGCCGTGAAACACGCGCATCCAGCGCAAGGTCCGGCGCTGGTTTCGCTCGAATTCCATCGCGCCGCGGCGAGGGGAATCGTCACCATCCGCGACAATGGCGCCTCGGAGGAAGGACATGCGAAGCTCCTCAGCGGCTCAGGCACGGGCGGGAAGATCATCAAGGGACTGGTGAAGCAGATCGACGGCGAACTCAGCGCGGGCTTCGACGGCGGAACGCAAGTCGTCGTGGCGTTTCCGATTCAAAGGAGAAGCTGATGCGGACCGGACAAAAGGTGCTTGTCGTCGAGGACGAGTTTCTGATCGCCGAACTGCTGTCGGACATGGTTTCCGACCTCGGCCTCATCGTCTGCGGAATCGCCGACACGGCCGACGGCGCGGTGCGAACGGCGGCGACGACGCATCCGGACCTCGTACTCATGGACGTCAGGCTCAAGGGCGCCAAGGACGGCGTGGACGCGGCGCTGGAAATCCGCAGCGCGAGCGGTTGCCCGGTCGTATTCATCACCGGTTCGCGCGAGCCGGCGAACGTGGCGAGGATCGACGGCGCCCATCCCGCGGCGACGCTGTTCAAACCCATTTTCCAGCATCAGCTTCAGCGCACGCTCGAAGGCGTCCTGAACTAGACGCCGCACTTCTCGCCGTCATGCCCTCCCGCCTCACGCCGGTGATCGCGTCAGCTTGTCCAGGGTGATCGGCAGGTCGCGCACGCGCGCTCCGGTGGCGTGATGGACGGCGTTGGCGATCGCCGCGGCGACGCCGACGATGCCGATTTCTCCCAGTCCCTTGACGCCCAGCGGATTGATGATCGCATCCGGTTCATCGACGAAGATCACCTCGATTTCCCCGACGTCGGCGTTGGTCGGAATATGGTATTCGGCGATGTTGGCGTTCATGACGCGCCCGAAGGCGTGATCGACAAGCGTTTCCTCATGCAGCGCCATGCCGATCCCCCACACGACGCTCCCTGAAATCTGGCTGCGCGCAGTTTTCGGGTTGAGGATTTGTCCGGCCGCGACCGCGCTGACGACGCGCGTGACTCGGATGACGCCCAATTGCTCGTCGACTTTCACTTCGGCGAAAACCGCCGAGTGCGTGTTGCGCGCGTGTTCGTTGTCGCGCTTGAAATTGCTCGATCGTTCCTGCTCGATCCGCTCCACCCCGGCGAGGCGCATCACGTCCGCGAAGGACGCCATGCGAGACGGGTCGCTACGGTTGACCATCGTTCCGTCGGCGAACGAAACGTCTTCGAGCCCCAGATCGGCGAAAGGCGAATTGGGCGCCCTCCTGGCCAGGTCAAGCAATTCGCTCCGCACCGCCTCGGCGGCGTTGGCGATCGCGTTCGACACCGACGCCGCTGTCCACGATCCGCCCTCGACCTGCGCTTGCGGCAAGGCGGAATCGCCGAGTTCAACGCTGATGGAGTCGAGCGGCAGGCCGAGCATGTCGGCGGCCACTTGCGCCATGATCGTATAGGTGCCCGTGCCGATATCGGAAGTGGCGCAGGCCACCTCGGCGTGGCCATTGACCGACAGGCTTATGCGGACAGCGAACGGCATCTGCAAGGCTTCCCAGACGCCCGTGGCCATGCCCCAGCCGACCAGCTGTTTGCCGTCGCGCATCGAGCGGGGCTCCGGGCTTCGACGCCCCCAGCCGAACGCCGCGGCGCCCTCGCTGTAGCAGGAGCGCAAAGCCTTGCTGGTGAAGGGGACGCCGTCATTCTGGTCGAGATCCGAATAGGCGCGCAGCCGCAGCGCCAACG
Source organism: uncultured Alphaproteobacteria bacterium (assembly GCA_963828185.1). Classification (GTDB taxonomy): domain Bacteria; phylum Pseudomonadota; class Alphaproteobacteria; order Rhizobiales; family Beijerinckiaceae; genus Rhodoblastus. The sequence goes on along the minus strand of CAWHDV010000002.1, from coordinate 518,141 downwards.
GATCGAGCTTCAGCGCCACCGCAAGTTCGTCCATCGCGCATTCGAGCGCAAACATGCCGGTCGCCGCGCCCGGCGCGCGCATGTCGCAAGGCGTGGGAAGATCGAGCCGCGCCAGTTTGTGCGCATAGCGCGCGTTGGCGCAGTCATAGAGAACGCCCGACCAGGTGGTGTCGTTGCGGGCAAAGGCCTCGTATTGCGAAGTCATCGCCGTCGCCTCGTGCGTGATCGCCTGAAGCGTCCCGTCAGGGTCGGCGCCCAGCGCAAGCGTCTCGATGCTCGCCGGCCGGCAACTCAGCGCGTACATTTGCTGGCGGCTCAGCACGAGTCGGACCGAGCGACGCAGCGCAAGGGCCGCCAGCGCCGCCAGCGCCGCCTGATAATTCGGGCGCAGGCCCGAGCCGAAGGCTCCGCCGACGTAAGGCGACAGGACGCGCAAATCCTCCGGCTTCATGTCGAGGACGCCGCAGAGCCAGCGCTGGACGTTCTGCACGCCCTGCGTCTTGTCATGAACCGTGAGCTTGCCGTCGCCCTCCCAGCGAACCGTCGCGGCGTAAAGCTCCATCGGATTGTGGTGCTCGATCGGAATATAATATTCCGCCGCATGGCGAACCTGCGATCGCGCCAGCGCCGTTTCGACGTCGCCGCGCGGCTTGGCGAGCGACATGGCGAAGGCCTCGCCGGCAAGCGTGAAGGCCTTTTCGCGCTGGCGAAAAAGGTCGGTCGCGTGCGCCTCCTGCTGGTAGTCCACACGGACTTGCGAAGCGGCGAAGCGGGCGGTCTCCCAATCCTCGGCCAGCACGAGCGCCACAGGCTGTCCGCTGAAAAGCACCCTGTCATTGTAGAGCGGCCGGAACGGCGAACCCTGCGGCGCGACATCGTCCTTGTAGGCGGCGTCGTCGCCGGCCATGCGGGGTCTATTCTGGTGCGTCAGCACGTCGATCACGCCCGCGATCCGCAAGGCGCCGCTTGTGTCGATCCGCGTGATGCGGCCCCTGGCGATCGTCGATGCGACGACGACGGCATGGGCGAGATCGGGGGAGAAAATTCCGCCGCGTATTTCGCCTGGCCGGTGACCTTCGCGTGGCCATCGATGCGGGATGTCGCGGTTCCGATATGGGGAGCGCCACCGCGAATCGTCATGGGGCTCACCGGATCGTCTTGTCGGACTGGATTTGCGGCTCGCCGTTCGCGGCCTGCGTCAGCGCGCGGACGATGGCGCGCCGCGCCAGCTCGATCTTGAAGGAATTTTGCGCGAGGCCACGCGCGTCGCGCAAAACAAGCTCCGCCGCCTGAGCGAAAGCGGCGGGACCCGGCGGCTGGCCGCGCAGCGCCGCTTCCGCCTCCTGGTCGCGCCAGGGTTTTGCGGCGACGCCGCCGAGCGCCAGCCGGGCGTCCCTGATGACGCCGCCGTCGAGTTCGAGGCCGGCCGCCACGGACACGAGCGCAAAAGCGTAGGAGTGGCGGTCGCGGATTTTCAGATAGGTATGGTTCAGGGCAAAGCCTTTCGGGGGCAGTTCGATCGCCGTGACGATTTCGTCGGGACGAAGGTTCGTGTCGCGCTGCGGCGTCTCGCCCGGCAGGCGATGGAAATCGGCGAAGGGGATCGCTCGTTCGCCCGTCGGACCCGCCACGCGCACCACCGCCTCCAGTGCGGCCAACGCGACGCACATGTCGGAAGGGTGGGTGGCGACGCAGGCGTCGCTCGCGCCGAGAATGGCGTGCATGCGGTTGAGGCCATCGCGCGCGGGACATCCGCCGCCAGGCTCGCGCTTGTTGCACGGCGTCGCCGGATCGTAGAAATAATGGCAGCGCGTCCGTTGCAGCAGATTGCCGCCGGTCGTCGCCATGTTGCGCAATTGCGGCGAGGCGCCGGCCATGATCGCGCTCGACAGCATGGGATAGCGCTGCTCGACGAGCGGATGCCAGGCGAGGTCGGAATTGGCAACCAGCGCGCCGATGCGCACCACCCCTCCCGCAATTTCCTCGACCGCCTTGAGCGGAAGCCGCGAAATGTCGATCAGGCGGCTTGGCCGTTCGACGTCCTCCTTCATCAGGTCGATGAGATTGGTGCCGCCGGCGATGACCCTGGCGCCTGTGTCGGCGGCGATCCGTCGCACGGCGTCGGCTATGTCGGTCGCGCGAAAATAATCGAAGTTGATCATGGTTGCGCCATCGCTTGCCGGATCGCCGCGACGATGTTGGGATAGGCGCCGCAACGGCAGAGATTGCCACTCATCAGTTCGCGGATCTCGTCGGCCGTGCGCGCCCCGCCTTCAGCGATCATGCCGGCGGCCGAACAGATTTGCCCGGGCGTGCAATAGCCGCACTGGAAGGCGTCATGGTCGATGAAGGCCTGCTGCAGCGGATGCAGCGCGCCGTCAGTCGCCAGCCCCTCGATGGTGGTGATGTCAGCGCCATCGCTCATCACGGCCAGCCGCAGGCAGGCGTTGATCCGCCGCCCGTCGGCCAGCACCGTGCAGGCGCCGCACTGGCCGTGGTCGCAGCCTTTTTTCGTTCCGGTCAGGCCGAGATGGTCGCGCAGCGCGTCGAGCAGGGTCGTCCACGGCGGCAATGCAAGCCGGCGCTCGACGCCGTTGACGACAAGGCAGACAGAAAACTGGGCTGCAATCGGAGTCCTCCCCTCGGCCGTTCGAGGCGAAGCGCTGGTCGAAGCCATCGGCATCCTCCGCTCATGACGTGAAAAATGTTCGGCGGACCTTTAATCGCCAACAATCGGTCGGGTTCCATTTGCGGGCGCTCCTCGCGGCGCCCGGCCTCCGGCGCGATCTTGGCCAGGGGTCGAAAAGTTCGGTTGAAATCATTGACAGGATTTAGTTTAATCGGGCTATCAGTGGTTTAGCTGACGCACACGAACTCGTTTCCCCCGATCCTCGAGCCGGCTTGCGAGGCGCCCATGTCGGAACCGGTCAAGCGCCAGATGCGGCGAGAGATTCCCGACGAGAACTTTCGCCTGCTGGCCGACAACCAGCCCGTTTTCAGCTGGATCGCCGACGAGACCGGCTACATCTACTGGTATAGCCGGCGCTGGTACGACTATACCGGGACCACTCCGGCGGAGATGGAGGGCTGGGGCTGGAAATCCGTGCATGATCCGCGCACGGTCGACGAGGTGGTCGAGCGCTGGACGGAGTCGCTGGCGACCGGCGAGCCATTCGACATGATCTTCCCGCTGCGCAGCGCCGGCGGAGACTATCGCACCTTCCTGAGCCGCGCCCAGCCAGTCCGGGACGCGCATGGCCGCATCACCCATTGGTGTGGCAACAATATCGACATCACCGCCCAGCAGGCGGTCGAGACTGTTTTGGCCGAGCGCGAAGCGCAGTCGCGCCATCTCCTGGCCATGCTCGATCTCAGCGCCGTCATCGTGCGCCAGCTGGACGGCGTAATCCTGTTCTGGTCGGCCGGATTCGAGCGCATTTACGGCTGGAGCGCGAAGGAAGCGGTCGGCAGGTCGGCGCATGAATTGCTCGAAACTGTTTTCCCCGTTTCTTTGCAGGAGATCGAAACCGTCTTGCTGCGTGAGGGCGAATGGTCGGGCGACCTGAGGCACCGGCGACGCGACGGGACGGAAATCATCGTCGCGGCGCGGAAAGTGCTGCAGCGCGACGCGGGAGGGAATCCGGCGGCGGTCATGGAGAGCGTCGCCGACGTGACCGCCCTGCGGCGGGCTGAGGACGAGTTGCGACTCCTCAACGCCGATCTCGAGACAAGGGTGCGGGAGGAAGTCGCGGCGCGCGAGGCGACGCAGGCGCGTCTCGCCCAGGCCGAGAAGATGAGCGCCCTCGGCGAACTGGCCGGCGGCGTCGCCCATGACTTCAACAACATTCTGCAAACGGTGTCGGGCAGCGCAAGCCTGATCAAGCGCAACCTTTGCGACGTCGCGAAGGTGACGCGATATGCGCGGCTGATGGAGGACGCCTCCGAACGCGGCGCCTCCATCACCCGGCGTCTGCTCGCCTTTGCGCGGCGTGACGATCTGCACGCCGAACCGGTGAACGTCGGCGCCGTCCTCGATGGCGTGCGGGAAGTCCTGGCGCATACAATGGGCGCCTCCATCACCGTGCGGCTTGGCGTCAAGCCCGGCTTGCCGCACGCCCAGGTTGACCAGAGCCAACTCGAGACGGCGCTGGTCAATCTCGCGACCAATGCGCGCGATGCGCTCGACGGCGACGAAGTCATCGCCTTTTCGGCCGATCTCGAGGCAATTCCCGCCCGCGAAAACAGCGTAAATCTCGAGCCCGGCGACTATATCCGCCTCTGCGTCTCCGACACTGGCGCGGGGATGGACGAGAAGACGCTCGCCCGCGCGCTGGAGCCGTTCTTCACCACCAAGGAGAAGGGCAAGGGGACCGGACTTGGCCTGTCGATGGCGCGCGGTTTCGCCGAACAATCCGGCGGCGCCCTGTCGGTGGAGAGCGCGCCGGGAAGCGGAACCAAAGTGACGATCTGGCTGCCGGCGTCCAACGCGCGCAACGCCGACAAGGCCGGGCGCGATGCGCCTTCGCCTGAGCCGGCGGCGGCGCGTATCCTGCTGGTCGATGACGACGAGCCCGTGCTGCAGGTGGTGGGCGAAGAACTCTCCCATCACGGTTATTCCGTCGTGCCGGTCGCGAGCGCCGCCGCCGCCCTGGCGTTGCTGAACGCCGACGAGCGTTTCGACGCGCTCGTCTCCGACTTCTCGATGCCCGCCATGGACGGGCTCACCCTGATCAGGGCGGCGCAGGAGCAAAGGCCAGGCCTGCCCGCGATTTTGCTGACGGGCTATACCGCCGAAGCCGAAGCCGTGTTCGGAGGCCCCGTCGACAGCTCCTTGGCCATGCTGCGCAAGCCGATCACGGGCGTGATGCTTGCCGAGCGCATCGCGAGCCTGCTGCTGACGGCGGGGAGGGCTTCGCACGATTGAGGGAGGCTCGAAGCGTCGACGAAACCTCTCGCGCGCCAAACCGTTGCGGTTGCACCCAACCAGATGGAACGCCGCGATGACCACAGGTATGCGTGATCCCTTCGCTCCGTTTGCCGCCGCCACGCCGGACCGGCCGTTTGTCGTGGCGCAAATCGGCCAATCGCTCGACGGCAGGGTGGCGACGGCCAGCGGCGAGTCGCGCGGCATCAACGGCGATGCGGCGCTCGATCATCTGCACCGCATTCGCGCGCATGTCGACGCGGTGGTCGTCGGGGCGGGCACCGTTGTCGCGGACGATCCCCGCCTGACGGTGCGCAGGGTCGCCGGCGCCAATCCGGCGCGCGTGGCGATCGATCCGCGCGGGCGCCTCGGTTGCGGCGGCCGATGGCTCGCCCGCGACGGCGCGGCGCGGCTGCTGGTCAGCGCAGCGCCTTGCCGCGCCTCTGTTGACGCGGAGCTTGTCCGGCTTGACGCCTGCGACGGGCGGATATCGCCGCCGGCCATTGTCGCGGCCCTGTTCGCGCGCGGCCATCGCCGCCTGCTCATCGAAGGCGGCCCTAAAACCATCGCCGGATTCATCGAGGCCGGCTGCGTCGATCGGCTGCATGTGCTGATCTCGCCTGTCATCATCGGTTCGGGGCGCACCGGCTTCGAGCTGTCGGCCATCGCCAAGCTCGAAATGGCGCTGCGCCCTCGCGCGGAAATCCACCTTCTCGGCGGCGGCGATATCCTGTTCGATTGCGATCTCCGGCGCGGTTTCAGGTGACGGGAAATTCGCCCGGTCGCGCGAAAAGATCGACATGGCCGATGTCGCAGCCGGACGCCTCCTGCCGCGCTTGCCGCCACGCCTCGATGTTTTCCGCCGGCGCCAGCGCCGTTTGCGTCACAGCTTGCGCGATCGACCCGGCCAGCGACCGAATCAGCCGCGCGTCGCCCGCGCCAAGCCGCCAGGGGCTCGGCGCCGTCACGACATCGAAGGCGCGCGCCTCGAGCGCTTTCCGCAACACTTCGCCGCCATCGGGTCCCGCCGCGCGGCCAAACCCCTTGTCGCTGGCCTGGTGCAGATGAAAAGCGCGCAAAACCTCTCCGTCGAGGGGATGCGGAGGCCGCCAGTCCTGCTCGCCCGAATAGGTCAGGCAGGCATAGAGCGGCAAGTTTTTCCGCGCAAGATCGGCGCAAAGGCGGTCGATCCAGGCGGTCGAGACCAGGTCGAAAAAAGCCGAGCAGGCGACCAGGTCAAGCGGAGGAGCAAGGCAGGCCAGATCGGCCGCCAGATCCGCTTGCAAAAAGGTGATTTCGATGCGGCGTCGCTGCCGGGTCACGACCAGGGGATCATCGTGTTCGACGGAATCGGCCCATTGCGCGAGCCGCTTTCTGGCGTCGACCAGCAGGGCGCGATCGCAATCGACCAGCAGCCAATGCTGCCGCGCGGGCAGGACCGGCGCCAGTCCCCGCAGATTGGCGCCGGCGCCGCAAGCCAGATCGACGATCCGCATTTCGGACTTTCCGGCGAAGGTTTGCCCGACAGCGTCGCGAAGCCCGCGGTCGCGCGCGCGATCGTCGGCGTTTTCGCGCAGGCTGAGCCATTGCTCGGAAAACGCGTTCATGCCAGGGCCGCCAGTCTCTGCGCCGCTTGCGCCACGATCTTCGCCGCGTCCGGCCAACCCGGCAGGGTCTGGCCCGCCCGCCATGACGCCTCCGCAAGTTTTTGGCGCAAGGCGCGGTCGGTGATGGCTGCACGGAGCGCGGCGCCCAGGGCGCCGCAATCGCCGGGACCGACTTTCAGGGCCGCCTCATCGGGCGCGACGTCGCCGGCGGCGCCGCCGGTCGACATGACAATCGGCAGGCCGCGCGCCATCGCTTCGGCCAGCGCCATGCCGTAACCCTCAAACAGCGAGGCCGAAACAAACAGGTCGCTGGTCGCGAAGATTTTTTCGAGCTCGCGGTCGCGGAGGCCGCCAAGCAGCGTGATCCGGTTTGACAACGCCTCGGCCTCGATCAGTCGCGACAGCGCCGTCACCGTCGCAGGCGATGCGTCGGCGTCGCCGACGATCCGCAGCCGCCAGTCGAGGTTTTTGAGTTGAGACAGCGCCCGCGCGAGGACATCGTAAGCCTTGCGTGGAATGATGGCGCCGACGGCCAGCAGCTCTGTCGTCGGGCCGCGCGACCCCGATGCGCGGGATGCGCTATCCGCGCCGGGAACGGCGACCGAAATCTTCTCTTTGCCGACGGAATAATCGCGCATCAGGATCGCCCTGGTGTGCGAGCTCGTGACGATGACGTGCGCCGCCGCCGCGAGCGCTTGTTGTTCCGAGTCGCGCAGGAAGCGCCGCCGCTTGGGCGCAAGCCCCGCCTCCAACGCCAGCGGATGATGGCAGAGCGCGATGACCGACGCCCCGATCGCCTCGATGGCGGCCGGCGACATTGCGCCAAGCGCCAACCCGTCGGCGAGCACGATGTCGCCCTGTCGCAGGCTTTGCCGGATCGCCTGCACGGCAAAGGCGACCTCCGCCTCGCCCGGATGCGGGAAGGCGCCGGGCAGGGACAGCGGAATGGTTTCGAGGCCGAGATCGTTCAAGCCTGCGACAATGCGTCGGTCATAGGCATAGCCGCCGCTCTGCGCCGACAAGTCGCCCGGAAACGCCATGATGACGCGCGTCATCTGGCGAGCGCCGCTTCGAACCAGGCGCGCGCGACATGCGATTCCCGCAAGGTCACGCGCAGCCGGTCGATGCTCGATGCCCCCGGCCCAAGCGCGCCGGCGCCGATCGCTTCGGCCATCGCGTCGAAAATATGGCGCGCAAGAAATTCCGTCGTGGTCTGCTTGCCGCGCAAAACTTCGACCTCGTCGAGATTGCGGTAATCGAGCGGGGCCAGAATCGTCTTCAAGGCGTCGTGGGCGCGGCCGATGTCGACGACGACGCCTTCCGGCGTCAGCCGGTCGCGGAAAAACGCCACGTCAACGATGAAGGTCGCGCCATGCAGCCGCTGCGCCGGACCGAACAGCTCGCCGCGAAAGCTGTGCGCGATCATGATGTGCTCCCGCACCTCCACCGCATACATTTGCGTCTCCCTTAGAACGAACCATAGCGCACGGCGGTCGCGAGACCCGGCGCGCCGGGCGCGAGCAGCCGCGCCATGCTTTCGGCCAGATCGGCGAAAGCCAGTTCCTCGGTGATCAGGGCGTCAAAACGCTCGTCGGCCAGAAGCTCGATGGCCTTGGCGAGACGTCGCGCCAGCGGCCAGCGCGGCCGCCGCGAGGCCGCCACGGCGCCAACCTGCGAGGAAATCAGGCGCAATCGGTTGGCGTGGAAGGCCTCGCCGAGCGGGAGCGCGACAGGTGTAGCTCCATACCAGCTGAGATCGACGATATTGGCCTCGAAGCCGGCGCAAGCCAGCGCGAGCTCCAACCCCTCTTGCGAAGCGCTGGCGTGGAACACCACGTCCGCTCCCTCTTGAAAACCGGTCTTGAACGAGGCCGCCTCGGCGAAGCGCGCGCCGAGCCGCTGCGCCACCGGCGCCCGCGAACAATCGCGATCGACCACCAGCACGTCGCTGCCCGGCAGGCGCGCGGCGAGGCCCGCGACGAGCAGGCCGATCACGCCGCCGCCGATGACGACGATCCGATCGCCGGGGCCGGCGCCCGAATCCCACACGCCGTTCAGCGCCGTCTCCATATTGGCCGCCAGGACCGCCCGGCGCGGTGGTATCGTGTCGGGAATGAGGAAAAGCGCGGCCAGCGGCGCGACGAAGAAATCCTGGTGCGGGTGAAGACAGAAAACCGCCTTTTCAACCAGATCGTTCGGGCCGGTCAGGACGCGCCCGACCGCGCAATAGCCGTATTTGACGGGAAACGGGAACTCGCCCCGCTGCATCGGCGCGCGCATGGAGCCGAACAGGGATTTGGGCGCGCGTCCCTCGAACACCACGCGCTCGGTGCCGCGGCTGACGCCGCTCCACAGCATGGCGACCAGCGCCTCGCCGCTGGCCGGCCGCGGCAGGGCCTCCTCCCGCACCGACGCGGCGCGCGGTCCATCAAACCACAGCGCGCATGCCTTTCTATGGCCAATCTTTTCTGGTTCTTCCCCGATCGCCATGGCTACGCCTCTGGCTGCACTGCCGCAAATCACTCAATCCCCGTTAACCCGAAAGGTTCGATTTGAAGCCTCGACAAACTCCTGCCGGCCTGCAAACTTTTCACGAACTCGGCCTGCGCCGAAAATTCGCCCTGGGCGCCGCGCTCTGCCTCTATCTGGCGATGCTGTCGTGGCTCGCGATGATCCTGGCGCATGGCGGCGATGGCCCGGCGCAGCTGGCGATCGATTGCGCCATCCTTCTCGCCTTCGCCGTAGCCCTTCCGTGGAGCCTGCTGGGGTTCTGCAACGGTCTGATCGGTTTCTGGCTGCTGCAATTCCATCGCGACGGACTGGCGCAAGCGGCGCCATTCGCGGATGACGACCCGACCGAGCCGCCCACCGCGCGCACGGCGATGCTCATGACGCTTCGCAACGAGGATCCCGCCCGCGCCTTCGCCCGCATGCGGGCGATGAAGGCGAGCGTCGACGCGACAGCCCATGGCGAGTTGTTCGAGTGGTTCGTGCTGAGCGACAGCGACGATGTAATCGTCGCCGCTCAGGAGGAGTCGCAGATCGAAGCTGGCGCGACAGCGACCGGGCCGGCGCGAAAAAACTGCATTATCGCCGCCGGATGGAAAACACCGGCTACAAGGCCGGCAATATTCGCGACTTCTGCGAGCGCTGGGGCGAGCGGTTCGAATTCATGGCGACGCTCGACGCGGACAGCCTGATGGACGGCGCGACGATCCTGCGTCTCGTGCGCGTCGCATCGGCCCATCCGCGCCTCGGCATCCTGCAAAGCCTCGTCGTTGGCGCGCCGGCGACATCGGCTTTCGCGCGCATCTTCCAGTTTGGCATGCGGCAGGGAATGCGGACCTTCACGCTGGGCGCGGCGTGGTGGATGGGCGATTGCGGCCCCTACTGGGGACATAATGCGCTGGTCCGCGTCGCGCCGTTCATGCGCCATTGCCAATTGCCGACGCTTCCCGGCGGGCGGCACATCCTGTCGCATGACCAGTTCGAGGCGGTGCTGATGCGGCGCGCCGGATTCGAGGTGCGTGTCTTGCCGGTCGAATGCGGCAGCTACGAAGACAATCCGCCGACCCTGGTCGATTTCCAGAGCCGGGACCTGCGCTGGCGCCAGGGCAACCTGCAATATCTGCGATTGCTGCGCACGCCGGGCCTCCTGCCTTTGAGCCGGCTGCAACTGGCCATCGCCATCGCCATGGCGTTGACGGCGCCGGCCTCGACCGCGATGATCGCGCTGGTCGCATCGCTGGCGCTGGCGGGCGCGGGCCCCGCCGCGCTTCCCGGCCATTCCGCGGCCTGGCTTTACGGGCTGTTCCTGGTTTCGGGACTGGGCCCCAAATTGACCGGCCTGCTCGATGTCGCGATGACAAAGGGCGGGGTGGCGCGCCATGGCGGGGCGTGGCGTTTCGCCGCCGGCGCCGTCGTGGAAATCTTCAGCTCCCTCATCATCGACGCCGTGACGTCGCTGAGCGCCAGTCTCGCCTTGCTCGGCATGTTGTTTGGCCGGACGACAGGGTGGAACGGCCAGTCGCGCGACGCGCATTCGCTCGGTTGGCGATCCGCGGCCCTTGCGTTCTGGCCGCATCTTGCGTCTGGCCTGGCGATTGTCGCCCTTGGGGTTTTCCGGGCGCCTTCGCTCATACTCTGGTCTTTGCCGCTGACGGCAGGCCATGTTGTCGCCGCCCCCTTCGCCATGGCGACGGCTTCGCCGCGTTTCGGGCTTTTTTTGGCGCGCCTGGGCCTTTGCGCAAGCCCGGAAGAGCTCGACGAGCCGGCGATTTTGCGTGACCTTCGCCGCTCGCAAGGCGTTCTCGCCAACCCCTTTCTCGCCAAGCCCTTTCTCAGCCAAGCCCTTTCTCAGCAAGCCTGTTCTCATCGAGCCTGTTGTCGTCGAGCCATGCGCTGTCTGCTCGCATCCCAGCCTGCGGCGCGCCGGCGCCGAATGCGCTGATCTGCGAATGCCCCGGCTGAGATCAGGCCGTCTCGGCGGCCTGTCCCGGCGGCGGCGCTTTCAGCAATAATATCTCGTAGGGAATATCGAAGAAATCCGGCGCGGGGCATCGCTCCAGATCAGCGCCGCCCAGCAGCAGTTCGGGAATCCAGGCCGCGCCCAGCCCCGCCTTGACCTGTGCGAGCAGAGCCTCGGCCGAAGCGCTCTCGCAAACCGGCTGATCGTCGATCCGGATATGGCGGCGGGCGAGCATGGCGGCGATCCGTGCGCCATAGGTGGTGCCGGGCGTATAGACCATCACCGGCCCCACGAGCTTGTCCTGCGCCAGCCGCACCGGACGTTTCCGGGTCGGGCTTGCAACGAGCACCAGGCGGTCGCGGCCGATGCGCTCGGTCGACACGCCGGCAAGGGGAGCGTCCTCTTCAAAATGCGGGATCAGGCCGATATCGGCATGCCCGCGCCGCACCGCTTCGAGGCAACCGGAGATGGAGGCGACGATCAGCGAGTAGTTTTCATGCCTGTTCTCGATCAGCCACGCAGGCAGGAAATTCGCCGCCAGCGTGTTGGTGGTGTAGATGCGCAGGGATTTTCGGAAGTGGCTGGAAGCGCTCAGGACCGCGCGGCGGGCGTCGAACATGTCGTCGCGCAAGCGATGCGCGCGGGCGTAGAACGCCTCGCCGGCGGGGGTGAGGCGCACCGGACGCTGTTCGCGGTCAAATAGCGGGGCGCCCAGCCATTCCTCCAGTTTTTGCACGCGCCGGCTATACGCGGACTGCGTCGTGCAACGGGCCTCCGCAGCGCGCGTAAAATTGCGCGTCTGGCACAAGGCGAGGAAATCGTCGATCCACTGCAGCTCCATGATGCATAAATTGCATCATGTCATCGGAAACGACAATTGGATTTCGCGCGGCGATCGACCGATAGATGGCGCAGACGCGAGGGAGGCGAAGATGAAGATCGGCGCAAGCGACGGTCGGCGGACCTATCAGCGACGCCCGGGGGCGTCGGGATTGCCGAAATGCGTTTTTTCGCACGGCAGGAAGGCTTCCGGCGGCGATCTCTACGAGTTCGAGGTGATAGCCGGCAACGCCGCCTATAGCGAAGGCGAGCGCTTTTATCTGACGCCAGCCCAGGCCAGGAGCGCCTATTTCCCGGAAAAATCTGCATAGTTCAAGAATAGATTGCTCATATTTGTGCTTATTTTAGGCTTATCGAATAAATGTTGAATATTTATGCATGATTTGATACGATTGTTGAGTGCAAGGCATATAAGAGCGAAGACTTGACCTTTTAGCGGGAGGGGTCCTTGAAGCTCGTCGTCGCCATCATCAAGCCTTTCAAGCTGGAGGAGCTGCAAACCGCTTTGTCGAAGGCGGAGGTAGCCGGGCTGACCGCAAGCGAAGTCCAGGGCTATGGCCGGCAGAAGGGGCACAAGGAAATATATCGCGGCGCCGAATACGTCATCAACATGATTCCGAAAGTCAAAATCGAAATTGCCGTGCCCGCCGACCGCGTTGATACGGTGGTTGAAACGATCCTGCGCGTGGCGCGCACGGGCGAAGTGGGAGACGGCAAGATTTTCGTCACGGATCTGGAGCGCGTTTATCGCATCCGCACCGGCGAAACGGACCGGGCGGCGCTATAGGCAGCAAAAGCATTACGAAACATCAGAATGGAGCGTTTCATGGCGTCCTCCCTCCTTCGGCGGCGGCCGGTTGTTGTTGCGCCTTTTCCCCATTTTTCGGTCATTGTCGCGCTTCTGGCCTGCGCGCTTGTGGCGTCGGTCGGTCCGGCGCTGGCGCAACAAGCCGCCGCGCCGCCGCCCGCATGCGGCGGCAAGATCCTGACCGACTGCACGCCGAATTCCGGCGACACCGCCTGGATGCTGACCTCCATGGCGCTCGTCCTGATGATGACGATACCCGGGCTCGGACTGTTCTACGGCGGGCTGACGCGCAAGAAGAATGTCGTCGATACCGTGATGACCAGTTTCGTCATCACCTGCCTCGTCACGGTGCTGTTCACGGTGCTGACCTACAGCCTGGCCTTCCGCGCGGGAACGCCGTTCATCGGGGGATTGGACCGCGCTTTCCTGCAGGGTATCCTGAGCGACGTCGCCAAGGGAACCGGCAACCCAAATCCGCTCGCCCCGACCATTCCGGAAACCGTCTATATCTGCTTCCAGATGACCTTCGCCATCATCACGCCGGCGCTGATCGCCGGCGCCTTCGCCGAGCGCATGAAATTCTCGGCGATGATGTGGTTCATCGGCCTGTGGGCGGTCTTTGTCTATGCGCCGGTCGCGCACTGGGTCTGGGGTCCGGACGGCTTTCTCAACAGCACCAATGACGCGGCGTTCGTGAAGGTGCTCGACTTCGCCGGCGGCACGGTGGTGCATGTCAATTCCGGCGTCGCGGGCCTGATGTGCGCGCTGATGCTCGGCCCGCGGCGGGACACCGGCCCGGCGCATAATGTCGTGCTCAGCTATATTGGCGCGTCGCTGCTGTGGGTCGGCTGGTTCGGCTTCAACGCCGGTTCGGCGACGAGCGCGGGAATGCAGGCCGGCATGGCGATGACCGTCACGCAGATCGCCACCGCCGCGGCGGGGTTGGCCTGGATGTTCGCGGAATGGGCGGTGGCGGGCAAGCCGACGCTGGTCGGCGTCTGCTCCGGCGCGGTGGCGGGGCTTGTCGCGATCACCCCGGCCTCGGGCTTTGTCGGACCGGCCGGCGCGCTGGCGATCGGCGCCGTCGCCGGCGTGATCTGCTACCTTTCCGTGACCAAGCTCAAGTCCGCGTTGGGCTATGACGACGCGCTCGACTGTTTCGGCGTGCACGGAATTGGCGGCGCGACCGGCGCGATCCTGACCGGCGTTTTCGCCATTTCCCAATATGGCGGCACGCCGGGCCTGATCGAGGGCAATGCGCGCCAGGTCGTCAACCAGATCATCGGCGTGGCGATCGTTGTCGCTTATGACGCCGTCGTCTCGCTGGTCATCCTGAAACTCGTGGACATGCTGATCGGGCTGCGCGTCGGCTCCGAAGTGGAATTGCAGGGACTCGACCTCGCGCTGCATCGCGAAACCGTGCAGTGAAGGGCGCGCTACGGACCAAGGCTCGGGCCAATGTGTCGGGCAAGGCTTTAAATTCAGCTTTCGCGCGACCAAGTGTCTCGGTGAATCCAAACCGAGGAGGCCGCCAAATGTCACTGAGGCTCAACCAGATCGCGCCGGATTTTACCCAGGAATCGAGCGAAGGTCCCATTCATTTCCACGAATGGGCGGGAAAATCCTGGGTCGTCCTGTTCTCGCATCCCAAGGATTTCACGCCGGTCTGCACGACCGAACTCGGCGCGGTGGCGAAGCTCGCGCCGGAATTCGCCAAGCGCGGCGCCAAGGTCATCGGCCTGTCGGTCGATCACGCCGGCGATCACGCGCGGTGGGCTGCCGACATCAGGGAAACGCAGGGCGTCGCGCCCAATTTTCCGATCCTCGCCGACGCTGATTTCAAGGTCGCGAAACTTTACGACATGCTGCCGGCCGAAAGCGCGGGCGATCCGGCGCAGCGCACGCCGGCCGACAACCAGACCGTGCGCAATGTTTTCGTCATCGACCCCGAAAAAAAGATCCGGCTGATCCTCATCTATCCGATGGCGACCGGACGCAATTTTGCCGAAATCCTGCGCGCCATCGACGCCATGCAGCTCAGCGACAGGCATCAGGTCGCGACGCCTGCGGACTGGCGGCAGGGAGGCGACGTCATCATCATGAACTCGGTGAGCGACGACGAGGCGAAGGCGCGTTTCCCAAAGGGGTTCAACGCGCAAAAGCCTTATCTGCGGATAACGCCGCAGCCTTGACCATGCAGAGCGGGGAATCGCCGCCGCCAGGATGGCGCGAGACGCTCATTGCGCTTCTGGCCGCGCTTTTGCTTCCTTCAATGACGGTCGCGGCGGCGCCCACGGTCAAGCGTCTGGCGTTTGACGTTTTTCGCGGCAATGACCGTATCGGCTCGCATGTCACGACGATCAAGGTCGACGGCTCCAAGACGATCGTCGACACGCAGACCTCGATCCTGGTCAAGGTCCTGTTCTTTGACGCCTACCACTACGAGTTCACGGCGCGGGAAGTGATCGTCGGCGGCAAGTTCACGTCTTTCGCCTCGCGGACCGACGATAACGGGACGCGCCACGAGGTTGCGGTCAAGCGGGCGAACGGCAAGGTCGAGGTGACTGCGGACGGGAGCACGGCCGTCGCGGCGCCCAACGCCGTTCCCGGCAGTTTCTGGAACGAGGGCCTGATGCGTTCGGGCCCTGTCATCATGATCGAAACCGGCGCGCAGGTGAATGTCACCGTCAAGAAGCTCGGGGAGGAGACCGGCGCCTCCGGGGAAAAGCTGGGGCATTACCGGATCAGCGGCGGCATGGATCGCGATATCTGGTTCCATGACCATTATCCCGTGCGCTACAGGCTCGTCGCCCGCGACGGATCGGTGATCGAGTTGCGGGCGCGAGGCGCGAAGGCAAGTGACCCGAAGTGACTAATCCATCGCTCTAGTTGCGTGATGCGGAATTCAACGCTGAGGCTGCGGCGATACCGCCGGACGTCTGCGCTGCATTGTAGCGAGTTCCTTTCTTTCCAGCAAAGTCAAGCTTGCGCCGGCGCGGGCGTGCGCGCGCGCGAAACCGCTGTCGCGGCGGGCTTTGGCGCCGCCTTTCCATGCGGGGCCGTCGCGGCGCCGCTCACGCCAGCGCGGAACGATATGGCGCGAGCGGAATTGTCTCCTCAATTCGCGATTCCAGCATCAGACGTCGTTCCGCGCCGGAATACGCCACTTGACTTGGATGACTGGAGTACGGCCGTTGGCGAGGCGTCTGCCGCATGAATGATTTTGAAGCACGGGCCGCGGGGGGCAGCCGGAACGCAACGGCAGCGGCCGACGCCAGACGTTCGAATGTCGCGCTGGGCGTCGAGCGGATCGGCCTTTTCCCGTTGCGCGCGAGGCGACTCTCGTTGGCGATTTTGGCGATCCTGATCGTGGCCGCCTTGTTCGGTCTGCACAGGATCAGGATAGACGATTCCCTCAGCCAGCTGTTTCGTTCGGATACCCCTGAGTTCAAGCAGTTCGTCAAGGTTTCCAAGACTTTTCCGTCGAGCGAATATGACGCGCTGGTGGTCGTGGAGGGCAAGTCGCTGCTCGATCGGGGCAATGTCGAGAAATTGCGCGCCCTGGTCACCGACCTGCAGCTGATCGACGGGGCGCGCGGCGTCATTTCGATGTTCTCGGCGCGCCAGCCGGCGCAAGGCGGTGGCCTGCCGGCCCCGCTCTTTCCCGATCCGCTGCCCCAGGGCGACGCTTACAAGGCGTTGGTTGGGCAGGCGATGAGCAACGACCTGATCCGCGGCAAGCTGCTGTCCGACCAGGGTGACCTGGCGCTGGTCGTGCTGTCGCTCGACCCTTCGGCCGTCGATGGCCCCGACCTGGGCAAGGTGATCGCGGAAATTCGCGACACCATGGCCATGGATCTGCAGGGCGCAACCATCACCGCCCGCCTGTCGGGCGTGCCGGTGATGCAGATCGAAATCCGCCAGGCGCTGGAGCGCGACCGCATCATCTACAATGCGCTCGGGCTGCTGGCTGGCTGCGCCATAGCCATCCTGTTCTTCCGCCGCGTCTCCTTCATGATCGTCGCCGCGGCGCCGCCGCTCATCGCCATCCTCCTGTCGCTCGGCGCGCTCGGCTGGCTCGGCTTCAAGCTGAACATGTTCCTCAACGTCATGACGCCGCTGATCATGGTGATCAGCTTCTCCGACAGCATGCAGCTCACTTTCGCCGCGCGCGATCGGATGATGGCCGGCGACGACCGGACCACGGCCTTCCGCAACGCGCTGAATGTTGTCGGGCCGGCCTGCGTGCTGACCCATGCGGCGGCGGGATTGTCGCTGCTCGGCCTGCTGTTCTCGACCTCGGACCTGATCCGCGCTTTCGGCGAGGCGGGCTTCCTGTCCATACTCATCGCGCTCGTGACCGTGCTGGGGCTGGTTCCTCTGCTGGGCTCGCTGCTCGCGCCGCGGCAGGCCGCCAGCGTTTCGCCCGGCGGGGCGCTCGCCGGCGCCGACACCGGCGTCCGCGCCCTGCGCGGCTTCTGCAATTGGGTGGCCGAGCGCATGCTGAAGCGGCCCGGCTTGAACGCGGCTTTGGCTCTGATCGTGGTGCTGGCGTTCGGTTATGACTATTCCGGGCTCAAGCCGCGCTGGCGCCTCGCCGACCAGACGCCGGACCAGCAGCATACTGTCGAGGTCAACCGCCAGCTCGACCTGAAATTGAACGGCGCCAATCCGATCGACGTCTACATCGCCTTTCCGCCCGGGGCCGGGCTCTACAGCCCCAAGACGCTGTCGGTGATTGCGGCGGCGCACCACGACATGGAGCAGCAGCCCGGCATAGCCAATGTCTGGTCGCTCGAAACGCTGCGCCGCTGGCTTGCGGACAAGCTGCACAAGCCCGACGTCGCCACCCTCAAGCAATATGTCGACCTGCTGCCGCCGTTCCTGGTGGGGCGCTTCGTCGCCAAGGATCACGACGCGGCGCTGATTTCCGGCCGGGTTCCCGACAGGGACGCGGGACGCATCCTGCCGATCGTGCGGCAGCTCAACGCGCGCCTCGGCCAGCTCCGCGAAAAATATCCCGGCTACACCATCGCCCCGACCGGACTTTCGGTGATCGCCGCCCGCAACAGCGCCGGCATGATCGAGAAGCTCAATGACGGGCTGACGGTCGAATTCGCCTTCGTCGCCGCCTTCATCGGGCTGGCCTTCCGTTCGGTCCCCGTCGCCCTCGCCTGCGTGCCTTCGGGGGTGTTTCCGGTGCTTGCGGCGGGCTCGCTGCTGCGCCTGCTCGACGAGGGACTGCAATTCGCCAGCGTCATCGCCCTCATCGTGTCATTCGGCCTCGGCTTGAGCGCTACCATTCATTTCGTCAACCGCATGCAGCGCGAAGATCGCGGCGACGATCCGGCGATCGCCGTGGCGCGCTCGACCGTGCTGATCGGGCCGGCGCTGATCCTCACCGCCTTCGTGCTGGCCTGTGGCCTCGAAGCGCTGGCCTTTTCCAACCTGCCGATGCTCAGGCTGTTTGGCTGGCTCAGCGCCTTCGCCATGCTTGCCGCGCTGGTCGCCGATCTTCTGGTCCTGCGCCCCACCATCGCCTTCCTGCTGCGGCTCGAGCGCAAGCTCAGGCCGCCCGGCGCCGCGAGCGGAAGCGCAAGCTTTTTCCAGGCGGGCGCCGGCAACAAGGGAGAAGTGCATCATGTCTTTATCTGAGCGTTATGCGGATCTTCGACCCGGCCCGACCTCCGTCGCGGTGGCCGGCTGCCTGGCGGGATCGCTGCTGTGCGGCGTGTCGGCGCAGCCCGCGCCGGCGCAGGGGGGCGGGCCTTTCGCGCCTTTTGCCGGCTCCTATCGCGGCGGCGGCGTCGTCGTCGGAACCAACGGCCAGCGTGAACGATTGTCCTGCCGCGATCACGGTGCGGTCGGCGACGGGGGGCAGTCATTGTCGGAGCGCATGGTCTGCGCCAGCGACAGCTATCGTTTCGACATCCGCACCCATGCCGTGGCCGAGGGCGGCAGCGTGCGCGGCGAGTGGCAGGAAACGACGCGCGGCGCGTCCGGCCAGTTCACGGGGCGCGTCGGGCCCGGGCGTTTCAACGGCAGCGTCCAGGGCGGCGGCTTTTCCGCGCAATTTTCGCTGCGTGCTTCCGGCCGGCGGCAATTCTTCGTGCTCAGGCCGCAGGGCGCGGATGTGGCGAGCGTGGAGGTCACGCTCTCGCGATGAACATTTTCGTGTTTGGACTCTTTATGGGGGTGGATGATGCGTAACGAATGGGGACGTACACCCGACGAAAACTCCACGCTCGTGGAAGCGACAGGCGAACGCGTCCGCGTCCGGTCCGGACTGGACGCGGTTCGAAAACCAGCCGACCTGCGTCGTCTCGGTCCGGCCGCGCTGCGACGGGTCGCCGACGAATTGCGCCACGAGACCATCGACGCGGTCTCAGTCACCGGCGGACATCTGGGCGCCGGGCTCGGGGTGGTCGAACTCACCGTCGCCCTGCATCATGTCTTCGACACGCCGCATGACCGGCTGGTCTGGGATGTCGGCCACCAGGCCTATCCGCACAAGATCCTGACCGGCCGCCGCGACCGCATCCGCACGCTGCGCACGGCGGGCGGCCTGTCCGGCTTCACCAAGCGCGCCGAGAGCGAATACGATCCCTTCGGCGCCGCGCATGCGGCGACCTCGATATCGGCGGCGCTCGGCATGGCCAAGGCGCGCGACCTCGCGGGCGGCAAGAACCACGTCGTCGCGGTGATCGGCGACGGCTCGATCTCCGCTGGCATGGCCTATGAGGCGCTCAACAACGCGGGCGCCAGCGGCAGCCGGCTGATCGTCATTCTCAACCACAATGGCATGTCGATCGCCCCGGCTTTGGGCGCGATGACCAATTATTTCTCGCGCCTGACGCAAGGCCGTGCGCTCCTGACGCGGCGCGAAGTCGCGGCGCAACTCGATCCGGCTGCGCGGGGGCAGGCTTCGAGGGCCGACGGCCTGTGGTTCGAGGAAATGGGCTTTTGCTACGCCGGTCCGATCGACGGCCATGACATGGACGCGCTCGTCGGTGCGCTCGCGGGAGCGCGCGATTATCGCGACGGCCCGGTGCTGCTGCATATCGTGACGCAGAAGGGCAAGGGCTATGCGCCGGCCGAGGCCGCGGCCGACAAATACCATGGCGTGGTCAAGTTCGACGTCGTCACCGGCGCGCAGGCGAAATCGGCGCCCAAGGCGCCTTCCTACACCAAGATCTTCGGCGAAAGCCTGGTGAAGGAGGCGGCCAAGGACGAGCGCATCGTCGCCATTACGGCCGCCATGCCCTCGGGCACCGGCCTCGACCTGTTCGCCAGGACCTATCCCGAACGCTTTTTCGACGTTGGCATCGCCGAGCAGCATGCGGTGACTTTCGCCGCCGGACTGGCGACGGAAGGATTTAAGCCGTTCTGCGCCATTTATTCGACCTTCCTGCAACGCGGCTATGACCAGCTCGTGCATGACGTGGCGCTGCAGTCCTTGCCGGTGCGCTTCATGATCGATCGCGCCGGCCTTGTCGGCGCCGACGGGCCGACCCATGCCGGCGCCTTCGACATCGCCTATCTGACCTGCTTGCCTGCCATGGTGGTGATGGCGGCGGCGGACGAGGCGGAGCTCGCGCATATGATCGCCACCGCCGCCGCGATCAACGACCGCCCCTGCGCCGTGCGCTATCCGCGCGCCGACGGCTCGGGCGCGCAAATGCCCAAGGCCGGCGCGCCGCTGGAAATCGGCAAGGGCCGCTTGCTCCGGCTTGGCGACCGGGTCGCGCTCCTGTCCTTTGGCGCACGTCTCGGCGAATGCCTGCTGGCGGCGGAAAGGCTGGGCGAACTCGGCATTTCGACGACCGTCGCCGACGCGCGCTTCGCCAAGCCGCTCGACGTCGAACTCGTCAATGAACTCGCCGACGGGCACGAGGCGCTGATCACCATCGAGGAAGGCTCGAGCGGCGGTTTCGGCGCAGCGGTGATGCACGCCTTGTCCGAAAGCGGGCGGCTTGATCGCGGCGCGAAAGTGCGCGCCATGGTTCTGCCCGACGTGTTCCAGGCGCATGGCGATTTGACCGCCATGTACGCCGAAGCCAAGCTCGACGCCGACGGCATTGTCGCCAAGGCGCGCGAGACCCTGGCGAGCAAGCCGCGCGTCGGACGCGCCGCGGCGGCGGCCAGGAAAAGCCGCAACCAGCGGGCGGTGCGCCGCGTCGTGCTGGCGCAGCCGCGCGGCTTCTGCGCCGGCGTCGTGCGCGCCATCGAAATCGTCGAGCGCGCGCTGCAGAAATACGACGCGCCGGTCTATGTGCGGCACGAGATCGTGCACAACAAGCGCGTCGTCGATGCGCTGAAAGCCAAGGGCGCGCGTTTCGTCGAGAATATCGGCGATATTCCCGATGGCGCGGTCGCCATCTTCTCCGCGCATGGCGTGGCCCGGAGCGTCGAGCAGGAGGCGGCGAGCCGCCCCTTGATCGTGCATAACGCGACCTGTCCGCTGGTGACGAAAGTGCATATCCAGGGCAAGCGTTATGTCGCCCAGGGCCGCGCGCTGATCCTGATAGGCCATGCCGGCCATCCGGAGGTCGAAGGCACGCTCGGCCAGATCGACGCGCCGGTGCATCTCGTCCAGACCGAACAGGATGTGGACTTGCTCGACATCCCGGATGACACGCCCGTCAGCTACATCACCCAGACGACGCTGAGCGTCGATGACACGGCGGCGATCATCTCGGCGCTGCATCGCCGCTTCAGCGATCTCACCGGCCCCGACACGCGCGACATCTGCTACGCCACGCAGAACCGCCAGTCGGCGGTGCGCGAACTGTGCAAGACCGTCGATGTCCTGCTCGTCGTGGGCGCGAAGAACAGCTCGAACTCCAACCGGCTGTGCGAGATCGGCTCGGAAATGGGCGTTGCGAGCCATCTGATCGCCGATTCCGACGAATTGCGCCGCGAATGGATCGACGGCGCGCGCGAGATCGGGCTGACCGCCGGCGCCTCGGCGCCGGAAGAGCTGGTGCTGGGCGTCATCGACTGGCTCAGCCAACTGGGTCCGGTGGAAATCTCGACCGTCGGCGGACGCGACGAAGTCATCGAATTTCGACTGCCGTCCGATTTGAGGAGCTGAAGCACGGCTCCTCTCCGGCGCATGACTTTGGAGGGGCGGAAATGGCCGATTATTTTTTCAGGGAGCGCAAGATCGCGCTTTACCTGCTCAAGCAATTTCTCGCGGGAAGGCGGCGGTATCCGCTGGTGCTGATGCTCGAGCCGCTGTTCCGCTGCAACCTCGCCTGCCCGGGTTGCGGCAAGATCGACTATCCCGCGGAAATCCTCAACCGCCGGCTGTCGGTCAAGGAGTGCCTCGACGCCATCGACGAATGCGGCGCGCCGATGGTGGCGATCCTCGGCGGCGAGCCGCTGATCCACAAGAACATCGACGAGATCGTGCGCGGCATGCTGGAGCGCAAGAAGTTCGTCAACCTCTGCACCAACGCGCTGCTGCTCGACAAGAAAATGCACCTGTTCGAGCCGTCGCCCTATTTCTGCTTCTCGATCCACATGGACGGATTGCGAGAACGCCATGACCACGCCGTCGCGCAAGCGGGGGTGTTCGACACGGCGGTCGCGGTGATCAGGAAGGCCAAGGCGCGCGGCTTCACCGTCAATGTCAACACGACGATCTTCGACGATTTCGCGCCGGAAGACGTGGCGGCCTTCCTCGACTTCGCCAGGGACCTCGACGTCGGCGTCTCGATCTCGCCCGGCTATGCCTATGAGCGCGCGCCGGACCAGGAGCATTTCCTCAGCCGGCGCAAGACCAAGTCGTTTTTCCGCCGCGTCTTCGCGCTGGGCAAGGGCAGGGGCTGGAAGCTCATCCATACCGGGATGTTCCTCGATTTCCTCGCCGGCAACCAGCAGTTCGCCTGCACGCCGTGGGGCATGCCGACCCGCAATGTGTTCGGCTGGCAGAAGCCCTGCTACCTGCTCGGCGAAGGCCATGTCAGCACATTTCGCGCGCTGATGGAGACGACGGACTGGGATCGTTACGGAACGGGCACGCCACGAGAAATGCGCCAACTGCATGGCGCATTGCGGCTATGAGGCGACCGCGGCCGCGGCGACGATCCGCAATCCGCTCGCCGCCGTCTGGCTGGCGATCCGCGGCGTCCGCACCGAAGGCCCGATGGCGCCGGAAATCGCGCCGCGACCGAGGAGCGCCGCGCCCGTCTCGACGCCCGCCGTCGAGGGAAAAACGCTGGAGACGTCGCCGCGAAAAATCTAGCGCCGACATTCATCGCCAAGCGAAGGCTCCGCGCCAGCTTTGCGGATTAGGTTGAAGTCCGCTTCGCCGGCCCTGGAGGACAAATGATTGTTTCGCGCGCTCGCGTTGTGCTGTATGGAGCGGTCATGGCCGGCGCCTGTCTTGCGGGCGCGGCGGCCGGCGCGAGCGGCTTCCAGCCGCCGCAAATCCTGGCGCAATATTATTCGCCGCCGCCGCCTTCGGCGCCCGTCTATGAACCCCCGTCCTATTCGCCGCCCGCTTACGCGCCTCCGCCGCCGCCGACCATCAATGCGCCGGTTTACGAGGCGCCGACCTATACGCCGCCGAGCTATTATCCTGGCGCCAATTATCCGGCGACCTATTACCACGGCTGAAGCGCGAAAAAACTCTCGATTGCGACGCAAGGCTGGCGCAAGGCGCGCCGGCCAGACTGCGTTTGCCACAATCGGGGAGTCGCGCCATGCACCTGTCCCTGTTCCGTGCGTTCGATCCCTATGCGCAGGCCGCGAAAGCGGCGCGCCGGGACAAGGCGAAACTGGCTGAACTCGAGCCTTTCGTCATCGAGTTGGTGTTGCAAAAGTCCAGCCAGCGTCGAGACGCTTCCGCCCGCGAATACGCTTCCGCCAGACGAGAGGCGTACGCGCCGGAGGACGAAGAAATTTCCACGTTCGAAGAGGTTTTCTCCGTCGCCTATGCGCCCGCGGAAATCGAGACTGACGCGGTCATGCCCGAAGACGCATTCGACGCGCAGGATCTCTGCGCCTTGCTGGAGGCAGGCGGCGGGTAGACCTTATTGCAGCCGCACCAGCACGCTGTCGCTGGCGCCATTGGCGTCGACCACGGATACGCGGGCGAAGCCAGCGCCGTCCGGCGTCCAGCGCGCTTCGTGCCGCTGGTTCTGCGCGTTCAGATCACCCGTGAGCGGCGCGCCATTGACCATCCAGGTCAGCGGCGGCGCGCCGCCCTCCGCCTTCAGCGCCAGTTCCGGTTTTTCCGCGCCGGCGCCGGCCGCGCGGGTGAGGCCGAGGTCGATGCGCGCGCCATCCGGCGGAAAGAAGATCTTCAGCGGATTGGCGAAGGTCGAGGCGATGATTTTTGGCGCGTCGCGGCGCAGTTGCCGCAAAGGCGGCGGCAAGGTCGCGGTGGTCGCGACAAGCGCGTCGGGCGGGCGCGGCACGACTTCGTTGGGTCCGCCGATGCGCGCGAAAACGTCGAACAGGATCGGCGCAGCCACTTGCCGGCCGACGAGGCCCGGCACGGCGCCATTGTCGGCGCGGCCGACCCACACGGCCACTGTGTGCGCGCGATCGAAGCCGATCGCCAGCGCGTCGCGATAGCCATAGGAGGTGCCGGTCTTGAAGGCGAGCTTGCCCGGCGGCGCATTGTCGGGCGGCGGCGCGAAGCGGAGAATGTCGGCGACATACCAGGCGGCGACGGGATCGGCGATGCGGCGGTTGCGCTCAGGAGGCCTTGGATCGTCGAGGCTTTCGACAAGCTCGGGCGTAACGCCCTGGCGCGCGAAACCGGCGTAGAGCCGCGCCAGATCGATCAGCCGCACGCCCGCGCCGCCAAGGCCGATGGCGAGGCCGACATCGGCGTCCTTTGGCAGGACGAGGCTCACCCCGGCGCTGCGCAGGCGGGCGAGGAATTGCGCCGGGCCGATGGCGTCGAGCAATTGCGTCGCGGGCAGGTTGAGTGACTGCTGCAACGCCTGACGCGCCGTGACCTCGCCGTGGAACGTATCGTCGAAATTCTTCGGCCGCCACAGGCCATAGCGCGCCGGGACGTCGTCGAGCAGGGTTTCGGGATGCGCGACGCCGTCGCCGAAGGCCATGGCGTAGATGAAGGGTTTCAGCGTCGATCCCGGCGAGCGCAGCGCCAGCGTCATGTCGATCGCCCCGGCGCGCTGTTTCGAGAAATAATCCGCGCTGCCGACATGGGCGAGGATTTCGCCCGACGCATTGTCGATGACCAGGATCGCCATGGTCAGTTTCGGCCCGAGCCGCTCCGCCCTTTCGCGCGCCAAAAGTTCGAGGCTTTCCTGCAGCCGCGCGTCAATCGTCAGATGCAGGATCTTGCGAGTTTTATGGGCGCGGAACAGCGCCTCGCTGGCGTGCGGCGCGAAATCTGGAAATTGCTTTCGCACGAGCGGCGGAATTTCCGCCTTGGCGT
The DNA here is from genome assembly GCA_963828185.1 of uncultured Alphaproteobacteria bacterium. Lineage (GTDB taxonomy): Bacteria > Pseudomonadota > Alphaproteobacteria > Rhizobiales > Beijerinckiaceae > Rhodoblastus. The sequence goes on along the minus strand of CAWHDV010000002.1, from coordinate 493,073 downwards.
TGCGCGCCTCCGCGGCGCTGATGACCCGCGCGGCCAGCGCGCGGTCGATCACCCGGTCGCGCGCCGCCCGCGCGGCTTTCGGGAAACGGTCGGGCCGGCGCGCTTCCGGCGCCTGCGGCAGCGCGACCAGCAGGGCGGCCTCGGCGATCGACAGGCGGCGCGGCTCCTTGCCGAAATAGGCGAGGCTTGCGGCGCGCAGGCCTTCGAGATTGCCGCCATAAGGCGCGAGCGCCAGATAGATGTCGAGGATCTGCGTTTTCGAGAATCGCCGCTCCAGTTCGCACGCGCGGACGATCTGCCGCGCCTTGGCCGCGAGCGTGCGGTCGGGGCGCGGTTCGAGCAGGCGGGCCGCCTGCATGGTCAGGGTCGAGCCGCCGGAGACGACGCGGCCGTGCCGGACATATTGCCAGGCGGCGCGCGCAAGGGCGAAACCGTCGACGCCGCCATGACGCTCGAAACGCCGGTCCTCATAACTCTCCAGCAGGGTGAAGAAGCGCGGATCGACATCGGCCTTTTTCGCCGGCAGCCGCCAGCGTCCGCCGGGAGTTACAAAGGCGCGGAGAAGCACGCCGTTGCGGTCGAGCGCGACGGTCGAGGCGCGGTCGAGCGGCGAAAGGTCGAGCGGTCCGAGCGCGCGCGGAAGATTGAGCCACGCGCCCGGAACAGCCAAACCGACAAAGGCCGCGACGAGCCCGGCGTAAAGCCAGCGCCGTTCGGACGCGGTCCTCACTTTTTCGCGCCCTCCAGGATCTCCACGGCGCCGAAGCCGGTGCGCCCGAACCGTTCCGGCCGGTACATGTCCTCGATGGTCGCCGGCGGCAGCACGTATTTGCCGGGGCTGACGGCGCGCACGACATAGGCGACGGCGAACTCCGCCTTGTCGGAGCCGCTGCGGTCGAACGCCGCGACGAACTGGTCGTCCTTCGACTCGGTGTGGCTCGGCGCGACCGAGGCCTTGACCCAGCCGAGGCTGTCCACGCCGCCGCCATCGAAAAGATCGGGATTGTCGATCTCGAGCCCCGCCGGCAGGCGGTCGACCAGGATCAGCCGCGCATAGGCCGCCTTCAGTTCGGTGACTTTCAGCGCCACGACCAGGCGTTCGTTCTGGCGGATGGCGCCGGGATCGACCGGCGTCCCGTCGAGGCGGAAGAAGCTGCGCTCGATCCGGTAGCCGTGTTCTTCCGCCGGTTCGGGCAAGCTCGGCCGTCCCGAGACGGTGAGCGCGACGCGCACCGGCGCCTGGCCCCGGTTGACGACGGTGACAGGTTTCGACGCCAGCGCCGCCGTGTCGAAACGCGCGGAATAGACGCCTTGATGCGGCGCGCCGTCAATCGCCAGCGCTTGCGTCTCTCCCTGTCCGGCCATGGCCTGCGCGGCCAGCGCCATCCAGCCTTCTTCCTGCGTCGATTCGCGCGGCGTCGCCGCGCTCTCGCTGTCAACGACTTGCTCCGCCTTGACGATGATCGACGGGTCGGCGTTGCTTTCCGAGGCGAGGGTCAGGAGGCCCGCGCCGTCGCGCAGCAGCGAGCCGTAATCGGCGCGCGAAAAGCCGGGGTCCTTGGGCTTGTGCAGCATCTGCGCCGCCGCCGTGAAGGTTTTGTCCGCGCGGGCGCGGTCGCCGAGCAGCGACAGGGCGGCGGCGAGCTGTCCGCGCGAAAAAGCCGTGTCGAAGGCGTCGATCCTGGCGTCGGCGAGATAGCGCAGATCGCCGATGACCGGGCGGCCGTTGCGCGCCAGCACATAGGCCGCATAGGCGAGCCCGGCGTTGTTGCTGGCGTCGATGTCCGACGTGTTGACGACATAATTGCGCAGCCGGTCGAGCGCCTGGTCCATCGCGCGTTGCGGCACGGCATATTTGTTTTCCCTCGCGCGGGTGAGAAAATCGGTGACGAAGGCGTCGAGCCAGATGTCGTCGGCGCCATCGGTCGACCACAGGCCGAAGGCGCCGGTCGAATCCTGGCGCGACAGCAAGCGCGCGATGGCGACGTTGACGCGCGTATCGACATCGCCTTCAAGCGCGAGATGGTTTGATGCGCCGAGCCGGCTCAGATAGAGCAGCGGCAGCGCGCGGCTGACGGTCTGCTCCGAACAGGAGAAGGGATAGGCGTCGAGCGCCGCCAGCAGGCTTGCGACATCGACGCCGCCAAGCGGCGCGACGGTGGCGGAAACGGCGCCTGTGCCGGGGATGAACTCCGCGAGCAGATCGCTCGACAGGGTCAGGCTTTCGCCGGGCTGCAATTCATGCAAGTCGCGCCGGACAAGCGGGCTTGTTCCCGCCTCGACGGACAGCGCCAAGGTTTGCGTCGAAGCGAATTTCGGACCTGTCAGACTGATGTCCACCGAGGCCGCGCCGACGCCGGTCGCGCGCAGCGGGATGTTGACGACGGCGCTGGCGCCGGCGGCGAGTTTTATGGTCTGGTCGAGCGCGGCGGCGTCGGAAGCGATCGGGCCGTGCAGGTCGAGCGCGACCTTGTAGTCGCCGCCCGCGCCTTCGACATTGTCCAGACGCAGGTTGAGCCGCGACTGGTCGCCGAGCGCCATGAAGCGCGGCAGGCTGGCCTGCGCCACCACGGGATCGCGCACGATGATATCTGTCGACGCTGAGCCGGCGCGGTTTTGCGACCAGGCGACGGCTGTCAGCCGCACCGCGCCGTTGAAGGCGGGCAGGTCGAAGGAGACCTGCGCCTTGCCGTCCGGGCCGAGCCGGACGATGCCCGAATAAAGCGCCAGCGGCTCCTGGTTGGGCTTTTCCACCGAGGTTTCCGGCCCGCCCGCGTCGCCGCCCGAGCGGATGCGTCCGCGCGCGCCTTGCAGCCCGTCGATCAGCAAGCCGTAGATGTCGCGGATTTCCGTCGAGAGCGCGCGCTGGCCGTAAAAATAAGCGCGAGGGTCGGGCGTCTGGTAACGGGTGAGGTTGAGGATGCCGACATCCACCGCCGCGACGGTGACATAGGCCTCCTCGCCGGCTTGCAGTCCCGCCACCTCGATCGGCAGGGTCATTTTTTCACGCGGCCGGGTTTTTGGCGGCGCGTCGAGCTTCACGTCAAGTTTGTGCAAGGCGGGATCGACGGCGAACCAGGCGATGCCGAGCGCGCGGCCGGGCATGCGATTGGCGGCCTTGTCGAGCGGGCGATGCGCCAGGACGAGCGCATAGGCCCCGCCGCCCCAGGCCGCGTCCACGGGAACGGCAATCTCGTTGTCGCCCTGCTTCAGGTCGGCGAGGAGGGTTTTCTTCACGCCGTCGCCGACGATCGCCAGCGTCGCCTTCTCGTCCGAGCGCGCGAAAATTTTCAGCTTCATCGTATCGCCCGAGGCATAGGCCTTTTTATCGAGCGTCACGTCGAGCAGGTCGGGCGTCTGCTGCCTGGCCTCGCCCGACCAGCCGACGTCAAAGGTCACGGAGGTCTGGGCGTCGCCGGCAACATTGTCGCGCAGGTCGAGGCGATATTGGCCGAGGCCGACGATCGCCGCGATTTTCGCCGGCGCGTCGGGAACAAGGTCCACCGTCCCGTCGGCGACGCGGCTCGACGATTTGACCTGCTCGAAATTCCAGCGGCCGTCCTGCTTGTACCATTGGTAATCGTTGCTGACGCGGTAGAGCGACCAGTGCGCGCCGCGTCGCGCGGCGCGCAACCCGTCAGAGCCGACGGCTATCACGTCGAAGGTCGCCTGCGCGCCGTCGCCCAGGTTGCCGAAGGTCTTTTTGACGCCGATCAATCCGCCCGGCGGCAGCAGCGGCAGGGTGACGACGCGCTCGATCGCCCGTCCGCCGGCCTCGGCGGCGCGCAAGGCGATTTTCGCCTCCAGCGGCCGCGTCGCCTTGACCTTGGGAAGCGCCACATCGATCGTCGCGGCGCCCAGGGAATCGGTGGCGGCGTTCTGGTCGAGATCGTTCTTGACGTTGGAGAAATCCTCGTCGGCGACGCCCGCCTCAAAGCCGTCGAGCGCCGGGAGGCCGTGGTCGGTCGCGGCCTCGATTTCGACATCGCCGGAAATGGCCAGATGGGCGCCCGGCGCGCCATAGAGATAGCGCACCTTCGCGTCGATCCGCGCCGATTGGCCGGCCCTCGCGGCGGGTTTTTCCGGCGCCAGCACCATGTCCATCCGCTCAGGCAAGTAATCCTCGACCAGAAAGCCGGTTTCGCCGATGGCCGGGCTTTTCGGATCGGCGAAGGCCTGCACGGTCCAGCCGCCGGACGCGGCGCCGGGGGGCAGGGCGAGGTCGAAGGCGCGGCCGCCAAGACCCTGGTCGGGCAAGGCGACGCGCCTGGCCTCGACGCCATCAGGCCGCTTGATCACCAGCGTCAGCGGCGCCTTGGCGGCGGCCCCTAGGGAATCGCGCAGGAGCGCGCCGAGATGCACGGTCTCGCCGGAGCGATAGACGCCGCGCTCGGCATAGAGGAAGGCGTCGAGCGCGCCGGGCGCGGCGCGGCCCCGCACGCCGCGGTCGGTGAGGTCGAAGGCGGTCTGCTGCAGGTCGAGGAAATTATGGTCGGCCTTGCCGTCGTCGGCGACGACAAGGCCCGGCGCCTGCCCGCCGGAGCCGCGTGAAAGGCCGGGCGAAAAATGCGCCTCGCCGGCGGCGTCGGTCTTCTCGACCGCCAGCAGTTCGTTGTCCATGGCGATCAGCCGCACCTCCACTCCTTGCTTCGGCTCGGCGGTGGCGAGCGAGCGGGCGAGCACGGTCACGCCGTCCGGACCGGTCAGGGCGGTGAGGCCGAGGTCGGAGACGACGAACCACTGGGTGGCGCGCGGCGCATAGGCGTTGTCGCCGGCCGAAAGGTCGTCGGCGGCGCTGGCGCCCATGACATAGACGCCGGGCTTTGGGTCGCCGAGCGCCTCCAGCACCGGAAAGTCGGTGACGACATCCTTGTTCAGTTCGGATTTGACATCGAGCGTTCCCGACCAGACCTTGGTTCCGTCGCTGTCGCCATATTGCTTCAGGCGCGAGGCGGAAAGCTGGGCCAGGAAATCATCGGACCGGATCGTCGGCAGGAGATTGCGGTCGCCGACCCGAAAGATATCGATTTTTACGCGCGACGTATTGACCGAAACCACCGGCGCGCCTTCCGGGCCGATGCGCGGCAGCACGTAATTGCGGCCGGTGAAGCGCGCCTGCGGCGAACGGTCGCGCACGTAAATCTGGTAATCGAGGTTTTTCAGCAGGGCTTCGCCGACATCGGACGGCAGGCCCTGGCGCAGGGCTATGGCGTAGCGCTCGCCATGTTTCAGGCCTTCGACGCAGATCTGGCGTTCTTCGCTTGAAATGGCGGCGTCGGAGCGGCCGGCGACAGTGATGAAGGGCGAGAAATCGGTGCGGTCGCGCGCGAGGTTTTCGGAAAAGTGGAAGCAAGCGCGGGGTCTCGGCGATTCATTGTCGACCTTGTAGTCGAGCACGCGGAATCCGTATTTTTCACGCAGCGCCTGATAGGTCTTTCGCACCGCCGGCGTCGCCTGCGCGTCGAGGCTGGCGCGATAGGCATTGAGCGACGCGCGCCAGGATTCGCGGCTGGCGAAGACCTCGCCGATCAGCGCGAGCGCCGCCGCGGCGTCCGGCGGGGCGGGGGCGTGGCGATAGGCCTGATAGGCGCTGGCGAGCGCCTGGTCCTTCAATTGGTCGGCCGCATCGCCGCCCTTCATCGCCAGGGTCTGCGAGGCGCGCCCGAGCCGCAGCCAGTCGGCGGAACTGTCCGGCGCGGCGGCGGCGATCGCCCCGAGCAGCGGCAGGGTTTTGGCGATGTCGCCTTGTGCAGCCGCCTGCTGGCGCAGGTCCGCGAGATTCGAGCGCGCGCGCAAGTCGGCGCTGTCCGAGCCGAGTTTTTGCGCCAGCCGCACGGCGGCGCTGTCGAGATCCTCGTTCGCATATGGCTTGTCGGCCGCATAAGCGCAGGCGGCGAAAAGAAACAGCGCGATGAAAGCGGCAAGAAAACGGGACAGAAAACGGGTTGGAATACTCATGGGCGCATCCCCCGCGAAAGGCGTCGGTCAGCGGCGACGTCTGCGCTTGCGCCATTATTCTCCGCTGGCGAAGCGGCGGCAAGCGGCAAGATATTGGCGGCGTGCGTGATCGCCCTGCGTCAGGAGAGGCCGACCGGCCTGCGCGCGGCTGGTGTTGAGGGAATTGCCGGTCGAATCGATCGGAAAAAATTCATTCGCCGCGCGGCGAGGAAATTCTATCGTTCAGGCCGGGATCGGGGCCAAACTCCTCGGCCGAAGTGAGGGCCAGGAGCTCCATCAGGCGACGGCGGGCGCGATTGACGCGGCTTTTGATGGTGCCGACGGCGCAGCCGCAGATTTCCGCCGCCTCTTCGTAGGAAAAGCCGGAGGCGCCGATCAGCACCAGCGCCTCGCGCTGGTCCGGCGGCAGGCGGTCGAGATAGGTCTTGAAATCGGCGAAATCGAGATGCGCCAGCTGGTCCGGCATGGCGACCAGACGCGCCGCAGCCTCGCCGTCGACATCCTGCACTTCACGACGAGACTTGCGGTACTGGCTGAAGAAGGTGTTGCGCATGATGGTGAAAAGCCAGGCGCGCATATTGGTCCCCTCCATGAAGGAGGCGGCGTTGGCCCAGGCTTTCATCAACGTGTCCTGCACGAGGTCGTCGGCCCGGTCGCTATTGCCGGACAGCGACAGCGCGAACGCGCGCAGGGACGGTATTTCCGCCAGCAGCAGGTCCTTGAGGCGCAGCCTGATCGCGTCATTCATGTGGCGTCGGCCTCGTCGTCGGCCGACTGCGCGGAAGAGGTGGCGGGCCGCTCCCCCGCTTCCAACCGGTCAAGCAGGGATTTGAACCGGTCAGGCACGGGTTCGCGCGCCATGGCGTCGAACATCTCCCTCAGTTGCTTGCCGATATGCGCCTGCAACAACGGCTCAAGCGTGGGCTCGACGGTCTTTTTTCCGGCTTCGCCGTCGTCGAGTTCCTGGTTGTCGCATTTGTCCTGGTCGTTCATGCCTGCAAATCCCGGCTTCAACTTTCCGACGTGTTCCAACGCACAAGGGGTCACGGCTACGCACAAGGGGGTCTCGGCTTGCCGAGAGGTCCAACTCACCAAGAAAACCAACTCACCGAGCTAGAAACCAACTCGCCAAGCTACAAACCAACTCGCCAAGCAAGAAAACCTCACCAAGAAACTTCCGCTGGCGAAGCCAGGACGAGGCCATCAAGCGCTTGAGTGGTCGAGCTTATGCGAGGGATACGGCCCGGGCAACTCGTCATTTGCACTGAACGGCCCACATAGCAGGGTCACGAGGAGGAAGGCGCTAAAAGCCTCCAACGCGCAACGTCGCTCGCGAAGATTTGTTCCAGCCGCGCTATATGGTCGCGTTTTTTAGGGGTAGTATCCGCGACGTCCGCGATTGAACCTGATCCCGGGAACCTGAGGCGCTCATGTCCATTTCCAGCCTGATCGGTCCGCAAATACCGCTGCTGCGCCGCTACGCCCGCGCCCTCACCGGGTCCCAGGCCAGTGGCGACGCCTATGTCGCCGCGCTGCTCGAGACCCTGCTCGCGGACGCCAGCCTGTTCGACAGCGAAGCCGAGCCGCGGGAGGAGACTTACCGGTTGTTCTCGCGCATCTGGAACGCCATGCCGCTGAACGGCCAAGGCGCGGGGCAGGTCGCTGCTGCGAGCCTGCCGGACCGGCGGCTGGAGGCGATCACGCCGCTGCCGCGCCAGGCCTTCCTGCTGACGGCGGTGGAAGGTTTCGATTCGGCCCGCGCGGCGCGCATCCTCGGGGTCGACGCGGAAGAATTCGAGCGGCTGATCGATGTGGCGGGGCGCGAGATCGGCGCCCAGGTCGCCTCGAAAGTGGCGATCATCGAGGACGAGCCCTTGATCGCCATGGACCTCGAAAACCTCGTCGAAAGCCTCGGCCACGAGGTCGTCGGCCTGGCCGCCACCCGCGGCGAGGCGGTGGCCCTGGCCCGGGCGCAGCGGCCCGGCCTCGTTCTCGCCGACATCCGCCTCGCCGACGGAAGTTCCGGCCTCGACGCGGTCAACGAGATCCTCGAAAGTTTCGGCGTGCCGGTGATCTTCATCACCGCCTATCCGGAAACGCTGCTGACGGGCCAGAGGCCGGAGCCGGCTTTCCTGATCTCCAAGCCCTTCCGCGCCGAGACGGTGAAGGCCATCGTCAGCCAGGCGCTGTTCTTCAACGAATTGGCGCGGCCCGCGGCGCGGCGCTCGGCTTGAGCTGTTTTCGCGGGCGTCAGGCTTGAGGCTGGGGACGGTAGGCGCGCAAAAAGGCGCGCACCGCCTCCGTCACGGCCCGGGTGATCGCCTGCGCGTCGCCGGGCTCGGCGACGCAGAAAAGCGCCGCCTTGTAATAATCAGCCTGGCATAGCTGGATGAACTGGTCGGCGGCCAGTTCCGCGTCCATCGGCGCGAGTCTTCCGCCGCGCGCCTGTCGCTCCAGATATTCACCGAGCCGCCTGGCCCCGCTTTTCGGCCCCGCCTCGAAAAAGGCCTGGCCGATCTGCGGATATTTCGCCACCGCGCCGACGACCATGCGCAGGTGGGCGAGATGTTCGGGTTTGCACATCTCGCTCATCAAGCCGACGCCGATCCGTGTCAGTACGCGCTCGAGATCGTCATCGTCCTGCGGGCCGAACTGGAACAATTGTTCGGCCTGCAGGCTGCGGTCATGCCGGATCAAGGCCTCGAACAGGCTGACCTTGGAATGGAAATAGACGTAGAGCGTGCCCTTCGACACGCCGGCGGCGCGGCGAATGTCGTTCATGCTGGCGCCGTCGAAGCCGTCGGCCAGGAACACGGCGCGAGCGCCATCGAGAATTTGCCGGATCTTGACGTCGCCGCCGAGGCTGCGACGCGGCCGTGCGCTAGCGCTGGCCGGCTTGCCGGGAGCGGTCGCGGCGCTCTTGATCCTGTGTGTCATCTATCGCGCGCTCCGGCTTCTTGCCGCGGGGGAACGAATCGCCTCGCCTCGCCAGTTTGCCAGTGAAGCCTGTTTTCGCCACAATTCAAAGATTCAACCGCAGCAAATAATCATTGACCGAACGGTTCGGTTTCATATAGTGGAAATGCAATTCATCTTCGGGGCCGATCTTGCGGATTTTTCGCCCGAGCGCGAATTGGTGGTTCCCACATTCTGATTTGTAGTCCTTCGGCTGTCGGCTCGCCGCAACGCCCTCAGCCTCCGTAAGCGCCTCATCGCCCCCAGCGGCGCGGGGACGCGCGTTGGTCGAGGAATTGATGATCGAAAAAGCCGGCCGTCCGCAGGACACTGATCCGGGCAGCGAAACTTTCACCGCCGCGGATGCGCCGACCGTCACGACGGGGGCGCCGGGCGAGGCAGCCGACAGGCTGGCGCGATTGACGCTACGCCGCCGGGCGCCGCCGCATATCGTCCGCGATCCGGAAGAGCCGGCCGCAAGCCACGCCGAGCCGGCGAGGGCGGGCGGCTCGAAGCGCTGGCTTCTTGGCGCCGCCGCCATCGTCGCGCTGATCTGCGCCGGCGTGGGGCTGGCCGACTACATCGCGGTCGGACGTTTCATCTATTCCACCGACGACGCCTATGTGCGGATGGACCTGTCGATCGTCTCGCCGAAAATCTCCGGCTATGTCGAAGCCGTCGACGTGATCGACAACCAGCATGTGAAGGCGGGACAGCTCCTGGCGCGCATCGACGCCGGCGATTACCAGCTGGCTGTCGCCGCCGCGCGCGAAAAGGCGGCGACGCAGGACGCGACCATCGCGCGGATCAAGGCGCAGGCCGTCGCGCAGGACGCGGTCGTGGCGCAGGCCCAGGCGCAGCTCGACGCCTCGGGCGCCGAACAGGCCCGCGCCGACGCCGACCTCGTGCGCGTCCGCTCGCTGGCCGCGGCCGATTTCGCCTCGCGCCAGCGCTTCGACCAATCCGTCGCCGATCGCGCCAAGGCCGCCGCCGCCGTGGCGGGCGCCGAGGCCGCGCTGGCCGGCGCCCGGGCCAATCTCGTGGTGCTGCGCTCGCAGACCGAAGAAGCCGTCCGCCTGCGCGCGGAAATGGCCACCGCCGTGGCGCGGGCGCAACGCGATCTCGGCTTCGCCGAAATCAGGGCGCCCTTCGACGGCGTCGTCGGCAATCGCGTCGTCGAGCCCGGCCAGTTCGCCCAGCCCGGCGCGCGGCTGATGGCGCTCGCGCCCGACAACAGCTTCTATGTCGAGGCCAATTTCAAGGAGACTCAGCTTGACCGCCTGGCCGCAGGCGAGAAGGCGAAAGTCCGCGTCGACGCCTTTGGCGGGAAGGTTTTCGACGGCGTGGTGCAAGGCATCGCCCCGGCCTCGGGTTCCGAGTATTCGTTGCTGCCGCCGGAAAACGCCACCGGCAATTTCACCAAGATCACCCAGCGCTTTCCCGTGCGCATAAAGCTCGACGGCGCGACAACGGGGCGGTTGCGCGACGGCATGTCGGTCGTCGTCGACGTCGATACGCGTTCGGCCAGATGAAGGCGGCGCCGTCGCCGATCGAAGCGAAGCGGGAGCGGTCGTGTCCGAACCGCCAATGATCGAGCCGCACTATACGCCGCGCCGCATGGTCGCCTTCATCTGCATGGTCTTCGGCATGTTCATGGCGATCCTCGACATCCAGATCGTTTCGGCCTCGCTCGCCACGATCCAGGCGGGACTGTCGGCCAGCGCCGACGAGGTCGCCTGGGTGCAGACCAGCTATCTCATCGCCGAAGTGGTGATGATTCCGTTGTCCGGCTATTTGTCGCGCGCCTTTTCGACCCGCGTCATGTTTGCGGCCTCCGCCGCGGGCTTCACTTTGATGAGCCTCGCCTGCTCGACCGCGACCAGCATCGACCAGATGATCTTCTGGCGCGCGCTGCAGGGATTTATCGGCGGCGGCATGATCCCGACCGTGTTCGCCGCCGCCTATTCGGTCTTTCCACGCAACAAGACGGCGGTCGTCGCCCCGATCATCGGCCTCGTCGCCACCATGGCCCCGACCATCGGCCCGACAGTCGGCGGCTATCTGACGGATCTCTTCTCGTGGCGCTGGCTGTTCCTGATCAATGTCGCGCCGGGAATCGCCGTCGCCGTCTCGACCTGGATCCTGGTCGATTTCGATGTTCCCGATTTGCGCCTGCTGAAGAATTTCGACTGGGTTGGCTTGATCTCCATGACCTGTTTCCTTGGCGCGCTGGAATATTTCCTCGAGGAGGGGCCGACCAGGAATTGGTTTGACGAGCCGGCGATCGTCTGGGCGGCGTTGATTTCCGCCTCGGGCGCCTGCGTCTTCTTCTGGCGAACCCTCACCGCGAAAAATCCGATCGTCGACCTTTCCGCCTTCGACAATCGCAATTTCTGGACCGGTTCGCTCGCCTCCTTCGTCCTCGGCGCCGGGCTTTACGGACTGACCTATGTCTACCCGGTCTATCTCGCCCGCATTCGCGGCCTTTCGGCGTTGCAGATCGGCGAGACCATGTTCGTCACCGGCCTGTGCCAGTTCGTCGCCGCGCCGATCGTCGGCCGGCTGATCACCAGGGTCGATCCGCGGGCGATGATCGGCCTCGGTTTTATGGGCTTCGCGGTCGGCGCGGCGCTGCCGGCTTTCATCACCAGCGACTGGGATTTCGACCAATTGCTGGTTCCGCAGATTTTCCGCGGCTTTTCGCTGATGTTCATGATGGTGCCGATCAACAATCTGGCGCTTGGCACCCTGCCTCCGGCGCGGCTGAAGAACGCCTCCGGCCTGTTCAACGTCACCCGCAATCTCGGCGGCGCGGTCGGGCTGGCGGTCATCAACACGACGCTCGACAAGAGGCTCGACCTGCATCTGGCGCGGTTGCACGAACGGTTGAGCTGGGGCAATGCGCATGCACAGGAATTTCTGGCGAAGCTCAGCGCGCTTTACGCAAGCGGCGGCGCCGCCGACCCATCGATCGCCGCGATGCGGCAGCTGGCCGCCATCGCGCGACGCGAGGCTTCGGTCATGGCGCTGGCCGACGTCTTCCTCGGCATGGCCGCGCTGTTTGTCGTTATGGCGGCCATAGCGCCGCTGATGCGCCGCCCCGGCGCCCTGCCGCCGCCCGACGCGGCGCATTGAGGTTGGGCCGGGAGGTGCGGCGGCCACCGGAGAAAATTGGCGCCAAAATTCATGCCGCCAAAAGGAACAAAGTCGTTGTCGCCGCGTATTTTCCATCGCCAGCCCGAGTTGGGCGAATTCGCGCGAGGCGTGGTCGAACCCGCTCGCAACAGGAGGCGGACGATCCGGGGAAGGCGTTGGCTTGCATCAAACGTGACGTCCCGGATTGAACGCACCCAGTGGTTTCATGCCCAGTGCGTATGTCATCTCAAGTAAAGATGAAGTTTATTTAACATAGCGCTATCGGCGAATACGATTGCTCGGCCGAATGGTCGATGTAATGCCATCTTTAGAGAAATATAAGCCGCCATAAAATGACGACGCCTTGCATAGTTACGGCAAGCGGTTAAGGTAGTGACCTTGTTTCCAGCGCCGTTGGCGAGGAAAGATGACCAAGCTGTAGCGTGACTTTTGTTCTGGTGGCGCTCAAGTGCTTGAGCGTTACTGTCAACATCATGCGCATATCCTGGCCTGATCGCGGAAATATATCCCGGGCTTGAGGCGTCCTGCGTCGCCGACGCGCCGACTTCCGGCCTCGAAAACGAGGGAGGGGAAAAGTGAAACAGCTGTTAGTCGTCACGACGTCTGTCGTCAGCCTGCTTGCGATGCAGGGTCATTACGCGCGAGCGGCGGAATCGCTCGAAACCATGAGCAAGGATCCGCACCAATGGGTCATGCCGGCGGCGAATTACGCCAATACGCGTTTTTCGGAGCTCAAGCAGATCACCGCCAAGAACGTGAAGAACCTCGAGCCCGTCTGGACCTTCTCCACCGGCGTGCTGCGCGGGCACGAGGGCGCGCCCCTGGTGATTGGCGACGTGATGTACGTCCACACGCCGTTCCCCAATGACGTCTACGCCCTCGATCTCAACAACCAGGGCAAGATCCTGTGGAAATATTCGCCCAAGCAGGATCCCAACGTCATTCCCGTGATGTGCTGCGACACGGTCAATCGCGGACTCGCCTATGGCGAAGGCAAGATCTTCCTTTATCAGGCCGATACGACGCTCGTCGCGATCGACGCCAAGACCGGAAAGCTCGACTGGTCGGTCAAGAACGGCGACCCGAAGGCGGGTGAGACAGGCACGGCCGCGCCGCTGGTGGTGAAGGACAAGGTGCTGGTCGGCGATTCCGGCGGCGAATTCGGCGTTCGCGGCAAGATGACGGCTTATGACGTCAGCGACGGCAAGATGGCCTGGCGCGCCTATTCGACCGGCCCGGACAAGGAGATGCTGGTCGATCCCGAGAAGACCACCATGCTCGGCAAGCCGATCGGCGCGGATTCAAGCCTTAAGACATGGAAAGGCGACCAGTGGAAGACCGGCGGCGGCGCCGTCTGGGGCTGGTTCTCCTACGATCCCCAGCTCAACCTGATCTATTACGGCACCAGCAATCCCTCGACCTGGAATCCGGTGCAGCGGCCGGGCGACAACAAATGGTCGACCTCGATCTTCGCCCGCAATCCTGACACCGGCGAGGCCAAGTGGGTCTATCAGATGACGCCGCACGACCAGTGGGACTATGACGGCATCAACGAGATGATCCTGTCCAACCAGGACATTGATGGAAAAATGGCCAAGACGCTGGTGCATTTCGACCGCAACGGCTTCGCCTACACGATCGACCGGTCCAATGGCGAATTGCTCGTCGCCGCCAAATTCGATCCGGCCGTCAACTGGGCGACCAAGATCGACATGGACAAGTCGAGTCCGAACTACGGACGGCCGGAACAAGTCAAGAAATACGAGACAGGCATGAACGGCGAAGACGTCAACACCACCGGCGTATGCCCGGCGGCGTTGGGCAGCAAGGACGAGCAACCGGCCGCCTATTCGCCTGAGACCAAGCTGTTCTATGTGCCGACCAACCATGTCTGCATGGATTACGAGCCGTTCCGGGTGAGCTATACGCCCGGCCAGCCCTATGTCGGCGCGACGCTCTCGATGTATCCGGCGCCCGGCGGCACCAACATGGGCAATTTCATTGCCTGGGACGCCACCAAGGGCAAGATCGCCTGGTCGGATCCGGAACAGTTCTCGGTCTGGTCCGGCGCGTTGGCTACAGCCGGCGACGTGGTCTTCTATGGCACGCTGGAAGGCTATCTCAAGGCGGTCGACGCCAAGACGGGCAAGGAACTTTACAAGTTCAAGACCCCGTCCGGCATCATCGGCAATGTCATGACCTATGAGCACAAGGGCCGGCAATTCGTGGCGGTGCTGTCCGGCGTCGGCGGCTGGGCCGGCATCGGCCTCGCGGCGGGCCTGACCGATCCGCACGCCGGTCTCGGCGCGGTCGGCGGCTATGCGGCGCTGTCGAACTACACGTCGCTGGGCGGCACCTTGACCGTCTTCGCCCTGCCGCAGGAGTAGCCGGGCCGCACAGGCGAGATATCAAAGGCGCGCCGGCGACGGCGCGCCTTTTCGCTTGCGCGATCCGGTTCCCCACCGATATTTGAGCGAGCGATGCAGGGGGATGGCATGGTGAAACGGCTGCTGGTCGTCGCGACGCTGGTCATCAGCCTGATGGCGGCGCAAAAAAAAGTTTGCGCGCAGGGGAAAACTTCGCTCGACGCCATGAGCCGGGACCCGAACCAATGGGTCATGCCGGCGGCCAATTACGCCAGCACGCGCTATTCCGCACTCGACCAGATCAATGCGCGCAACGCGCATGAACTGACGCCGGTCTGGAGCTTCTCGACCGGCGTGCTGCGCGGGCACGAGGGCGCGCCGCTGGTGGTCGGCGACGTGATGTATGTCGCTACGCCGTTTCCCAACGACGTCTATGCGCTCGATCTCGACCACGAGGGCAAGATCCTGTGGAAATATGCGCCGCGACAGGACCCGCGCGTCATCGAGGTGATGTGCTGCGACACGGTCAATCGCGGGTTGGCTTACGGCGACGGCAAGATCTTCCTGCTCCAGGCCGACACGACGCTCGTCGCTCTCGACGCCAGGACCGGCAAGCTCGACTGGTCGGTCCGGAACGGCGATCCGAAACAGGGCGAGACCGGCACGGCGGCGCCGCTGGTGGTGAAGGACAAGGTGCTGGTCGGCGATTCCGGCGGTGAATTCGGCGTTCGCGGCAAGATCACGGCTTACCGCGTCAGTGACGGAAACAGGGTTTGGCGCGCCTGGTCGACCGGGCCGGACGCGGACATGCTGGTCGATCCCGCGGGGACGACCGTGCTCGGCAAGCCGATCGGCGCGAACTCCAGCCTCGCGTCGTGGAAGGGCGACCAATGGGACATTGGCGGCGGCAACGCCTGGGGCTGGTTCTCCTACGATCCCAAGCTCAACCTGGTCTATTACGGCTCGGGCAATCCTTCGACCTGGAACCCGGCGCAGCGGCCCGGCGACAACAAATGGACCTCGTCGATCTTCGCGCGTGACGCCGACACGGGCGTGGCGCGATGGATCTACCAGATGACCCCGCACGACGAATGGGATTTCGACGGCGTCAACGAGATGATCCTGGCCGACCAGGACATTGGCGGCAAGCTGGTCAGGACGCTGGCGCATTTCGACCGCAACGGCTTCGCCTATACCCTCGACCGGACGAATGGCGAACTGCTCGTTGCCGGAAAATATGATCCAGCCGTCAACTGGGCGACCGGGATCGACATGGACAGGGCGAGTCCTGGCTACGGCAGGCCGCAAGTCGTCGCGAAATATTCGCCCGGCAAGACCGGCGAGGACGAGACAACAAAAGGCATCTGTCCGGCGGCGCTGGGCGTCAAGGACGAGCAGCCCTCGGCCTTCTCTCCCAGGACGGGACTGTTTTACGCGCCGACCAACCATATGTGCATGGATGACGCGCCGTTCCATGTGCGCTTCACGCCGGGCCAGCCCTATGTCGGCGCGACGCTGACCATGTATCCGGGGCCGGGCGGCCAAAACACCGGCGCCTTCATCGCCTGGGACGCCGCCAGGGGCAAGATCGCCTGGTCCGATCCCGAAAAATTCTCGGTCTGGTCGGGCGCGCTGGCGACGGCCGGCGACGTCGTCTTCTATGGCACGCTCGAAGGCTACCTGAAGGCGGTCGACGCCCGGACGGGCAGGCTGCTCTACAAGTTCAAGACCCCGTCGGGCGTGATCGGCAATGTGATGACCTATGCGCACAAGGGTCGGCAATATGTGGCCGTGCTCTCGGGCGTCGGCGGCTGGCCCGGCATCGGTCTCGCCGCCGGCCTGACAGACCCGCGTGACGGCGACGGCGCGGTGGGCGGTTATGCGGCGCTGTCGAGCTACACATCGCTCGGCGGCGTCCTGACGGTTTTCGCGCTCCCGCAATAACCGGGGGGATTGGCCGCGCCTATTCTTCCGCCGCGCCCAGTCTCGCCACATGGCGGCCGATCCGGGTGATGGCCTCGCGCAGATCGAGCATTTCCTGTTCCGGGCTGAAAGCGAAGGTCGCGCCGTTGGCGCCTTTGGATTCCACCGGGGCGGCGGCCGCCGATCCGCCTTGCGCCAGGATGCGACGCAGGCTCAGATTGCTGTTTTCCAGCTCTTCGCCGCGCTGGCGTTCGGCGGCGATTTTCGCCAGCAGCCGTGTGCGGCGCGTCTCGAAATCGACGTTGCGGCGCTCGGCCTCGGCAAGCGCCGCAGCCAGGCGCGACCCCTGTTCGGCCAGATGCTCGGCATGGGTGAAAGTCGCCTGCCGCGCCGCCTCGGTCGTTTCGAGCTTCTCTGTCGTCGCCTGCAGGTCGGAGGTGGCGGCGGTCAGCGTCGTTTCGAGTTCTCGGGCGTGCAGGCCAAGCTTGCGTTGCGCCTCGGCGAGCTTGTCATGTTCGCCGCTTTTTTCGATGAATTCCGCCGTCTTTGTGGCCAGGGCCGCGCAGAGTCTCGTCGAGCGAGGCCTGGGTCTTCTCGCCGAATTCCAGCGATTTGGCCAGCTGCGCATTGCGTTCGTTGAGCAGCGACACCGTCTGCTCCAGCTGTTCGTTGGCGCGCATCAGCGCGACGGCGCGGCGGCCAAGCTCGGCGGAATCGGCGGTGTGGCCGCTGCGCGCCTCCTCGGCGGCGAGTTCCAGGGCGCGTTTCTCGACCGCGAAGCGGGCGCGCAGCAGGTCGCGCTCGGCCTCGATCTCGTCGAAGGTCATCGGCAGCCGCGCCTCGATCCTCGCCAGCGTCAGGCGGCGGGCGCGGGCCGACACCAGCGGCAGGAAGGCCATGCCGATCAGGCCGCAAATGACGAAGCCCAGCGAGAAATCGACAATCTGTTCGATCAACTTTGTTCAACCCGCGGCACGGAGCGGGCAAGCGCGCCCGAAATTCGGGTTCACACTGCCATTTTTGGCGCCGCAATGCAAAGTGAAGGCGGCGGTTTGCACGGATTGACCGAGGAAATCAGAACGGATTCCAGGTCGCGTTGCGGGTGAACTTCAGATAGCCGAGATTGACGCCGAGCCGCGCGCCGACGCCGGTGCGGATCGGCACCACCATGATTTCATCGACCCCCAGGGCGGTGATGCCGAAGCCGCCGACGAAATAGGCCGAGCCGTCGATGCCGCCGTAGCGCCGGAAGATCGCCCGGGTCGCCGGCAGGTTGTAGACCAGCATCATGGTGCGGTCGCCGTCGGCGCCAGCGTCGAAACCGACCGACGGACCCTGCCAGAACACTTTCCGGTTGCCGGCGTTGCGGGTGTACATCGTCCCCTCGCCGTAGCGCAGGCCGCCGACGAAGGCGCCGCCGGCCTCCTGGCCGAGAACATAGGCGTTGGGCTGGCCCCAGCGCTTGGTCGCCGACTGGATCGCCTCGGCGATGTCGCGCGACAATGTGCCGAAGAAGCGATGGCCGTTTTCGACCAATTCATTGTCGGAATAGGGAACCGGCCGTTCGCCCGGCTCCGCCTGCGCGAGCGGCGCGACGACTCCCATCGCCATGCCGGCGAAAAGGGCCATGCCGGCGAAAAGGGCCATGCCAATGGTTTTGCCAAATGTCTGGCCAAGTGTCTGGAAGGCGCCGCGTCGCGAAACCCTGTTCATTGTCCCGTGCTCCCGTTGCGCTCCCCGCGCGCATTATCGAGCGACAGGGTGAACGCTTCCTTAACAGGCGGCGCCGGCGGCCCGCTTTCTGGCGTAGGCGCGGGCGGCCTCGGGGTCGCCCCACGCGATGAAGGGGCCATTGGCGAAATTTTGCGCGGTCTTTCCATAGCCTGCGGGAGCGCCGGCGACATCGCAGACGAGGCCGCCGGCGCGGCGCAGGACGGCGTCGCCGGCGGCGATGTCCCATTCCATGGTGCGGCCGAAACGCGGATAGACGTCGGCCTCGGCTTCGGCCAGCAGGCAAAATTTCAGTGACGAGCCGGTCGAGACCACCTGGGTGATCTGCAAATCCGCCACAAACCGTTCGGATTCGGCGTCCCCGTGCGAACGGCTGACCACCGCCGTCGCACCCTGCGCCGGCATGGGCCTTGTGCGCAATTCGCGCCAGTCCGCCGCCGCGGGCAGGGCGACTTCGCCCGGCGCCGCGGCACAGGAGCGCGCCTTCCGGCCGGCAAGCCAGAGCTTTTGGCGGGCGGGGGCGTAGACGACGCCGACAACCGGCGCTCCGGCGCGGATCAGGGCGATATTGACGGTGAAACTATCCTTGCGCTGCAAAAATTCCTTGGTGCCGTCGAGGGCGTCCACGAGGATGAAATCGCCGCCGTCAAGCCGAGGGATTTTCCCTTCGGCGCAACATTCCTCGGCGACGACCGGAATGAGCGGCGCATGTCGCGCCAGGCCGGTGAGGATGATGTCCTCGCCAAGCAGATCGGCGTCGCAAACCGGGCTCGAATCGCTTTTGACGCGCATTTGCGGATCGGTGGCGAACACGCGCATGATCGCCGCGCCGGCGTCGAGCGCCAGCCGGGCGAAAATTTGCGCCAGCGCCTCGTCTTCGTGCGATCCCTCGTCCATAAGCGCTCCCGCTAACGCGCCGCTAACCATTGCTCCTTCATAAGTCGTCGTATTCGCCCGCGAAAGCGATTTTCGTCTCGCTGGGCGTCCAAGGCGCGCTTTCACTTTTTCTTGCGTCGGCATGCGGCGGTCCGCCGACATTTCGGTTCAAGCAATGGCGGAATCGTTCTATTCTCCCGCCGCGCCGCATGGCTTCGCCCTGCTGATTCGCCCAAAGATCTGGAAAAAGGCTCCATGAACGTACTCGCGCTTGAATTGCTCGACCTCGCCGCGCTCTTGTGTTCGCGCGTCTGCCACGACGTCATCTCTCCGGTGGGCGCCATCGTCAACGGGCTGGAAGTGCTGGAGGAGGACAAGGACGAGGGCATGCGCGAGTTCGCGCTCGATCTCATCCGCAAAAGCGCCCGGACCGCTTCGGCGCGGCTGCAATTTTGCCGGCTGGCCTTTGGCGCGGCGGGTTCGGCGGGCGCGTCAATCGACACCGGCGACGCCGAAAAGGTGGCGCGCGGGCTGATCGCCGACGACCGCACCCAGATGAACTGGGACGCGCCGCGCGTCTTCATGCCCAAGAACAAGGTCAAGCTGGCGCTCAACCTCTGCCTGATCGGCTTGGCCTGCATTCCGCGCGGCGGCGTGATGAATGTGGTCATCGCTGGCGAGGGCGACGAAATCCGCATGTCGGTTTCGGTCAAGGGCCCCAATCTGAAGCTGGCGAGCCATGTCGCCGACCTGCTGGAAGGCCGCTCCGAGAACGGCTTGGTGGACGCGCACGGCATCCAGCCCTATTTCACCGGGCTCGTGGCGCGGTCCTGCGGCATGGACGTTCAGGTGATGGCGGGACCGGACGAGGTCGTGCTGAAGGCCGGGCCAATGGCCAAAGCCGAGACGCCCGAGGTCGAGCCTGAGGCCAAGCCCGAGGCGGCGCATGAAGCCGGCCTCGAAACCGCGCCCGCGCCGGAGGCCAACCTTGCGCCCGCGCCCGCGGCAAAGTCCGAATAGAGCCGGCAAAATCCGCTCAGGTGTGAAAGATTTGCGAAAGCGCAAGGGATTGCCTTGCGCTTGAGCGGCAGGCGGCTATAAAGACGCGGAAATTTTCGTCCGGAGCAATTTCCACCGGACGATACGGAGGGGTGGCCGAGTGGTTGAAGGCGCACGCCTGGAAAGTGTGTATACGGGAAACCGTATCGCGGGTTCGAATCCCGCTCCCTCCGCCAATTAATCCCCTAGAGTCCTGGGCTTTTCAGGCGACGTGCAGCCGGCATCGTAGCCGGAATTGTACGCATGCGCCAAGCTTCTTTTTCCGCCCCCGATCAGCCGGTCGAAATCGCCAGCCACCTTGTCCGCCGTGCCCAACTGCACGCGATCGCCCGCGCGCAGTTGCTGAAGGAAATCGACTGGAGCGTGTTCGACAGCCCGGACTTAGCGACAATGACGGCGAATCGGGTGAAGCGCGGTCGCAAGAAGAAGGGCTGATCGCCGTTCGCGCACCGGCTTTTGGGCGCGGGCTCCGGTTCGCTCGGGGCCGGCGCGCCGGGACGCGACCGGCCGATCGCCCGGCGGCGAAAGCCGGCGGCGCGCCACTGCGATCAAGCCGTCGTTGACCGGGGGCGCGATATCGCCACGAGCGTCGCCGGCTAGCCTGGGTCCGACCGCGCCGGAGGTTTTCCGCGCGGACTTTCGGGCGCAAGCCTTGAGCGAAATTTCCGTTCAGCGCTCCTTCAGCGCCTTCGACGCAGTCTCGACCAGCGGCGAGAAAAGATATTCGAGGATGCGCCGGCTGCCGGTGGCGATTTCGACTGTGACCGTCATGCCGGGCTTGAGCGGCACCGTCGCGCCATCGACATCCATTGAGGTTTTCATCGGCTCAAGGGTGACCGGAAAAACCAAATTCTGGGTGCGCTCGACGCCGCCAAACATTTTGTCGTCGCGGCGGCCGCGCGCGGAATCGCCTTCCGTCGCCTGGGCGTCGGGCTCGGGAATGGCGTCATAGGCGACGCGCCGCACGCTCGCGTCGATCGAGCCATAGCGGGTGAAAGGGAAGGCGTCGACCTTCACCACCGCCTTCTGCCCCGGCTTGACGAAGCCGATGTCCTGGTTGGCGAGATAGGCCTGGATTTCGAGGTTTGCGCCTTCCGGCACGACGCGCATGACCTCTTCGCCGCTGCCGATCACCTGGCCGATGGTCGTGACCGACAGTCCCATGACCACGCCGTCGATCGGACTCCTCAACGCCATGCGGCCGGATTTCAGCCGGGATTTGACGTGACGTTGGACGAAGTCGTCAACCTGCCGCTGGGCGTCGGCGAGCTTCTGGTCGTTGTCGGCGATGAAATCCGCGATTGCCTTCCGCCGTTCCTGCGCCAGGACTTTGAGGTTGGCGGCGGCCTGATCGCGCTGGCCGATCTGGCTCGCAAGGGTGGTCGCCTCCATCTCCAGCCGCTCCCTGGCGTCGATCACCGCCGCCTTCGAGCCGGCGCCCGACGGGATCAGCGAAGACCGCATGTCGACGCGCTGCTTGAGGGTGGCCACGAGCTCATTCTGCGATTTGATCGTCGCGGCGAGGCGGTCGCGTTCGATCCCCTTCTGGGCGATTTGCGCATCGAGCGACGCCAGCGCGCTTGAGAGCTTGTCGAGGTCGCCGGCCAGCACGCGCTCTTCGCGGGCGCGGTTGGCCAAGGGAATATCGGCGCTCCAGGCGATGGTGGGCGTCCGCAGCGACGCCGCGCCGGCGGCCTCGATCGCTGAGCGGCGGCGCTGCGCCTCGGCCTTCCACGCGTCAAGGGTCGAGGCGGCGTCGGTTTCATCGGCGCGGGCGTCGGCCGCGTCGAGTTCGACCAGGATGTCGCCGGCCTTCACATGCTGGCCGTTCTCGACCTTGATCGCCGCCACCCGGCCGCCGTCGAGCGGCTGGATCACCTTGACATGGCCGGTCGGCTGAAATCTTGCCCTGGGCTGTGGCGATAATGTCGATGCGGCCGAAATAGCTCCAGGTCAGGGCGCCCAAGACAAAGGCCGAGATCACCGAGATGAACGCCATGCGGATGGGGGAGGGCGGCGTTTCCAGGATTTCGAGGTCGGCGGCGAGGAAGGCGAGGTCGTCGTCATGCGGCCGGTAGACGATCAGGCTGGGAAGGTCCGTCTTGCGAACGCGGCGGAAGCCGAAAAAGCGGGAGGCGAGCGCGTTCATGCCGCGCTCCTTTCGTTTTGCAGGCCCCACAGCCGGCTGTAAAGGCTGGCGGGCCGCGACAGCAGTTCGTCGTGCGAGCCGCCTTCGACGATGCGGCCGTCGACCATGCCGACGATGACGTCGCAATCGCGCACCGCCGCAAGGCGGTGGGCGATGATCAGCACCGTGCGGCCTTTGACGATCTGGCGCATGTTCTGCTGGATGATCTTCTCGCTTTCATAATCGAGCGCCGAGGTCGCCTCGTCGAAGATCAGTATCGGCGGATCGGTGGCGAGCGCGCGCGCGATGGCGATGCGCTGGCGCTGTCCGCCGGACAGGTTGGCGCCGCGCTCCTCAAGGATGGTGTCATAGCCTTGCGGCAGCCTGGCGATGAACTCGTCGGCGCCGGCCAGCCGCGCGTTGGCGATGACCTGGGCGCGGTTCATCGCCGGGTTGGCGAGGGCGATATTTTCGTGGATTGAGCGGTTGAACAGAAGGTTTTCCTGCAACACGACGCCAATGTGCCGGCGCAACCAGGCGGGATCGACGTGGGACAGGTCCATGCCGTCGAGCAGGATCTGGCCTTCCTCGGGAATGTAGAAGCGTTGGAACAACTTGGTGAGAGTCGATTTGCCGGACCCCGATGGTCCGACGATGCCGATGACCTTGCCCTTTGGTATGCGCAAGCTGACGTCCTTCAGCACCGCCGGCGCGCCGGGACGATAGCGGAAGGTGACGTTCTTGAACTCGATCTGGCCGCGCGGCGGCGGCAGGGCGGCGCTGATCGACGGGGCGGGCTCGGGCGCCGTGTTGAGGATGTCGCCGAGGCGCTCGACCGAAACCTGGACCTGCTGGAAGTCTTGCCAAAGCTGCGACAGGCGCAGGATCGGCTGGGCGACCTGGGCGGCGATCATGTTGAAGGCCACCAGTTCGCCAACCGACAGCTCGCCGTCGATGACGGCCTTGGCGCCGAACAGCAGCAGCGCGGCGGATGAAGCCTTCGACACGTACTGGATGGCGTTTTGCGCCTTGGCCCCGGTCATCGAGGTGCGGAAGGCCGAGCCGACGTAAGCGGCGAGCTTTTCTTCCCATTGCGCCGCCATGATCGGCTCGACGGCCGACGCCTTGACCGTCTGCATGGCGACGATGGTCTCGACCAGGAACTGCTGGCTTTCCGCGCCGCGATTGAATTTTTCATTGAGTTTTTCGCGCAACAGCGGACGCGCGACGGCGGCGATGATCAGATAAAGCGGGATGGTGGCGACGACGATCAGCGTCAGTTTCCAGGAATAGGCGAACAGCACGCCGAGGAAGACGAAGGCGAACAGGAGATCGAGGGCGAAGAACAGGCCCTGGCCGGTCAGGAACGAGCGGATCGTCTCCAGCTCGCGCATGCGCGCGGCGGTCTGGCCGGCGCCGCGCGTTTCGAAATAGCCGATCGGCAGGCGCAGGAGCTGGCGGAACAGCCGCTTGCCGAGTTCGACGTCGATGCGGTTGGTCGTGTGCGACAGCGCATAGGAGCGAAGATATTGCAGGATGACGTCGAACATGCCGATGGCCAGCAGACCGCCGACGAGCACGAAAAGGGTGGAATAGCCCTTGTGCGACAGCACCTTGTCGATGACGACCTGGAAGAACAGCGGCGAGACAAGGGCGAAGATCTGGATGAAGAAAGACGCCATCAGCACATGGGCGAGCGGCTTGCGGTAGCGCCACAGCGACGGCAGGAACCATTTGAAGCCGAAGGTGCGTGGATCGGTCCCGTGGCCAAGGCGGCGGGTGACGAGAATTGCATGGGGCGCGACCGCCGCGACGAGATCGTCGAGGCTCAGGTCGCGCGCCGCCTGGCTCAAAGGATTGATGATGCGCCAGGTCTCGGGGGCCGAGCGGCCGGTGTAGAGGACAAAGCCGCCGTCCTTCAGCTGCAATATGGCGGGGACCGGCAGGCCGGCGAGACGTTCCGGCGTCTTGAAAGCGGTGACGCGCGCCTTGAGGCCGATGATCTTGGCGGCGAGCGCCAGGTCATTGCCCTGCGCGGCCCTGTCGTGCAGGGCGAGTTCACGCAGCAGATGGCCGGGGTCGCTGGCGATGCGGTAATAGGCGGCGATGGCGCTCAGCGCGCAGAGGCCGGACGCATCGGACGCATCGGCCAGATGGTCGTGACTGGCGCGCTGAGTTATTATTCGGTCCATTGTTGCTGTTGACGTGCGTAAAACGTCCGCGCGGTGGTGGGCTTCGTTGTAACGATTAAGCGTTTGCAGGCGCTTAATGCGCGAACGCTGCGCCGAAATACAATTGAACGCGAATCTATTGGACAGAAAATATTGAGCGCCAGTCTCCCGCGCCGTTGGGGCGCGGGATGCAAATCGTTTTGGGCGCGGGCGACTTGAATTCGTGGATGCAGTGTGGCGCCCTCAGGCGACATGGGCCGCGCCCGACGCGACGAAGAAGGTGACGTTGTTTGCGGCGAGGTTGGCCATCGAGTTGGTGAAGCTCATGGCCATTGCGCCGCCGGCTTCGGAGCCGTTCCACGGATTCTGAAGGCTGACGGTTCCCGCGGCGGCGTTCACGCCGGTGACCTCGAACATGTGGCCGGCAACGAGGTTCGCGTTTCCGGTCACGGTTCCGTTGGTCCCCATGATGACGTCCTCGTTGCCGCTCATCGCTTGCGTCAGCGTCTGCGCGAGCGAGGCGAGGGAGGAGGCCGCTTCGCCGGCATATGCCCCGTAGTCCGTCACGGCCTGCCCGGTGATGGCGGTGATGCCGTTGCCCTCGCCGCCGGAGATGGCGGCGTAGGAATTCTGGTGCACGTCCAGGGTCATGCCGACGGTGGCGCCGGACTGCTCCATCAGCTGAGCGTAGGCCTTTTCGACCAGCGCCGACCAGTCGTTGGCCGCGCCGGCGGATCCGCCATGATCGAACTCATAGGTCGAGCCGTCGTCATAATGGTAGCCCCCGCTCATCATCGGCAGTTCATTGTTGACCGTGACATAGTCGGCTGCGCCGTTGACCCAGAACTCGACGGAGTAGGTTCCGTTTGAATTTTCCTGGATCATGTTTTCGATCAGCGACGGGTCGTTCTTCGCCGTTACGGCGAGCGCCGACAGGAAGTAACAGTCGCCGGCGTTGCCCTGGTTGACGTCGTTGATCGACGGTCCGCCGGCGCTGAACAGCGGTTCGTTCACGGCCTGATAGGCCGCCGGGACGTTCGAGCCGGTTCCCGAGCTCGAAACATCGATCGATGGCAGGTCCGTGCCGAGAAACCACTTGCCGATCAGCTCGTCGGTCTGCGTCTGGGTCGAGGTCGCCGACAGGTCGCCGAGCGCCGTCGCCGTGGACGATCCACCGTTCCAGTAAGCGTTGGCGGAGTTACCCTGCACGACGTCGTCGAAAACCTGCTGAACGTAGGCCGTGGTCTCGATGCCGCCCGCGCCGGAGGCGTTGAGGTCAGCGGCGAGCGTCTGGAGCCCGGAGAGCTTGGACGCGTTCATTCCGCCCGTGGCCGCGTCGTCAAGCACCTGGAGCAGCGAGGAATAGGAAAGCGAGCCGCCGACTTCGAGGCTGGTCGCCTCCTTGATCACGGCGTTGACGGCTGTGAGCGACTCGACAGCCGCGATCTGGGCGGAGCTCATGCCTGCGAGTTGCGCGGCGGTGAAACCCGCGACTTCGCCGGAGCTCAGGGAGTCGATCTGCGCCACGGTCAGGCCTTTGACGCCGTTGACCGAGATCGTGGAGATGTCCGGGGCGATGTACTTGTCGAAGTTCGCAACGGTGAGCGATCCGATATAGGCGGCGCTCAGGCCGGCGATCTGCTGGGCGCCGAAATTGGCGATGTTCAAGGCGTCGAGGTCGGCCGTCGAGAGACCGGCGATCTGATTGGTCGTCAGCGCCTGCGTTTGTGCGGCGTTGAAATCGGCGATCTGCGTCGTCGTCATGGCGGCGAGCGCGGCGGCGGAAAGGCCGGCGACGGTCGTCGTCGACATCGACGAAATCTGGCCGGCCGTCATTCCCTTGAGGGCGGCCGAGGACAGGGCGTCGAGATCGGTGGCGGTGAGGGCGTCGAACAGCTTGGTCGACATCGAGCCTACCTGCGCCGCGGTGAAGCCGGCGACGGCGGCGCTCGACAATCCGGCGATCTGCGCGGCGTCGAGCGACGCGATCTCGGCGTTCGTCAGAGAGGCGATCTGTGCGGCGACAAGTCCGGCCATCTGGCTCGCCGAAAGCGAGGCGACGTGTGGGGCGACGCCCGCGACGAACTGCGTTGACGTCAGCTTGCCGATCGTCGCCGCCGTCAGGGCGGCGATCTGCGTGGCGGAGAAATTTGCGCCGAGGACGGAGCCGAGCGCGGCGACCGAGAGCGCGTTCAACTGCAGCGCCTGCTGCTGCGCGGCGGTCATGGCGGCGACCTGCGTCGAGGTGAAGGCGCCCTGTTGGGTGGCGCTGAGGCCGCCGATCTGTCCGGCGGACATGGCGTCGGTCTGCGCGGTCGAGAGGACGCCGATCTGGGCGGCGGTAAGCCCAGTGAGCGCCTGCGCCGTCAGGGTGGAGATCTGGGCGGCAGTCAGTTTTTCGATCTGGGCGCTCGACATGCCGCTGATCTGCGCGGCGGTCAGCGCTGCGCCCTTGAGCGTCTGCAACGCCGCCGTCGAGAGGGCCGCGATGTCGGTGACGGACAGCGCCTGCTGCTGTGCGGTCGTGAAGATGGCGTTGGCGCTCGTGAAGCCGGCGACGGCGGCGGACGAGAATTCCGCGATCTGCGTCGCCGACAGGGCCGCGACCTGCGCGGCTTTGAGCGAGCCCACCTGGGCGGCCGTGAGCGCGCCGACCTGGGAGGGAGTCAGGTCGGCGATCTGCGCCGTCGTGAGTCCGGACAGCGCCGTCGTTGTGAGGCCGGCGAGCGCGGAAGCGGACAGTTTGGCGATGTTGGCGCCGAGGGCGGCAACCGAGGTCGTCGACAGGGCGGCCGCCTGCGCGGCGGTGAGTGCGGAAATTGCGGCGACACTCAGCGAGCCGATCTGGCTCGACGTCATGGACGCGACCTGCGCCGCGGTCATGACACTTATCTGGCCACTGGTCAGGGCGGCGACCTGGCTCGTTGCGAGAGCGTTGACCTTGGCGGTGGAAAGTCCGGCGATCTGCGCGTTCGACAGCTTGGCGACGCCGATGGCGTCGAGGACGGACTCGTTGATGGCGTTGAGGGTCGATGCGGCGATCGCGCCGGCCTGCGTCGCCGTGAGCGCGCCGAGGGCCGCCGCCGACATGGCGTCGAGCTGGCTGGCGGTGAGCGCGGCGATCTGTCCGGACGAAAGGTCGCCGATCTGGGCGGCGCTGAGAGCGCCGACGGCGGATATCGACATCGTGGAAATCTGCGCGGTTGCAAGCGCCTTCAGGTCGGCCGAGCCAAGGCCGGAGACGTTCGCGGCGTCGAGTTCGCCGAGCTGCGCCGCGGTCATCGACGCGACTTCGGTGGCGCTGAGGTAGGAGACGCCGGTCGCGTTGAGCAGGCCGACTTGCGCTTGCGAAAGGACGGAGAACTGGCTTTTCGACATGCCGGCGATCTGGTTCGCCGAGAGGTTGGCCAGAGCGGTGGAGAGGCCGGAAATCTGCGCGTTGGAAAGGTTCGAGACGTTGAGGGCGTTCAGCAGGGTCTTGCCCAGGGCATTGAGTTGCGCATTGCTGAGCGCCTGCGTCTGCGCGGCGCTGAACGTCGCGAACTGCGACGCGGACATGGCGTTGAGCTGCGTCGTCGTCAATTGGGCGATCTGGGCGGCGGTCAGCGCGGCGATCTGCGCGCCGACAAACGCGGCAAGCTGGGATGTGGAGAGCCTGGCGACGGTGGCGGGAGCCATGCTCTTGATCATTGTCGCGGAGAAGTCGGCCGCCGCGACGCCATCGAGAATCGCGGTCGAAAGGTCGGCGACCTGCGTCGTGGTCAGCGCCTGGACCTGCGCCGCGGAAAGCGCCTGGATTTGCGCCAGGCTCAAGGACTCGGTGGCGGCCGCCGTGAGTCCGGAAACGGCGGCGGCGGAAAGGGCTGCGATCTGGGTCGTCGACAGGGCCTTGACCTGGGTCGCGCTCAGCGCGGCGGCCTGGGTGGCGGACAAGACGCTCAGCTGGCCAGCGGTCAGTCCGCCGACTTCGGCGGCGCTGAGAGAGGCGATCGTCGCGGCGGCAAGACCTTCGATGGCGGGGTTCGACAGGGCGCTGATCTGCGTGGCCGAGAAGGCTTGCTTGCTGGCGGCGCTGAACGCATTGATCTGGGCTGCGCTCAAAGCTGACACCTGCGAATTGGTCAGCGCCTCGATGTCGGCCGGCGCCAGGCTGGCGGCGGTCGCCAACGACATGCTGGCGATTTGTGCGTTCGACATGCTTTTGACGATGGAGGTCATGACGATCGTCCTGTTTGCTTTAATTGTTTTTCGAAGGGCGGTTTCGCGTCATGCGAATTTCGGCGGAAGTCATTCCCGCCGGAGGGCGAATATCAGGTGCTGTAAAATTTGGCCTGGGTAGCCTCTGGTTGCAGATCTCCCGACGTTTCTCGCGCACGGCGCGTTGCCAAATGCTGAATGGCGTCTGTCGGTTTTTAGGAATCAGCCGTGCAATGGCGATTAGGCTTGCGCATTGATTAACAAGGCGAGGCCAGACCGCTTTTCGCAGGATCGTCTTGGTCGTCAGGACGCGCGTCTTGATGTCGGCCGGCGCGAGGTTGAGATCGTAAGTCCGAGACAGCGACCCGCCGGTTTTGCCATGGTGCGAAGGTCGAGGGGGCGATCGGCAGGACCTTGCAGATCGGCTCGACCCCGGTCAATTGGACGCCATGACGCCATGACGCCATGACGCCATGACGCCGGAACGCCATGGCGTCGCGGCCGGAACCACGGCGCCAGTTCTGCGATCGCCGGCCGGCCGTGCGCCTTCAGCAGCTGGTCGAGCGCGACCATGACCAAGGCGTCGACCGACCTTCCCTTCAACCGGGCGCTCGCCTCGACTTCGGCGGCCGCCTCCTCGGCGATGCGCGTCGATCAGCGCCGCAGGCGCGGTTTTTTCCGCGCGGCGGCGCGGGCCTGGCGAGCAGTGCGCCGAAGTCGGGGCGCGGAGGCAAGGCGGCGGACTGCGCGAAGGTGAAGTTTTTAGCCATGCGTGGTCTCCGCCAATCCCCGACAACGCTTTCGCGACGTTTCAGGTCCAGGCGGCGCAAACTTGACGATTTCCCGCGATGTTGCTGTCATGGCGTCGATTTATCGCCGGGCGATCCCCAAATAGAGGGAAGATGTTCTGCGGGAAAAAGGATCAATTCGTTGTCTCATCGGGATAAATTCGGGCGTCCGACGTTCGGGCGCAAGTGGGTCCGGCGCGAGGAGGCCGAGGCGGCGCCGTTGCGATTGCCGATCACGCTGCCGCTCGGCTTGCGCCGGTCCGACCAATTCTACGCGATCGTGGACGCCGCGGGGCGCGAGGTCGCGTCGGTCGATTTCGAGGACGATCCGGCCTTGCGCGCCCAGTCCCGCCTGTTCAGCGAGGATGAGGCGCGCGAAGTCGCCCAGATGATCGCTCGCCTGCTGACCGAGGTGGAGGCCGACAGGCCCAGGACGACGGTTTCAACCATTCCGCTTGACGAACTGAACGCCGAGAACGACGAATAGGGCGGAGCCCTTCAACCAGGGCTTCTCGACATTTTTTCGGCTGATGGTACGATCAGCCCCTCCGAGACGACACATTGGCCAAAAAACAATCGACCGGCGACAATACGCCGAACATTCCCGCCCCGGCCCATCCGATCGATCGCCGCGAGCCACTGCCCGGGGGCCACCCCAAGCCTGTCGAGGAAGATCCTGGCGCGCCGGCGCGCGTGCAGGAAATCGTGCGCTCGCCGTCCTATCGGTTGGCCAATGCGGATGCCGACTTCCTCGAAGGCGCCGACACGCGTGGCCTGCGCCTCGAGATGGAATATCTCAAAGCCGAATTGTCGCTGCGCAAGCAGGAGGTCGCGCAAACCATCGTCATTTTCGGCTCGACCCGCATTTGCGAGCCTTCCGAGGCGCGGCGCAAGGTCGAGGCCGCGCGGGCCGCGCTGATGGCGGCCAACGGATCGCATCATTCCTTCGTGCTGGCGCGCAAGCTCGCCGTCGCCGAGAGAATTTTGGAAAAAAGCCGCTATTACGACGTGGCGCGCGAATTGGGGCGTCTTGTCAGCGAGGCCAATCTCGAGGCGAAGCGCCCGACCACGCTGGTGATGACCGGCGGCGGGCCGGGGATCATGGAGGCGGCCAACCGCGGCGCCTTCGATATCGGCGCCAAGAGCATCGGCCTCAACATCAACCTGCCGCACGAGCAATATCCGAACCCCTACGTCACGCCGGAACTCTGCTTCCAGTTCCATTATTTCGCCCTGCGAAAACTGCATTTCGTCCAGCGGGCGCGGGCGCTCGTCGCCTTTCCCGGCGGCTATGGCACGTTCGACGAACTGTTCGAAGTGCTGACCCTCGTCCAGACCCGCAAGAAGCGGCCGATCCCCATCGTGCTGGTGGGCGAGGATTTCTGGCGCAAGGCGGTGGATTTCGATTTTCTCGCAGCCGAGGGCGTGATCGATCTCGAAGACCGCGAATTGTTCTGGTTCGCCGAAACCGCCCGCGACATTTTCGACGGTCTGCGCAAGTGGGAACGCGCCGCGCCAGTGGCCGAATGACAACGCGGCTTAACAAAAACAAGGGGGCGAATGAAAGGCGGCGGGCAAGCGGATTCTCGCCGATTGCGGCCTGTTCCAGGGCGGCCGACGGCTTGAGGAGGAAAGCGCCTGCCTCTCCTCGGCAAGCGCGGCTCAAGCATCCGGAATGCTATGGGCCGGAAACGGCGGCGGCGGGCGGAAAAAATCGATCCCTTCGGCCCTCCTGGCCTGCGGTTCTGCCGCGAAAGCGCGGACTCGATCGCGCTCAACACGATCAGGGCAGGGGCGGTCATCCTGGCCGGCTCCGGCATGTGCGGGCGGGCGGGTGCGCCATCATCTGCGCCACAATCTCGGGCGTAGCGACTCCAGCGTGATTTCGTCGGTTTCGCGGCGCGGGGCGCCCTGGGCCGGCGAGTCCATCGCCGTCCGGGCGCATATCCACACGATCAACGGCTTTTTCCGCCCACGCCGAACTGCTGGAATGGCGCAAGCGCGTCAACCCCAAACGCAGGCGGCGTTCCCGTTAAAATTTTGTTATCGTTACCGGGAATTTCAGTAAGTTCGCGAGTTTTGGTCGGGTTTTAAGTATTTACTCCCGCAATCAGCAATCCAAATTTATCTATTTGTGGCCTAACCTTGGTCATAACCCGAGCCGACCCGTCGGCCGACCGAGCAGTGGCCAATGTCTTCCTTAATTCCCGATATTTCCGTCATCATGCCGACCTTCCGCCGCCAGGGACCGCTGGCCGAGGCGATCGAAAGCGTCCTGAAACAGACGGGCGTCGCCTGCGAAATTCGCGTCATCGACGATTGTCCCGATGGCAGCGCCGAAGAAACCGTGCGTCGCTATGCCGATCGCGGCGCCGTCTACAGCCGTTCGCCGAAACCCTCGGGCGGCCGTCCGGCTCTGGTGCGCAATCTCGGCTGGGTTGACGCGCAAGCCGGCATCATCCATTTCCTCGATGACGACGATCTCGTGCCGGAAGGCTATTACGCCGCCGCACTCGAGGTCTTCAGGCAGCGGCCGGATATCGGCGTGGTGTTCGGCAAGGTGGAGCCCTTCGGCGATGCCGACCTTTCCTCGGAGCGCCTGTATTTTGACAAGGCCTATAATCGCGCCAAAAAATATCGCCGCATGGGACCGAAACTCGGCTTTTCCGCCGCCATGTTCTTCCAGGAAACGCTGCTGGTCTGTAGCGCGGCGATGATCCGCAAGCGCTGCGTCGCTGGCATCGACGGTTTCGACGCCGGGCCAGCCATCGCCGAGGACGTCGATTTCTTCGCGCGGGCGATCCGCCGCTTTGGCGCCGTGCTGCTCGACCGCACGTCGATCCATTACCGCATCGGCCCGTCGCTCATGCGCCTGCCCGATCGCCAGCCGCTGATCGAGTCCTCTTATCAGGACATCCATTCGCGCTATCGCCGCGAGCATGGGGCGGTCGATTTTTACGCGATGAAGGCCTTCGCGAAAATCCTGGGGAAGCTCGATGCCAAGAACTGATGCGGCCACAAGGATTGAGACGCTGACGACCTTGGCGGAACTGGAGGCGCTGGCGCCGGAATGGCGTGCGCTCCTGGCCGATGTCTCGCTGCGCACCCCATCGAAATCGCCCCTGTGGCAACTGGCCTGGTGGCGCCATTTCGGCGCGCGCCGCAGCCTTGTCAACCGCCACGAGATGCGGGTTCTCGTGCTCCGCGAAGACTCTGGCGAACTTCTGGCGGTCGCGCCGATGATGATCACCCATCGGCCGGGCTTTGGTCCGAGCCTGTTCCGCGAATTGCAGTTTTTCGGCGCCGACCCCTATGTCACGCAATTGCGCGGTCCGGTGTGCCGGCGCGAGCGCCTCGCCGAGGTGAGCCGGATCCTGGTCGCGCATGCGCGGGCCGGGAAGGATTATGATTTCGTGCAATGGCGCGGCATGGCGCCCGGATGCTGCGGCGACGGCGACAAGTCGCGCATGCGGATGCCGCAGCTCGACGATATCGATTCCTACCTGCCGATGCGGGAAAGCTACGAGGTCTTTCACGCCGCATTGCCGAAGAAGACGCGCAAGCATTTGCGCAAGAGCCAGAACGACCTCAAGGCGGCGGGCGTCGCTTACGAATTCCGCGTGGCGACGACGCCGGTCGAGACCGCCGCCGGTCTGCGGCGTTTTTACCAATTGCACGCCAAACGCGCCGCGCTGAAGGATGTCGCGCAGCATCCCGATGTGTTCGACGCGGTGGTTTCTCGCGCCTTCCTCGACGATTATTGCGGGCAGATGTCGCGCGAGGGCGACTTGCGCCTGTTCGAGATCCTGGTCGGCGGCGAGGTCGTCGCGACACGCCTCGGCTTTGCGCTCGGCGACGAACTTTATCTCTATTTCTCCGGCTACGATCCCGCCTACGGGCCTTACAGCATCATGACCACCTTGATCGCCGAGACGCTGCAATGGGCGCATGAAAACGGCGTCGCGGTGGTCAACCTGTCGTCGGGCGTCGATCGTTCGAAAACGCGATTCCGGCCGCAGATGATCAGCGCCGAAGGCTTTTATTCGCTCGCCGACTCAGTGCGGGGCCGGCTGGCCATGCCGCTGATGCGGCGGCTGCGCTATGGCAAGGCGAAGCCGACTGCTGAAGAGGCGCCGGACGAGGGCGCAGAGGAATTGGCCGAGGCCTGAACGCTTTTTTCTGGCGAAAAGGGGAGTCACGCCATGCGATTTCGCGCGCTCGACGGTTTACGCGGCCTTTGCGCCCTCACCGTCGCCCTGTTGCACCTCTATAACCACATGCAGGTGGCCGCGCCGGCCTTCATCGATCATTCCTTCGCGCTGGTCGATTTCTTCTTCGTGCTGTCCGGCTTCGTCCTCGCCCACGCCTTTTTCGAGGATCTCGCGGCCGAGGGCGATGGCGATTTGTTCATGCTGCGCCGCATCGGCCGGCTCTATCCGCTGCATTTCTTCATCCTGGCGCTGTTCCTCGCCGTCGAGATCGCTCGCTGGCTGGCCTGGCGGCACGGCGCGGCCATGCTCGCGACCCCTTTCACCAAGGAAACCTCGCCCGGCGCGCTGGCCTCCAACCTGCTGCTGTTGCAGTCGATGGGCCTGCATGACCGCATCACCTGGAATTTCCCGAGCTGGAGCATCAGCGTCGAATTCTACGTCAACATGCTGTTCGCGGTGGTGATGGTGCTGCCTCTGCGCGGCTCCGCGTCGATTGGCGCCATCCTCCGGGAAAAAACCTGGATCGCCGCGGCCCTCGCTCTGCTGGGCGGCGTACTGACCGTCTGGGCGGCGTCGCACAACAAGGTCATGACCTACGACGACGGTTTCGTGCGCTGCATCTATGGCTTCTTCTGCGGCGTGATGGCGCAACGCCTGCGCGCCGGCGGTTTCGATCCGCTGCGAAAACTTTCGCGCAAAGCCGTGATCGCGCTGGAGGTCGGCCTGACCGTGGCGATCGTCGTCTTCATCAATTATGGCTCCCATATCTGGCTGTTCGGCCTGGCGCCGCTCGCCTTCGCCGGCGCGACGCTGGTTTACGCCCGCGAGCAGGGGCCGCTTTCGCGCCTCCTGCTGACGCGGCCATTTTTGGCGATCGGCGAATGGTCCTATTCGATCTACATGGTCCACGCCTTCCTGCTGGTCGACATTCTTGGCCGCATGGCCTCCTTCGCCGGCAAGCACGGGTGGTTCGGGCTCGACCCGGCGTCGGGCGCCGACAGCGGCCTCTATCTGGCGGCCCTGTTCGCCAGGAGTTGGCTCGCCGCCGGCGCGCTGTTCGCGGTCTATATCGCTCTGGTGCTGGCGGTCTCGAGCCTGACCTTCCGCCTCATCGAGACGCCGGCGCGGCGCCACTTCAACGACCTCGCCGCGCGCAGCGCCGTCGCGCGCCGCCAGGCCGTGGCGCCGGTCGCGGCGGAGACCGCCATCGCCGGCTGACGCCCGATTTGGCTGCGCCCCGCTCACGCCGCCCGGATCGCGCAACGAAATCGCGCCTGGCGGGTTGATGCTGGTGCTGAGCGGGAGGACGGGGCGCCCGCGAGCCCAATTGCGGGGCGGGATACGAGACAGAAGATCATGCGGCGCCCGAATTCGAAATCGATCGCGAGGGACGTTTTCCGCGCGCGGGACCCGTTCCGGGAGGGGCCGCATGTTCATGATCTTCAGATATATTTGTGTTCTGGCCGCGCTGTTCGCCGTTTCGACGGCGGCGCGGGCCAAGGTGTCGATCAACGTCGATCTTTCGTCGCAGCGGATGCATGTCACGTCGGACAGCGGCGAGAGCCATAGCTGGGCGATTTCCTCGGGACGGCCGGGTTATCGCACGCCGCGCGGCGTGTTTCATCCGACCAGCCTGCAGGCGATGCACCGGTCGCGGCAATATGACGATTCCCCGATGCCGCATTCCATTTTCTTCGACGGGGGCTACGCCATCCACGGCACTTTCGAAACGCGCGGGCTGGGCCGGCCGGTTTCGCACGGCTGCGTCCGCATCGCGCCGTCCGCGGCGGCAAAGCTGTTCGCCATGGTGCGCGCGGAGGGCGCCTCCATCACCATCCGGGGGCAGGCGCCGGGCGGCCGCGCGCATCGCCGCCGCGCGTCGGGCTTTGTCTCCGGCGACCGCGAGAGCTCGTCGCCGGACGCCTACTGGCAGGAGAATTTCGATCGTTATTGAATTTCGCGCGCCGCTCCGTCGCCGGAACCCACGGGAAGACATTGCGTTTTTCCGGATTGGGCGCCAGCCGACGCGAAAGGCGGGGCGATGGACAGGCGTGGTTTCGTTCTGGGCGCGGTCGGACTTGCCGCAGCGTCTCTTCGCGTGAAAGCGCAGGAGGCGGGGCTGCTGGTGTCGGTCGAGCGCCCGAAAATCGTCAAGCAGCAATGCGCGCAATGGTGCTGGGCGGCGGCGGCCTCGATGATCTTCGACCATCTCGGCCACCGGATCGACCAGACCAGGATTGTCGAAACGATCTATGACGGCCTCGTCTGCGTCGGCGCCCGGCCGATGATGATCACCGAAATATTCGACGTTCCCTGGACCGACGACGACAGCCGTCTGTTCACGCCGCGGATCGAGGCCTGCTATGACCAGTCCTGCGGCGTCGACAACCTGACAAGCCGCGTCATCATCGACGAACTGAGCCAGGACAGGATGCTGCTCTACGCCAACACGCGGCACTGCATGGCGGTCGCCGGCGCCTGTTACATTGAAACGCCCGGCGGCCCGAAAATCCAGAAGGTCATCGTCATGGACCCCTGGCCGGACAGCCCGGACGAGCGTCTGTTGAGCGACGCGGAAATGCGCCCCGCCTTCATGGGCGGCGAAATGACCTATCTCGCGGCGGTGCGGGTGTAGGCGGTTACTTCTTTTCCGCCGCCGTCACTTCTTTGCACCCGTCCTGGCGATCTCCACCTTCTGCCCGTCGGCGAGATCGACCATCGGATTGAGCACGACCTTGTCCCCTGGGCGGACGCCTGACGCGGTTTCGATCGACGCGCCGAAATCGCGCGCCACGGTGATTTTTCGCAATTGCGCCCGGCCGTTCTCGACCACCGCGACCTGGTCGCCGTCGCGATTGAAGATCAGCGCCTCGGCGGGGACCAGCAGGGCCGGATTTTTCCTCGGGATATGCAGATCGACCAGGCAATAGGCGCCGGCTTTCAACGCGCCGTCCGGATTGGGCACGTCGGCCTCGGCCAGCAAGGTGCGGGTGCCCTGCTCGATGGCCCCGGCGATACGCGTGATCTTGCCCGGGAAGACGCGGCCGGGAATTTCGGGAACGCGCACATCCACCTTGTCGCCCGGCCCGAGGTCGAAGGCCTGGTCCTGCGGCACATGCACCTGCACGCGGATCGTCGCTGTCTGCTGCAGGTTGAACATCAGCGTCGATTGCGACTGCACCAACGCGCCGACATCGACGGCGCGCTGGGTGACGACGCCGTCAAACGGCGCGACGACGGTCAGATAGGCCCTTTGCTGGCGCAAGACCTTGATGGCGTTGTCCTGCGCGGTTTCGCTGGCCTTGGCCGCGCCGGTCGCCGCTTCCTGCGCCGCATAGTTGAGCCGGTCGGTGTCGCCCTGCTGCGGCGTCACCCAGCCTTGCCGCACCAGCACTGAACTGCGGGCGTTGGTCACTTGCGCCAGCTTCTGGTTGGCGGCGCTCTGCCTGATCGTCGCCTCGGCCTGGGCTTTCGCCGCAACGGCCTGGGCGATCTGGTGGTCGAGTTCAGGCGCGCTCAGCACCGCCAGCACATCGCCCGTCCTGACGTGATCGCCGATATCGACATTGCGTTTTTCGACATAGCCATTGGCGCGCGCGTAGATGTCGGCTGTGTCATAGGCCAGGGTCGCCCCCGGCAAGGTCAAGTCGATGGTCGCCGGCGACGGCGTGACCGCGCCGACATGCACGATCGGCACCATGTCGCGATAGTCGTTCTTGGCCTGCACGGAAGCCTCCCGCGCGGCATAGGAGCGCCAAGCGCCCAGCGACAGGCCGCCGGCGAGCAGCAGCGCCACGGCTAGCCCCAGTTTTCTGCGCTGGCGCCGGCGCTGGCGCGCGACCGGGCAATCCTTTTCCGGCGGCGCCGGCTGACGCCAGGCGCTTTCGAGATCGGAATGGCGCTTCGGCCCGATCGGCGCATTCTCGTTCATGCCAGCTCTGCCTCTTCAAAGACGCCATGCGCCGTCTTGCCGTCATTGCGGCGGCGCAGGACGGCGAAAAGATAAGGGACGATCAAAAGCGTGGTCGGGGTGGCGAACAGCAGGCCGCCGATCACCGCGCGGGCCAGCACCGCGTTCTGCTCTTCGCCGGCGCCGCCTATGGCCATGGGGATCATGCCGACGATCATCGCCGCCGCCGTCATCAGCACGGGGCGGATACGGGTGTGCCCGGCCTCGACCGCCGCCTGCGAGGCGCTGGCCCCCGCAAGCTGGCGCTCGCGCGCAAAAGTCACGAGCAGGATCGAATTGGCCGAGGCGACGCCGACGGCCATGATCGCCCCCATCAGCGACGGCACCGAAAGCGTCGAGCCGGTGATGAACAGCATGGTCAATATGCCGCAGAAGGTCGCGGGCAGGGCCAGGATCACCACCAGCGGATCGCCGAAATTCTGGTAGTTCACCACCATCAGGAAATACACCAGCACCGCCGCGAACAAGAGGCCGAGGCCGAGGTTGCGGAAGGAATCGCGCATCGACTGGATCTGCCCGGTCACTTCAATGCGATTGCCCGGCTTGAGCTGCGGGCTCAGCTCCGCGACGATTCTGTCGAGCACGCGCGAGGCCGAGCCGAGATCCATGCCCTGCAGGCTGGCGAAGACTTCATAGACCGGCTGGATGTTGCTCTGGTTGGCGTTGGTCGGCACAGTGTCGCGCTTCAAGGTCGCGACATTCGACAGGAGGCCGGGGATCGGCGCGCCATGGACGCCTGCGAGCGTCGTCGACACCGGAATGTTGCGCAGGTCGTTGAGCGAGGCGAGGCGCGCCTCGGGCGTCTGCACGGCGAAGAAATAGGGAATGCCGCTCTTTGGATCAGTCCAAAAATTGGGCGAGACCTGCTCCGACGAGCTCAAGGCTATGTTGAGGTTGTTGGCGATGGCGCCGGCGTTGAGGCCGAGTTGCAGGGCGCGGTTGCGGTCGATGGTCGCCGTGAAGGCCGGCGCGTCCACTTCCTGTTGCAGATGCGCGTCGGCGAAGCCTGGCTCGGCCGCAAGGCGGCGCTCGATCTCCCTCGCCACGCGCAGGTTGTTCGCGCGGTCGTAGCCGACCGTGCGGATGTCGATTTGCGCCGGCAGCCCGAAATTGAGGATCTGCGTCACCATGTCGGCGGCCTGGAAATAGATGATCGCCTGCGGAAAATTTTTCCGCAGCACGAGACGGAGCCGGTCGATATAGGTTTGCGTCGGCGCGTGGCCGTCCTTCAGCGCCACGATGATCACGCCGTCATTGACGCCGATGGTCGAGCCGTCGGCGAAGGCGAGGTTATAGGTGCGGGCGGGCAGGCCGATATTGTCGACGATGCGCTCGCGCTCATTGGCGGGTATCACCTGGCGGATCTGGTCCTCGACCTTTTGAAACAGCGCTTCGGTCGCCTCGATGCGCATGCCTGCGGGTCCGCGCACGTGCAGCTGGATTTCGCCGCCGTCGATGGTCGGGAAGAAGTCGCGCCCGACCGCGCGGTACATGGTCGTGGCCAGCGCCAGGATCAGCACGATGGCCACCGGCGCGACAAAGCGGTTCGCCAGCAGCGATTGCAGCAATTGCACATAATTCTCGCGCATCGATTCGAAGCCGGTCTCGAACGAATGGCTGATGCGCTGGAAGATAGTCCTGGGTGGACCGGCCTCGTGCTTCTCGTGCCGCAGCAGCAGGCCGATGGTGATTGGCGTGAGCGTCCGCGACAGCAGGTAGGAGGCCAGCATGGCGAAGACCACGGCGAGGCCGAGCGGCGTGAACAGGAATTTCGCCGGCCCGTCGAGGAACACCACCGAGGTGAACACGGCGCAGATCGCCAGGGTCGAAACCAGGGTCGGCACGGCGATGCCGGCCGCCCCATGCAGCGTCGCCATCGGCAAGGGCTGATGCTCCTCGGTCAGCAGGCGATGGGTGTTCTCGATGGTGACGGTCGAGTCGTCGACCAATATGCCGATCGCCAGGGCGAGGCCGCCGAGGGTCATGGTGTTCAGCGTATGGCCGAGCGCATGCAGGGCGACGAGCGAGGCGAGGATCGACAAGGGGATGGAGATCATCACCACCAGGGTCGAGCGCCACGAGCCGAGAAACAGCAGGATCATCAAGGCGGTGAGCCCCGCAGCGATCAGGCCCTCGCGCGCCACGCCCTGCACGGCCTCGCGCACGAAAACCGACTGGTCGAGCAATTCGTTGATCTTGAGACCCTTGGGCGCGGCTGCGCGCAAGGTTTTCAGCGCCTCGCGCACGCCGTTGACCACGGCGAGCGTCGAGGCGTTGCCGTTCTTGATGATGCTGAGCAGCACCGAGCGGCGGCCGTCCTCGCGCACGATGTTCTGCTGCACCGCCCAGCCGTCATGAACCTGGCCCACGTCGCGTACGAAAACCATGGCGCCGTTGACGCTCTTGATCGGAATGTCGTTGAGGTCCTGGATGCTCGCCGGCGTGGCGTTGGTGCGCACCACATATTGCGCGTCGCCGACCTTGGCGTCGCCCGAGGGCAAGGTGAGGTTCTGGGCGTTGACCGCATTGACCACGTCAAGCGGCGTCAGTCCCCGCGCGGAAAGCTTGCTCGAGTCGATATCGACCATGATCTGGCGGTATTTGCCGCCGGCCGGCGTCGGCAAGGTGACGCCGGGCACTGGCGCGAGCCCCTGGCGGACGCGATAGATGCCGTAATCGTAGAGCTGCTGCTCGCTCATCGAATCGGAGCTGAGGCTCAGTTGCAACACCGGCACGCTGGAGGCGTTGTATTGGACCACGACCGGAGCCTGGATGCCGGCCGGCATCAGCACGCGGATGAAATTGGTGGCGCCGATGATCTGCGAAATGGCGAGATCGAGATTAACTCCCGGCTGGAAAAAGATTTTCTGCACCGAGAGACCATCGAGCGTCTGCGCCTCCATGGTCCTGATGCCATTTACATTTGAACTGATGGCATATTGACTGTATGTGGTGACGCGTTGTTCCATTTCCGGCGTGCTCAGACCGGTATATTGCCAAATCACCGTTACGACGGGGATATCGATTTCTGGAAAGATGTCCGCCGGCATGGTCTTGATCGCCAGGCCGCCGAGGAAGACGATCAGCGCCGCCAGGACGTAGAACGTATGCGGGAAGCGTAACGCGAATCGGACGATGCCCATAACTTGTCACCGAAGAGTGGAACTGTCGCCAGATGACTGGAAACGCCGCCAGATGATTGCCGAACTGAAGACTTGCGCGCGCCAAACGCTCGCCCGCCCGCTTTTTCGCGCCGCGCACGCGCAATGGCAACGCATTTGGCGATTTAGGGGCGATAATACAGCGGCTTCCGCTGCAAGGCCCGTTTTGCGCCGGCGCATGGTGGCGCCGATGCTGATCGCGGCGGGGCTTGCGGGCGTGATCCCCTGTTCGAAGGCGGCGCGGGCCGACGACCTGCGCGGCCAGGTTTGCCGCATGATCGACGCGGCGGCTGCCAAACACGGCCTGCCGGCGTCGTACCTGACTCGGCTGATCTGGCAGGAAAGCTCGTTCCAGCCGCATGTCGTGAGCGGCGCCGGCGCGCAGGGCATCGCCCAGTTCATGCCGGGGACGGCCGGCGAGCGCGGCCTCGCCAATCCCTTCGATCCCGAGCAGGCCATTCCCAAGGCGGCGGAATTTTTGGCCGATCTGCGCAAGCAGTTCGGCAATCTCGGGCTCGCCGCCGCCGCCTACAACGGCGGCCCGGCGCGCGTCGCCGCCTGGCTCGCCGGCAAGGGCGGCCTGCCGTGGGAGACCCGTGATTATGTGGAAATCATCACCGGCCATTCGGCCGAGGACTGGCGCGGCGGCGCCGCCGCCAAGGCCCGGGAGGCCGAGTTGCAGAACGGCGCGACCTGCCTGCGGACGGCGGCCTATATCTCCGTGCATGAACCGCGCCGTTTCGCCGGATCGACGCTGACCGCGCCCTGGGGCGTGCAACTCGCCGGATCTTTCCACAAGCGAGCGGCGCTCGCCGCTTACGGGCGGGCGCGGCGGGAATTCGCCGGCCTGATCGGCCGCGTCGAGCCGATGGTGCTTGGCCGGCGCGCGCCTGGACGCGGCTTCGCCCGCTTCTGGCAGGTGCGGGTTCCCTCGCAGAGTCGCGGCGCGGCGGACGCCTTGTGCGGAAAGATCGAGCGCGCCGGCGGCGCTTGCGCCGTGCTTAAGACATGATCCGGGGTCATGGTCCAAGGCCCTTTACAAACGGGACCGATGTTCGCAAAAAGACGCATCGCCGCTGGACCTGAGTCTTTGACAGCGCTCTCGAGCGAACAGCGAAAAGGATCGCAACTTGATGCCGACCAAGAAAAATTTCCGTCCGATCGCGCTGGCGGGCTTGTTGCTGGCGTTGGCCGCGCCGCAGGCGAGTGCGCAATTTTTCTGGGTCGCCAAGCCGGATACGCCCGCGCCCGCGCCCGTCAAGCGCCTCCGGCACGCCCCGAAGCCGCTCGAGCATCGCGCGGAGGCTCCGCGGGTCGTGACGCCCGCCCGTCCGCAGGAAGGCCGCCAGACGGACGACAGGGTCATCGATTTGTCCGACCGCGATTCGCTGTTCGATCCGGAGGGCCGCGGCCCGCGTTCGGGCGAACCCCGCGCCAACGGGCCGGCCTACGCATCGATCCCGGCCGACGCGGATCCGAATTACTCGACTCCGGTCGATCTCGATTCGAGCGTCAATTATGCGCAGAAGACCGGGCACGAAATCAGCGACCCGACCGGCGAGGCGGCCGGCACCCTCACCATCAGCACCCAGAAGCGCAGGCTTTACTATTCGCTCGGCAGCGGCTCGGCGATCGAATACAGCATCGCCGTCGGCAAGGCGGGTTTCGCCTGGAAGGGCATCGCCAGCGTCGGCCGCAAGGCCTATTGGCCCGGCTGGACGCCGCCGCCCGAAATGATCGAGCGCCGCCCCGATCTGCCGGACCATATGGACGGCAGCCTGCGCAATCCGCTCGGCGCCCGCGCGCTCTACCTGTTCGAGGGCAACAAGGACACGCTGTTCCGCATCCACGGCACCAACGAGCCCAAGTCGATCGGCCACGCCGCCTCTTCCGGCTGCATCCGCATGATGAACGCCGACGTGATCGACCTTTACGGCCGCGTCTCCAAGGGCGCCCGCGTCGTGGTGGAATAATCCTTATTCCCTCACCGCGCGGAAAACGAGAAGTTGGTCGCGCCGGTGAAATGGCCTCCAGGGGGCGGCGGGGCATGGAAAGCCGCCATGATCGCCGCCGCCGCCGCCGACAGCCGCGCGTCGTCCGAACTGGCGCTATGCGAGACGATGCGTCCCGACGCGCCGATGGTGAAGGTCACATGCACGCGGCCGGTCGCTCCCGCCGCCCGTCGCGCGCCGATTCCTTGCAGCCGCCGCAGTTGCGAAACGACGATCGCGCCATAGGCGGCGCGCGAGGGTCCTGAATTTTTTTGCGCGGCTTCGCGCCGCTTGGCCGCCGCCTCCTTGGCCCTCTCGGCCTTTTCGCGCGCCGCTTCGACTTGCTCGCGCTTTTCCTGCGCCTGCTCGATCTTTTCCTGCTTGCGGCGCTCTTCCAGTTTTTTGCGCGCGAGCTCCTTCTGTCGTTGCAGCCGCATTTCCTCGGAACGGTCCGGTTCGGCTTTCGGCGGCGGCGGGGGAGGAGGAGGCGCGATCTCCTGCGGCGGCGCGGCTTCGGGCGGTGGCGGCGGCTCGGGCGCGGGAGGCGGCGGCGGAGGCGGCGGCTCGGGCTGCGCCTTTTGCTCGGGCGCCGGCGCCACGGGCGCGGGCGTCGCTGGCGCAGGCGCCGGCGCCACGTCGGGCGGCAGGATCGCCACTTCGATCGAGGGCAGCGGAACCGGTTGTTCCACCCGCGTCCGGCCGATCAGGATCGCGGCGGCGAGATTGATCGCCAGCCCGGCCGACATGGCGAGGGGCCGCAGCCAGTTCGGCCGCAGCCAGAGGCTCGCGGGCTCATGCTGGAAACTCATTGCTTTTTCGCCGCGTCCGGCGCGGGCCGCAGGTCGGTGACGATGGCGAGATGGCCGATG
This sequence comes from uncultured Alphaproteobacteria bacterium, assembly GCA_963828185.1. Classification (GTDB taxonomy): domain Bacteria; phylum Pseudomonadota; class Alphaproteobacteria; order Rhizobiales; family Beijerinckiaceae; genus Rhodoblastus. The sequence continues at coordinate 449,563 of CAWHDV010000002.1, read as the reverse complement.
CCCCCGCCGGCCAGACGGTCCATCACGCCGACGACGACGCCGTAATTGGCGTCGCGGTCGCCGCGCACCTGCACCACGCGCTGCGGATCGCCGTCGAGCTTTTTGCGCACGCTATCGACCAGGCCGTCCGCATTCACCTCTTCGTCATCGACCGCAAGGCGGCCGTCGCGCGCCACGCTGACCAGGATCGGATGCTGCGGATCGAGCGGCTTCGAGGCGCTCGCCTGCGGCAGGTTGACCTTCATGCCGGTCGTCAGCATGGGCGCGGTGATCATGAAGATGATCAAAAGCACCAGCATGACGTCGACCAGCGGGGTGACGTTGATATCGGCGAGCGGGCGATAAAGGCCCTCCTCGCTGTTTCCCGGCGACGGCAGGTCCATCAGCGGTCCGCCTTCTTTTGCTGGGCGACGATCAGCGCCACGGCGCGCGCCTCGATCCAGTGCGAGAGCTTCTGCCCCGCGCGCGAAAAACCGGCGCCGATGCGGGTGTAGCCGATGGAGGCTGGAATGGCGGCGGCGAGCCCCCAGGCGGTGGCCGCGAGCGCCTCGGCTATGCCCGGCGCGACCACGGCGAGGCTCGTGTCCTTGGCTGCCGCTATGCCGACGAAGCTCGTCATGATGCCCCAGACCGTGCCGAACAGGCCGACGAAGGGCGAGACCGAAGCTATGACGGCGAGATTGGGCAGACCGCCTTCGGCATTGGCGAGCGCCTCGCGCGCCGCGCGCCGCATGGCTTCGGTGACGCGCTGGCGCTTTTCGCCGACGCTTTCGCCGACCACAATCAGGGCGCAGGCGCTCGATCCGGCCGCGACGACATTGGAGAGCAGCGGCGAATGGGCTTCGTCGTCGCGGGCGACATCGCGCCGCAATTTCCGGGCGGCGTAAACGCCCTCGATGATGAGCGCCCAGCACCAGACCGAGGCGAGGGCGAGGATGATCATGACGAATTTGCCGACAAATCCCGCCTGGAGGAAAAGGGCGAGCGGCGACAGGGACAGTGAGGATTCCATTTTTACTCTTTGCACCGAAAGCGAAACGCGGCCCTAAAATCTGGCGCCTTGTCGCCTCCGCGTCCAGTGGACCAAATCAGGTCTCTCCCGTTTTTAGCCGATAAAAAATGTGTTTTCCGATCACATCGACTTTTTTCAACGCCCTGGCCCAGCGTGGTCGCACGTAATCGGCGTGGTAATAAGTGGCCGAGCCGATATCGGCCAGCCAGGTCTTGCCGGCGAGCACGTCGCCGGCGACGCGGGCCGCCTCGACCCAGGCCAGCGCGTCGCGGACGCGCAACGCCCTGCCGTCGCAGGCGAACGAAAACTGGCAGGCGTGGCGATGGCGCCGGTTCTGGAACACCACGCCGCAGATGGTCGAGGGATAAAGCCCCGAAATCATGCGGTTGAGGATGACCTGGGCCACGGCCGCCTGGCCGGCTTCCGGCTCGCTGCGCGCCTCGAAATAGATCGCCTGGGCGAGGCAGCGCTTTTCCGCTTCGAGATTTTCGGCCGGGATCGCGGCGAGATAATCGTGCTTTTCGGCGTTAGGCCAAGCCTCGAAGGCGGCGACGGAATCCGGCCCCGTCGCCGCATCCTTTTGGGGCGAAAAACTCGAGGTGAAATCTCTCTCATCGCCGCCATAGGCGAGGATTTCGGCGCGCATTTTCGCCAGCCCGCCCTTTTGCCGCCAGCGTCCGCCGAGCGTCGGGCGCAGGCCGACGATGGGGTCGCCCTTGTCGGCGCGGTCGACAATGGGAAAGACATGGGCGCTGCGCTTCAGGTCGGCGCGCGGTTCGATCTCGTCGGGCTCGGCGGCGAATTGCTCGGGCGCGCCGAGCATGAGGCGCGCCTCGTGCAACAGGCCGCGTCCCGATTGCGCGCCGAAGGAGGCGGCCAGCAGGCGCGGTTCGGGCGCGAGCTTTTCCGGCATCACCGCGGCCGAGGCGGAAAGCGGCGCGCGCGAGGCGCCGGTCGGCACTTCCTGGCCGGCGTCGGCAGTGAAGGAAACCAGCAGCCAGGCGCCCAGGCACCAGGGCGCCGCCACCTTGACCACCCAGGAAAGGCGCGCCCAAAAGCCAAGCGCATTACACCGCGCCTTCCGCATACGCATGTCCCACCAACAAGCGGCGACCGCCGCGACCAACTCATCCGCGGTGGCGATTTTTCTTCGCGCGGCGGTTTTATGGTTATCGCGTGTTAGGCTTGATGGCGGGTTACCGAGGGGGAATGCGCAGCGGTCCCGAAACGGGACGGGGGGGTGGGGACGGTCATTCGACCGGCCCCTCACCCTAGCCCTCTCCCCGTTAAAACGGGGCGAGGGGACAGGTCGAGGCTCGTCTCAGGCGCCGCCGACCTTGGAAAAGTCGGCGACGAGATGCATGGCGCGGCGCAATTGCGCCAGCAATTGCAGACGGTTTCTCCGCAGGGCGGAATTGTCGGCATTGACCGTCACATGGTCGAAGAAGGCGTCGACCGGCGCGCGCAGCTTCGCCAGCGCATGCAGGGCGCCGTCGAAATCCTCCGCTTTCAGTTTTTCCGCCACTTCGCGGTCGGCGCGGTCAAGCGCCGCGGCCAGCGCATGCTCCTGCGGCTCGATGCGCAGGTTGGGCTCCGGGTGGGCCTCGAAGGCCCCGGCGCCGTCCTTCTTTTCTTCCGCCTTCAATATGTTGGCGGCGCGCTTGTAGCCGGCGAGCAGGCTCGCGCCGTCGTCGGTTTTCAGGAAGGCGTCCAGAGCCTCGATGCGCGATACGATCATGACGAGGTCATCCTCTCCCAGCGCGAAAACCGCGTCGAGCAGATCATGGCGGGCGCCGCGATCTTCGAGATAGATCTTAAGACGGTCGACGAAGAAAGACATCAAGTCGCTGATATCTTCAGTCTTTCTTGACGACTGGTCGCGGATTTGAAAGTCCAAGTCCGCTTTCGTCTTCAACAAGGTCAAATCGTGTCGCACGTTTATAAACAAAGCGATGAATAATCTCGTGCTGACTGTCGAGAATTGCAGTAAGGCGCAGCCGCAGCCCGTTCTCCAAAATCAATCGAATAACGCCCAACGCCGCGCGGCGCAGCGCAAACGGGTCCTTCGAGCCGGTCGGCTTCTCGTCGATCGCCCAGAACCCCACCAGCGTGTCGAGCTTGTCGGCCAAAGCCACGGCGATGCTCACCGGCGCATCGGGGATGCGGTCGTTCGGGCCTTGCGGCTTGTAATGGTCCTCGATGGCGGCGGCGACTTCCGGCGCCTCGCCTTGCAACTCGGCGTAACGGCGGCCCATAAGCCCTTGCGTTTCCGGGAATTCCCCGACCACTTCGCTGACCAGATCAGCTTTGGCCAATTCCGCCGCCCGGCGCGCCATGACAGGATCGGCGTTGACCTTCGGCGCCAACTCCTGCGCCAAAGCCATAACGCGGTCAACGCGCTGGCCCTGGGTTCCCAGCTTCTGGTGGAAGATGATGTTCAGCGCGCGCAGTTTCGCCAGGCGCTGGTCGAGCGGCTGGCCGTGTTGCGCATAGTCGGGCAGGGCGGCCTGGTCGGTGTTCCAGAAATAGAGTGCGTCCGACAGGCGCGCCCGCACCACCCGGCCGTTGCCGGCGGCGATCTGCTTGCCGCCGTCGCTGGCGATCACGTTCGACACCAGCAAAAACTTGTTGGCGAGCTTTCCCGTGGCGGGATCGCGCAAGACGAAGCATTTCTGGTTGGCGCGGATGGTCGCGCGGATCACCTCGGCGGGAATATCGAGAAAGCTTGCCTCGAATTCGCCCATCAGCACGACCGGCCATTCGACGAGGCCCGCGACTTCATGCAATAGCCCCTCGTCCTCGACCAACTCAAGCCCTTGGGCGAAGGCGAGGTCCTTGCAGTCGTGCAAAATGATGTCGCGCCGGCGCGCCGGGTCGAGCACCACTTTGGCCTTGTCGAGCGCCAGATGGTAATCGTCGAACCGCCGCACCTTTATCGGCTGCGGCGCCAAAAAACGGTGACCGTAAGTGACGTTGCCGGCGGCGATGCCGCCCACCTCGAACGGCACGATGTCGGGGTCTTCGGTTTCCGGGCCGAAGGTCGCGACGATCGAATGCAGCGGACGCACCCATCGCAAACAGTTCGCTTCGGCGGAGCGCGCGCCCCAGCGCATCGCCTTCGGCCAGGGGAAACTTTTGATGATGTCGGGCAGGATTTCTGCCAGCACGTCGAGCGTCGCCGCGCCCTTGCGCTCGATCGCCGCAACGTAAAATTGTCCGCCTTTCTTGTCCGTCTCGATCTTCGCCTGATCGAGCGAGGCGAGGCCGGCGCTCTTGAGAAAGCCCTGCACGGCGGCGTCGGGAGCGCCGACGCGCGGGCCCTTCTTCTCCTCGCGCTGGTCGGGCTGGCGCGTCGGCAGGCCGACGATGTTCAGCGTCAGGCGGCGCGGCGTGACAAAGCTGTTCGCCGCCTCGTAGGTCAGGCCGCGCTCGACCAGCGCATTTGTGACAAGCTTTTGCAAATCCGCCGCGGCCTGCGCCTGCATGCGGGCCGGGATTTCCTCGGAGAAAAGTTCGAGCAGGAGATCGGACATTTTTCTTGGCGCTTTTCAATCAGGAGACAGGAGGCGTTCAGTCGGGAGGCTTACGCTCCCGCGCCTTCGGTTTTCAGCCAGGCGGCGCCACACGCTTTCGCCAACTCGCGTACGCGAAGGATGTAGCTTTGGCGCTCGGTCACGGAAATGACGCCGCGCGCGTCGAGCAGGTTGAAGGCGTGGCTGGCCTTGATGCACTGGTCATAGGCCGGCAGCACCATCAGGTGGCGCTTGTCCTCGCCCTGTTCGCCAAACGCCAGCAGCGACCGGCATTCGGCTTCCGCGCGCTCGAAATCGCCGAACAGCTTTTTTGCGTCGGCGGCCTCGAAATTGTGGCGCGAATATTCCTGTTCGGCCTGCAGGAACACATCGCCATAGGTGACGCGGTCGGCGCCGTCGAGGCCGTTGTAGTTGATGTCGTAAAGGCTATCGACGCCCTGCACATACATGGCGAGACGCTCAAGACCGTAAGTCAGTTCGCCCGAGACGGGCGCGCATTCGATGCCCGCCACCTGCTGGAAATAGGTGAATTGCGACACTTCCATGCCGTCGCACCAGCACTCCCAGCCCAGCCCCCAGGCGCCGAGCGTCGGGCTTTCCCAGTCGTCCTCGACAAAGCGGATGTCGTGCAGGGCGGAATTGACGCCGATGGCCGAGAGCGATTGCAGGTAAAGCTCCTGCAGATTGTCGGGGCTCGGCTTCAGGATCACCTGGAACTGGTAATAATGCTGGAGACGATTGGGATTTTCGCCGTAGCGCCCGTCCTTCGGGCGGCGCGAGGGCTGCACATAGGCGGCCTTCCACGGCTTCTTGCCGAGCGAGCGCAGGGTGGTGGCGGGATGGAAGGTGCCGGCGCCCACTTCCATGTCATACGGCTGGAGGATGACCGCGCCCTCTCGCGCCCAGAATTGCTGCAAGGTCAGGATCAGCCCCTGGAATGAGCTTTTTGGATCGAGCGACGCCGGTTTCGCAATCGCGTCGGTCGGGGTCATTTCGCGTGTGTCGGGGCCGGTCATGGGGCGCTCGTTTTGTCAAATGCCAGGGCGGCGCAAACTAGAGTGCGCGCAAATGCCGGTCAACTGAAGCGCCGCGCCGCCAAATGTTAAAAAAGTTTTCGATCTGGAACAAACGCTTGGGCGCAACGTTCCCGACGGTGAGACTGCAAAACGGGCAATCGAACAAAGGAGCTCGCAATGACTCGGACGAGCGGATTTCTTAAAGCAGGAATGCTGGGCGCCGCACTGGCGCTCGGCGGTTTCACCATTTCGACGCCGGCCCTGGCCGCCCACGGCGGCGGTGGCGGCGGTGGTTTTCATGGCGGTGGCGGCGGCGGCTTCCATGGCGGCGGCGGAGGATTCCATGGCGGCGGCGGCTTCGGTCATGGCGGCTTCGGTCACGGCGGCTTCGGTCATGGCGGCTTTGGCGGCGGATACTATGGCGGCGGCTTCGGCTTCTATCCCGGCTACGCCTGGGGCTGGGGCGGTCCCTACGACGATTACGGCTATTACGACGACGGCTATCCGAACTGCTCGTTGAGGCGCGTGCATGTGCATACGGCCTATGGCTGGCGCTGGCGCACCTACCAATATTGCTGAGAACGATCCGCCCGGGTCGGGCTCCGACGCTTGAAATTGGCTCCAGGCCGGGGCGCGGGCAAAACCGCGTCCCGGTTGTTTGCGTGGTCGGAACAAAAGGCTTACGGCAGCGTTCAGGTTGGGTTCAGGAACGCCAGCTTAAGAATTCGACCTATCGTGTAATTGGAGTCATTGCTATGGCGCTCTCATTCAGGTTCCTCAAGATCGCGGCCGCGGCCGCGATCGTCGCGGCTGCTCCGTTGGCGCTTTCGGCGCCCGCGCTCGCTTTTGGCGGTCATGGCGGCGGCGGTCATGGCGGCTTCGGCGGACATAGCGGCTTCGGCGGCCACGGCGGTTTCGGCCGTGGCGGCTTTGGCCGCGGCGGCTATGGCGGTTACGGCGGCTGGGGCTATGGCGGCTGGGGTTATCCTTATTACGGCTACGGCTACGGCCCCTATTACGGCGACGATTATTATGACGATGACGCTCCGATCATCGTCCATCGCTACCATGTCGTGCGCAACCATTATTGCCGGGTCGTGCACAAGCGCGTGCACACCTGCCACGGCTGGCGCTGGCGCAACGTGCGCTATTGCACCCGCTGATCGCCCTGCGGAGTCACATAAAACCGGCCCATCTGGGCCGGTTTTTTCGTGTCAGGCCCCGAAAAGCCGGCGTCCGCGCCGGTGGATCTCTTCGGCCAGCGGCGTGAAGCTTCCGTCGGCGCCATGCAGCGCGAGGCCCGGATAAAGCGATAGCGGCGCTTTTCCGCCCTTCCGGCCGCGCAGGATCAGCCGCGTCGCCTTCTCTCCCTCGCGCGGAAAAATCGGCAGGATTTCCAGGCCGCCGAGCCTTCCGGTCAGGGCGGCGAGCAATTCGTCGAGCGCGTCGGCGCGATGGATCACCGCCAGGAGACCGCTTGGCTGCAGCACGGCGAGGCTGGCGCGCAGCCATTTCTCGACACCGCCCTCGTCCAGCACATGCGCCAGGGCGCGGCCGGCGTCGGGCGAGGGGCGGGACTGGCGCGCCTTGAGAAAAGGCGGATTGGTGACGACAAGGTCGGCCGCTTCGACCAACCCGGCGCCTTTCCGCGCGGAAAAGTCGAACAGGTCCGCCTCGACGACGCGGACGCGGCCGCGCAAACCGTTATCCGCGACATTTTGCCTCGCCAGATCAGCGGCCTGCGGATTTTTTTCGAGCAAGACGACCTCGGCGCCCGGATTGGCCTGGGCCAAAGCGAGGCCGACGGCGCCGACGCCCGCGCCGATGTCGACGATCAGGCCGCGCGCCAGCTCCGGCGCGCTGGCGGCGAGCAGGACGGCGTCCGTGCCGACGCGATGGCCGCTGACCTGCTGGCGCAGGCTGAGCCGCCCGTCGAACAGGCGGTCCGGTTCAGTCGTGCGCGAGTTCCCGGTTTTATGGGAGTTCTTGGCCAAAGCCCGCCTCCACGAGCAAGGCCCTGGCCTTCTCGGCCTGGTCGTCAGGCACGCAGACGCGGCGGCGCAAGAAACCCGCCGAGCCTTCCATCACGCTCATGTTCTGGTCGGCGATGAACACGAACACGCCTCCCTCCTTCAGGAGCGCCTCGACGGCGGAAATCAGCACGACATCATTGGTGCGCAAAAGCTCGATCATGGGCGGAATTCCGTGCGCGATCATCGCGCCAAGGCGAGCGCCATCTTAGAAGCGCCGCGCCGACCTGACAATGTGGGGCCAGATCATCCGACGGCCAAGCGCTTGCCCCGGCGCGGCCAAGGTCCTATGGTCGCGCGCCATTAAAGTAGAGGAAATCGCCTTGGGCCTGGTCATTCCGTTCGACGAAAAAGCCAGCGATCCCGGCCTGGAGGCGCTTGCCGTCCTGGTCGCCGCCGACATGAACCGCGTCAACCAGACCATTCTCGGGCGCACCGGCTCGGAAGTCGCGATGATTCCCGAGGTGGCCAATCATCTCATTTCCTCGGGCGGCAAGCGGCTGCGGCCGATGCTGGTGCTGGCGGCGGCCGGCCTGTGCGGTTACGACGGCGAGGGCCATATCAAGCTGGCGGCGGCGGTGGAGTTCATGCACACCGCGACGCTTTTGCACGACGATGTGGTGGATCAAAGCGACATGCGGCGCGGAAAACTCGCGGCGCGCATGCTGTGGGGCAACGAAGCCAGCGTGCTGGTCGGCGATTTCCTGCTCGGCCAGGCTTTTCGCATGATGGTTGAAGTCGGCTCGCTCGCCTGTCTTGACGTGCTCTCGGTCGCCGCGACCGTCATCGCCGAGGGCGAGGTCATGCAGCTTTCCGCCGCCAAGGACACGCAGACGACCGAAGACGCCTATCTCGCCGTCATCCGCGCCAAGACCGCCGAGCTTTTCGCGGCCGCCGCCGAAATCGGCCCGACGGTGGCAAATCGCCCCAAGGCGGAAATCGCCGCCTGCCGCGCCTATGGCATGAATCTCGGCGTCGCCTTCCAACTGATCGACGACGCGCTGGATTACGGCGGCCAGGCCGCCAAACTGGGCAAGAATGTCGGCGACGATTTTCGCGAGGGCAAGATCACCTTGCCGGTCGTGCTCTCGTTCCGGCGCGGCAACGAAAGCGAGCGCGCCTTCTGGAAGCGCGTGCTGGAAAAGGGCGAAATCGCCGACGGCGATCTCGAAACCGCGCTGGCGATGATGAAGAAACATCGCGCGCTCGAGGACACGATCGAGAGGGCGCGCCATTACGGCGCCATGGCGCGCGACGCGCTGGAGCTGTTTCCGGATTCGCCCTGGCGGCGGGCTCTGCTCGAAGCGGTCGATTTCTGCATCGGCCGCGCGCACTAGCAGCCTCAGCTGGCTGCGCGTTCCCGCTCCTCCGGCTCGATCGCCTCAAGCACGGCCTGGCGCCATTCGCGCTTGACCGGCAGGATCGGCGGATTGGGGGCGAAGCTGGGGGCCTCGGTCGCGGGAGCGATCGACTCGATATGCTCCTCGCGCGACGCCTTGCGCATGAACAGGTTGTAGATCAGCCATTGCGCGCGGCTGCGCTTGCCCGACAGCGGGAAGCGGCTGGCGATCGACTTCGCCGAATAGAATTTCTTGTAGGAATGATCGAGTCCGAGCCGCAACTGATCGGGCTCCATTTGCGCCGGCCGATAGACGACATGGCCCTGATCGTACATCGTCCAGTCATAGGAGACGATGCGGTCGGCCTTCTTCATCTCGTACCAGGTCAGCGTGCCGGGATAGGGCGTCAGCGCCGAATAGGCGCAGGCGTCATAGCCGGCGCGCAACTGGAAATCGACGGTGTCGTCGAACACCGCCGGCGTGTCGCCGTCGAAGCCGTACATGAACAGGCCGAACACCGAAATGCCGTAAGTGTGGATTTTCTCCACCAAAGCGGCGAAATGGTCGGGCTGGTTGACGAATTTATGCACGCTCTTGAGCGTCTCGCGCGAGATCGATTTAAAGCCGATGCTCAGCATGGTGCAGCCGCTTTCGGCCGCCAGCTCCAGCATGCGGTCGTCTTCCGCCAGTTTCGACGTCACGCCGGCCTGCCAGGAGATTTTCCGCCCGCGCAAGGCGCGCATGACCTCCTTGGGCCGCTCTGGCGTGCCGAAAAAGTCGGCGTCATTGATCGAAATATTGCGCGAACCGCAATTCTCGATCTCGGCGATGACCTCGTCCACCGGGCGATAGCGGAACTTCAGTCCGTTCATCAGCGGCTCGGCGCAAAAGGTGCAGCCGGTGTGGCAGCCGCGCGACGTCTGCACGAACGTGCGGTTCACGTAGCGGTTTTTCTTGAGCAGATCGTAGCGCGGCATGGCCATGCCGACCATCGAGTGCAATTTGCACGACCGATAGATGCCGCGCATGGCCCCGGCGCGCAGGTCGGACAAAAGCTGATCCATCACCAGTTCCGCTTCGCCGACGACGACGGCGTCGCAATGGGCGAGCGCTTCCTTCGCCATGAAGCTCGGATGCACGCCGCCCATGACAACGGGAACGCCCTTGGCGCGGAAGAGATCGGCGATTTCGTAGCCGCGGTTGACATAGGATGTCATGGCGGAAATGCCGACGAGATCGCACTCGATGTCGAAATCGATGGTTTCGATATTTTCGTCGGTCAGCACCACCTCGTACTGGTCGCGCGGAACGCAGGCGGCGACGGCGAGGAGGCCGGCCAGCGGCGAATAAAGCGCCCGATTGAAATAAATCGGACGCGTCGTCAGCGAATCGGTTTTCGGATTGATGAGATGGATGATGCGCGTGGCCAAATTCTTTCCCCCGACGGTCGAATACCCAAGGGGAAACGGCCCGCATCGGCCGGAGTTCCGGAGAAAATTCGCAAATTTGCATCACAGCCGCTTGAAAGCGGCGACGCTGGGCTGCGCGCCGGAAGCGCGCGCCCTCGCATCTCGGACCTTCAGATCTCCGACGCGCGCAAAATCGCCTCGTCCAGCTCGCGCGCGAGATTGTCGCTTTCGGGCGGCGGCGGCGGCAAAACCTCGCCTTCGCGCGCGGGCGACACGCCGGCGTCCTCGTCGCGCAATTGCCGCCGCCACAGTGCGGCGTAGGCGCCGTCCCTGGCCAGCAGGGTCGGATGGTCGCCGCGTTCGACCACGACGCCCTTGTCCAACACCAGGATCTCATTGGCGTTGACCACGGTCGAAAGGCGATGGGCGATGACGACGGTGGTCCGCCCGCGCGAGGCCGTCTCCAGCGCCGCCTGGATTTCGCGCTCGGTCAGCGTGTCGAGAGCGCTCGTCGCCTCGTCCAGCACCAGGATCGGCGGCGCTTTCAGGAAGGTGCGCGCCATGGCGACGCGCTGCTTCTCGCCGCCCGACAGTTTCAGGCCGCGCTCGCCGACCTGCGCCTCGTAGCCGCCGGGAGCGGACATGATGAACTGGTCGATCCGCGCCAGCGTCGCCGCCGCGCGCATCTCCGCCTCGCTCGCGTCGGGGCGGCCATAGCGGATATTGTAGCGGATCGTGTCGTTGAACAGCACATTGTCCTGCGGCGCCATGCCGATCTTTCCGCGCAACGAATTGAGCGTCACCTTGGAAATGTCCTGGCCGTCGATGGTGATGCGGCCCTGCTGCGGGTCGAAAAAGCGGAAGACCAGGCGGGAAATCGTCGACTTTCCCGCGCCCGAGGCGCCGACGATGGCCAGGGTCCTGCCGGCCGGAACCTCGAAATCGACGCCGCGTAATATCGGCCGCGCCGGATCGTAGGCGAAATGCACGTTCTCGAAGCGAAGCGTCCCGCCCTTGACCGTCAGCGCCGGCGCGTTCGGCGCCTCGACGATCTCGTTGGGCTGGTGCAGCAATTCGAACATCATGTCGATGTCGATCAGCGCCTGTTTCACCTCGCGATAGAGCATGCCCATGAAATTGAGCGGCTGGTAGAGCTGGATCAGCATGGCGTTGAGCATGACGAAATCGCCGATGCTGTTGCGCCCCTGCCGGATGCCGGAGACGCACAGCACCATGATCGCCGCCATGCCGAGCGTGAAGATGAAGGTCTGGCCGAAATTGAGCACGGCGAGAGAGACATAGCTCTTCACGCTGTTACGCTCGTAGCGCGCCATCGAGCGGTCGTAGCGCTGCGTCTCGCGCGCCTCGGCGACAAAATACTTGACGGTTTCGTAGTTCAGGAGCGAGTCGATCGCCTTGGCGTTGGCGTCGGAATCGCTCTCGTTCATCGAGCGGCGGATGCCGATGCGCCAGTTGGTGGCGAGCGCCGTATAGGCGAGATAGGCGGCGATGGTCACAAGCGTGATCGCGGCGTAGCGCCAGTCGAACTGGAACAGCATGACGCCGACGATCAACGTGAACTCCAGCGCCGTCGGCAAGCCGTTCAGCATGACCATGCGCGAAAAGGTCTCGATGGCGTTGCGGCCGCGCTCCAGCACGCGGGTCAGCGCGCCGGTCTTGCGTTCGAGATGGAAGCGCATCGACAGGCCATGCACATGGCCGAAGACATCGACCGCGAGGCGGCGCACGGCGTTCATCGCCACGGCGGCGAACAGGGCGTCGCGCCCCTGCGTCAGGCCAGCCATGACAATGCGCAAGCCGGCGTAGAGCAGGGTCAGCGCCGCCGGCCCCTTGAAAAGCGCGGTGGAAGGCGCCGAGCCGTCATGCACATGGGCCAGCGCGTCGGTGGCCCATTTGAAGGCGTAGGGCACGGAGATGGTCGCCAGCTTGGCGAGGACCAGCAGCGCCAGCGACATGAAGATGCGCCGGCGCAGGTCGGCCCGGTTGCTCGGCCATATGTAGGGCCAAAGCTTGATCAGCGCGGGCCACATCCTTGCCTGGCCTGTGCTGGTCTGGCCTGCCTTGGTCTGGCTTGAGCTGCTTTGGGTTGGCGGATTTTTCAATGGGGCGTCCAGCGGCGGCCTTCCTGTCGTTCGAACGGCGCCTGTCGCCGATATAGGGCCGCAGGCGCTTGCCGCCAATCGAAAGGACGAATTAGTCGTGCAGCTGCGGCTCCGCCGCCAGGAGGGGAACGAGCCGGGCGCGCGGCTTGCGTCGTCCGATTTCGCCCTTGTGCGCCGACTTGAAAATCTCCAGCGCCTCGTCCTCGCCGGCGGCGGAAACGAAATGCGGCGTCGCGGGCAGGCCCTCGCGGTCGAAGAAGGCGATCATGTAGAGATTGAGATGTCTGGGATTGGCCGACCGCGCCTGCTTCAACAGGTCGGCGGCGTCGCAGATCGCGTCCTGGAGCTGGGTCAGCATTTCCCGCTCGGCGGCCGGCGCGGCTTCGATCGCCTCGGCCCAAAAAGCAAGGGTGGCCGATTGATAGAGATCGCCGGCGAGCTTGCGCGCCCTCGACAGCGACAGCGTCAGCGTAAGCTGGCCCGCCGCCTTCTTCTTGGCGCCCGATTTTTTCGCCCGCGGCGCGGCGGAGGTTTTCCCCGTCGTCGGCAATTTTTCCGCCTTTTTCTTGCCGCCGGACCGCGGCGCCGCGCTTTGCTTGACCGCGCTCTTCTTGGCTGCCGTTTTCTTGGTCGCGGTCTTTTTGCCGCCGCGCCCCTTGACCGGCTCCGGCGGCTCAACCGGGTCGATCGGGGAAAGCTGTCGAGAACCTGTCTTGTTTTTTTTCGCCATGACGACGGAAATTCCCTGCCGCAGGATTCGCGCCCGCGCGCCCACTTTCGCATGTCCGCCCCTGCTTGTGGACCCGAAAAGCGGCGTTTGACGCGCGCTCGTCGCAGAAAGCTCAGGCGGCGGCGCCGTCCTCGCGCCGCGAAAGATGATCGGGACCGCGCAATGTCCGGCCTTTCGACAGCATCCGGCTCAGCGCCATGGCGGCGCGCGACCAGTTTCGGCGCAGGTCGTCGAGGAAATCGTCGCCGTATAGCGCGAAGTCTTCCGGTCCGGTGGCGCGCCACGAGCGGCACAGGCAGGCGAGCGCGGAGGCCCCCATATTGCCCGCGCTGCTGGCTAGGGCATGGGCTTCGTGCTGGAAGGCGCCGAGATCGCCCGTCTCGACGGCGATCGTCATGCGCTCGACGGTGGCCGTCCCCTCGCCGAGGAACTGCAGGATCAGGTCGCGCAGGAATTCCTCGCCGCCCAGCGCCGCCAGCGCGGCGATTTTTTCCGCGTCGAGAGTTTCGGCCGTCTCTGGGCGAAGCGCCTGCACAGGCTGCAAGTCGGCCGCCGGCCTTTTCCGCTCGCGCCAGCCGCAGGCTTCGGCGATGGCCGCGAGCAAGGTTTCCGGCGCCAGCGGCTTGGTCAGGCAGGCGACCATTCCCGCCTGAGCGCAATCCTCGCGGCAGGCAGCACCGGCGTCGGCGGTCAAAGCGATGATCGGCGCGCGCTTTTGCGGAAGCGTCGCGAATTGATAGAGCCGGGCCGTTTCGAGACCGTCGATGCGCGGCATGTTCACGTCCAGCAGGATCACGTCGAAATCCTCGTTGAGCATGGCGTTGAACGCCGCTTCGCCGTCCGCGACGATGCGGGTCGCATGGCCGGCCTGGACGAGAAATCTTGTCCAGCACCATGCGATTGACGCCGTTATCCTCGGCGAGCAGGATCTTCAGGCCAGCCGGCGCCTTGCGCCGCTCCGCGACGCGCATCGCCTTTGGCTCCTCCCCGGCGGGCGCCGATGCGAGCCCCGTCAGGCTCGCCGCCAGTTTTCGCGCCGCGACGAGGCTTTCATGGGCGCTGTCGCGGACCAGAACGGCGATGGCGCAACGGCGCGCCAGGGCGAGGATGTCGTGCTCCGGCGCCACCACGCAAACCGGCTCGCCGGCCTGGGGGCCGTCGAACGCCGGGTCGTGATCCCTCCGCGACGACGCCGCGTCGGCCAGCGGGGCGGCGAGCGGCGAAGACGAGACGGGCTCCGCCTCGATCGCCGAGAGGTCGCGGCCGACCGCCAGCTCGAACCAGAAGCGCGCGCCCTTGCCGGATTCGCTTTCGACGCCGATGCGGCCGCCGCGCAACTCCAGCCTCCGCCGTGTGATGGCCAGGCCAAGGCCATTGCCGCCGAAGCGCCGGGAAATGCCGGGATTGGCCTGGACGAAGCTGTCGAAAATGCGGGCTTGCGCGGAAGCGTCGACGCCGATGCCGGTGTCGCTGACATCAACCCGCAGCTCAAGCGTCTCGCTGTTGCGCCGCCCCACGCCGACACGGATCGCCACGGCGCCGCCCTCGGTGAATTTGACGGCGTTGCCGCCCAGATTTTGCAGGATGTCGAGGAGGAGCGCCGGCTCGGCGACAATGTGGCGCGGTGTGTCCGCCTCGATGCAAAGGCCGAGGCGCACGCCTTTCTTGTCGGCCTCGACAGCCAGCAAGGCGCGCAGGGCGATGAGCAGCGCGAACAGATCGACGCGTTCCGGCCGTTTCGGCTCGCGCCCCATCTCGTCGTGCGCGACCGTCAAGAGACCTTCGATATGGCGCAGCAAAATGTCGCCCGCGCCGTGCAGCGTCCGGACCATTTCGCGTTGCCTTTCGTCGAGATCGGTCTTTTGCAGCAGCGCGCCGAGGCCGATGATTGCGGTGAGCGGCGTGCGCAATTCATGGCTGACGCAGGCCAGCATCAGGGTCTTGGCGTGGTTGGCTCGCTCCGCCTCCGCCTGCGCTTCGGCGAGACGGCGCAGCAGCAGTCCGCCATAGATCGGAATGATGACCAGCGACAGAAAAAGCCCGGCCGACAGCGCGCCGTTCGAGCGCCAGAACGGCGCGCACCAGACCGTGGCCGCGAAACCCAGCGCCGAACAGGCGACCGCCGCGCCCATGAACCGCGCGCCGAGGCGGACGCCATTGCCCAGGATCATCCAGAAATAGAGCGGAAAGAGATAGGCGGAAGCCGCGTCGCCCTGGCAAAGGCCAAACGAAATGACGGCCGCGTCGACGGCGATCACCGCGATCTGGCGCGAGGCGCAGGGCGCGGGACGCGCGATGATATGCGCCTGAAACGCCGCCGCCAGCAGCAGATAGGCTTGCAGCCAGGGGAGACCGCGCCGCAGGAACTCTTGCGCCGCTCCCGCGCCCGAATGGGCGTGGACGCTGACTGCGACAAAGACCATCGTCGCCAGCAGCAGGCGGTTGAACATCATCGCCTGTTCGCCAGTGTCGCGCGCATAGGCGAACCAGCGCAAGGCGCGAGCGGCGTGCGATGGCAGGCGCGACAGGTCGGATTTCATGCGCGGCGCGCCGAGGGACCGGGCTTGCCAGGCGTCGCGCGGTCGGGCCAGGCGGCCGCCAGGGCTTGCAGGTCGCGGGCGGCGAACGGCGCGCCGAAACACGCGCCCTGCGCCTCGCTGACGCCGGCGCGCCGCAAGCGGGTCAGCAAGGTTGGCGAGGAGACGCCGTCCGCGAGCAGCATTGGCGCGCGCCCGAGGCGTCGGAACACGGAGGCGCGGATGAACCGGGCGACCGAGGCCGGGCGGGCCTCGTCGCAGGGGAACATGATCGCCGGACGCCAGGTTTCGACGAACCGCTCCAGCGCGCTCCACTCGTCGTCAAGGTCGCTCGAGGCGGCTTGATTGCGCGGCCTGAGCGCGGCGAGATCGAGCGTCAGCCCGACGCCGAGCGATTGCAGGCTTCGCGCAGCCTCATCGGCGCGCCGCGGCGCGGCGAGCGCTTCTCGCGCGCAAAGCTGGAGGTCGAGCCAGCCCGGCTGGGCGCGGCTTTTCGCCAGGAGCGACACCACGCCGAGACTCGAGGCGGCGTTGGTCTCTTCGCCGATGCGCAGGCGCAGGCTGAGCCGAAGCGGGCGACGGCCGGAGCGCAGGAGGCGCGCGCTGTCGAGAGCGGCGCGCAGGGCCGCGGGATCGCCGGCCTCCGCCCGCTCGCAACCGCGCAAAAATTGCGCGCCGCTGACTGCGCCCGTCCGAAGGTCTATGCGGGGCATGAAACGCCAGCCTCCGGCCGGCGCCGGTTCGTCGTCGCGTTTGCGGGCGAGGGCGAAAGCCTCGCGCAGGCAGTCCACGGCGCGAATTTCCGGCGAGGCGGCGCCAGCCTTCGGCAACGCGCTTCCCACGCGCAGCGCGACGCCCGCTTCCGCAGCGCCGAAGTCGATGAGGCGGCGGGCGCAGGCCTGCGCGTCGGCCGGATTGACGACGTTTTGCTGCAACACCAGCAATCGCAGGCGATCGATCCGGCCAAGCAGATCGCCGCCGCGCAACAGAAGCCGCAAGGAGTTCCGCGAGAGCGGCCGCGTCGAAGGCCTGGCCGTTGGCGGCGTCGATTTCGACGACATGCAGGGCATAGGGAGCGGACTGGCCGCACTGGGCCAGAAGTTTTCGCGTATCGGCGGCAAGGGCGCTTTCGCTGATGCCGGGCTCGCTGATGCTGGGCGCGCTCACGCCGACCTTTGGCGAAGCGAGCTGTCTGGACGCGCCGCGCGTCTTTCCGGTCGAGCTAGGCTCGTCCCGGCGCTGGCTGAGTTTGAGGAGGTTGCGCGCCCGTGACAAGAACTCGAAATGATCGATCGGCGTGTTGAGAAAATCCGTGGCGCCGCTTTCGAGCGCGCGCAGGCGCAATGTCCGCTGGTCGTTGACCGTGATCATCATGATCGGCACGCCGGCGGAATGGGGCAGGTCGCGGAAACGCGAAATGAATTCGTCGCCGGCGATCTTCGGCATGTCGTAATCGGTGACGATCAGGTCAGGCCTGTTGCGCTGGAGCCATTCCAGCGCCTCGCCGGGGTCGCCGAAAGCGCGGACCTTGACGCCCTCGCCGATCGATTGCGCGAGCTTGGAGTAAATCGTCCGGTTGGTCAACCGGTCATCAACAATTACAATCAGCGCCATATTCGAACCCGGTTGCTCAACCCCGGCGCACGCCCTGGCGTTGTGCGATCTGGGGTCCTCGCGCAACAAGCCAGACAGTTTGATTCAGCGGCGTTTTTTCAGCAAATTGCATCCAGTATCGTGTGCGCCGCATGAACGCTCCGGGAAGCGCATTATCCGGCAATTTAATTAAGTAACTGTTCCAATTTGGTTTTATTTTTAACAAGGACGCGCCATGTTCGCATCTCGTCAAAAGGCGGAAACGCGAACAACGCCCTCGGCGTCGATTCCAGCCGCCGCGTCGGCGAGCCGCGTTTCGCCGATGACGAGGTCAGGCGCGATTTCGGCCAGCGGCAGCGCCACGAAGGCGCGTTCCAGCAGGCCCGGATGCGGCAGGATGAGGCGCGCGTCGCGCCAGGTCATAAAATCCTCATCGAAGAGTATGTCGATGTCGATGACGCGCGGCCCCCAGCGCAACGTGCGGCGCCGGCCCATGTCTTTTTCCGTCGCCTGCACGAGGTCGAGCAAAGCCAGCGGCTGCATTGCCGTGCGGACGAGGGCGCAGGCGTTGATGAAGTCGGGCTGGTCGGTCACGCCCCAAGGCGGGGTGCGATAGAGCGAGGACAGCGCCGCGAACTCCAGTCCCGCCTCCCGCAAAAGTTCGACGGCGCGGCGCACATTGGCGGCGGGATCGCCCAGGTTGGCGCCGAGGCCGAGGGCGACCAGCCGCCGGCGCGGTTTTGCGTCAGGCGCGCTCTTTTCAGGCGTTTTCTTTTCAGGCGTTCTCAAGGGCGGTCCAGACTTTGAAGGCTGAAACGTGTTCGGCCACGTCATGCACGCGGAACACCGACGCGCCTCGAAAAAGCGCATCGAGATTGGCGGCGAGGGTCGGCGCGAGACGGCTTTCCGTCGCCGCGCCGGTCAGCGCGCCGAGGAAACGCTTGCGCGAGACGCCGATCAGCAGCGGCAGCCCGAATTTTTCCCGCAGGATATTGGTCGCCTTCAGCGCCGCGAGATTCTGCGCAAGCGTCTTGCCGAAACCTATCCCCGGATCGAGCAGAATTTTTTCGCGCGAAACGCCGGCGTTTTCGGCGAGCGCCAGGGATTGGCCGAAAAAGGCGATCATGTCGGCGACGATGTCGAGCGCGGGGTCGGCTTCGGCGCGATGGTGCATGATCACCAGCGCCGCGCCGCTTTCCGCCGCGGCCTGCGCCATGGCGGGATCGCCGCGCAGGCCGGACACGTCATTGATGATCGCGGCGCCGAGCGCCAGCGCGCGACGGGCGATTGCCGCCTTGCTGGTGTCGATCGACACGGGCAATGCGGTTCTCGCGAGCAAAGGGAGGAGCACGGGTTCGAGCCGCGCCCATTCCTCGGGTTCATCGACCGGCGTAAAACCCGGACGGGTCGATTCCGCGCCGATGTCGAACACGTCGGCGCCGGCTTGCGCCATGGCGTCGGCATGTGCGAGGGCGGTTTCGACGGAATAGAATTTCCCGCCGTCGGAAAAGGAATCCGGCGTGACGTTCAATATGCCCATGACGAGAGGTTTTTCGCCGATCTTCGCCAAAAAGGCGTCGGCTGCGGCTTTCGTCCGGGCGTGCGGATCCATGGAAACCATCCTGAGGGAGGCGCCGGTTTAGGCGCGCCCACGGTCATTGTAAAGCGCGCGCCTCATTCGCTTTCGATCTCGCGTTCGTCGAGCGCCACCGCCTTGATCATGGCGAAAATCTCCATCCCCGGCGCGAGACAAAGCGCGTCGGCCGCCATGCGCGTAAAACTGGCGTAAAGCCTTTCGCCGCCGTCGAGTTCGATCGTCGCCAGCGCCAGCGGACCCTGGCTCGCGGCCAGCTGGCGGATGCGCCCGGCGAGGATGGTGCGGATCGACATTTCCGGCGGCGGATGGCGGGCCAGGGCGACATCGACCGCCTTGACGAAGACGCGAATTTTTTGTCCCGCCGGCGCCTGTCCGGGCAAAAAAATCTCGCCTGCAGGATGTCGCAGGCGAGTCAGTCCGTAGCGCGCGTCATAGGCGCCCGCCTCGCAGGTGAGGCTGGAGCCGAGGCCGAAACGCTCCTCTGGCCTGTCCGGCCGGGCGCTGGCGAAAATCTGTTCCGGCGCGCCGATCTCGACCACGCGGCCGCGCTCCATCACCACAACGCGGGTGGCGAGCCGCATGACTTCCTCGATCTGGTGCGAAACGAGGACGACGGGGATGGAAAAT
Source organism: uncultured Alphaproteobacteria bacterium (assembly GCA_963828185.1). Taxonomy (GTDB): domain Bacteria; phylum Pseudomonadota; class Alphaproteobacteria; order Rhizobiales; family Beijerinckiaceae; genus Rhodoblastus. Next base: position 430,016 of record CAWHDV010000002.1, on the reverse strand, counting down.
TCGTCGCGCGCCAGCTCCACCAGCCCCATCGCCTTGTGGCGGCGGGCAACGTCGAGCGAGGCGAAGGGCTCGTCCATCAGCAGGAGCCGCGGCGCCGCCATCAGCGCGCGGGCGACGCCGACGCGCTGGCGCTCGCCGCCGGACAATTGCGCCGGGCGGCGGTCCATCAAGGCGCCGATGCCGAGCGTATCCACCACTTTTTCCAGAGGCATGCGCCGGGCGCCGCGCGGCGCAAAAAATGCTCCGAAACGCAGGTTCTGCGCCACGCTGAAATGCGGAAACAGCAACGCGTCCTGGAACACCAGCCCGATGCGCCGCTTTTGCGCACAGACGAATAGCCCGCGCTCCGTATCGACGAGTGGCTGGTCGGCGACCGTGATTCTTCCGGCATCGGGCCGCGCCAGCCCGGCGATGAGATCGATGACCGTGCTCTTGCCGGAGCCGGACGGACCGAACAAGGCGGTAACCCGGGCGTTGCTGAAAAAGGCCGCGCGCAGCTCGAAATCGGGGCGGGCGAGCGCGACATCGACTTCGATCATGACGCGGGCCTCCGGCGCGGGACCATCCGCCGCGACAAGAGTTCGGAGACGACGAGGGCGCCGACCGCGAGGCAGGCGGAGACCAGCGCCATGGCCAGCGCCGCGGAATCGCCGCCGGGCGTCTGGGTCAGCAGGTAGATTTCGGCGGGAATGGTGCGGGTTTCGCCGGGAATGTTGGAGACGAAAGTGATGGTCGCGCCGAATTCGCCGAGCGCCTTGGCGAAGCCGATCACCGCGCCGGCGATCAGCCCCGGCGCGGCCAGCGGCAGGGTGACGAGGAAGAACACGGCGATGGGCGGCGCGCCGAGCGAGGCGGCGGCGCTCTCCAGCCGCGGGTCGATCGCCTCGATCGACAACCTGATCGCGCGCACCATGAGGGGAAAACCCATCACGCCGGCGGCAAGCGCCGCGCCGGTCCAGCGGAAGGCGAAAACGAGCCCGAAATGATCGGCGAGAAAGGCGCCGAGCGGCGCGCGGCGGCCGAAGGTCAGCAGCAGGACGAGGCCGGTGACGACCGGCGGCAGGACGAGCGGCAGGTGGACCAAGGCGTCGAGCAGCAGTTTCCCTGGAAAGCGCCAGCGCGCCAGGGCGTAGGCGACGAAGACCGCCAGCGGCAGGCTGAAGATCGTCGCCGTCAAACCGACCCGCAGGCTGAGTTCGATGGCGTCGATCTGCTCGCTGGTGAAGGTGAAGCCAAAAAAAGTCATGGCTCGAAGGCGCGCCTTTGCATTGCGACGGGAATGGCGGCGCGCACGCGCACGACCCGCTCCCGATCGATCCGCGCCGTGACAAAGCCTTTGCCGTCGGAGGCCATGGCGACCTTGTGGCCCCAGGGGTCGCAGACCAGCGAATGGCCGAAGGTCTGGCGGGTTTCGCCTTGCGCGACATGCGGCCCGACCTGCGCGGGGGCGAGAAGCCAGCATTGCGTCTCGATGGCGCGGGCGCGGCACAGGACTTCCCAATGGTCCTTGCCAGTCTGCAGGGTGAAGGCCGACGGCAGCACCAGAACCTGCGCCCCCTTCGCCGCCAAAGCCTGGAAAAGCGCGGGAAAGCGCAGGTCATAGCAGATGGCGCAGCCAAAGGTCATGCCCTCGCACTGATAGGTCGCCAGCGTGGCGCCGGGCGAAAAAATGGCGCTTTCGCGATAGGCGGCGCCGTCGGGCGTCGTTACGTCGAACATGTGGATTTTGCGGTAGAGCGCGATTTCCGCGCCGGTCCGGTCGAAGACGATTGTGGTGTTGGACAGGCTTTCCCCGTCCGGATTTCTTTCGAGAAACGAGCCGGCGTGAACGAAGACTCCATGTTTGGCCGCCAGTCGCGCGCAAAGTTCATAGGCGGGACCCTGCCGCAAGATTTCGGCGGCGGCAAATTTTTCCGCGCGCGAGCCGCCAAGAAAGTCGAACACTTCCGGCAGGCCGATCCAGTCCGGCCTTTCCAGCGCCACGGCCTCGTTGACCAGGGCGCGCGCCTGCGCCAGATTGGCCGGCTTGTCGCCGGTCGAATTCATCTGGATCAGGCACGCTTTCATCGCAATTCCCTCAATTGGCCACAAGAGAGCAAGTTTCGCGCCGCGGCACAAGCGACGGCTTCTTTCGCCAGGGCCGAGGGCCTAGACTCTGCTTGCGAATCATAGACGGATTTTCATGCGCTTCACTTTTCTCCATGCCGCCGACCTGCATCTGGGCAGTCCGCTCCAGGGCCTGAGCCTGCGCGATCCGCACCTCGCCGGAAAGATCGGCGCGGCCAGCCGCGAGGCGTTCGAGGCGCTGGTCGATCGCGCGCTGGAGGAAAAGATCGCCTTCGCCATTTTCGCCGGCGACATTTTCGACGGCGACTGGCGCGACGCCTCCATCGCCCTGTTCTTCAACCGGCAGATTGCGCGCCTCAGCCGCGCCGGCGTGCGCCTTTATCTGCTCAAGGGCAATCACGACGCCGAATCCGTGGTCAGCAAGAGCGTGGCGCTGCCCGAGGGGGCCGAGCAATTTCCCGCGACGCGTGCGAAATCCTTCGAAATCCCGGAATTGCGGGTGGCCTTGCATGGCCGCAGCTTTTCCGACCGCGCCGAGAGCGAAAACCTTGCCGCCACCTATCCGCCGCCGAAATCCGGCTGGCTCAACATCGGCGTGCTGCATTCCTCGCTTGACGGCCGCCCCGGCCACGCCAGCTACGCGCCCTGCACGCTCGACGACCTGCGCGCAAAAAATTACGACTATTGGGCGCTCGGCCACATCCACGCCCATGAAGTCGTCAGCGCCCGCGACCCTGCCATCGTCTATCCTGGCAATCTGCAGGGACGCTCGATCCGCGAATGCGGCGAGAAGGGCGCTGTGCTGGTCGATGTCGAGGATGGCGCCATTGCGGGATTGCGGCGCCTGATCGTCGATCGCGCTCGTTTCGCCCGCATCGTCCTCGACGCCGCACCCTACGACGATCCGCGCGAGCTGCTGCGCGAGGCCGAACGCCGCGCGGCGCAGGAAAGCGAAAAGGCTGGCGGCCGATTGCTGGCCGTGCGCCTGCATCTACAAGGCGCGAGCGCGCTGCATCCGGCGCTCGCCGCCGATCCGGCCCGTTGGCGCGACGAAGCCGAGGCGGCCCTGCAGCATGCCGGCGACGCCATCGTGCTGGAGCGGCTGGCGATCGAGACGCGGCCGCTCGCCACGCCGATGCGGCGCGACAGCGAACTCGATTTCGCCGCCTTGCTCGACGACGTTCTCGGCGATGCCGATTTCACCGAGGCCGCGCAGGCCGTCCTGCGCATGGTCGAAGCGAGAATTCCGGCAGGCGGCGCGCCGCTGCGCGAGGAAATCTCCGTCCTTCTCGCCGAGGCGCGCGATCTCGCTTTGGCCCGAGCGGAGGCTTTCGAACCATGAGGCTCATCGAACTGGCGCTCGACGCCTATGGGCCTTTCGCCGGGGTGAAGCTCGATTTCGACCGCACGGCGCGGCTGCATATCGTCTATGGCCCCAACGAGGCGGGCAAGACCTGCGCCCTCGCCGCCATCGGCGACCTTCTCTACGGCGTGCCGCCGCGCGCGGAAAAGAATTTCCTGCGCCCCGCCGATTTGCGCCTTGGCGCGACGCTTGAGGCGCGCAATGGCCAGATGCTGCAATTCTTCCGCCGCCGGGGCGGCAAGGCCGCGCTGCTCGACGCCTCGGGCGCCGCGCTTGCCGAAGATTGCCTCGCGCCCTTCCTTGGCTCGGCCAGCCGCGAGATTTTTGGCCGCGCTTTCGGCCTCGACGCCAAGGCCTTGCGCGAGGGCGGCGCGGAAATGCTGCGCGCCGAAGGCGAGATCGGCGCCAGCCTGTTCGCCGCCGCCTCCGGCCTGCGCGGCCTCATCGACCTGCGGCGCGGGCTGGAGGCGGAGGCGGAAAAAGTGTTTGGCGAGCGCAAGGCGGAGCATCGCAGCTTTTATCAGGCGCTGGGCCGCTTCGACGACGCGCGCCGGGCGGAAAAGGACGCGACCCTGTCGGAAGGCGCGCTGAAGAGCCTGCGGCGGCAGATCGAGGAGGCCGGCGAGCAACTGGACGCCGTGGGGGCGCAGGACCGCGTCGAGGAGGGCGAGCGCCTGCATTTGCAGCGTATGCTCAAGGCGGCGCCGATGTTGCGGAAACTGGCCGGCTTGCGCGAAAGCCTCGCTGGTTTCGACGATCTGTCGCGTTTTGGCGACGACTGGGCGGCAAGGCTCGAGACCTTGCTGACGTCGCAAGATGAGGCGCGAAAGAATTTCGGCCGCGCCGCACAAGACCGCGACGAAGCCGGCGCCGAAGTCGAACTGGCCTCGTTCGACGCCGATCTCCTGGCGCGCGCCGAGGAGATCGAAGCGCTGAACCGCGCCGCGGGCGCCATGGAAAAAGCGACGCTCGACGACCTGCCGCGCCGCGAAAAGGCGCTCGACAAGATCAGCGACAAGTTGCGACTGCGCGCGCTGGCCTGCGGCCTCGCCGACAGCGAGGCGCTGCGCGCCGCCGCGCCCGATCCGGCCCAATTGCTGCGCGCGGAAAAACTTGTCGCGCGCGGTCGCGAGTTGGCGGCGGAAAAATCGGGGCCGGCGTCGGCGCTCGAACGCGAGCAGCGGGCGCTCGACGATCTGCGCGCGCGCCAGGGGGCGGAGCTGCCCGACAGCCGCGCGCTGGCGGAAAAGCTTGCGGCGTTCGGCGCGGTGGAGAAGGACGACGACGCCCGCGCCGACCTGGCTCTCGCCTGCGCCGACGAGGCGCGGCAGATTGACGAGCGCCGCGCGCGCCTTTCGCCGGCCCTTGCCGATCTCGACCTGTTCGCCCGGTCGCCGAGCCCCGAGGCCGGCGCCATCGAGCAGGCGGCGCAGGCATTCGACGCTCTGGCGGCGCGCGAGGTCGAGGCCGCCCGGAAAATCGCGGAAGCCCGGGAAAAAGCATCCGGCGCGGAAGCGCGGCTGCGGGCGCTGCAAAGGTCCGGGCCGATTTTCGGGCGCGGCGATTTGCTGGCGTTGCGCGAGCGCCGCGACGCGCTGTGGCCGGACCTTGGAGAGGCGCGCGCCGACGAGGCGGCGTGGCGGAAAAAGAGCGGCGAGTTTCGCGCCCTGCAAGACCAGGCCGATTCCATCGCCGACAGTCTGCTCGCCGACGCCGCCCGCGTGGCCGAGGCCGAAGCCGAGCGCGAAAACCTCGCCGCCGCGCGCAAGTCGGGCGAAGAAGCCGAACGCTTCGCCGAGGCGGCGCGTGATGAGCGCGCGCGGCTGGAGGCGGCATGGGCGCGCGATTGGGCCACGTGCGGTGTGAGCGCCGCCGCGCCGCGCGTCATGTCGTCCTGGCGCGAGAGCGCGATCAATCTGCTGGCGGCGCGCCAGTCGCTCAGGGCGAAACAGGATCGCCTCGCGGCGTCGGAGCAAAGGCTGCGGCAAGCGCTGCCCGGCCTGCATGCGCTGGCCGGGGAAGCCGGCCTTGCGCCGCTGCCGCTCGAAGCCGGGCCGCTGGCGCGGCGCATCGCTGGCCGCATCAAGGATCTGGCGCGGGCGGAGGACGAGGCGCGGGAAGTTTCGGCGCAAATCGCCGCTGCTCCCGCGCGCATCAAGGATTTGCAAGCTCGGCTCGCCGCGCTTGCGGACGACGGGCGGAAATGGCGCGCGGACTATGACGTCGCGCTGGGGCAATTGCGGCTCGACGCCGACGCCAGCTTCGACGAGGCGCAGGCGCGCATCGCCCTGTGGCGGGACTTGCCGCGCGATTTGCAGGAGGAGGCGGGCGAGCGCCACCGCGTCGGGGCGATCCGCGACGATCTCCTCGCCTTCGAGCAAAGGCTCGACGCCCTGCTGGCGAGCTGCGCGCTCAATATTCCGCCGCGCCCCGCGCTCGACGCCGCCAAGACGCTGCAAAAGCGCCTCGCCGTCGAACGAGGGAGGCAGACCACCCGCGCCCATGCCGAAAAGCTTTTCGCCAGGGCTGACGCGGCCGCCGCGCAAGCGCAACAGGCGGCGACCGCGGCGGAAAGCCTTCTTGCGGCGCTTTGCGGCGACGCGGCCTGGTCCGGCGACGCCGTCGAGCTTTGCCAGAAACTGCGGGGCCGGCGCGAATTGAGCGGCGCGCTGGCCGAGGAAAGCGAGCGCCTGGCGCTGGTCGCCGAGGGCGCCGACGAGGCGAAGCTCGCCGAGCAGGCGCGCGATTTCGACGCCGACGCGGCGCGCTTGCGCCTGGGTGAGATCGAACGTTCGGCCGAGGCGCGTCGGCGGCGGGAGCACGAATTGATCGTCGCGCAGCATGAGGCGAACAGCCAGCTCGCGAGGCTCGACGAGGGTTTTGGCGCCGAACAGGCGATTTTCGCCCGCGAATCCGCTCGCGCGGAGATTTCCACGGAGGCGCGGCGCTGGGCGGTGCTGAAGATGGCCGCGCTGATGGTCGGGGCGGGGCTGGAAAAACATCGTCAGGCGCGGCAGGATCCGCTGCTCGCCCGCGCCGGCGACATCTATTCGAGCCTCACTTCCGGGCGCTACCACGGGCTGAAGCAGGATTTCGGCGAGGATGATCGGTTGCATCTCCTGGCGCGCCGCGCCGATGGCGCCGACCTGCCGCTCGGCGCGCTGAGCGAAGGCGCTTGCGACCAGCTTTATCTGGCGCTGCGGCTGGCCTTTCTCGAGGATTACGCGCGAAAATCCGAGGCGCCGCCCTTCATCGGCGACGATCTCTTCGCCAGTTTCGACGATGCGCGCGTCGCGGCCGGGCTGAAAACCGTGGCGGGCTTGAGTCCGTTGCTGCAGCCGATCATCTTCACCCATCACGCCCATATCGTCGGCATCGCCCGCGAAACGCTCGGCGACGCCGCGCAGATTTTGCGGCTGCAATGATGCGGCGCCAGATCACGGATGTGTTGAGCGGGACCGGCGGCGTTTTTCGCCCAAAACTCTGGCGCGGCCGGGGAATTGCTATAAGGTAGGCTGAACATCTTCGCACGGGGGCTGCGTCATGCGCCAGAATCAAGCCGAGACTCAGGTTCAAGCAAAATCAAAACCCAACCACTTGGTCCGGCTTATGATCATCAATTGGGCCTTTGGCTGGGGCGTCGGCATGGCCTGCGCCGCCGCCGTGCTCGCTTCCAACATAGGCGGCATTCGCGTGCTGATGATGAATTCCGAACTGATGTTGCAGGGCCTGGCGCTGTTGTTCGGCGGTTTCGGCTTCACCTTCGGCGGCGTGGTCTGCGCCACCGCCGTCATGCTGCTGCCAACCGGCGAAGAAAAGGGATCGGATCGCGGCGGCGGCAAGGCGGCGCCGGTGCTGCTGCCGGCCTATGCGCTCGCCCGCGTGCGCGCCCCGCGTCGCTGACGCTTTCGCGTCCATCGACTTTTCACGGCTTTGATTCTACACAGCGGGAAAACCCGCCGCCCGCGCGGGTCCGCTGTGAAAGTCCGACATGGCCGTCAAATCCAGGATTGCGAAAAAGCCCGCCCGTTCCGAAGCCAAGGTGGAGCGCGGCGGCGAGGTTCATCGGCTGCTGCTGAGCTGCCAGAACCGTCCGGGCATTGTCGCCCGCGTCGCCAGTCATATTTTCGAGGCCGGCTTCAATATCGGCGATTCCCGCCAGTTCGACGAAGTCGAAACCAACCAGTTCTTCATGCGCATCGAGATCAACCCCGCGCGGCCTGAGGCCAGCGTCGAGGCCTGGCGCGAGAGTTTTGGCCATCTCGCGGACGAATTCGGCATGACCTGGACGCTCTGCGCCGAGTTGCACCGGCCGCGCCTGATGATCCTCGTGTCGAAATTCGACCATTGCCTGGCCGACCTGCTTTATCGCTGGCGCATCGGCGAATTGCCGGTCGAGATTGTCGCGGTCGTCGCCAATTATCCTCGCGAAAACTATCCGCATCTCGATTTCACCGGCATTCCCTTCCATTACCTGCCGGTCACCCGCGAAACCAAGATGGAGCAGGAGGCGCAGATCTGGGCGCTGGCGCAATCGACGCAAGCCGAACTGGTGGTGCTCGCGCGCTACATGCAGATCCTGTCGGACGGACTGGCGGCGAAGCTTTCTGGGCGCTGCATCAACATCCATCATTCCTTTTTGCCCGGTTTCAAAGGCGCGCGGCCCTACCACCAGGCGCATGCGCGCGGCGTCAAGGTGATTGGCGCCACCGCGCATTACGTGACCTCGGACCTCGACGAGGGGCCGATCATCGAGCAGGACGTCGAGCGCATCTCGCATCATCACACGCCGGACGACCTGATCCGCAAGGGCCGCGACATCGAACGCCGCGTGCTGGCGCGCGCCGTGCGCTACCATGTGGAAGCCCGCGTGGTGATCAACGGCAGCAAGACGATTGTGTTTACGGAGTGATTTGACAGACCCGGGCGCTTGCCGCCTCAGATTTTATCTCTTGCAATCTCCTGCTTTCGTCGCGGAGCGGTCCTTGCCCGAAGCGCCCGGCAAGCGACTCGTTTGGGCGCGGGGAGCGGTCGTAGGCCGAAGTTAACAACGGATTAGAGCGGATTCGATTTAATCCGGGTCGTATCCCGCGGCAGCAAAGAAATTAGCGCATTCTTGCGGCGTGAAGGCCGGCAGGAGCGCGGCGAATGTCGCCCACAAGCCTTCAACCGTTCGTTCTGCGGCCTTTCGTAGGAGCGCCTTGAGCTTTGAGAATGCGTTCTCGATCGGATTGAAGTCGGGACTGTAGGGCGGCAGATAGAACAACTGTGCGCCAGCCGCTTCGATGGCGGCGCGAATGCCGGGGCGCTTGTGGCTGCCGAGATTGTCCATGATCACGATGTCGCCGGGCGAGAGCGTTGGGACCAGCACCTGATCGACATAGGCCTGGAACCAGACGCCGTTGATGGGTCCGTCGAGCACCATCGGCGCGGTCATTCCCGTCAATCGCAGAGCGCCAATGAACGTCGTCGTTTTCCAGTGACCGTGCGGGATGCTGGCGCGTAGCCGCTCGCCTTTTGGTGCGCGTCCGCACTTGCGCGCCATATTGGTCGATGCCCATGTTTCATCAATGAACACAAGGCGCTGCGGATCGAAGTCCAGCTGCCCGTCGAACCAATCTTCGCGCCGTTTCAAAACGTCGGGACGGCTCTGCTCAGATGCGTGCGCGGTTTTTTTTAAACGTCAGTCCGCAGCGGTCGAGGAAAGTCCATAATGTCGAGCGGGCCACTGTCACGCCCCGTTCCGCCGTCAGGCGCTCCAGAAGTTCGCTGATGGTCATGTCGGGCGTCGCTTCGATCAACCTGATCAGAAACTCGCGATGCGGGTCCAACTTGCTGTGCGGCGGTTGCCCGCGTTTGAGAGCTGCGCGCCCGCCCGTTTCACGAGCGCGACGAACCCAGACGATGGCGGTCGCAACGCCGATCCCAAAATGAGCGGCGGAACCCCGAACTGACTTGCCAGACAACGCGGCGGCGATAACGCGATCACGCAAATCCTGGCTGTAAGACCGGGCCATGGGATGCCTCCCTCGCAATCACGAAGGAAGAATCGCATTCTTAAAGCCGATTGGGAATCCCTCTTTGACTCGGAAAACGGCGAACCCGCTCTAGAAGGGGGCGAGCGCGCGATTGGGCGACGCGCGGGCGTGTAAAAAATTTAGGAATTTTAAGCAAGTGTCAACGTATTCCCCACCGATGGGCGGGCTGCCTTCCTCAATCATCGGAGATCATGTTGCGGCGTAACGCGCGCGCGTCAGCGGTTGTCGAGGATGAGGCCGCTGACAGCCGCGCCAATCATCCAACCGATTGAAATAATTCCGTAGGTGATTGGCTCCTCCACGAGCACTGGCGGTGCGGCGGTGCCCTGGTCTGTGACGGCCATGGAAGACAATATAGTATCTAAGACGCAAATCGGAAGTAGCGCGAGAATAACAATAAAAAACCTATCTACACTTGGTTTTACCTTTATTGCTGCGAAAAAGCCGGCCAGAAATAGGATTGCTGCCATATAGTGTACCTTCGAGTCTTCTGATAATGACAGTGGCAAGAATATAAGGTATAATATGCCACTAATCATAATAAATTTCCTGTTTTGTTTTGGTTGCTGTCGGCAGCTTTTGGTCGCTCAGTTCAATCGCGTAAAGGCGTCTGAGATCGCGCGAATGATTAGGTCGGCCGGCGCCACTTGCTTCACTTTCATGCATTCCAACCGCGCTAATTGGCGCGCCTCGATCTGCGTCCGCTGCTGTTTTCATCCTAGCCATTCCCGCAAGAGCTCGAAAGTCCACTCTGGGGCTTGGCCGTGGAAAAATGCAGTCTTCTGGTTTAGTAGTAGAAATAAATTTCAATTTTAGCACCTTTCTCAGCGGAAGGCGGGTCAACGGCTTTTTTTGGCCAAAGAGAAGATTGTTCTTCTCACGCGAAGTCGCTGGGAGCTTTTTACACAGCCTCGGTCGACTCGAATCGTTCCCGTGCGATGCCGTGAAGGACCGGAATGAGCCGACTGCCGCAATTTTGGCAAAAAAACTAAATCGTCACCTGCGCGCCCAGCTCCACCACGCGGTCTGAGGGGATCGAGAAAAAGTCCGTGGCGTTGGTCGCCTGTTTCGACAGGCCGACGAACAGCTTGTCCTGCCATTGCGGCATGCCGGACGCGGGCGAGCATTTCAGCGTCCTCTTGCCGAGGAAGAAGCTCGTCGTCATGATGTCGAACTTGACGCCGCCCTTGCGCATGGCGGCCATGGCGGCGGGCACGCGCGGGCTTTCCATGTAGCCGAAATGGAACGTCACCCGCATAAAATCGTGCGACAGCTTTTCGGTGTCGTAGCGGTTTTGCGCGGCGACGCGCGGCGTCGGCTCCGTCACCACGTTCATGATCACCACCCGCTCGTGCAGCACCTTGTTGTGCTTGAGGTTATGCATGAGCGCGGAGGGGGCGACATTCGGGTCGCCGGTGAGGAAGACGGCGGTGCCGGGAACCCGCGTCGGCTTGGATTTGTCGAGCATGCGGATGAGATCGGCGGTGGGGATCGAATCGCGGTGGGTCTTTTTCGCGAGCAGGTCCATGCCGCGCACCCAGGTCCACATCACGATCATCGACAGACCCGCCAGGCTCAGCGGCACCCAGCCGCCTTCCAGCACTTTGACGAGGTTGGCCGCCATGAAGGCCAGGTCGATCGTCAGGAAGAAGCCGATGAAGGGAATGGCGGCCCACAGCGGCCAGCGCCACTGTTTCCACACCACGAAGAAGGCGAGGGCGGTCGTCACCACCATCGTGCCGGTGACGGCGATGCCATAGGCATTGGCCAGCGCGTCGGAGGAGCGGAACAGGAAGACCAGCATCAGCACGCCGATCAGCAAGGTGCGGTTTACGCGCGGCACGAAGATCTGGCCTTCGGTGGTGGCCGACTTGTGCTGGATTTCGAGGCGCGGCAGCAGGCCGAGCTGGATCGCCTGGCGCGACAGCGAGAAGGCGCCGGTGATCACCGCCTGGCTGGCGATGACCGTCGCCACCGTGGCGAGGATGACATAGGGAATGAGCGCCCAGGCCGGAACCATCAGGTAGAACGGGTCCCTGACCATGTCATGGTTGTGCAGCACCAGCGCGCCCTGGCCGAGGTAATTGGCCACCAGCGCCGGCAGCACGAAGAACAGCCACGCCACCTGGATCGGCTTGCGGCCGAAGTGGCCCATGTCGGCGTAGAGCGCCTCGGCGCCGGTCACGGCGAGGAACACCAGGCCGAGGGTGATGAAGCCGGTCGCGCCGTGGCCGAACAGGAAGAAGAAGCCGGCGAATGGATTGAAGGCGTGCAGGATGCGCGGCGCGTCGGCGATGTGCATGACGCCGAGCGCGCCGATCAGGCCGAAGAACACCACCATGATCGGCCCGAAGAACGCCGCGACCCGCGCCGTGCCGCCGCTCTGGACGACGAACAGCGACACCAGGATGACCACGGCGATCGGTAGCACGTAAGGCTGGAAGGCGGTGGAGGCGACGTTGAGGCCCTCGACCGCCGAAAGCACCGAAATGGCCGGGGTGATGATGGCGTCGCCGGAAAACAGCGCCGCGCCGGCCACGCCGAGCAGGAAGATCATTTTCGAATGCCGCCCGAGGGCGTTGCGCGCCAGCGCCATCAGCGACAGCGTGCCGCCTTCGCCCTTGTTGTCGGCGCGCATCAGGAAGAACACATATTTCAGCGTGACGGTGAAAAACAGCGCCCAGATCAGCAACGAGACGATGCCGATGACCTCGGACTCGTTGACGCCGTCGGTCTTCATGTGATCGAGCGCGGCCTTCAGCGCATAGAGCGGGCTGGTGCCGATGTCGCCATAGACCACGCCCATCGAGCCGAGCAGCATCATCCAGAAATTTTCCTGGTGCTGTTCGGGATTGGCCGCCGCGTCCGCAAGCTGCCCGCCGCAGGCCGGCGGGTTCGCCCTGGCCGGATCCGATGCTTGGGAGGCGGGCGCGGTTTGGGCCGCGGGCGCGACTTGCGCGGCGGGAGCGACTTGCGCAGCGGGGACGACTTGGGCTGCGGGGGCGACTTGGGCTGCGGCGGCGACTTGGGCGGAATCCGCAGTCTTGGCGGGATCGGCGACTTGCGCTGCGGGCGCATTCGTGGCGGCGGCTTGAGGCGGAACGGCGTCTTGCGACATGGAGTTTCCCTGGCTGCGGGCTCCAACAGGCCCCACCTTCGGGCAGGCATATAAACCTTTCCGCGAGGCGCGAGAAGGGGGCGCGGTGTGATGTCCAACGCCACAGGGCGCGATTTGAGCCACAGCGATGATTGCCGAGGTCAAATTTTGCTGGCATGAGGCGGCATGCGACCTTCTGCTTTCCCTGGCCGACTGCCCGCCTTGCCGATCGACGAGGCCCTGCCGCGGCTGGGCGAAATCCTCGACCGCAACGCCCGCGCCGTGCTGGTTGCGCCGCCCGGCGCGGGCAAGACCACCCGCGTCCCGCTTGCGTTGCTCGAGGCGGGCTGGCGCGGCGACGGCAAGATCATCGTGCTTGAGCCGCGCCGTATCGCCGCCCGCGCCGCCGCCGATCGCATGGCCACGCTGCTCGACCAAAGTCTAGGCGAAACCATCGGCCTGCGCGTGCGGCTGCAGACGCTGACCGGCCCGAAAACCCGGGTCGAGGTTGTCACTGAAGGCGTTTTCGCGCGCATGATCCTCGACGATCCCTCGCTCGAGGGAATTGCCGCCGTCCTGTTTGACGAGTTCCACGAGCGCTCGCTCGACGCCGACCTCGGCCTTGCGCTGGCGCTCGACGCGCAAGCGGCGCTCAGGCCGGATTTGCGCATTCTCGTGATGTCGGCGACGCTCGACGGGGCGCGGGTCGCAGGCCTGATGCAGGATGCGCCACTGGTCGAGTCACAGGGCCGCGCCTTCGCAGTCGAGACGACCTATCTGGGCCGTGACGCGCGCGAAAAAATCGAGGCCGCCGCCGCCCGCGCCATTTTCCGCGCTTTGGCGGAGCAAAGCGGCTCGATCCTGGCGTTTCTGCCTGGTCAGGGAGAAATCACCCGCCTCGCCAGCCTTTTGGCCGAAAAGCTGCGCGATCCCCTGGTCGATGTCTGTCCCCTCTACGGCGCGATGGACAGGGCGGCGCAGGATCGCGCGATAAAACCGGCGGCGGCGGGGCGCAGGAAAATCGTGCTGGCGACCTCGATCGCCGAGACTTCCATCACGATCGACGGGGTGCGGGTGGTCGTCGATTGCGGTCTGGTCCGCGCGCCGCGCTTCGAGCCCGACCTCGGCCTGACCCGACTCGAAACCCTGCGCGTGTCCCGCGCCGCCGCCGACCAGCGGCGCGGCCGCGCCGGCCGCACCCAGCCGGGAGTTTGCTATCGCCTGTGGGAAGAGGCTGCGACCGGCGCGCTGCCGGCGTTCGCGCAACCGGAAATCCTCGCCGCCGACCTCTCCGGCCTGCTGCTCGATCTCGCCGCCTGGGGCGCGCGCGATCCGGCCGAACTCGCCTGGCTCGATCCGCCGCCGGTCGCCGCGACCAACGAGGCCCGCGCGCTGCTGCGGGAACTCGGCGCGCTCGACGCCGACGGGGCGATCACCCCGCGCGGCAAGGCGATGCGCGCCCTGCCTCTGCCGCCGCGTCTCGCCTGCATGGCCCTGCGCGCGCAATCGCACGGCGCGGGCGAAGCGGCGTGCCAACTCGCCGTGACGCTCACGGAAAGGGGACTCGGCGGCGATTCGCCCGATCTCGGCGAACGACTCGATCGTTTTGCGCGCGAAAACTCACAGCGGGCCAAGGACGCGCGTCGGCTGGCGCATGGCTTTACCCGCCAATTGCGCAATTTTGCGCGCGAGCTGGACGAAAAAGACGAGGGGCGCGCGCTGACCCCTGGCGCGCTGGTCGCGCTGGCCTATCCCGACCGCATCGCGCGCCGGCGCGGCAAGGAGGGCGATTTCCTCATGGCCAATGGCCGCGCCGCCGGCCTCGAGCCGCATCTGCCGCTGGCGCGGGCGAAAATGCTGGCCATCGCCGAAGTCGCGGGCCGGGCCGGGGCCAGCCGCATCATCGCCGCGGCCGAACTGGAAGAGGCGGATTTCGAGGCGCTTTTCGCGGACGGGATCGAGACGGCGGACGAGACGCGTTTCGATCCAGGGAGCGCCGCCTTGCGCCGCCGCGCGTCGCGGCGCTTCGGCGCGCTGCAACTGGCCGAGCAGAACCTGCCGGTCGCGGCGTCGCCGGAAAACGCCCGGATTCTGGCGCGCGGCGCGGCGGGTTTCGGGATCGACCGGCTGAACTGGAGCAAGGCGCAGCGGCAATTGCGCGAGCGGGTGGAGTTTTTGCGCCGGGCGCATGCGGGCGAGGGCGACGTCAATCCGTGGCCCGATTTGACCGAGGCAGGACTAAAAACCGCGCCGGAGGATTGGCTCGCGCCTTTCATCGAGGGCTGCGTTCGCCTCGACGACATCGGCCCCGAGCAATTCGACGCGGCGCTCTCGGCCTTGCTGCCCTGGGACCTGGCGCGAAAACTCGAGGCGGAGGCGCCGACCCACTATGTCACTCCGGCGGGCTCGGCCCTGGCGCTCGACTATTCCAGCGCGGAAGGTCCGGCCGTGTCGGCGCGTGTGCAGGAGTTTTACGGGCTTTCCTCGCATCCCTCGCTCGCCGGCGGCCGGGCGCTTCTGACCCTGCACCTCCTGTCGCCGGCGCACAGGCCGATCCAGATCACCCGCGACCTGCCGGGCTTCTGGAAGGGCTCCTGGGCCTCGGTGAAGGCGGAAATGAAGGGACGCTATCCGCGCCATCCCTGGCCGGACGATCCGGCGGCGGCCCTTCCAACGACTCGCGCCAAGCCGCGCGGAACGTGATGTCCGATCGCGGTTGTTTTGCCGTGACTTCTTAACGGTCCTTCAGTTCTTGCCTTTTATTCTGGCGGGCGGAAAAATTCCGTCTGCCTGTTCCATGAGCGAACCCATGTTCAACGATATCGCCAAACTGGCCGCTGCCATCGCCCTCCTGGTGGTGCTGACCAGCGCCGGAATACAGAACCACTGGTTTTCCCAAGGCGGCGCCGCCTTGAGTGAGCTGATGGCGCCGCGCGGCGACGCACAGGCGGCGGCCAACGAGGAGGGCGCCAATCCCGTGGCCGCGCCGGCGCCGCATTCGAGCTGGGGCGTGGTCGAACTGCAGCCCGTGCAGAATTCGCACTATCTGGCGGATGTCGAGATTTCCGGCAGCCATATCAGCGGCCTGGTCGATACGGGCGCGAGCTTCCTCTCGCTGACGGCGGAAGACGCGAGGACGCTCGACATCGATCCGCCGCAGAAGGACTTCAACGTCAAGGTGAGCACGGCCAACGGAACCATCATGGACGCCCACGTGCGCCTGCCGGAAGTGCGCGTCGGCAGCATTGTCGTCTATAACGTCGACGCCCTGGTGGCGCCGCCCGGCGCGCAGAACGTAACCCTGCTCGGCATGAGCTTCCTGAAAAAACTGTCGAGCTTTGCGGTCGCCGACGGGCGATTCGTCATGAAGCAGTGAGACGCAAAAAAACGGGCGCCCGATGGGCGCCCGTCGCGTTCCGGCTTGTGGAACGAATTTGAATTACTTCTTGCCGAAAGACATGCCGCCGAAGCGCGAATTGAAGCGCGACAGGCGACCGCCGCGGTCGAGCAATTGCTGCGAGCCGCCGGTCCAGGCCGGGTGGGTGTTGGGATCGATATCGAGATTGAGCGTGTCGCCTTCCTTGCCCAGGGTCGAGCGGGTCAGGAATTCGGTCCCGTTGGTCATGACGACCTTGATCGTGTGATAATCGGGATGGATGTCGGACTTCATGGCGAATAAACCTCGGAGCGGCTTCTCGTGGGCTCGACGCCCTGGAACCTGGACTATGGCGCGAAAAAAACGCCGGGAAAGTGGAAGGGCGCTCTATAAACCAGACCGCGTTCGAGGACAAGCCGGAAAAGCCGGAACTTAAAGCCATGCCAATTCGCCGCGACGGCGCTATATAGGCGGCATGACCGACGCCACGCCCAACCGACGCTCGCCGCGCGACTCCCTCAATTCCCTCGCGCCCATCCTGCCCTATGCCCGCCGCCGCCTCGGCTGGGCGCTGGCCGCCCTCGCGGCCCTGACCGTCGCCTCCGCCGCCACGCTGGTCATGCCGCTCGCCGTGCGCGGCATGATCGACCGAGGTTTCGCCGCCGACCACGCCGGCGTCGTCAATTCCTATTTTCTCGCGCTGAGCGCCGTCGTCGCCGTGCTGGCTTTGGCTTCCGCCTGCCGCTATTTTCTGGTCATGACGCTCGGCGAACGCATCGTCGCCGACCTGCGCGAGGACTTTTTCGCGCATCTCACCCGGCTCGACGCGGCTTTCTACGACACCGTCCAGACCGGCGAACTGCTGTCGCGCCTCACCGCCGACACCACCCAGCTCAAGTCGACCTTCGGCTCCTCCGCCTCCATCGCGCTGCGCAACCTGTTCCTGTTTGTCGGCTCCATCGGCCTGATGATCTTCACATCCGCCAAATTGTCGGGCCTGGTGCTGGTGGCCATTCCGATCATCGTCCTGCCGCTGGTGGCGTCGGGCCGCACGGTGCGCGGACGCTCGCGCACGGCCCAGGACACGCTCGCCTCGGCCAGCGCCTTCGCCGCCGAAAACTTGAGCGCCGCGCGGATCATGCAGGCTTTCGGCGCCGAGCCTTTAACGCGCGCGCGTTTTGGCCGCGCGGTGGAAGGCGCCTATCTCGCCGCCCGCGCCGCCACCAAGGCGCGCGCCGTCCTCACCGGCTTCGCCATTTTCCTGGCCTTCAACAGCGTCGTCGGCGTTTTGTGGCTCGGCGCGCGCGACGTGCTGGCCGGACGCATGACGGAAGGGCAATTGTCGCAATTCGTGCTCTACGCGGTGCTGGGCGCGAGTTCGCTCGGGCAATTGTCGGAAGTCTGGGCCGAAATTTCCGCAGCCGCCGGCGCCGCCGGCCGTCTCGCCGAGATTTTGCGCGTAAAACCTCTTATTGTCGCGCCGCCGCTGCCGGAAAAAATGCCGGAGCCGGGACGCGGCGAGATCGTTTTCGACCATGTGGGCTTCGCCTATCCGACGCGCCCCGAAAAACCAGTGTTCGCGGATCTGTCGCTAAAAATAGCGCCGGGCGAAAAAGTGGCGATCGTCGGGCCGTCCGGCGCGGGCAAGTCGACGCTGTTCCAGTTGCTGATGCGCTTTTACGATCCGCTTTCCGGCCGCGTGCTGGTCGACGGGGTCGCGATCGCGCAGGCCGATCCGGTTGCGCTGCGCCGCCGCATCGCTTTGGTGCCACAGGACGCGGTGGTTTTCGCCGCCTCGGTCGCGGACAACATCGCCTATGGCTCGACTGGGGCGAGCCCTGCTTTGATCGAGGCGGCGGCCGGTCGCGCGGCGGCGGCCGATTTCATCCGCGCCCTGCCTGAAGGTTTTCAGACCAGCCTTGGCGAGCGCGGCGTGACGCTTTCGGGCGGCCAGCGCCAGCGCCTCGCCATCGCCCGGGCGATCCTGAAGGATGCGCCGATCCTGCTGCTCGACGAGGCGACCTCCGCGCTCGACGCCGAAAATGAAATCCTGGTGCAGGAGGCGCTCGACCATGTGATGCTGGGCCGCACAACGCTGATCATCGCCCATCGCCTCGCCACGGTGCTCGCCGCCGACCGCATCCTGGTGCTGGAAGGCGGCAAAATCGTCGAACAGGGAACGCACGCCGAGCTGGTGGCCAAGGACGGCCTTTACGCCCGGCTGGCGCGGCTGCAGTTCAACGCCGGCGTGAGCGCCCTGGCGGCGGTGTAAGGCGATGCAATCGGCCGTCATCCTGCGTATGAGAATTGCCGGCTAATTGCGATCGGCTGCAATCATCGCGACGAGGAGATTTAGGCGAGCTTCCTGGCGCTCTTCAGGAATTCGTCGATTTCGCGCGAGTTCGGCCATCCCGTGCAGGGCGCTCCACAGCAATTCCGCTCTCGTCTCCGGCTTCGCGTCGTAGGGACGAAGCGCGAGAACCAATTGCTGGAAGCCTGCGCGCAGTTGTGGCGGTGTCCGCTCGCTGGCGAATTTGACGTCGATGGGCATGACGAACATCGCAGCATAAAGCGCCGGACGCGTCGCCGCAAATTCGAGATAGGCGCGGCCGACGGCGAGCAGAGCGTTGAGCGCCTCCGGCTTCGCTTCGCGCGCGGCGCGCAGATTCTTGGCCAATTGCTCAAAGCCGTCGATCGCGACGGCGGCGATGATCGCGGCCTTGTTGGGGAAATGGCCGTAGAGCACCGGCTGGCTGTATTCGACTTGCTCTGCGAGCCGCCGCGTCGTTACGGCTTCCCACCCCTCAGCTTCAGAAATTTCACGTGCGGCGGCGATGATCGCCTTATGGCGGGCGGCGCGTTCGCGTTGGCGGCGTTCCGAGATCGACATGGCCCGTATTTATCGACGCTAGAATTTTTGTCAAATTTGCCATAACAATGACAAAAAATCTAGCGACGATATAATCAACAGCAGTAACCCGGAGATATTGCGTTATGTCACCTCCTTACGCCTTCCTCCCGGCCGCGCTCATCGGCACAGGCATCTTGTTTATCGGGCTCCGTTTCCTGATTTCGCCGCGCGCCGCTGCGGCCGCCTTTGGCGTCCCCGGCGTGACAACTGGCGACGTCGACCCGATCCCGTGGTTCTATGTGAAAGGCGTCCGCGACATCGCCTGCGGCTTCTTCACAATTCTGCTACTGGCGCAAGGGCAACGCTTGTTGCTCGGCGAATTCATCCTCGCTGCGACCTTTGTTCCGTTCGGCGACGCGCTGATTGTCTTGCGATCCGGCGGAACGAAAGCCGCCGCGTTTGGAATCCACGGCGCGACCGCGATTGTCATGATCGCTATAGCCGGGGTTCTGATTTTGGGTTGAGCAACGCTTCGTCTGGAGAAGACCATGAGCATGTTCGGATTGCCCTTGGCAAATCTGTTCGCGGGGCTCATCGCGGTCGCATTATTCAGCGCCGGTCTCGTAAATCTGTTCGGATCGCAAACGCTCAGGGAGAGCTTCGTTCGCTGGGGTTATCCTTCGTGGTGGAACTATGCGACTGGCGGACTGGAAATCCTCGCCGGCTCGATGATCGCGACGGCGGCGTTTCGAACCGAGGGCTTGGCGCTCGGCGCGGCGATTTGCGTCGCCGCGGTCGCAACGCTTGCCAAGCATCGCGAGTTCGCCGATTTGGCGCCCAGCGTGGCATTGATCGCCTTGCTGGCGGCGGACTTCGCTTTGACCTGGTCTTGACGGCGCAGGGGATTGGCGAGGTCGCTTGCTTCAAAGGCCGAGCCTGCGCCTCTCTCCCGCTAAAGCGGGCGATGGGCGCCAGCGGCCCGCAATGACAAAACGCAGTTATGTCTATGATCTTGCCAAACCTTCCGGCGACCAGCGCAGCACGACAATCGGCAGGCCGGACAGCGGGTTTTTTCCCTCCCCGGCCCAGACAAACTCCTCGTGGCGATAGAAGGCCAAAGCGCGAAAATTGTCGGCGTTGACGTCGAGCCCAAAACCCTCGGGACAGGCGGCTTTCGCCTGCGCCAGCAGGGCCTGCGCCGCGCCGGAGCCGAAGGCGCGCGGCGCGAGCGCGATCTGTTCAAGCCATCTCTTTCGCGGATCGAACAGGACAAAGCCCATCAGGCCCCCCGCATCCTCGGCCACGACGATCTTGCCGCCGTCCGCCCGCGTCCGGCCAAAAAGCTCGGCCAGCCAGGTTTTTCGCGCGAAAAAGTCGATTTCCGGTCGGGTCGCGCTCCAGCTTTCCACCCACAGCGCCAGCAGGGCCGGCCAGTCGGATTCGGCGTAAGCGCGCAGCGAAAAAAGGCTCATTTGTCGGTGATCTTCAATTCGATGCGGCGGTTGCGCGCCAGCGCCGCCTCGCTGTCGCCCTCGTCGATCGGCTGATACTGGCCATAGGCGCCGGCGAGGAGATGGCGCGGATCAAAACCCTTCTTGACCAGATATTGCACCACGGCGATGGCGCGGGCGGCGGACAGGTCCCAGTTCGACTTGAACAGCGGCGAGGAGATCGGCCGCTTGTCGGTGTGGCCATCGACGCGCAGCACCCACGGAAGCTCCGGCGGAATTTCCTTGGCGACTTCGGACAGGGCGACGTAGATCTTGTCGATCTCGGCCCGGCCTTCAGGCGTCAGATTAGCCTGGCCGGTTTGAAACAGCACTTCCGACGGCAGCACGAAACGATCGCCGACCACCTTCACATCCGGACGGTCGGCGAGGATTTCGCGCAGGCGGCCAAAAAAGTCGGAACGGTAGCGCGCGAGTTCCTGCACCTTCTGCGCCAGGGCGACGTTGAGGCGCGAGCCGAGGTCGGCGATGCGATCCTGGCTTTCCTTGTTCTTGGCCTCCTGCGCCGACAGGGCCTCTTCCACCGCCGCGAGCTGGCTGCGCAAGGCGGCGATCTGCTGGTTGAGCAGCGCGACCTGCGATTGCGCCTTGGCCGACAGCTGCTTTTCGGCGTCGAGCGTTTCCGTCGCCGCGCCGGCGCCGGCGGCCAGCGCGTCGCGCTCGCGCCGCGTCTGCTCGAGCGTGGCGGCGAGCGCCGCCACGCTCTGCTGCGTCTTGGCGCTGCCGCCTTTTTCCAGCGACAGGAGCGAGGTCAATTGCTCGATCTCCTTGTTCAGCTTCTGCAGCGCCGCATCCTTGCCGCCGACGTCGCGCGCCAAAAAATATTGCGCCATGACGAAGACGGTGAGGAGAAAGGTGAAGACCAGCAGCAGGGTCGAGAGCGCGTCGACGAAGCCCGGCCAGTAATTCATCGCCTGCGGTCGCCGCCGCGTGCGCGAAAGACCCATCAGCGCGGCTCCGGGTTCTCGCCCGAGAGCAGGCTTTGCAAAGCCTCTTGCAGCCGCTCCTGCCGGTCGGTGTGGGCCTCCACCCAGTCGCGGATCATCTGCTGCTCCTGGCGCATGTTGCGCACCAGCGCCTGCACGCCGGCGGCGAGATGGTCGAGCGATTCGTTCGCTTCCGCGCCGCGCCCCGTCGGCGGTTTTTCGGCTTCGACATCGACCGACAGCCGGTCCTCGAGCTCGGTGTAGAAGCGGCTTTGCGCATGGCCGGCCTGGAGATCGAGAAACCCCAGCACCAGCGAGCCGGCAAGGCCGAACAGCGAGGAGGTGAAGGCGAGGCTCATGCCGGCGAGCGGCCGCGTCAGGCCGCTCTTCAAGTCGTTGAACAGCGAGGCCGTCTCGCCGCCGCCCTGCAGCGAAGCGATGACGTTGCTGATCGACCCGACCGTCACCAAGAGGCCCCAGAACGTGCCGAGCAGGCCGAGGAAGACCATGAGTTCGGTGAGGTAGCGCGACGTCTCGCGCGATTCGTCGAGCCGCGTCCCGACTGAATTGAGGATGAGGCGCAGAATTTGCGGCGACATGGCCGCTTTCTCGCGTCCGCCGAGGAATTTCGCCATTGGCGCGAGCAGGACCGGCCGCCGCGCTTCTTCGCCGGTGTCGCGCGCATTGACCCAGGCGATTTCACGAAACAGCCGCGTCACCTGGGTCACAGCCAGCACAATGCCGACCGCCTCGACCGCGAGGATGAGGCCGTTGAGGCCGGGGTTGGCCATGAAGGCGGTCGCGATCTGCTTGTAGAGGATCAGCGCGACAAAGCCGACGAGGATGACGAAAACCGCCATGCGCACCAAAAAAATGGCGGGAGACGACAGGCGGTAGGCTTCTTTGGGGGTCATGGCGCCCAGGTTCTCCCTGACCTTCTCCGGGGACTTCCGCGGGTCATTTCAGGATGTGCCCATCCCTGCCGCGAGATCAAGTCCAATTTTCTGCGATGGTCAGGCGGGGAGGCCCGGAGCCGGGCGCGTTGCTATGCCTTTTTGAGCAGGTCGAGCAATTGCTTCTGGATATACTCGTTGCCGGCGCAGACCGAGCCCTTGGCCAGCATGTCCTGGCCGCCGTCGGCGTCGGTGAGATAGCCGCCGGCTTCGCGCACCAGCACGAGGCCCGCCGCCATGTCCCAGCTTTTCAGGCCGCGCTCCCAAAAGCCGTCGAAACGGCCGGCGGCGAGGAAGGCGAGGTCGAGCGAGGCGGCGCCGAGGCGGCGCACGCCGCCGGCGCGCGTCATCACCGAGGACAATTCCGCCTTGAACAGGGGATGGATTTTCGCGCTGGCGAGCGGCGGGATGCCGGTGGCGATCAGCCCTTCCGCCATGTCGCGCCGCGCGGCGACGCGGATGCGGCGGTTGTTGTAATAGGCGCCCTGGCCCTTTTCGGCGACGAAAATGTCGTCATTGGCGGGATTGTAGATCACGCCGGCAACCATCTGGCCGTCGCGCTCAAGCCCGATGGATACGGCGAAGATCGGCAGGCCGTGCAAAAAATTGGTGGTGCCGTCGAGCGGATCGACATGCCAGGTGTGGCTCTTGTCGGCGCCTTCGACCACGCCGCCTTCCTCGAGGATGAAGCCGTAGCCGGGGCGCGCGCGCGAAAGCTCCTCGAAAATGGTCTTTTCGGATTTCTTGTCGGCGATGGTGACGAAATCGCCCGGTCCCTTGATCGAGACCTGCAAGTTCTCGACCTCGCCGAAATCGCGTTTCAGTCCCCGTCCGGCCTTCAGCGCGGCGGCGGTCATCACGTTCATCAGGGCGGAATTGATCATGATTTTCTTCCCGACCGCGCGGGGGAGGGCGGTCCTTGCAATCGAAAGTCGAAGGTGATGTGCCTTGCCAGATCGGCGGCGTCAAGCCGCACGAGTTGGGCCGCGCCGCCGCTCACTTCCCCATATAGGCGTGCAGCACCTGCTGCACCTTCAGCCTTTCGAGCGGCGTGAGCTTTTCCGACTCGGCGTCCAGCCAAGCGTCGCGCAGGCCGGCGGCGGTGGCGAGGATGTGCCATTTCATCGCCTGGACCCTGTCCTGGGTCAGGCCGCGCCCGGCGAACAGCAGGCGCGCGACGCGGTTTTCCGCGACAGGATTGTTCTCGTTGGCGGCGCGCAGCAGCCATTTGGCGCCGGCCGCCTCATCGGCCTCGACGCCGTCGCCGTTGAACAGCATGATGCCATATTCGACCTGGGCGGCAACGTGGCCGTCCTGGGCCGCGCGCAGCAGCCAGTACGCCGCGAGCTTCGGGGCCTTGGCGACGCCGCGTCCCTCGCGATAGAGCAGGGCGAGCGAATATTCGGCGTCGGGATAGCCGAGGTCGGCGGCATGGCTGAAATCCTTGAACGCCTTGGCGAAATCCGAGGCGACGCCGTTGCCTTCGAGCGCGATGACGCCGAGGTTGTACCAGGCGCCGGGATGGTCCTTCGCCGCCGCCTTTTCGAACAGGGCGGAGGCGGCCGCGACATCCTTGGCCACGCCCTTGCCGGTGAGATAGCCGAGACCGAGCGCGAATTGCGCGTTGCTGTCGCCGAGATCGGCGGCGAGCCGATACCAGTGCATGGCTTCGCCGTCGTTCTGCGGCACGCCGACGCCTTGCGACTCGAGTTCGCCGATCAGCGTCATCGCCGGGGCGTCCTTGCTGTCGGCGTCGACGCGGATCATCGCCTCCTTGAAGGCGGTCGCGAAATAGCCGCGCTGATAGGCGCCGAAGGCGAGGTCCGGCTGGCCCGGCGCCAGCCCGGCCAGCGCCGGCGTCGCCGCCAGCAGGGCCAGCAAAACAGAAAACCTGAGCTTGTTCGCAGTGTTCAAGCCGAGGCCTCCGCCCGGTCGAGCGCCGCCTGCGCCTGCGCCACCGCGGCTGCGGGGCCGCGCGGATCGTCGAAAATCTTCGGCCCGAGCGCGACGAATTCGGCGCCGCAGCCGGCGAGCGCCTCGACCGCGTCAAGCTCATGCGCCACGCCGATGCAGGGCACGTTGAAGATTTCCGCCCACCAGCTGGCGCGCTCCAGCACCGAGGCCGCGCTCTCGCCGCCCGGATCGAGATCGCCGAACATCACATAGTCGATATCCTCTTCGCCGGCGCCCATCGCCTGGTCCTTGTCGATGAGGCCGCCGACGCCGACAATGCGGTCGGGCTTGAGGCTCTCGAGCGCCGCTTCGAGCTTTTCGCCGGTCTGCGTCACGTGGACGCCGTCGGCGCCGGCGCGCGCCGCCAGCTGGGCGTCGTCGGCGAGCAGCAGCGCCGCGCCGCCCGCCTGCGCGAGCGGCGCCAGCGCGCGGCAGATTTTTTTGCGCGATCCCTCGTCGGGAGGGGCGAAGCGGAGCAGCACGCAGGCGACATCGCCTGAGGCAAGCGCCTGCTTCAGCGGCTCGGCGAAGCTCTCCGCGTCCGTGACGGGCGGGGTGATGAGATAGAGGCGCGGCTTGATGAAATCCTGCATGGCTCGTTTTCTGGCATCCGTATGACCAAATCAGCAAAGGCTGATCGTTGGCGCCCCTCGCCCCGCTTGCGGGGAGAGGGCAGGGGTGAGGGGCGTCGGAATGAAGGCATAGAACGGCAAAAATGGGGCCGCGGCAAACCGCAACCCCATTCGCCACCACGCAAAAAAATATCACGCCGCCTTGGGGTCCAACTCTCCCGAGGCGTAGCGCTTGGCCATCTCGGCGAGCGTCAGCACGCGCTTGATCTTCGACGCCTTGCCGGCCGTGCCGAATTCTTCCAGCCGCTGGCGGCAGAGTTTGGTCATCGCCTCCTGCGCCGGCTTGAGATATTTGCGCGGGTCGAATTCGCCCGGATTCTCCGCGAAAACTTTTCTGATCTGGCCGGTGATCGCCATGCGGTTGTCGGTGTCGATATTGATTTTCCGCACGCCATTCTTGATGCCGCGTTGAATCTCTTCGACCGGCACGCCCCAGGTCTGCGGCATCTTGCCGCCATACTGGTTGATGATGTCCTGCAAGTCCTGCGGCACCGAAGAGGAGCCGTGCATGACCATGTGCAGGCCCGGCATCTTGGCGTGAATCTCTTCGATCACGTTCATGGCGAGGATGGCGCCGTCCGGCTTGCGCGAGAATTTGTAGGCGCCGTGCGAGGTGCCCATGGCGATGGCGAGCGCGTCCACCTTGGTGGCGCGCACGAACTTGATGGCGTCGTCGGGGTTGGTGAGAAGCTGGTCATGCGACAGCTTGCCTTCAAAACCGTGGCCGTCTTCCTTCTCGCCCTCGCCGGTTTCGAGTGAGCCGAGCACGCCGAATTCGCCCTCGACCGAGATGCCGCCGAGATGCGCCATGTCGCCGACGTATTTCGTGATGCCGACATTGTAATCCCAGTCGCCCGGCGTCTTGCCGTCTTCCTTGAGCGAGCCGTCCATCATGACCGAGGTGAAGCCGGCCTGCATGGCGGAAAAGCAGGTGGCGGCGCTGTTGCCGTGGTCCTGGTGCACGCAGACGGGAATTTGCGGATAGATTTCCACCACCGCGTCCATCATGTGCTTGAGCATGATGTCATTGGCGTATTGGCGGGCGCCGCGCGAGGCCTGGATGATGACCGGCGCGTCAACGGCGGAAGCCGCCGCCATGATGGCCAGCGCCTGCTCCATGTTGTTGATGTTGAAGGCGGGAACGCCGTAATCGTGCTCGGCGGCGTGGTCGAGCAGTTGACGCAATGTAATGCGGGCCATGAACGGTCTCCCGATGTGCGAATGTTTATGAGCGGCCTTTACTGCAATCGTCGCCTTTTGGAAAGGCGGCTTTTTCGCGCAGGCTCTTGGCTTCAGAACCGGCGAAGGCCTTCAGGGTTTCGCAACTTCTCCGAGCGACCGAGCAGAAAGACAAACGGCGCGCCATTGGCGCGCCGTTGAAAACTCCGGAAGGCGTTTTTTTACGCCCGCAGCGCCTCGACGCCCGGCAACACCTTGCCTTCGAGCCATTCGAGGAAGGCGCCGCCCGCCGTCGAGACATAGGTGAATTTTTCGGCCACGCCGGCATGGTTGAGCGCGGACACCGTGTCGCCGCCGCCGGCCACCGAAAGCAGCTTGCCTTCGCTCGTCAGCTTGGCGGCGAAGCGCGCCACCGCATTGGTGGCGGCGTCGAAAGGCTCGAGCTCGAAGGCGCCGAAGGGACCGTTCCACACCAGCGTCTTGATCGCCGTCAGCACGTTTTCCACTTCCGTCACCGAACGCGGGCCGGCGTCCAGGATCATCTCGGCGTCGCCGACATGATCGACGCTGACGACATGCGACGGCGCATGCGCCTTGAATTCGGTCGCCACGACGGCGTCCGTCGGCAGCACGATCTGGCACTTGTTGTCGGCGGCGTTTTTCAGGATTTCGCGCGCCGTGTCGAGTAAATCATGCTCGCACAGCGACTTGCCGACCTTTTTCCCTTGCGCGGCGAGGAACGTGTTGGCCATGCCGCCGCCGATGATCAGGAAATCGACTTTTTTGGTCAGATTGCCCAGGAGTTCCAGCTTGGAGGACACCTTGGCGCCGCCGACCACCGCTCCAACGGGTCGGGCCGGCTTTTCCAAAGCCTTCGACAAGGCCTCGATCTCGGCCTGCATGGTGCGGCCGGCATAGGCCGGCATCTTGTGCGCCAGGCCCTCGGTCGAGGCGTGGGCGCGATGGGCGGCGGAAAAGGCGTCATTGACATAGACGTCGCCGAGCTGCGCCATCTGCGCGACCAGGACTGGGTCGTTCTTTTCCTCGCCCTTGTGGAAACGGGTGTTTTCCAGCAGCAGCACATCGCCTTCATGCATCTGGCCGACAGCCTTTTCAGCCGGCTCGCCGACGCAATCGGGCGCGAAGGCGACGGGGCGCCCGAGACGCTCGCTGAGCGCGCCGGCCACGGGTTTCAGCGAATTGGCGGCGTCGGGGCCATTCTTCGGCCGGCCGAAATGGGCGAGCAGGATGGCCTTGCCGCCCTTCTGGGTGATTTCGCGCAAGGTCGGCAGGATGCGCTCAATACGGGTGGCGTCGCTCACCTTGCCGTTTTCCATGGGCACATTGAGATCGACGCGGACGAGGACGCGCTTGCCCTTGAGCTGGGCGGAGTTGAGCGTATGAAAACCGGACATGACGGGCTCCAGAGGAAAAAGATTTCAGGAATGAAAAAGGCGCATCCCGAAGGACGCGCCCGAAAAACCTTTTTCGCTCAGATGAGCTTGGCCATCGCCACGGCGGTGTCCGCCATGCGGTTGGAAAAGCCCCACTCGTTGTCATACCAGGACAGGATCGACACCATTGTCCCGTCCATCACCTTGGTCTGGTCCATATGGAAGATCGAGGAATGGGGGTCGTGGTTGAAGTCCGAGGAGACGAGCTTTTCAGTGGTGTAGCCGAGAATTCCCTTGAGCGGGCCGTCCGCCGCCGCCTTGATCACGGCGTTGACCTCGTCCTTGGTCGTCGCGCGCTTGGCGATGAACTTCAAGTCGACCACCGAGACATTGGGGGTCGGCACGCGCAGGGCGAAGCCGTCGAGCTTGCCGTTGAGTTCCGGCAGCACGAGGCCGACGGCCTTGGCCGCGCCGGTCGACGTCGGGATCATCGACAAAGCCGCCGCGCGGCCGCGATAAAGGTCCTTGTGCATCGTGTCGAGCGTCGGCTGGTCGCCGGTATAGGAGTGGATGGTCGTCATGATGCCCTTGTCGATGCCGATGGCGTCGTTGAGGACCTTGGCGACCGGGGAGAGGCAGTTCGTCGTGCAGGAGGCGTTGGAGACGACGAGATGTTCCTTGGTCAGCTTGGAATTGTTGACGCCGTAGACCACCGTCAGGTCGGCGCCGTCGGACGGGGCGGAGACCAGCACGCGCTTGGCGCCGGCGGCCAGCAGCAGCGCCGCCTTGTCGCGGGCCGTGAAAATGCCGGTGCATTCCATGGCGATGTCGACGCCGAGCGCGCCGAGCGGCAGGCCCGACGGGTCCTTGATCGCCGTCACCTTGATCGGGCCGGTTCCCACGTCGATCGTGTCGCCGTCCACCTTGACCGTCGCCGGGAAGCGGCCATGCACGGAATCATAGCGCAACAGGTGGGCGTTGGTTTCGACCGGGCCGAGATCGTTGATGCCGACGACCTGGATGTCAGTGCGGCCGGACTCGATGATGGCGCGCAGGACGTTGCGGCCGATGCGCCCGAAACCGTTGATGAAAACCTTGACCGTCATGTGTCGCGCTCCTTGGGTGGGGCGGGCGTCTCGAACCACGGATCGGATCGGCGCTTTTTTGCCCGGATTTGCTCAGATGCCCTTTAAGCCATTTCGTGCCGCTTGCGCAACGGCGCCGGCGTTGATGCCGAAACTTTCGTATAACTTCTTGTAGGGCGCGCTGGCGCCGAACCCGGTCATGCCGACAAAGGCTCCATCCCTGCCCAGAAACAGCTCCCAGCCCATGCCGAGCGCGGCCTCGACAGCCACCCGAACCGGCGCGTCGCCGATCAGGGCGCGCCGGGCTGCGTCGTCTTGTCGCAGGAAGAGTTCGAAACAAGGAACCGACACGACGCGCGTCGGCGTCCCCTCCGCCTCCAGAATATCTTGCGCCGCGATGGCGATTTCAACCTCCGAGCCGGAGGCGAAAAGGCTCACCCTGGCGGGACCGGAGGCGGGCGAAAGCTCGTAGGCGCCGCGCGCGCAGAGATTTTCCTCGACATAGTTTTTTCTCAACGGGCTGAGATTTTGCCGCGTCAGCGCCAGTACGGACGGATTTTTCCGCTCCCCGATCGCCGCCTGCCAGCATTCGAGCGTCTCGGTCGCGTCGGCGGGCCGGAAGACCAGGAGCCCGGGGATGGCGCGCAAGGACGCGAGCTGCTCGACCGGCTGGTGGGTCGGGCCGTCCTCGCCCAAGCCGATGGAATCGTGGGTCATCACCTCGATCGAGCCGACGCCCATCAGCGCCGCGAGGCGCAGGGCCGGGCGGCAGTAATCGGCGAAGGCGAGGAATGTCGCGCCCGACGGAATGAAGCCGCCATGCAGGGCCATGCCGTTGATCGCCGCCGCCATGCCGTGCTCGCGGATGCCCCAGTGGACATAGCGGCCTGCGTAATGCCCCGGGGAAATGGCCGGCGTGGCCTCGACCTTGGTGTTGTTCGAGCCGGTCAAGTCGGCTGAGCCGGTGATGAGTTCGGGCGCGGCCGGCGCGAGGATTTTCAGCGCCGCCTCCGAGGCCTTGCGCGTGGCGATGGCCGTGTCCGAAGAGGCGAGGCGGCGCTTTTCGGCGGCGACGGCCTCCGGCAGCGCCTTGGGCAGGACGCCCTCGATGCGGCGCAGGAATTCCGCGCGTTCGCCGGGCTCCATCTTTTCGACGCTGGCCTGCCATTCGGCCTGAGCCTTGGCGCCTCGCGCGCCGGCCTCGCGCCAGGGTTTCAGAATTTCGTCGGGTATTTCGAACGGCGCGTAGGGCCAGTGCAGGGCGGCCTTGGCCCCGGCCATTTCCTCCGCGCCGAGCGCCTCGCCATGCGCCTTGGCTGTGCCGGCGCGCTTGGGCGCGCCGTAGCCGATGATGGTGCGGCAGGCGATCAGGGTCGGCCGTTCCGATTTTTGCGCCGCTTCGAGCGCGGCGAGAATGGCTGCGGGGTCATGGCCGTCGATGCGGCTGGCGCTCCAGCCGCAGGCCTCGAAACGCTTGATCTGGTCGACGGAATCGGAAACCGACAGCGGGCCGTCGATGGAAATGCCGTTGTCGTCCCACAGCACGACGAGGCGGTTGAGCTTCAGATGGCCGGCGATGGCGATGGCTTCCTGCGACACGCCTTCCATCAGGTCGCCGTCCGACGCCAGCACATAGGTGCGGTGATCGACCGCGCCGGGGAATTGCGCCGCCAGCATGCGCTCGGCCAGCGCCAGGCCAACGGAGGTCGCCAGCCCCTGTCCGAGCGGCCCGGTGGTGACTTCGACGCCGGGCGTATGGCCATATTCGGGGTGGCCCGGCGTTTTCGAGCCCATCTGGCGGAAATTGCGGATTTCCTCGATGGTCATGTGCTTTTCGCCGGTCAGGTAAAGCAGCGCGTAAAGCAGCATCGAGCCGTGGCCGGCCGACAGCACGAAACGGTCGCGGTCCGGCCAGCGCGGGTCGGCGGCGTTGAATTTCAGCACCTTGGTGAACAGCACGGTGGCGACGTCGGCCGCGCCCATCGGCAGGCCGGGATGACCGGAATTGGCCTTTTCGACCGCATCCATGGCAAGCGCCCGCACGGCATTTGCCAAGGAGGCGTGGCTGACTTCGTTCATGGCTCTGTTTCCGGATTGTTCATGCGCCCATATGGCGATGGGGCGGGTAGATAACAGGTCGCGCGCCTTAGTCAACGCGGGCGGCCAAGCAAAGAAGGTGGATGATTTGGCTAAGGCCGCGACAATGATAGAGTTGCGTATTAACCTGTGTCTTCGACCGCCCCCTGGATTCGTCCCGAAAGTATCGCCGCTTGTCCTCGCCGCCGCACGACCTGCCCCTTCCCGGAGACGCCGCCCTTGCGAACGGCATGGGCGCGGAAGATATGCATGGACCTTCGCCGGACAGCCTCATCGCCGAGGCGCAGAAGCGATTGCGCGCGGCGCTGGAAGGGCTGGTGGTGGCGCTTAGCCGCCACAACGAGCGGGCGTTGGAGCAGGCCGACCAGGCCGCGGAATACGCGGCCTTGCAGGAGGACCGCTCCCGCCTGGCGCAGGAAATCGACGCCGCCGCGACGCGGTTGCGGTCGCTCGAGATCGCCCATGGCGAAGCGGCGCGGCGGATCGAACGCGCCGGGGCCGCCGTCCGCGCGGTGCTCGCCGCCGATTCGCTGGGGAGAGCTGATATGGCTGGGAAGAGCTGACATGGCGCAGGCGGTCGTCACCATAGCCGGTCGCACCTATCGCATGAATTGCGGCGAGGGCGAGGAAGCACATATCGAGGATCTGGCGCGGCTGGTCAATTCGAAGATCGAGTCCTTGCGCGCGGCCTTCGGCGAGATCGGCGACCAGCGCATCGTCGTCATGGCCGCCCTGACGGTGGCCGACGAGTTTTTCGCGGCGCGAAAAAAGCTCGCCGACCAGGAGGCGGAGATTCTGCAGGCGCGGAAAACGGCGCAACTGGCGAAACTGCGCCAGCTCGAATGGGCGGAAGAGGCCGCCGCCGCGATGATCGAGGCGGCCGAGCAGGTCGAGGCGGCGACGCGGGCGCTGAACGCCGAGCGCGGCTAGAGCCTTGCACGGAATTGGATCAGCGCGCCTTCGCGCCTACTCGCCGTCGGCGCCCTCGGCTTGGGGCTGGGGCTGGACGTCGATCTGGCGCATGTCGAATTGCGCCAGCATGACGATGGCGCGGGCGCGGTTATAGACTTTCAGCTTGCGCAGGATTTCGCCGACATGCGCCTTGACCGTGGTCTCGCTGATGCCGAGTTGATGCGCGATCACCTTGTTGGGCAGGCCCTCGGCCAGAAGCTCCAGCACCCGCTTCTGCCGCGCGGTGAGCTTGTTGAGGCGCGACAGGATGCTGTCGCCGGCTTCCGTCGGTCCCCGCTCGCCCATCTCCCGGGGAGACATGGCGCCGGAGAGGGCGCGCAACTGCCAATTCAGCGGATCGGTCATCATCGAGACCATGGACCGCGCGGAATCGAAGAAATCGCCCAGCCGTTCGCTCACTGTCTCGCGTTGGCGCCGGGCCAGCTCCATCTGCCGGTTGGCCAGTTCGCCCGGCGTCTGCGCGGCGCCGATGGCCTCGAACAGGTCAATCGTCGCCAGCGTGCTGTCGTGGATCGAGCGGATCGCCCGCGCCTGCAAATCCTCGAGTTCGGCGGCGATTTTGGCGTTGCTGCATTCCGCGGCGTCGGTGGCCTCCTCGATCGCCGTCTGCAACAGCCCGTAGGCCATGCGGATCTGGCGCGCGAATACCGATGAAGGCGCGCCATCCGCCTCCTGCGAGACACTCGGCTGCGAGAGGTTTTTCGCAGCGCCGTCGATCCCGCCATGCTGCGGTGCAGCATCCGTGACATGGGCCATGCCCGGCACGGGCGCGAAGATGGGCGCCCCGCTGCTGCCGGGGTTAAGGCCGCGACTGTTCTTGGCCGTTGTCATTGTTGAACCTTCGGTCGACGTGAAAGGGTCGGCGGTAGAGCCGCCGCGACGAGCTTCCATCATTCCGAATGCTGCATTGCAGCATGAATGTCGGCGCTGCCATAGTACTTTATGCCATTGTACCGCAATTTATCGAACATTTCGTCATAAATCAGCGGGTTATCAGATGCTGCCGCATTGCGGCGGGGCTGTGGCGGCGCGACGCCGCTTTTTGGTCATGAGACTCGTTGCTGATATAAGGCGGGCGGCCCGCCCGCAAAAGCTCGACAAGCAGGAAAAAGCCGATGCCCGCCGGATTGTCGCCCGTCAAAAGCCGTTTGCGCCTGCCCGAACTGCAAACCTGCGGCGGCGCGCGGCTGAAAAACGTCGAGGTCGGTTTCGAGACTTACGGAAAGCTCGATGCGAAACGCCAAAACGCCATCCTCGTCGCGCATTATTTTTCCGGCTCCAGCCATGCCGCCGGACGCTATACGCCGGACGATGCGCAGCCCGGCTATTGGGACGCGATCATCGGTCCCGGCAAGGCGGTCGACACCGAGCGTTATTTCGTCGTCTCGGTCGACAGCCTGGTCAATCTCAACGCCCATGACAAAAATGTCGTCACGACAGGTCCCGCCAGTCGCGATCCGGCGACCGGCAGGCCCTATGGGCTGAGCTTTCCCGCCGTCCGCATCGGCGATTTCGTGCGCGTGCAGAAGGCCGTGCTGGACTCGCTCGGGATCGAACGCCTGCATGCGGTGATGGGGCCGTCGATGGGCGGGCTGCAAACTTTTGAGTGGGCCGCCTCCTATCCCGAAAGCGTCGGGCGCATCATTCCGGTGATCGCGTCGCCGCATTTCGGCGGCTGGCTGACCGCGTGGCTGTCGCTCTGGACGCAGCCGATAAAGCTCGATCCCGCCTGGAACGGCGGCGATTATCATGACGGCGCGCCGCCGCTCGCCGGCCTCGAGGCGACTCTGCGCTTGATGACGCTGCACGCCCTGCACAGCCAATGGGTCGACGACGGCCCCGGCCGGGCGCTCGCGCCCGGCGGAGACGCCGGCGACGTGGCCGCGACCCCCTACGCCATCGAACAGATGCTGACGGAGGCGGCGCGCGAGCGCGTCCGCAAGGCCGACGCCAACCATCTGCTTTATCTGGCGCGCGCCAACCAGGCTTTTACGCCGGGCGAGGGCGCCGGCGCGCGGAGCGTGGCGGACGGTTTTGCACGGATCAGGGCGCCGACGCTGATGCTTTATGCTCCGCAGGACCAGGTTTTTCTGCCCGAATGGATCGAGACCACGGCCAGGACGCTGCGCGAAAAAAACGGCGTCGCGGTCGAAACCGGCAAGATTTTCGGTCCCTACGGCCATTACAACGGCATCATGCGCATCGCCGACGCCGCGCCGCAAATCGCCGAATTTTTGGCGCGCGAATTTTGAAGCTCCGCGCCGCGTCGGCCGGGCAAGAGGCGGATGCAACCCGCGCGCCGCTTCGTTGGTTGGGCTGGCGTTCGGCGAGTTCCAGCCCCGGAGCGATCATATGTCCGATTCCGCCAGCTCAATGGTTTCATCCGCAGCGCCAATTCCGGCTGACGATCCCAGCCGCGGCCTCGCCGTGGTCAACGCCGACGATACGCGCATGCGGTTCGTTTCGGTCGTGGGCGACACCTACACGATCCTGCTGACCGCCGAGGACACCGGCGGACGCTATTGCCTGATCGACATGCATGTGCCGCCGGGCGGCGGTCCGCCGCCGCATCGCCACGATTTCGAGGAGATGTTCACCATTCTCGACGGCGAAATCGAGTTGACCTTTCGCGGACGGACCCAGACGGCGGGCGCCGGATCGACCGTCAATATCCCCGCCAACGCGCCGCACGGCTTCAAAAACGCGTCGGACCGGCCGGCGAGGCTGCTCTGCATGTGCGCGCCTCCCGGGCTCGAGGCGTTTTTTCTCGCGGTCGGCGTTGCCGTCGAAAGCCGCACCGCCGCCGCGCCGCGCCTGAGCGACGCGCAACAGGCCGAATTCGGACGCAAGTCGAGGGAGCTGGCGCCGAAATTCAGAACGGAATTGCTCGCGCCATGACGCGACCGTCGATTTCGCTCGGACAAGGCGGCGTCAGAAACGTCCCTGGCGGTAATCATCGAACGCCTGCAACAATTCCTCGCGCGTGTTCATGACGAAAGGACCGCTCCAGGCGACCGGCTCATGCAGCGGGCGCGCCGCGAGCAGGATCGCGCGGGCGCCATTCGCGCCGCCGGCAAGCTCCGCTTTTTCGCCGGGGCCGAGCGCAACAAGGCTCAACGCCGGGACTTCTCGCGGTCCGTCGTCGGAGGCCGCCGTCGCCTCGCCTTCGTAAACGACGAAGAAGGCGGCGTGATCTCCAGGCAGCGGTTCGTTGAAAATTCCGCCCGGATCGATCTCGACGTCGAAATAGCGCGCATCGACATGCGGCGCGCTGACCGGCCCGGCGGTTCCGCCGCTGCTGGTCCCGGCGATGATTTTGATGCGACAGCCATCGCGGCTCTCGACCGGGATGCGCGAGGCGCCAAATTCCTGGTAGGCAGGCGCGTTCATCTTCTCGCTCGCCGGCAAATTGATCCAGAGCTGGAAGCCGCGCAAAAGCCCCGAGTTCCTGCTCCGGCGTCTCGGAATGGATCAGGCCGCGCCCGGCGTTCATCCATTGCACGCCGCCGGTCTCGATCACGCCGTGATGGCCGTGGTTGTCGGCATGGCGCATCTTGCCCGCCAGCATGTAGGTGACCGTCTCGAAGCCGCGGTGCGGATGGTCGGGGAAGCCGGCGATGTAATCATCCGCCTTTTCCGAGCCGAAAAAATCCAGCATCAAAAAGGGATCGATCGGCGCCTGCGCGCGCGAGCCGATCAGGCGGATCAATTTGACGCCGGCGCCGTCGGAGGTCGCCTCGCCCTGCGAGATGGCGACGACAGGCCGCGTCCTGGTCCGGGTTGAAGAAAGCGCCATGTGTCGAACTCCTTTTTCGGGCAGGAGATCGGCGAGAACGCAGCCGAGCGCAAGGCTTGACGGCGGCGCCTTGCAAATTCGCAAGATATCAGGCGGGCTTGACCGGACAGAAACTCTCGTAGAGCACGCCGATCAGCTTTTCCGCCCTCTTGTCGGCCAGGGCGTAATGGATGGTCTGGCCTTCGCGCCGCGGCCGCACCAGGCCATCCTTGCGCAACAGCGCGAGATGCTGCGAAATCAGGCTTTGGCGGGCGGCGAGCTTCTCCGCTATGTCGCCGACCGGCGCCTCGCCTTGCGCCAGCATGCAAAGGATGCGCAGACGCACCGGATTGGCGAGGGATTTCAGGAAATCGCTGGCCTGTTCGGCGGCCTCGGCCAGCGCGGCGGGATCTGCCCGTCCATTCTGGGTCGGAGCAGCGGCGACCCCGCTTTGGGGGGGCGCATCGGCGACGGGCTTGATGTTCGGGATCGAAGGCATGATACGACGATCGTCGGCTCCACGCGCGCGGCTGTCAATTGAGTAAAGTCCGGCATATGCGGTTTCCCGCAACTATTTTTCATCCACAGGCCGGCTTTTGACGGCCGGGGCCGCAGGCGGTACAAGCGCCCCCCTTTCCACCGACCACCGACCGCGCCAGGATGGAGCCCGCCGATGATTTCAATTCCGCGCCGCATAGCCCAGGAGCTGAAAGTCGAGGAAAGGCAGGTCGCCGCCGCCGTGGAACTGCTGGACGCGGGTTCGACCGTGCCCTTCATCGCCCGCTACCGCAAGGAGGCGACCGGCGCGCTCGACGACACGCAATTGCGCAACCTGGAGGAGCGCCTGCGCTACCTGCGTGAACTCGAGGAGCGGCGGAAGACCATTCTCGAGTCGATAAAATCGCAGGACAAGCTGACGCCGGAGCTGGAGACGGCCGTGCTGGGCGCCGAGTCCAAGGCGAAGCTCGAAGACATCTATCTGCCCTACAAGCCCAAGCGCCGCACCAAGGCGATGATCGCCCGCGAGGCCGGGCTTGGCCCGCTCGCCGCCGGCCTTCTGGCCGATCCGAGCCAGGACCCGCGCCAGCGGGCGGAAAAGTTCGTCGACGAGGACAAGGGCGTGAAGACGCCGGAAGAGGCGCTGGAAGGCGCCCGCGCCATCCTGGTCGAACAGTTTTCCGAAAAGGCCGAGCTGATCGGATTTTTACGCGAAAGCTTTTGGTCGCGCGGCCGCATGGTCTCGAAAGTGCGCGACGGCAAGGCGCAGGACGGCGCCAAGTTCGCCGATTACTTCGACTTTTTCGAGCCTCTGGCGAAACTGCCATCGCATCGCATCCTCGCGATGTTTCGCGGCGAAAAGGAAGAGATGCTCGATCTCGCCCTGGAGCCGGAAAGCGCGGCGCAGGCGGAAATCGAGGGCGAGGCGGCCTATGAGCGCGCCATCGCCACGAGTTTCGCCATAGCCGATTGCGGCCGTCCCGGCGACAAATGGCTCTCGGATTGCGTGCGCTGGGCCTGGCGCACGCGGATCAAGATCTCCTTGTCCGTCGATCTGCGCGCCCGCCTGTGGCAGAACGCCGAGGACCAGGCGGTGCAGGTCTTCGCCGGCAACCTGCGCGACCTGCTGCTGGCCGCTCCGGCCGGCCCGCGCGCCACGCTGGGGCTCGATCCCGGCTTTCGCACCGGGGTGAAGGTCGCGGTGGTCGACGCCACCGGCAAGGTCGTCGATACCGCGGTGATCTATCCACACGAGCCGCAGAGGCGCTGGGACGAGGCGCTGCTGGCGCTCGGGCGCCTCTGCCGTCTGCACAAGGTGGAGCTGATCGCCATCGGCAACGGCACGGCCTCGCGCGAAACCGACAAGCTGGCCGGCGAACTGGCGCAAAAGCTGCCCGAAGCGAAGCTGACCAAGATCGTGGTGTCCGAAGCGGGCGCCTCGGTCTATTCGGCTTCGGCTTTCGCGGCGGGCGAATTGCCCGATCTCGACGTCACCCTGCGCGGCGCCGTCTCCATCGCCCGGCGTCTGCAGGACCCGCTGGCGGAGCTGGTGAAGATCGATCCCAAGTCGATCGGCGTCGGCCAGTACCAGCACGATCTCGCCGAGTTCAAGCTGTCGCGTTCGCTTGACGCCGTGGTGGAGGATTGCGTCAACGCCGTCGGCGTCGATCTCAACACCGCCTCGGCGCCCTTGCTGGCCCGCGTTTCCGGGCTTGGCGCGGGCCTGGCCTCGGGCATTGTCGCGCATCGCGACGCCAACGGAAAATTCAGCTCCCGGGCTGAGCTGAAGAAGGTGGCCCGGCTCGGCGCCAAGGCTTTCGAGCAATGCGCCGGCTTCCTGCGCATTCGCGGCGGCAGCGACCCGCTCGACGCCTCCGGCGTCCATCCGGAAGCTTATCCGGTGGTGCGCAAGATCCTCGCGGCGGCAAAAAGCGACATCAACGTGCTGATCGGCGACGCGAAAATCCTGCGCTCGCTGTCGCCAAAGGATTTCGTCGACGCGCAATTCGGCGCCCCAACGGTCACCGACATTTTCAAGGAGCTGGAAAAGCCCGGCCGCGATCCCCGTCCCGAGTTCAAGACCGCCGCCTTCAAGGAGGGGGTCGAGAAGCTGACCGATCTACGACCCGGCATGGTGCTGGAGGGCGTGGTGACCAATGTCGCCGCCTTCGGCGCCTTCGTCGACATTGGCGTGCACCAGGACGGGCTGGTCCACATTTCCGCCATGTCCAGGACCTTCATCAAGGACCCGCGCGAGGCGGCCAAGCCGGGCGACGTGGTCAAGGTCAAGGTGCTGGAGGTCGACGCCGCGCGCAAGCGCATCGCCCTGACCATGCGGCTCGACGATGATTTCGATCCCAAGGCGTCGCGCGGCGGTGATCCGAACGCGAAGAGGGGCGCGCCCTTCGTCAAATCGCCGCCGCAGAGGCGGGAGCCGGAGCCCTCCTCCGGCGGCAATGCTTTCGCCGAGGCTTTTTCGCGCGCCGGACTGGCGCCCGGAAAAGCGCCAAAAAGCTAGGTCGCTCTAGATGCAACGCAAAAAACGTTCCCTTATGGCCACACAATGAGCATTTTGCATCTGAGCGGCTACCTTCGGGCTGACTATTTAACCGAATGAGGCTAAGTCCAGATCGATGAAAACCGCAGCCGGATTGGCCCTGCTCGTGGGCCTGAGCCTTTTCGCCGCCCTGACCCTCTACGAGGGCGCGGGTGATGTCGCGCGCGCCTTCGCCTCCGTCGGCTTTGGCGTCCTTTTCGTCGCGGTCATCCGGCTGGCCCAGACCCTGCTCTCGGGCTTCGCCTGGCGGGCGCTGCTGGGGCGGCCGCGTCCCGCGCCGTGGGTCTTCTGCAAGTTGCGCTGGGTGCGCGAGTCCATCAACACGCTGCTGCCGGTGGCGCAGGTCGGAGGCGACCTCATCGGGGCGCGGATCCTGCGCACCAATGGCGTCCGGGGCGGCGTCGCCGCCGCCAGCGTCATTGTCGATCTCCTCGCGCAGACCGTGACGCAGGTGATTTTCACCCTGATCGGCGTGATCCTGCTGTTTAACAGCGGCGCGCAGGGCGATCTCTCGCTTGCCGTCGGCTTCGGCCTGCTCATCATGGCGCCGGCGCTGGCCGGCTTCTGGCTCGCGCCGCGCATTCTCGCGGCGGGCTGGCTCGACCGGCTGGCGCAAAGCGTGGAAAAGCGCACCGGCTGGGCCTCGCTCGGCGGCCTGCCGGCGTTGCGCGAAGGATTGGACGGCATCTTGCGCCGCCGCTCGTCGCTCGCCGCGGCTCTCGCCTTGCACATGTTCATCTGGTTCGTCGGCGTGCTGGAGATCTGGCTCGCGCTGTCGCTGCTCGGCGATCCGCGTTCCTTCGCGACCGCCGTGACCATCGAAAGCCTCGGCCATGCGGTTCGGGCGGCCGGCTTCCTCATTCCCGGGGCCTGGGGCGTGCAGGAGGGTGGTTTCATCGCCCTGTGCGCCGCTTTCGGCATCGGTTCGCCGACCGCCATCGCCCTTTCGCTGGTCAAGCGCATCCCCGATTTTGTCTGCGGCGCGCCCGGCCTGTGGCTCTGGCGGCGCATGGACGATTCCGGCCTGCGCGATTATTTGCCGCGTGAAAACTTCGCCGCCGGGGAGGAGCCGCATGGGCTTTGACCGCCGCTGGTTTCTTTTGGGCGCGGCCTGCCTGCCGGCGCTCGGCGCAGCGAGAGCACAAAGCGCAGGTGACGCCGCCGGCGTGGTCAAGGGCCTGCAGGACAGCATGCTCGGCGTTGTCCAGCACACGGCGGCAATGAGCCTGCGCCAGCGTTTCGACGCCTTGCGCCCGGCGATCGGCGCGTCCTTCGATCTCCCCGCCATGGCCAGGACCTGCTACGGCCCGGGCTGGGCCGGGCTGACCGAAGCGCAGCGCGACGATTGGACGCAGGGCTTTGGCGATTACGTCGCCGCCTCCTATGCCGCAAGGCTCGGCGATTTCAACGGCAAGGGCTTTCAGCGCGACGCCGGGACGATTTCGCGCGGCGGCGAGCTCGTGGTGATTTCGCGGGTCATCCTGGACAATGGGCCGCCCATGCCGATCGATTATGTCGTGCGCCAGACGTCGCAGGGCTGGCGCATCGGCGATATTTTGGCTAATGGCTCTATCAGCGAACTGGCGCAGTGGCGCCATAGCTTGCGCGGACTCGCGGCCGGCGGCGCTTTTTCGGCGGCGCTGGCCGCCTTGCGCCAGCGCCGGGACTATTTGCTGACGCCCTGAACTGGAGGGTTTATGGACGACGCCTGGTGGAACTTGGCCCAGCGGATCGACGCAACGCTGCTGGCGCCGCTGTTCTATGGTCTGGCCATGGCCGCCTGCCTCTACATGCTCCTGTCGATTTTCAGCCTGCGCCGTTTTTCGCGCGCGGTCTCGCCTCCTGCCGCCGACATCGCTCCCGGCGTCACCATACTCAAGCCGCTTTATGGCGAGGAGCCCGGACTCTACGAGCATCTGGCGAGCTTCTGCCGCCAGGATTACGCCGGCCCGGCGCAGATCCTGTTCGGCGTGCACGAGGCCTCCGACCCGGCCGCCGCCGTGGCCTGGAAGATCGTCAACGCCGTGCGCGCCGGCAGGATCATCGGGCGTCCCCGGGCCTCAAGGCGGAGCTCATCGTCGATCCGACGCTGCATGGCTCGAACGGCAAGGTCTCCAACCTCATCAACCTGTCGGGCCACATCGCGCATGAAATCGTCGTTTTGGCCGACAGTGACATCAGCGTGGAGCCGGATTACCTGCAAAGGCTGGCGGCGGCGCTGGCGCGGCCGGGCGCGGGCCTGGTCACCTGCCTCTATCGCGGCCGGCCGATGGCGGGCCTGTGGTCTCGGCTCGGCGCCATGGGCGTGGACTACGGCTTCCTGCCCAATGTCGTGACCGGGGTGACGCTGGGCATGGCCCGGCCGTGCATCGGCGCGACCATCGCCCTGCGTCGCAAAACACTGGAGGGGATTGGCGGTTTTGTCGCCATCAAAGACCAGCTCGCCGACGATTATGCGCTGGGCGAAGCGGTGCGCAATCTCGGCCTTGACGTGGTCCTCGCCGATTTCGCGGTCAGCCACGCGCATGGCGAAGAGAGTTTTGGCGCATTGTGGCGGCGCGACCTGCGCTGGGCGCGCACCATCCGCTCGCTCGATCCGCTCGGCTATGCCGGCATGGCCGTGAGTTTTCCGCTGGCCTGGTCGCTGCTCGCCCTGCTGGCCAGCGGTTTTTCGACGGCGGCGATGATCCTGGCCGCCGCCGCGCTTTTGTGCCGGCTGACGTTGCAGGTCGAGGTGGACGAGCGTTTTCCCGCCAGAGTTCATGCGGCGCGGCTAATGCCGGCGCGCGACCTGCTCAGTTTCGCAATCTTCGTCGTGAGTTTCGTTCCCGGCCAGGTGCACTGGCGCGGACGCAAATTTTCGATGGGCGAAAACGGCGTCATGGCGCCAGTCGAGGCCGAGGAGACGGAAGCCGAAGCGGCGTAGCGCGGCCGCGCTCGCTTGAGTCGTCCATGGATCGAGACGGCCCCTTTCAGGGGCCTCCTCGACATGAGGGGACTGGAGCTGAAAAAAACCCTCGGTAGCCCTCATTCCGAGAAAGCCGTCAGCGCGGCCTCAAGTCTCCAGATAAAGCTTGCCGCCCTTTTCGAGAAACTCCGCGCTTTTTTCCGCCAGCCCCTGTTCGATGACCGCTTTTTCCGCCTCGGCGATGGCCAGGGCCTCAACCCGCAAATCCTGCGTAATTCGCATCGAGCAGAATTTCGGCCCGCACATCGAGCAAAAATGCGCCACCTTGTGCGCCTCCTTGGGCAGGGTCTCGTCGTGGAATTTCTTCGCCGTGTCCGGGTCGAGGCCGATGTTGAACTGGTCCTGCCAGCGGAAGTCGAAACGCGCCCGGCTCATCGCGTCGTCGCGCGCCCGCGCGCCAGGATGGCCCTTGGCGAGGTCGGCCGCATGCGCCGCGATGCGATAGGTGATGACGCCGGTCTTCACGTCGTCGCGGTCGGGCAGGCCGAGATGCTCCTTCGGCGTGACATAACACAGCATGGCCGTGCCGAACCAGCCGATCATCGCCGCGCCGATGGCCGAGGTGATGTGGTCATAGCCGGGCGCGATGTCGGTGGTCAACGGCCCGAGCGTATAGAAGGGCGCCTCGCCGCATTCGCGCAGCTGCTTGTCCATGTTTTCCTTGACCTTGTGCATCGGCACATGGCCGGGGCCTTCGATCATCACCTGGCAACCCTTGTCCCAAGCCACTTTCGTCAGTTCGCCCAGCGTCTCGAGTTCGGCGAATTGCGCCGCGTCATTGGCGTCGGCGTTGGAGCCGGGGCGCAGGCCGTCGCCGAGCGAAAAAGAGACGTCATATTTGCGCATGATGTCGCAAATCTCGTCGAACCGCTCGTAGAGGAAGCTTTCGCGGTGCTTTGACAGGCACCAGCGCGCCATGATCGACCCTCCGCGTGACACGATGCCGGTGACGCGGGTCGCGGTCAGCGGCACATAGGCGAGGCGCACGCCGGCATGGATGGTGAAATAGTCCACGCCCTGCTCGGCCTGCTCGATCAGCGTGTCCTTGAACACTTCCCAGTCGAGTTTCAGCGCGTCGCCGCCGACCTTTTCCAGCGCCTGATAGATCGGCACGGTGCCGATCGGCACGGGCGCGTTGCGCAGGATCCAGTCGCGGATATTGTGGATGTTGCGGCCGGTGGACAGGTCCATCACCGTATCCGCGCCCCAGCGGATCGACCAGACCATTTTCTCCACTTCCTCCGCCACCGAGGAGGTGACGGCGGAATTGCCGATATTGGAATTGATCTTCACCAGAAAATTGCGGCCGATGATCATCGGCTCGACTTCGACATGGTTGATATTGGCCGGGATGATCGCCCGACCCCGCGCGATTTCCGAGCGCACGAATTCGGGCGTGACGAATTCGGGAATTTCCGCCCCAAAGGACTCGCCGTCCTTTATGCGCGCGGCGGCCTCGGCCAAGGCCGCCTCGCGGCCGAGGTTTTCGCGATGGGCGACATAGATCATTTCCTCGGTGATGATGCCCGCCCGCGCGAATTCGAACTGGGTGACCAGCGCGCCGTCGCGGCCTCGGCGCAAAATGCGCTGCGCCGGGCAGGGCTCGACCAGCGCCGCTTCCGACACGTCGCCATTGTCTTCCGCCTTGACCGCGCGGCCCTGGTAGGCCTCGAACCCTTCGCGGCGGGCGATCCACTCTTCGCGGATCGGCGGCAGGCCCTTGGCGAGGTCGATATGCGGCTCGGCGTCGGTATAGGGGCCGGACGGGTCATAGACGCGCAAGTCCGGCTCGTTGGCGGAGGGATCGAGCAGGATTTCGCGCACCGGCACGCGCATGCCGGGCGAGCAGGCCGGCTCGACATAGAGTTTGCGCGAGCCGGGCAGGGGGCCGGTGGTGACGCTCTCCGGATGGCGGACATTTTTCGAATGGACGTTCATCGCGCGCTCTCCCGTTTTGCCATTATCAAAGCAAGAAAAGAGAATGCGGTTCCGCCGCATGCCTTCCCTGCGCTGGCATTATCCAGATCAGGTCAATGGGTTTGTTCTCAGCCGCCGCTCAGAATAAAGAGGTCAGCACCCCATGGCTCGAACTTTCGAGGATAGCAGGGGAGGGGGCGCAGGCGCAAGTTTGTCGCGACAGCCTCACACCCGGGCGTGACGGTGCGGCAATTCCTCACGCTTTTGTGCGATCATTCATTGTACAGTCACATCGGTCGGCGCCATATTGCGGCGGCGCAATTTCGCGCCGGCCGATTGGTTGCGCAGCGGCAAGGGCGACGAGGTCGCCCGATCCGGCGCGACACGATCCGATCTTGCCCCGGGCGCCAGGCTGCGGGCGAGGATCCGATCGCGGGACGCAAAGCAAGGGAGCTGATTATGGGCATTGAAGACTTCGTCGAAAAGGCCGCGGGCGCTTTT
Source organism: uncultured Alphaproteobacteria bacterium (assembly GCA_963828185.1). GTDB lineage: Bacteria > Pseudomonadota > Alphaproteobacteria > Rhizobiales > Beijerinckiaceae > Rhodoblastus. The sequence continues at coordinate 386,309 of CAWHDV010000002.1, read as the reverse complement.
GCCGCCGAAAAGGCGCTTGAAGCCGCCGATCCGAACGCCGGGGGCCTGGCCAAGATGGGCGCCGTGGCCGCCGGCTTCATGGGCGTTGGCATGATCAAGGACAAGCTGGCCCAGTCCGGCGAACAGCCGGCCGAACAGGCTCCGGCCGACGACGCCGCCGCGCAGCCAGCCGACGATTCGCAGAGCGGCTGATCCGGCCGTTCGCGAGAAAAAATCGCTGCGGAACGGGGAGGATATCCCTGCTCCGCGGCGTGCGCGGGTGATTGCGCAACTCGATTTCGTTCCCGTAAATGACAGGTTGATAATAAAGCGACTTTGGCGCCGGATCATTTTTTCCGAACCATTGCGTCAGTACAGGTCGTGAATGTATGTAATCTCTAACAAAGCCAAATACTTGTTTCGGTTTTATGCTTTTTTTGGCGGAGGAGACGCAACTGATCAGGTGATGGAGCGGCCTTCGCCGCTTGTCTCGACGCTTTTTTCATGGGAATAGGAAGTGTAAACTTCTGTTAAGGTTTAGATCCCAATGAAAAAGTCCCTCTCGTTTTCTTTTATCGCCTTGACTTTCCTTGCGCTTGGCGGCTGCGCCGCCATCAATGGCGTCGGCCATGCGACTGGCGATGTCGCCGGTGGCGTCGGCCATGCGGCTGGCGATGTCGCCGGTGGCGTCGGCCATGCGGCAGGTGATGTCGCCGGTGGCGTCGGCCACGCGGCGGGCGGCGTCGCTACGGGCGTCGGCCATGTGGCATCCACGGGCGTCCATGTCGTCGGCCATACGGCGAAAAAGGTCGGCAACGGCGCTGGCCATCTCGCCAAAAAAGGCGTTCACACGGTCGGATCGGGCGTGAGCGGCGCGACGCATGCCGTCACGCAATAATATGTCCCGCGTTTTGCGCGGGATTTGCAATGCGCGGCGACCGGTCAACCGGTCGCCGTTTTTTTTTACGTCCGCCAAGGGAGGTTAAACCAGGGTTCTCATTTTTTCGGGGAATGCGTATCCCGTCTCCGTAGCGCCGTGGCCGCCGACTCCTGCGCCCCGCAAAGATTAAAAAGTGTTAATGTTCCTTCCGTGGTCAAGTAATGCAAAACGTGCTACCATTAAATATTGGCTTTAGCGCCAGTACAAGTGCGATGCTCTGGCGTTAATATCTAGCTGGAGGTTCGCTATGCGTTTATTTGCAAGCACGGTCGCGGCGATAGCATTGTTTGGCGGGGTGACGGCCGCCTATGCGACAGTCACCGGCGGAACGATCCAAAAAGTCAGCCCGTCGCGCGACATGGTCACGCTGGACAATGGCACGACCTATTCCATTCCAAAAAAGGTGAAGCTTTCCGCCTTAAAGGTCGGCGAAAAGGTGAGGTTGAACTATACCTACGAGCATGGAAAAATTCGACGCTTCGTCGATCAAGCCCGCGATGTGACGATAGACGCGCGGAACGCCCTCTCCCCGGTCGCGGGGGAGGGTTTGCTCACGGCTCCATGATCACCGGCGTTCCCACGCTCACCCGGTCATAGAGGTCGATCACGTCCTCGTTGCGCATCCTGATGCAGCCATGCGAGAACGCGCCGCCGATGGTCCTGCGCATCCTCTGCGTCGAGCCGTGGATGGCGATTTCGGAACGGTCGAGCGTGATGGCGCGGGCGCCCATGGGATTGTTCGACGCGCCGCCGCGCACGAGGTCGGGCAAGGATGGCTCTTCCTCCCTGACCTCGGTCGGAGGGGTCCAGGCGGGCCGAACAAATTTGCCGTTGACCCTGGCGCCGCCCGACCATTCCCATCCGCGCTTGGCGACGCCGACCGGATAGGCGATGGCCCGGCCGTCGCCGAGAATGAAGAACAGTTTTCGCCGCGCGCTGTCGATGACGATGGTTCCAGCCGCGACGGAGCCGGGATAGCGCACGTATTGCTTCGCCGTCGCGGCGCCGGGCAGGGCGAGCCCTCCGGTCACGAGGCCTCCGGTCAAAAGCGTGAACAGCACAAACCCGCGACGCTGCATGGCCCGCCTCCTGCAAATCCGAGCGCTATCCTGGCTCTCCGCGCGGGATGCCGCAAGGCCGGGCGGCGCAAGCGGAATAAATGCCGCCGCGCCCCTTTCCTTTCCCGCGTCCGTCCCAACATTGAAGCCCAAGCCGTGCTCCAAGCCGCGCCCCAAGCCGCGCCCCAAGCCTTAACCCAGACGGCGCCGGCGCGGTTCCAACGTTCATTGCCTTGGGAGTCCCGCCATGCTGCTGCCGATCGAAGGCCTTCCGCCGGACGTTCTGGCGCTGCAAGCGTCGGGCAAGGTCACGCACGAGGATTATCGCGACAACCTCATTCCCCGGGCGGAAGCGCTGATGATGCAGGGGCCGATCAGGATGCTCTATGTCCTCGGCGCCGATTTTTCCCTCATCGAGCCGGCGGCGATGTGGGACGACGGCGTTTTCGGCGTCAGGCACTGGCATGATTTCAAGCGCGTCGCTGTCGTGACGGACGTCGGCTGGATTCGCGCCGCGATATCCTTGTTTCGGCCGATCTTTCCTTGCGAGTTCAAGCTGTTCGCCTCTGCCGACCTTGGCGCCGCCAAAAAATGGATCGTGGCGTGATCTCGAAAAAGCGGTAACTTCGAGAATCAAATGTTCCGGGAGGACCGATGAAATTTCTCGCGCCCATGCTGGCCGGACTGCTCGCTTTTTCAACCGCAGCCCACGCCGGCGAAAAAGCACTGGAGGGGACGAAGGACATCGTCCTGCATACGCGTGACGGCAAGGATATAACCATCGGCGCGGTGAGCTTTGTACCCAAGGGCGATGACAGCGCCTTCGACATAAGGTTCGACGACACGAAATTCAGGCAATATTTCCTGTCGATGCGCGAGTTCAAATGCGTCGAGGGCGCTGAGATCATGTGCCAGGTGCCTTATCCCTACGCCAATCCCCACACGGTCAGCGCGAAAGACCTGGGCTGGCTCGAACACGCCCTGCTGTTCATCTACAAGCGCCCCAATGATTACGGCGCCCGCATGGCCAATGGCCTGATCTATACGTTGAAGATCAAGGGCGACGACCTGGTCGGAACGCCGCAATCGATTGATCTCGACGAAATCGCCATCCCGCCGGACAATCTCACCGTTCCGTTCTACAGCGCCGACCACCGCTATGACCTCGAGCCCGGCGCGCGCTGGATCAAAAGCCTGACAATCGAAAATCATCGTTGACTCCCGCAAGGCGTTTTTTCGCGCGGGCGCCTATATTGAACGGGAATACGCGCTCTAGCGAACAGGCAAAATTCGGGGGCCGCCATGCGCACAATCGACGAATCCAATCCCTCGATGCCGGACATCAATCCGCAAAAAGTCTGCTTTGTCGTCGCCAAGTCGCGTGAATTGCTGAGCGAGGACGAAGGATCGCGGCCCGACGCCTCCAACGCCGCCGACGATGGCGAGCGCTCCATCCTGACCGACGCCGCCTATGCGCCGATCCGCGCCGAATTCGAGCAATATGTCAACGATCTCGACGAGGACGAAGCGGCGGCGCTGGTCGCCCTGATGTGGATCGGGCGCGGCGATTTCGAGCCCGGGGATTGGGAAGCCGCCGTGACGCAGGCGCGCGAGCGGCGTGAATCCCCGACCGCGACCTATCTCCTCGGCGAGCCGCTGCTGCCCGATTATCTCGAGGACGCGCTGGCCAGCTACGGCCATTCCTGCCGCGATTTCGACAACGGCCCCGACGCCGAAGTCTGAACAAATTATGGCAAAACAAAGATGTGCGTGGCCTTTGCGCCACGCCGCGCGACATTGGTCAGGGGGCGCGTCCCAACGCCTTGCGCCGTGGCTTCACCTGTGCAGAATTCGCCGCATCCGTGTCAGCCGACGAGTTCGATCCATGAAATCTTCCGCTTTGCCGCCGATCATCCTGTGCCTGGCGCTCGGCGCTTGCGCCACGATCCCGCCAACCGCGCCGCGCGTCACCGCCGTCGCCGGCGAAAATGTCAGCAACGGCAAATTCGTCCATGATGACGCCGCCTGCCGCGCGCGCGCGCGCGGCGTCACCGATGGCGAGGCGGCGCAGGGCGAAGGCGGCCTGCAACGGCATTACGATTCGCTCTATGCCGACTGCATGCTCGACAAGGGCTATCACATCGAGGCGCCGCCGCGCCCGCAATATTATGGTCCCGGCCCTTATTGGGGTCCCGGTCCCTATTACGGCCCCGGCCCCTATTGGGGCCCGGGCATCTACTATGGCGGCGGCTGGGGCTACGGCCGCCGCTGGTAAGAAAAATCCCGCAAGCCAAAAAAACCTTGCGGGATTTTTTTGTCTCAGATTCCGTCGCCGTCGGGCAGGACTTCGTCGCCCGGGATTGTGCGCCGCGCCGCCCTCTCGCGGTAGTCGGCGAGAAGCGCGCGCGCCAAGGGCCGCAGGGCCGCGTCGGCAAGGCCGAGCAATACGCCGGTCTCGGGGCTCGCTCCGAGCAGCACCGCGCCGAGGCCGACGAGGGCGCCGCTCGCCAGCGCCGGCGCTAGCTTTTCGCGCACGGCGGCCTCGAGTTGCGGCCAGGCCGTCGCCAGGCTGTCGTCGGGCTCCGGCGTCTCGCCGGGCTCCGTCGGCGTCTGCGCGACCTGCCGGTCGATCAGGCCGAAAGCCACAGTTTCATTGGTGATGCGATCGATCAGGATGAAGCCGCCGAGATCGCGGCCGTCGCGATAATCGGCCAGGACCATCGGCCGGTCGAACTGCAACGTGGCCAGGCCGATTTCATTCAGCGCCAGCGCGCGCGCCGGGGCCTTTTCGAATGTGTGGATGTCGATCAGGCAATGCAGTTTTTCGATGCCGGCATTGGCCGTGCGCGCGCCGAGCTTGACGATATAGGACGCGCCCGGGTGCATGTCGGTTTCCGCCGTCCACAACAGCCGCGCGCTGGCGCGCGCGGCGACGGAAGGTTTTTGCGCCGCCGCGACGAGGACATCGCCGCGCGAGGCGTCGATCTCGTCGTCGAGCGTCAATGTCACCGATTGTCCGGCGACGGCGTGATCGAGGTCGCCATCCAGCGTCACGATGCGTTTTACACGCGACTCCTTGCCTGACGGCATGGAAGCGACGGCGTCGCCCACCTTGACCGAGCCGCTGGCGACGAGACCGGAAAAGCCGCGAAAATCGAGGTTGGGCCGGTTGACCCATTGCACCGGAAAGCGGAACGCCGCTTCCGCCGTTGCGGCGCCGGACGCGTCGATGGATTCGAGCGTGGCGAGCAGCGGCGCGCCCTGGAGCCACGGGGTGTTCTCCGACAGCGAGGTGATATTGTCGCCCTTGAGCGCCGAGATCGGCAGCGCGACAATGCTGCGGAAATTGAGGCTCCTCGCCATGTCGCGATAGGCTGCGACGATCTCGTTGAAGCGCGCCTCGCTGTAGTCGACGAGGTCCATCTTGTTGACCGCCACCACCACGTCGCGCACGCCGAGCATCGAGACGATGAACGAATGCCGGCGGGTCTGCGGCAGGATGCCCTTGCGCGCGTCGACCAGAATGACCGCGACATCGGCGGTCGAGGCGCCGGTCGCCATGTTGCGCGTATATTGCTCGTGGCCGGGCGTGTCGGCGACGATGAACGAACGTTTTTCGGTCTTGAAATAGCGATAGGCGACGTCGATGGTGATGCCCTGTTCGCGCTCGGCGGAAAGGCCGTCCACCAGCAGCGCGAAATCGAGCGCGCCGCCTTGCGTGCCGAATTTTTTCGAATCACGGTCGAGCGCTTCGAGCTGGTCGTCGGCCACCATGCTCGAATCGTAAAGCAGCCGCCCGATCAGGGTCGATTTGCCGTCGTCGACCGAGCCGCAGGTGATGAAGCGCAGCAGCGCCTTTTCGGACGCGAGCGGCGCGGGCGAGCCGTCGAGGACGGTGGCGGAAAGCTCGGAAAATCGCGACTCGGCGAATGCGTGCGTCATCAGAAATAGCCTTCCTGCTTTTTCTGCTCCATCGAGCCGGAGCCGTCGTGGTCGATGATGCGGCCTTCGCGTTCGGACGTTTTCGAATCGCGCATTTCCGCGATGATTTCAGGCAGCGTCGAGGCCGTGCTTTCGACGGCGCCGGTGAGCGGATAGCAGCCGAGCGTGCGGAAGCGCACGCTCAGGTTTTCGACGCTCTCGCCGGGACGCAATTGCATCCGCTCGTCGTCGCGCATGATCAGCGCGCCGTCGCGCCGCACGACGGGGCGGGGCTTCGCGAAATAGAGCGGGACGACCGGAATGTTCTCTTTCGCGATATAGTCCCACACGTCGGCTTCGGTCCAATTGGAGAGCGGGAATACGCGAAAGCTCTCGCCCTTTTTCTTGCGCGTGTTGTAGAGGCGCCAGGGTTCGGGCCGCTGGTTCTTGGGGTCCCAGCGATGCTCGGCCGAGCGCAGCGAAAACACGCGTTCCTTGGCGCGCGATTTTTCCTCGTCGCGCCGCGCGCCACCGAAGGCCGCGTCGAAACCGAATTTGTCGAGCGCCTGTTTCAGCCCCTGTGTCTTCATCACGTCGGTATGCACGCGCGAGCCGGAATCGAACGGGTTGACGCCGGCCGCCACGCCGTCCTGATTGATATGGACGATCAGTTCCAGCCCGAGCTCCTTCACGCGGCGATCGCGGAATTCGATCATCTCGCGAAACTTCCAGGTGGTGTCGACATGCAGCAGCGGGAAGGGCGGTTTCGACGGATAGAAGGCCTTCAAGGCGAGATGCAGCAGGACCGCCGAATCCTTGCCGATCGAATAGAGCAGGACCGGATTCTCGCATTCCGCCGCGACCTCGCGGAAGATGTGGATGCTCTCGGCTTCGAGTTTTTGCAGATGGGTGAGCTGGATCATGATGCCGCCATTTCCTTCGCGCGCACGAGCCGGCCGTCGGCGCCGACATGCAGGCCGCATTCCTTCTTGGCTTCGTCTTCCCACCACCAGCGTCCGGCGCGCTCCGGCTCGCCAGGACCAATGGCGCGCGTGCAGGGCGCGCAGCCGATCGAGACAAAGCCGCGCTCGTGCAGGACATTGGTCGGCACGTTGTTTTGCGCGCAATAATCGGCGACCTTTTCGCGCGAGAAATCGAGCAGCGGGCTGGCTTTGATGAGACCGCGCGCCTCGTCGAATTCAACGAAGCGGGCGTTTGAGCGATGCGCCGACTGGTCGCCGCGCAGGCCGGCGATCCAGATCTCGGCGCCTTCAAGCGCGCGCGCCAACGGCTCGACCTTTCGCGCCGCGCAGCAGTTTTTGCGCGCTTCGAGCGAATTATAGAAACCGTTGATTCCCTGATGCGCGACCAATGCCGCCAACGTTTCCGCGCGAGGATGGAAAGCCTTGACTCGGAGCCCGTATTTCTCCTCCGTGCGCGCCCAGACATCGTAGGTTTCAGGAAACAGCCGGCCGGTGTCGAGGGTGGCGAATTCGATGTCCAGCTCTTCCGCGCTGATCGCCTGGGTGAGCGCCTGGTCCTCGACGCCGAAACTGGTGGTGAAGACGATGCGCCCCTCGGTCGCGGCGCGCAGCAGGCGCAGGCGCTTCGCCAGATCGGCCGAGGCGAAGCCCTCGTTCAACTGCTCGGCCTTGGCGCGCAGGATGTTCGACATGGATCAGGCTCCCGCGGCGATCGCGCGGCGGCGCTCGGCGATTTTCTCGCCTACCGCGTAATCGCGTTGATAGACGTGGCTGATGCGCCCGAGCGCGGCGAGCCATTGCTCGACCGGCTGGCGGGACGCGGTGGCCGGGGGAATTTCCACCTCATCGAAACCGCAGGCGAGCGCCTGCGGAAACTGGTCGGCGATCAGCGGACCGGAAGCGCGCAACACGCCGGCAAAGCCGAGCTGGCGAAGCTGTCGCGCCAGCGAAAAGCCGCGTCCGTCGGTCGCGGCCGGAAAATGGATGGCGATCAGGTCGAGATTTTCGAAATAGGGCTGAAGCTGCTCGACGCCTTGCGTGTTGGGAATGAACACGCCGATGCGGCGCTCCGGCTCGTTTTGCGCCAGCAGCGCGTCGAGTTCGCTCATCAACGCCAACACGTGGTCGCCGGCAGACTCGCAGGCGGTCTCGATCCGGTTCCAGATGTCGGTTTTTTCGCCGTGACGATCAAGCAGCAACATCTTGCACCTCCAGAAATGCGGCCTTGAACGGCGCGAGGCCGAGCCGGCGATAGGCTTCGATGAATGTTTCGCCCTGCTGGCGCTGCGCCAGATAGACGCCGAGCACCTTGTCGATCGCCTCCGGCACGAGTTTTTCCGGCAGGCCGGGGCCGAGCAACTCGCCCAGCGCGAAATTCTCGCTGGCGTCGCCGCCGATGGTAATCTGGTAGGATTCCGCGCCCTTCTTCTCCAGCCCGAGGATGCCGATGTTGCCGACATGATGGTGGCCGCAGGCGTTGATGCAGCCCGACATCTTGATGCTGACGTCGCCGATGTCCTTCTGCCTCGCGGGATCGGCGAAATGGCTTGAAAGCGTCTGCGCCAGCGGGATCGAGCGGGCGGTGGCGAGCGCGCAATAATCGAGGCCTGGGCAGCAGACGATGTCGGTGATCAGGCCGACATTGGCGGTCGCGAGTTCCATTTCACGCAAGGCCGCGAAGATTTCCGGAACGTCGTCGAGACGCACATGCGGCAGGACGATATTTTGCATATGGCTGACGCGCGCCTCGTCGAAGGAGTATTTTTCAGCGAGGTCGGCGATCACTCGCAATTGAGCAGAGCTCGCGTCGCCTGGCGCGGCATGCGTCGCCTTCAGTGAAATGGTCAGCGCCGCATAGCCCCGGCGCTTGTGGCGATAGAGATTGTGTTCGACGAAACGCGCCAGCTCCGGGTCGCGCGTCTGCGCCGTTTCCAGCTTGCGCGAGACGTCGGCGAGGTTTTCGTAAGCCGGCGGCGCGAAATGGGCGGCGATGCGCGAGAACTCGCCGAAGTCGCCATCAAGGTTCGCCGCGTCGATGCGCGCGAATTCCGCCTCGACTTTTTCGCGCAGGGCGTCGATGCCGATTTCATGCGCCAGGATTTTTATGCGCGCCTTGTATTTGTTGTCGCGGCGGCCTTCGAGGTTGTAAACGCGCAGCACCGCCTCGAGATAGGCGAGCAGTTTTTCGCGCGGCAGAAACTCACGCAGGATTTTGCCTTCCATCGGCGTGCGGCCGAGGCCGCCGCCGACGAGAAGCTCGAAGCCGATTTCCTGCGTTTCCGCATGGCGCAAGATTCGCACGCCGACGTCATGCGCCTTGAGCACGGCGCGGTCGTGCGCTGAGCCGGAAACGGCGATCTTGAACTTCCTGCCGAGCCAGTCGAATTCCGGATGCAGGCTCGACCATTGCCTGATCCATTCGGCGACAGGGCGCGGGTCTTCGACCTCATCGAAGGCGACGCCGGCGAAATGATCGGCGGTGACATTGCGGACGCAATTTCCCGAGGTCTGGATGCAATGCATTTCGACATCGGCGAGCAGGCTCAGGATGGCCGGCACGTCGCGCAATTTCGGCCAGTTGAACTGCAGGTTCTGCCGCGTGGTGAAATGACCGTAGCCGTGGTCGAAAACGTCGGCGATATGAGCGAGCTGGCGCAATTGCTTGGCGTTGAGCGCGCCATAGGGAATGGCGATGCGCAGCATGTAGCCGTGTAATTGCAGGTACAGGCCGTTTTTCAGGCGCAACGGCCGGAACTCGTCCTCGCTCAGCGAGCCCGCGACGCGGCGTTCGATCTGGCTGGCGAATTGCGCCACCCTTTCGCGCACCAGGCGCTCGTCGAATTCGTCATAAGTGTACATGGGTTTTCTCCGCGCCGGCCTGACGCCTTATTCAAATTTGGAAATCCGCCTGCTTGCCGAGGTCGCGTCGGTTGCTCGGCCCCAGCGTGCGCAAGATTTCGCGGTAATGGCGCGGAACCGGCGCGCCCTCCGCGTTGAGTTCGACATCGACCAGATAGGGGTCGACGATTTTCGCGCGTAAAAATTCGCTGGCGCCGAAACGCTCCAGCGCCTGCGCCTCGGCTTCGTCGCGCGCGACCAGCGCCTCGCGCGGATCGCGCGTCCACGCTTCGGCGGACGCAAAGACGACATCGCCATCGAGCAGGTCGTTGGCGACGAGAATGACGGGCAGGGGCGGTCGCTTGACGGCGGCCATGGCTAAAATCCTCATTGTTTCCGCCCTGTTTCGGGCGGCTCTGGCGAAAACGCTATGGCTTTCCCCAGCCCTGTCAGAATAAAACGGACTGGCTCACGTTACAATGCGCAAAAAGAGAATGTTATTGCCTTGTGTGCGGCAAAAATAGATGAAAAACGTCGCTTGACCGGACGCATGACGCCGTAAAAGAGAAAGTTATGCTTTTTTTATCATATTTCTGGATGGCTGCGGCCCCGCCGCGCATTTCGCCGTTCTGGCCAGGGCCCGGCCATGCTAGGAGAAACCGGACAGGGGCAACCGAAGTTAGGGCTCAGGCCAAGGGTTCACATGGATAGCGCAGGAAAAAGTTTGGATAGCGCAGGAAAGAGTTTGGACAGCGCAGGAAAAACCCTCGTCACCGGGGCGACCGGCTTTGTCGGCGCCGCGGTCGCGCGCGCGCTCATCGCGCGCGGCGCCAAAGTCGTTCTGCTGGCGCGACAAAACTCGCCGCGCGGCAATATCGAAGGCCTCGACGCGGAAGTCGTCATCGGCGACCTGCGCGACGCCGCGTCGCTCGTCCCCGCAATGCGCGGCGTCGAAAGGCTTTATCACGTCGCCGCCGACTATCGCTTCTGGGCGCCCGATCCGGGCGAGATCATCGAGGCCAACCGCTCGGGCGTCGACAACATCATGACGGCGGCGCTGCGGGCCGGGGTGAGCCGCATCGTCTACACGTCCTCTGTCGCGACGCTGAAGCTCAATGTCGAGGGGCGGCCGGTGGATGAGGCGTCGCCCGCCACGCCAGAGCAGGCGATCGGCGCCTACAAGAAAAGCAAGACCATCGCCGAGCGGCTGGTCGAGAAGATGGTGGCCGAGCAGGGCCTGCCGGCGGTGATCGTCAATCCTTCGACCCCAATCGGGCCGCGCGACATAAAACCGACGCCGACCGGGCGGCTGATCGTCGAGGCGGCCAATGGCCGGATGCCGGGCTATGTCGATACCGGCCTCAATCTCGTCCACGTCGAGGATGTCGCCGCGGGCCATCTCGCGGCGATGGACAAGGGGCGCGTCGGCGAGCGCTATATCCTCGGCGGCCAGGACGCGCCGCTCGGCGTGATCCTGTCGGAACTGGCGGGGATCGTCGGCCGCAAGCCGCCGCGCCTGCAAATTCCGCGGGCGCCGCTTTTTCCCTTCGCCTATGCGGCGGAAGCCATCGCGCAGATCACCAAAAAGGAGCCTTTCGCCACTGTGGACGGCCTGCGCATGGCGAAATACCGCATGTATTTTTCCTCGGCCAAGGCCGAGCGGGAATTAGGCTATTCGGCGCGGCCTTACCGCGAGGCGCTCGTCGACGCCGTCGCCTGGTTCCGGCAGCAGGGCATGGTCAGGTGAGCGCGCTGGCCGTTCTCGTCCTCGCCATCTGGCTCGTGCTGGTGTTTACACGCGGCATGTTCTGGCTCTGCCAGGAGCGCGACGATCTGCCCGCGCCGCCGCCGGAACACTGGCCGCAAGTGGTCGCTGTGGTCCCGGCGCGCGACGAGGCCGACGTGATCGCGAGAAGCATCGGCTCGCTCCTGGCGCAGGATTACCCCGGCGATTTCCGCATTGTGCTCGTCGACGACCAGAGCGCCGACGGCACGGCGGAGGCGGCCCAATCCTGCGCCCGATCCTGCGTGCTGTCTTCGGCTCATCCGGATCGGCTGACGGTCCTGGACGGCGCGGCGCTGCCGCAAGGCTGGGCCGGAAAGCTCTGGGCCATGTCGCAAGGCGTCAAATTCGCGGGAACGAAATTCGAGCCGAAATATTTCCTGTTCACCGACGCCGACATCGCCCATGCGCCCGACAGCCTGCGCCAGCTCGTCGCCCGGGCGGAGCAGGGCTCCTATGGCCTGGTCTCGCTGATGGCGCTGCTGCGTTGCGAGAGCGAAGCGGAAAAGCTGCTCGTCCCGGCTTTCGTCTATTTCTTCCAGATGCTCTATCCCTTCCGCTGGGTGGCCGATCTCGACAAGGACACGGCCGCCGCCGCGGGCGGCTGCATGCTGGCCAACGCCGAAGCGCTCGCCGATGCGGGCGGCGTCAACTCCATCGCCGACGCGCTGATCGACGATTGCGCGCTGGGCGCGCGCATGAAGCGGGTGTCGCCGATCTGGCTCGGCCTGACCAAACGCGTCGTCAGCCTGCGCCCCTATCCGCGTTTTGACGACATCCGGAAAATGGTCGCCCGCTCGGCGTATGCGCAACTGCATTATTCGCCGCTGCGGCTCGCCGGCGCGATCCTCGGGATGGCCGTCGCCTATCTCGCCCCGGTCCTGCTCGCCTTGTTCGCCGACGGCTTTGCGCGCGATTGCGGCTGGCTCGCCTTCGCGCTGATGAGCCTCAGCTTCTGGCCGATCCAGCGCTTTTACGGCCTGCCCGCCGCGCGCGCCTTGACCTTGCCGCTTATCGCCACGCTTTATATGGGTTATACGCTCAATTCAGCCTTGCAATACGCGCGCGGGCGCGGCGGCATGTGGAAGGGCCGGGCGCAAGCTCACCAGATGGAGCGGTCATGAGCGCGGCGATCTCCCAGGAAAAGCCCATCACGGCGGAATCCCTGCGCTCCGGCAAGGGCGGCGGCGACGAGAATTTTCCCGTCGCTTCGATCCTCATCGCGGCGCCGCTGCGGCCGGTCATTCTCGCCTTCTATGATTTCGTCCGCGCCGGCGATGATGTCGCCGACCATGCGAGCTTGCCGCCGGAGCGCAAACGCGCGCTGCTCGACCAGCTGGACCAGAGCCTTCTGGGCGAGAGCGACGCCGAACCCTTAGGCGTCAGGTTGCGCGAAAAACTTAGCCAGCGCGGCCTGAGCAATCGCCATGCGCGCGATCTCCTCGACGCCTTCCGCCTCGACGTGGAGAAAAACCGCTACGAGAGCTGGGACGAGTTGATCGCCTATTGCGCGCTTTCGGCCATGCCGGTCGGACGATTCCTGCTCGACGTGCATGGCGAGAGCCGCGACCTGTGGCCGGCCTCCGACGCCATCTGCGCCGCCTTGCAGATCAACAACCACCTGCAGGATTGCGGCAAGGATTTTATCGCGCTCGACCGAGTTCTACATTCCGCGCGACGCGCTGGCCGCGGCGGGCGCCGATGCCGCGGAGCTTTCGGCGCCTCAGGCGTCGCCGGCCTTGCGCGCCTGCCTGAAAAGCCTCGCGGAGAAGAACCGCGCCTTGCTCGAGCAAGGCGCGGGCCTGCCCGGCGACATCGGCGATTTCCGGCTCGGTCTGGAGATCGCCGTGATCCTCCATCACGCGCGAAAAATCGCCGATCTGCTGGTTTGCCGCGATCCCCTGAGCGCGTGCGTCAAGCTGAGCAAGACGCAGATGCTCGCCGGCGCCGTCGCGGCGGCGGCGGGCGGCGGTTTCGCCAGGATTTCGCGACGGAGAAACGCATGACGACGGTCCCGGTCGAGACGGTCGAGCAAGCCCGCCAGCGCGCGCGCAAAAGCTCGTTCTATCGGGCCATGGCGATCCTGCCGCGCGAAAAACGCGACGCCATGTTCGAAATCTATTCCTTCTGCCGCGCCGTGGACGACATCGCCGACGAGGGCGGCGACATCGAGACAAAACGCGCCGGCCTCGACCTTTGGCGGCGCGACATCGATGCGCTCTATGCCGGCGGCTCGGCCGGGTTGGCGGCGGGCCTGATCGAGCCCTTGCGGCGTTTCGGGCTCAAGCGCGAGGATTTCTTCGCGGTGATCGACGGCATGCGGATGGATGTCGATTGCGACATTGTCGCGCCCGACGCCGCCACGCTCGATCTTTATTGCGACCGCGTCGCCAGCGCCGTCGGGCGGCTTTCGGTGCGGGTGTTTGGCCTGCCGGAAAAGGAAGGGATCGCCCTGGCGCATCACCTCGGCCGCGCGCTGCAATTGACCAATATTTTGCGCGACATCGATGAGGACGCGGGCATCGGCCGCCTCTACCTGCCGCGCGAAAATTTTTCCGCCGCCGGCATTGAACAGCCCACGCCGGAGAAGGTCGTGGCGTTGGCCAATCTCGACGCCGTCTGCGCGCCGATCATGGCGCAGGCCAAGGCGCATTTCGAGGCGGCGGACGCGATCATGGCCACACAGCCGCGTGAAAAAATACGGGCGCCGAAAATCATGAGCCTCGCTTACGGCGCGATCTGGCGGCGACTCGCGGCGCGGGGTTTCGCCAAGCCGCGTGAAAAAATCAAGACGCCGAAAATGGTGCTGCTCGGGGCCATCCTCTTCTACGGAATATTCTGATGGCGCGCGTGCATGTCGTCGGCGCGGGCCTGGCCGGATTGTCGGCGGCCGTCGAGTTGTGCGAGCGCGCGGACGTGTCTCTGTACGAAGCCGCGCCGCAGGCGGGAGGGCGCTGCCGCTCCTATTTCGATGCGACCCTTGGCATGATGATCGACAACGGCAATCATCTGCTGCTGTCGGGTAACGAGGCGGCGCTGGCCTATGCGAAAAGGATCGGCGGCGACGCGAAGCTCGCGGGGCCGATCGAGGCGGCTTTTGATTTTTGCGATCTCGAGCAGCGCCGGCGCTGGCGTCTTCGCCCCAACGCCGGGCGCCTGCCGTGGTGGATTCTTGTCCCCGACCGGCGCGTGCCGGGGACGGCGGCCCGCGATTATCTCGCTTTGGTGAAATTGCTGCTGGCGAAGCCGGAGCAAAAATTGCGCCCCTTTCTCGGCTCGGGCGAATTGGCGCGAAAACTCTGGGACCCCTTGTTCGTCTCGGCTCTGAATACCGATCCGGACGAGGCTTCCGCCGCGCTCGCCGGCGCCATCGTCCGCGAAACATTCGCTCGAGGGGGAAGCGCTTGCCGGCCGCTGGTGGCGGTGGACGGGCTGAGCGCCGCCTTTGTCGATCCGGCGCTGAAGTTTTTGGCGGCGGGGGGAGCCCAGGTTCGTTTCGGTGCCAAATTGCGGGCGATCAGCTTCACCGACGGACGCGCAAGCGCGCTCGACTTCGGCGAGGAGACCATTGTGCTAGGAGGCGGCGACAAGGTCGTCCTGGCGGTGCCGCCGCAGGTCGCCGCGTCGTTGCTGCCCGGCCTCACGGCGCCGCTGGAGTTCCGCTCCATCGTCAACGCCCATTTCGCCTTTCCGGCCCCGAAAACCCTGCCTTTGCTGACCGGCGTGATCGGCGGCGCCAGCGAATGGCTGTTCGGTTTCGCCGACCGGCTCTCGGTGACGATCAGCGCGGCGGAACGGTTTCTCGCCACGCCGCGCGAGGAGCTGGCGCGGACGATCTGGGACGAAGCGCAGGCGGTGGCCGAATTTTCGGCGCCGCTTCCGGCCTGGCGGATCATCAAGGAAAAGCGCGCCACATTCGCCGCCACCCCGGCTCAGGACGCCTTGCGTCCCGGCGCTGCGACGCAATGGCGCAATCTTGCCCTCGCCGGCGACTGGACCCGGACCGGACTGCCGGCCACCATCGAAGGCGCTGTTCGCTCGGGCGTGGCCGCCGCGCTTGTGTGCTTGACCTGAGTGTTTGGCGCATTTTTTGCCTGCAAATTGCGTGAGCTGAGGCATTCGGCCAATATTTGGATTGAACTAAACGCCGTGTTGCTTTATGCGGATAACGTTTTTGTGAACTGCCCGAGTGAGTCGACGGGCAAATCTCTCACGACGACCACAACAGGGCAGAGCCGTTGATCGCAACTTCGCTCGGGCAGAATTGCGCCTTCATGCATCGCGCCGCCGCAAGCGCTCCCGCTGGAGCCTGCGCATGAGCTGCGTGGAAATCAGTCAAGACCTCATCGCCCTGTCACGCGCGGAACAAGCCCGAGTCGCCCATTCGCGCGTCGCCGTCGCCCATCCGCGCATCGCGATCGTCGTCGGCTTGAAGGCGGAGGGCCGCATCGCCGATGTCGGCCATGAACTGACCATTGTCGGCGGCGGCTCGGCCGCGCAGGTCGAGGCGGGGCTGACCCGCGCCATGCATCGGGCGAAATCGCAAGGGCGGCCCCTGCAGGGCGTGCTGAGCTTCGGCATCGCCGGCGGCCTGGCGGCGCATCTGCGTCCCGGCGACATTGTCCTGCCGCACGCCGTGCACGCCGGGGCCGACGCCTATCCCTGCCACAAGGGCTGGGTGAGAAATTTAGAGCGCCAATTGCCGCAGGCGCATAGCGGCGCGCTGCTGGGCGCGGACGAGCCCGTGGGCACGACCGACGCCAAGCGGCGCTTGCACCGGACGCACGACGCCCTCGCAGTCGATATGGAATCGCACGGCGCGGCGCGCTTCGCCTTCAGGCAGGGGCTTCCTTTCGCGGCGCTGCGCGCGATCGCCGACCCGCAGCATCGCGCCTTGCCGCCAGCCGCCATGGTCGGCATGAAACTGGACGGCTCGGCCGATATCAAGGCGGTGCTGGCCGCGCTGGCGCGCAGCCCGGCGCAATTGCGCGGCCTCATTCACACCGCTTTCGACGCGCGCGCCGGAATGGCGGCGCTACTCGGCAGCCGCCGCCTGCTTGGCGCCTTTTTCGGCTTCGACGATCTCGTTTAGCTTTTCCTCGACATGGGCCGAATAGGCATATTCGGCCGGCCGCTGCTTATCCAGCGGGATGTCGGCCACCATCGGCTTCTCGGTGTCGACGCCAAACAGCGCGACTTTCAACGCGGCCAGCGGGTTTTTCACCGCGTGGGTGACGGCGCTGGGCTCGAAGCCGCAATGCACCATGCAGTCCTGGCATTTCTCGTAATTGCCGACGCCATAGGAGTCCCAGTCGGTGGTCTCCATCAATTCCTTGAAGGTCTTGGCGTAGCCTTCGTTCAGCAGATAGCAGGGGCGCTGCCAGCCAAACACGGTGCGCAGCGGGTTGCCCCAGGGCGTGCAATGGTAATTCTGGTTTCCGGCCAGGAAATCAAGGAAGAGCGAGGACTGGAAGAAATCCCATTTCCGCCCCTTGTCGCCGCGCCGGAAGATGGCGCGGAACAATTCCTTGGTCTTGGTGCGGTTGAGGAAATGCCCCTGGTCGGGCGCGCGCTCATAGGCATAGCCGGGCGAGACCGTGGCGCTGTCGACGCCCATCCCCTTGAGCGTATCGAGAAAATTAGCCACGCGCTCGGGATCGGCGTCGTTGAACAGGGTGCAATTGATGGTGACCTTGAACCCCTTGGCGCGGGCCGCCTTGATGGCGGCGACGGCGCGATCATAGACGCCGGCCTGGCAGACCGACTTGTCGTGCATCTCGCGGTCGCCATCAAGATGGACCGAGAAGTTGAAGCTTGTGCTCGGCTTGAACTCGCCCATCTTCTTTTCGAGCAGCAGCGCATTGGTGCACAGCGTCACGTATTTGCCGCGATCGAGCGCGCCGCGCACGATCTTGCCGATATCTTTGTGCAGCAGCGGTTCGCCGCCGGCGATCACCACGACAGGCGCGCCGCATTCGTCGATCGCCCCCATGCAATCTTCGTAAGGCAGGCGCTGGTTGAGGATCTTGTCGGGATAGTCGATCTTACCGCAGCCGGCGCAGGCGAGATTGCAGCGAAACAGCGGCTCCAGCATCAGCACCAGCGGATAGCGCTTGCGGCCGAGCAAATGCTGCTTGAGAATATAGGCGCCGATCCGCGCGCCCTCGAAAATCGGGATTCCCATGATTGCTCCCCGCTAGGCCGACGCCTCGGCGTCGTCGTCAATGCAAAAAATTCCCCGGAGCAATAGGCTGAACCTGTCGCCCGCCGCAAGCAAAAAGCTGCAAAGCTTTGCCCCGAAGCCGCGCGGCGGGGGAAAATGCCGCCGTGAAACTTCCATTTGTGGAAGAAATAACGCAATTTCCCGCCGCGACAACCCCGGCGATCCCTTGCGACTGGAAGGCTGATGCTGAAACCCGTCTCCGCGTATCTTCATCCCCCGACCGAGGAGATTGGCTTCGTCGCCCGAATTGTTTCCTTTTCGGCGCGGCGGCGCTGGCTGGTGCTGGCGGCGGCGCTGGCGATCACCGTGCTGGCGGGCTTCTACGCGGCAAGCCATTTCGCCATTTCGACCGACCTGAACCGGCTGATCAGCGCCGATTTGCCTTGGCGGCAGCGTGAAATCGCGCTCGGCCAGGCCTTTCCGCAGCGCGACAACATGATCCTCGCCGTGCTCGACGCGCCCAATCCGGACATGGCCAACAAGGCGGCGCTCGAGCTGGAGCGGGCGCTGAAGCCGCAGACGAAATTTTTTTCGGGCGTGCGCTGCCTGGAGGCGAGCGACTTTTTCCGCCGCGAAGGCCTGATGTTCCTGCCCGCGAAGGCTGTTTCCGCGCGGATGGAGCAGCTGATCGACGCGCAGCCCTTTCTCGGCGCGCTGGCGCAGGATCCGAGCCTGCGCGGCCTCGCCGGGGCGATGAGCCTGATGGCGAAAGGCGGCGACCAGGCGGCGGGGCTGGCGCAGCCGCTCGCGGCGCTCGCGGGCGCGATGGACAGCGCTGTCGCCGGCAAGGCGAGTGACTTTTCCTGGTCGGCGCTGTTTTCCGGCGCCCCGGCGACCGTGCAGGAGAAGCGGCGCTTCCTGCAGGTGAAGCCCGTGCTCGACTTTTCCGCGCTCGAGCCCGGCGCCGAGGCGGCGCAGGCTTTGCGCGAAACCGCGACCCAACTCGGCCTGACCCCGGCGAACGGCTACAATGTGCGGCTGACCGGCGATGTCGCATTGCAGGATGAGGAATTCGCCACCCTGACCGAAGGCGCGGCGCTCAACTACGGCCTGATGGGACTGGCGGTGCTGCTCATCCTGTGGCGCGCCTTGCGCTGGCGGCGGCTGATTGTCGCCGTGGCGGCCAACATGCTTGCGGGCCTCGCCCTGACCGCCGCCGTCGGCTTGTTCCTGGTGAAGGCGCTCAATCCGATCTCCATCGCCTTCGCCATCCTGTTTGTCGGCATTGGCGTCGATTTCGGCATCCAGTTCACGGTGCGCTACCGCGAGGAGCGCTTTCGCGACAACGACTCGCGCCGCGCGCTCGATGCGGCGGGCGCAAAGGCCAGCCTGCCGCTGGCGCTCGCGGCGGCGGCGACGACAGCCGGTTTTTTCGCCTTCATGCCGACCGATTATCGCGGCGTGTCGGAGCTTGGCCTGATCGCCGGCACCGGCATGATCCTGGCCTTCCTCACCAGCATCACGCTGCTTCCGGCGCTGCTGTCGCTGCTGCGTCCGCCGCCCGAGACGGAGCCGGTCGGCTATGCCTTTCTCGCAGCCGTCGATGAATTCCAGACCCGCCACCGCCGCGCCATCATCGTCGTCGCCGTCGGCGCCGCCTTGGCCGGGGCGCCGCTGCTGGCGAAACTGCGCTTCGATTTCAATCCGCTCGATCTGCGCAACGCCAAGGCCGAGTCGGTCGCCACATTGCTCGACCTGATGCAGGACCCGCACACGTCGCCGAACATCATCGAAATTCTGAAACCCTCGCTGGCTGCGGCCGACGCGCTAGCTGAGCGGTTGCGGAGGTTGCCGGAAGTCGAAAGCGTGACTTCGATTTCCGATTTCGTCCCCTCCGACCAGCAGGTGAAACTCGCGGCGATCGAGGAGGCGCGCGGCCTCGTCGCGCCGAGCCTCGTCCCCGGAAAGCCGCTGCTCGCGCCGACCGACGCGGAGGACGCGAAAGCCCTGGATGCTGCGGGCGAAAACCTGCAACAGGCGGCCGGCGACAAGCCGGCGCCGGCGCCGCTGGCGCGGATGGGGGCGGCCATGGCGCGGCTCGCAGCGGCCCCGGAGGCGGCGCGAATGCGGGCGCGCAAATTGGTGATTGCGCCGATGCAGGCGCTGCTCGCCGACACGGCGCTGGCCTTGCAGGCGGGGCCGGTCACGTTGCAAGTCCTGCCGGCCGATTTCAAGAGCGACTGGCTCACGGCGGACGGTCGGGCGCGGATCGAGGTCGCGCCGCGAGGCGACAAGAACGACAACGACACTCTGCGCCGCTTCACTGACGCCGTGCTCAAGGCGGCGCCGGACGCCTCGGGCGCGCCGGTGTCGATCCTCGCGTCCGGCGACACTGTGGTGCGCGCCTTCGTCCAGGCCGGGGCGATGGCCTTCGTGTCGATCTCGCTCCTGCTTTACCTCGCCCTGCGGCGTATCGGCGACGTGCTGCTGACGCTGGCGCCGCTGGTATTGGCCGGCGTCTTCACCATGGAAATCTGCGTGCTGATCGACTTGCCGCTGAATTTCGCCAATATCATCGCGCTTCCGCTGCTGCTGGGCCTGGGCGTCGCCTTCAAGATCTATTACGTCATGGCGTGGCGGGCGGGTTCGGCGCATCTGTTGCAGACCAGCCTGACCCGGGCGATCTTCTTTTCCGCCCTGACCACGGCGACGGCCTTCGGCAGCCTGTGGAGCTCGAACCACCCGGGCACGTCAAGCATGGGCAAGCTCTTGGCCCTGTCGCTGGCGACGACTCTCTGCGCGGCGGTGTTTTTCCAGCCGGCGCTGATGGGGCCGCCGAGGAAGGCGGGGGAAGCCTGACCATTTCCGATCGCGCCTGCGCCGGCAAAATCGATCGGTCGCGAAATTTGTTATCGCGCATCGTTCGGTTGCAACCCCGGCGCCTTGTCGGCGCCGCCGACTTGGATTTCACCAGGATTTTGACCTCGGCGCAGGTGACGGACACTTATTTGCTGGCTCTGGCCAGGGCGCATGGTGGCCAATTGGCCTCTTTCGACCGTAAATTGTCGACAGCGGCGGTCAAACAGGGCAAGTCAGCGCTGCATCTGATCGAGCCTCGTTGAGGGCGCCACAACATCGCTGGAGCCGCCCATGCCCCCCGCGCCCGCCAAAATCGGCGTCCTGACCATTTCCGACCGCGCCAGCGCTGGCGTCTATGACGATATTTCCGGGCCGGCCATCGCCGCCTGGCTGGAAAAGGCGCTTTCCGTGCCCTTCACGCTGGAAAGGCGGGTCATCCCCGACGGTTTCGCATCCGTCCGCGACACGCTGATCGACATGGCCGACCAAGCCGGTTGCTGTCTCATTTTCACCACCGGCGGCACCGGACCGGCCCCGCGCGACCTGACGCCCGAGGCGACGCTCGCCGCGAGCCATCGCGAATTGCCCGGTTTCGGCGAACTGATGCGCGCCAAAAGCCTGGAGCAGACGCCGACGGCGATCCTGTCGCGCCAGACGGCGGCGCATCGCGGCGCCTGCCTGATCGTCAATCTGCCGGGCAGCCCGCGTTCGATCGACCTTTGCCTCAGCGCCGTGTTTCCAGCCATCCCCTATTGCGTCGAACTGATCGGCGGCGCCTTCCTTGATACGGACCCGGCTTTTGTCAAAACCGTGCGTCCAGCCAAAAAATAAGCGGGGGCGCCCGATTTTCGCCCACAGGAAATTGTGGCGGAAGGCTATTATATTGCCGGGCAGACGCTAATCTCGCGAATCTCTGAAAGCTGTCGCGTAAAAGGATTGAGCGCAAGCATGTCGATGCTGGGGTCGGCGCCGGGCAACGCCTCAAGCTCCAAGGCGAGGCGGCTGGTGGAAATGACGGCGGCCTATCGGCCGCTTGATGGCGTTCCCGACGAGTTCATCGGCGCGGACGGGCGTCCGCGCGGCCATTGGCTGGAATTCTTCGACAAAATGGCGGGTCTTGGCAGCGACGACATCGCCCGCCGCTTCGAGACCATCGAGCGCAATATCCGCGAACAGGGCGTGTCCTACCGCGCCTATGGCGAAAACGTCGAACGCATCTGGCCGCTCAGCCACATGCCGCTGCTGATTTCCGAAAAGGACTGGGCGGTGATCGAGGCGGGCGTCACCCAGCGCGCCGAAGTTTTCGATGGCCTGCTGGCCGATCTCTACGGCAAGGGCAGGCTGGTCAAGGATGGTTTCCTGCCGGCGGCGGCGGTGACCGGCAGCGCCGATTTCCTGCATCCGATGATCGGCGTCAAGCCGGCCGGCGGGCGCTATGTCAACCTTTACGCCGCCGACCTCGGCCGCGGCCCGGACGGGCAATGGTGGGTGCTCAACGACCGCGCCCAGGCGCCGTCGGGCCTCGGCTATGCGCTGGAAAACCGCCTGAACCTGTCGCGCGCCTTCCAGACGATCTATCGCGACATGAACGTGCGGCGGCTCGCCCCGTTCTTCCAGGCGTTTCGCGCCGGCCTCGCCGGCATGGCGACGCGGTCGGACCCGCGCATCTGCCTGCACACGCCCGGCCCCTACAGCGAGACCTATTACGAACAGGCCTATCTCGCGCGTTACCTCGGCTTCGTGCTGGTCGAGGGCGCCGATCTCGTCGCCCGCGACGGCATGGCGCATGTGCGCACCATCGCCGGGCTGAAGCGCGCCGACGTGATCTGGCGCCGCATCGACGCGGATTTCGCCGATCCGCTCGAACTCAGGAGCGGCTCGCATCTCGGCGTGCCCGGTCTGGTCGAGGCGGTGCGCCAGGGCAATGTCGCGATCGCCAACGCGCTCGGCGCGGGCGTCGCGGAAACCCCGGCGCTGCTCGGCTTCATGTCGGGCCTGGCGGGGCGGCTGCTCGGCGAAAAGCTCATCCTGCCCAATATCGCCACCTGGTGGTGCGGCCAGGAGCAAGAGCGCGAATATGTGCTTGACCGGCTGCAGGACATGGCCATAGCGCCCGCCTTCGGCGCCGCCACCACCAAGAGTTTTCTGGGCCGTTCCGTCGTCGCCGGCGAATTGACCGAACAGCAGCGCGCGAAACTCGCCGCCTCGATTCGCGAGCGCGGCGCCGATTTTGTCGGCCAGGAAGTGGCGCGCCTCTCCACCACGCCGGTGTGGGTCGACAACAAGCTGGAGCCGCGTCCCTTCGTGCTGCGCGTTTACGCGGCGCTCGGGCCGGACGGCAAGTTCCAGGTCATGCCGGGCGGTTTCTGCCGCATTTCCGAACGGCTGGATTTCGCGCGCCGTGGCCATGGGGCAGGGCGTGCAGACGGCGGATGTGTGGATCGCCGCCACCCGTCCGGTCGAATTGACCAGCCTGCTGCCGCAGGGCGAAACTGTGTTCGTCCGCCGCATCATGGGCAATTTGCCGAGCCGCGCCGCCGACAATCTGTTCTGGCTCGGCCGCTATCTCGAACGCGCCGAGGCGACCTTGCGGCTGATCCGCTGCCTGGCCCGCCGCGCAATAGAAAACGAGGACATGTCGCCGGAGGGCGCCGCGACGACGCAAAGACTGCGCAAGATGCTCGCCGACTGGGGCGCCGCGCCCGCCAAACCCAAGACTCCCCTGTCGCAGCAGGCCGTCCTCAACGCCGCCCTGCTCAACCATGACGAATATGGCTCCGCGGTGTCGCTGGCGCGCGCTTCGCGCCGCACCGCGTCGGTCATCCGCGAGCGGCTGTCGGGCGACACCTGGCGCATCCTCGTCGAATTGTGCAAGGAGCTGGAAGAGGCGCGCGCACCCCTCGACGAACCGGAAATCCTGGAGCGCGCCGACGTCGCGCTGCAGGCGGTCGCCAGCATTTCCGGCCTCGCGCAGGAGAACATGAACCGCGTCGCCGGCTGGCGTTTCCTGGAGCTCGGGCGGCGGCTGGAGCGCGGAGTTAACACCTGCCGCATCGTGCGCCAGTTCGGCATGGAGCAGGCGCGGGCCACCGATTTCGACGTGCTGCTTGACCTGATCGATTCGCAGATCACCTACCGTTCGCGCTATCTCGTCGGCGTCGCGCCCTATCCGGTGCGCGACATGACGATGCTCGATCCGTACAATCCGCGTTCGGTCGCCTTCCAGACGCAGCGGCTGACCGAACATATCTCGACCCTGCCGGTGCTGAAGCAGGACGGGATGCTGGAGCCGCCGCATCGCATCGCCATCGAGGTCAACGCCGATCTCGCCACCAAGGTCGCATCGAGCGTCACGACCGAATTCGTCGTCTCCGTCGAACGCCGCCTGATGAGTCTCGCCGACGCTATCGCCACCCGCTATTTCCTGCAGGGGGCCAATGCGGCGCGGGCGGAAAAGCAGATAGGTCTCGCGTGATCTACGATATTCGCCACGTCACCACCTATACTTACGAGTCGCCGGTCGCCTATTCGCTTTGCGCCTTGCGGCTCAGTCCGACCAGCCGCCACGGCCAGCGCGTCATCGACGTGCAGATCGACATCGACCCGCCGGCGGCGCGGCGCATAAGGCGCAGCTGCTTTTTCGGCAATACGTTCGAGATCGTGAACATCGAGGCCGAGCACCGCGAACTGACGGTGACCGCCAAGGCGCGCATCGCCGTGGCGCGTCCGGTCGCGCCGATGGTCACGCCGGACTGGGAAGAGGTGCGCCAGGAGGCTTTTTCCGTCAACGATCTCGGGCCGCAATCGCCGGCGCATTTCATCTATGCCAGCCGCGTCGTCACGCTCGACGAGGCGACCATCGCCTACGCCAGGCAAAGCTTCCCCTCCGGACGCCGGATCCTCGACGGCGCCATCGACTTCATGGAGCGGATCTGGGCGGACTTCGACTACGATCCCAAGGCCACGCTGGTTTCGACCCCGCTGCGCGAGGCTTTCGAAAAAAGGCGCGGGGTCTGCCAGGACTTCGCCCATATCATGATTTCAGGCCTGCGCGGCCTCGGCCTGCCAGCCCGCTATGTCAGCGGCTACCTGCGCACCGTGCCGCCGCTTGGCAAGGAAAGGCTCGAAGGCGCTGACGCCACCCACGCCTGGGTTTCGGTGTGGTGCGGGCCTTTCGACGGCTGGGTCGGCCTCGATCCCACCAACAAGATGCTGATCGGCGACGATCATATCATCCTGGCGGAAGGCCGCGATTACGCCGACGTCTCGCCGATCGACGGCATGATCCTCAGCTCCGGGGGGCAGGACGTGGATGTCGGCGTCGACGTCATACCTGTCGCATCCGAGGACGCGCCGCCGACATTCGGGTGAGGCGGCCGGCCCCTCCCGGCGGACTTCCGGTTACGGGCCGGAGGCTTCCCCCGGAGGAGCGTGCATCCTGCCGTATCTCGGCCCCATGCGATGCGGCGGAGCCGCGCCCATATCCGTGGCCGCCGGGCCGTTCAGAAAATTAAAGGGGGCCGGTGAAGCGGCCGCGGCGGACTTATCGGCATCCGGGCCGTTCACGAAATCGAAAGGGGCCTGCGCATAGGCCGCGCCGGAAACCAGCAACGCGGCGCTGACCGCGCCTGCTTTCAGGATCGTCAAGATCATGTCGTCTCCTTGGCTGCGCTATCTGAAGCACCGGCGCGGGCTACGGGTCACCCGCGAGTCGGGCTCCTGCGCTGTTGGGCCGGGCGCGGGCTTTTCCGGGCCGGCCGCGGCTGCCTGGGTCCATCAACCCGCCTACAACGTCTTGTCCGCGTCATCGTTCCGAAAAGCCGCAACCGTCAACCGCATGCAAAGATTGCCGCTTTTTCAGGCATATCGCCCGCCGCTGTGACGATAAGCCGCCTTTTCAGACGTGACAGGGCGCCGTTTCTGGCGGCATAAACGAACCAATGTGGAAGCGCGGAAAAACCCGCTGAAAAGAGAGGCGCAAGCCGTCATGGCCATCCTCACCAAACTGCACCATTCGACCCGCTACAGCTACGACCGTCCGGTGGCGCTCGGGCCGCAGATCGTCCGCTTGCGTCCCGCGCCGCATTGCCGCACCAATGTCCCGGCCTACTCGTTGAAGGTCACGCCGGAAAACCATTTCATCAACTGGCAGCAGGACCCGCACGGCAATTGGCTCGCCCGTCTGGTGTTCCCGGAGAAAACCCGGGAATTTTCCATCACCGTCGATCTGATCGCCGAACTGGCGGTCTATAATCCGTTCGACTTCTTCATCGAGGACTACGCGCAGCAGGCGCCGTTCACTTACGCCGACTCGCTCGCCAAGGACATCGCCGCCTATATCGGCGCCGAGCCGGCCGGCCCGCTCTTGCGGGATTATCTGAAAACCCTGCCGACCGAGGAAATGGGAACAGTCGATTTCCTTGTCGCGCTCAACGCCGGGCTGCAACATAAAATCCGCTATGTCGTGCGCATGGAGCCGGGCGTGCAGGCGCCGGAGGAAACCTTGCGGCTTGGCTCCGGCTCATGCCGCGACACCGGCTGGCTGCTGGTGCAGGTCCTGCGCAATCTCGGCTTCGCCGCGCGCTTTGTCTCGGGCTACCTGATCCAGCTCAAGCCGGACCTCGAAGCGCTCGACGGGCCGTCCGGCACGGATCACGATTTCACCGACCTGCACGCCTGGGCGGAAGTGTATATTCCCGGCGCCGGCTGGATCGGCCTCGACCCCACGTCCGGCCTGTTCGCCGGCGAAGGCCATCTGCCGCTCGCCGCCACGCCGCATTTCTCCTCCGCCGCGCCGATCGAGGGCCTGGTCGAACCGGCGCAATGCGAATTCGGTTTCGAAATGCGGGTGGAGCGTCTCGACGAGAAGCCCCGCGTCACCGCGCCGTTTTCCGACGAGTCCTGGCTGGCGCTCGACGCGCTGGGCAAAAAGGTCGATCAGGATTTGCTGAAGCAGGACGTGCGCCTGACCATGGGCGGCGAGCCGACCTTCGTCTCGATTGACGACTACCAAGCGCCGGAATGGAACACCGAGGCGGTCGGGCCGGCCAAGCGCGGCATCGCCGACGACCTGATCCGCCGCCTGCGTGACGCTTTCGCCCCCAACGGTTTTTTGCATTACGGCCAGGGCAAGTGGTATCCCGGCGAGAGCCTGCCGCGCTGGACCTTCTCGCTTTACTGGCGCAAGGACGGCGAGCCGATCTGGCGCGACGCCAATCTGATCGCGCGCGAAACGCCGGCGGTCGCCGCCTTGGCGCCCGAAGCGCAAATCATGGCCGAGACCATCGCGCAAAAGCTCGACATCACCTCAGATCACGTCATTCCCGCCTATGAGGACCCGGCGGAATGGATGCTCAAGGAAGCGGACCTGCCGGTCAATGTGACGCCCGGCGATTCCAAGCTCGCCGACCCGGAGGAGCGCTCGCGCTATGTGCGGGTGTTCGAGCGCGGGCTCGACAAGGCGGCGGGTTTCGTCCTGCCGGTGCAGCGCTGGAACGCGAGCCCGCTCAAGCGCGGCTGGATCAGCCAGAAATGGCCGCTGCGGCGCGGCGCCTTGTTCCTGAAGCCCGGCGATTCGCCGGTCGGCTTCCGCCTGCCGCTGGCGTCGCTGCCCTATGTCGCGCCGGCGTCCTATCCCTATATCGTCGAATCCGATCCGACCGAACCGCGCGGTCCGCTGCCGAAGGCGGATGAGATCGCGCAGAAATTCGAGCGCGCCGCGCAAGGACCGGAACATCAGGAGCGGGTCGAACAGACGCTCGGCGACACCGCCGACGTGCGCACCGCCTTGGCGATCGAGCCGCGCGAGGGACGCCTGCATGTGTTCATGCCGCCGACCGAACGCATCGAGGATTATCTCGAACTGCTCGCGGCGATCGAGGCCAGCGCCGCCGAGCTCAAGCTGCCAGTGCATATCGAGGGCTATCCGCCGCCGCTCGACACGCGGCTCAACGTCATCCGCGTCGCGCCCGATCCGGGCGTGATCGAGGTCAATGTGCATCCGGCCAGCGACTGGGACGAACTGGCGTCGATCTATCGCCAGACCTATGACCTCGCGCGCTCATGCCGGCTCGGCACCGAAAAATTCATGATTGACGGGCGCCATGTCGGCACCGGCGGCGGCAACCATGTGGTGATCGGCGGCGCGACGCCCGCGGATTCGCCGTTCCTGCGCCGTCCCGACCTGTTGAAGAGCCTGATCATCTATTGGCAGCGCCATCCGGCCATGTCCTACCTGTTTTCGGGCCTGTTCGTCGGGCCGACCTCGCAGGCGCCGCGCGTCGACGAGGCGCGGCACGACGCGCTCTATGAACTCGAGATCGCGCTGGCGATGACGCCGCGCCCCGGCGAGGGGCAGACGCCGCCGTGGCTGGTGGACCGGCTCTATCGCAACCTGCTCACCGACGTGACCGGCAACACCCATCGCTCGGAAATCTGCATCGACAAGCTTTACTCGCCCTCCGGTCCGACCGGACGGCTGGGCCTGGTCGAATTCCGCTCGTTCGAAATGCCGCCGGACGCGCGCATGTCCCTGGCGCAACAATTATTGCTCCGTGCGCTCGTCGCCTGGTTCTGGCGCGAGCCGCAGGAGGGCGAACTGGCGCGCTGGGGTTCGAGCCTGCACGACCGCTACATGCTGCCGCATTATGTCTGGAGCGACTTCTCCGACATTCTCGACGACGCCCGGCGCGCCGGCTACGCCTTCGACGCGGAATGGTTCAAGGCGCAATTCGAGTTCCGCTTCCCCTTCTTCGGATCGGTCGAGCATTCCGGCGTAAAACTGGAAATCCGCCAGGCGCTGGAGCCGTGGCATGTGATGGGCGAGGAGGGGGCCGTCGGCGGCACGGTGCGCTTCGTCGATTCCTCGGTCGAGCGCCTTCAGGTGAAGGTCGAAGGCTTCAACGAGGCGCGGCATATCGTCACCTGCAACGGCCGCCGCCTGCCGCTGGGCTCGACCGGCGTGCGCGGCGAGGCTGTGGCGGGCGTGCGCTTCAAGGCCTGGCAGCCGGCGTCGGGCCTGCATCCGACCATCGGGCCGCAAACGCCCTTGACCTTCGACATTATCGACAAGTGGAGCAAGAGGTCGCTGGGCGGCTGCGTCTATCATTCGGCGCATCCCGGCGGGCGCAATTACGAGACTTTTCCGGTCAATTCATACGAAGCCGAGGCCCGCCGCCTCGCGCGGTTCGAGGACATCGGCCACACGCCCGGCGAAATCCGCCTGCCGCCGGCGGAAGTGACAGGAGAGTTTCCGACCACGCTGGATTTGCGGAGGCCAGTGGGGGTGTGAGGGTTTTTCGGGTGTGAAGGTTTTTCGACCTGTCCGGAACGGCCGCCCGTCCTTACGAACGGTGCGAAGCAATCGCTTTTTTGGCGAACCCCAGCGTGGATTGCTGCGTCGCCTTCGGCTCCTCGCAATGACGGCTTTTTGAGCCTGCGCGGCTCAAAGGCGTCTGCGGCGTCTGGCCGACGATTTCCAGGCCGGAATTAACGCAAAGGCAAGGCTGCGCCGGCTAGAATTCATGGCCTTTCCGCCGAGACCTGCATCCATGTCCGCTCATAGCCACGACGCCAGCCCCGACGCCCTCGTCCTGCGGAATTTGCGCAAAAGTTTCGGCAAGCCCGCCGTGGACGGGATCGACCTGACGATCAGGCCCGGCGAATTCTACGCCCTGCTCGGCGCCAATGGCGCGGGCAAGACCACCACCCTGCGCATGGTCGCCGGCTTGTTGCAGCCCGACAGCGGGGAAATCACTATCTGCGGCGTCGATGCGCGGAAAAACCAGATCGAGGCGAAAAAACAGGTCGCCTGGCTGCCCGACGAGCCGCTGCTCTATGACAAGCTGGCGCCGATGGAATATCTCGAATTCGTCGCGGGCCTCTGGGGCATGGAGCCCGTCACCGCCGCCAGTCGTGCGGAAAGCCTGCTGCGCCGCCTCGGCCTGTGGGAGCAGCGCAACCAGCGCTGCGAGGGTTTTTCACGGGGGATGCGACAGAAAGTGGCGCTGGCCGGCGCGCTGATCCACGAGCCGCGCCTGTTGATGCTCGACGAGCCGCTCACGGGGCTCGACGCCGGCGCGGCGCGCCAGGTCAAGGCCATGCTGACCGAACGCGCGAGCCAAGGCGTCGCCATCGTCCTCACCACGCATATTTTGGAAGTGGCGGAGCGCATGGCCGACCGGATCGGCATTATCGCGCGGGGAAAACTGATCGCCCAGGGCACGCTGGCCGAGTTGCGCCAGCTCGGGGCGGGCGCGGGCGCGAGCCTCGAGGACGTGTTCCTCGACTTGACCGCGCGCGGAGAAGCGGCGTGACGCCCGGCTCCGATTTCCGCAAGCCGATGTCGCTCGCGCGGCTGCTGCGCCACGACCTGAGCATTTCCTGGCGCAGGCTCTGCGGGTTTTTGCGCGCGAAAAGCAATCTCAAGGCGCTGGTCATCCTCGGGCTGGTGTCGATCGGCATGCATGCCGTCGCCTGGCCGCTGGCCTCGGGCCTGTTGTCGCGGTCCAAAACCGACGGCGTCCTCGCGCTGCTCGGCCTGGGCTTCGTCATCGTCCTGCCCTGGCTGTTTTCGCAGGCGCTGACGGGATCGACCCGCGCGCTCTATTCGCGCGGCGACCTCGACCTCCTGCTGGCCTCGCCGCTGCCGAGGCAAAAGATCCTCGCTTCGCGCGCGCTCGCCGTGGCGATCGAAAGCTTTGGCGCGGTCGGTCTGTTCCTGCTGCCGGTGGTCGACATGGCGGCCTGGCTTGGCGGCCCGCGCTGGCTCGCGGTCTATCCGGCCCTCGCCGCCACGGTCCTGCTGACGACCGGCCTCGGCCTTGCAGCGACGCTGGGCCTGTTCCGCCTGCTCGGGCCCAAGCGCACCCGCGCCGCCACGCAGGTGCTCGCCACTTTGGTCGGCGCCTGGTTCGTCATCTGCGCGCAGATCTTCAATTTCGTGCCGGTTGCGACGCGGGACGCGATGCGGCTGGCGCTGGCCCATCCGACGCCGGGCAGCTGGCTCGATCCCCGCTCGCCGCTGTGGCTGCCGGCGCGCGCCGCCGCCGGCGATTGGGTTTCGCTGCTGCTGTGGAGCTTACTTGGCCTCGCCGTTTTCACGCTCGCCGTGCGCGCGCTCGGAAAAGTTTTCGCCGATGGCGCGCTGGTCGCCGCGGGCGAGACCCATGCCCGCGGGCGGGAAAAAACCGATGCGCGCTTTCGCTGCGACCGCGCCGGCGCCCTGCGGCGCAAGGAATGGCGGCTTCTCGCGCGCGATCCCTATCTCCTGTCGCAGGTGCTGTTGCAATCGCTGTACACCCTGCCGGTCGCGCTCGTCATC
This sequence comes from uncultured Alphaproteobacteria bacterium, assembly GCA_963828185.1. Lineage (GTDB taxonomy): Bacteria > Pseudomonadota > Alphaproteobacteria > Rhizobiales > Beijerinckiaceae > Rhodoblastus. The sequence continues at coordinate 355,464 of CAWHDV010000002.1, read as the reverse complement.
TGGAAGAGCCTGGGGCCGCATGGCTCGCTGGCGATCTCCATCGCCCCGGCTTTGGTGGCGATCGCCGCCCAGCTCGCGGCGGCGCTGGCCTTTCTCGCCGCATCGAGCGAGGACGCCGGCGATTTCGTCGCCACCGCGCCGGTCGGATCTGACGAGATCCTGCGCCGGAAACTCGAAGCCATCGCCGCGCCGGTCGCGTTGTTCCTGGCCTTGCCGCTGCTCGCCGTCGCCTGGGCCGATCCGCGCACGGGCTTCGTGACGCTCGCCTTCGCCTGCGCCGCCGCCGCCTCCACCGCCAGCCTCAATTTCTGGAAGCCGCTGAAGAACCGCCGCGGCGATTTGATCAAGACCCATGCGCAAAACAAGCTGGTGGGGCTCGTCGAACACGGCCTGTCGCTGTGCTGGGCCATTGCCGCGCTGCTCGCCTGTTTCGGTCATTGGGCGGCGCTGCTGCCCGGCCTCGCCGCCGTGGCGCTGCTCGGATTGAACGCGCCGAAACGCGAAAAGGCCGCTTCCTGAAGAGTAGTTTCCAGAGTTTTGGCCTATCGTTGATATCGCGTGCGCCTACGCAAGCATATAACCGCAAGTCATGCCTGCATGTGTTACGAATTGCCGCGCTATGTTTCCCAACGTAAAGCTATTTTGTTTAAAAATATACATAGAAAAAGCATGATAGTTGTTAATTACTCTGCGTAATGCAACCTATGAGTGCAGTTGACAATTAATTGAATGGTTGCAACAACTCAAGCTGCGCCGCTTAAACTGGTTTTTACTGGTGGGGGCATAGGCTCGGGCCGTCTTCATGAAGAAGGCGCTAGACAGGAGCAGAGCATGAAGCTCGCAATTTGCAACACAGCCCCGCTCGGGGCTGTCGTCGAAAATGACGGGCCGTCGGCCCCCCAACCCTCGTTCCAGGCCTGCCGCGACCTGCTGCGACATCAGTCAGAGTCGATAGCGACCAGGCTTGGCCGCCTCATGAACGGCGCCGAGCGCGCGATCAAGCGCGGCGCGTCCGATCGATTCGCGCGGGCGCGAAAACTCGAGGAGGCGGTGGGCTATGTCGCATCGGTGCGCGGCTCGCATGCCGAATCACAGGCCTTGCGGCATTGCGTCGCCCGCCTCCTGAGCGAATCCTTCGAGTCCATCGACTGGCGCGCGCCGCTGATCGCCGGGTTGCGGACGTAATCGCGACAGCTTAAGTTTGGCGCAAACGCAGGACGCCCGGCCAAGCCGGGCGTAGCGGCGTCGCGGAATGTTTCAGCTCCGCGACATCATGAACAGCAGCTGGGTGTCGAAAGCCGGAACCTTTTCGGCGCCGAGCGCGCGCAAGGCGGTCGGGGCTTCGACATCGACCACCGAATAGCCTTCGGCGGCGCTCTTTTTCAGCAATTCGACAGTTTCGAACATGAAGTCCTTGGCCGGATCGACCCTGGTCGGGAGATCCTGCGGCGACCATTTGGCGGCCCAGCCCCAAAGCGTGTCATGACCCGCCGGTATGTCCCTGGAAATGAAGTCCTGGGGAGTGGTTTCCCCCATGCCTAATGATGTCATTGTTCCCTCCCGCGAAGCCTGCCTGACAGGCAGGGCAATTCGCACGGCATGCGTTCGACCCTAAAAAGGCGCGTTCCACTTTTTGGGAGGGGAAAGCGCCCGTGCCGCTTTTGCGCGGCTTATGCTTTCGTCGTAGCACATTCCAGCGATCTTACTAACAAACAAAATTTGATCGCGACATGATTCAGCGCAAACTCATCGTGCGCCGTCAAGGTTGGGAACGCGGTAGGCGGTGGTGGATTTCACCCGCTCCATGGCGAACCGCGAAGTGACCTTTTTCAGCGGCACGGCGGCGATCAGCCGCTGGTAGAAGGCGTCATAGGCGCCCGTGTCGGCGACCACCACGCGCAGGAGGTAATCGACGTCGCCGGCCATGCGGTAAATGTCCATCACTTCAGGCATTGCGGCGACGGCGGCGGCGAACCGCGCCAGCCAGGGCTGCGAATGGTCCTCCGTCTCGATCGACACGAAGACCGTCAATCCCAGGCCGACTTTTTGCGGATCGACCAGCGCGACGCGGCCGAGGATGACGCCGGAGCTTTCGAGCTTCTGCACCCTTTTCCAGCAAGGCGTGGGCGAAAGCCCTACCGCCCGCGCGAGGTCGGCGACCGCGATGGTGGCGTTTTCCTGCAATGCGTTGAGGATCTTGCGGTCGATCGCGTCCATGCTTTTCCCCGGCCCCGGCGTTTTCCAGAGGCTTGTTGCAAGCCCGCCGAGTCACGAAGAGTTGAAGGCTTGTCCACAGCCAAGTCTGGCGCGGTTTTCCGACGAAGGCAATTGGCGGCGCGCGCGATTTGTGGCGTGCGCAAAGACTATTGCTGCGCCTGCCAACTGGCCTGGCGCGCCAGGTCGACGCTCAGGCGCGTCGTCGTCTCCTGCCGCGCATAGCCGAAGAAGGCGCCGCGCCGCGGCGCCGCGCTGTGATAGTCGAGGCCCTGACTGACGCGCAGATGCTCGCCCAAGGGGCAAATTCCCAGGGCGGAATCAAAACCGATCCAGCCGATCGGCTCGACGAAGACTTCAGCCCAGGCATGATGGGCGCCCGCGTCGCCCGGTTCGCCCGCCACAGCGCCGCCCAGAAAAAAGCCGGAAATCAACCGCGCCGGCACATGCTGCGCGCGCGCGCAGGCGACGAAGACCTGCGCCAGTTCACTGGCCGAGCCCTTGCCGGTCTTGAAGACCTCGGCCGACGGGCGCGGACTCGGCGTGTCGCCGGGCTCAAACGCGCAGGCCTTTTGCAGCGCGTCCATCAGCACATGCATGCGGCCGAGCGGGTCGGCTTCGCCCGCCAGGCTGTCGGCGACAAATTGCAGCATCTTCTTGTCCGCGCGCGTCGCCTCGACATCGCGCAGAAAGACATCGAGCGGGAATTTTTCGACCTGGCCCTGCACGACGCCCGCCGCGTCCACGGTTTCGATCTCGCCCGCGGCGACGAAGGTCAGTCGCTCCAGCGGGCCGTCATGCGAGCAGGCGTGGACGACATTGCCGAAGGCGTCCTCGCTGCGGCGCAGTTTCGCGTCGGGTTCGACGCCGATGGTCCAGTCCTGCACATGCTGGCCGTCGAAGCCGCGTGGCGTCAGGCGCAAAAGGTTTGTCAGCGCGCGAACCGGCTCGGCGAAGACAAGCTCGAGTTCGTAATGGATGTAAGCTCGCATGGCGGCGCCAAGCTCCATGGTCCCGAATGCGGGATGATCTAGCCGATCAGATATTGTTCGGCGATTTCCGTTCCCAGCTGATTATTGTCGGTCACGAAGGATTCGACAAATTCGTGCAGGCCGCTTTGGAAAACATCCTTGATCGAGGCGTTTTCCAGCCGCCGCTTGAGATTGCGCGCATGGCGCTGCGCCGGACCGTGGCGCCCGTATTGATTGCCGATGGAATCGAGAAAGCGCACGATGTTTTCATAACACGAGATCAGCGAGCGCGGCATTTCCGATCGCAGGATCAGGAGGTCGGCGACGTTCCACGGCTTGATGCTCTCGCGGAACACCCAGTGATACGCGGTGAGCGCGGAGACCGAGCGCAAAATCGCCGTCCACTGGAAATAATCGACCGAGCCGCCGACGGCTTCCTGTTCGGGCAGCAGCACGTGATATTTCACGTCCAGCACGCGCGCTGTATTGTCGGCGCGTTCGACATAGACGCCGAGGCGCGAGAAATAATAGGCGTCGTTGCGCAGCATGGTGCGATAGGCGTAGCCGTCGTAGAGGCTCGATGTCGTCTTGACGAACTCCAGGAATTTTATCAATTCCTCGCGGTCGAGCCGGCCGAGCGCCTTGTGCGTCGCCTCGAATTTCTTCAGCTCCAGCCAGGCGCTGTTGATGCTCTCCCACATTTCGATGGTCAGCGCGGTGCGCACGGCGCGGGCGTTGGTGCGGGCGAATTCGATGCAATTGCGGATGCTCGAGGCGTTGCGTTCGTCGAAGGCGAGGTAATCGACGACATTGGCCTCGTCGGCGGTTTCGAAATGGTCGTAGAAAGTCTCGTCGGCGCCCGAGGCGATCAGCACGCTCTCCCATTCGTCCTGCGCGGCGGAATAGGCTTTCGGCAGCGCCGCGATGCGGCTCGACGCCTCGATCAGGCGGGCGAGGAAGTCGGCGCGTTCGAGATAGCGCGAGACCCAGTAGAGATTGTCGGCGGTGCGGGAAAGCATGGGGACGACCTTGGCGAAATTTCTTTTTGCGGTGAAGGTGCGGCTTTCGGGAGCCTCAGCCGGCTCCGGCGTTTGTTTCGAGGATCCAGGTGTCCTTGGTGCCGCCGCCCTGGCTTGAATTGACGACCAGCGAGCCTTCCTTCAGCGCCACGCGGGTGAGGCCGCCGGGCACCACGCGCACGCCGTCGGCGCCCGACAGGACGAAGGGCCGCAGGTCGACATGGCGCGGCGCGACGCCGCCGGTGAACGAGGTCGGGCAGGTGGAAAGCGACAAGGTCGGCTGGGCGATGAAATTGTCGGGATTGGCGATGAGCTTTTGGCGGAAGGTCTCGATTTCGAGCTTGCTGGCGTGCGGTCCGACCAGCATGCCGTAGCCGCCCGAACCGTTGACCTCCTTGACCACGAGCTCGTTGAGGTGGTCGAGCACATAGGCGAGCGGCTCCTTCTCGCGGCAGCGCCAGGTCGCGACATTCTTCAAAAGCGGCGCCTCGCCGAGATAGAATTTTATGATGTCGGGCATGTAGGTATAGATCGCCTTGTCGTCGGCGACGCCGGCGCCGACGGCGTTGGCGAGCGTGACGTTGCCGGCGTGATAGGCGCCCATCAGCCCGGCCGCGCCGAGGCAGGAATTGGGGCGGAAGACCAGGGGATCGATGAAATCGTCGTCGACGCGGCGATAGATCACGTCCACGCGCTTCAAGCCTTCCGTGGTGCGCATGTAGACGATGTCGTCCTTGACCGTCAGGTCGCCGCCTTCGACAAGCTCCACGCCGAGCTTGTCGGCCAGGAACGAATGTTCGTAATAGGCCGAGTTGTACTGGCCCGGCGTCAGCACGACGATGTTCGGCTCGTCCCCGCACGAGCGCGGGGCCACCGAGCGCAGCGACGCGAGCAGCGAGTTCGGGTAGTTCTCGACCGGCAGGACGGAATGGTCGGCGAAGAGATCGGGCGCCAGCCTGATCATCATTTCGCGGTTTTCCAGCATGTAGGAGACGCCCGAGGGCGTGCGGCAATTGTCTTCGAGCACGTAGAAATCGTGGTCGTCGACGCGCACGATGTCGATACCCGCGATATGCGTCCATATGTCGTGCGGCGCCCGGTGGCCCTGCATCTCCGGCCGGTAGGCGGGATTGCGGAAAATCAGGTCGTCGGGAACGATTTTCGCGCGCAGGATTTCCTGCGCTCCATAGATGTCGGTGAGGAACATGTTCAGCGCCTTGACGCGCTGGATCAGGCCGGCTTCAAGGCGCGCCCATTCGTCGCGGCCGATCAGGCGGGGAATGATGTCGAAGGGGATCAGGCGCTCCGCCGCGTCCTTGTCGCCATAAACCGCGAAAGTGATGCCGATGCGGCGAAACAGCATTTCCGCTTGCTGGCGGCGGGAATTGAGCAGGCCGGGCGGCGATTTTTCCAGCCATTCGGCGATGCGGCGGTAGATTTCGCGCGGCGCGCCGGCGCCATTGGACATTTCGTTGAAACAGGGCATCGTCATCGGCTTGATCGCCTTTTGTGCAAAAATACAATTCGCCTCTTGCGCGTCAGCGCCGGGCGGGGGGCGCGATTCGATTTCCTCAGCTTGAATTGCCCTTTGCGGCCCCGCCTTGACCTAACATAAATACCGCCTCGCGCTTTTTCACAGCCTAAACTTTGAGCGTGACCGTTGATTCTTGCCTCTCGGACGGCAATCGAACCGCGGCTGCATAAAAAACAGGCAGTCTTCGCAGAAAGGCTTATAACGCTCTGGCTGCGGCCGAGGTTGCATTTGCCAGCTCAAACGCCGATGAGCTAGAACCCGGCGACGCCTTGGGCTTTGAATTGGCGGCCCCCAAACTGGTTGATCCCATGCGCAAAACCGTTTTTACCGTCGTTTTCCTTGTGCTCGCCGCGCTCGTCGGCGGGCTGGCATGGCTGCAGTTCAAGGCAAAGCCGGAAATGACGCGCCATTTCATGGCGGCCATGCCCCGCCCGGCGTCCGGCGTCGCGGTCGAGGACGCTCGCGCCGAAACCTGGACTCCCCGTGTAAAGGTGATCGGGACGTTCAAGGCGGTGCCCGGCATCGATGTCGCCGGCCAGGTCGGCGGCATTGTCGCGGCGATCGGCTTCGTCAACGGCCAGGATGTCCAGAAGGGCGCGCTGATCGCGCGGATCGACGATTTGACCGACCAGGCGGATCTCAAATCCAACGCCGCCATGCTGAAGAACGCCGAACTCGCGTTCAAGCGCCAGCAGATGCTGACGTCGAGCGGCGTGGCGACCAAGTCCAATTTCGATCTGGCGCAGGCGCAGCGCGACCAGGCGGAGGGCGCGCTCGATCGCACCCGCGCGCTGATCGCGCAGAAGAACATCGTCGCGCCGTTCGCCGGGCGGCTCGGCATCCGCAAAGTCGATGTCGGCCAGTATGTCGCCGCCGGCGCGCCGCTCGTGTCGCTGCAGCAGCTCGATCCGATCTATCTCGATTTCCAGACGCCCGAGCAGGATTACGCGGCGCTGGCGGTCGGCGAGGAAATCTCGGCGAAGGTGGACGCGCTGGGCGGCGCGGCCTTCACCGGCAAGATCAAGGTGCTCGACGCCCGCGTCGACCGCGACACGCGCACCGTTCTCGTGCGCGCCGAACTCGCCAATCCCGACAAGAAGATCATGCCCGGCATGTTCGCCAATGTGACGATCGACGCCGGAGCGTCGCAAAGCGTGGTCACCGCGCCGCGCACGGCGGTCGCTTTCTCGCTCTACGGCGATTCCGTCTATGTCGTGCGGCCTGACGACGCGAAGAAAGGCTTCGACGGCCCATTGCATGTCGAGCGCCGCACGGTGCGGCTCGGCGAAACGCGCGAAGACCGCGTCGCCTTCGTCCAGGGCCTCGACGCGGGCGACAAGGTCGTGACCCAGGGACAGATCAAGTTGCAGCCCAACGCCCCCGTCAAGATCATCGCCGACATGACGATGAAGCCCGAAGCCATGCGGCCGCTGCAATAATCGAACGAAAGATTTTTTCGCCATGGGCGCTTTTACAGACCTGTTCATCCGCCGTCCGGTGCTGGCGACCGTCGTCAGCCTGCTGATCCTGCTGGTCGGCGCGCAGGCGGGACTGAACCTGCAGATCCGGCAATATCCGGCCCTGTCCTCGGCGACCATCACCATCACCACGCAATATCCCGGCGCCAACGCCGACGTGATCAAGGGCTTCATCACCACGCCGATCGAGCAGGCCGTGGCCAGCGCCGAAGGCATCGACACGCTGGTGTCGAATTCGCAGCAGAACGTCTCGACCATCACGCTGAACCTGCGCCTCAACGCCAACGCCGACCGGGCGATGACCGACGTTCTCTCCAAGGTCAACCAGGTCAAGTACCAGCTTCCGCGAGAGGCCGAGGACCCGGTGGTGGTCAAGCAGGCGGGGCAGGGGACAGCTTTGCTCTACATGTCGTTCAATTCGGACGTGCTGAGCCAGCCGCAGATCACCGATTACCTGACCCGCGTGGTGCAGCCGCGCCTGCAAACCATCGACGGCGTCGCCAGCGCGCAGATCCTCGGCGGCCAGAATTTCGCCATGCGCGTCTGGCTCGATCCCGACAAGATGGCGGCGCGCGGCGTCACCGCCGCCGACATCCGCAATGCCCTCGCGGCCAATAATTTCACCTCCGCCGCCGGCCAGGTGAAGGATGATTTCACCCAGACCAGCATCAACGCGCTGACCTCGCTCGACAATGCGCGCGCCTTTTCGCAACTGGTGATCTCCAGCCGCGGCGACGCCCTGGTGCGGCTCGGCGATGTCTCGCGCATCGAACTCGGGCCGGAGAGCGTCGATTCTTCCGCCGTGTTCGACGGACTCAAGGCGGTGTTCATCGGCGTCTACGCGACGCCGACCGCCAATCCGCTGACCGTCATCGCCGATGTGCGCAAGGCCTTTCCGGAAATCGAGGCCGGCCTTCCCGATGGCATCAAGGGCGCCATCGCCTATGACGCCACCGAATTCATTCGCGCCTCGATCCATGAGGTCGCCAAGACGCTGATCGAGGCGGCGGTCATCGTCATCATCGTCATCTTCCTGTTCCTCGGCGACCTGCGCTCGACGCTGATCCCCATCGTCACCATTCCGCTGTCGCTGATCGGCGTCATGATGGTGATGATGCTGCTCGGCTATTCGATCAACCTCCTGACGCTGCTGGCCTTCGTCCTCGCCATCGGCCTCGTGGTCGATGACGCCATCGTCGTGGTCGAGAACATCTATCGCCACATCGAGGAGGGCATGACGCCGCACGACGCCGCCCTGACCGGCGCGCGCGAAATCGCATTGCCGGTCATCGGCATGACGATCACGCTGGCGGCGGTCTATGCGCCGATCGGCTTCGTCTCGGGCCTGACCGGCGCGCTGTTCAAGGAATTCGCCTTCACGCTCGCCGGCTCCGTGGTGGTGTCGGGCGTCATCGCGCTGACCCTGTCGCCGATGATGTGCTCCAAGCTGTTGCGCCCGCATGAGCGACATGCTCCCGGCGCGCCCGCCGGCAAGCGCGGCATGGTGGAATGGCTCGACGACGCGTTCGAGGGCCTGCGCGCGCGCTACGAGCGCCTGCTGCGCCGGACGCTGAATTTCCGCGCTCTCACCGTTTTGGTTCTTGGCGGCGTGCTGGCGCTGACGGCCATCATGTATGTCTCGACGCCGCGCGAACTGGCGCCGGAGGAGGACCAGGGCATCCTGCTGACGATGATCAAGACGCCGCAATCGGCCAATCTCGATTATCTCGAGCAGGTGACGTCGCGGCTCAAGACGGCTGTCTTCGATCACGTCGACGAGAAAAGCCATGTCTTCGTCATCAACGGTTCGCCCGGCGTCAATACCGCCATGGCCGGGCTTTTGCTGAAGCCCTGGGACGAGCGCAAGCGCAGCCAGGCCCAGATCATGCAGGGCCTCCAGGCGAAACTGGCCGACCAGACGGGAGCGCAGATCTTCGCCTTCTCGCTGCCGGCCCTGCCGGGCTCGACCGGCGGCCCGCCGGTGCAATTCGTCATCCGCACGGCGGGCGACTACCGCACGCTGGCCGGCGTGCTCGACAAGCTGCAGGCCGAGGCGCGCAAGAGCGGGCTGTTCCTGTTCACCGACGGCGATCTCAAATTCGACACGCCGCAATTCGAGGTCAAGATCGACGCCGCCAAGGCCAACAATCTCGGCGTCACCATGCAGGACATCGGCGCGACGCTCGCGACCTTCCTCGGCGGCAATTACGTCAACCGCTTCAACCTCGACGGCCGCTCCTACCAGGTCATCCCGCAGGCGCCGCGCGATTTCCGCCTCAACGCAGACTGGCTGACGCGCTATCAAGTGCGCACCGCCAGTGGGGCGCTGACGCCGCTGTCGACTGTCGCCAGCGTAGCCGCCAACGTGCAGCCCAACGCCTTGATCTCGTTCCAGCAGCTCAATTCGGCGACCCTGTCCGGCGTGCCTTTCCCCGGCCACACGCTCGGCGAGGTGCTCGGGTTCCTGAAGGACAAGGCGCAGGAAATCTTCCCGCCGGGCTATACCTACGACTTCCAGGGCGAAAGCCGGCAGTTCATGCAGGAAGGCGATACGCTGGCCATCGCCTTCATCTTCTCGCTTGTTGTCATCTATCTGGTGCTGGCGGCGCAGTTCGAAAGCTTCCGCGATCCCTTCATCATCCTCGTCGCCTTGCCGACCTCGATGTTCGGCGCGCTGCTGCCCTTGAACGTGCTGGGCTTCTTCGGCGCAGCCTCGATCAACATCTACACGCAGATCGGGTTGATGACGCTGATCGGGCTGATTTCCAAGCACGGCATCCTGATGGTCGATTTCGCCAACCACATGCAGCGCAATAAGCAGCTTTCGCCGCGCGAGGCGATCCAGCACGCTGCGGGGGTGCGGTTGCGGCCGATCCTGATGACCACGGCGGCGATGGTGGTCGGCATGCTGCCGCTGATCATCGCGGCGGGCGCCGGGGCGCGCTCGCGCGCCGCCATCGGCATCGTCATCGCGGCGGGCATGAGCGTCGGCACGATGTTCACTTTGTTCGTGACGCCGGCGATCTACACGCTGGTGGCGCGCGACCACCGCAAGCAGGCTTAGGACCGACACGGTTCGACCGGTTTCAGAGCCGTCATTGCGAGGAGCATGAGCGACGAAGCAATCCACGCCGAGGTTCTCGCCAAAGGTGGATTGCTTCGCTTCGCTCGCAATGACGGGGCCGGGCGAGAAGACCGGAGAAGTGTTTTAATCCGCGAGCGCGAGCAAAGCGTCCAAATCGACGTAGCGGGAGAGATGGTCGGCGAGCGCGTCGAGCGTGCGCTCGATTTCCGCCTCATAGGCGAGGCTCGACGTTTCGGCGCCGATCCAGCGCAACAGCGTCGCGCGAAAGTCCTCATGCGCGAACAGGCCATGCACGTAGCAGGCGCGGATGTTTCCGTCGGGTGACATGGCGCCGTCGGCGCGTCCGTCGGCGAAGGTCAGGAACGGTCTCGCGCAATCGGCGCCCCGGGTTTCGCCGACATGCATTTCATAGCCGGAGAAGGCGGCGCCATCCGGCGTCGAGATTCCTGCGCAAGCGCGTAAAATTTTTTCCGCCGTCAGTTCCGTCTCGACATCGAGCAGCCCCAAACCCTCGACAACCCCGGCTGGCCCCTCCATGCCGTGCGGGTCGGCGATCTTTCCGCCAAGCATCTGGTAGCCGCCGCAAACGCCCAAAACCTTGCCGCCGCGCCGGACATGGGCGTGCAAATCAACGTCCCAGCCTTCAGCCCGGAAAAAGGCGAGGTCGGCGATGGTGGTTTTGGTTCCCGGCAGCACGATCAGGTCGCAGAGCGGCAAGGGCTCGCCCGGCCGGATCATGACGAGACTCACGTCCGGCTCGAGTTTCAGCGGATCGAAATCGTCGAAATTGCTGATATGCGGCAGCATGGGGACGGCGATGATTTTTCTTCCGCCCGGATTTTCCGCGCGAGCATGCGCCAGCGCCATGGCGTCTTCGGCCGGCAGGCGCGCGGCCTGCGGAAAAAACGGGATCAGCCCCAAAGCGGGCCATCCGGTCTTTCGCGCGATCAGCTCCATGCCGTCCGAGAACAGGCTGGCGTCGCCGCGAAACTTGTTGACGAGGAAGCCGCGCACCATCGCCGCGTCGAGCGGGTCGAGCACGGCTTTGGTGCCGACGATCTGCGCGATGACGCCGCCGCGATCGATGTCGCCGATCAGCACCACCGGCACGTTTTGCGCGCGCGAAAAACCCATGTTGGCGATGTCGCCCTGGCGCAGGTTGATCTCGGCCGGACTGCCGGCGCCCTCGACCAGCACCAGGTCGGCGTCTTTCCGCAGGCGGGCGAAGGATTCGGCGACGAAGCTCGCGAGTTGCGGTTTCAGCGCCTGATAATCTTTGGCCCGCGCAACGCCAAAGATTTTCCCCTGCACGACGATCTGCGAGCCGACATCGCTTTGCGGCTTCAACAACACCGGATTCATGTCGAGGCTCGGCGCGCAAAAACAGGCGCGCGCCTGCAACGCCTGGGCGCGGCCGATCTCGCCGCCGTCTTCGGTCACGGCCGCGTTGTTCGACATGTTCTGCGGCTTGAACGGTTTGACCTGCAAGCCCCGCCGCGCGAAGGCGCGGCAAAAGCCCGCCACCAGCAGCGACTTGCCGACATCCGAGCCCGTGCCCTGGAACATGAGGGCCTTGGCCATCCTAAAACTCGATGCCTTGCTGCGCTTTCACGCCCGCCGCGAAATGGTGCTTCACCACCTGCATTTCCGTCACCAGGTCGGCGCACGCGATCAGTTCCGACTTGGCGTTGCGGCCGGTGACGACGACATGCAGGTCGGGCCGCCGGGCGGATAAAAACGCCACGACTTCGTCGAGCGGCAGGTAGTCGTAGCGAAGCGCGATGTTCAACTCATCGAGCACGATCAGCCTGATTGTCTCGTCGGCCATCAATTCCTTCGCCTTCTCCCAGGCGCGGGCAGCGGCGGCGACGTCGCGGGCGCGGTCCTGCGTCTCCCAGGTGAAGCCTTCGCCCATCGTGTGCCAGGACACGAGATCGGAAAAGCGCTCCAGCGCCGTGCGCTCGCCAGTAGACCATGCGCCCTTGACGAACTGCACCACGCCGACCCGCCAGCCATGGCCGAGCGCGCGCAGGACGAGGCCGAAAGCGGCGGTGGACTTGCCCTTGGCGGGGCCGGTGTTGACGATGAGAAGCCCTTTGGACTCGATGGTCTTGCCGGCGACCTCGGCGTCCTGGACCTGCTTGCGCTTGGCCATCTTTTCCTTGTGGCGGCGATCTTCCTCGTCGGTCATTTGTCGCTCTCGATGCCGGTGATCTCGATGCCGAACCCTTGGAGGCCGACATATTTGCGCGGGGCGCTGGTGCGCAGGCGGATCGACGAAACCCCGAGATCGCGCAGGATCTGCGCCCCGAGGCCGATATCGAGCCAGTTTTTCGCGCGCGCGTTCTCGGCGCCCGTTTCCTCCTTCTGGCCGACGAGATTGGCCGGCACGCCGGCCGCGCCGTCGCGCAGATAGATCAGCACGCCGCGTCCCCGCTTCTGGAACGCCTCGAGCGAGGAGTTGATGGCTGATCTCGCGCCGAAAAGGTCGGACAATATGTCGGCGCGATGCAGGCGCGCCGGCACGTCGCGGCCGTCGCCGACGTCGCCCGCGACCAGCGCGAAATGCTGCACCGAATTGAAGGGTGTGACGAAGGCGTAGCCGGTGAAATCGCCGAACCGCGTCTTGACCGGGAAGGCGGCGACGCGCTCGACCAGCTTGTCGCGCGTCTGGCGATAGGCGATGAGGTCGGCGACCGAAATCTGCTTGAGCTGGTGTTTTTCCGCGAAGGCGGCGATTTGCGCCCCCATCATGACGGTGCCGTCGTCATTGGCCAGTTCGCAGATCACGCCGACCGGCGGCAGGCCCGCCAGCTTGCACAGATCGACCGCCGCCTCGGTATGGCCGGAGCGCATCAGCACGCCGCCCTCCTTGGCGATGAGCGGAAACACATGGCCGGGCCGCACGAAATCATTGGCGCCGAGATTGTTGTTGGCGAGGCCGCGCACCGTATTGGCGCGCTGCTCGGCGGAAATTCCGGTGGTCAGGCCGTGCCGGACGTCGACCGAGACGGTGAAGGCGGTGCCGAGCGGCGCGTCGTTTTCCGCCACCATCGGCTGGAGGTGCAGGCGGCGGGCCTCGGAAAGCGTCAGCGGCGCGCAGACGATGCCGCAGCAATTGCGGACGATGAAGGCCATTTTTTCGGGCGAGCACAGGCTCGCGGCCATCACCAGGTCGCCCTCGTTCTCGCGGTCGTCGTCATCGGTGACAATGACGATTTCGCCGCGCTTGATCGCTTCGACGGCCTGCATCACGGAATTTGACATGGATGCCTCCAGCATCTTTACCTCGCTCGCAACGTCGGGCAGAAAGTCGTTGGGCGTCACCGCCCCTTGAGTCTCGCGCGCGATGGCCTGCGCCGTTTCGCGCGACATCCACACGCTGTCCTGATTGCACAGCTGGCTCACGGCGCCGGGCGTCAGGCCGAGCCGCCTTGAGAATTCGATTCGGCTCACGCCGGATTTGCGTAACCAGTCCGCCAGCTTCATGGCGACGAGGCTAAAGAATTTGGTGATTTTAGCAATACTAAAATCCTTGCGCGCGGATAAAGCCCGAGCCAGAGCCAGAAAGGCCTTTCTGGCCTCGCTTTTCCTGCTGGGTTCGGCGGTCGCGCCCGCCCTGGCCATGGCCCAGGCTCCGGTTGCCGCGGCGGCGCCCTGCGCCGACATGGACGAGGCGGAAAGATCCTATACGGTTTGCCGGTTCGATCCAAAAAAAGACGATCTGCGCACCTTCTGGCGCGGTACCGACGGCCAGCCGCTGGGCAGTTTCGAGGCGGTGGCCGCAAGCCTGAAGCCGGGTGAAAAGCTGGTCTTCGGCATGAACGGCGGCATGTATGACGTGAAAAACGCGCCGATCGGCCTTTACGTCGAGCATGGCGCGCAGCTGCGGCGCGCCAACACGCGCGCCGGAAAAGCGAATTTCACCATGAAGCCGAACGGCGTGTTTTTCGTCGGCGGCGGCCAGGCTGGCGTATGGGAGACCTCGCGTTTCCTGAAGGAGCGGCCGGCCGCCGACTATGCGACGCAATCCGGCCCCATGTTGGTGCTGAACGGCGCGATCCACCCGCGCATCCATGCCGACGGCACGTCGGAAAAATTGCGCAATGGCGTGGGGATCGACCACGCCGGCATGGCGGTCTTCGCCATTTCCAACGAACCCGTGACCTTCCATGAATTCGCCAGCCTGTTCCGCGACAGGCTGCAATGCGACAACGCGCTGTTCCTCGATGGGTCGATTTCCGCGCTCTACGCCCCGGAACTCGGCCGCGACGATTTCACCCTGCCGATGGGGCCGATCGTCGGCGTGGTGGCGAAGGGAAAATAAGCGCCCGCCCGGCGGGGCCTTTTCAGCGCGCAGCCGCTGGCAAGCTGTCGCGCTCGTCCTGCGCTGGCGCCCTGTTCCCGCCGGTCGCCGCGAGCGGAAAACCGAGCGGCGCGCGTCGGGCCTGCGCGCGCAGGTAGGCGGCGCTGGCGCTTTGTTCGTCGCCGGTGATCGCTGAGACGATGCGCGCGGCGTCGCGCCGCTGCAGCGCGGCGAACAGGCGCATGTTGTGGTTGAAGGACTCGTTCGACAGGGCCACCTTGGGAAAGGCGATGAGAAAGATCCGCGCCCCGATTTCCTGCGGCAGGCCGATGGAGATGAAGGCCAGGGTCAAGGCGTCGCCGCTTTCGTCGTCGACGATCTTTCGCGCGCAAAGCGAATCGCAGCGGAGGAATTCGGCGAGGATCAGCGCGAAGGTCGAGCGTTTCTGCCGCAAGGCGCCGGCTTCGAGATGTGCGCAGGACGCTTCGTCGAGCGATTCGGCGACAGCATGGCGTCCCGCCTGGGCGAGCCCGTCGGCGCGGGTCAGCTCGACGAATTTTTCACGCTGGCCCGCGTCGGCGGAGAGATAGAGCGGCAAATGCTCGAGGCCCAGGTCGCCGCGGCCCAGCAGCGCCTGCGCCAGCGCGGCGTCCTCGCGGCCTCGCGCGGACAGGAGCCGCACGTCCTCCAGGGCGAGCGGCGCCTTGGCGTTGCCCGCGAGCGCCCGGGCGATTTCCCGTTCCGGCCGGCCGGCCAGAATTCGCGTGATTTCGCGGTCGAGATCGGAGCGGTGGGCGATGGCGCAGGCCTGCTCGCAGGCGCCGCTGGCGGCGATGCCGCGCAGGTCGCGCCATTCGACCTGTGCGTTGACGAGCAGGATCTCGTTGGCCGGGGCGCCGCCCCGGGCGCGGATCCTGTTGATGACGGAGACGGGCGAATCGGCGCAGCGCGCCAGTTTGCGCGCAACCAGCGTCAGGTTCGCCTCGTCGGAATCGTCGATCAGCTTGCCCGCCATTTCCTCGTAAAGCCGCAATTCCTGCGGGGTGTGCTGGGCGTGCAGGACGAACAGGTCAGTGATCACGCGCAGCAGGACCGGACGCATTTCGGCGGGCTTGGAGTTGGCCGAGGCCGCCAGGTCGCGCAGGCGGGCGTAAATGTCGGTCTGCATGAGCGTCGGTCCCAATAATTTTGCTTATCCGCGACGCTAGCCGAGCTTTATTGACACATCATTAACCATCGCAATTCTTTAATGCGTCCGAGGACGGGGAAAGCGGAGAATTTTAACGGACGCGCCTTTCCATGTCCCGCGCAAGCGATTCGGGCTCCGTAGGACGCGAGGGTGAATTTTATGGGCGAAGTCGTTCCATTTCCAGGCGAGGCGAGGCGCCGCGCTCCGCTCTCCCGGCCAGAAGGCCCGGCGCAGATCCTGTTCTTTCTCGGCGTGCGCTATTGCCGCGAAGAGGACGGCGCCGACAAGGCTCCGAACCGCCGTCGCGGCGGCTCCGCCTCGCCGCGTCCGCGCCGCAGGAAGCGCGCCTGATTCGCCAGCACGGATATTTTCCATTGCCGCCCTCAAGGCGCGTTATCTGGGCGCCGTCAAGGCGCAGGCTTTTCAATCGCGCATTCGATTTTCGTGCGGCCTGCCGCCGCCGCATATCCGCCTTCGCTCAGGCTGAGCGTGCGAAACAGGGCAAAGCCCTTTTTGCCGGGCGAGATCAGACGCAATTCATCATCCGCCGCACGGGGCGCCGTCGCTTCTTCCTGGTCGGCGTCGTCGCGCGCGCTGTCGAGGTCATCGGCCTGCGCCTGGGTGACGATCAAGATGTTGAATATCCCCTTTGGCGTCTGGCGGTCATTGGCGCTGTAGATGATCGTGCCGTCCGCCAGCCGCACCGACACCGAGAACGGGCGGTCGCCGTCGGAACGGGCGCGCAGGCGCAGCGCCCCCTTCGACAGGTCGAAGCGGCAAAGCGACAAGGCGGCGAACGGGTCGGGGAAAGTCGTTGCGTCCGCGCCCGGCGCCGCGCGGGTCAATGCCGTCAACTGGCCCGGCGGCGAATTCAGGGCGAGGCGGCGCCAGGCCGAGCCGGGCGCCATGCCGGGCAGCGCCAGAATCGCCAAGAGATGAAGCCCCGCCGCGCCGAACAGGGCGCCAAGCAGCCAGGGGATGACGCCGATGGCCCGGTCGAACCGGCTCGATTGCGGCGTCATGAGCACTCGCCGCGCATGATTGTCGGCATGACCAGGCCTTCATAGGCCCCTTCGACCGCGCCCGTGTTCGTCTCATAGGCGCGCAGCACCAGGCTGAAACGGCTTTTCTCGCCGAGCGGCAGCCAATTGCCGGACCGCGCCTCGCGCGCCGCCGCGATGGAAAAGCCGCCGTCCGCCGAGCGCAGCAGCGCGGCGGAGGTCAGCCCATAGCGCCCGGAGGCGTTGGCGCGCAAACGACCGTCCACGTCATAGGCGGTGAGCGTCCAGTAGCGGGCGGGGATGGCCGAGCCGGAAATCCGGTAATCGCAGCGCGAATTGAGCGGCGCGCCATGATCGTCGGCTTGGGCGATGAAGGTCTCGCCTTCGTTCGCGCCGAGCGGCAGCAGGCCATCGACCGCCGCCACCGCGCGCGCGTAGGGGTCGATGTCCGGGCCGCCGAGTTGCGGCCATGTGGTCCAGGGGCCGAAACGGACCGCGCCAAAGCCTGGATCGCCCTGCAGCGCGAAGACCGTCGCCGCGAAGCCAAGGGCCAAAGCCGCGGCCGCGGCGACCGGCAATGATTTCAGGTTGGACAATGAACCCACTCCGGCCCTGATCCGGCGCCAATCCGTGGCGCCTGCGACGAGCAGCCCTCGACTGGCGCATAGGTGGCATGAAGGCGGATTGTCTGGCAAGCTGTCCGCCGTCGCGAAATTCAGCGCCAGGGCGCGGCGAAGGCGGCATTGCGGCCAAAAAGCGACTGCAATCCGCCCTTCTCAGGACGACAATTTCGCGGCATCATGTTTTTCGCGGTTCACGCCGCGTTCAGACTGGAGTGGCCAGACTGTCTTATGGCCAAAATTTGGACGAAATTAGCCTTGGTCGGACTTTGCGGTTGGTTCGCCCTCGGCGTCGGGGCGGTCCATGCCGATGGCCTGCGCCTTGGCCTCTGGCCCTTTGTCCGGCCGCTCATCGGCGTCCCGCATTTCGGCGGCCCGCGCTACGATGGCCCGCGCGCTTATGATTATGATGTCGAGCCCGATCTGCGCGGACCGAGGCCCGACGAGCGCGGGCGCATGCTCGAGCCTCGGCCGCCAGGGCCGCACGCGTGCTATTCGCCGGCCGAGACGCGCGAGCGTGTGGTCAGCCAGAAGCTGCGCGAGCCCTTCGAGCTGATGCGCAAGGCGGCGACCATGACGCATGCCGAGGCGCTGACCGGGAAACTGTGCCACTGGAAGGATATCGACATCTACGAGATCAGCCTGCTGCGTCCCAATGGCCGACTGATCCATGTATATATGAACGCGACGACCGGGGCTGTCGTCGGCGCGCTGAACACGCATTAGTCCGAACACCATCGGATCGGAAATCATCTGGAAGAGGACCAAGTCTTGCGCCTGCTCGTGATCGAAGACGACAAGGATCTCAATCGGCAGCTCGTCGCCGCGCTGGAGGCGGCCGGCTACGCCGTCGATTCGGCGCTTGATGGCGAGGAAGGGCATTTCCTCGGCGACACCGAACCCTATGATGCTGTCGTGCTCGACATAGGCCTGCCGAAATTGGACGGCATTTCCGTGCTGACGGCCTGGCGCAAGGCCGGGCGCGACATGCCGGTGCTGATCCTGACGGCGCGCGACGGCTGGAGCGAAAAGGTGCAGGGTTTCGACGCCGGCGCCGACGATTATGTGCCCAAGCCCTTCCATCTGGAGGAGGTGCTGGCGCGATTGCGGGCGCTGCTGCGCCGCTCGACCGGCCACGCCAGCAACGAACTGGTCTGCGGCCCGGTGGCGCTCGACACCAAGTCCGGACGGGTGCTGGTTTCCGGCGCGCCGGTCAAGCTGACCTCGCATGAATACCGGCTGCTCGCCTATCTGATGCATCACGCCGGACGGGTGGTGTCGCGCGGGGAGATCGTCGAACATCTCTACGACCAGGATTTCGATCGCGATTCCAACACGATCGAGGTTTTTATCGGTCGCCTGCGCAAGAAACTCGGCGTCGAAGTGCTGCAGACGGTGCGTGGACTCGGCTATGTGATGGAGCCCGGCGCCGCGGGGGACCGCGCCCCGGCCAAATGACATGAAGTGGCGATATGGCTCGACATCCATCGCGGCGCGGCTGTTCTGGTCCTCGGCGCTCGCCTGCGTCGTCATCCTGACGCTCGCAGGCCTCGCGCTGTCGGCGCTTTATCGCGACACGGCGGAAGCGGCGCTCGATGACCAGCTCGGCATCTATTTGCGCGCGCTGGTCGCCGACATCGCCTCGGGCAAGGACGATTCCCAGCTCGGCGAACCGCAATTCGAGCTGGCGCTGTCGGGCTGGTACTGGCAGATCACGCGGCTCGACGTGGATCCGCCGCAGATCCGCGCCTCGCACTCGCTTTTCGCCTCGCGCCTGCCGCGCCTGACCGACGCGCAGGCCACGGTCGATGCGGACGGACGCCGGCGCGGCGTCGTCGAGGGGCCGGACAGGAAGCCCTTGCGCATGCTGGAGCGCGTCATCGACGCGGGCGACGAGGGCCGCTATCTGGTGCAGGTGGCGGCGACCACGCAAAGCGTCGACGGCCAGGTGACGCAATTCGAGATCGATCTCGGCGTCACGTTCCTGCTGCTGGGCCTGCTGCTGGTGGCGGCCATGGCTTTCCAGGCGCGCTATGGCTTGCGGCCGTTGCGGCGGCTGCGCCGGGACGTGATCGCGGTCAGGCGTGGGCAGGCGGAAAATATCGCCGGCGAATTCCCGCTTGAGATCGCGCCGCTGGCCGACGAACTCAACCTGCTGATCGGCGCCAATCGCGAAATCGTCGAACTGGCGCGCATCCAGGTCGGCAATCTCGCCCATGCGCTGAAAACCCCGCTCAGCGTCATTGTCAACGAGGCGGACGCCGAATCCTCGCCCCTGGCGGCAAAGGTCGGCGAGCAGGCCGAGGTCATGCGCGACCAGGTCGCCTTCTATCTGGAACGCGCCCGCGCCGCGACGCGGGCCGGCGCGATCGGCGCCGCCGCCGATCCGGCCCCCGCGCTCGCCGCCATGGAGCGCGCCTTCGACAAGATCTATCCGGCCGTCGATCTGACTGTGCGATGCCCGGAACGCCTGCGTTTTCTCGGCGAAAAGCAGGATTTCGACGATATGGCCGGCAATCTGATCGACAACGCCTGCAAATGGGCGCGCCGCGAAGTGCTGGTGAACGTCGAGGTCCTGCCGACGGGCGGCCGCGACCGGGCCTTCTTCCGCGTGACGATTGACGACGACGGACCGGGCCTGGCGCCCGAGCAGCGCGAGGAAGCCTTGCGGCGCGGGCGACGGCTCGATGAGAGCAAGCCCGGTTCGGGCCTCGGCCTGTCGATCGTCTCGGAGCTGGCGACGGCCTATCGCGGCCGGCTGGAGCTGGGCCAGTCGCCGCTCGGCGGCTTGCGCGCCATCCTCGTCCTGCCGGCGCTGCCGCCGGATTGAGTTTGAGCGTTCCACTTTTCGCCGCTGTTGCGCTAAACTGTTCGCATGACGCCAGATCCCATCCGCTATGTCGAACCCGTCTATCGCCCGCCGAGCGAAGCGGAGTCGCTGATCCTGCCGCTGACGGACGGCTGCTCCTGGAACAGGTGCGCGTTCTGTGAAATGTACACCGCGCCGCAAAAGCGTTTTCGTCCGCGCGCCGAAGACGAGGTTCTGGAGAGCATCAAGCGCTGCGGCGAGCAATTTGGCGCCGGGGTCAAGCGCGTCTTCCTTTCCGACGGCGATGCGATGACGCTGTCCGTGCGCCGCCTTGCGAGCGTGCTCGAGGCGATCCGCCGCGACCTGCCGGGCGTGCGCAGGGTGTCGAGCTATTGCCTGCCGCGCAATCTGCGCAAGAAATCGGCGGCGGACCTGCGCCAGCTGGCGGCGCTTGGCCTGTCGCTGGTTTATGTGGGGGCCGAATCGGGTGACGACCAAGTGCTGGCCGGCGTCGACAAGGGGGAGACTTTCGAGACGACGCGCGAGGCGCTCGGAAAGCTGGGCGAGGCCGGGATCAAGCGCTCGGTGATGATCCTCAACGGCCTCGGCGGCCAGGCGCTGTGGCGACAACATGCGGAAAACTCGGCCGCGCTGATCAACGCCGCGCAGCCGGAGTTTCTCGCCACCCTCGTCGTGAGCTTTCCGCAAGGCGAGGCGCGGCTGCGCGAAAAATTCCCCGCCTGGACGCCGCTCGATGTGCCGGGCCTGCTGCGGGAAATGGAGCAGTTCCTCTCCGCGCTGGAGCTGAAACGAACGGTATTTCGCAGCGATCACGCTTCGAACTGGCTGATCCTGAAGGGAAGTCTCGGGGCGGACAAGGCGCGCCTGCTGCGTGAGCTGCGCG
Source organism: uncultured Alphaproteobacteria bacterium (assembly GCA_963828185.1). Lineage (GTDB taxonomy): Bacteria > Pseudomonadota > Alphaproteobacteria > Rhizobiales > Beijerinckiaceae > Rhodoblastus. The sequence goes on along the minus strand of CAWHDV010000002.1, from coordinate 334,334 downwards.
CGGCGATCGCCGCGCCCGAAGCGGCGCCGCTGCGACCGGCCTGGGCGCGCAGCCTCTGATTTGGCGCGCGACCAGAAAAACACACCGCCAGAAAATCGCCGCCCGCGTCTTTCGCGGCGCGGCGCCAGGGTCTAGTCTGCGCCGATGATCGCGCTTCGGGCGCGTCAATGCTATTTTCGCAGGTTTTCTGGGGAGGTTCTGCCGTGGAGTTTCTGGCGCGCGCCGGTTTTGCATTCGCTGTCCTTGCAACGCTTTCGGGTTGCGCTTCGAGCTCGGGCGCGACGCCGCCGCCTGTCGCCGCCACTGCGCCCGCCCCGTATATGGGGCTGACCAGCGGCTCGCTCGGCGCCAATCTCGACGCGACCGACAAGGCCGCAGCCAACAAGGCGGAAGTCGCGGCGCTCGCGAGCGGCGACCGCAAGACCTGGCGCGGCGACGACGGCTCCTACGGCTATGTCGCGCCGGCGGCGGGCTCGGGCGACTGCCGCGATTTCACCCACACAGTCTATATCAACGGCCGTCCGGCGGTCGGCAAGGGCACCGCCTGCCGCACCGGCGACGGCTGGAAGCTCAACGGCTGATTCTAGGCGATCCCTTCGATCGGGTCGAAAAAGGCGGCGGTCCGGCAGGTCCGCCGCCTTGTCGTTTGCGGCGGCCGCCGATCAACTCGACTAACACGCGAGCTGACGGCGAATTGCTTGCAGCTCCGCCTTGCGCGCTTCGCTGACCTTGGGAAAGGCCAGCTTCATCGATTCGAGCTTTTCCAGCACGATCTGCGACACGATCAGGCGGGTGGACAATTTGTCGTCGGCCGGGACGACGAACCACGGCGCGTCCTGCGTGCTGGTCTCCGACAGGCAGGTTTCATAAGCGCGGGCGTATTCGTCCCAGTAGCCTCGCTCCTCCATGTCGGCTTGCGAAAACTTCCAGTTCTTTTCCGGCTCGTCGATGCGGGCGAGGAACCGCTTGCGCTGTTCGTCCTTCGACAGGTGAAGGAAAAATTTCAGCACATGGATATGGTTGGCGCGAAGATGCCGCTCGAAGGAGCGGATCGAATGAAAGCGCTCCTTCCAGAATTTTTCCGACTCGCCGGCCGGGTCGAACCCCTCGGGCTGCAGCAATTGCGGATGGACGCGCACGATCAGCACGTCCTCGTAGTGCGAGCGGTTGAAAATGCCGATCCTGCCGCGCTCCGGCAAGGCGTTGGCGGCGCGCCACAGGAAATCGTGCGCCAGCTCCGCGGCCCCGGGATGCTTGAAGCTCGTGACCTGGCAGCCCTGCGGATTGACGCCCGACATGACATGGCGGACGACGCCGTCCTTGCCCGCCGCGTCCATGGCCTGGAGCACCAGCAGCAGCGCCTGGCCGTTGTCGGCGTAGAGCTTTTGCTGCAGGTCGCTCAGCCGCGCGATGTGATCGGCGAGGACGGCGTGGTAATCCTCCTTCGATCGGTAGACCGGTTCGACCAGCGTCGGCCAGTCGGCGAGATCGACCTTGCTATCCTCCTTGACGCGAAATCTCTTCGTCACGATGGCGGATTTGTCCTTGGCCAAGATTTTCGCCCCCCAGCTTTGTTTTCTCGTCAGGGTATCAGCACCGCCGCGCCGTCGAAGGCGCCGGCGCGCAGGTCGGCGAGCGCCGCATTGGCCTGCGCCAGCGGATAGAGCCTTGTCGTCGTCTTCACGCCGAGCTGCGGCGCGAGGCGCAAGAACTCAAGCCCGTCGCGGCGGGTGAGATTGGCGACCGAGACGAGTTGTCGCTCTTCCCAAAGGAGCGAATAGGGGAAGGCTGGAATGTCGCTCATGTGGATGCCGGCGCAGACCACCGCGCCGCCTTTGCGCACCGATTTCAGCGCCAGCGGAACCAGGTTGCCGACGGGCGCGAAAATGATCGCCGCGTCGAGCGGTTCCGGCGCCGCCTCGTCAGAGCCGCCCGCCCACGCCGCCCCGAGTTTTTCCGCGAAATCCTGCGTCGCCCGGTCGCCGGGCCGGGTGAAGGCGAACACCCGATGGCCCTGCTTGACCGCGACCTGGGCCAGGATATGCGCGGCGGCGCCAAAACCGTAGAGGCCGAGCCTTTCGACGCGCCCGGCGCTCTTGCCCGCGATCTTGAACGCCCGCCAGCCGATCAGCCCGGCGCAGAGCAGGGGCGCGAGCGAGGCGTCGTCCAGCGTTTTTTGGCCGGCTTCGCCGAGCGGAAAGGCGAAACGCGCGTCGGCGACAGTCAGCTCGGCATAGCCGCCATCGCGCGAAAAACCGGTGAATTGCGGCGCGTCACAGAGGTTTTCGTGGCCGCCGGCGCAATAGGGGCAGGTCTGGCAGGTATGGCCGAGCCACGGCACGCCGACGCGTTCGCCTAGGGAAAAGCCGCTGACGCCTGAACCGAGACGGTCGATGCGGCCGACGATTTCATGGCCGGGAATGATGGGAAAGCGAGGGTTTGGCAGCTCGCCGTCCACCACATGCAGGTCCGTCCGGCAGACGCCGCAGGCGGCGATTTTTATGCGGATTTCGCCTGGGCCGGGCAGCGGATCGGGGCGCTCGGTCCATTCGAGCGGCGCGCCGATGCGGTTGAGGACCATGGCATGCATGCGAGGCTCCTGAAGTCAGGAGTTTCGACCCCGCGCGAGGGCGCTGTCAATATAACTCGTGCTTCGTCGTGATCGCGAACTTCCGCATTTCCTGTTCGATCGCCGGCAGTTGCAGGACTCCGACGCAAGGTCGCGCGCCCGGCGCGATGCTTTCGGCGAGCAGGGCGCGGACAGCGGCGACGGCTGCAAGCGTCGGCACGTTCGGCCCGTCATTTTTTTCGGCTATCAGGCTCCATTGCGATTTCACCGGCGCGCCGTCCTTGTCAATGCCGGCGACACGGATCGCCATGCCGCCGCGATCGCCGCAAAATGGCCGCGTGAATCGTCGTGCGCGGTGGAGGGTTTTCGCCAGAAGGGAAGACCTGCATTTGCCGCCGAAGACACGCGCCAGCGCCAGCAGTCCGAAATGCTCCAGGCGGGATTCGAGACCGGCGAAAAAGCGGACTCGCTCGCCTATGCCCAGATATTTGGGCAATAATTCTGTATCGGGCGTCTCGACCGGGGAGACGAAACGAAAGCCGAGGCCGGGAAAGTTCCAGCGCTCGGCCGAGCCCCAGCCGATGGTCGTCTGAAGTCGTCCGCCGCTGAAGATTGGCACGGGACGTCCTGCATAGGACAGGATGGCCTCGATTACCGAAAGGCCGACGTCGCTGGCGCCGCCGGGGGCTATGGCGGACTCGACCGAGTTGATCCTGCGCCATCCCACGGTGAGGGATTCAACGACAGCCGAAGAAAGCGCCGGCGTCGAACTCGCGCCGGTCAGGGCGACGACGTTGTTGCGGCGAGCCAGCGGATCGAGCGCCTCGGCGAAGCCCAGGACATAGTCGCGCGCGTCGGCGAGATCGATCCAATGGGCGCCGGATTCGAGGGCCGCCTTGGCGAGTTCAAAGTCGCTACCCTGAAACGGGCCAGAGGCGTCGATCACCAGCCAGGGTTTGATCGCCAAAAGTTGCCCAAGATCGGCGCGATTATCGAATGCGATTCCCCGGATACCGCGCCCGGCTTCGCCCTCGCCGAGAACTCGCGGCCAGAGTTTCGGCCCTGGAACGATCACGGCTTGTCACAATCAGCGTGACCGTCTCGATCCGCGCCAATTGCCGCGCCAGACGGCTACCGAAAACGCCAGTCGCTCCGATCAGCAGAAGTTTGCGCTTGTCCAAAATCGCACCCTTGATGAGGCGCAGTGAAATCTTCCCTTACGCCAGGGCCCAGCAGAACACCCCGGCGGCAATCGCGCCGAGCGCCACAAGGCCCCATTCGAGCCGGCCCCAGTCGGTGACCATTTCGCGCGCGTCGGGCTGCGCCGGCGCGTTGGCGAGCAGGCGATTGTTCAGCGGCACGATGACGAAATAAGTATAGGGCCAGCTCGCGAGCACGGTCAGGGCGCCAACCAGCCAGCGGATGTCGCCGCCCTGGCCGAAGGCGAGCAGGCCGGCCAGCGCCGCCGCCAGGGCCAGGCCGCCCAGAAGGGCGAAGCCGCGCCGGTCGCTCGGCGCCCATTCGCGCAGCATGGATGAATCGTCGAGCGCCAGCCGCGCCGGTTGCTCCACGAGATTCACATAAAGCGCCGCGCCGGCGAAAGCGGAGGCGAAGACCAGAGCGAGCAGACCTGAGAGCATGAAAAGATTTCCGAAATTTCGCGCGACCCGCGTGCTTGCGTCATAGCTCTTTTGCCGCGCGACCGGAAGCCTTTTCGCGGCGGAGGCTTCAGCCTCGCGGGACCTTCTACGTTAATGGAGCGTTAAGCATATAATTGGCATGCTGTGTGCTTGGGAGAAAAAGGCCAAGCGTTGGCGGCAAGCCTTCGCGTTATCGACGGGGCAGGGAATCACACCAGGGAACACGCCGGATTGGCGACGATCCGGCGGCATGTTTGACACGCGCCACTGGGGAAGACCAATGCCGATCAACCGCTGCGCCTATTGCAATCTGCCTACCCGCATCCATTTCGCCTGGTGTCAGGAAAGCGGCGTCAAGGGAGTGATGCCGCCGGAGGCGCTGCGCCCTGGCAGCATCGTCGCCGAGGCGCGCGAGCTTGTCTGGAGCAAGCCGGCCAGCGTCGCCAAAAGCCGGCGCTGACTGCCCATCCGTTCGCCTGGAGCCCGATCGAAGGGCCCCAAACCGCGACGCGAGGAATTCGGGGACTGGATCGAATTGCGCATCACGACGGCGGACGATTGGCCACAGGATCGACCGCAATTCGTTTCCTGTCCCCGAACTTCCGGGACGCCAGGGCGCGGCCGCCGTGCGCGGATTCCCAATGAGGAGTTTTTGGTATTGCGTCACCTGACACCGATCCTGAAGCGAGGGAAAATAATAAAGGGATTTCCGCACCTGTCACCGTAATCCGAGGAGGACGACGGCGCGGACGCCGCGCGCTCCTCGAAAGCCCGCCTTTCCTTCCATCCCGGCTTCGGCCCGCGCTTGCGATGCGCTCCGCCGAAACGAGTTGATCGGACGCCCCTTGGGCGACGCGCGTTTTTTGGAAAATCTGGGCGAAGTCCTTGGTCGTCGGGTCACGCCGGGCAAGCGCGGGCCTAAAGCGCGGGAGAAATAATAAAGGGATATTGGCGCCTGTCACCGAAATCCGTTTGAGCGCCGCGCCGCCGTTGCAATGCGCGCGAATCCGGTCCAGTAGTGACGTTCCCAAAAACGTCGGAATGGCCTGAAAAAAATGAAGCGCGCCCTGCCTGTCACCCGCGAAGACAATTTCCCCGAATGGTATCAGGCGGTGGTCGATCAGGCCGATCTCGCCGAAACTTCGCCGGTGCGCGGCTGCATGATCGTCAAGCCCTGGGGCTGGGGCGTCTGGGAGCTGATCCAGGCTTCGCTCGACGCGCGCATCAAAGAGACCGGCCACGAAAACTGCTATTTCCCGCTGTTCATACCCATGAGCTTCATTGCCCAGGAGGCGAGCCATGTCGAAGGCTTCGCCAAGGAAATGGCGGTCGTCACCCATCACCGATTGAAGGCTGTCGACGGCAAGCTGGTGGTCGATCCGACCTCCGAGCTCGAAGAGCCGCTGGTCGTTCGCCCCACCTCCGAAACCATCATTGGCGACGCCTTTCGGCGCTGGGTCAGCTCCTATCGCGACCTGCCCATCCTGATCAACCAATGGGCCAATGTCGTGCGCTGGGAAATGCGCACCCGCATGTTTCTTCGCACGACCGAGTTCCTTTGGCAGGAGGGCCATACCGCCCATGCCACCAAAGAGGACGCTCTCGAAGAGACGCTGAAGATGCTGGAGGTCTATCGCGAACTGGCGGAAGACGTGCTGGCCATGCCGGTGATGACAGGCGAGAAGCCGGAAAACGAGCGTTTTCCCGGGGCCGACGCGACCTATTCGATCGAGGCGATGATGCAGGACGGCAAGGCGCTGCAAGCCGGCACCTCGCATTATCTCGGGACCAATTTCGCTCGCGCGCAGTCGATCCGTTACCAGTCCGCGACGGGCGAACTGGAATATTGCCATACGACCAGCTGGGGCGTCTCGACCCGGCTGATCGGCGGCGTCATCATGACGCATGGCGACGACGACGGCCTGCGCCTGCCGCCGCGCATCGCGCCGAAGCAGATCGTCATCGTGCCCATGTTGCGCGAAAAACCCGAGGATGCGGATTTGCTCGCCTATTGCGAGAAGCTCGCGGCGGACATCGGCAGGCTCGCGGCCTTCGGTCAGCCGGTGCGCGTAAAACTCGACAAGAAAGCCACCCGCTCCGCCAACAAGCGCTGGGACTGGCTGCGCCGTGGCGCGCCCATTCTGCTGGAAGTCGGACCGCGCGACATGGCCAACGGCCAAGTGACCATGATCCGCCGCGACAGGCTGCGCGATGGCGACAAGATCATCTCGGCCGGGCTGGGACGCGACGAATTTCTCGCCCAGGCGCCCGGCCTGCTGGCGGAGATCCAGCAGACTCTCTTCGCCGAGGCCAAGGCCCGGCTCGACGGCAATATCCGCTCGGACCTGAAGGATTTCGCCGCCATCGCCGCCTATTTTGGCGCGGCGTCGGACGACGACGACAAGTCCGCCTTCAAGGGCTGGGTGCGCGCGCCCTGGGCTCGCCCGACCGGCGCCGAGCTCGAACAAGTCGAGGCGCGGCTCAAGGCGCTGAAACTCACTCTTCGCAACGCGCCGATGGGACAGGCCGGCGCGGCCGGCTCCTGCGTCTTCACCGGCCGCCCGGCGATCGAGGAGATCCTGATCGCCCGCGCCTATTGAGGACGCGCATGGTGTTGCGCTTATTCTTGTCCGAAAAGTCTGCAACTTTTCGGGAATAAACGCGCCCTTACATCATGCGCGGCGCGGGGTGATGCACCATCCACAGCTCCCAGCCGGTCGATAGAACCAGCAGCACGCCGAGCACATAATGCGCGGTCACGGCGTGCATTACATTGCTGAAGCCCATGTAGTAGGGAGCGGCGATCACAGCCAGTCCGACCAGCATGTTGAGCCATTCTTCCCATTCCGCGAACTTGACGATCGCGGCGAGCGCCAGCACGGCGACGACAATGCCGCCGATCCAGGAGGCGCGCGCCGCCATTTCCGTGCCAGAATAGCCCAGCGCCCAAGGCGAAACGAACAGCAAAGCGCCGAAAATCAGGTTGGCGATGTCCTGAGGGCGGGGTGCGGATTTGGTTGTGTCCATGAGGCCTGCCATGAGGGCCTCCTCTTGTCTTGCGACCGGCGCCACGCCGGCGCTTCTCTGCATTCTATCTAGTTGGCGCGCGCAGCCTTTCAAGCGCGGCGGGAAAAGCTCGAAGCGGCGTCAAATTTGCTTTAGATCAATTCCAGATTAGCAGGCGCTCGCACAATTGCCGTAACGTTTTGGCTATGTCATAAAATTTTCGTAAAACCGTCATCTGGAGCCCGCAATGTTTTCCAAGCTCGAGCCGCCGACCGACTTGAAATCTCTTGATGCCTGGGCGTGGCGCGGCTTGCAGGGGCGCCTCGCGCCATGAAGCAGTTGCGCCGCCAGAAGCTCAGCAAGGACGCCAGCAAGGCAAAGAAAGCCTTGGCGCCCGAGCGGCTGCAATATGCCGCTTTGCCTTGGCGGAAGGCCAGGAAACAGCTTGAGATCATGCTGGTCTCGTCGCGCGAGACGAAGCGCTGGATCATCCCGAAGGGCTGGCCGATGTCCGGGCGCAGCGGCTCGGTTTCGGCGGCCATCGAGGCGCTGGAGGAGGCCGGCCTGCTCGGCGTGATCTCCAATGAACCGATCGGTCACTATTTTTACGCCAAGCGATTTTCACTCGGCGATGAGCAGATCTGCCGCGTCGAAGTCTTCGCCTTGCGTGTCGTCCGCCAGCGCGAGGACTGGCTGGAAAAAGACCAGCGCTCGACACAATGGTTTGCGGCCGAGGAGGCGATGGACCTGGTCTCCGACCTGGAACTGCGCGACCTGATCGCCGCATTCCTCCGCTCTTTCGACGCGTGAACGCGCGTGGACGCGGCCTGCGCGATTGTGTATTGCCTCGGCGATCCCAAATAGACGGGGCGCGCGCCTTCGCGCCCGACCGCCAGAACCCGAGAGATCCGCCATGCCGCAGCTTCGCTCCCGCACTTCCACCCATGGCCGCAACATGGCCGGCGCGCGCGGCCTTTGGCGCGCCACCGGCATGAAGGACGGCGATTTCGGCAAGCCGATCATCGCCGTGGTCAACAGCTTCACCCAGTTCGTGCCCGGCCACGTGCATCTCAAGGACCTCGGCCAGCTGGTCGCCCGCGAGATCGAGGCGGCCGGCGGCGTCGCCAAGGAATTCAACACCATCGCCATCGACGACGGCATCGCCATGGGCCACGCCGGCATGCTCTACAGCCTGCCCTCGCGCGAAATCATCGCCGACAGCGTCGAATACATGGCCAACGCCCATTGCGCCGACGCGCTCGTATGCATCTCCAATTGCGACAAGATCACGCCCGGCATGCTGATGGCGGCGCTGCGCCTCAACATACCCGCGATCTTCGTCTCCGGCGGCCCGATGGAGGCGGGCAAGGTGGTCATTGGCGGCAAGACAAGGTCCATCGACCTGATCGACGCCATGGTTGCGGCGGCGGACGCCAAGAACAGCGACGAGGATGTCGCCGCCATGGAGCGCTCGGCCTGTCCGACCTGCGGCTCCTGCTCGGGCATGTTCACCGCCAATTCGATGAATTGCCTGACCGAGGCGCTCGGCCTGTCGCTGCCCGGCAACGGCACGCTGGTCGCCACCCATTCCGACCGCAAGGAGCTGTTCCTCGAGGCCGGGCGGAAAATCGTCGATCTGTGCCGCCGCTATTACGAAAATGACGACGATAGCGTCCTTCCGCGGAAAATCGCCAGTTTCAAGGCGTTCGAGAACGCCATGACGCTCGACATCGCCATGGGCGGCTCGACCAACACCGTGCTGCACCTGCTCGCGGCGGCCTACGAGGCCGGGTTGAAATTCGAAATGTCCGACATTGACCGCCTGTCGCGCCGCGTGCCGGTCCTGTGCAAGGTCGCGCCTTCGGTAGCCGATGTGCACCTTGAGGATGTGCATCGCGCCGGCGGCATTTTCGGCATTCTCGGCGAACTCGACCGCGCCGGGTTGCTCAACCGCGACGTCCATTCGGTGCATGCCGACAGCCTGGCGTCGGCGCTGGCCAAATGGGATCTCAAGGGCGGGGCCGATGAGGCGGCGCGCGAATTCTTCCGCGCTTCGCCCGGCGGCGTGCCGACGCAAGTGGCCTTTTCCCAGTCGCGGCGCTACGAATCGCTCGACGATGATCGGGCGGGGGGGGTGATCCATTCGGCCGACAACGCCTTTTCGCGCGACGGCGGCCTCGCCGTGCTGTTCGGCAATCTCGCTGTCGAAGGCGCCATCGTCAAAACCGCGGGCGTCGACGAAAGCAACCTGAAATTCGCCGGTCCGGCGCTTGTCTTTGAAAGCCAGGACGCGGCGGTCGCGGCGATCCTTTCGGGCAAGGTGCAGGCCGGGCAGGTGGTCGTCATCCGCTATGAAGGACCGCGCGGCGGGCCGGGCATGCAGGAAATGCTCTATCCGACCAGCTATCTGAAGAGCATGGGGCTGGGCAAGGCCTGCGCCCTGATCACCGACGGCCGCTTTTCCGGCGGCACCGCGGGGCTGTCGATCGGCCATGTCTCGCCAGAGGCGGAAGAGGGCGGCCTGATCGCCCTGGTCGAGGACGGCGACCGAATTGAGATCGACATTCCCGCGCGCGTCCTCAAGCTCGACGTCGCCGAGGAGGAACTGTCCCGCCGTCGTGCGGAAATGCTGCTCAAGGGCAAGGACGCGTTCAAGCCGGTGGGCCGCGAGCGGCCGGTCAGCGCGGCGCTGCGCGCTTACGCCGCCATGACCACCAGCGCCGCCAAGGGCGCCGTGCGCGTCGTGCCCTGAATTGTCATCGGGCTGAATGCGATTGGGGGTCCGGCGATCGACGCATCGCCGGACCCCTTTTTTCGTTTTCGAACCTTGCGGCGGAATCGAAAAAAAAAGGGAGGGGCGCAAACCCCTCCCTCCCAAGTCCCGCGGTTGCAGGAGCGATTACGCCAGCGGCGCGCCGACCGGCAGCACATTGCGGCCGAACACGCTGAGGAAGATGACGTGGAACATCATGTACCAGGCGCAGCCGGCGCAGACGAGCAGGTCCCAGGCGGCGAGGGGCTTCAGGCCCGGATGGCCCCAGAACACCAGGTCGAGCAGGATGAAGCCGATGAGCAGGGTCAGGAAGGTGAGGAACATGGCCTTGCTGATCTTGAACGAGGCGATCCACAGGCCGCCCGTGAACAGGGTGAAGCCGAACATGAAGAAGCCAAGGTCGGATTCGCTCAGGGCCAGCATCTTGTTGCCGCTGGTCGAACCGAGCAGATAGGCGCAAAGCATGATCCAGAAGGCGCCGTAACCGACGAAGGCGGCGTAGCCGAAATTATTGCCGGTCTTCTGTTCCTGGTAGCCGGCGATCAGCTGACCCAGGCCGCCGAAGATGAAGCCGCTCCAGATGACGGGGCCGATTCCCATCCAGCCCAGGTTATGGAACTGCAGCAACATTGTGGTCATGCCGAAGCCGCCCAAGCCGACTACGGCGGGGTTGCCGAGCGCCGGCGGCGGGTTCACGGGATCGGTAGTCATCTGAGACATGGAGCGTTTCCTTACTACGTTGAAAGTCTTGTTTGTTTGCTGCGCATGAAAAGCGCGTCTCCGGAGTTGGCGCCCGTTGCTGGCGACAATCCAAACGGCAGTTTCATAGGTTTGACGTTATTGCGATAGCTTTATGTTGCGCCGCGGTAGTCGAAACCGTCGGCGCTTGTTTCTCTCCCTGGGCATTGTTTGCGCTATCGCCTTAAACGGCTTTGTCTTTGCGCATATTGTTCCTTGTAGCCCATAGTGACGCTAGAGACGATTAAACTTTATGTGCAAACGGAGGTGGATTTCACGCCCAAAGGATGGCGACGACCGGGAAGGCGGGGCCCCGAAGGCGGCTCCTCGATGGCGTGCACGCTTGCGCGCCGGCGCCGCCTCGCATTAGTCGAAGCCATCGGACGCGAATCGTGGCCGGCTATTTGAGGAGGGCGGTGACTTGAGCGACATCACGATTTTCGAGACGCGCGGCGAGGTCGCGCATTTCGTCTTCAACCGTCCGCAGGCGCGCAACGCCCTGACGTTCGATATGTACGAGCATTTGCGCGAGGCCTGCGACCGCGCGGGCAATGACGAGGCCGTCAAGGCGCTGCTGATCTATGGCTCGGGCGACAAGGCTTTCGCCGCCGGCACCGACATCGCCGAGTTCCGCGCCTTGCAATCGGCGCAGGACGCGGTCGATTACGAAATCAAGATCGAGCGCGTGCTGTCGGCGCTGGAGACCTGCCGCGTCCCGACCATCGCCGCCATCGCCGGGGCCTGCACCGGCGGCGGCGCGGCCATCGCCGCGTGCTGCGACCTGCAAATCGCCGCCAGCAACGCCAAATTCGGCTTCCCCATCGCCCGCACGCTCGGCAATTGCCTGTCGGTCGCCAATTACGGGCGCCTCGCCGAGTTGATCGGACCGGCGCGGGTCAAGGACCTGATTTTCACCGCGCGCCTGATCGACGCGGAGGAGGCGCGGCTGTTCGGCCTCGTCGGGGAAATCGTCGCGATCGAGGACCTCATGCGGCGCGCGGACGAACTGGCGCGGACCATCGCCAGCCATGCGCCGCTGACCCTGCGCGCCACCAAGCAGGCGCTGGCGCGGCTGCGCCCGCAGGCCGGAATGGGCGAAGATCTGGTGGTGATGTGCTACCGCAGCGCCGATTTCCAGGAAGGCATGGAGGCTTTTCTCGCCAAGCGTCCGCCGCAATGGCGAGGCGAATAGGCGCGCGGCTCTGGGCGCGTGACGGCGCGGGCGCCCCGATGGCGGGGCGCGCCCGCCGGCCGGCGCTGCGTCGGCGCTTCAGCCTGCGTTCATGTTCCGGATGCTAGTCTCAAGATGACCATAGGTAAATTATATAACCTAGCGTAATTATTTGCTGAAATTCATGATTAACAACTGATTAAGTTGCGAAATATTCCCTCCTTGCTATGCGTATATGCATGAACGGTCATTGCAGGCGACGGGCAATAATACGCCAAAACAATACAATATTTGCCGCACGGAATGACGATCGGGGATCAGCTCCGATATAATTGTTTGTGTGAGAGATCATGAAGACTCCGAACTATATAGATCGTCACGTTGGAAGCCGGCTGCGCTTGTTGCGTCTGTCGCGTAAAATGACTCCCGAATCCCTTGCGCAGGCGTTGGGCCTTCCGACCGAGCGTCTGGCGTCGATCGAAGCGGGCCGCGAACGCGTTTCCGCCGATTTGATGCGCAAGCTGTCGCGTATCCTGAACGCGCCGCCGTCGGAATTTTTCGCGGGATTGGCGCGGGGCGGCGAGGGGGCTTTGAAAAAGGAGTCCGCCGAGACCCCGCCGGCCGAACAGGAAAAGCAATTGCTCAAGGATTTCGCGCGCGTGCGCGACGCGAAATCGCGGATGCTCATTCTCGCGCTGGTCGCCGCCTACGCGGAATTCGGCGACTTCGCCGAAAAATAAGGCGCCGGGTCAGGCCGCGCGAACCGAATCGAGGAAGCGATTGACTTCGACGCGCAGGTCTTGCGCCTGTTTGGTCAGCTCCCTCGTGGAAGCCAGCATTTGCACGGAAGCGGCGCTGGAGTTCTGCGCGCTTTCCATCACGCCGCCGATATTGGCCGCCACCTGCCTCGCGCTGTCGGAAGCCTCGTGAATATTGTGCGCGATTTCCCGGGTCGCGGCGCCCTGCTGGTCGATGGCGCTGGCCACCGTCTCGGAAATGGAGAGCAGCTGCTCGGTGGTGCGGACGATCGCGGAGATGAAGCCGGCGGCGTTCTGCGTCGAGCCCTGGATGCCGGCGATCTGCGCCGAGATTTCGGTCGTGGCTTTCGTTGTCTGTTCGGCCAGCGTCTTCACTTCCTGCGCGACGACAGCGAAGCCGCGACCCGCCTCTCCGGCCCGCGCCGCCTCGATCGTCGCGTTGAGCGCCAGCATGTTGGTCTGGCCGGCGATATCGGTGATAAGGCTGACGATGCCGCCGATCTTTTCCGCCGCCGCCGACAATTCGCGCATCAGCTGGTCGGTCTTTTCGGTCTGAGTCGCGGCTTCCGCGGCGACGGCGCGCGAGCGTTGCACATGCTCGCGGATTTCCTTGATCGAACAGGTCAGCTGCTCGGTCGCTGTGGCCACCGAGCCGACGTTGCCGGAAGCGGTTTCCGATGCGGTGGCGACGGTTTTTGCCTGGGCGGCGGTCTCGGCGGCGGTGTCGGTCATCAGGCCGGCGGTCGATTGCATCTCGGTCGCCGCCGAGGCAACCCGCGCGACGATGGCGTTGACGGTGCGGTCGAAAGTTTCGGCCAGCGACGCCAGCGTTCTCTTGCGGTCGCTTTCCGCGTTCTCACGCGTCGTCCGGGACTGATGTTCGAGAGCGCGCGTCTGCGCCATATTGTTTTTGAAAACGTCGAGCGCCCGCACCAGGGCGCCGATCTCGTCCAGCCGATCGACCCCGGCGACGCTTGCCGCGAGATCGCCGGAGGCGAGGCGCTGCAACGCCTGCGTGGCGGCGACGATCGGCGCCACGAGCCCCAGGATCAGCACGGCCGCCATGCCGGCGCCGAACAGCACGCCTGAAATCGTCGCGGCGAGGAGCATTGCGCGCCTTCCAACGTATTGATCGGCGATCGCTCTGGCGGCGCCGGCGCCGCCGCTCCTGACCAGGGCGATTTCCTGATGCAGGACATTGGTGACCGCTTTCTTGGCGGCGTAATCGTCACTGGCGAAAAGGCCGCTGGCCCTCGACGCGTCGCCCTTGGCCGCGACATCCATCGTGCGGAAGGCGGAGGCGCGGAATTTGGGCCACAGCTCTGCGAATTGCGTCATCAGGCGGGCTTCGCCCGCGCCGCGCCCGATATAGGGCGCGAAATCCCTGGCGGCGGCGTCAACGCCGATGGCCGAGGCCTTGAACGCGAGTTCGGCGCTGGCGGCCTGGTCCGGATGCGCGCCGTAAGCGAGAAGCAGCTTCGTTTCCTTGATGCGGAATTCCTGCACAGCGTCTTCGATCGCGCCGATTCTTTCGGTCGCCGGCAGCCAATCCGTGCGCATTTCTTCGGCGCTGGCGTTGAAATTTTCCATCTGCGACAAAGCGAGCGCGCCGAGACAGGCGAAGGCGATGATCGCCAGGACAAACACCAACAAAATCTTGGTGCGAATGCTGATGTTGCGCCAAAACTGCATGCTGTCTTCCTCAATGCCCCAGGAGCCAAGAATATTATTTAGAATCAGACCTATCGGAGCGAGCTTGCCTCTAGCTGAACGAGGGTTGCGAACGCGTTGTGATCCATGTCATTTTCGCCGAGCCTCGGCCCGCGCATGATGGCGAGATCGCCGTGCAACAAGGAGGCGCGATGAATTTTCCCGCAATTCGGCATGGCGGCGACCATGGTCCCGCGGAGGATGCGCTCCCGCGCAAGCATGCGCCGCATGGCGGCCTGGCGTCGCTGGCGCTTGGCGCGCTGGGCGTGGTTTACGGCGACATCGGCACGTCGCCGCTTTACGCCATGGACCAGATTTTCCGTCCCGGCGTGGCGCGGACGCCGGACAATGTGCTCGGCGGCGTTTCACTCGTCATCTGGGCGCTGACGATCATCGTCGCGATCAAATACGCCGCTTTGGTGCTGCGCGCGCAGAACGAGGGAGAGGGCGGCGTTTTCGCGCTTTACGGACTGATGCACGACCGCTCGAACCGGGTCGCGCGGCTGATGCTGTGGTCGCTGATGCTCGGCGCCGGATTGCTGCTGGGCGACGGCATGATCACGCCGGCCATCAGCGTGCTGTCGGCGGTCGAAGGCTTGCATGTCGCGACGCCGGCGCTCGACCGCGCCGTCATCCCCGTCACCCTTTTCCTGCTCGCCGGGCTGTTCGCGCTGCAGTCCAGGGGCACGACCGGCATCGGCAAGCTGTTCGGGCCGATCATCGCCCTGTGGTTCGTGGTCATCGGCGCGCTCGGGGCGCGGCAGATTTTCGGCCAGCCGGACATACTCGCCGCCTTCAATCCGCTTTACGGCCTGCGCTTCCTGTTCCGTGCGGGCGGCGTCGAAGCCCTGCTCATTCTCGGCGCGGTCATGCTGGTCGTCACCGGCGGCGAGGCCATGTACGCCGATCTCGGCCATTTCGGCGCGCGACCCATCCGGGTCAGCTGGTTTTCCGTGGTCTTTCCGGCGCTGCTGCTCAATTATCTCGGGCAGGGCGCCTATCTCATGAGCGGGGCGCCATTGGCCGGGGGCAGCCTGTTCTACAGCCTCACGCCGCCGCAAGCGCTTTATCCGATGGTGCTGCTGGCGACGGCGGCGACGGTCATCGCCTCGCAATCGCTGATCTCCGGCGCCTTCTCATTGACCTCGCAAGCGGTGCGGCTCGGCTTGTTTCCCCGCATCGACATTTTACACACCCACGCGGCGCACGCCGGGCAGATCTTCGTGCCCTTCATCAATTGGGCTTTGTTCGCCGGCTGCGTCCTGCTGGTCCTCTCTTTCGGTTCGGCGGGGGCGCTCGCCGCCGCCTATGGCCTCGCGGTGTCCGGCGTCATGGTCATCACCTCGCTGGCGATGGGTTTCATCGCCCGCCGCTACTGGCGCTGGGGGCGGTTCAAGACCGCTCTCGTCTGGGGTCTCCTGACGGCGATCAACGGCGGCTTCCTCATCGCAAGCTCGCTGAAATTCTTCGAAGGCGGCTATATTCCGCTGATGGTCGGCCTGGTGGTTTTCGCTGTCATGGCGACCTGGCGCTGGGGCCGCAAGGCGACCTTCGCCGCCTATCAGGCGAAGGACCGCATGACCATGCGCGACCTTGTCGAGAAGCATCGCGCCAGCGCCTTCTTCATGGAGCGCAACGCCCTGGTGATGTCGCCGAAACCCCTGACCTCGCTCGACGACCGCGCGCCGGCTTTGATGCAGATGATCTGGGACCGCTATGGCGTGCTGCCGCGCAACCTGATCTTTGTCGAGGTCGCCCATCGCAAGACGCCTTATGTCGAGGGCAGCCGCTACAAGGTCGCCACCTTTTCGCGCGACGACGAAAAGGGCGGCGTGATGGGCGTGGAGCTGAGCTTCGGCTTCATGGAGGAGCCGGATGTCGAGAAATGGCTCGACGACCTCGCCCGCCACAAGCAGATCGACCTGCCGCCGCATCGCCGCAGCTGGATCGTGCATGTGGCAAATGAAAACCTGTTGCCGTCGCGCAGGATGGGGTTTTTACGTTTGCTGCGTTTCCGGCTGTTCCAGTTCCTGCGCCTCGTCTCGCGACCGTCCTATTATTATTACGGACTGGGTAACCAGGTGCAGCTTTCGGCCGAGATCTTTCCGGTGCGGCTGAGGTGAGCTATCGGCATGCATTGTTGGGTTGGATGGCCGTCTATGCGGCTATAAGGCTCTGACTTATGCGCCTTTTCAGGTCTTCACAGACTTTTGATGACGCTGCGGAACCAGGAATGATATCATTACGTTAAGTCATAGTTGCGAGTGAACGGAGACAGGCATGGCGCGCAATGTCGAAGACGTCGATGCGACGGCTGTCGCATTGGCGTCGCTGGTCAAAATGGTCGGCTTGCTTTGCGCCGAACTCGTGGTCGGCAGCCATCGCGACGATATCGATCTCATCGAAAGCTGCGTCCGGGCCAAGTTGCACGCCAGCGTCAATGGCGTCTCACCGGTCTCGACCGCCGCCGGAGTGGCGCTGGCGCACCAACTGGTCGAGCCGGTCCTGCGCGAACTGCGCGAACGCGCGAAAAACCTCCCCGCGCTGAAATCTCCAGAAATTCAAGTCTCTGGCGCCCCGGGGCGCATGAATTGAGCCGACGCCGTTCTCACTTCCCCGTCACCAGCACGATCTTGCCCAAATGCGCCGACGTCTCCATCAGTTCGTGCGCGGCGCGAGCCTGCTTCAGAGGAAAAGTCGCGTGGATCATCGGCCTGACCGCGCCGCTGTCCAGCAGTGGCCAAACTTTTTCACGCAACGTCGAGGCAATGGCCGCCTTTGCGGCGAGAGGTCGCGCGCGCAGGGTCGAGCCGGTCAGCGTCAGACGCTTCAGCATCATCAGCATGAAGTCGAAATCCTTGACCCGGCTGCCCTGCAAAAAGGCGATCTGCACCAGCCGTCCGTCCGGCGCGAGGGCCGAGACGTTTTTCTGCAAATAGGGGCCGCCAACCATGTCGAGGATGACGTCGACGCCCTTCTTGCCGGTCTCGTCCTTGACGATGGCGACGAAATCCTGCTCGCGGTAATTGATCGCCACATCCGCCCCGAGTTTTTCGCAGAACGCGACCTTTTCCGCCGAGCCCGCCGTGGCGAAGACTCTTGAGCCGAAATGCTTCGCCAGCTGGATCGCTGTCGAGCCGATGCCGCTCGAACCGCCATGCACGAGGAAGGTCTCGCCCGGCTTGAGGGCGCCTCGTGTGAAGACGTTGTCGTAGACGGTGAAGAAGGTTTCAGGCAGGCCCGCCGCCTCGACGAGGCTCAAGGGTTCAGGCTTGGGCAGGCAGAGGGCGGCGTCGGCGAGGCAATATTCGGCATAGCCGCCGGAGCCGACGAGGGCGCAGATTTCATCGCCGATTTTCAGTCCTTCGACGCCTTCGCCGAGGGCCGCGACGCCTTCGCCGAGGGCTGCGACGCGGCCGGCGATCTCGAGGCCGGGAATCTGGCTTTCGCCTGATGGCGGCGGATAGAGGCCGGCGCGCTGGATACAGTCGGGGCGATTGATCCCCGCGGCTACGACCTCGACCAGAATTTTTCCGGGACCGGGCCTGGGAACCGGCGCCTCGCGCAGATGGATGACGTCGAGTCCGCCGACGCCGTCGAAAAACACCTCGCGCATCGTTTCGGGCAGGGCAACCATGGACAGGCCTCCGGTCAGGCGGTTTTCAGGTAGAAGTGAATGCTCAATATCACGCCGATGAAGATGACGAACAGCCGCACATAGAGCGGCGGGATGCGTGATCCCGCGTGGGCGCCGGCAAAACCGCCGGCGATGGAGCCCGCGGAAAGAATGACCGCCTCCTGCCAGTGGATCCTGCCGGAAATGACGAAGGCGGCCGTGGCGGTGGCGTTCATCAGCGAGGCGAGCAGCATTTTCAGGCTGTTCATCAGCACGATGTCGCGCAAGCCGTAAAGCGTCAGCGCCGCCAGCATCAAAATGCCGATGCCGCCGCCGAAATAGCCGCCGTAGATCGCCACGAAAACCTGGAACACCAAAATGCCCACGGGGCCGAGCCATTGCTTGTCGGCGTCTTTCGGCATGACCATGCCGAAGGCGAAGACGAGGGTCGCCCCGCCCAGCAAGAAGGGCACCGAGCGCGCGAAAAAGCTTTCAGGCGTCGCCAGCAGCAGAAGCGCTCCGGCGAGGCCGCCGGCGAGCGAGATGATCGCCAGGATCCGGCCGTTGACGCGTGGGTCGCCGAGCGATTGCCGCAGCGTATGGCGATAGGCGTAGGTCGTCGCCACCTGCGCCGGAAATAGCGCGACCGTGCTGGTGGCGTTGGCGTCGATGGCCGGCAGGCCGGCGGCGAGCAGCGCGGGGAAGGTGAGAAACGAGCCGCCGCCCGCCAGGGCGTTGATGAAACCCGCGCCAAATCCGGCGCAAAGGATAAGCAGAAGTTGCATCAGTGGCTTTCGGGGGCAGGAGTTGCGCAGGCCGCTTGTTCTAGCCGAATTCCCGCGAAATCTCCAAGCGTTGGTCCAGGCGGATCGTCCGTGACCGCCTCATGGCGAGCCCCTGCGGAAGGAAGGTTGGCGCCGACGCCGGACGGGCCAGCTTCGGGCAAGTCGAAACTGTCATCGATGAGCGGCAAGCCGATCAGGATGCAGACTTTTTGGCAAGAATTCGTGAGTTCGAGCCGTACATGGAGAGCAGTCGCTCATGCCTTTCCCTCGCTCTGTCGCCTTTCGTGGAAGGTTTTCGCTCGTCGCCGTCGTGACCCTTGCGATCATCGCCATGGTGGCGTTGGCCTCCGCGGCGCAAATCTTCGTCGCCTACAAGAGCCTGACGACTTTCGCCTCCGCCGCCGAGGTGCGCCAGCGTTTCAATCTCCGTGTCGCCGCGACGGTGCTGAAAAAAGACCTGCCCGGCGCGAGTGTGGAATGGTCGCCCAGTGGCGACCCCGCGCGGGTCATCCTCGATCACGTGCCGGAATTCAACGAACATGGCATTGTCGATGAGGTCAGCCGCGTGACCGGGGCGACGACGACGCTCTTCGCCTATGATCCGGGCGCCGGCGTTTTCACGCGGAAAACCACCAGCGTGCGCAAGGCCGATGGCTCACGCGCCGTCGGCACCAAGCTTGACAAGACCGGACCGGTCCAGGCGGCATTGCTGGGCGGCCGGACCTATCTCGGCGAGGCCGACATTCTCGGCGTCGGCTATCGCACCGCCTATATGCCGATCTACGCCTCGAACGGCCAAATTTCCGGCTCGCTCTATGTCGGCGTGAAGAAGAGCGATGTCGATGGCAATATCCACGCCTGGATGCGTTCGGTCGGGATCGTCTCGACGCTGGTGCTGGCCCTGTTCAGCGTGGCCGGGATGCTGATCGCCCAACGCATCCTGCGCCCCGTCACCGATCTCGCCGCGAGCGTCGGCAGGATTTCCGCCGGCGATCTCGTCAATGCCGTGCCGCATGTCGGCCGACATGATGAAATAGGCAGCCTGGCGGGCGCGGTCGAACGTTTCCGCGACCAGGCTATCGAGCGGGAGCGCCACGAGGACGCGGCGCGCGCCGAGCGGCAGAACGAAATCCATCGCCAGAAGACGCTGGAGCAAATGGTCGGACGATTCCGCGGGCTCGTCGGCGAGATCGTCTTGTCGGTCAATTCCCAGGCCGGAGCCATGAGCGGAACCGCCCGGACCCTCAACAATGTCGCGGCGCGAGCGGAACAGACGGCGGGGTCGGCGCGGATGGCGTCCTCCGATTCGTCAGCCAATATTCAGGCTGTTTCCGCAGCCGCGGAAGAATTGACGTCCTCCATCGCTGAAATCTCCCGACAGATTCAGGGAACGAGCGAAAGGGCGAGCGAAGCGACCAGCATCGCGCGCCACACGGATGGACGTATTTCGGGCCTGGCCGAACTGGCCGGCAAGGTCGGCGCGATTGTCGAAATGATCCGCACAATCGCCCAGCAAACCAATCTGCTCGCGTTGAACGCCACCATAGAAGCGGCGCGCGCAGGCGAGGCCGGCAAGGGTTTCGCGGTGGTGGCTTCGGAAGTGAAGACATTGGCGGGACACACGTCCAGGGCGACGGACGAGATCGCCGCCCAGGTCGCCGCGATCCAGCAGGCGACACTCGAGGCTGTCGATGACATCAGGTTGATCTCGGGCGCGGTCACGGAAATCGACACACTGACGCACAGCGTCGCCAACGCGATCGCCCAGCAGAACGACGCCACCGGCGAAATAGCCCGCGCGATCTCCCAAGCCTCGCAAAGCTCGGCCTCCGCCTCGCTGAATGTGGAGAGCGTCGCCTCCGTCATCGGCGAGACCAATGACGAGGCCAATCGCGTGGCCCAGGCCACCGGGCACTTGTCGGACACAGCAAAGAAGCTGACCGAGACGGTCGACGCTTTTCTGAACGATCTCGCCCAGGATGTGAAAAACCGTCGCGCGGCTGTCCGTCGTCAATCCGACCAGGGGGTCGTCCTTCTCGCTGGCGGAGCCCGCATCAAGACGAAATTGGCCGATATATCGGACGGCGGCGCGAAAATCGTTGTCGCCGGCAATATCCGGCAAGGCGACCACTTCACCCTCGAATTCGAGGACCAGACCCAGGCGCAAGCGATCGTGGCCTGGCTCAGCGATGGTTTTGCCGGGCTGAAATTCGACCAGCCGCTCAGCGACCTTGCGGACAGGCGCGTCGCGTGACGAGGAGCCGCGAACGGGGGGCATGTCGACGGATGGCCGCTGTATCTTCCGCGTTGGACGGGCGCGCGCCGCGCGGCCGCAATGGCGTCAGTCCAGCGTCTGACGGAACCGCGCCACGGCGACCGTCATGGCCACCAGGGTGAAGGCCGCCAGCGCCGCGGTGTCGGAGGCGAGATCGACAAAACCGGCGCCTTTCAGCATCACGCCGCGCACGATGCGCAGGTAATGGGTGAGCGGCAGGATCGAGCCGACGTCCTGCGCCCAGTCGGGCATGCCGCGAAACGGGAACATGAAGCCGGACAGCAAAATGCTCGGCAGGAAGAAGAAGAAGCTCATCTGCATCGCCTGCAACTGGTTCTTGGCGATGGTCGAGAACGTATAGCCGACCGAGAGGTTGGCGACGATGAACAGCATGCTCAGGATCACGAAGGTTCCGAGGTTGCCGACCACCGGCACGTCGAAGATGAAGCGCGCGGCGACGCCGATCAGCGCCATCTGGAAAAAGCCGACCGCCGCGTAGGGCAGGATTTTTCCCAGCATGATCTCGACCGGATTGATCGGCATGGCGAGCAGCGATTCCATGGTGCCGCGCTCGATCTCGCGCGTCACCGACAGGGCGGTGAAGATCAGCATGGTCAGCGTCAGGATGGTGCCGACGAGGCCGGGCACGATGTTCAGCCGCGTCTCGCCGGCCGGATTATAGCGCTTCTGCAACACCACCTGGTAGGGCGAGGGTTTTGACGCGAGGCTCGCCAGCGGTCCGGTCAGTTCGCGATTGTAGACTTGCGCCGCCATGCCGGTGAGCGCCATCTGCGCGCCATTGACAGCGGTGGGGTCGGCGGCGTCGGCGATGACGAGGACGGCGGGGTTTTCGCCGCGCACCAGATTGCGCTCGAAATTGGCCGGTATCTCGACGACGAAATTCACCGCGCCGGACAGGATCTTCGGGTCGATCTGGCTTGGGCCGGAAAGGTCGTACTTGATGTCGAAATAATCGGTTTCCTTCAGCGCCGTCTCGAACAGCCGCGAGAAGGCGCTATGGTCGTTGTCGAGGAAGGCGGTCGGCAGGTGCTTGGGATCGGAATTGATGGCGAAGCCGAACAGGATCAGCTGCATCACCGGTATCATGATCATGGTGGCGAAGGTCAGCCGGTC
The DNA here is from genome assembly GCA_963828185.1 of uncultured Alphaproteobacteria bacterium. GTDB lineage: Bacteria > Pseudomonadota > Alphaproteobacteria > Rhizobiales > Beijerinckiaceae > Rhodoblastus. The sequence goes on along the minus strand of CAWHDV010000002.1, from coordinate 312,159 downwards.
GCGCCGGAGCTGGATCGTCTCCTTGATGAACACGGCGAAAAGCCGCCGCACGGAATCGCGAAAGGCGGCGCTCATTGGTAATTGTCCTGCGCGCGCGTCATCAGGTCGATGAACACGTCTTCGAGATTGGGCGCGTCGCGCGTCCACACGCCGCCCTGGCCGCGAAAGTTTTCGGCGATCCTGTCCAGCGCCTGCGCGTCGCGGCTCGCCACATGCAGGCTCGCGCCGAAAGGCGCCACCATTTCGACGCCGGGCGTCGCCTTCAGCCTATCCGCGAGATCGCCGAGATCGCCAGCGCCGGTCACCGTGTAGGTGGAGAGGTTGGCCTCGGCGACGATTTCCGCGACCGTGCCGCGGGCGAGGAGATGGCCGTAGGCGATATAGGCGATCTCATGGCAGCGCTCGGCCTCGTCCATGTAATGGGTCGAGACCAGCACGGTCAGGCCGTCGCGCGCAAGGCCGTGGATTTCATCCCAGAAATCGCGCCGCGCCTTGGGGTCGACGCCGGCTGTCGGCTCGTCGAGCAGCAGCAGTTCGGGCTTGGGCATGATGCAGGCGCCGAGCGCCAGCCTCTGCTTCCAGCCGCCGGACAATTCGCCCGCGAGCTGGTTGGCGCGTCCGCCGAGTCCAAGCCGTTCGATCGTTTCGCGCGCGCTCGAGCCGGGGTCGGGCAGGCCGAAGACGCGACCGATGAACTCGAGGTTCTCGCGGATGGTGAGATCGGAGTAGAGGGAAAACCTCTGAGTCATGTAGCCGGTGCGGCGCTTGATCTCGGTCTGCTGGGTCAAGATGTCGTAGCCGAGGCAGAAGCCGGTTCCGCTGTCGGGCGTGAGCAGCCCGCACAGCATGCGGATGGTGGTGGTCTTGCCGCTGCCGTTGGGGCCGAGAAAGCCGTGGATTTTTCCGCGCCGCACCTGCATCGACAGGTTCTCGACCACCCTCTTGCCGTCGAAGCTCTTCGACAGGTCGCGCACGTCGATGACGATGTCGCCATGTTGCTCGCCATTCCGTTCGCCGCTTTGGCTCATCGCCTGGCCTCCGGCGCGACGAGGCGCGCGGTGACGGGCTGGCCGAGCGGCAGTTTGAGGTTGTTGTCGTCGGGCCGAGCGTCGATGCGGAAGACCAGCTTGCCGCGCTCGTCGAGCGAGAAAATCACCGGCGGGGTGAATTCCGCCTGCTGCGAAATATAGATCACGCGCGCCTGCAGATCGGCGGCGCAATTGTCGCAGGCGATGGCGAGCCTGGCGCCGAGCGAAAATCTCGCAAGCTCGGTTTCCGGGACATAGAGGCGGATTTTCCGGTTTTCCGGCGGCAGCAGCGCAAGCACGGGCTGGCCGGCGTTGACCATTTCGCCGGGCCAGAAATAGACGTCCTGGACAATGCCATCTTCCGGCGCATGCACCGTCTGGCGCGCGATGCGCACGTCGATCTGGTTCAGCTCGGCCTGCGCCTGGATGATGGCGGCCTGAGCGGCGGCGATCTCGTGCCGGCGCGACGGGATCTGCGCGGCCTCGACCTGCCGCTGGGCTTCGGCAAGGTTGGCGTTGTCCCGGTCGAGCGCCATTTTGGCCTGGTCGCGCGCCTGCACCGTCGCCGCTCCCCGGGGCACGAGATAGGCCTGACGGTCATAATCGGCTTGCGAGAGCGCCAGCGCCGCCTTGGCTGCCGCGACCGCCGCGTTGAGCACGGCGATCTGCTGCGGCCGCTGCAGCGCCTCCTGCAGGTTCTTGAGATTGGCTTCGGCCTGCACGACCTTGGCCTTGGAATCGACGCGCTCCTCGGCGAGCACCGGCGTCGCCAAGGTGAACAAGGCCTCGCCCTTCTTGACCTGCGCTCCGGGCTGGACGTCGAGCTGGTCCAGCCGTTCGCCTTCGATCGGCGCGATCTGCTCCAGGTCGCCTTCGACATAGCCCTCGTAAACATCGAGCGGTTTCGAGGGCGCAAAAACCTTGGTCGCGGCCCAGGAGAGCACAAGGACAACGGCCGCCAGCGCGAAAAGTCTTGCGCGGTTTTTCATTCGGGCCTCCGGGTGAGGGCGCGCAGCAGCAGGTCGAAATGCGCGTCGAGCATGGCGTGGACGTCGAGCGGCTCGACGCGGTTGAAGACGATGGTCCAGATCGCCGCGACAAGCGCGGGCGCGAAGAACAGCTGGGGAAACCGCGCGGGCTCGTCGGTGAAAAACTCGCCGCTCGCGCGGCCCTTGGCGATGATCGCCCTGATGAGCTCCATGCCGCGCGAAATGATTTCGCGGTGATAGTAATCGGCGATTTCCGGGAAGCGGGCGCCTTCCGACAGCACCAGATGCAACACGCGGCGGCGGTCGCCGTCTTCTATGGCTGCGGCGATCACCCGGCCCATCATGCGGAAGATCTCGCTCGCCGGCGCGGGCGAAGCGGCGACCATCCGTTCGAAACCGTCGAGCGTCGCGCCGATGGTCGATTTGACGATGGCTTCGAGCAGGTCCTGCTTGGATTTGAAATAGAGGTAGATCGTGCCCTTGGCGACGCCGGCGGCAGCCGCCACGTCGTCGAGCCGCGCCGCGGCGAAGCCCTTGGCGGCGAAGACATCGAGCGCCGCAGCGCGGATGGCTTGCATCCGCGCCTCGCGCTCGGCTTCGGTGCGCGCCTGCCTGCGCATTGATCTGTCCCGCCTTTCCGATATGACTGACTATACAGTCATTAAATTTTCCACGGCAAGTCGACCTTCGCATTGATCCGCGTCAAGGTTTGGCCGCGCACGCCGGCTAGAGTGGCGTCACGCAGCGTGGAAAAGCTTGCGGCACTGGGGGAAAAGGCGATGTACGCATCCGATATCATGACCCGCGAGGTCAAGACGATCAGCCCCGACGCGACGATCGACGAGGCGATCGCCATTCTCCTGTCGGCGCGGGTTTCCGGCTTGCCGGTGGCGGACGCCGAGGGTCGGCTGGTCGGGGTGGTCAGCGAGGGCGATTTCCTCCATCGCGCCGAACTCGGCTCGATCAAGCGCAAGCCGCGCTGGATCGAATTCCTGCTCGGTCCCGGCGAGATCGCCAAATCCTATGTCCTCAGCCACGGCCGCAGGGTGCATGACGTTATGACGCGCGATGTCGTGACGGTCGGGCCGACCGCGTCGATGAACGAAGTCGTCGAGGTCATGGAAAAGCGCCGGGTCAAGCGGCTGCCTGTGGTCAGCGGCGACCGGCTGGTCGGCATCATCACCCGCTCGGACCTTTTGCGCGCGCTGTCGGCGGCGATCGCCGCCAAGCCGGCGCCGACGCCGGCCGAATGCACCGACAAGGCCATCCTCGGCAAGCTGCTGGCCGAGTTGCAGCAACAGGGCTTCGCCTCGCCGCGCACGCTCGACGTCGTGGTCGACCAAGGCGTCGTGACGCTGAAGGGCGAGATTTTCGACGAAAGGCAGCGCCCGGCGCTGGTTGTGGCGGCGGAAAATATTGCTGGCGTCACCAGGGTCGTTGACGAACTGGTGTGGATCGAGCCTTTCTCCGGCATGACCATCGGCAAGGCCGATTCGCTGTGACGTCGGGCGCAACCACGAGCGCCGCGACGCGCTAATTGTCGCACCGAAAATGTCGCCGGCGTCAGGCAGGCGGTGGACCAGCTGGTGCAGATCGAGCCGTTTTCCGGCGCGCCGCTGCGCGCGAAAGCGGACGGCTCGACTGCTCTCCTGTCAGACTTCCGTTCGCGCAAGCCGAACGAGGCCCGCCGCGACGCGGGCTTCGTCACGATCGATCGGCCCGGCGATCGCCGTGACGCTGGCGAGCGCGTCGCGCAACAGTGGCGAGCCCTGCGGCGCAAATTCCGTTGCGCTGGCGGCGAGAGCCCCGTCGAGCGCGTGGCGGTCGCCGGACGACGCGCCGAGGTCGGCGGCGAGAAGCAGCGCCAGCGCCGCTTTGAGGCCAGCCGAGGCCCCCGCCGGACGCAGGAAGCGATAGAGGTTGCGCAGGCGCTTTTGCAGGCGCGGCGAACCGCCCGAAAACGCCGCCAGCGCGTCGATCATCTGCGTTTCCTGCGGCGACAGGGGCGCGTCGAGCGGCGCCAGAGCGATAGCCTCGCCGTCACCGTCGAGCCGCAGCGGCAATTGGATGCGCCGGACAAGATTTTGCCGCGACGAAGCAAAAGTTTCCGGGTCCAAGGCGTAAACGGCCGCAAGGCCGGGCCGCGCCAAAAGATCGTGCAGGCGGTCAAACAAGGCGGCGGGTTGCGGAAGACTTTCGAAACCGTCGACAGCCACCACCAGCCGGCCGAGGGATTGGCCCGGTCCGCCGATCAAATCGGACAGACATTCCACAAAGCCGCGCGAAAACTCGCGTTTTTGCGTGGCGGCGTCGCTTTCGAGAAAGGCTGGCGGATGTCTCGGGGCGCCGGCGGCGGCGGCGCGTCGCTCCGCCTCGGCCGCGTGCTGGGCGATGGCTGAGGTTTCGGCGCCGATCAGATCGACATTGCGCGCCTGATGCGCCAGCGCCTGGTCGAGTTCATGGCGCTTGGCCGCGACATCCTCGTCGAGCAGGCCGGCGGCGTGGACCAGCGGCTGCATGAAGCTGAAGGCCCGCCAGGCGTTCAGCGCCAGCAACGCCAGGCCGAGCAGGCCGAAGATTTGCGCCGCCTGGGGCAACCGGTCGAGATGGTTTTGTAAAAAATCTTTGGCCTGCGCGCCCTGCGCGCTCGAGGCGGCGAGCGCGCCGAGCCATTCCGCGCTGTTGGCGGCGAGCCAGCCCGCCGCCCAGTCGAGCGCGAAGGCGACGCCTGCGAAAACCAGCAGGCGGGTCTGGCCGCGATATCCATAGATCGCGCGCAAGCTGTTCAGGACGCGTGCGGAAAAGCCGCCGGTTTCGGCGAGATCGCGCGTCAAGTCCTTGAAATCGGCGAGCGCGTCGCCGGCGAAGCCGAAACGGCGCAGGCGCGGCTCGAACGGCGAACGCATCCGCCGGGCGAAGGCGTCGACGCGCGAGCCGGGCGTGTCATAGAGCTGGGTCTCGACCAGGGCGGCGCGGCGCGCCTCGGTCTGCGACAGGGTCTGGCGCTCGTTCATCAGCTTGCGCCGCAAGGCGTCGAGCTTTTCGTGCGCGGAGCGGGCGAGGGCGCCTGCGTCGGCCCCCCGGTGGGCGCCCTCCTGCGCCGCCTCGTTGGCGAGCGCCGCATGGCCCGGCGACAAGGCGCGGAACAAGGCGGCGGCCAGCGCGCGTTCGGGTTCATTCGCCAGATCGGCGGCGCGCAGCGTCACGACCACGGCGCCGGAGCCCGAGAGCGCCTCGGTCAGCCAGCGCAGGGCGCTGGTCTTGCCTCCGCCCGCCGAAGCGAGCAGCCCTATGGCGAAGGGGCTCGGCGCATCGGGCCGGCGCAACAGGTCGGCCGCGCGCGCCAGCAGGGCCTGGCTTTGCCGGGGAAGCGCGATTTGCGCCGGCGCCACGGGCGCGTCGCTCTCGAAGGCCGGGGCGGCTAAAACGGGCGCGTGGCCGGGCTTGGCGGCGGGAGACTGGCGCTCCGATTCTTTCCCCTGTCCCCAGGAGAGTTGCGGCTCCGCCTTTTGCGGCGCGCCGGAGGCGAAAAAATCGCGGTCGCGATGTTCAGGATCGAAGGGGGACAAATGGGGCGCTCCGGTCGTTTCGCAATGCGGCGTTGCAGCTTCATTAGCGCAAACGACGACAAGGGATAGGGAGGAAAGTGATTTTTATGGGGCGGAAGCCCGATTGCGGCGCTGGACCCTGGGCCGCCCGCCCGCTAAAACGATGCCCGACCGAATTGGCGCCCTTGATCGAGGCGCGCCCGTTATTCCAGGCCTTTCGCGGGGTCGCCGACCCCAAGCGAAAAGCCGCAATCGGAAAGTTTTTCGCCCATGGCGCGGCAGTTCGTCTATCACATGCAGGGTCTGACCAAGGCGTGGCCCGGCGGCAAGAAGGTGTTGGACAATGTCCATCTCTCCTTCTATCCGGACGCCAAGATCGGCGTGCTCGGCGTCAACGGCGCCGGCAAATCGACGCTGCTGCGCATCATGGCCGGGATCGACAAGGAGTTTTCCGGCGAGGGTTTCGTGGCCGAAGGGGCGCGCGTCGGCTATCTGCCGCAGGAGCCCAAGCTTGACGACAGCCTCGACGTGCGCGGCAATGTCATGCTTGGCGTGGCCGACAAGAAGGCCGTCCTCGACCGCTACAACGAACTGGCGATGAATTATTCCGACGAGACGGCGGATGAGATGACCGCCTTGCAGGACGAGATCGAGGCCAAGGGCCTGTGGGATCTCGACAGCCAGGTCGAGCAATCGATGGATGCGCTCGGCTGTCCGCCGGATGATTGGGCGGTGGAGAAGCTCTCGGGCGGCGAGCGCCGCCGCGTCGCCTTGTGCAAGCTTTTGCTCGAACAGCCAGAATTGCTGCTGCTCGATGAGCCGACCAACCATCTCGACGCCGAGACGGTCAATTGGCTCGAAGGCCATTTGCGCGCCTATCCCGGCGCGATCCTGATCGTCACCCATGACCGCTACTTCCTCGACAATGTCACGAGCTGGATTCTCGAGCTCGATCGCGGCCGCGGCATCCCCTATGAAGGCAATTATTCGAGCTGGCTGGGGCAGAAGCAGAAACGCCTGACCCAGGAAGGCCGCGAGGACGAGGCGCGCCAGCGCGCCATCGAGGCGGAAAGCGAATGGATCGCCTCGAGCCCGAAGGCGCGGCAGGCCAAGTCCAAGGCGCGTATCCAGCGTTACGACGACCTTGTCGCCAAGCAGAACGACAAGGCGCCGACGACGGCGCAGATCGTCATTCCCGTGGCCGAGCGCCTCGGCCAGAATGTCATCGAATTCAGCAACATGTCCAAGGGTTTTGGCGACAAGCTGCTGATCGACGACCTGAGCTTCAGGCTGCCGCCGGGCGGCATTGTCGGCGTCATCGGCCCGAACGGCGCCGGCAAGACCACCCTGTTCAAGATGATCACCGGACAAGACAAGCCGGATTCAGGCGAGATCGCGATTGGTGAAAGCGTGCAGCTCGGCTATGTCGACCAGTCGCGCGACAGTCTCGACGACAAGAAGAACGTCTGGGAGGAAATTTCCGGCGGCAATGACATCATCTATCTGGGAAAACGCGAGATCAATTCGCGCGGCTATTGCTCGACTTTCAACTTCAAGGGCGCCGACCAGCAGAAGAAGGTCGGCATGCTCTCAGGCGGCGAGCGCAACCGCGTGCATCTGGCGAAAATGCTGAAAAAGGGCGCCAATGTCCTGCTGCTGGATGAGCCGACCAACGATCTTGACGTCGACACCCTGCGGGCGCTGGAAGACGCACTGACCGATTACGCCGGTTGCGCGGTGATCATCAGCCATGATCGCTTCTTCCTCGACCGCATCGCCACCCACATGCTGGCTTTCGAAGGCGACAGCCATGTCGAATGGTTCGAGGGCAACTTCGCCGATTACGAGGAAGACAAGAAGCGCCGCCTCGGCCAGGACAGCCTCATCCCGCATCGGATGAAATACAAGAAATTTTCGCGCTGAGTTTTGTCGTTAGCCCCTTCTCCCCATAGCCCGTCGAAAGACGGGCGTTCTGGCGAAAGAAGGTGGTCGAAAGTCGGGTGATGGGGAACGCGGAACTCATTCGGGTTCCCCCGTTCGTCTCTCGTTCCATCCACGCCGCGCCACAGCAGCAAATTTTCGAGATTGGCGGCGACTGCCCGGCGTGGATGGCAGGGACAAGCCCGCGCATGCCGGCTACCTGTTGCGAAGATGGCTATTTCCACCACCAATTCTGATTCCCCGAACAATGTTGCCGCTTGCAGGGCAACGGGCGAAAAGGCGCGTTTTCGCGTCGGCTTTTCCCCCGTGCCTGTGGCGAGGCTATTTCCTGGCGGCTGGCTTGAGCGGCGGGGCGCCAACGGGGCGTTTCGAGCGGGAATGCATTGCCGGGCCGGATAGGTAGAAATCCCTATCGCGTTGACGGCGGATTTTGCAGTCTTGCGTCAAGCTACGGAATAAAAACAATTTTTCCTAACAGCGACGAGGCGGCTTCGACCGCGTTCGGTGATATGTTAATCGCTGTGGCTTTTCTGTGACAGCCAGCCGCGTCGGGCCGTGCAAAAAGAAATGAACCCGGACACGAGCTAACGTATCCGGGGCCAAAACGGGACACCCTACACACACGCGATGGCCTGTCTCGACTAACTCGCACGGACGCGCTTTGGGGGGCAAAGGCGTTCGTGCGGGCTTGTTTCGATAGTGACCGTTTTTGGTTAAATCTTCCATAGCAGTTGTCACAATCAGCGGTGGAAATCGTGAATAAAATTTCACGATGTGTGTCGATCGACGGGTTAACGCAAGCTTAATCAAGGCAATAAACGCCCAGGCCCAAGCAAGGCTGGAAGCCGCCAACACGGCGTAATCCGCTGTTCGCTCGTGTGGAAAAGACGGCGCCGCCGAGGCGAAGGGGCAGGACGATGAAACGGGTTCCGCGCATGTTTTTTCTCGGCGTTACGGCGATGATCGCCGCCGACGCCTTGGTGACGCCAGCCGCGCCCGCTTCAGCCGCCGCGCCAAAAAGCGTAAAGATCGCGCGCCGCCCGGCGCTGTCGAAGGGCGTCGGAGCCTTTCCGCGCATCGTGGGCGGCGCCGCGCCGGAGGCGATGGCGCGGATCAACAAATCGCTCGACGGCGCCGATCGCCGGGCGCGTCAGGGCGTCAAGGAATGTCTGTCCCAGGCCGCCGGCCAGGGCGATTATGCGCGCAGCGTGTCGGTCGTCATGGCCGGCCCGCGCTACCTCAGCCTGGTCGCGCGCGAAAATTATTTCTGTGGCGGCGCCTATCCCGACAGCGACGTGCTCGCGCTCGTCTATGATCTCGATACGGGCGGACTTGTCGACCTGAAAAAGCTCGTTGGCGCCCTCGCGACGAAGACCGCGCTCGACAGCGCCGAAGACGGCTCAAGGATCGGGACCATCGCCTCGGACAAGCTTTCCAGCCTCTACCGCGAAGGCGAAAAGCGTGAAAACGGCGACGCCGAATGCGTCGATTTCCTGAAGGACGCCGACCTCGCCTTCATCGCCTGGCCCGACGCGAAAGCCGGCGGCCTCGTCGTGTCGCCGACGACCTTGCCGCATGTCGTGCGCGCCTGCGGCGACGATGTGACGATCAAGCCGGACGCGCTCAAGGCCTCGGGCGCCGATCCGGCGTTGCTCGACGCTCTCGTCGGCGCGCGGGAGTGAGAGGAACAGGGCTTTCGCCGTATCGCGCGAGAGTCGCCGCCTTGACCGCGCGAACCGAGAGGTCGGGCGATTTGGCTAAATCAGCGCCGAAAAAGCAGGCGCGGACGCGCTGGATCCTTGCAACAAATCCTCTTCTATTCGGAGCGGATCACCCCCCTCGTCGCCGCAATGCGGAAGACCTGCGTCGAGGGCGAGCAATGGGCCGGATTACGACTTCCTGGTCGAAGGACAGGATTTTGAGATTCGTGATCTCACAGTGACGCTTCTTGCGCGCGACGGAGCCAAAGCCAAGGTTGAGGCTGCGTTCAACAATCTCGGCTCGCGCGAGGGGAAGATATTCTCGCCGATCTTGCTGTCCCACGATTGGAAAATTGACGAAATCGAAGACAAGGGTAGTGAGTTGAGCGAGAATTTGCGCCAATTATTGATTGAAACGACGAAAATCCGGAAGCAATAGGAATTTCTTCATTCTATTGTCGTATTTCCGGGCGATGGACCCGCCGCCGCGCATAAGCCATAGTCCTCGCTCGACTGCCCGTCGCGCAGCGCCCCGATCACAATCCGCATGAGGACATCCTTGCATCGCGCGCTTGTCGTATCCATCGCCGCGCTCCTGACCTTTCCGGCGGTCGTTCCCGGCGAATCCCTCACCCGCATGCTGCATGTGGCGCCCGAGGCGTCGTGCGACGTCGGCGACGCCCTGCCTTCGCGCGTCGCCGCGCTGCCGCATTTTTCCCTGGCGATCAACAGCGAGCGGCGGGTGCGCATTGTCGCCATAGGCTCGTCCTCGACCCAGGGCATCGGCGCCAGTTCGCCCGCCAAGACCTACCCGTCGCAATTGCACGCCCTGCTGCAACTGGCGCTGCCCGGCGAAAAATTCGAGGTGATCAATCTCGGGATCGGCGGCGAGACGGCGAAGACGACCGTGGCGCGCCTGCGGCGCGAGATTCCGCGGCTTTCGCCCGATCTCGTCGTCTGGCAGGTCGGAACCAATGACGCCTTGACCCGCGTGCCCGTCGCCGATTACGAAACCACCGTGCGCGGCGCGCTGGATTTCCTCAAGGCGGGACAGCACGACACATTGCTGGTGGGCATGCAATGGACGCGCAAGTTCGCGGCCAACCCCAATTATGTCGCGGTGCGCGAAGCGACCATCCGCATCGCCCGGCAGGAGGGCGTCAGCCTGGTTTCCCGCTACGAAGCCATGCGCAAGCTCGCCGACGCCAGCGGCCACGAAGAATTCATCAGCCCCGACCATTTGCACATGAATGATCGCGGTTATCGCTGCCTGGCCGAAGAGGTCGCCGCGACCCTTTCGCGGGCCGTCGATCACGACACGCCGGAACATGGGCGCATCTGACCTTCAAGCCGGCCGCCTGATCTTTCAAATTAAAAAACCGTGCGCAAATTTCTCTGCACACGGCTCTGATAGACTTGAAGAAAAAGCGATCAGCCTTTCTTGCACTTGCTCATGAAGGCCTTGCGCGGCTTGCCGTGCAGGCTCTGGCTGTCGGCCTGCTTCGAGCATTCCATCGACTTGGCGCTGCGCGGAGCGGCCGGGGTCTTGGCCTTCATGGCCGGAGCCGTCGCCTTGGGCATGGCCGGAGCGGCGGCCGGGGCGGCGGGAGCGGCCGGAGCGGCGGCGGGGGCCTGCGCAAAGGCGGCGCCCGAGAAGCCGAGCATGGAAATCAGGGCGATCGTATGGGTGATCTTCATCGCATGTCTCTCAACTGTTGGCCCAAAGGGGCAGCGGCGGCGCCTCAATTCCCTACGGAATGCGCAGCCGAGCGGATGCTAGACCTGTTTTGTCGCGCTGTCTTGCAGGAAAAAAGTCATGTTTGCGCCTTTTGCGCGACCTCGTCGCGCCAGTTCAGGACCGCTTCCAGCGAGAACGGCAAAGCTTCAGCAAAATCACCGGCATAGGCGCGCCAGTCGACGGCGCGCCGGACGCTGACGCCAATGAGCGTCGGCGTTCCGCCGGCCGCCGCCGCGCCGATTTCCTCGATGAAGCCGCCGCCTTCGGCCTCGGCGCGGCCGAATCGGCTGATCAAAAGCAGGTCCGGTTCAGCCGCGACGCTCGACGCCAGCAGGCCGGCGGCTTCCGCCAGCGCCCGCGTGTCGAGGCGGCAGCCTTCGGCGCAGGCGCCGAGATTCTGCATCAGGTCGATCCGGCGGCCGCTGTCGATATGGAGGGCGTAAACCGTCTCTTCGCAGGGAGTCTGGATGACCCCGCCAACGCGCATCCCGCGTGCTTCGAGCGCGCGCCGCACCTCCGCGAAAAGCGCGTCGATCCCTTGCCCCTCGTCATAGACCAGCGCCGCCAGCGCGGAGCGTTCACGCATGGCGTCCCCCCTTGCGGATGAGGAACACCAGCGCGCCCTCCGTCGCATCCTGGCTCTCCAGGCAATCCCCGGTCTCGCGCACGAGATTGGGCAGGTCGATGGCGCTGAGCGGATCGGTGCAGGCGACCTCGAGTTGATCGCCGGGCGCAAGCCCCGCAAGCGCCTTGCGCGTCTTCAGCACGGGCAGGGGGCATTTCAGTCCGCGCAAATCGAGTTTTCGCAAAGGCTCAGGTCTCCTCTGTTCCCGCGTGGTCTCGCGCGAGAAGTTCTTGCGCGCGGAAATAATCATCCGGCGTGTTGATGTTGAAAAAGGGGTCGCAGTCGCAAAACGACCATTCGACGCTGGCGATATCGTAATCCTGCTGGAATTGCCCGACCTTGCGAAGATTCTGGTCCAGCATGGCGCGGCGCAGGTCTTCGCGCCGCCGCGTCGGCCAGAGCGCGATGACCGGATGGTCGCGTTTATTGGACGCTGCGCGCGCAAAACCGTCAAATGTCTTGCTCGCCGCCTCCGAAAGCCGCGCAAAGAGATCTTCGGGCAGGAAAGGGCAGTCGCAAGGCAGGGTGACGACCCGCGCGAATCCCGTTTGCTCCGCGTGATCGAGCCCCGCCAGCACGCCGGCGAGCGGCCCGGCATGGCCGGGCAGGGCGTCGGCGATGAGGGGCAGGCCGCAATCGGCGAATGGCGCCGCGCTTTCGGGCGTCAGTTGGTGCAGATTGATCGCCAGCGCGTCGCACTGGTCCTTGACTCGCGCGATGACGCGGTCGATCAGCCTCACGCCGCCGAGTTCGAGCAGCGGTTTTTGCGGCGCTCCCATGCGGCGGCCGAGGCCGCCGGCGAGGATCACCCCGAGTATGGGCTCTTTGTTGGGCATCGCAATCCATTGTACGCGAATTGCCCGATTTGGCGATCAGCCATTGCTTCGCCTGGAAATGAGGTATAAAGATATGTTTATATCTCGCTGGAAACGGAATGACCGAGCAAACCGTCGCAATGCCACAAGCCCTGGCCAGCCTCGCCGCCATCGGCGAGGAGACGCGCCTGCGCGTCTACGCCCTGCTGGCCGAGGCTGAACTGGCGGTGAGCGAACTGGTGGCCATTCTCGGCCAGTCGCAACCGCGCGTCTCGCGCCATTTGCGGCTGCTGCTCGAAGCGGGTCTGGTCGAGCGGCGGCGCGAAGGCGCGTGGGCCTTTTTCCATGCGGCGGAAAAAGGTCCCGCGGCGGCGCTGGCGCGCGCCGTTTTGACGCGATTGGACGGCGAGGACGCCGTGCTCGCCGGCGACCGCAGGCGGCTGGCCGAGGTACGGGCCGCGCGCGCGGCGCAGGCGCAGAAATATTTCGCCGAGCATGCTCCGGTATGGAACGAGACGCGCCGCCTGCATGCGCCGGAGGCGGAAGTCGAGGCGGCCGTCCTCGCCGCCGCGCTCGACAAGCCGCCGCGCTGGGGCCGCCTGCTCGACATCGGCTGCGGCGCGGGGCGGATGCTGGAGATTCTCGGGCCCTACGCGGAAAGCGCCGTCGGCGTCGATCTTTCGGCGGCCATGCTCGGCGTGGCGCGGGCGCAGCTGGAGCAGGCCGGCCTGCGCCATGTGCAATTGCGCCAGGGCGACATTTATGCGCTGCCGGTCGAGCGCTGTTCGGTCGACCTCGCCGTCGTGCACCAGGTCCTGCATTATCTCGACAATCCCGTCCGCGCCCTGCGCGAGGCGGCGCGCGCGCTGGCGCCGGGCGGCCGGCTGATCGTCGTCGATTTTGCCCCCCACCGCTGCGAAATGCTGCGCGAGACCCATGAACATCGCCGCCTGGGCTTTTCGGCCGAGGAAGTCGCCGATTATCTTGTCCAGGCAGGGCTTGACCCGGTCTTCCACCGCGATCTGGCGCCGGGAGGCGACATGCGCGAGGAAAAACTCACCGTATCCCTTTGGCTGGCGCGCGATATGCGCGGCGCCGGCGCGCAAGAACAGCAAGAGTTCCTGACCATGCAAGAACAAAGGCGCAGCCGCCGCCATCACAAGCCGATCGACGTCTCCTTCGAGTTCTTTCCGCCGAAAACTTCGGAAATGGAGACGTCCTTGTGGGAGTTGATCAACCGCCTCGCGCCGCTGCGGCCGAAATTCGTCTCCGTCACCTATGGCGCCGGCGGTTCGACCCGCGAACGCACCCACGCGACGGTGGCGCGCATCGTCCGCGAAACCGCGATCAAACCCGCCGCCCATCTCACCTGCGTCGGCGCGACGCGCGAGGAGGTGGACGAGGTGGCGCGCGGCTATTGGGACGCCGGCGTGCGCCACATCGTCGCGCTGCGCGGCGATCCGCAAGGCGGGCTTGGCTCGGCTTACCAGCCGACGCCGGGCGGCTACGCCCATTCCACCGAACTGGTGCGCGGCCTGCGCGCCATCGGTGATTTCGAGATCTCGGTTTCGGCCTATCCGGAAAAGCATCCGGAAAGCGCGAGCTTCGACCAGGACCTCGACGTGCTCAAGGCCAAGATCGACGCCGGCGCGACGCGCGCCATCACCCAGTTCTTCTTCGACAACGACATTTATTTCCGCTTTCTCGATCGCGTGCTGGCGGCGGGAATCAATATTCCCGTCGTGCCGGGCGTGACGGCGGTGCAGAATTTCAAGCAGACCGCCAATTTCGCGAAAAAGACCGGGGCGAGCGTGCCGGACTGGCTGGGCGAGCGTTTCGAAGGGCTCGACGACGATCCCCAGACCCGCCGCCTCATCGCGGCGGCAGTGGCGGCCGAACAGACGTTCGACCTGCTCGATCGCGGCGTCGAGCAATTCCATTTCTACACCATGAACCGCGCCGATCTGGTTTACGCCGTGTGTCACCTTCTGGGGGTGCGGACGACGGAGACGGTTTCGGCTTGACCGGGATGCCGCCATCGCGCGCGAAGCATTCGTGCGGCGCCCGAATTGCTCCGCCGCTCCGCTCCCAGCAATGACGAAAATCGATGAACTCGTCGCCGCCTTTGGCGCACAGCAGGAAGACCCCATGACCTCGACGGAAAAGAATCGCTTCGACGGCCAGACCGCCCTCCAGGCCTTGACGGAAGCGGCGCGAAAAAAAATCCTGGTGCTCGACGGCGCCATGGGGACGATGATCCAGCAGCGCAAGTTTTCGGAACAGGATTTTCGCGGCGAGCGCTTCGCCGACTGGCCGCGCGATCTGCGCGGCAACAACGACCTCCTCATCCTCACCCAGCCCGACGCCATCCGCGAAATCCATCTCGCCTATTTCCAGGCCGGCGCCGATATTGTCGAGACCAACACCTTTTCCTGCACCACCATCGCCCAGGCCGATTACGGCATGGAATCCTACGCGCGTGAATTGAACGTGGAAGGGGCGCGCCTCGCGGTCGAGGCCGCCATCGAAGCGGAAAAGCGCGACGGCAATAAACGCTTCGTCGCCGGCGCGATGGGGCCGACCAACCGCACCGCGTCGATTTCTCCCGACGTCGGAAATCCCGGATTTCGCGCCGTCACTTTCGATGAGTTGCGCTTGGCCTACAAGGAAGCGGCGAGCGGGCTGATCGAGGGCGGCGCCGACATCCTGCTGCTGGAGACGATCTTCGACACGCTCAACGCCAAGGCGGCGTTGTTCGGCATCGACGAAGCTTTCGAGGAAACCGGAACCATTCTTCCGGTGATGATTTCCGGCACCATCACCGACCTGTCCGGACGCACCTTGTCGGGCCAGACTCCGGCGGCGTTCTGGAACTCGCTGCGCCACGCGAAACCGTTCTCGATCGGCCTCAATTGCGCGCTGGGCGCACGCGAAATGCGCGCCCATATCGCCGAATTGTCGCGCATCGCCGACACGTTTGTCTGCGCCTATCCCAACGCCGGCCTGCCCAACGAATTCGGCCTTTACGACGAAAGCCCCGAGGCGATGGCGGAGTTGGTCGGCGAATTCGCGTCCAGTGGCCTCGTCAATGTCGTCGGCGGTTGCTGCGGCACCAGCCCCGCGCATATCCACGCCATAGCCAAGCGCGTCGCCGGCGTGAAACCACGCGAGATTCCGGTGATCGAACCGCTGCTGCGCCTCTCGGGTCTCGAGCCGTTCACGCTCACTTCCGACATCAAATTCGTCAATATCGGCGAGCGCACCAATGTCACGGGATCGGCCAAGTTCCGCAAGCTGATCAAGGCCGGCGACTTTTCCGCCGCGCTCGACGTGGCGCGCGACCAGGTGGCCAATGGCGCGCAGATCATCGACGTCAACATGGACGAGGGTCTGCTCGATTCAGCCAAGGTCATGGTCGAATTCCTCAACCTCGTCGCCGCCGAGCCGGATATCGCGCGCGTGCCTGTCATGGTAGACAGCTCGAAGTTCGAGGTCATCGAGGCGGGCTTGAAATGCCTGCAGGGCAAGCCGGTGGTCAATTCGATCTCGCTCAAGGAAGGCGAGGCGAAATTCATCGAGCAGGCGAAGATCGTGCGCCGCCACGGCGCCGCCGCCGTGGTCATGGCCTTCGACGAAAAAGGCCAGGCCGACACATTTGCGCGCAAAGTGGAAATCTGCGGGCGGGCTTACAAGATCCTCACGGAAAAAGTCGGCTTCGAGCCGCAGGACATCATCTTCGATCCCAACGTCTTCGCCGTGGCGACGGGCATCGAGGAGCACAACCATTACGGCGTCGATTTCATCGAGGCGACGCGGGAAATAAGGACAACGCTGCCGCACGCGCACGTGTCGGGCGGCGTGTCGAACCTGTCCTTCTCCTTCCGCGGCAACGAGATTGTCCGTGAGGCCATGCACAGCGTGTTCCTCTATCACGCGATTTCGGTCGGCATGGACATGGGCATCGTCAACGCCGGCCAGCTCGCGGTTTATGAAAAAATCGATCCGGTGCTGCGCGAGGCCTGCGAGGACGTGGTGCTCGACCGCCGCCCCGACGCGACCGAGCGCCTGCTGGAGCTGGCTGAAAAATTCAAGGGCCAAAGCACGGAACAGCGGGCAAAGGACGAGGCCTGGCGCGAGCAGGGCGTCGAGGCGCGGCTGGAATATGCGCTGGTCAATGGCGTCACCGATTTCATCGACGCCGACGTCGAGGAGGCGCGGCAAAGATCTTCGCGGGCGCTCGACGTGATCGAGGGGCCGCTGATGGCCGGCATGAACAAGGTCGGCGACCTGTTCGGCTCCGGCAAAATGTTCCTGCCGCAAGTGGTGAAATCGGCGCGGGTGATGAAGGCGGCGGTGGCTTATCTTTTGCCATTCATCGAGGCCGGCAAAGCGGAAGGCGAGCGCAGCAACGCGGGCAAAATTCTGCTGGCGACGGTCAAGGGCGACGTGCACGACATTGGCAAGAACATTGTCGGCGTGGTGCTGGCCTGCAACAATTTCGAGATCGTCGATCTCGGCGTGATGGTGCCGGCGCAGCGCATTCTCGACGAGGCGAAGAAGCACAAGGTCGACATCGTCGGCCTGTCCGGCCTGATCACGCCCTCGCTCGACGAAATGGCCTTCTTTGCCTCCGAAATGCAGCGCGAAAAATTCGACATTCCGCTGCTGATCGGCGGCGCCACCACGTCGCGCGTCCATACGGCGGTGAAAATCGCGCCGAACTATTTTGGCGGGCAGGCGGTCTATGTCACAGACGCCAGCCGCGCCGTCGGCGTCGCGCAATCGCTGCTCGGCGCCGGAAAGGACGCCTACCAGAGCGAACTGCGCGCTGAGTATGCGCGCGTCGCCGAGGCGCATGCGAAGGCGGAAAGCGCCAAGCAGCGCGTGCCGCTTTCTTCCGCGCGAAAAAATGCGGTCAAAATCGACTGGGCGGCTTATGCGCCGCCCCGCCCGACGTTTACAGGAACGCGCGTCCTGTCGTCGCTCGATGTCGCCGAGCTGATCCCCTATATCGACTGGACGCCCTTCTTCCAGACCTGGGAGTTGAAGGGCCGCTTCCCGAAAATCCTTCAGGACGAGAAGTTTGGCGCGGCTGCGCAAAGCTTGTTTGACGACGCGCAAAAAATGCTCAAGCGCATCGTCGATGAGCGCTGGTTCAATCCCAAGGCCGTGCTCGGCTTCTGGCCGGCCAACGCCGTTGGCGACGACATCGCGCTCTACACCGGCGAGTCGCGCGCGGAAAAACTGGCGACGCTGCACACGTTGCGCCAGCAATTGGCGAAACATGACCGCAAGCCCAATGTCGCGCTGGCCGATTTCGTCGCGCCCGTCGAGAGCGGCAAGGCGGATTACCTCGGCGCCTTCGTCGTCACCTCAGGCGGCGAGGAGAAGAAGATCGCGGAAAAGCGCGCGCGCGAAAATGACGATTACGGCTCGATCATGGTCAAGGCGCTGGCCGACCGGCTGGCGGAAGCCTTCGCCGAATATCTGCACGAGCGCGTGCGCAAGGAATTCTGGGCCTATGCGGCGGATGAAAAGCTGTCCAACGACGAGCGCGTCATGGAAAAATATCGCGGCATCCGCCCGGCGCCGGGCTATCCGGCCCAGCCCGACCACAGCGAGAAACAGACCATTTTCGACCTGCTGGCGGCGGAGCGGCGCATCGGCGTCTCGCTGACGGAAAGTTTCGCCATGCTGCCGGGCGCCTCGGTGAGCGGACTCTATTTCGCCCATCCGGACGCGCATTATTTCGGCGTGGCGAAAGTCGAGCGCGACCAGGTCGAGGATTACGCCGGGCGAAAAAACATGAGCGTCGAGGAGGTCGAACGCTGGCTGGCGCCGGTGCTGAACTATTCGCGCGCTTCATGACGCCGCTTGCCGGCGTGGACAGGGTGTGCCTATAGATTAGGCAATCCGAGTCGACGCTCGGCAAGAACGGCGCTCGGGGAGAAAATGGCGCAAGGCAAGAGCCAATGGGCGCCGGCGCTGGCCGGCGCGACGACGCGTGACGCGATCATCTCCGGCCTCGGCGCGCTGCTCGGCATCGGCCTCACCGGCTTCATTTCCGCCCGCGCCTTTCCGGAAGCCGGCCTGGGTCCGCTGATCATCGCGCCGATGGGCGCGTCGTCGGTGCTGCTGTTCGCGGTGCCTTCCAGTCCGCTGGCGCAGCCTTGGTCGGTCATCGGCGGCAATGTGCTGTCGGGCCTGGTCGGCATCGCCGTCGGTCAATCGATGGGCGATCCGTACCTGGCGACCGGCGTCGCGGTCGGCCTCGCCATCGCGCTGATGTCGTTCCTGCGCTGCCTGCATCCGCCGGGCGGCGCGGCGGCGCTGCTGACGGTGATGGCGACCCAGCACAGCCATGCTCCGAACTTCTTCTACGCCTTCAATCCGATCGGCGTGAATTCGGCGCTGCTGGTCGGCCTCGCCTGGATGTTTCACCGCTTCACCCGCCATTCCTACCCGCATGTCGCGGCGCCGGCGCCGGCGCCGGCGCATGGAACGCAGGATCGTCCGCCGCGAACGCGCGGCGGCTTTCGCGCCGAGGACGTCGACGAGGTCCTGGCGGAGCTGCACGAGACCTACGACATCAGCCGCGACGATCTCGAACTGCTGTTGCGGCAGGTCGAGCTGCGCGCTTTCCAGCGGGCGCGCGGCCCGATGACCTGCGGCGACATCATGTCGCGGGACGTGATCAGCATCGGCCTCGACGCCACCACCGGCGAGGCGCGCGAGCTGATGCGGGCGCGCCGCTTGCGTTGCCTGCCGGTGGTCGACCGGCTCGGCATCCTGGCCGGCGTGGTCACCGCCGCCGACCTGATCGGCGAGGATGTCTTTATCGCCGCCGTCACCACCCCGGCGCTGGTCGCCAAGCCGGACCTCCCGGCCTTGAACTATGTCGCGCAGCTGACCGATGGCCGGGCGCATGAGGTGGTGGTGGTGGACGGCGCGCTGCATGTCGTCGGGCTTATCACCCAGACCGATCTGCTGGCGGCGCTGGCGCGGCAGGCCGGCGGGGGCTGAGACCCGGTCGCTCTTGCCGAACATTCCGGAAAGTCGACGCTATCTCAGCGGTCAACTCGCGGGGGCAGGCGCGCCAGCAGGAGCCGCAAGGTCTCGACCGTCGATTGATCCGCGACGCCGTCCACCGAGGCTGGGCGAAAATGCCGCTGGAAGGCGGCGACGACGTCGCGCGTCGCAGCGTCATAGACGCCGGTCGCTTCGATTCCATAGCCATAGGCGGCGAGCATTTGCTGCAGCGCCATGACGGGCGGCCCCAGGGCGCCGAGCTCGTAAACCGGCCCGAGGCGGATCGGCGATGGCGCGACCCAATGGCCGACGCCCGCCTGAAACAGCCGCGGCCAGGGAAAGACCTCGCCCGGATCGGTTTTCCGGCCCGGTGCGATGTCGGAATGGGCGAGAATGCGCTCCGGCCGGATTTTCAGGCGGCCGGAAATGTCGCGGCAAAGCGCGATGACCGCGTCGATCTGCGCGTCGGGATAGGGCGGCGCGCCTCCATCATGTCCCGGATTGACGATCTCGACGCCGATTGAGCGCGAGTTCAGGTCGGTCTCCCCCTTCCAGAAACTCTTGCCGGCGTGCCAGGCGCGGCGCGCCTCGGGCGCGAGCTGGAAGACGCGGCCGTCCTCCCAGACGAAATAATGGCAGGAGACGCCGGCCGCCGGGCTGCACAGGAGATCGAGCGCCGCCGCGCCGGTCGGCATGCCCGTGTAATGCAGGATGATCGCGTCGGCCGGCCCGCCGCTTCGCTCGCCGTGGTTGGGCGAAGGATGGAAATGCGCCGCCAGCGGGCTGTCCGCGATCATGGCCTGAAAATCCGGGTCAGTCGTACCAGGCGGTGCAGTGGCGGCGGCCGTAATCGTCCACCTCGAATTCGGCGCAGCGGCGGCGCGGCGGCGGCGGCGCGCTGTTCGCGCCGATGATGCCGCCCGCGGCCGCGCCGATCAGGCCGCCGGCCAGGGCGCCGCCGGCCCGGCCGGTGGTGGCCGCGCCAAGCAGCGCGCCGGTGGCGCCGCCGAGCGCCGCGCCGTTCACGGTGCGCTGCTCCTGGGTGTAGCCGCAACCGGCGAGGCCCAGCGCGCTCGCCAGCGCCGTCGCCAGCAAAATGCCCTTCTTCATCAAAAGTCCTCCAGATGGCGGGACGAAAAGCGCGTCCCGCCGCCGCCTGATTCGCAGAATCGACATCTTAGCCGAAACCTGCCGCCTTTCTGCTTGCCGCTTCGTCGGCGAAGCAAAAATATCCACATAAACTTATTACGCAAGTAAAAATTAGCATGGCAGTAATAAATCGTGAGTGTGCTAAATGACGCTGAGGCGTAGCGTCGAAACGTGGTGATTTGACATGTGCCTATATTTGGACATATTCGTCCGTCATCAACCCCATCGTCGATCAATAGGGAAAAGGTTGTCTGGATGAAATTAGGTCTGGCTGCACTTGTTGGAATGTCGCTTGCGGGTCTTTCGGTCATCCCGGCTCAGGCCGCGAAATACCATCGCCATCATTCACATG
The DNA here is from genome assembly GCA_963828185.1 of uncultured Alphaproteobacteria bacterium. Lineage (GTDB taxonomy): Bacteria > Pseudomonadota > Alphaproteobacteria > Rhizobiales > Beijerinckiaceae > Rhodoblastus. Next base: position 291,245 of record CAWHDV010000002.1, on the reverse strand, counting down.
GGAGCGCCGCTTTTCGTTCCTCTCACCATCATCACGGGGCTCGCCACGCCCTGCGGGCGCCGGGCGGCGCCGGGGTCAGCGCCATTCGCGCCCTGATCGCCAAGCACGCGGCCGCCAATGGCGTGCCGTTCAAGCTCGCCGACGCCGTCGTGCGCATCGAGAGCACCTACAAACCGCATGTCTCCTCCAGCGCCGGCGCGCTCGGCCTGATGCAGATCAAGCCGGCGACGGCGCGCGGCGTCGGATTCAGCGGCTCCTCGGGCGAACTCTACAAGGCCGAGACCAACATCCGCTTCGGCATGAAATATCTGGCGCAGGTCTATCGCAAATCCGGCGGCAATGTCTGCGCCACGGTGATGCGCTACCAGTCGGGCGCCTACGCCACGCATATGAACGCCGCCAACCGCGCCTATTGCTCGAAGGCGCGCGCCATCATGGCCAGCAGGTAGTTTTTCTTTTTTCGCCGCCCATGCGCGCGCATGGGCCCTCGCGTCAGCTCGGCGTCGCGCTCGCTCCCACCAGCGCACGCGCTGGGAAAAAAGCTTGACGCAGCGCCCTCGGCTGTTATGCCGAAGCCGCCAGTCGGCTGGATGGCCGCTGTCCCTACCCAGGGATGGAGGAAAGTCCGGGCTCCACGGAGAAACGGCGCCGGATAACGTCCGGCGGGGGCGACCCCAGGGAAAGCGCCACAGAAAGCAAACCGCCCTCCGGCAAGGAAAAAATTCCTTGCCTAGGGGGTAAGGGTGAAAGGGTGCGGTAAGAGCGCACCGCGCCGGCGGCAACGTCGGCGGCACGGCAAGCCCCGCCGGGAGCAAAACCGAATAGGGACGACAGGGCTTTATCGCCCAGCCTTTCTCCGGGTCGTCGTCCGGGTTGGTTGCTAGAGACGGCCGGTAACGGCCGCCCCAGAGGAATGGCCATCGCGCGCCGCAAGGCGCCATACAGAACCCGGCTTACAGGCCGGCTGGCAATAATTTTCCGAGCCTGGGCGAACGGGCGTTCCGCTCTCGCTATTTTTTTGGCGCGAACAGTCGGCTATTGCCGATCCCGTTCTGGAGTTCGCGCTGCTCCTCGCACCAGAGCGCGACGCCGCGCGCTTGCGCCTGGCGGTGCGCGCGCGCCGCTTGCTTGTCCAGCGCCGCCTTGAAGCCTGGTCCAAAGGCCTCCATTCCGGCGTCCGCGAAGGTCCGGTAGAATTTTTGCGCTTCCCCGGCGTCGGCGCCAAAAGGCGGGCAGGTCCGGGCGATCTCGTGCATCAGGCCGGCGGCTCGGGCCACGCCGTCCATGCTCTCGGCGACCTCACCGGCGCTGGCTGGGAGAACGGAAAGCAGCAACACGGCGGCGCAAAGCCGGGGCGGCGATGAAAAATTCCTCCTCCGGCCCAGTCGGGCAAAAGCGAGTAGCGCTAATAACATGGAAGAGATTTCCGGGGGCCGGAGCCGTTGCGACGGGGCGACATCCGTCCAAATCGTTAAGTCGAGCCAGCCTTGTCAACAAACTCTTAACGCTAACGATGGTTTAATCCGGCTCGTTTGCAAGCTCCCCAAGGCCGCCGGTCCCGCGTTGACGCTCAAAATGCCGCATGTTAGCCCAACCCACCCTCTCAGCGGCGGAAGGGCGGCGCCCAGCGAGGGACGCCGCCGGCGCCCCATTTTCGCGCGCAAAAAATTCGGCGCGGGGAAAAAACGTGTCGCGCCGAAAAATCCCGGCGCGTGGAAAAATCTGGAGTCGGGTCACGCATTTGGAACCTTTTTTTTCGTCCGCCTCGCGTCCTGGAGTCTGTCGATGACCGACGCCGCAAGGGAAGGCGCCGCCGCCGCGCCGCATCTGCCGGTCATGGCCGCCGAGGCTTTGGCGGCGCTCGCTGTCGCGCCTGGCGGCCTTTATCTCGACGCCACTTTCGGCGCCGGCGGCTATTCGCGCGCCATCCTGGCCGAGGGCGGACGCGTGCTGGCGCTCGACCGCGACCCGACCGCGATCACGGCGGGCGAAAAGCTCGTCGCCGAGAGCGCGGGCCGTCTCATGTTGTCGCACACCCGCTTTTCGCGCATGGAGCAGGCGGCCCGCGACAGGACTTTGGGGCTGTTTGACGGAATCGTGCTCGATATCGGCGTGTCGTCGATGCAGTTTGACCAGCCTGAGCGCGGCTTTTCCTTTCGTTTCGACGGACCGCTCGACATGCGCATGGAGCGCTCGGGCCGCAGCGCCGCCGATCTCGTCAACGAGCTTGAGCAGGACGCGCTCGCCAACCTGATCTATCTTTACGGCGAGGAGCGCGCCTCGCGCCGCATCGCCCGCGCCATCGTCATCGAGCGCGCCAAGGCGCCGATCACCACGACCCGCGTCCTCGCCGAGATCATCGCCCGGGCGAATCCGGGCAAGCCGCAGGAAATCCATCCGGCCACGCGCTCGTTCCAGGCCCTGCGCATCGCCGTCAACGAGGAACTGGACGAACTGTCCCAGGCCCTCGGAGCGGCGGAGCGGCTGCTGCGCCCGGGCGGCCGGCTGGCGGTGGTGACTTTCCATTCGCTGGAAGACCGCATCGCCAAGCATTTCTTCGCCGGGCGCAGCGGGCGCGGCCGGGCGCCCTCGCGGCTGCTGCCGGGCGAAATCGCGCCGCCGCCGCCGACCTTTATCGTTTCAGGCCGCCAGCCCGTGGTCCCGACCGCTCGCGAATGCGTGGAAAATCCGCGCGCCCGCTCGGCCAAGCTGCGCTGGGCGGAGCGTAGCGGGTCCGCAGCCCGGGAAGCCCCGGCGGACGTAACGTCAAACCGCACGGAGAGACGCTGAAATGTTGCGCATTCTCAACGTTCTGGCGATTGTTGCGCTGATCGGCTCGGCCCTTTACGCCTATTCGATCAAATACGCCGCGCTTTATCAGGCCGAACGCATGATCAAGCTCAAGCAGGAATTGCAGAGCGAGACCGATTCTGTCGCCATGCTGCGCGCGGAATGGGCGCATGTCGCGGCGCCCGTGCGCATCGAGGGCCTGGCCGACAAGTATCTCGCCGGCCAGGTGATGGACCTGTCGCAAATCGCCACGGTGTCCAGCCTGCCCGACCGGGTTTCGCACGGCGACGAAATCGGCGCGGAGCTGAAGGAACTGGGCCTTGGCGCGCCGGCGGACGCGCCGGGGGCTGAGGACTCGACCGCGAGGTCGCCCGCGCCGCGCAAGCGGGGGAAGTAAGACATGGAACCGGAACTCCGGCGCCAGCCGCCTGAAATCGCCAGTCCAGAAATCGCCCGGCTTGAATTTGTCGCGCCCGAAATCAGGCCCGAGCCGGCGTCCGTCCCACGCGTCGCGCCCGTCTCGCATGCGCTCGCGAAACCGCCGAAAAAGCCCTTCGACAAGAAGGCCTGGCTGGACGATATCCGCTCCACGCATCTGTCGAAAAGCCCCGGCCGCATCCGCCTGGTGACGGCTTGCTTCGCCGCGCTTTTTCTTCTGTTCATCGGCCGGCTCGCCTATTTCGGCACGAAACCAGACCCGCATTCGGAGCGGAGCGAGGCTCAAGACGCGGTGTCCGCCGCGCGGCCCGATCTCGTCGATCGCAATGGCGAAATCCTCGCGACCGATGTCAAGGTCATGTCGGTCTTCGCCGAACCGCGCAACATCATCGACAAGGACGAGGCGACCGAACTCATCACCGCCATCCTGCCGGAGCTGAACGCCCGCGAATTGCGCGAAAAGTTCGGCTCGCGCAAGGGCTTCGTGTGGGTCAAGCGCGAAGTCTCGCCGGCGCAGCGGCAGGCGATCTTCCGCCTTGGCCTCCCCGGCATCGGCTTCATGCCGGAAAACAAGCGCGTTTATCCGAACGGACCGCTTGGCGCCCATGCTCTGGGCTTCACCAATTCCGACAACAACGGCATCGCCGGCATTGAAAAATACGTCGACGGCCAGGGTCTCGCCGATCTGCACGGCGCGGGCTTCAACCTGGCCCCGGAAAACCTCAAGCCGATCGCCATGTCGCTCGACATGCGCGCCACCCACGCCCTGCGCGACGAACTCGAGCAGGGAATGCAGCGCTTTTCGGCCAAGGGCGCCGCCGCCGCCATCCTCGACGTCAACACCGGCGAGGTGGTCGCCGAGGCCTCGCTTCCCGATTACGACCCCAACAATCCGGTCGACGCGTTGAAGCCGAACAACATCAACCGTCTGACTGTCGGCGTTTATGAAATGGGCTCGACCTTCAAGGCCTTGACCATCGCCATGGCGCTGGATGACCGCAAGGTCACGCTCGGTTCGCGCGTCGACGCGCCGGCGAAAATTCGCGCCGGCCACAGCTTCATCCACGATTACCACGCGCAGAACCGCCCGTTGACCGTGCCGGAGATTTTCACCTATTCGTCCAATGTCGGCACGGCGCGTCTGGCGCTGATGGTCGGAGTCGAAGGCCACAAGGCCTTCCTGCGCAAGGTGGGCCAGCTCACCCGCATGCGCACGGAACTGCCGGAAAGCGCCGAACCGATCGTGCCGCGCAACTGGGGCGAGGTTTCGACCATGACCATCGCCTTCGGCCATGGCCTGGCGGTGGCGCCGCTACAAGCGATGATGGCGGTCGGCGCGCTGATGAACGGCGGCTATCTGATCGTGCCGACCTTCCTGAAGCGCCCGGCCGGCTGGGACAAGACCCAGGAGCCGCGGGTGGTGCGCCCGGAAACCTCGGAGGCGCTGCGCTATATCATGCGGCTTAACGCGGAAATCGGCACGGCGAGGAAGGCCAACATTCCCGGCTATTTCGTCGGCGGCAAGACCGGCACGGCGGAAAAGGTCATCAATGGCCGCTATTCAAAAACGGCCGTGTTCACCACTTTCATGGCGGTCGTCCCGGCCGACAAGCCGCGCTACCTGTTCATGGCGGTGATGGATGATCCGCAGGGCCTGCCGCAGGACGGACATTACAATACCGCAGCCTATAATTCGGGCTATATCACGGGACGGCTGATCGAGCGCGTCTCTCCGCTGCTCGGCCTCGAACCCCGCCTCGAGCTGCCGACCGACCCCTTCCCCCTGCTGGCGCGGATGGGCTATGGCTTCGTCAACACGCCCGCCCAACGAAAGCAGGAGCTTTGATGCGCCTCGACGCCTTGCTCCCCGAAGCGCCGGAAGCTTTCCGCTCCTTCGACGTGACCGGCGTTTCCGCCGACAGTCGCGCCGTCGCGCCGGGCTTCCTGTTCTTCGCCGTGGCCGGCGCCAAGGCGGACGGAATGGCGTTCGCGGCGCAGGCGATCAAGGCGGGCGCGGTGGCGATCGTCGGCGAGGCGCCGCCGCAAGGCGAGGATTCGCTTTTCCCCTTCATCCAGGTCGGCGACGTCCGCGCCGCCCTGTCGAAGGCCGCCGCCGCGCTTTATCCGCGCCAGCCGGAAACCATCGTCGCCGTCACCGGCACGTCGGGCAAGACCTCCGTCGCCGACTTCACCCGCCAGATCTTCGCGTCCTGCGGGTTTGCCGCAGCCTCGCTCGGCACGATCGGCGTGATCAAGCCGTCCGGCGCCGTCTATGGCTCGCTGACCACGCCCGATCCGCTGACCCTGCACAGGACGCTCGACGCCCTGGCCGGCGAAGGCGTCACCCATCTCGCCATGGAGGCCTCGTCGCACGGGCTCGACCAGCGCCGCCTCGACGGCGTGAGGCTGTCGGCCGGGGCCTTCACCAACCTGTCGCGCGACCACCTCGATTATCACGCCGGCCTCGAAGATTATTTCTCCGCCAAGCTGCGCCTGTTCGACACGCTCCTGCGACCCGGCCAGCCGGCGGTCATCGCCGCCGACAACGATTTCTCCGCCCGCGTGATCGCGCATTGTTTTTCACGCGGCCTGCGTGTTTTTTCAGTGGGCGAAAAGGGCGAGGGCTTGCGCCTGAAAGCCATGCGGGCGGAAGGTTTTTCACTCCTGCTCGATCTGGTGTTCGAGGGCGAGGATCTGCGGGTAAGACTGCCGCTGGCGGGCGGCTTCCAGGCGGAGAACGCGCTCGTCGCGGCCGGGTTGGCGCTCAATGTCGGCTGTCCCAGCGAAAAAGTCTTCGCGGCGATCGAGACCTTGCGTGGCGCGCCCGGGCGGCTCGAACGGGTCGGCGAAAAGGCCGGCGCGCCGGTTTTCGTCGATTACGCCCACAAGCCGGACGCGCTCGAAAAGGCGCTCGCCGCGCTGCGGCCCTTTGCGAAGAACCGGCTGATTGTCGTGTTTGGCTGCGGCGGCGACCGCGACGCCGGCAAGCGGCCGATCATGGGCGCCATCGCCGCGAAAGGCGCCGATGTGGTCATCGTCACGGACGACAATCCCCGCAGCGAGGAGCCGGCCCGCATTCGCGCCGAAATTCTCAGCCAGGCGCCGGGGGCGACCGAGATCGGCGGTCGCGGCGAGGCCATTCGCGCCAGCGTCGGAATGCTGCGGCCGGGCGACGTGCTGCTGATCGCCGGCAAGGGCCACGAAACCGGGCAGATCGTCGGCAAGGACGTGCTGCCATTTTCCGACCATGAGGAAGCCCGCGCGGCGTTGAAGGAGTTTTCCGCATGAGCGGAATGATGGAGAGCGGCTATCTCTGGAGTGGTTTGGGTCTTGTTGCGCCCTTGCGCGCCCGCGTCTCCGGCCTCGCGCCGGAAGGGGTGTCGGGCGTCTCCATCGACACGCGCACGCTGCAAAAAGGCGACCTGTACTTTGCGATCAAGGGCGACAACAGCGACGGCCACGACTATGTCGCCAAGGCGTTTGAATGCGGCGCGGCGGCGGCCGTGGTTGACGAGGCCCATGCCGACGCCTTGCGCGGCCATGGAACGCTTTACGTCGTGCGCGACGTGCTCAAGTCGATGGAGGAGCTGGCGCGGGCGGCGCGCAAGCGCAGCCGCGCGAAAATCATCGCGGTGACCGGGTCGGTCGGCAAGACCTCGACCAAGGAGACGTTGCGCAAAGTCCTGTCCGACGCAGGGCCGACCCATGCCTCGGACAAATCCTACAACAACCACTGGGGCGTGCCGCTGATGCTGGCGCGATTGCCGGAACAGGCGCGCTACGCGGTGTTCGAGATCGGCATGAACCATGCCGGCGAGATCACGCCGCTGGTGGGCATGGTGCGTCCGCATGTGGCTGTTGTCACCAATGTCGCGCCGGTCCATCTCGAACATTTCGCCGATGTCGAGGAAATCGCGCAGGCCAAGGCCGAGATATTCTCCGGCCTGATCCGCGGCGGCGTCGCCATCCTCAACCGCGACATCGAGACGTTCGACCTGCTGGAGGCGGCGGCGAAGAAATCGCCGGCCGGGCACATCCTGACCTTCGGCGCCCATCCGTCCGCCGACGCGCAATTGCTGCGATTCGAAGCGGAAGAGGATTTTTCCCGCATTTGCGCGCGAGTCCTCGGCAGCGAGTTGAACTTCAGGCTCGGCGCGCCTGGAAAACACCTGGCGATCAACGCCCTGAGCGTGCTGCTCGCCGCCCGCGCCGTCGGGCTGGAGCTTGGCGCCGCCGCCGCCTCGCTCGCTGATGTCGCGGCCCCGCAAGGACGCGGCGCGCGCGAAAAACTGCGGCTCGACCCAGTCGCCCCGGAAAGCGAAATCCTGCTGATCGACGAAAGCTACAACGCCAATCCAGCGTCGATGCGCGCCGCCATCGATCTTCTGGGCGCGGCGAAAATTCCCGGCGAGGGACGGCGCGTGGCGGTTCTCGGCGACATGCTGGAACTCGGGCCGACGGCGCCGGCGCTGCATTTCTCCCTGGGCGAATCCCTGTTGCAAAATCGCGTCGATCGCGTTTTCGCCGCCGGACCGCTGATGCGCCATCTTTTTGATGGGCTCGCGCCGGAAATGCGCGGCGCATGGGCCGAAGACGCCGCGAAACTCGAGCCGCTGGTCGCCGCGGCCTTGCGCCCCGGCGACGCAATCATGGTCAAGGGCTCGAACGGCTCGCGCATGCACGCGCTTGTCGCCGGCCTCAAATCCCGTTACGCCGCGCCCGAAAAGCCAAAGACCGAGGCAAGAGATCGAGGAATGGACGAATGCTGACCTGGCTCGCGGAGTTTTCCCATCATTTCGGGCTGCTCAATGTCTTTCGCTACATCACCTTCCGTGCGGCCGGCGCCACCGCCACGGCCCTGGCCTTCGTGTTTTTCTTCGGTCCCGCCATCATCGCCTCGCTGCGGCTGAAACAGGGCAAGGGGCAGCCGATCCGCGCCGACGGCCCGCAAAGTCACCTGGCCAAGAAAGGCACGCCGACCATGGGCGGCCTGATGATACTCTCAGGCTTGACCGTCTCGACCGTGCTCTGGGCCAATCCGCGCAGCGCCTATGTGTGGATCGTGCTGTTCGTGACGCTGGGCTTCGGCGCGATCGGCTTCTATGACGATTACCTGAAGGTGACGAAGCAGAGCCACAAGGGCTTTTCCGGCCGTTCCCGCCTCGCCGGCGAAGCGACGATCGCCCTCCTCGCCGCCTATTTCATGATGTGCGCGTCGGCGAGCGGTCCGGTCGCCTCGTTCGGCGATTTCCTGCACGCCTTCATCGCCCCGTTCAGCGTGGCCTCGCCCTCCACCCGGCTGTTCGCGCCTTTCATCCATGGCCCGATCCTCGACCTGTCCTGGCTCTTCCTGCCCTTCGCCGCCTTTGTCGTCGTCGGCTCCGGCAATGCGGTCAACCTCACCGATGGCCTCGACGGGCTCGCCATCGTGCCTGTCATGATCGCGGCCGCGACTTTCGGCATCATCGCCTATCTCGCCGGCAACGAGATTTTCGCGCATTACCTCGGCATCAATTACGTGCAGGGCGCAGGCGAGCTCACGGTCATGTGCGGCGCGGTGATCGGCGCCGGCCTCGGCTTCCTGTGGTTCAACGCGCCGCCGGCCCAGATCTTCATGGGCGACACCGGTTCTCTGGCGCTCGGCGGCATGCTCGCCGCCATTGCCGTGGCGGTCAAGCACGAGATCGTGCTCGCGGTTGTCGGCGGCCTGTTCGTGATGGAGGCGTTTTCGGTCATCGTCCAGGTCGCGTCCTTCAAGATGACCGGCAAGCGCGTGTTCAAGATGGCGCCCATCCATCATCATTTCGAGCAATTGGGCTGGTCCGAGCCGCAGGTGGTCGTCCGCTTCTGGATCGTGGCCTTCGTCCTGGCCCTGGTCGGCCTCACCACCTTGAAGGTCCGCTGATGATACCCGTCACCACTTTCTCCGGCAGGAAGGTCGCCCTGTTCGGCCTCGGCGGCTCGGGCCTGTCCACCCTCCGCGCCCTGCAAGCGGGCGGGGCGCATGTCTCGGCCTGGGATGATTCCGCCGCCTCGCGCGAAAAGGCCGAGGCTGAAGGCTCCTCGCTCGTTGACCTGCGCGAGGCGCACTGGCCGGATTTCGCCGCCTTCATCCTCGCGCCGGGCGTGCCGCTGACCCATCCTCGGCCGCATTGGAGCGTCGAACTCGCGCATGCGGCGGGTGTCGAGATCATCGGCGACATCGAGCTTTTCTGCCGCGAGCGCGCCCGCCATGCCCCTGGCGCGCCGCTGGTCGCCATCACCGGCACCAACGGCAAGAGCACGACCACGGCGCTGACCGCGCATATTCTTCGCGAGGCGGGATATGACGTGCAGATGGGCGGCAATATCGGCACGCCCGTCCTGGACCTGGCTCCGCCCTCGGCGACCAGCGTCCATGTCATCGAATGCTCGACCTTCCAGATCGATCTCGCTCCCTCGCTCAATCCGAGCGTCGGCGTGCTGCTCAATCTCACGCCAGACCATCTCGACCGGCACGGGACGATGGAAAACTACGCCGCCATCAAGCAGCGCCTCGTCGAGGCCTCCGACTACGCCATCGTCGGCCGCGATGATTTCCTGTGCGAGACCATTTTCCAGCATCTGAAAAAGGGCGGACGCTCGGTGGTCGGCATCGCCAACAGCCGTCCCAACGCGCTCGCCACCGTTTGCTGCGAGGCCGGCCGTTTGCGCCGCGCCTTCGCGCTGCCGGCGCTCAAGACGCTCGAGGAAAGCCTGTTCGACCTCTCACGCGCGGAAAATCTGCGCGGCGCGCATAACGGCCAGAACGCCGCGGCGGCGTTCTCGGCCTGCGAACGGCTCGGTCTGCCGCATGATGAAATCGGCTTGGGCATGCGCAGCTTTCCCGGCCTCGCCCATCGCATGGAGCAGGTCGGCCGCAGCGGCCGGGTGCTGTTCGTCAACGACAGCAAGGCGACCAATGCGGACGCCGCGGAAAAGGCGCTGTCGAGCTTCGAGCCGATCTACTGGATTCTCGGCGGCAAGGCCAAGGCAGGTGGGATCGAAGCCTTGCGGCCCTTGTTCGGCCGGGTCGAAAAAGCCTACCTGATCGGCGAGGCGGCGGCCGATTTCGCCAGGACGCTGGAAGGGCAGGTCGCTTTCGAGCAATGCGGCGCGCTCGACGCGGCGGTGGCCGCGGCGGCGCGCGACGCGGCCCAAAGCTCGGCGCCGGAGCCGGTCGTGCTGCTGTCGCCGGCCTGCGCGTCCTACGATCAATACGCCAATTTCGAAAAGCGCGGCGACGCGTTCCGCGAGCAGGTCGATCTGCTGCTGCACAATGAGGGCGCGCAAGACGCGCAGTCGTAAACGGGGCTTTTCGGCCGCGAATAGGAGGTTTCCATGGTGTCGCGCGCGGAGCGTTCGCTGATCGCCGACTGGTGGTGGACGGTCGACCGCTGGCTTCTGGCCGCTTTGGGGGCGCTGGTGGTCCTGGGCCTCGTCCTGACCATGGCGGCCAGCCCGGCGGTCGCGGACCGCCTGCATTTGCCGCCCTTCCACTTCGTCAATCGGCAGGTGGAGTATCTCATCCCGTCGCTTGCGCTGATGTTCGGCATTTCCTTCATGACGCCGCGACATGTGCGGCGCTCGGCGCTCATCGGCTATATCGGCGCGATGGCGCTGATCTTCGCGGCGCTCGCCTTCGGCCACGAGGTCAAGGGCGCGCGGCGCTGGATCCTCGGCGTGCAGCCGTCGGAATTCGTCAAGCCGTTCTTCGTCATCCTCGCCGCCTGGGCGATTTCCGAAGGCGCCAAGCGGCGCGACGTGCCCGGCAACTGGCTTGCCTTCTTCCTGCTGCCGATGACCGTCGTTCCACTGATCCTGCAGCCGGATTTCGGCCAGACCATGCTGATCTCGCTGGTCTGGGGCGCCATGTTCATCATGGCCGGGCTGCACTGGTTCTGGATCGGCGGACTCGGCGGTTTCGCAGCCTCGGCGGTTGTCGTCGCCTATCATTTCGTGCCGCATGTGCGGTCGCGCATCTTGCATTTCATCGATCCGGGCCAGACCGGCGGCATAGCCGACACGTTCCAGGTCGATACGGCGCTGGAATTGTTCATATCCGGCGGCTGGTTCGGCAAGGGGCCGGGCGAGGGAACGGTGAAGCGCATCCTGCCGGACGCGCATACCGATTTCATTTTCGCGGTGACCGGGGAGGAGTTCGGCCTGCTGTTCTGCATGGGCATTGTCGCGCTATTCGCCTTCATCGTCCTGCGCGGCCTCTTGAAGGCCTCGAACAACGAGGATCCGTTCTGCCGTTTCGCCAGCGCCGGCCTCTTGCTGCTGTTCGGCATCCAGGCCTCGATCAACATGGCGGTCAACCTGCATCTCATGCCGGCGAAAGGCATGACGCTGCCGTTCATCTCCTATGGCGGCTCGTCGCTGATTTCGCTCGGGATCGCCATGGGCTTCCTGATCGCCGTGACGCGCAAGCGGCCGCGTTCGGAAGTGCTGTTCGAGCAGGGGAGCAACGTGCCGAAAGGGGTCCCGGCGGAATGAGCGAAGACAATCTGATTCTTTTGGCCGCCGGCGGGACCGGCGGTCACCTCTTTCCCGCCGAGGCGCTCGCGCACGCGCTGGCCGCGCGCGGCGCGCGGGTCAGGCTCGCCACCGACGAGCGGGCGCTGCAATATGGCGCGGCCTTTCCCGCCGAGGCGGTGCACGAGATCGCTTCCGCGACGCCGATGGGCGGTTCGTTCAAGGGCAAGGCGGCCGCCGCGCTGACGCTGGCCAAGGGGGTGGCCCAGGCTTATGCGTTGCTCGGCGACATCAAGCCGCGCCTGATCGTGTCGTTTGGCGGCTATCCCACGGTGCCGCCCGCGCTCGCCGCCGCCCTGCGCGGCGTCCCGCTGATCCTGCACGAGCAGAACGCGGTGATGGGCCGCGCCAACAAGTTTTTGAGCAAGCGGGCGAAGGTCATCGCCTCCGGCTTTCCCGAGATCGAGGGCCTGCCGGAAAACCTGCGCGCCCGCGTCGTTCCTGTCGGCAATCCGCTGCGCCCGGCGGTGATCGAGGCCTCGGGCCTTCCCTATCCGGGCTTCGATGACGGCAAGCTGCGCCTGCTCGTGACCGGCGGCTCGCAGGGGGCGCGCGTCATGTCGGATGTCGTGCCGGCGGCCGTCGCGCTCCTGACCAAAGAGCAGCGCGCCCGCCTCGTCATCGTGCAGCAGGCGCGCGGCGAGGATCTTTTCCGCGTGCAGAGCGCCTATTCGAACCTGCATGTCGAAAACGATGTCGCGCCGTTCTTCGCCGACCTGCCGCAGCGCATGGCCGGGGCGCACCTGGTCATCGGCCGCTCGGGGGCCTCGACGGTGTCGGAGCTGGCGGCGATCGGCCGTCCGTCGATCCTCGTGCCCTTTCCGCATGCGCTCGACGCCGACCAGGCGGCCAACGCCGCGCATCTCGCCAAAACCGGGGCGGCCGAAGTCATCCGCCAGATCGCCTTCACCCCGGAATGGCTGGCGCAGCGGCTCGCCCAGGCGCTCGATGACCCGAGGGACTTGACGCGGCGCGCGCTTGCGGCCAAGAGCGCAGGCGTTCCAGACGCCGCCGAAAGGCTGGCCGATCTGGCGCTCAAGACAGCCGGCCTCTGACCGCCCCTTCGTTTTGGAGTTTTTCGCATGAAATTGCCGTCCCATCTTGGTCCTATCCATTTCGTCGGGATCGGCGGCATCGGCATGTCGGGCATAGCCGAAGTGCTGATCAACCTGGGCTATGACGTCCAGGGGTCGGACGCGTCGGAAAACGCCAACGTCAAGCGCCTGCGTGAAAAAGGCGCGCGGGTCTTTGTCGGGCATAGCGCGGAAAACCTTGGCGACGCCGCGGTTGTGGTGGTCTCGACCGCCATCAAGCGCGACAATCCGGAACTGGCGGCGGCGCGCGAAAAACGTCTCCCCGTGGTGCGGCGCGCGGAAATGCTGGCCGAACTGATGCGGCTCAAGCAATGTGTCGCGGTGGCCGGCACGCATGGCAAGACGACGACCACCTCGCTCGTCGCGACGCTGCTCGACGCGGGCGCTCTCGATCCCACCGTCATCAACGGCGGCATCATCAACGCCTACGGAACCAACGCCCGGCTCGGGCTTGGCGAATGGATGGTGGTCGAGGCGGACGAAAGCGACGGCACCTTCCTGAAACTGCCGGCCGATGTCGCCGTGGTCACCAATATCGATCCCGAGCATCTCGACCATTTCAAGACGTTCGACGCCATCAAGGAGGCGTTTCGCGCCTTTGTCGAAAACCTGCCTTTCTATGGCTTCGCCGTCATGTGCCTCGACCACGTGACCGTGCAGGAGCTGGTCGGCAAGATCGAGGATCGCCGCGTCGTCACCTATGGCGAGAACCCGCAAGCCGACGTGCGCCTGTCGGACATCGACCTTTCAGGCGGCGTGTCGCGCTTCAACGTGACCATCCGCGACCGTTTGCACGGGCGCGAGGTCGAACTGCGCGATCTGGTCATGCCCATGCCGGGCCATCACAACGCGCTCAACGCCACGGCGGCGATCGCCGTGGCCTATGAGCTCGGCGTGGGCGTCGAGAACATCAGGAAAGGCCTCGCGTCATTTGGCGGCGTCAAGCGCCGCTTCACCCGCACCGGCGAATGGAACGGCGCGACGATCTTCGACGATTACGGCCATCACCCCGTCGAAATCGCCGCCGTTTTACGCGCCGCTCGGGCGTCCACCACCAATCAGGTCATCGCCGTGGTGCAGCCGCACCGCTACACCCGCCTGCAATCGCTGTTCGACCAGTTCGCCACCTGCTTCAACGACGCCGATTGCGTCATCGTCGCCGATGTCTATGCGGCCGGCGAGGCGCCGATCGACGGCGTCGACAAGGACGCGCTGGCGGCGGCGATCAAGGCGCACGGCCATCGCCAGGTCCTCGCGCTGCCGAAGCCCGAAGACCTGGCCGACATGATCCGCGATCTCGCCAAACCCGGCGATTATGTCGTGCTGCTCGGCGCCGGCAACATCACGCAATGGGCCTATGCCCTGCCGGACCAGCTCGCGGCGGGGCAAGCCGGCAAAGGCGCGCCATGAGCCAGGTTTCGCCCGCCCGGACCTGCCTCGCCATAAGGCATGTCCCCTTCGAGGACGCAGGCGCGCTCGCCGCCGTCCTTTCGGCGGCGGGTTTCAGCCTGGCCTATGTCGAGGCCGGGCCGAAGCCGCTGCCTGGAGACAGAATCGCCGCCTGCGACCTGCTGCTGGTCCTCGGCGGACCGATCGGCGTCTATGAGGTCGAGGATTATCCCTGGCTGATCGAGGAAACCGCCTTGATCGGCGAGCGGCTGCGTTTGAGGAAGCCGACGCTGGGAATTTGTCTCGGCGCGCAACTGATGGCGGCGGCGCTCGGCGCGCGCGTCGGGCCGGGACCGGCCAAGGAGATCGGCTATGCGCCGCTCGCGCTGACGCCCGAGGGCCTCGCGTCGTCGCTGGCGCCGCTCGAGGGCCAGCCGGTGCTGCACTGGCACGGCGACAATTTCGACCTGCCGCGCGGCGCCATGCGCCTCGCCTTCACGCAGGCCTGCCCCAACCAGGCTTTTGCGCTCGACGCTTTCGCGCTCGGTCTGCAATTCCATCTCGAAGTCGAGCCGGAAGGGCTCGAGAGCTGGCTGATTGGCCATACCGCGGAATTGTCCCGGGCGGGCGTGAAGCCCGCGAGCCTGCGCAAGCAGGCGGCGCAGCATGGGACGGCGACCGCGGCGCTCGGCGCGCGGGTCATCGGCGACTGGCTTGCATCCGTCTTCCCGCAAGGCGTTTGCGCATGACGGCGCCGTTTCCCGACCTGGCCGGAGCCCTGGCCGCGAGAATGCCGCGACTGCGCGGCCGCCTCGCCGCCAATCAGGAATTGGCGCCTTTCACCTGGTTTCGCGTCGGCGGTCCGGCGCAAGTCCTGTTCAACCCGGCCGACGAGGCCGACCTCGCCTATTTCCTGCAAAACCTCGACCCGGCCGTTCCGGTGACGCCCATCGGCCTCGGCTCCAACCTGATCGTCCGCGATGGCGGCGTCCCCGGCGTGGTGATAAGACTGGGCGGAAAATCCTTCGGCGAGATCGCCAGTGAGCCGGGACACCGCCTGCGCGCCGGCGCCTGCGCGCCCGACATGCGCGTCGCCCGCGCGGCGGCGGAAGCCGGCATTGATGGATTGGCTTTTTTACGCGGCATTCCCGGGTCGATCGGCGGGGCGCTGCGCATGAACGCCGGCGCGCACGGCGGCGAGACGAAAGAGGTGCTGGTATCCGCGCGGGGCGTGGATCGCAGCGGCGCGATCCGCACATTCACGGTCGAAGAGATGGGCATGACCTATCGGCACAGCGACGCGCCGGAAGACGTGATCTTCACCAGCGCCCTGTTCCAGGGGCGGCCGGGCGCAGCGGAAGCGATCCTTGCGGAAATGGACCGCATCACCGAGGCGCGTGAAAAATCGCAGCCGATCCGCGAAAAGACCGGCGGCTCGACCTTCAAGAATCCGCCGGGCGAAAAAGCCTGGCAATTGATCGACAAGGCGGGCTGCCGCGGCCTCGTCGTCGGCGACGCGCAGGTGTCGCCGATGCATTGCAATTTTCTCATCAATCGCGGCGCGGCGACAGCCGCCGATATCGAAAACCTCGGCGACGAGGTGCGCCGCCGCGTGCTAGTCGAGAGCGGCGTGGAGCTGCACTGGGAAATCAAGCGGATCGGCGTGAGGGCATAAACCTCGATCTGTCCCTTACTCCCCGCGAGCGGGGCGACAAGGGAAGCTCACGGCGGAAGCGGCATAAACACCGAAGGACGAATTCCATGACCAAACACGTCGCGGTTCTGATGGGCGGCCTTTCGAGCGAGCGCAGCGTCTCCCTGCGTTCCGGCGAGGCCTGCGCCAAGGCGCTCGAAGCCGAAGGCTTCAAAGTCACGCGGGTCGATGTCGGGCGGGACGTCGCTGAAGTCCTGACCAGGCTCAAGCCGGATGTCGCGCTCAACGCGTTGCACGGGCCGGGCGGCGAGGACGGGATCATCCAGGGCGCGCTGGAGCTTCTTCGCATCCCCTACACCCATTCCGGCGTGCTCGCCTCCGCCCTGGCCGCCAACAAGGAAAAGGCCAAGGTGCTCATGGCGGCGGCCGGCGTGCCCGTTCCGGCGGGCAAGGTGGTCACCCGCTTCGAGGCGGCCAAGGCGCATGTGCTGCCGCCGCCCTATGTGCTGAAGCCGGTGTCCGAGGGGTCTTCCTATGGTGTGTTCATCGTCAAGGAGGGATGCTCGCATCCGCCGCAGGAGCTTTTGCGCGAGGACTGGTCGCATGGCGACCTCATGCTCGCCGAAAAATACATCGCCGGCCGCGAACTGACCTGCGCCGTGCTCGGCGACCGCGCCCTGGCGGTGACGGAAATCAAGTCCGTCTCCAGCGAATGGTACGATTTCGATTCTAAATATGCGCCCGGAGGGTCAATTCACGAACTTCCGGCAAAAGTTAAAGAAAATATTTACCAAATCATTCAAGAGTTGGCACTCAAGGCGCACAGGGCGCTCGGTTGCCGGGGCATCAGCAGGACGGACTTCCGCTACGACGATCGCCCCTTCGGGTCGGGCGAACTCGTCGTTCTGGAAGTCAATACGCAACCCGGAATGACCGAGACGTCACTGGCGCCGGAAATGGCCGCACATGCCGGCATGACGTTCGGTGAGCTTGTGAAATGGATGGTGGAAGACGCCTCCTGCGATCGGTAAATGGGCTCGAGCCGGCTCTTGCGGCGCCGCGCGCCGTTTTTGTCGGCGCGCCGTCCGGCGCCGTTTTCGAAAACGCCGCTCCGATCCGGAGCAAAGCCCCGCGTGACAGATCGTTTCCGCGCCATCGCGCCCCGCAAAACGAAGACTGGCGGCAAAAGGCCGCCAGAATTCTCGGCTTGCCGGGACTGGGACTCGGGCTGAGCGTCGCCCTGTTTGCGACTGTCGGCTTTTATGGCGTCAACGAGAACGGCCAGTACGCCGAATTCGTGCGCGATTACGGCCACCCGAGCGACATGGTCGCGCGGACGCTGGGTTTCGGCGTCGGCTCCGTCACCATCGCCGGGCAGACCGATCTCAGCGAGCAGTTGATCCTGGAAACCGCCGGCGTGGACCCGCGCCAGTCGCTGCTGTTCCTCGACGTCGCCGCGATGCGCAAGAAGCTCATGGCCCTGCCGCTCGTCAAGAACGCCAGCGTCCGCAAGCTCTTCCCGAACCGGCTGGTGATCGAGGTGACCGAGCGCCAGCCCTACGGCCTGTGGCAGAAGGACGGGGTGGTTTCGATCGTCGCGGCCGACGGCGCTCCGATCGACGTCCTCCGCGACCCGAAATTCGAGAAGCTGCCGTTCGTCGTCGGCGAAGGCGCCAACCTGCGCCTCGACGAATTCATTGGCCTGCTCGACGCCGCTGGCGGCATTCGCGACCGGATTGGCGCCGGCATCCTGGTGTCGCAGCGCCGCTGGACGCTGAAAATGAAGTCGGGCTTGGAAGTCATGCTGCCGCAAGTCGATCCCAAGGCGGCGGTTGCGAGCCTGGCCCGGCTCGAGCAGGACGGGCATATTCTCGAAAAAGATGCGGTGTCGCTGGATTTCCGCGTCCCCGGCAAACTTTATGTCCGGCTGAGTGAAGAGGCTGCCGCAGCGCGCGAAGCGGCCCAGAAGCATGGCAAGGGAGCGCACAATTGACCGCATCCGTGACGCTGCCCAGGATGAAGAAGATTTCCGCGCGCAAGAGCGCCATCCTTTGCGTGCTCGACGTAGGGGCCTCGAAAGTGGTCTGCCTGATCGCCAAGCTGATCCCGTCCGCGCCGTCGGACATGCTGCGCGGCCGCACCCATCGCACGAAGATCCTCGGCATCGGCCACCAGCGCTCGCGCGGCATCAAGGGCGGCGTCGTCATCGACATGGACGAGACCGAAGCCGCCGTGCGCCTTGCGGTGGACGCGGCGGAGCGCATGGCCGGCGTGCAGGTCGAAAGCGTCATTCTCGCCAATGTCGGCGGGCGCCTGGGCTCAGCCTATTTCCACGCCAGCGTTCCGATTGTCGGGACGGGCGTCGGCGACGCCGACCTGCATCGGGTGCTCGAGGCGACAAGCCTGCGCACGGCGCAGCCGGGCCGCGCGGTCCTGCACAGCCTTCCTACCGGCTATACGCTCGACGGCGCTTCCGGCATCCGCGATCCCAAAGGCATGATGGGCGAAAGGCTCGGCGCGGACCTGCATGTCGTCAGCGCCGATTCCGCCGCGCTGCGCAATCTGCTGCTCGCCATCGAGCGCTGTCATCTCTCGGTCGAGGCGGTGGTGGCCACCCCCTATGCGTCCGGCCTCGCCGTGCTGGTCGACGACGAGGCGGTGCTGGGAGCGACCGTGCTCGATATCGGCGGCGGCTCGGTCGGCATGGGCGTTTTCCGCGATGGACGGCTCGCTCACGCCGACGCCGTGGCGGTCGGCGGCAAGCACATCACCATGGACATTGCGCGCGGCCTCAACACGCGCCTGTCCGACGCCGAAAGGCTGAAGACGCTGTTTGGCAGCGCCATATCCTCGCCGTCCGACGATCGCGAGACCCTGACGGTGAAGCCGGTCGGCGAGGACGGCGAAAATCCGGTCCAGGTGCCGAAATCGCATTTGGCGCGCATCATCAGGCCGCGTGTCGAGGAAATGCTCGAATTGGCGCGCGACCGCATGAAGGCCGCCGGTTTCCCTGTCGTATCGGGCAGCCGCATCGTGCTGTCGGGCGGATCGAGCCAGCTCACCGGGCTGCCGGAAGCGGCGCGGCGCATCCTCGGCGGCCAGATCCGCGTCGGGCGGCCGCTGGGCGTCCAGGGCATGCCGGAATCGGCGAAAAATCCCGGCTTCGCGGCTGCGGTCGGCCTGCTGATCTATCCGCAATTCTCCGGCGTCGAACATTTCGAGCCGAGCCGGGCGAGGCCACGGATGGCGCAGCAGCCGGAAGGGTATTTCGGCCGGGTCGGCCGCTGGCTGAAAGACAGTTTCTAGTAACCATACCGGCCGGGCGTTCCGTCGGCCGTTCGACACGAAGCATGCACGGGCTGGTTCCGCTCAACAACGAGGTCAAGAGATGACAATCAATCTGAAGGCGCCTGAACTGCGCGAACTCAAGCCCCGCATCATGGTGTGCGGCGTCGGCGGCGCCGGCGGCAACGCGGTCAACAACATGATCGCCTCCGGTCTGGCCGGGGTCGACTTCATCGTCGCCAACACCGACGCGCAGGCGCTGATGAGCTCCAAGGCCGAGCGCATCATCCAGATGGGCCTGCAGGTCACCGAGGGCCTCGGCGCCGGCTCGCAGCCCGAAATCGGCCGCGCCTCCGCCGAAGAGGCGATCGAGGAAATCCGCGATCACCTGACCGGCGCGCACATGGTGTTCGTCACCGCCGGCATGGGCGGCGGCACCGGCACCGGCGCCGCGCCCGTCATCGCCCAAACCGCGCGCGACATGGGCATACTGACAGTCGGCGTGGTGACAAAGCCCTTCCAGTTCGAAGGCGCGCGCAGGATGCGGCTGGCCGACGGCGGCATAGAGGAATTGCACAAGGCGGTCGACACGCTGATCGTCATTCCGAACCAGAACCTGTTCCGCGTCGCCAATGAGCGGACGACCTTCGCCGACGCCTTCTCGATGGCCGACCAGGTGCTCTATTCCGGCGTCGCCTGCATCACCGACCTGATGGTGCGCGAAGGCCTGATCAACCTCGATTTCGCCGACGTGCGCGCCATCATGCGCGACATGGGCAAGGCGATGATGGGCACCGGCGAAGCCTCCGGCGAGCGCCGCGCGGTTCTCGCGGCCGAGGCGGCGATCGCCAATCCGCTGCTCGACGAGGTGTCGATGAAGGGCGCCAAGGGCCTGCTCATCTCGATCACCGGCGGCAACGACCTCACCCTTTATGAAGTCGACGAAGCCGCCAGCCGCATCCGCCAGGAAGTGGACGAGGACGCCAACATCATCCTCGGCGCGACCTTCGATTCGAGCCTGGACGGCATCATTCGCGTCTCGGTCGTCGCCACCGGCATCGACAAGCCGGCCGGCATCGCCGACATGAACGACCAGCGCCTGGCGGAAGCCGCCGACCGCCTGCGCGCCCAGGCCGCCGCCCGCCAGGCCGAGGCGATCCTCGCCGCGCGTCCCGCTCCCCTCCCGGCGCCCGCGCCCGAGGCCTACTACGAGCAGCCGGCGCCCGCGCCGCTGCCCGCGCCGGCGCAGATCCAGCCGGTCCAGATGCAGCCGGCTCCAGTCCAGGCTCCCGAGCCTCAGGCCCCGGCCGCTCCGGAGCCCGAGGCTTACATCCAGCAGCCGCAGCAAACCTATGCGGCGCAGCACGCCTACGCGCCGCATCATGGCGATGTGCAGATCAAGCGCATGCAGCCCCAGCAGCACGCCTACCAGGAGCCCGCCCCGGTGCCCGTGCGTCGTGTCGAGGCGCCTGTTCCCGAGGCCTTCATTCCGCCGGCCGCCGAGCAGCCGATGCGCGCCACGCGCATGCCGAACATCGACGAACTGCCGCTGCCCGGCCAGAACCTGATGCGCGCCCAACAGGGTATCGACACGCATCCGGTGGCCGAGAGCCGCAGACGCACGCTTCTCGAGCGGCTGGCCACTTTCGGCATGAGCCGCGCCGACGAGCAGCAGGTCGTCGCCCCTGCGCCGCAGATTTCCGCCCCGCAAGGTTACAGCCAGCCGGCCTACCAGCCGCGCCAGGCCAATCCCTCGCCGGTCCATGCGGAATACGCCAAGCGGCCGCAGGCGCCGCGCCCGGCCTCGCCGAACGACCAGCATGGCCGCGGCCCGGGACGCGCCGAGGACGAGCAGCTCGAAATTCCGGCTTTCCTGCGCCGCCAGTCGAACTGAGCCCTGGCGCTCACCGAAAGAGACCAGAAACCCGCCCGCCAGGGCGGGTTTTTGCATGAAGCGGAGACGGGCCGGCGGTGGCTCCAGCCGCGCCGGGCGCAAGAATAGAGGTTCGTTTTCAACGCATTACGCGCGTAAACCTTGAATCGAGGCGAGTCGGGCGAAAGTACGGTTAATTTGTAACAGGCGCGTAAGAAAGAGTGATTTGGTTCGAGGCGCCGCCGAAGTTATTTTAGGACATGGCGAATCGAGCGAAACGACGCGGCCCAGGCTGACGGCGGATCGCGGGGAGGGGGGCTCTCTTGTCGTTTCGCCGTTCGCCAATTCGCCATCTCAGCATGGCGCCGACGCAGCAAGAGTGCGACGGAACCGTGGCGATATGACAATGATCCCGCCGCATTGAGCGGGACAAGCCTGCGGAACGATGATGACGTCGAAGTTTCAGACCACACTCCGCGACCGCGTCGTCCTGTCCGGAGGCATTGGCGTTCATTCCGGCAAGTCCGTCCGCCTCGTCCTCAATCCCGCCAAGGCTTTTTCCGGCCTCGTGTTTCTTCGCAGCGGCCTCGCCAATGGCGGCAGCCGGCGCGTGGAGGCCAATTGGTCGAAAGTGACCATGACCGAGCTCTGCACCGTCATCGGCGACGGCGCGCAGCATATGGTCGGCACGATCGAGCATCTGGTCGCGGCCCTGCGCGGCCTCGGCGTCGACAATTGCCTGGTCGAGGTCGATGGGCCGGAAGTTCCGATCATGGACGGCTCGGCGGGCGCCTTTGTCGAGGCGATCGATCAAGTCGGACTGCGCCAGCTCGCCGCCCCGCGTCGTTTCGTGAAGATCCTGAAAACCGTGCGTATCGAGCACGGCCGCGGCTTTGCCGAGTTGCGGCCCGCCCGGTCGGGCGCGGAAGATGGTTTCCGGCTCGATGTCGAGATCGACTTCAAGAGCGAGGTGATCGGCCGCCAGCGCAAGATCCTCGATCTGAAGCCCGCTGCATTCCGCCGCGAACTGGCGCGCGCCCGCACGTTCGGTTTCCTGGCGGATGTGGAGCAGCTGATCAAGGCCGGCTTCGCCCTGGGCGCCTCGCTGGAAAATTCGGTCGGCATTGACGACGGCCGCGTGCTGAACCCGGAAGGGCTGCGCTTTTCCGACGAATTCGTGCGCCACAAGATGCTCGACGCCGTTGGCGACCTGGCTCTCGCCGGTGCGCCGCTGATTGGCGAATACCAATCCTATTGCGGCGGCCACAAGATGAATGTCGCGGTGCTCGAGGCTTTGTTCTCGGACCGGACCGCCTACCGCATCATCGAGACCGCTCCCGCGCCGCGCGAAGGCGCCCGGGCCGACCATGGTCTCGTGATTTCTCCGTCGCTCCTGCCGGAGCGCAGCTGATCCTCGACGACGCAGTCGGATCGGCAGCCCAGTCTTAAATTTGCCGCAAAAGCTCGGCTTTTTGGGCCGTCGTCCGAGACGTGAGCTATGGCTTTCCGGCCGGCTCTCGGAGAATCTGGCGGAGAAAGCCGCGGGCCGGGTTCCGCCCGGTTGCGGTTTGCGCTACAAGCCGGACGACATGAAAAGTTTTGGCGCGAAGATCCCGGCCGGCGCCGCGCGTTATTCCTGGCTGAATCCCTGGGCTGGCGCCCCTGCATGACGAGCGTGTTGAATGAACAATCGGAACGCAACTGGCCTGAATTTCTTGCGCGTCGCCGCGCTGGCGGCGATCGCCTCGACGTGCTTCGCCTCGGCGGCGCATTGCTTTTCACTGGACGACATCAATCCCTTCAGCTCAAAGAAATACGAGATGAAGCTCGATCCCGACATTCCAGCCGATCGTCTTTACAATGAGGGGCTGATCGAGCTCAAGAAGACCGATTACGAGGGGGCTGCGAAGCAGTTCACCGCGCTCGAGAAGCAATATCCCTTCTCGCAGTGGGCGCGGAAGTCGTTGATGATGGAAATCTACGCCCAGTACCAGAACGGCTCCTATACCGATGCGGTTTCCGCCGCCGATCGCTATACGACGCTCTATCCGAATACGCCTGATGCGCCCTACGCCACCTATCTCGCGGGCATGTCGATGCTTGGCAACATGCCCGACGTCTACCGCGACCAGGACCGCGTCGACAAATCCATGAAATATTTCCAGACGATCCTGGATAAATACCCGAAATCGCAATATGCCGCCGACGCCCGCCTGAAGTTGCAGGTCGCCCGCGACCAGCTCGCCGGCCGCGAAATGGATGTCGGCCGCTATTACCTGAAGCGCGAGAACTACATCGCGGCGATCAACCGGTTCCGCGAAGTCCTGTTCAAATACCAGAACACCCGCGAGGCCGAAGAGGCCCTGGAGCGGCTGACCGAAGCTTATCTCGCCCTGGGCATCACCCAGGAAGCGGAGACCGCAGCCGCGGTCCTGGGGCATAATTACCCCGATTCGGAATGGTACAAGGAAGCCTTCGACCGGTTGAAGAGCGGCGGCCTCTCGCCGCACGAGCATCAGGATTCGTGGATTTCCAAGGCCTTCAAGAAGGTTGGATTGGGCTGATCCGGTTCAATGGCTAGAGGATAACCGAGACAGGTCTCCATGCTGGTCCAGCTCGCGATCCGCGACATCGTCCTGATTGACCGGCTGGAGCTCGATTTCGGCGCCGGCCTGACGGCGCTCACGGGCGAGACGGGCGCAGGCAAGTCGATCCTGCTCGACGCCTTTTCGCTGGCGCTGGGCGGACGTGGCGACGGCGGACTGGTTCGCTCCGACCAGGCGCAGGGGCATGTGACCGCCGTCTTCGACCCGCCCGCCGATCATCCCGCGCGAAAGACCGCGGCGGAGCAGGACCTTCTCGTTGAGGGCGATCTGATCCTGCGCCGCGTGCAGATGGCGGACGGACGCAGTCGCGCCTTTGTCAACGATCAACCGGTCAGCATCCAGGCGTTGAAAGCCATCGGCCGCGAACTCGTCGAAATCCACGGACAACACGACGACCGCGCCCTGATCGACCCCGGCGCGCATCGCGCTCTGGTCGACGCCTATGGCGGCCTTGAACAACTGGTCGCGGCGACGCGCGCGGCGCATGCCGAATCTCGGCGCGCTGAGAAGGCGCTGCAAGAGGAGCGCCTGGCGGTCGAGGCGGCGCGCAAGGAAGCGGATTTCTTGCGTCACGCCCATGGCGAGCTTGTGAAACTCGACGCGCGGCCCGGCGAGGAGGAGCAACTCGCGGCCGATCGCGCCGCGATGATGCAGGCCGAGAAAGTGGTCGGGGATCTCCGCGACGCGCACGAAAGCGTCGCGGGCGACGGTTCGCCGATGTCCACGCTGTCGGCGGCCCTGCGGCGGCTTGAGCGGCGCGCGTCGCAGGCGCCGGCCTTGATTGAGCCGGCGCTCAAGGCGCTCGACAACGCCCTGGTCGCGCTGGACCAGACGCAGCAGACGCTCGATCAGGCCTTGCGCGACGCGCAATTCGATTCGCGCGCGCTGGAGCGGGTGGAGGAACGGCTTTTCGGGCTGCGCGCGGCGGGGCGCAAATATTCGGCGCCGGTCGAAAACTTGCCGGCGCTGGCGCAAAAATTCGCCGCCGACCTCGCGGCGCTCGACGCCGGCGAATTGCGGCTCGTCGTCTTGACTGGCGCGCGCGAAGAGGCGGAAGCCGTCTTTCGGGCCAGATCCGCCGAACTTAGCAAGGCGCGCGTGGCGGCAGCCAAAAAGCTCGACAAGGCGGTGACGGCGGAACTGCCGCCGCTGAAACTGGGGCAGGCGCGCTTTACGACGCAGATTTCCACCGACAAAGCGCAGGCCGGCGCTGACGGGGCGGATCGCGTCGAATTCTGGGTGCAGACCAATCCGGGCGCGCGGCCGGGGCCGCTGATGAAAGTGGCGTCGGGCGGCGAATTGTCGCGCTTCATGCTGGCGCTCAAGGTGGTGCTGGCGGATCGCGGCTCGGCGCCGACGCTGGTGTTCGACGAAATCGACTCGGGCGCGGGCGGCGCGGCGGCCGACGCCATTGGCCAGCGGCTGGCGCGCCTCGCTGCGCGGGTGCAGGTCCTGACGGTGACCCATGCGCCGCAGGTCGCGGCGCGGGCGACCAGTCATTTGCGCATTTCCAAGGACCTCGCCGACAAAGGCAAGCGCGTCGCGACCAGCGTCGCGCCGCTCGCCGACGAACACCGGCGCGAGGAGATCGCCCGCATGCTGGCCGGAGCGACCATCACCGACGAGGCGCGCGCGGCGGCGGCGAGCTTGATGAAGAGCGACGGTTGAGCCGGCGACGCCGCCGCAGGTCGCCTTGACGCGCCTCACATAAACTTGATTCCCCTGGCCGAGCCGAAGGATGTTCGCGCCTCAACAGTCGCGCCTGAGCGTTGCATCCGGCTCGATCATTGGTTTCACGCCTGCGCCTAATCGTTTGCGATCAAGGCCAAAGATCCGGCCGACAGGCGCAACTCGGCTGGGGGTGAGCGCTGGCGTGGCCTTTGCTTTTGTGGGCTTGCGCGCGTCAAGCCGCCGTCGCGGCGGCGCTCGCCGTCGCCACATATCGACCTTTTTCCGGAGCTACCCCAACCGCCCCTCGCCGCAGCCCTTCCCCCGGGCGCGCATGCGCGGCGGGGCGCAAGCGAAAAAGGAAAATCATCATGATCCATTCCGACACGTCGCAGCAGAATCCTTTCCAGAACCAGCAGCAGCAAAACGCCGGCCTGCATCAGCTCGTGCAGTCCCTGCTGCAGAACCAGCAGGGCCAGCAGGCGAGTTACGGCCAGGGAACGCTTGGCCAGGGAGCCTTGGGCCAGGGAACGCTCGGGCAGGGCGCGTTCGGCCAGGGCAATCCGTTCCAAACGGGACAGAACTGGGGCCAGCAGCGCCAATTGTCGCAGCAGGACGTGGGCAACGTGTTGCAGCAGATCGCGCCGATCCTGCCGCAAATCCTGGCCCAGGCGCAGCAGCAGCAATACCAGCAGCCTCTCGCGGCGTTTGGCGGCGGCGGCTACGGCTTCGGCCAGCAGCGCTCCCTGTCGCAGCAGGACGTGAGCGAAGTCGTGCGCCAGATCCTGCCGATCGTCCCGCAATTGCTGCAATCCATGCAGCAGCAGCAGGGCTACGGCCAGTTCGGCGGCGGCATGCAGCATGGACAGGGCTGGCAGGGACAGGGCGCCTATGGCCAGGGCCAGTTCGGCCAGCAGCAGAACCCCTTCCAGCAAGGCCCATGGCAGCAGACGCAGCAACAGCGCCAGCTCAGCCCGCAGGATGTCAACGAGATCGTGCAGCAGTTGACTCAGGTCATCCCGCTCGCCCTCGGCGGCCAGCACCGCATGTGACGGATCATGAGCGGGCGGGGTCTTTTCCCCGCCCGTTCGCCTTCCCTTCATCGCCCCATCCACGAGGAGCAAGACATGGCTTATTCGCACCAGGGCGCGTCAAGAGGCATGGAAAACCCAAACCAGGGTGAGGATTTGCGCATGCTCGCCGCGGTCCTCCAGGACATCATGCCGGCGCTGGCCCGAATCCAGACGCGCACGCCGCCGGTCATGACGCCTGGTCCTTCTGGACCCATCTCGGTCGAGACGGCGGCGGCGGTTGCGCTGGTGTCCGACATGGGCGCCGATTCGCTGCGGCGCCTCACGGCCTATCTCGACGCCCATGCCGGGAAATTCGAGGGCCTGGAAAATTGCGTCCCCCTCGCCACGGCGGCGGCGCAGGCGCTGGCGGCGCGCGACTATGCGCGCTCCTTCACCTTGCTGTTCGACATCTACCGCAACATCGCCCTGCTTCGCAGCGAAGACCCGAAACTGCCATTGCCCGGGTCGATCAAGAATGTGTCGATCGGCGAATCGCACAAGGAGGAGAAGGAGTCCGGCGCCGGCAAGCATTGAAAGCGTTTTTCGCGCCCACATAGCGCGTGATAGCTGAAGCTTCGCAACAAAGAAATTGCTGGGTCTTATCAGCGTCTTGTCACAAAGTTGGCATGACGATTGCTCGCTTTCCGATTACTGTGCCAGCTTGGGCTCAGTGATCGGAGGTGATTCGTGTCGCAGTCCTTGGGACTTGGTGCTTTCGCCATTGGACGCCACGCCATCGGCGCCTCCGCGGGGCGGGGTGGCGCATTGTTTGGCGCGGGGTTTTCGGCCGAGAGTGGGGGCGCGGACCGACCGCACGCCAATCAAGCGCATGAAGACCCGAGCCGGCCGGGCGCGGCTTTGGCCCGCCTGCGGCGGCGTCTGGCGCACGAGCATCATTCTCATCAATCCAACCGCGTCATTTCCGGCCTGATCGACCTGCTTGATCTCTGCGGTCAGGCGACTGGAAAGTCGCGCGGCGGCGCCCGCCACGCCTTGTCGCAAATTCAGACGAAGCTGCACTCGGCGCAGCGCCAGCCGCATGAGACGCTGCGCGCCTTCGGCGCCCGCCCGCTGCGCTGCCAGGAGGCGCCTCGTCTTTATGCAATCCTGGTCGATATCTGCATACGCGCTGGCATGGAGCGCGTGCCGGAACTCTTCCTGCTGCCGTTTCCCGGCATGAACGCCTATGCGCTCGGCACGCCGGAAAACGCCTGCATATCGGTCACCGAAGGTCTTTTGCGCAACCTCTCGCATGAGGAAATCGCCGGCATATTCGCGCATGAAGCAGCGCATATCCTGCACCATGACACCGGCGCGATGAACTGGGCCGCCGCCATCCAGGGCGAAATCGCCGGAGCGGCCCTGCGCGGTATCGCCGGCCTGCGGGCGCGGGGCAAGGACCTCGACGCCTTGGCGCCGCTGGCGCTGTTGCTGGTCGCCGCGCCCGCGCTGGCGCGCCTGCTGTTCCTGGCGCTTTCGCGCGTGCGCGAACTCGCCGCCGACGCCATGGCGGCCGAGTTGATCGACCATCCAAAGGCGCTGGCCGCGGCTCTGTGCAAGCTGGAATATTTTCACACCGGCCTGACGCCTTTCCACGCTCACATGCAGGACCATCCGGCGTCGCGCCCGCTGCGTTCGCATCCGGGCACATGGGAGCGCCTGTCGCATCTGGCGTGAGCCAAGTCGAAACGTGAGCTGGCCCGAACCTGTGTGCGGCGAAAGGAGACGGATTTTTCTCGGAGCCGTTTTCGGCTAGATTCCGGCCATGACGGCAAAAAAGGACGACCTCGCGCAGGCGCGCGAAAAGCACGAAATGCTCGGCGAGGAAATCGCGGCGCATGACCGCGCCTACTATCGGGAAGACGCGCCGAAAATTTCCGACGCGGATTACGACGCCCTGCGCCGCCGCTATGCGCAGATCGAAGCGCAATTTCCGCAGCTCGCCAATGAGGATTCGCTGACCAAAAAGGTCGGCGCGGCCCCGGCGGAAAAATTCGCGAAAATCAGCCATGCCGTCCCCATGCTGTCGCTCGGCAATATTTTCGCCGACGACGAGCTTTTTGAATTCGTGGCGCGGGTGAAGCGCTTCCTCGGCCTGAGCGCGGAGGCGCCGCTGGATTTCACCGCCGAGCCGAAGATCGACGGACTGTCGTGCAACCTGCGTTATGAAGGCGGCGTGCTGGTCAGCGCGGCGACGCGCGGCGATGGATTTGTTGGCGAGGACGTGACCGCCAACGCCCGGACGATTCGAGACATTCCGGAAAAACTCGCGGGATCGCCGCCCAAAATTCTCGACGTGCGCGGCGAAGTCTACATGTCGCACAAGGACTTCGCCGCCTTGAACGAACGGCAGGCGGAGCAAGGCAGGGCGGCGTTCGCCAATCCCCGCAATGCGGCGGCCGGATCGCTGCGCCAGCTCGATTCTTCCGTCACCTCGCGGCGGCCTTTAAAATTCTTCGCCTATGCCTGGGGCGAGATTTCACAAACCCCCGCCAGCACGCAATCCGGCATGATGCAGGCGTTTCGCGCCTATGGCTTTATCGTCAATCCGCTCACCATCCTGTGCCGCTCCGCCGACGAGATGCTGGCGCATTTCCGCGACATCGAAAGCCGCCGCGCCTCGCTCGGCTATGACATAGACGGGGTCGTCTACAAGGTGAATGATCTGGCGCAGCAGCAACGCCTCGGCTTTGTCTCGCGGGCGCCGCGCTGGGCGACGGCGCACAAGTTTCCCGCCGAAAAGGCGACCAGCATCCTGCGCGACATCGAAATCCAGGTCGGGCGCACCGGCGCGCTGACGCCGGTGGCGCGGCTC
Organism: uncultured Alphaproteobacteria bacterium; assembly: GCA_963828185.1. GTDB lineage: Bacteria > Pseudomonadota > Alphaproteobacteria > Rhizobiales > Beijerinckiaceae > Rhodoblastus. Next base: position 262,004 of record CAWHDV010000002.1, on the reverse strand, counting down.
GATCCCGTCACCGTCGGCGGGGTGGTGGTGTCCAACGCCACTTTGCACAACGAAGACGAGATCGCGCGCAAGGACATACGCATCGGCGACACGGTGATCGTGCAGCGCGCCGGCGACGTCATTCCGCAAATCCTCGGCGTGGTGATGGAAAAACGCCCTGACGGAGCGGAGCCATACAAAATGCCCGAGACCTGTCCGGTCTGCGGCTCGGCGGCCTTGCGTGAAATCGATCCCAAAACCGGCGAGGCCGATGTGGCGCGCCGCTGCACGGGAACGCTGGTCTGCGCGGCGCAGGCGGTAGAGAGGCTGCGGCATTTCTGCTCGCGCAACGCCTTCGACATCGAGGGGCTGGGCGACAGGCAGATCGCCTTTTTCTACGAAAAGGAGCTGATCAAGACGGCGGCCGATATTTTCACGCTTCGCGAGCGCGACCGGACGAGCCTTGCGAGGATCGAGAATTTCGAGGGGTTCGGCAAGGTTTCGACGAAAAAGCTGTTTGACGCCATTGAGGCGCGGCGCGAGATCGCACTGAACCGCTTCATCTTTGCCCTCGGCATCCGCCATGTCGGCGAAACCAACGCTATCAGGCTGGCGCGGCGGTTCGAACTCTTTCGAGGGCTTGCGCGACGTCGCGCGGCGGGCGCAGGCGGGCACGGTTTTTCGCGAAGAGCTCGTGGCGATCGACGGGATTGGCGAAGTCGTGGCCGAAGCGGTCGCCGATTTCTTCATCGAGCCGCATAACGAGGCGGCGCTCGACGCGCTTCTCGCGCAGGTGCGGCCGCAGCCGATGGCGGCGGTCAAGAGCGACAGTCCGGTGGCGGGGAAAACAGTGGTGTTTACCGGCTCGCTGTTGCGCATGACGCGTGACGAGGCCAAGGCCATGGCGGAACGATTGGGCGCCAAGGTTTCCGGCTCTATTTCGAAAAAAACCGACCTGCTGGTGGCCGGCGCCGACGCCGGCTCGAAACTCGCCAAGGCGCGCGAACTCGGCGTCGAGACCATCGACGAGGAGGCGTGGCTGGCGCTGGTGGGGCAGGCAGGGACTTAAGCTCCCCCGTTGCATGGCGAAGGCGGGCGCTCTATCTGAAAGGTGCTTCCGCCAGGGACGCGAAAATCATGCTCGACGAAATCTACAATCGCAGGATCCTCGAACTCGCCGCGAACATTCCGCGGCTTGGCCGGCTGGCGGCGCCGCAGGCCTCGGCCAGCGCCCATTCGCGCCTGTGCGGATCGAGCGTCACCATCGACCTGGCGGTCGAGGACGGGCGCGTCGCGGATTTCGCGCAGGAGGTGAAGGCCTGCGCGCTCGGCCAGACCTCCTGTTCGGTGATGGGGCGGCAGATCATCGGCGCGACGCCGCAGGAGTTGCGCGACGCGCGCGAGGCGATGCGCAAGATGCTCAAGGAAGGCGGCCCGCCGCCGCAGGGCCGGTTCAGCGACGCTGGCGTTCTCGAGCCGGCGCGCGACTACAAGGCCCGCCACGCTTCGATCCTGCTGGTTTTCGACGCCGTCGCCGAGGCGCTCGACAAGATCGAACGGAACGGCGCCTAGACAGCCTGGACGCGTAACGGCCGCGGCGCCTTACACGGACGAGGGCTGGCGGCTGCGCGGCAGGTTTCGCAACGCCTGCCGCTTGCGGCTGGCGTTCGCGTCATAGCCTTGCGCGGCGTCAACGTCCGACGGTCCGGCGGTGCGGTTCATGAATTCGCGCACCCGATCGGCCACCCGGCCGCATTTCCCCACCCTTGCCGCTGTCCCGAACATTGCCACGGTCGCCGGCGAAACCGACCCGAGGATTTCGACGATGCGCGGTTCGACGAAAGCGTCGCGCCGCTCCTCGATAATGGCGATCCCCGCATGAAAACTCGCGACCTGTTGCGCCGCGAACCGCGCCGCCTCGCGAGTTTCAAGCCGCGCCGGCGAACCGGGGCGCAGCGCGTTGTTGGCGTCGCGGTCAAATGGAACAACCAGAAATGACTTGTCGCTCATAATGAATGCCCTTTTGTTAGGTCTTGTCGCTTCAATAAAAGCAAATCTTGCGCAAAATGTTCTGGTGAACAACGGGGATAACCCCGTTGTATCTTCACGATGGCGTGAGAATTGGCGTCTCAAGCGCCGAATCCACTCAGACCGGTAAGACCGGCGTCTTCGATTGCACCATTTTCTGCAAGGTCTCGACATCGATGTTGAGATGCGCCGCGACCAACTCGTGCGGAACGTTGGCGATCCACGAGGCGAGCGAAATGTCGGCGTATTCCGGGGTGGTGAAGACCTCGAGAAAGCGCAGCTTGTCCGAGCCGACATTTTGGACGTAATGGCCGATCGATTGCGGCACGTAGCCGACGTCGCTGGGGTGGAACTCCACCGTGGCGGCGCGGCCTTCGCCGTGGAACACGCCCATGCGCGCCTTGCCGCTGATGTAATATTGCCATTCGTCCGAATGCGGATGCCAGTGCAGTTCGCGCATTCCGCCGGGTTCGATCTCGACCAGCGCGGCGGCCATGGTCGTCGCCTTGAAGTTGCTGGAATTGGCGATCCTGACCGCGCCGCCCGCCGACTTGAACACCGGCTTGGCGTCGCCGAGCGAAAATTTGAAGGGGTTGGGCGTATCCGGTCGCGAGCTTTCCTTCTCATCCTCGGCGAGCGAGGCGGGAAGCGGCGCGTCAAAAATCCACAGGTCGTCGCGGTTGGTCTTGTCGAAGGTCGAGGCGGGGACGCCGAAATTCAGCGCCAGCACGTCCTTGGGCGTATGGTTGAACCAGTCGGTGATGAGGAACGTGCTGTCCTCGGAGAAATTGCCGTCGTTGAACACCAGGATGAACTCGCATCCGTCCGGTCCGAGGCCTTGGATCGAATGCGGCACGCCGCCGGGGAAGAACCACAAATCGCCTTCCTTCACGTCGGAGACGAACTTGTTGGCCTGCGCGTCGACGCCGGTGATGCGTCCGACGCCGTAGGTCACATAGGCCCATTCGGCGGGGACATGCCAATGCAGTTCGCGCACGGCGCCCTTGGGCAGGCGCATGTTGACGCCCGCCATCGCCTTGGAGATCGGGAAATTGCGCACCGTCACCTCGCGCGCCCAACCGGCCTTGGTGTGCCGGTTGTGAACCGACGAGAAGGACGAGCGCAACGTGCCGAGATTGCCGTGATCGGTCGGCAGTCCTTGCCAGTCATAGGGATTGATCGCCGCCTCGGCGTCGTCATGCGGGCCGGGTAGGGTGGTCGCCGCCGCGGGATAGGTCTGGGCCGCCGCATCGGCCGCGACGATCGCCGCCACGCCGCCAACGGCCCCTTTCAATAGTACATTGCGCCTGGACAGGGACGTCATAATGCTTCCTCCTGATAGTGTATGCGGGTCTTTGCGACCTCGTATCGCGAGGATAAGCCTTGTCATTTTCGCAGGGAACGTGGACGATCCCGAAATCAATGATCGGATTTTCCGATAGGCGCGCGCAAAAATGCTCGATCCGGTGCTGCTGCAGACCTTCCTGTTGATCGCCGAGGGCGCCAGCTTTTCCGAGGCGGGGCGCAAGCTCGGCCTTTCGCAATCCAGCGTCAGCGACCACGTGCGCAAGCTGGAAAAATCCGTCGGCCATCAATTGCTGGTGCGCGACACCCATTCCGTGTCGATGACGCCGCAAGGTGAGGCGCTGATCGAATTCGCGCGCATCATCCTCGAGACCAACGAGCGCGCCCGCCGCCATTTCGCGGCGTCGAAAATTCGCGGCCGGCTGCGCTTCGGCGCCTCGGAAGATCTTGTGGCGTCCTGGCTGCCGGAAATCCTGCGGGCGTTTACCGCCGACCATCCGCTGATCGATCTCGAATTCACCATCGCGCTGAGCAACAGCCTGGTCGCCAAATTCGACGCGGGCGAACTCGATGTCGTGCTCTGCAAGCGCTGGCCGGGCGCCGATCGCGGAGAATTGATCTGGCGCGACCCGCTGGTCTGGTGCGCCGCCGAGCGCGTGCCCGATTTTCCCGACGGGCGGGTTCCGCTCATCCTCTATCCGCCGCCCAGCATCACGCGTTTCATGGCTCTCGCCGCGCTCGAGCAGGCGGGCACGCCGTGGCGGCTCGCCTGCACCAGCGGCAGCCTCAGCGGATTGGCCGCCGCCGCCCGGGCGCGGCTCGGGCTCATGGCGCATTCGCGCATGTTCATTCCGGAAGGGCTGATGGAATGCGCGCCGCACCCCTTGTTGCCCAAATTCGACGACCTCGAGTTCATCCTGCTCAGCGCGAAGGGACGCCTGCGCGAGCCCATCCAATGGCTTACCGACGCCATTCTCGCCAAGGCGCGTTCTACGGCGCGTTTCCTTCCAGAACCAGCGAAACGGGTTTAGGATTTGTTTTCAACAGCCAGGGAGAAAACGATGCGTCGCCTTCCGACCTTAGCCTGCGCCTTGGCCACGTCCACTTTGGTTTTTCCCATCGCCTCCGTGCGCGCGCAAAGCGCGCCGACCGCCGAAGACATGGTGAACGCGTTCGAGAAGATCTCCGGCGTCCACCCCGGCCTGCGCCGCAACCATGCGAAGGGAACTTGCGCGACGGGCAGTTTCACCGGCAATGAGGCCGGGCGCGCGCTGAGCTATTCGCAGCTGTTTTCCGGCAAGACGATTCCGGTCGTCGGCCGGTTCTCGGTCGCCGGTCCCAATCCCTCGGCGAGCGACGCCGCCAAGAGCCCGCGCGGCATGGCCCTGCGGTTCGACCTGCCCGATGGCGTGCATCAAATGGCGCTGCTGGACGTGCCGGTGTTCGGCGCGGCCAGCGTCCAGACCTTTTATGACAACCTGCTGGCCGTCGCCCCCGACCCCAGGACGGGAAAACCCGATCCAGAAAAAATCAAGGCGTTCAGCGCCACCCATCCGGACACCCGGGCGCTGGGGGCGTGGATGAAAAGCCATGACGCGCCGCCCTCCTATGCCGAGGCCGCCTATTACAGCCTGCACGCCTTCAAGCTGGTCGCCGCCGACAAGCAGGCGCATTGGGCGCGCTGGCGCATGGCGCCGCATGACGGCGAAAAATTCATGAGTGACAGCGAGGCGGCCGCCAGCCCGAAAAACTTTCTCGACGAGCGTCTGACCGCGCGGACGCGCCAGGCGCCGATTGTCTGGGACATGATCGTGACGCTCGGCGAGCCCGGCGACAGCATCGACAATCCTTCCATCGCCTGGCCGTCGGGTCGGCGCGAGGTCAATGTCGGGACCTTGACCATCGCCAAGGCGGGGGCGGACGCCGTCGGCAAATGCGAGGACATCAATTTCGATCCTACGGCGATCAGCCCCGGTTTCGAGCTTTCGCCAGACCCGATCCTCGCCTTTCGCAGCCAGGCCTATGCCGTCTCCGCCGGCCGCAGGCTGGGCGAGAAGCCGAACTGAGGCTTTAATCCCCGAGGTCGATCCGGATCGGCACATGGTCGGACGGCTTGTCCTTGGCGCGCATGTCCTTGTCGATCGCCACCGAAACCAGCCGGTCGGCGGCCTGCGGCGACAGGAGCAGGTGATCGATGCGCAGCCCGTTGTTCCTCTGCCAAGCGCCCGCCTGGTAGTCCCAGAACGTGTAAAGCTTGGCCGCGTCGCTTGTCGCGCGCAGGGCGTCGGTGAAGCCGAGCGCCAGCAGCTCGCGAAACTTTTCGCGCGTCTTCAGCGCGAACAGCGCGTCATTGCTCCAGGCGGCGGGATCATAGACGTCGCGCGCATCAGGTATGACGTTGTAATCGCCGCACAGCACCAGCCGCTCCTCGTAGGCGAGCAGCCTTTTCGCATGCGCGATCAGCCGGTCCATCCAGGCGAGCTTGTAGCTGTATTTTTCGGTGTCGATCGGATTGCCGTTGGGCAGATAGAGGCAGCCGACCCGCACCACCGTCTTGCCGCTGGGAATCACCGCCTCGACATAGCGCGATTGCACGTCGCTCTCGTCGCCCGGCAGGCCGACGCTGGTCTCGATCGGCGCCTTGGACAGGATGGCGACGCCGTTATAGCTCTTCTGGCCGTGCACGACGACGTTATAGCCTTCGGCCTCGACCTCCATGCGGGGGAATTGCTCCTCCTGGCATTTCAGCTCCTGCAGGCACAGCACGTCCGGCTGGACCTCGCGCAGATAGGCGACCAGGGCTTCGGTCCGCTGGCGGACCGAATTGACGTTCCAGGTGGCGATGCGCAAGGCTTACACCTTCCCAGCGGCGGCGCGGCGGCGCGCCGGGGGGCGGGCGCGCATCAGCTTCGGCGTCGGGCCGTGCGGCGTCACGCCTTCGCGCATCAGCGCGCGGCGCAACGGGCCGATGGCCGAGAAAAAGTTCAGCGCGAAGGCGCGAGCGAAATCGACCGGCAGGGCGTGGACCAGCAGCGAGCGGTTGAGGATGTCGACGCCGTTGACCCGGAAGCCGATGTCGCGCGCGCGCTGCCGTTCATAGGTTTCGAGCGCGCGGGTAATGCTGTCCGGTTCGTCGAGATCGACGCCCTCCAGGCAATCGACGAGATTGGCGATGTCGCGCAGGCTCAGGTTCAGCCCCTGCGCGCCGATCGGCGGGAAGAGATGCGCGGATTCGCCGATCAGCGCCATGCGCAGGCCGGTGACGCGCGAGGTTTTCAACCCGCCCATCGGAAAGGCGCCGAGCGGGCCGTCGATGGTGATGGCGCCGAGCAGGCCGCGCGCCTCCTCCTCGATTTCGGCGGCGAGCATTTCCGGCGCCAGGGCTTGCAGGCGCAGGGCCTCGCGCGGCGTCACCAGCCAGACGAGGCTGGAGCGATAGGGCGCGCCCTCGCGGCCTTTCAGCGGCACGAAGGTGAAGGGGCCGGAGCGCTTGTGAAATTCGGTGGAAATATTGTGGTGCGGCTTATCATGCGCCAGCAGCACGGTCAGCGCCATTTGCGGATAGGACCAGGTTTTCACGGTGATGCCGGCGATTTGTCGCGCCTGCGAATTGCGCCCCTCGCCGGCGACGATGAATTTGGCGTCGATCCAGCCGCCCGAGGCGAGTTGCGCGCGGGCCGAGGAAAAATTCAGCTCGAACTGGTCGATAAAATCCTCGATCAGGGTGATCGACGGATTTTTCTTCGCCGCTTCGGCCAGTTCCGCCACCAGGGCGTTGTTCTCGATATTTTCACCGAAAGCGTCGAGATCGATTTCGCGCGAGCGGAATTCCTTCGGCGACGAGGGAAAGATCGAGCCGGTGTCGTCGATCATGCGGATGCCCTCCATCGGGGCGGCATGTTTCGCGCAGGGGTCCCACAGGCCAAGCGCGCGGTAAAAGCGCAGCGAGCCCTCGAACAGGGCGACGGTGCGGCCGGCGAGATGGGTCTCGACCTTGCCGACCACCACCACCTTGCGGCCTTGCGCGGCGAAGGCGTGCGCGGCCGAAAGGCCGGCGGAGCCGGCGCCGGCGACCAGCACGTCGCATTCGATCGGACCTTTTTCCGGCGTCTTGTCGTCGCTCTGGCTCATGTCGATATCCTCTTTTGTCGCGCGAGGTTCGTCTATTTAAGGTCTCTAGTCGTAAAACGGCAAGACGCGCCTGGCGAGGGGGCGTTTCGTCGCGTCCACGCTGATTTAACGCATTGGCGCCAGACTGGCGCCATGACAGACGCATCCTTGCCGCAAAATCCCGCCCGCCGCGCCTTGCTGGTCGCCGCCGCCGGCGCCGCCGCGCTTCCAGGACTTGGCCTGGGCGCGCTGGTGTGGCGCCGCCATGGCCTTTCCGCGCGTCTGTTCTTCGACGTGGAAAAATTCGACCTGCCGCCCGTGCCGGGGCTCAACGACGCGCAGGGCGCGCCGGTCCCGGGCTTTTCCGCCGCCGACATCAAGGGCCGGACGGTCTTTCTCAACGCCTTCGCCTCCTGGTGCCCGAATTGCCGCCAAGAGCACCCGGCCTTGATGGAATTCGCTCGCGGCGGCGCGACGATTTATGGCGTCGCCTCGCTCGACGACCCGGCGCGGACGCTGGATTTCCTGCAAAAGGAGGGCAATCCCTTCGCCAGGCTTGGCGTGGATCGCAAAGGCTACCTCTATCGCGCGTTGGGGGCGCGCGGCGTGCCGGCGAGCTTCGTCATGGCGCCGGCGCCGCGTGTGGCGCTGCTGCTGCAAGGGCCGCAGACGCTCGCGCAGTTGCGCCAAAAAATCCTGCCGGCGCTGTCTGGAGCTTGAGCCTAGTCGGTGCGCGAGGCGATGGCGATCTTCGGCGGATTGCCGAGCCGCTGGTCGAGATAGACGCCCACCTTGGCGATCAGGTCGTCCACCCGGTCCTCGAAGAAGTGGTTGGCGCCTTCGACGACGGCATGTTCGATGACAATGCCCTTTTGCGTCTTGAGCTTCTCGATCACGGCGGTGACTTCCTTGATCGGCGCGACGCGATCCTGGTCGCCATGCACGAACAGGCCGGAGGAGGGGCAGGGCGCGAGGAAAGTGAAGTCGAAGCGGTTGGCCGGCGGGGCGATCGAGATGAAGCCCTCGATTTCCGGGCGGCGCATCAGCAATTGCATGCCGATCCACGAACCGAAGGAGACGCCGGCGATCCAGCAGGAGCGCGCCTCCGGGTTGATCGACTGCGCCCAGTCGAGCGCGGACGCCGCGTCCGACAATTCGCCCTGGCCGTGGTCGAACGAGCCCTGCGAGCGGCCGACGCCGCGGAAATTGAAGCGCAGCACGGAAAAGCCGCGCTCGGCGAAAGCGTAATAAAGGTGATAGACGATCTGGTTATTCATCGTGCCGCCGAATTGCGGATGCGGATGAAGTATGATCGCGATGGGCGCGCCGCGCTGCTTGGACGGATGGAAGCGTCCTTCGAGACGGCCGGCGGGTCCGTTGAAAATCACCTCGGGCATGGGTTTGGTCTCGGATGAAGGATAAGAGCGGCCTTCTTACCCAAGCGCGGCGCCAAGAAGCAAACTTTTTCGCTATTATTTCTCGGAGAATCGTGTGCTCGTCGCTTTCCGCCTGCTGTGGCTGCTGATTTTCGTGGCCGGGGAACATCTCCGCGATGGCCTCGCCTGGCCGGCGCTGGTCGTGGCCATGCTGCTGGGATGGCGGGGATTTCGCGTCTGGTGGCTCATGGCGCCGGTGGTCGTCCTGGCCCTTGTCGCCGGCCGGATCTACGCCCAGGCGACGGGCGAGGGCAAGATTTCGGGCGCGCTGGGCAATCTTCCCTTCGAACTGATCGTTTTCACGGTTTTGGCGCTCCTGGGTTATCTGGCGGGGTGGTTTTGGCGCAGGCGGAGCTAAAGATCGGGCGGTTCAAAGCCGAGAAGATTGTTTCGCAGACGCCGTCGAGATTATGTCTGACTTCGTCATTGGTTACGCGCAGCACGGTGACGCGGGGAGAAACGCTGCGCATAGTTTTTCCGGCGACAGCTTGACGTAACGATAACCGAGTTGGCGCAGCGGCGAGATTGCGCGGAGCATCACAGCCAAAAAAACCACCTCTCGCGAAAAAGCCGCGATTGCCCAATTCCCCGCCGCGCGCTATCGAAAGCCATGGTTCAGATTAATCCCCATCCGCCCCTGGCTTTTGTCAATGCGCGCCTGATCGATCCTGAAAAAGGCGTCGAACTGCGCGGCGGGCTGATCGTCGAGGATGGCGCGATCAAGGATTTCGGCGCCGAGGTCACGCCACAAAATCTGCCGCAAGGCATCGCCACCGTCGATTGCGGCGGCATGGCGCTGGCGCCCGGCCTGATCGACCTGCGCGCCTTTGTCGGCGAACCGGGCGCGGAATATCGCGAAACCATCGCCACCGCCACCGCCGCGGCCGCCGCCGGCGGCGTCACCACCATTGTCGCCAGCCCGGAAACCCATCCGCCGGTCGACGACCCCGCCGTGGTGGATTTCTTGAAACGCCGCGCCCGCGATCACGGCCGCGTCCGCGTGCTGCCCTCAGCCGCGATCAGCAAGGGGCTCGACGGCCAGGAAATTGCCGAATTCGGTCTTTTGCGCGAGGCCGGCGCCATTTGCTTCACCGACGGTTCGCGCAGCCTGCGCAACAGCCAGATCCTGCGCCGCGCCATGACCTATGCGCGCGATTTCGACGCCCTCATCGTGCATTTCCCCGAAGACCGCGATCTCGCCGGCTCCGGCGTGATGAACTCCGGCGAACTGGCGACGCGGCTCGGTCTTTCCGGCGTGCCGCGCGAGGCCGAAGCCATCGCCATCGACCGCGACATCCGCCTCGTCCGCATGACCGGCGCGCGCTATTGCGCCGCGCCCATTTCCACGACGCTCGCGCTCGACGTCATCGCGCACGCCAAGGCCGAAGGGCTCCCCGTCTCCTGCGGCGTGTCGATCAACCATCTGACATTGAACGAGAACGACATCGGCGACTATCGCACCTTCCTCAAGCTCAAGCCGCCGCTGCGGCGCGAGGAGGAAAGGCTGGCGCTGGTCGAGGCGGTGGCGAGCGGATTGATCGACATCATCTTTTCCGATCACAATCCGCAGGACGTGGAAACCAAGCGGCTGCCGTTCGGCGAGGCCGATTTCGGCGCCATCGGCCTTGAAACCCTGCTGGCGGCGGGCCTGCGCCTCGTTCACGCCGGCCTGCTGGCGCTGCCGCAACTCCTGCGCGCCATGACCTGCCGCCCGGCGGAAATCCTGCGCCTGCCGCAGGGACGGCTGGCGCGCGGCGCTCCGGCGGATTTGATCCTGTTCGATCCCGACGAGCCTTTCGTGCTGCGCAAGGAAGATCTCAAATCGCGCTGCAAGAACACGCCCTTCGATGAGGCGCGGCTGCAGGGCGTGGTCAAGGCGACCATGGTGGCCGGCCATTTCGTCCATGGCGCCAATTGCTTGGACGCCGACGTCGCGAGGGAACGCGCATGACCGCCTTTCCCTCGCCGCTGCTGGCGCTCGCCGCCGCCGTCGCAGGCTATGCGCTGGGCTCGATCCCCTTCGGCCTGTTGCTGACGCGCGCGGCGGGCCTTGGCGACGTGCGCGCCATCGGCTCCGGCAATATCGGCGCGACCAACGTTTTACGCACGGGGCGCAAGGATATCGCCGCGGCCACGCTGCTGCTCGATGCGTTGAAGGGGACCGCCGCCGTCCTGATTTTTGCGCGCTTTTCGCCCCTTGCTGGCTCGATCGCTGGTTTCGCCGCCTTTCTCGGCCACATCTTTCCCGTCTGGCTGAATTTCAAGGGCGGCAAGGGCGTCGCCACCTATCTCGGCTGCCTGTTCGGCTTCGCCTGGCCAGCGGGCCTGGGTTTCGTCGCAATCTGGCTCGCGACCGCCTGGCTTTCGCGCTATTCCTCGCTGTCGGCCCTCGTCGCCAGCGCCTGCGCCCCCTTCATCCTGTGGGCGCTGGGCCTGCCGGCGCAGGGCCTTGTCCTCGCCGCCATGACGGCGATCCTGTGGTACAGGCATTCGGAAAACATCGGCCGCCTGCGCGGCGGGACCGAAGGCAGGATCGGCAAGAAGACATGAGCTTCGCGCGCCTCTCGACCGAGCAGAAGCTGGATTGGCTGCAACTGATCCGCTGCGAGAACGTCGGGCCGCGCACCTTTCGCAACTTGATCAATCGCCACGGCGGCGCCGCCCAGGCGCTTGCCGCCTTGCCCGAGCTGATCCGCAAGGGCGGCGGCCGGCAGATACGGCTGGCGACGCGCGAGAGCGTCCTGCGCGAATGGGAATTGGCGGAAAGGCTCTCCGCCCGCTTTGTCGCGCTCGGCGAGCCGGATTATCCGCCGGGCCTGCGCGCCATCGAGGCGCCGCCGCCGCTTGTCGCCGTTCGCGGCCGGACCGGGATTTTCGCCAGGCCGATGGTCGCCATTGTCGGCTCGCGCAACGCTTCGGCGGCGGGGCTCGCCATGACGGAAAAGCTCACGCGGTCGCTGGCCGCGGCCAATTTCGCCATTGTGTCGGGCCTCGCGCGCGGCATCGACGCCTGCGCGCATCGCGCCGCCTTGACGAGCGGAACCGTGGGCGTGCTGGCGGGCGGGCTCGACCGCGCCTATCCGCCGGAAAACGTCGCGCTGATCGAGCAGATCGTCGAGCAGGGCGCGGTGATATCGGAATTGCCCTTCGGCTACGAGCCGCGCGGAAAAGATTTTCCTCGCCGCAATCGCATCGTTTCCGGCCTCTCGCTGGCGACGGTGGTGGTCGAGGCCGCGCGCCGCTCCGGTTCGTTGATCACCGCGCGCTTCGCGCAGGAGCAAGGCCGCGAGGTGTTCGCCGTGCCCGGTTCGCCGCTCGACCCTCGCGCGGAAGGGGCCAATGATCTGATCCGCGACGGCGCCAATCTCTGCGCCAGCGCTCAGGACATCGTCGATGTGATCGCGCCGCTCGCAGCGCGCGGCGCGCATCGCTACGATTTGCTGTTCGAACCCGATCCGCCTGCGTTCGGCGATGGTCTGTGGGACGAACTGGAGGGGCTCGATCCCGCCGACGCGCCCGTCCAGGCGGCCGCTCGATCGAAGGGATATGAGGGCGCCGACGATGATATTGGCGCTCCGCCCGTCCTTTCGCCGCGCTTGCGCGTCGAGGCGCTGCTCGGACCGGCGCCGATTGGCGTCGACGATCTCGCGCGCGCCGGCGGCTGTTCGGTAGGCGACATTCGCCTGATCTTGCAGGAAATGGAGATAGACGGACTGATCGACCGCCACGGCGGCGATCGCGTGTCGTTGAGCGCCCGAGCCTGGCGCAGCTGACGGGACCTTGTCGCCAGACGCCGCCAGACCGCCTTAAGGCGTTTCGCTCTGGCGCGCCTGCAATTCGGCTTCGACTCGCGCCATGTTCAAGAGATAAGTCAGGAGGTCGAGCTTGGCCTCCCCGGCCATTGCGGCGAGCGCCCCGACCATGTCGGCGATGTAGCGCGCGGTCTCTTCCGCCGATCCCTCGCAAGCCTCGTCGAGCTGGTCGTAGCTCAGGCCGGACTCGTTTGGCGCGAGCTGCTCGTCGCCGGAGTTCCCGTCGTCCGCCGTTTCGCGTGTGGACTTCTTGAACATAATTCCTCGATCCGCATTCATTCTCGGCTTTGGCGCGTCGCCTCGCCGACTCATCAAGCCGACTGCGGGCGCCTCCGCCCATACTTTAAATCAACGCCGCCGCGCAACTCTCGGTTGCGCTATTAGACTGTTTCTAAAAGCCTTACATACTCTTGACCGCAGTAGCGCCGGGATTTCGCCGGCTTTCGCGATTTCGGCCAAAAACTGAATCGCCAGTAGTCTAGTAAAAATATATGGTGAAATTCCACGCGTCGATGCGCATTGCGAATAAATTGCTTCACTTTAGTCTTAACGCACGTCACCTTCGTCGGTAAGGCGCAAGCGGCACAGCCGATCCAGCGCGCCCTGGAGGATATAGGCGGCGGCCATGCGGTCTACAACTTCCGCGCGTTTTGCGCGGGAGGCGTCCTGGGAGATCAATTCCCGCGTGACAGCGGCGGTGGACAGGCGCTCGTCCCAGAACACGAAGGGGCGACGCGCCAGAGGCGCCGTCTGGCGCACGAAGGCGCGGGTGGATTGCGCGCGCGGTCCCTCCGAGCCGTCCATGTTGAGCGGCAGGCCAATGACAAAGGCCGATACGCCGTGCTTGTCCGCCAGCGCCAGCATTTTCTCGATGTCGGGGGTGAATTTCACGCGCTTGATGGTTTCGAGCGGCGTGGCGAGCCGGCGTTCGATATCGGACAGCGCCAGGCCGATGGTTTTCGTGCCGAGATCAATCCCCATCAGGCGATCGTTGCGGCGCAACAGGCCTGCCAAATCGTCGAGGGTCGCGACCGACGCAATTTTTTTCTCTTCGCTCATGGTTTTCCGCCTAACACGGGGCAGCATTTCAAGCCAGCGGAACGGGATGAGGCAAAACGCCGTTGCGCCTGCGGACGGGTTCATTAAACTCTCCGGCAAAGCTTTCCTGAAAAGCGTAATCCATGAAAGGCGCTTCCTCCATGAAGATCACCTGGCTCGGGCATTCCGCCTTCCGCATCGATCTGCCTGGTTCGGCGCTGCTGATCGATCCTTTCCTTAGCGGCAATCCGAAATTCACCGGCTCGATCGACGAGGTCAGCGCGGGGGTCACCCATATCGTGCTGACGCACGGTCACGACGACCATGTCGGCGACGCTGCGGAGATCGCGAAGAAGACCGGCGCGCAGATCGTCGCCAATTTCGAGGTCTGCATGTTCCTGCACGAGCAGGGCGCCGAAAACATCAACCCCGGCAATACCGGCGGAACCATTCCCTGCGGTCCGTTCGGCGTCGCCTTGACCCCGGCGCAGCATTCGTCGTCGACCATGATCGACGGCAAGGCGGTCTATCTCGGCAATCCCAATGGCGTGGTGATCCTGCCGCAGCAGGGGCCGCGCCTCTATCATTTCGGCGACACCTCGATCTTCGCCGACATGGCGCTGGTCAATGAACTCTACCAGCCGCAGATCGGCCTCATACCCGTGGGGGACCGTTTCACCATGGATGGCAAGGCGGCGGCGCTGGCCTGCCAACGCTACTTCACCTTCAGCGACGTTCTGCCGATGCATTACGGGACCTTCCCGATCATCGACCAGACGCCGGAAGTGTTCGTCAAGGCGATGGAAGGGGCGAAGGCCAAGGTCCATACGCCGGCGATCGGCGAGGCGCTCTCTTTCTAGCGGCGCGGCGTGCGATGAAGCAAATGGAGGACGCAAGAATGAACGGCTTGAAAATGGCGATCCTGTCGGCGCTGGCCGCGTCGTTCCTGCCCGGCGCCGCCGTCGCGGAAAATTCGCCCGCTTCGATCGCGGCGCCCGGCCTGACCAAAGTCCTCGTCCTCCACGCCGTCGGCGCGCAGGTGTACCAATGCAAGGCGGGCCCGGACGGCAAGCATTCCTGGACGTTCCGCGAACCGATCGCGGCCTTGCTGCGCGACGGCGAGACCGTCGGCCAGCACTTCGCCGGTCCGAGTTGGCGGCTGGCCGATGGCAGCGTCGTACGCGGCAAGGTGGTGGGCAAGGCCGCGGGCGCGACGACGGCCGACGCGCCCTGGCTCAAGCTGGAGGCGACCGCACACGAGGGGCAGGGGGCCTTGCGCGACGTCGCCGTCATTCAACGGGTCGATACGCATGGCGGCGCCCTTTCGGGCGCCTGCGACCCCCAGGGCGCCTTTCGCGCCGTTCCCTACACGGCCGATTATGTCTTCCTGAAAAAGTGAGCGCGGATCGCGCGCGGCTTCCTGCGCTTGCGGGGAATCGTTGCGCCGTCGCGCCGCCTTCTGTATAGGCTGCGCAGCCTTTCATTTCCGAGTTATGGAGCCTTCATGTCTGTCGATCTGGCGACGGTGCGGCGCATCGCCCATCTGGCGCGCATCAGCGTAAGCGAGGCGGAAGCGCCCTATCTTCAAACCGAGATCAACGCCATCCTCAGCTTTGTCGAGGAGTTGAACGCCGTCGATGTCGAAGGCGTCGAGCCGATGACTTCGGCTTTGCCGATGCGCATGAAGAAGCGCGCCGACGAAGTCACCGACGGTTTCATCGTCGACAAGGTGCTCGCCAATGCGCCGGCGCGCGAGGACGGATTTTTCGTCGTGCCGAAAGTCATCGAGTAAGTTTTTTTTCGCCGCGCGCCCTGATCTTCAAAGAGTTTCGCCCATGACCGATCTGACCCGCCTTACGCTCGCCGAAGCGCGTGAGGGCCTTGCAGCCAAGACCTTTAGCGCGGTCGAACTGACGCAAAGCTATCTCGACGCCATGTCGAAGGCCAAGGCGCTCAACGCCTATATCGTCGAGACGCCGGAAAAGGCGCTGGCGCAGGCCAAGGCCAGCGACGAGAAGATCGCCAAAGGCGAGGCGCGCCCGCTCGAGGGCATTCCGCTCGGCGTCAAGGACCTTTACGCCACCGAGGGCGTGCAGACGACCGCCGCCAGCCACATCCTCGAAGGCTTCATCCCGCAGTACGAATCCACCGTCTCCGGCAATCTCTGGCGCGACGGCGCGACCATGCTGGGCAAGTTGAACCTCGACGAATTCGCCATGGGCTCGTCGAACGAGACCTCCTATTTCGGCCCGGTCGTTTCGCCCTGGCGGCGTAGCGGTTCGGACGCGAAGATCGTCCCCGGCGGCTCCTCGGGCGGCTCGGCGGCGGCTGTCGCCGCGCGCCTCTGCCTCGGCGCCACCGCGACCGACACCGGCGGCTCGATCCGCCAGCCCGCCGCCTTTACCGGAACCGTCGGCATCAAGCCGACCTATGGCCGCTGCTCGCGCTGGGGCATTGTCGCCTTCGCCTCATCGCTCGACCAGGCCGGGCCGATCGCGAAAAACGTGCGCGACGCGGCGATCCTGATGCGCTCGATGGCCGGGCACGACCCGAAGGACACGACCAGCGTGGATGCGCCCGTGCCCGATTACGAAAAGGCGGTCGGCGCCTCGATCAAGGGCAAGGTGATCGGCATTCCCAGGGAATATCGCCTCGACGGCATGTCCGCGGAGATCGACGCGCTGTGGGAGCAGGGCGTCGCATTTTTACGCGCGGCGGGCGCGGAAATCCGGGAGATCTCGCTGCCGCACACCAAGCATGCGCTGCCGGCCTATTACATCGTCGCGCCGGCGGAGGCCTCCTCCAATCTCGCGCGCTACGACGGCGTGCGCTACGGATTGCGCAAGACCGGCAAGGACATTTCCGACCTCTACGAAAAGACACGCGCGGAGGGTTTCGGCAAGGAAGTGCGCCGGCGCATCATGATCGGCACTTACGTGCTGTCCGCCGGCTATTACGACGCTTATTATTTGCGCGCGCAAAAAATCCGCACGCTGATCAAGCGCGACTTCGATCTCGCCTATGCGGCGGGCGTCGACGCCATCCTCACGCCCGCGACGCCGTCGCCGGCCTTCGCGCTGGGCGAAAAGGGCTCGGCCGACCCGGTGGAAATGTATCTCAACGACGTGTTCACGGTGACGGTCAACATGGCCGGCCTGCCGGGGCTCGTCGTGCCGGGCGGGCTCTCGTCCGACGGACTGCCGCTCGGCTTGCAATTGATCGGCCGCCCGTTCGAGGAGGAGACCCTTTTCGCGCTCGGCGAGGTCATCGAGCAGGCGGCGCCGAAGATCGGCCTGCCTGAAAGTTGGTGGGGCTGAGCGCGATGAGCGGAACGGGCGACGGGGACGAAGCGGCTTCGGCGCCAAACGCGGAAATGATCGCGTTGCGTTCGAGGATCGACTCGCTCGACGCGGCTCTGGTAAAATTGCTGGCCGAGCGTCAGCGCCAGATCGAACATGCGGCGGAGATCAAGAGCCGTATCGATTGGCCGGCGCGCATTCCGCCGCGCGTGGACGAGGTTCTCGGCCGCGTCGCCGCGCACGCGGAGCAACAGGGTCTCGACGCCGGCCTGGCGCGGTCGCTGTGGACCGCGCTGATCGAATGGTCGATCGCCTATGAGGAGCGGCTGATGAACGCCGCGAAGTCCAGAACGGAATGATGCATCGCCCACGCGGGCGAAAACGACGGGTTTCCTTCGATGAACACGCAAGTCAATGCTGCCAAACTGATCAAGGGCGCGACCGGCGACTGGGAAGTCGTCATCGGTCTGGAAGTCCACGCCCAGGTGACGAGCAAGTCAAAGCTCTTCTCGGGCGCCTCGACGGAGTTCGGCGGCGCGCCCAACACCCATGTCTCGCTGGTGGACGCCGCCATGCCCGGCATGCTGCCGGTCATCAACGAGGAATGCGTCGCCCAGGCGATCCGCACCGGCCTCGGCCTGAAGGCGCAGATCAACCTGCGCTCGGTATTCGACCGCAAGAATTACTTCTATCCCGATCTGCCGCAGGGTTACCAGATCAGCCAGTTCAAGCATCCGATCGTCGGCGAGGGCGTGGTCATGGTCGATCTCTCCCCGACTGAACAGATCGCCGTCGGCATCGAGCGCCTGCATCTCGAGCAGGACGCCGGCAAGTCGCTGCACGATCTCGGCGCCAATGACTCGCATGTCGATCTCAACCGCTCCGGCGTCGCGCTGATGGAGATCGTGTCCAAGCCTGACATGCGCTCGGCCGAGGAGGCGCGCGCCTATGTCACCAAGCTGCGCACCATCCTGCGCTATCTCGGAACCTGCGACGGCAACATGGAGCAGGGTTCCTTGCGCGCCGATGTGAACGTGTCCGTGCGCAAGCCGGGCGAAAAACTCGGCACGCGCTGCGAGATCAAGAACGTCAATTCCATCCGCTTCATCGGCCATGCCATCGACGTCGAGGCGCGCCGCCAGATCGGCGTCATCGAGGACGGCGGCAAGATCGACCAGGAGACGCGGCTCTACGATCCGGCCAAGGGCGAGACCCGCTCGATGCGCTCCAAGGAAGAAGCGCACGACTATCGCTATTTCCCCGATCCAGACCTGCTGCCGCTCGAGTTCGAGCAGGACTATGTCAATGAACTGGCCTCGCATCTGCCGGAACTGCCGGACGAGAAGAAGGCGCGTTTTGTCGCGACCTACGGATTGTCGCCCTATGACGCGGGCGTGCTGGTGCTCGAGCGCGCCTCGGCCGATTTCTTCGAGGAGGCCGCGAAGGGACGCGACGCCAAGCTGGTCGCCAACTGGGTGATCAACGAATTGTTCGGCCGCCTCAACAAGGAAGGCAAGAGCATCGAGACTTCGCCGGTGTCCGCCGCGCAGATCGCTGGCATTGTCGATCTCATCGCCAGCAACGTCATCTCCGGCAAGATCGCCAAGGACCTGTTCGAAATCGTCTGGACGGAAGGCGGAAATCCCCAAGAAATCGTCGAGGCGCGCGGCATGAAACAGGTGACCGACACCAGCGCGATCGAGAAGGCGGTGGACGAGATCATCGCCGCCAATCCGGACAAGGTCGCGCAGGCGCAGGCCAAACCGACCATGCTCGGCTGGTTCGTTGGACAGGTGATGAAGGGGACCGGCGGCAAGGCCAATCCGCAGGCGGTGAATGAAATCCTGAAGAGCAAGCTCGGGATCTGATTCGCATGTTGCGCTGCGTCGTTCGCAGCGATCGCATTTTTCAAGCACGCGCTCCCTTTGCGGAGCGCGTTTTTTTGTTTGCGCACAATTTTTTTTCAAAAAAATTCACCGCTGCCGAGCGGCGGCGATCTGCGCGGCGGCGGTTTTTTGCGCGACCGATGCGCGACAGAAAATCCTTGCGCCGAAAACGGGAAAATTGCGGCGGCGCAAAACCTTCATGACGTCGTCGGCCGAGGGGTGATTTTCTTGTCGACACGCGTCGCGGTTCGTAGCGGCGCCGGCGCTGAGTCGCTTGCTTTTGCAACGTTTGCAGTCTCGTCGCGGAAGCGTGGCGGCGTAACGCGCGTCTTGCGGTCGCCGCCAGGAATTGCGTCGAAACAGCGGCGGCTTTTTTACCGGTTCATCTTGGCGCCCGCAACATTTCGTGCTGACGAATTCTGTCGTGCGCGCGTCTCGCGTCTCGCGCGCGGAGCCGGTTTGCGTCGCCTGATCGCGGGTTTTACGGGCGGAAAAAGGCGGCAAGGGCAAAGCGCTCACTTGCAAGAGTTATTAACAGGATTACGCTATTCGAGCCAATCACCGGCATCGAACGCGCCGGCCACGTGAAGGGGGATGAGATGGCGCAAGCACCGAAAAAGAAATCCGCCGCGGCGAAATCCGCAGCGCCGAAAGCCGACGCGGCCGCCGCCGCCGAGAAGAAGCCGCGCGCCGCCGCCAAGGCCAAAGCGGTGACCAAGACTGCCGAGAAAAAGGCCGCCGCGAAAAAGCCCGCGGCGAAGACGGAAGCGCCGGCCAGGAAGGCCGCTTCGTCCTCCAAGACGACCGCTCCAAAAAAGACAACCGCTCCGAAGAAGTCGGCCGCAAAGAGCGCAGCCAAGCCGGCGACGGCGAAAAAGTCCGCAGCCAAGCCGGCCGCGAAAGCCGTAGCCAAACCCGCAGCCAAGGCTGCAGGAAAGACCGCGGCGAAGGCCTCCAAGCCTGCCGCCAAGAAGGCGGCCAAGCCCGCCGCCAACAACGCGCCCAAGGCCGCCGCCAAGAAGGCGGCCAAGCCTGCCGCCAAGGCCGCAGCCAAGCCCGCAGCCAAGGCCGCGGGAAAGCCCGCCGCGAAGAAACCCGCCGCCAAAACCGCCGCTGCTAAAAAGCCTGCCGCAAAAGCGACCGCCGCCAAAAAGCCCGCCGCGAAAGTAGCTGCCAGGAAGCCCGCCTCCGCCGACAAAAAAGCCGCCGCCAAAAAAGGCGCCGCGAAGTCGAATTCGACGGCGAAGACGAGCGCGGCCAAGACGCCGGCCAAGACGCCGGCCAAGGCTACCAAGGCTCAGGCCAAGGCTCCTGCCAAACGGGCAGCCGCCGCCAAACCGGCCGCGAAAAAGGCCGCCGCGAAACCCACGGCGCGCAGCGCCGCCGCATCGCGTCGCGTGACGAAGAAAGTTGCGGCGCCGGCGGCGCCTGTGGCCGAAAAGCCGAAAGCCAAGCGCAAGGTCGTGCGCAAGCCGAAGCCGGCGCCCGTCGCCGCGTCGGAGCCTACGCCGCCGGTCGCGGAGTCGAACAACGACGGACAGAACTGAACCGGCTTCGGCTTGGTGGAGAAATGCAAGAGGCGCGCCTTCGGGCGCGCCTTTTTTTGCCGGCCGCTTCTTGCCGTTCAGCGTGTCAGGCACTTTCCGGCGAATGAGCGCCAGATCATGCCTTTGGCGCGGCCGGCCATTTTCAGCTGGCGCCATTCGTCGCCGCACAGGCGCATTTTTTCGCGCGAGGCCGACGGCAGGTTGAACGGCGTCAGGCTGTCGATATCGACATCGACGGGCATGCGTCCGCCGGGCGACGGCTGCGAGGGAGATGCGGCGGAAGCGGGCTTGCCGAATTCATCGGGCCGGCGAGGCGGCCGAGGAGTCGAGGCCTGAGCGGCGCAGGCCAGCGCCAGAGCGACCGCGAGCGCCGCCACTGGCCAAACTCGCCGCGAGAATTGGCGCGTGCGCTTCAAGGACGCGCCGTCTGGCGAGCGATGGAGGCCAAAGCCGGCGCGCATGAATCGCCTCGTGAGAATGACAACCTCGTTTGAACGAGCGCAAGCCGCGCCGCACGCAAGACAGATCGCGCAAGACAGATCGCGCGCAAGACAGGACGCGCAAAACAGAAAAAGCATGGCGGAGACGGAGGGATTCGAACCCTCGATAGGGCTTTACAACCCTATAACGGTTTAGCAAACCGCCGCCTTCAGCCTCTCGGCCACGTCTCCAGCGTGCGCGGTCCGCCGAGGCCGCGAAGCCGCAGCGAACCGTGTGGCGCAGACATATGCCCGACCCGGAACGGATTGGCAAGCGCTTCCGGGCGAGGAAGGCGCTTTGCGGCAGTGACTAATTTCACTGTTCCGCAGCTGCATAGGCCGCTGGCGCCAAGGTCGGGGCGCCATTAAGCTAGGCAAGTTTTCGTTAACGGCGGGCGGCCGCGCCGCCTCGTGATTCCATGTTCGCAGGACCAAGCCGGATTCGGCGGCAATGGCTCAGGGGAATAGCATGTGTCAGCCTGGTAAATGGTGGATTGGCCTGTTGCCGTTGCTGGCGTTGTGGCTTGTCATGAACTGGTTCGAGACGGGCCGCGTCGAACATGACCTGTCGACCCGCGCGGACGCCGCTCTCGCGAAAGTGGCGGGCGAGCCAGGTTTTTCGATGGCGTCCGGACGCGATGTCAGCCTCGATGGCTGGATCTTCGATGAAACGATGCGTCCCGCCGCCCTGACCGCCGCCGCCGCCGTCCCGGGGGTCAGGCTGGTCGCGGACGGCCTGAGCGAACCGCCGCCGCGCGATCCCTACATTTTCCGCGCGGCGCTCTCGAACGGGGTCGTGACCTTGTCGGGCGCGGCGCCGTCGCCGACCGAGCGCGCAGCCATCGTCGCCTCGGCGCAGAAGACGTCGCCCGGCGCGCGGATCGTCGATGAGATGAGCTATTACTCCGGCGCGCCGAAGGATTTTTCCGCCAGGACGGAAGGCGCCTTGCGGGTGCTGGCGCACCTTTCCGATGGTCAGGTGGAATTGCAGGGCGGCGATCTTGCCGTGGTTGGCCGGGCGGCAAATTCCGCCGAATACAGGGCGGCGACCGCGCAGGCGCATCGACAGCCCGAAGGCGTGAACCTCGTCAAGGCGGATATCCTGGCGCCCAAGGCGCCTGTCTTCGTCTTTCACGCCGAAAGCGACGATGCGCAGGTCACCTTGAGCGGGTTCGTCGGCTCCGAAGCCGAACGCACGGCGCTGCTGGGCCAGGCCAAAAAGCTTTTTCCCGAGCGGAACGTGGTCGACGATCTACAGATCGCCTCGGGCGCGCCGGCGAAATTTGCCGTCGGCGCCGGTTTCGCCTTGCGCTCGCTGGCGCAACTGCAAAGCGGCAAGGCGTCGCTGCTCGACAATGTGACGACGCTTTCCGGACAGGCGCGCCCCGGCATGGACGCGGCGTCGGTCGCCGCCGCCCTGGCGGGCGGTCAAGTGCTGGCGCTCGACGCCAAGGGGGTGGAGCCGGGCGCGATGTCGCCTTACGTGATGAGCGCGGAAAAGACCGAAAAGGCGGTGATCCTGACCGGCTATTACGCGGAAGAGGATTCGCACCAGAAGATAGTGGGCGCCGCGAAGGAAAATTTTCCCGGGCTCGATATAGCCGACAGGATGCGGCGCAGCGCCGGCGCCCCGAAATCCTTCGACACGGCTGCGCTTTATGGACTTGAGCAATTGGCGCGCCTGCATGTCGGAATGTTCGGCCTGCGCGACCAGACGGCCTCGCTCAGCGGCGACGCGGACTCGGCGGAAACCGCCGACCGGGTGAAGACCAGCTTCATTGCCGCCATGCCGGATGGCTTTGCCGTCGAGACGCAACTCACCGGCGCGGCGCATGAAGCTTCGCCGCCCGCGCCAGTTGTTCCACCCGGGCCAGCCGCGCCACCCGCGCCTGCTCCGGTCGCGGTCAACTCGCCGGCTGCGCCCGGCCAGAACGCCGCTCCCGTTCAAGCCGACGCCAAGGATTGCCAGGCCCGGCTGACGGAGCTGGTCCGCGCGACGCCGATCCAGTTCGAATTCGCCAGCGCGGCGCTCAAATCAGAATCATCGGCCGTTCTCGACGCTCTGGCCGCCGCCGCGAAATCGTGCCCGCAAGTTTCTTTCGAAGTCTCCGGCCACACCGACGACATCGGCATCGTATCGCATAATCTGCGATTGTCTCGCCGTCGCGCCGAGGCAGTCGTCGATTATCTCGTGCGGGCGGGAATCGACTCGCAAAGACTGTCAGCGGTCGGCTACGGCGAAAAGAAGCCGCTGTTTCCCAACGATTCGGACGAAGACCGGGCGAAAAATCGCCGCATCGAATTCAACGTGAAGTGAGGGCGGCTTCCATGCCTTACCTGTTGCAAGCGCTCTCCTCCTGGTCGATCGCCGCCCTGGCGCTCGGACTGGTCGTCGGCTTCGTCACCTGCGAGCCAGGCCGGGCCGGCTCCTTGCGGGGTTGGCCGAAACCCGCCCTCGTCCTTTATGGTGTCGGCCTCGCCGCCGCCGTTCTGCAGGTGCTGCCAGGCCGCTACGGCTTCTGGCTCGAAACGGCGCTGCTGCTGGGCGCCGCCTATGTCCTGGGCTGCCTGCTCGGCTGCTTGTTGCAAGGTCTTTTCGCCGCCAGGCCGGCGAAGCAAACAGCCGCGCTGCAAAGGCCGGATGCGGTGAGCGCGGGCGCGGCCCTCGTGGCGTCCGGCGCGGCGAAAGAAGTGTTGGCGGAGGAGAAGTCCGAAGTCGCGGCGCCATCGGCGGAGCCCGTCGCCCCGGCGGCGGATGCGGCGATGGCTGGCCTTTCCGAAGGCGTGCAGGTTTTGAGCGGCCACGCCGAGGCGCTGGCGTTGGCAGTCCCTGCGGCGCTGGCGGCGTCCGGCGCGGCGGAGAAATTGCTGGGCGGCGAGAAGCCGGCGCAGGTCGCGGCGCCATCGGCGGAGCCCGCCGCCCCGGCGACGGATGCGGCGATGGCTGGCCTTTCCGAAGGCGTGCAGGTTTTGACCGGCCACGCCGAGGCGCTGGCGTTGGCAGTCCCTGCGGCGCTGGCGGCGTCCGGCGCGGCGGAGAAATTGCTGGGCGGCGAGAAGCCGGCGCAAGTCGCGGCGCCATCGGCGGAGCCCGCCGCCCCAGCGGCGGATGCGGCGATGGCTGGCCTTTCCGAAGGCGTGCAGGTTTTGGGCGGCCACGCCGAGGCGCTGGCGGTAGCCGCTCCTGCGGCGCTGGCGGCGTTCGGCGCGGCGGAGAAATTGCTGGCTGGCGAGAAGCCGGCGCAAGTCGCGGCGCCATCGGCGGAGCCCGCCGCCCCGGCGGCGGATGCGGCGATGGCTGGACTCTCCGAAGGCGTGCAGGTTTTGGGCGGCCACGCCGAGGCGCTGGCGGTAGCCGCTCCTGCGGCGCTGGCGGCGTTCGGCGCGGCGGAGAAATTACTGGCTGGCGAGAAGCCGGCGCAGGTCGCGGCGCCATCGGCGGAGCCCGCCGCCCCGGCGACGGATGCGGCGATGGCTGGACTCTCCGAAGGCGTGAGGGTTTTGACCGGCCACGCCGAGGCGCTGGCGGTGGCGGCCCCTGCGGCTTTGGCGGCGTCCGGCGCGGCGCAAAAACTGCTTTCCGAAACGGCCGCGCGCGCGCCTTCACCGGCCCCCGTCATGGAAAAACCTGATCAGGAAGAAGGCGAGGACGAGCTTCGGCGGATCGATGGCATTGGCAAGAAGATGATGCGCAAGCTGCATGACCTTGGCGTCCGGCGCTTAGGCCAGATCGCGGTGTGGACGCCGGAACAGGCGCGCCGGATCGGCGAGCAGATCGGCGAACCGGGAAGGGTCGAAAGCGAAAACTGGATCAAGCAGGCGCGATTGCTCTTCGGGGAGGGCGAGGCCGAATTTTTCCGCGCCGCGCCAGAGCGGCGGACGGCTTCGCCGCCGCCCTCGATCGAGCGTCCGGCGCGGGCAGGGGACGAGGATGACTTGTGTCTCATTCGCGGCGTCGGCGAAAAGATAGCGCGCGAGCTGCATGACGCGGGCGTCTGGCGCTTCAGCCAGATCGCCGCCTGGACGCCGGAGCAGGAGCAATGGATTGGCGAAAAATTCGTCGATAGCGGTCCTGTCGCGCGTAAATATTGGGTCGCCCAGGCGCGACTGCTGGCCAGCGGCGTCGAGACCGAATATTCGCGCGCCGTCCGGTCGGGCGAGGCGCGACAGGATACGCAGGCGCATCATCTCGACGAATCCGCGGCCGCCGCCCTGCACGCCGCTTTGCCGGCAATCATTGCGACGCACGCCAATGACGAGATCTATGCCGGGCAGCGGCCGCTTTCGCTGCTGCAGCCGCCTCATGGCGACAAGGACGATCTCGCCAGAATCGAGGGAACCGACCAGGCGCTCGCGAATCGGCTGAACGCGCTGGGGATATGGACTTATGCTCAGATCGCGCGCTGGTCGATTGAAAACGCCCGCTGGGTCAGCCTCTATCTGGCTATTCCCGGCAGGGTCGAGCGCGAAGACTGGATCAAGCAGGCGCGCGCCCTCGCCATGCGCGAGAAGACGTCGGCATGAGCCAGTATTCAGGGCCTTCTGTTCCAGGCAGGCGTTTTTGGCGGAACACAAAAAATTCATGTGTGTGACTGTCAGAGGCGCAAAAAATCGGCTTTGAACGCTCAAGCCCGATGCTATCCTTCAATCAGTGATTCTCAGGCCGTTCGCGGCTCTGCCGGGGCAGGACTTCGGAGAGACGCGACGGCCGCCAGCGTAATAATTCAGGAGCCAATTCATTGGGCGCCAAGGAACCGACGGGAATTGAGCAGGGCCTAGGCCTGGACTTCGTAGCGGATCCCGCCGCGGAAATCATTGAAGTGCGCGGACGCGTCAAATGGTTCGACATGGCCAAGGGCTTTGGCTTCATCGTGCCTGACAACGGTCTTGCCGACGTTCTGCTGCATGTCACCGTGTTGCGGCGTGACGGCTACCAGACCGCGCCCGAGGGCGCGATCATCGTGTGCCAGGCGCAGAATCGGTCGCGCGGGTTGCAGGTGTTCCGCATCGTGTCGATGGATGAATCGACGGCGGTGCATCCGGCGCAATTGCCGATGGCGCGCACGCACACGCTGGTGCAGGCGGTGGGCGGATTTGAAATCGTCGTCGTGAAATGGTTCAATCGCGTCAAGGGCTTTGGCTTCCTGTCGCGCGGCGAGGGCACCGAGGATATTTTCATCCATATGGAAACCCTGCGCCGTTACGGCATTGCCGATCTGAAGCCGGGCGACAGCCTTCTGGCGCGGTTTGGGCCTGGCTCCAAGGGCTTGATGGCGGCGGAAGTCCGTCCGCTGGAAACAAGGCTGCCGAGCGCCCACTGAGCCTTGGCGCTGTGTGGTTGCTGTACGCGCGTGTTGCGAGTCGGAGTTCCCATGACGCGGTTTTCGGCTTTCAGCGCCGCACTCTGGCTTCGCGCGCTGGCGCTGGTCTTTCTCGGCCTGGCCGCCGCCGTTCCCGCCATATCGATGGCGCGCGCGCTGGAAGCCGGCAATTCCAAGATCCTTGACAAGCCCCTTGACAAGCCCCTTGACAAGCCCCTTGACACGGCCCTTGGCAAGCTGACGATCGTCACCGGCGCGAAGAGCGGGCGTCCGGTCGAACATGTCCTGCAGGTCGAGGTGATGCGGACGCCGGAAGGGCTCGAGCGCGGCCTGATGTACCGGCGCTACCTGCCGGCCGATCGCGGCATGCTGTTCGACTTCGGCCACCCGCAGGCCGTGATGATGTGGATGAAGAACACCTATATTCCGCTCGACATGATCTTCATGTCGCGCTCGGGTTTGGTCACCCATATCGCCGAGAACGCCGAACCTCTGTCGGAAGCGATCATTTCCTCGGAAGGGCCGGCCTATGCGGTGCTGGAGGTCAACGCCGGCTACGCCAGGAAAATCGGCCTGGAAGTCGGCGATGCCGTACGCCACTCTTTGTTTTCGCGGTAGGGCGTCGTCGGGCTGGCGACTTGTCGGCGGGCGCCGCCCATGCTAGCCAGACGCCATGGCGCTAGTCGGGGTATAGCGCAGCCTGGTAGCGCGGAAGTTTTGGGTACTTCAGGTCGCAGGTTCGAATCCTGCTGCCCCGACCACTCACCCGCTCGCGCGGACAAGTTTTGGGAACGATCATGACGGCTCGCATCTATCGCCCCGCTAAAACCGCCACCCAGTCGGGGGCCGGCAATTCCCGGCTCTGGCGGCTGGATTATCTGCCCGCGGCGCCGCGCAGCATTGAGCCGCTGATGGGCTGGACGGCTTCGAGCGACATGAAGAGCCAGATCCGGCTAACCTTCGCCACCAGGGAGGAAGCGGTGGCCTACGCCGAGCGCAACGCCATTCCCTACCGCGTCGAGGAGCCGAAAGAGGCGACGCGCCGAATCATGTCCTATTCCGACAATTTCAGAAGCAACCGCCTGTCGCCCTGGACGCACTGAAGTTTTTCGCGCTTCATGCGAGGGCTGGCCTAAGACTCCGTAGCTCAGCCGGATAGAGCAACTGCCTTCTAAGCAGTAGGTCGCTGGTTCGAATCCAGCCGGGGTCGCCACTCTCGCCAGGAGGATGTTCGTTTGACAGCAACCTCTGCGCCCAGAGCCCGGACCTCGCCGGAGGATATCTCCGTGATTTTGCGGGCGGTCTGGCGCGATCTCGCCGCCCATTGGACGCGTCCAATACCCATGCAAGCGTCATTATGGCCTTTGTGGATGGCGCTGGCGGTGCTGGCTTTCGCGATGCTCGACAGCGTCAGCCTGGGCTTCGACGTCGAGGAAGCCCGGGGGGCGGCGCGGCTCGATCCGCATCTCGTGCATTTTTTCGACCTCGTCACGCAGGCCGGCAAATCCGGCTGGCTGTTCGCCCTGTCGATCCTGACTCTCGTCTATGCGCTTTACCGCCAGGCGCATGCGGAGAGCCCGCGCCTGCGCGTAAAATTCGGCCTGCTGGCCTCGCGCGCCTTCTATTTCTTCGCGGTCCAGGCTTTTTCGGGCGTCCTGTCGCAGGTGATCAAGCATATCGTCGGACGCGCGCGGCCCAGGCTGATCGATGCGCAGGGGCCGTGGCATTTCGACCTGTTCTCGATCAAGGCGGTGCTGGCGAGCTTTCCCTCCGGCCATACAACTACGGTGTTCGCCGCCGCCGCGAGCTTGAGCTTCTTCATGCCGCGTCGCGCCGCGCTGTTTTTCGCGCTGGCGCTGGCCGTGGCCGCCTCGCGCATGATCGTCGGCGCGCATTACCCGAGCGATGTTTTGGGCGGCGCCTTCCTGGGGGTTGCTTCGGCGCTGGCGGTGGCGCGGATTTTCGCGCGCCGGAAGATCGCCTTCACGCTCAAGGGCGAGGACTTGCTGCCGAGGCCGAGAACCGTCATTGCGAGGGTAGCGAAGCAATCTACCTTGGTCTAGAGCCGCAGCCGGGATTGCTTCCTCGCTACGCTCCTCGCAACGACGGATGGGCCCGCAATCGCGCGAATCCCTTGTCCAGGTCTTCCTTCAGATCCTCGATATCCTCGAGCCCGACCGAAAAGCGCAGCGCCGGGCCTTCCGGAGCCCACGTCGTCGCGCTGCGGTAACTGCTGCAATCAAAGGGGATGACCAGGCTTTCAAAGCCGCCCCAGCTGTAGCCCATGCCGAACAATTCGAGACCGTCGAGCATGGCGGCGAGAGCCGCCTTCGACGCGGGCTTCAGGATCACCGAGAACAGGCCGGACGAGCCAAAAAAATCGCGCTTCCAGATGGCGTGGCCCGGATGGCTCGCGAGCGCCGGATGCAGCACGCGCGACACCTCCGGGCGCTGCTCGAGCCAGCGCGCCAGGGCAAGGCCCTGCCGCTCCGCCTCGCGCAGGCGCAGCTCCATGCTGCGCAGGCCGCGCAGGGCCAGGAAAACATCCTCCGGCCCGGCGCACATGGAAAAGAGATGCGAGGTTTTCCGCAACGGCTTCGCCCAGCGCTCGTTGGCCGAGACGAGGCCGAGCAGCAGGTCGGAATGGCCGGACAGATACTTGGTGCCAGCCTCGATCGCCAGGTCGACGCCGCGCTCGTGCGGTGGGAAGAACAGCGGCGTCGCCCAGGTATTGTCCATGATGACGCAGGCGCCGTGGGCGTGCGCGACTTCGGCGATGGCGGGAATGTCCTGCATCTCGAACGATTGCGAGCCGGGCGCCTCGACCACAACCGCTTTTGTGTTCGGCCGGAACAGGGCTTCGATCCCGGCCCCGACGAGCGGATCGTAATAGGTGGTCTCGACTCCCATGCGTCGTAAAACGCCTTCGCAGAAATAGCGCGTCGGGTCATAGGCGGAATTGGTGACGAGCAGATGGTCGCCGGACGAAAGGGCGGTGATGAGGGCGAGGGTGATCGCCGCGAGCCCCGAGGGGGCGAGGACGGTATCGGCCGCCCCGGCGATTTCCGACCAGGCTCGTTCCAGCGCCTCGGTTGTCGGCGTGCCGTAGGTGCCATAGCGAAAGCGGGCCGCCCCGCGCGCCTCCAGCGCCGCGAGATTGGGAAAAATGACGGTCGAGCCGCGATAGATCGGCGTGTTGACGAAGCCGAACTGCGCGGACGGCTCGCGCCCCGCATGAACGAGTTTGGTGCGCGCGCGCATTTTCTTGCGTGATTGCGGGGTCGATTCGGTCATGGAGGGCAAAACCTTTCGCGGGCGACAGTGGCGGGGCGGAAGGGCGCGCGTCAAGGGGAGGAGGCGCGGACGG
The DNA here is from genome assembly GCA_963828185.1 of uncultured Alphaproteobacteria bacterium. Lineage (GTDB taxonomy): Bacteria > Pseudomonadota > Alphaproteobacteria > Rhizobiales > Beijerinckiaceae > Rhodoblastus. Next base: position 232,397 of record CAWHDV010000002.1, on the reverse strand, counting down.
CGACGCAATCGCTTCTCCCCTTGCACGGGGCTCCGGGCGCCCGCATATAGCGGCGACGTTCCATGTTTTTCGCGTCATCAAAGCCGTGTAAGAAATTGCAAAGATCGTCCCGCCTCGAGAGCTATTGGAGCATCAAGCATGGCCAGCATTGGCGACCCGCTTCCCGAATTCGAAATCGTCGGCGTGAAGCCGGGCTTCAACAATCGCGAGGAAGGCGGCGTCAGCGCCTTCGAGACGCTCACGCAGGAAAGCTTTCCCGGCAAGTGGAAGGTCATCTTCTTCTACCCGAAGGATTTTTCCGCGCTCTGCCCGACCGAGATCACCGAATTCGCGAAGTCTCGCCAAGGAGTTCGCCGATCGCGACTGCGTCGTGCTTGGCGGTTCGGTCGACAACGAATATGTGAAGCTCGCCTGGCGGCGCGAACACAAGGATCTCGACAAGCTGCCGATCTGGCAATTCGCCGACATGCGCGGCGACCTGACCGACGGACTCGACGTGCGCGCGCCGGCCGGCGTGCCCTACCGCTACACGTTCATCGTCGATCCTGACAATGTCATCCAGCACATCTACGCGACCAACCTGAAGGTCGGCCGCAATCCGCAGGATACGTTGCGCGTCCTCGACGCCTTGCAGACCGGCGAGGCTTGCGCCTGCAACCGACCGGTCGGCGGCAAGACGCTTTGATTCAAGAGCTTCAACTTCACGCCTTGCCGGCCGAAGGCGCCGCGTCTATAAGCGCGGCGCAGATTTCTCGATACGGAAGATCCGATCCATGGCGCTTGAACGCACTTTTTCCATTTTGAAGCCCGACGTGACCCGTCGCAACCTGACCGGCGCGGTCAACGCCAGGATCGAAGAGGCGGGCCTGCGCATCGTCGCGCAGAAGCGCGTCCACCTGACGCGCGCCCAGGCCGAAACCTTCTACGCCGTGCACAAGGAGCGTCCCTTCTTCGGCGAGCTGGTCGAGCAGATGTCGGCGGCCCCGGTGGTGGTGCAGGTGCTCGAAGGCGAAAACGCGATTCTTGCCTATCGCGACGTGATGGGCGCGACCAATCCGGAAAAGGCCGAGGCCGGCACGATCCGCGAGCTGTTCGCGCTGAACATGGGCGAGAATTCGGTGCATGGCTCCGACGCGCCGGAAACCGCCGCGGTCGAAATCGCGCAGTGGTTCGCCGGCAACGAAATCGTCGGCTGATCGCTTCATCTTTGTGACAAAGAATTCAAGGCCGGGCGCAAGCCCGGCTTTTTTTTGTCCGGCGGCGGCCAAAAGGCGGTGCTCCGCCGCTCGCGCGCCGACCCTGAACGAGCGGACTAATATCATTAGATTTATTGTTTTAACTTGGACATAGCAAGCGCTTTTCCCGCGTCTGTTTTCGTATTTTCCTGGCATCGCGCTCATGGGATGGCTATAGCGCGAATACATCTTTTAACAAGTAATCAGAAGAAATGCTTATGTAATCGAATATAGCGAAATCTAGTTATAAACTGTAGCCATTTGCGGTGGCGGTAGTGCCTTGTTTCGGCCTGATTCGTTCGGTATACTCTAAAAATCGTGAATTATCTGGAGGCATATGCATTGAAGAAATTTGCTATCGCGTGCTTATCCCTTGGAATTTCTTTCATCTTCTCTCCTGCGATTGCGCAGAGTTGGTCCGGCAAGGCTTCTTATTACAAGCTCGGCGGACGCACAGCGAGCGGCGGACATGTCGGCCGCATGACCGCGGCGCATCGCTCGCTTCCCTTCGGCACAAGGGTCAGGGTCACCAATCTCGCCAATGGGCGTTCGGCCGTTGTCATCATCAATGATCGCGGACCTTTTGTGCGCGGCCGCATCATCGACGTGTCCGTCGGCGCGGCTTCGGTCCTGGGCATGACGCATTCCGGCGTCGCGCGCGTGCGCGTTTCGACGCTCTGAAAAAGTTGCTCGTTTGAAAACAAATGCAAAGGCCGCTCCTGCGAGAGCGGCCTTTTTGTCATGGCGCGCAATGTCAGGCGAAGAACCGGGTTCTGATCCGCTCGCCATAGGCGACGAGATTGGGCAGGCGACGCGCCTCGTCGCCGCAGCGGCTGTCAAACAGCGGACAAAGAAGGCCCATGGCGAAGGCTCCCAGGGTCGCGTCCGCGCCGCTCGGCTTGTCGCCGAACAGGAAGGGTTTTTCGCCGAGCAGCGTGGCGACGGCGGACAATCCGCGCCGCGCCAGTTCGCGCTTTTCCTCCGGCGAATGGCGGTAAAGGCCTTGCGCCAGGGCGCTCGCGCGCACCTTGCGCCGGATGAAAGCGGCGATCAGCGGCCGGATCGGCGCGGGCGCGGCGTCGAAGAAATGCGCCGGACCCCTGGCGAAATTCTCGTCATCGAGCCAGCGGTCGGCCACGATAAACCAGTACAAATGGTCCTCGCACAGCTTTTCCAGCGCCCAGCCGATCGCTTTCTGCTCGTCGCTCAGGCCGGCGTCGAAGTTCAGGCCGTATTTCTTCTCGATATGCAGGCGGATGAAGGTCGAGTTGGCGATCTTTTCGCCGTCGTCGTCGATATAGGGCAGCTTGCCCTTGGGCGCCTTGCGATAGCCGTCCCGGTTCTCGACATAGCCGAGCCCCGCCAGCTTCAGCAGCAGCATGGCCTTGGTCACGAACGGGCTACCGTCCGGCAGGCCGAAATAGGGGCCAAATGTGTACAAGGTGATCAAATTCGCCTCCCGCCAAGCCCCGATGCGGCGACAGCCTCGGGCAAGCAGCAAGCCTATAGGATTTCGACGGCGATTTGCTGACGAAAGAATAGCGCTTGCGCGCCCTCGGAGAGTTGTCGCCTTGGCGCGAAAAGAGAAATCGGGATCCCGGACATGTTTGCACGCAATCGAGCCACGGCGGCAAGGCCCGTCGAAATCGCGATGGCGCCGGAGCCCGCCGCTCCGGCCGCCAACGGCAAATCCATGGTCCTGCGTGTGAAGGAAAGCGACGAAAGCCTGCGCGGATTGTCGGCGGAGGATTTCACTTATGCCGGCCAGCCGGCCGCGTTCGCCCTGGCCTATGTGTCGCCGCATGTCGATTTCGCGCATGTCTCGGCGCGGCTGAAGGCGCTCGCGGGTTCGACGCGGGTCGTCGCGGTGTCGACGGCCGGAGAACTTTGCTCGACGTCGGGCGGACCGCTCTATCGTCCGGCCGGCGACAGATGGTCGAGCCTCACGGTGCAGATTTTTCCGCCCGACCTTATCGACGCGATCTCGGTCCATTCCGTGCCCCTGCATAATGACGACATCCGGGCCGGCGCGAAGACCTTGTCACGCGACATGCGGGTTGAAAAAATAGCCTCGTCGCTCGCGTCACTGCGCCCCGCCTTCAAGATCGAGGCGGAAAGGGTCTTCGCGCTCACTCTGGTTGACGGCGTCTCCGCCAGCGAGAATTTCCTGATGGAGGCGGTCTATCGCAGCGGCCGTTTTCCATGCCTGTTCGTCGGCGGTTCGGCGGGCGGCAAGTTCGATTTCCGCGAGACCTGCATTTTCGATGGTTCGGGCGTGTTGCATGGTCACGCGTTGATCGTTTTCGTCCGCATGGCCGAGGGGCGGCGCTACGGCGTGTTCAAGAGCCAGAACTTCACCAAGACGGGAAAGAGTTTCTCCATCATCGATTCCGATCCGGAGGCGCGCGTCGTCAGGGCGGCGCTGCATCCCAACGGAATTGACATCGTTCCGTTCATCCAGGCTCTGGCCCAGCATTTCAAAGTCAGGCCGGATCAGGTTCAGGAGCGGCTCACCGGCCATTCCTTTGGCATCGAGATCGATGGCGAGATTTTCGTGCGCTCCGTCGCCGGCATGGATATCGACAAGGGAACCGTCTCCTTCTTCTGCGACGTCAATCCCGGCGATGAACTGCTGCTGTTGCAGGCCAATGATTTCGCCGGCCAGACGCAGGCCGACCTGGAGAAATTCCTGCGCGGCAAGCCGGAGCCGCTCGGCGCCATCCTCAATGATTGCATCCTGCGCCGCCTCAACAATGGCCCGGCGCTCGACCGGCTTTCGTCGCTGTGGCGGGCGCCCGTGGCCGGCTTTTCCACCTTCGGCGAATTGTTCGGCATCAACGTCAACGAAACGCTGAGCGCCATCGTGTTCTTCGCCGCCGGCGCGGAGGGCTGCCGCGACGAATTTCTCGAAAGCTTTCCCGTCCACTACGCCCGCTTCGTCAATTACTTCACCAAATGCGCGCTCAAGCGGGCGCAAATGCTGAACGGCTTCCGCTCGTCGATCATCAATCGCATGGCGGGCCAGCTCGATTTCGTCGGCGAAATCGAGACGACCCTGGAAAAGACCACGGAAATGCGCGAGGTGACGGAGAAGGTGCGCGGGGCGATCTTCTCGGCGGAAGACAAGGGCGCGGGCGCGCGCGACGGCAGTTCCGAGCGGCTGTCGGCCGAATTCCAGGGGCTGGCGGAGTCCATGTCCGGCCTGCGCAATGTCTTGCGCGTCATCGACAATATCGCCGGCCAGACCAATCTTCTCGCCCTCAACGCCACGATCGAGGCGGCGCGGGCCGGCGAGGCGGGGCGCGGCTTTTCCGTCGTCGCTTCGGAAGTGAAAAAGCTCGCCAGCGACACAAAATCGACCTTGGCGCGGACGCAGACCTCGATCGCCGGGATGGAGCACTCCCTCGGCCAGCTCGGCGCCATCATCGACGCGACGCGCGCGCATTTCGAGCATGCGGAGCAGCGTTACAAGACGACGATCGAACAGGTGGAATCCTTGTTCTCGCAATCCGGCGTGATCGACGGCGCGCTGTCGGGCCTCTCGAGCCTTGTCGACGCGCAGCGGATCGCCGCCGGGCAGATCCAGCAAGAAATCGATCAGCTGCGGCGTCTGGAGTGAGGCTTAGGGCGCCGCTCAGGCGTCCACGCCCTCGCTCTCGGCTTCGGCCTCATGATATTCCAGCGTGACGACGCGATTGTTCTCGACCGTCAGGGCAAGCCTGCCGTGCTTCAGCTGTAGCGCCTTGGCGCCGAAAAGCTCGCGCCGCCAGCCCTTCAGGGCCGCGATGTCGGCCTTGTCGTCGGCGGCCAGCGCTTCGAGATCGTCTGACGTGGCGATCATCTTCGCGGCCACGCCCTGTTTTTCGGCCACCTGCCGCAGCAGCACCTTCAACAGTTCGACCGTCGCGCCGCCGTTCGAGCCGCGCCGTTCGCGTTCGATGCGCGGCAGGGTTTTGGGGTCGCGCGCCAGGCCGTGCTCGATCGCCGCCAGGATTTCGACGCCTGCGCGCGAGCGCTCCATGCCGCGCGGAAAAGCGCGCAGGTCGCCAAGCGTCTCCGCGCTGCGCGGCGCGGCCAGGGCGACTTCAATGAGGATATCGTCCTTGAGCACGCGCGAACGCGGCACGTCGCGCGTCTGCGCCTCATGTTCGCGCCAGGCGGCCAGCTCCATCAGCACGGCCAGGTCGCGCGGCTTGCGCGCGCGATGGGCGTGGCGCTCCCAGGCGCGGTCTGGCCGCTGCTCATAGGTGTCCTGGCTGCACAGCGTCGCCATCTCGTCGGTGAGCCAGTGCAGGCGGTCGGTCTTCTCCAGCCGCTGCCGCAGGGCCTTGTAAATGTCGCGCAAGTGGGTGACGTCGGCGATGGCGTAGTCGATCTGCGCGTCCGACAGCGGCCGGCGCGACCAGTCGGTGAAGCGCGAGGACTTGTCGAGCGTCACCTTGCAGACGCTTTGCGCCAGCTCGCCATAGGCGATCTGGTCGCCATAGCCACAGACCATGGCCGCGACCTGGGTGTCGAACAGCGGCTCGGGAATGATCTTCGCCAGGTTCCAGATGATTTCCAGGTCCTGCCGCGCGGCGTGAAAGACCTTCACGACATTTTTATTGGCCATCAGCTCGAAAAACGGCGTCAGGTCGAGGCCTTCGGCCAGGGCGTCGATCGCCGCCGCGCGATCGTCGCACGCGACCTGGATCACGCAGACTTTCGGCCAGAAGGTCGTCTCGCGGAGAAATTCCGTGTCGACGGTGACAAAAGGATATTGGGCGAGGGTTTGGCATAAAGCGGCCAATTCGCCGGAATCTGTGATCAGGCTCATGCAATGTTCATAATCCAAGCCTCGCGCCGCCGCTAGAGGAGGTCGTGAAAAAGCCGCGCCCCCTTCACGCGCGGGCCATTTTCCGCTAGGCAGCGGCCAAAGGTCATTGAAGGTCATAAAACCCATGCACGCCTATCGCACCCATAAATGCGGCGATCTCCGCGAAACAAATATCGGCGAAACCGTTCGGCTGTCCGGCTGGTGCCACCGCATCCGCGACCACGGCGGGGTTTTGTTCATCGATCTGCGCGACCATTACGGCCTCACCCAATGCGTCGTCGATCCCGATTCGCCGGCTTTCAAGCTGGCCGAGACGTTTCGTTCGGAATGGGTGGTGCGGCTCGACGGCGAGGTCAAGCGCCGCCCCGAGGGCACCGACAACGCCGACATGGCGACCGGCCAGATCGAGGTCTACGTTCGTGGCGCGGAAGTGCTCGGCCCGGCGGCCGAATTGCCGCTGCCGGTGTTCGGCGACCAGGACTATCCGGAAGAGACAAGGCTGAAATACCGCTTCCTCGACCTGCGCCGCGAACAACTCCACAACAACATCATTTTACGCGGACGCGTTGTTGACGCCATGCGCTCGCGCATGAAGGAGGTGGGCTTCAACGAGTTCCAGACGCCGATCCTCACCGCTTCATCGCCAGAAGGCGCGCGCGACTTCCTCGTGCCCTCGCGCATCCATCCGGGAAAATTCTACGCCCTGCCGCAGGCGCCGCAGCAATACAAGCAATTGCTGATGATGGCGGGATTTGACCGCTATTTCCAGATCGCGCCCTGTTTCCGCGACGAGGACCCGCGCGCCGACCGCCTGCCGGGCGAATTCTACCAGCTCGACCTCGAGATGAGTTTTGTCACGCAGGAAGACATTTTCGAAACGATCGAACCTGTCATCACCGGCATTTTCGAGCAGTTCGGCGAGGGCAAGCCGGTCACGAAGAAATGGCCGCGCATTCCTTATTCCGAGGCCATGCGCAAATATGGCTCCGACAAGCCCGACCTGCGCAATCCCCTGGTCATGCAGGAGGTTTCCGAGCATTTCCGCGGCTCTGGCTTCAAGATTTTCGCCCGCCTGCTGGAAACGCCGAAGAACGAGGTCTGGGCCATACCCGCGCCAGGCGGCGGTCAACGCACTTTCGCCGACCGCATGAATTCATGGGCGCAGGGCGAGGGACAACCAGGCCTCGGCTATATTCTGTTCTTTGACCGCGCCAAGGACGAGACCAGCCTGCAAGCGGACAAGAACGCCAGCGGCGTCGGTGGCCGCGGGCCTCTCGCCAACAATATCGGCCCCGAGCGCACGGAGGCGATCCGCGTCCAGATGGGCTTGAACGCGGGCGACGCCTGTTTCTTCGCCGCCGGCGACCCGGACAAATTCGCCAAATTCGCCGGCGCCGCCCGCACCAAGGTGGGGGAAGACCTCAAGCTGATCGACACGGAAAAATTCGAACTGGCCTGGGTTGTCGATTTTCCGATGTTCGAGTGGAACGAGGACGAGAAGAAGGTCGACTTCGCCCACAATCCCTTCTCCATGCCGCAGGGCGGGCTGGAGGCCATGCAGGGCGGCGATCCGCTCTCGCTCAAGGCGTTCCAGTACGACATCGCCTGCAACGGTTTCGAGATCGCCTCGGGCGGCATCCGCAACCATCGCCCTGAGGCCATGGTCAAGGCGTTCGAGATCGCCGGCTATGGCGAGGAGACGGTGATCGAGCGTTTTGGCGGCATGTATCGCGCCTTCCAGTATGGCGCTCCTCCTCACGGCGGCATGGCGGCGGGCGTGGACCGCATCATCATGCTGCTCGCCGGCGAGCAGAACCTGCGCGAAGTCGCGCTGTTCCCGATGAACCAGCGCGCCGAAGACATCCTTATGGGCGCGCCTGCGCCGGCCACGCCGAAGCAGTTGCGTGAGCTGCACATGCGGGTGAATTTGCCGGAAAAAAACTGACGCAGGCAATGAAAAAGCCGACGCCTGGTCCGGCGCCGGCCTTTTCCAATCATCCGCGCTGTCCGTCAGCGACGCGCGGTTTCGCGCAACGTGTCCACCGTCTTCTGGGCGGTGGCGGCGCCCTTTTCGGTGGCCGAGCGGCTCATGTCAGCCGCCTTGTCCGTGGCGTAGCGGCCCATTTCCGCCGCCTTCTGTGTCGCCTCGCTGCCGGCGTCGGCGACGACGGAGAGAAATTCGTGATAATTCTGCGCCAATTCCTTTGGCGTCGACGCCGCGATTTCCGCGATCTTGCGATAATGGGCGTTCATGGTCTCGTAGGATTCCTTCATCAGATCCGTCTGGATCGACGTCACATCCTGCAAGGATTTGGCGTCACGCAGACGCTCCGCGGCCTTGCTTCCGGCGCCGATGTTTTCCTCCGACATTTTGGCGAATTCGCCGGCGATTTCCTGGGCTTTGCGGCCCATATTGGCGAAGCCGCCGAGAATGCTGGCCAATCCGTTGCGGCCGGTTTCAAAGGGTTGCTGGACAGAAGCCATTCGATTTCCTTTCCTGCTGCTGTGCTTGGCCCCCCGGTGGCGCCGGTCAAACGCCCGGCGGCGGTTTAAGTTGCTCCTGATCGCCCAAAATGAGCCGGAAGGTTTGCAGAAACGCCAGCAGACGCGCGCGCGGCCGAATTGCCCCGACCGGCGGCAGGCGTTTAAGGTCGGCGTCTAAGGCCGGCGTCTAAGGTCGGCGTCCAAGCTCGGGAACAACCGCGAGGCGGTTGCGTCAATGCAAGCGCCTGCGCGCGGTCAGAATTTGGGGAGCATTCCATGGTCAAGGCTATCCGCATCCACGCCAATGGCGGCCCGGAAGTTTTGCGTTACGAGGACGTCGATCTTCCGGCGCCTGGGCCGGGCGAAGTCCAGATCCGCCAGCAGGCGATCGGCGTCAATTTCCTCGATGTCTATTTCCGCACCGGCGCCTATCCGGCGCCCGGCCTGCCGTTTACGCCGGGCAATGAGGGCGCGGGAGAGGTCGTGGCCCTTGGCGAGGGCGTGACGAGCTTCCGGCCGGGCGACCGCGTCGCCTATGCCGGTTCGATCGGCGCCTACGCCGAGGCGCGCAACATCGAGGCGAAATTCCTCGTGCCGCTGCCCGAAAGAATTTCCTACGAGACGGCGGCGGCCATGATGCTGAAGGGGCTGACCGCCGAATACCTCTTGTTCCGCACCTATCCGGTCAAGCCCGGCGACGTGGTCCTGGTCCATGCGGCGGCGGGCGGCGTCGGCCTGATCCTGTGCCAATGGGCGCGGGCGCTCGGCGCGACGGTGATCGGCACGGCCGGCGGCGAGGCGAAAGTCACGATCGCGCGGGAGGCGGGCGCGCATGAGGTGATCGATTATTCGAAGGAGGATTTTGTCGCCCGCGTGCGGGAGATCACCGGCGGCAAGCTCTGCCATGTGGTCTATGACGGCGTGGGCAAGGCGACTTTTCCCGGTTCGCTCGATTGCCTGCGGCCGTTCGGCGTTTTCGTCAGCTTCGGCTCGGCTTCGGGGCCGATCGAATCCTTCAACCTCGGCCTGCTCGCCCAGAAAGGCTCGCTCTATGCGACGCGGCCGACGCTGTTCACCCATATGGCCGACGAGGCCCGGCTGACGGAAATGGCGGCGCGGCTGATGGACGCCGTCGGTTCGGGCACGGTGAAGATCGCGGTGCACGCCCGACACCCGCTGGCTGAGGCGGCCGAGGCGCATCGCGACCTCGAAGCGCGCAAGACCTCCGGCGCGACGGTGCTGCTGCCGTGATTTGTGGCCGTCGGGCCGCTGCTTGGCTCCCTCTCCAAGCACGGGGAGAGGGGACAGACGCGCTGCGCTTGGCGCGCCTTGACATATCTTACGATACATCTTAAATTCTACATCGTAAGATACAGCGTACGATATAAAGGATCAAAAATGACATATGCACATCATCATCATCGCGGACCGTTCGAGTTCATCGGCCGCCGAGCCGGGCGCGGCTTCGGCAGGTTCATGGGCGGTTTTGTCGGCGGCGCCGGTGTGGACGGGCCGGGGTTTCGCACCGGGCGCAAGCTGGGCAGCGATGAATTGCAGCTGCTGCTGCTGGCGCTTCTGGCCGAAAAGCCTGGTCACGGCTACGAGCTGATCAAATCGCTGGGCGAACGTTCCGGCGGCTTCTACAGCCCCAGCCCCGGCATGGTCTATCCGGCGCTGACCTATCTCGAGGAAATCGGCTATGCGCGCGTCGAGCCCGAGGGCGCGAAGAAGCTCTACAGCCTCACTCCCGAAGGCCAGGCCTATTTCGAGCAGCACAAGTCCGAAGCCGAGGCCATTTTCAGCCAGATGGAGGCCATCGGCCGCCGCATGGCCGACGTGCGCCGCGCGTTTTCAGGAGACGAAGACGAGGCGCTCGACCCCGCCGACATTCGCCAGGCGGTCCACGGACTGAAACATGCATTGCGCGAAAAACGCCGCTCCTCGCCGGAGGAACAGCTCAGGGTCGCGGAAATCCTGCGCCGCGCCACCGCCGAAATCGTCGGCAAGGCGTGAAGTCTAGACCGCTGTCGCGTGGAGATCGTAGGCCTCGGCGCGGTCGATCTTGACGGTCACGATGTCGCCCACGCGCAGCGGCCGCCGGGAGGCGACAAACACCTTGCCGTCGATTTCCGGCGCATCGGCCTTGGTGCGGCCCTCGCCGCCGCCGGAAAAAACCTTGTCGAGGATGACGGGCAGGCGCCTGCCGATTTTCGCCTTCTGGCGGGCGAGGGAAATCTTCTGCTGCTTTTCCATGAAGCGGCGCCAGCGGCTCTGCTGAACCTCCGGCGGAACCGGCGCGAGGCCGAGATCATTGGCCGCCGCGCCCAAAACCGGCTCGTATTTGAAGGCGCCGACGCGGTCGAGCTTGGCCTCCTCCAGCCAGTCGAGCAGGATGTTGAAATCCTCCTCCGTCTCGCCGGGAAAGCCGACGATGAAGGTCGAGCGAAGGGCGAGATCAGGGCAGGTTTTCCGCCAGGCGTGGATGCGGTCGAGCGTTTTTTCCACATTGCCGGGGCGCTTCATGGCGCGCAGCACGTTGGGCGCCGCGTGCTGGAACGGAATATCGAGGTAGGGCAGCACCTTGCCCTCAGCCATCAGCGACAGGACCTCGTCCACATGCGGGTAGGGGTAGACGTAATGCAGCCGCACCCAGGCGTCGAATTCGCCCAGTTCGCGCGCCAGGTCGAAAAAGCGGGCGCGCACTTCGCGGTCCTGGAACAGGCTCGATTGGTAGCGCAGATCCTGCCCGTAAGCAGAGGTGTCCTGCGAGACGACCAGCAATTCCTTCACGCCCGCCTTCACCAGCTTCTCGGCCTCGCGCAAAACCTCGGCGGCCGGGCGGGAGACGAGATCGCCGCGCAGTTTCGGAATGATGCAGAAGGTGCAGCTGTTGTGGCAGCCTTCGGAAATCTTCAGATAGGCGTAATGGCGCGGCGTGAGCTTTATGCCTTGCGGCGGCACGAGGTCGACGAAGGGGTTTTCCGCCGGCGGCGCGGCGCGATGCACCGCCGCCATTACGCTCTCGTAATCCTGCGGCCCGGTGATCGCCGAAATATTGGGGTAGGCGTCGAGAATCGGGCCGGGCTCCGCGCCCATGCAGCCGGTGACGATCACCTTGCCGTTCTGCTTGAGCGCCTCGCCGATGGCGGCGAGCGATTCCGCCTTGGCGCTGTCGAGGAAGCCGCAGGTGTTGACGATGACCGCGTCGGCGCCCTGGTGGTTGCGGCCGATCGCATAGCCTTCCGCGCGCAGCCTGGTGAGGATGCGTTCGGAATCGACCAGCGCCTTGGGGCAGCCGAGCGAGACGAAGGAGATTTTTGGCGCGTCGCCGGTCTGTCCGTCGTTTTGGAGCTCTGTCATCGCTGGTTCTTGGTTGGGGGGAATGCGATGCGGCAATACGCCCAAGGGCTTGAAAAAGCAATTTTGCCGGCCAAGCCAGAGGCGGTGGCAAAGCCAAGAAAAAAGCCCGGCCGCGAGGGCCGGGCTTCGCTTCGACCCGGAATCGGGTCGAATGATCCGGAGATCAGTATTTGGCGGCGAGCACTTCCGGCGTGCCGAACTTGTACATCAGGCCGATGAGGACGGCGTTCGAGGTGTTGCTCACGCGGGTCGCGGCGACGTTGGTGTAGGAGCTGCCGAGATCGGTGTAGCGATATTCGACGCGGCCGACCCAGTTCGGGGTGATGGCGTAGTCCACGCCGGCGCCGATGGTCCAGCCGGTGCGGTCCATGTTGGAGGAGCCGAGGAAGGCCGGGGTGTAGTAGCTGCTCTTGACCTGGCCGAAAGCGACGCCGCCCGCGGCGTAGAACAAGGCGCGGTCATAGGCGATGCCGACGCGGCCGCGGATGTCGCCGTTGAAGTCCTGCGAGGTCCTGACCGAATTCGTGCCGACGGTCAGGGTGCGGGCGCCGCCGAGCACGCCGTCAGCATTGCCTTCGAGGCCGAGGACGAACTGGTTGACCTGATAGTTATAGCCGACCACGCCGCCGAGCAGGCCGGAGGTCATGTGGTTCGAGCGGTTGATGGCGCTGTACTTGGTGTTCAGGAAGTCCGCGCCGCCTTCGACGCCGGCGTAGAAGCCGGTCCAGGAGAAGACAGGAGCCGGAGCCATATAGACCGGAGCCGACTTGGTCGACGGCAGGTCGGCGGCGAAGGCCGTGCCGGCCATGGCGGCGAGGGCGACGGTGGAGAGAAGGATCTTACGCATGATTGCCTCTTGGTTGGGGTACGAAACGCTGGCGCAAAATGTCCTCCGAAGATCCAAACCGCAACCCTAAAAGCTCGCGGCTCGATTTTAGAATGACACTTGTGGCCGATGAGCAACAATAGGGGCTCGGCCCGGGTTGAATGCGACTAAAATGCGGCGACGACGAGATGTTGATGGCGCCTTTGCCACAAAGTGGCGCCATTTACTGATCACGCGACCCGAATCAAGGCTGTCCATATCGAAAATATGCGCCTTGATTCGTTCGGGTCGCAGATCATTAGCCTGGATAGACCTGCGGGAGTATATTGATAGCTTGCCTTTCCTGGTCTGGCTCCCTGGACCGCGACACCTGATTTTCGTCCGCCGAGATGGCGTCCGTAACCCGGGATCGGGAAGTACGAGCCAGTGTTGACTGAAAGGCAAAACGATGGGCGACGCTGTCCCGTAGTTGCCTTGAACGGGCGCAGTTAATGCGCGAAAGGTAACCGGCAGGTAAATGGAATGGCTAAATTTTGTCAGGTGTGGTTAATATTGTATTTATAGCGCATGACAGCTGACTTCGCGAAAATTTACTTCGTTCAAGAGGGCTAAGCGCTTCTGGTGCAATAGTTTGCTGCTGCTCCACGAGGTGCGCGGCTGGGTTCGCATCGCCAGTTTGAACTTGCCAAACTCGCCGCGGATGGGGCAAGAAGGCGCTGCGCGCAGGCGCATAAAAGTCTGGAAGGGTGGCCGAGTGGTTTAAGGCAGCGGTCTTGAAAACCGCCGTAGGCGCAAGCCTACCGTGGGTTCGAATCCCACCCCTTCCGCCAATTTGTCGATTTTCATCGCCGACAATCGCCGAAAAATCTGGTTCACTGCCCGCAGCGACAATGCCCTGGGGCTGCCGGTGGGATCGTGGCTTGAAGTTTTCTCGGCGTTCCTGCGGCTCGGCCTGACGAGTTTTGGCGGCCCTGTCGCGCATCTGGGTTATTTCCGCGCGGAGTTCGTGCAACGCCGCCAATGGCTCGACGAGGCGGCCTACGCCGATATTGTCGCGTTGTGCCAGTTCCTGCCGGGGCCGGCGAGCAGCCAGGCCGGCATCGTCATCGGCATTTTACGCGCGGGCTTATCGGGTGGACTTGCAGCCTGGCTCGGCTTCACCACGCCCTCGGCGCTGGCGCTGATCGCCTTTGCCTATGGTCTCGGCCGCATCGGCGACGTCTCGCATCTCGCCTGGCTGCATGGCCTCAAGATCGTCGCCGTCGCCGTGGTCGCGCAAGCGGTCTGGGGGATGGCGAAAAACCTCTGTCCCGACCGCGCGCGGGCGAGCCTCGGCGTCGCCGCGATGGCCCTGACCCTGGCGATACCTTCAGTGGCCGGACAGATCGCCGCCATCATCGCGGGAGCCTTGTTTGGGTGGCGTTTCCTCTCTGCGGACGTCGAAGACCGGCGCAGCCCGCTGGTCATTCCGCTCAGCCGCGCGCAGGCGGCGGTCGCCGCCACGCTGTTCGCGGCGCTTTTGCTCGGCTTGCCCCTTCTGGCCCAGGCGACTTCCAACCATGGAGTCGCTCTGTTCGACAGTTTTTATCGCTCCGGCGCGCTGGTGTTCGGCGGTGGCCATGTCGTGCTGCCATTGCTGCAACAGGCTGTCGTCCCGCAAGGCTGGATCGGCAATGGCGCCTTTCTCGCCGGCTATGGCGCGGCGCAAGCCGTCCCCGGCCCGCTGTTCACTTTCGCCGCCTATCTCGGCGCGGCGATGAAGGATGCGCCGAACGGCTTTTGCGGCGGCCTGATCTGCCTTGCGGCGATCTATCTGCCGTCGTTCCTGCTGCTCGTCGCCGCCCTGCCGTTCTGGGACGCCCTGCGCCATCGCGCCGACGTGCGGTCGGCGCTCAAAGGCGTCAATGCGGCGGTGGTCGGATTGCTGCTGGGCGCGCTCTACACGCCGGTCTGGACCAGCGCGATTTTTTCCACGGCGGATTTCAGCCTCGGCGTTGCGGCCTTCATTCTCCTGGCCTTCTGGAAAACGCCGCCCTGGCTGGTGGTCATTCTCGGCGCCGTCGGCGCTGAAGCATTTGCGCGCTTCTAGGTTCTCGGCGCGAAGGCGGGCGGCCGGCGCTAGGGGTTAACCCTTAAGGACAATTGCGATCTTACGCCGGCCTCGCGGCGGCTGGTATTAACCAGTGGCGCTGACCGGGGTGGCGATTATGTCCTTCAGGTTCGCGCCCAAAACCACTGTCACCAGGACTCTTGCCAGACAAGATCTCCGGAGGAAAATATGTCGCAAAACGTTGATTTCCAATCTTTGCTCACGAAACAGTTCGAAACGGTCGTGTCGCTGACCGGCGTGATGGCGAAAGACGTCAGCAAGATCGTCGCCGAAGCCCAGGATTTTTCCGTCATTTCGTTCCAGAACAACGCTGCGCTGATGCGCAAGCTCGCTGGCGTGAAAAGCGTCGACGAGCTGATCCGGCTCCATTCCGACCATGCCAAGGCGTCCTACGAGGCGACGCTCGCACGGTCGAAGAAGATCGGCGAGCTTTTGACCGAGCTTTCCAAGGATACGCTGAAGACGGTCGCCGCCCGCTCGGAGCAGACCGGCGCTCCCGTGAAGGCGCCTTCGGTCGGCAGAAACCTTCAGGCCGCCGAATAGCACGGTCGCGGCCGGCCTGAAGGCGCGCGCCCCCAAAAGGGACGCCCGAGCGGAAGGCCTCTCAACCTGCGCCATTGCGGAGACGGCGAAGCCAGTCCGCCTCCGCGACCTGCGACACGCCAGGGACGAGAAAGCGATGGAACATTACGATTTCAAAGTGCGCGGCGATGACGAAACCACGGTGTTATTTCGGTCGGTCGCCTTTGATGACATTCGCGCCGTCTGGAAGATGGTCGCCAGTCTCGCGCGGGACATCGGCGTTTCGGGCGGCCGCATCGTGGTCAGCAATGCGGCGGGCGAGGTGGTCATCCTCGTTGGCGTGGCGACCGCGCGTTCCTACCCGATCGCGGCGAACGACCGGGGCGCCCTTTCGCTCTCCCGGGCTGAGCGCGAGGTGGCCTGAACAGTGGCCTGAAGTTTTGCGTAACGAGTTGGAGGAGACGTCATGGCATTAGGCATCGCCAATGATCATTTGCATGGGTCGATCCAGGACGCGGCGTCGCCCGGTCCGAACAAGGATTCGATGCTCAGCGTGTGGCTTGTCCTGTTGATCCCCGCAATTCCGGTTTTGCTTGCGCTGATGACGTCGCTGGTCTGCGGATAGGCTTGATCCGATGCGTCGAACCGCCGGCCTGAGCCGGGTCCGTCGCATCCCTGCAACGGAGCGTGAGCTGGAATGGAGCGTATCATGGACGACACAATGCGCCTGGTCGCAGCCTGCATTTCCACCAAGGGCGGTCACAAGAAATTCGAGCTTGTCTATCGTCTCAAAAATGGCGGCTGCGCCTGCTATGCCTGGACCGATCGCCCGGGCCAGGAAGATCGCTGGACCGCGGTCAGCGCCCGCTGGCTGAGGAAATGGATTTCCACAAATCGTTCGCAAGTCGTCGAGATCGACGCGGGCGCCATGCGGTTTTCCCGCTGACAGCGAACTAAATCGGACGGGCCAGAAAATCCATTTCAGGAATAGCGGTTCGCCGCGACCATCGACATCCGCACCAGTTCCGAGAGGCTGCCGGCCTGGGTTTTCTTCATCAGGTTCGAGCGGTGAATCTCCACCGTGCGGTGGCTGATGCCCAGTTCGTGGGCAATGATCTTGTTGGGCTTTCCCTTGATCAGGCCCTCCAGCACCTCCTGCTCGCGCGTGCTCAGCGACGCCAGCTTCGACTGGATGTCCTGCACGATCGCCTCGTTGTCCGGGCGAGACATGTTGCGCGACAACGCCTTGTGGACGGAGGCGACCAAAGCTTCGGCGCTGAACGGCTTTTCCATGAAATCGACGGCGCCCTGCTTCATCGCGTTGACAGCAAGAGGGACGTCGGCCTGGCCGGTGATGACGATGACCGGCAGGGACAGCCCGCGCTCCATGATGTGGCTCAGCAGATCGACGCCGCTCATGCCGGGAAGGCTCACGTCGGTGACAACGCAACCCGTCGCGTTCGAGCCGATGGCGCCGAGGAACTCAATCGCCGAACCGTGGGTTCGCGCGTCAAATCCCTCCGCCGCCAGCAGCAGGCGGATCGATTCGCAGACGGCAGTATCATCTTCGATAATATGGACGGTCTGAGGCGCGGCCATCGTTCCAACCTGGATAAAACGTCGGTGCGAGCTCTGACGGCGCCGTCATCCGGGAGTCCGCGCCTTGAGAACCGGTCACACAATCAAGCGCTTAACGCCATGCCCGAGGCTTTCGCCACCGTCAAGGTCTCAAATTGCCGAACCTCCGTCGAAAGCACAGGGAGGCCGACCTGGCCAACGTCACTCCGAAGCGCGCTCTTGTCAACGAATTTGTCGCGGGCGGACTTCACCTTTGCTGTATGGAGCCAACTCGCCGCCGCCCTTGAAATCAAAGCTTTGCTTGAATTTGACGCCGACCCGCGTCGCGAGATCAAAAAGAGTTCAAGCCTTCGGCGTCGCCGCCGGGGGATGCGCCTTGGCCCAGGCCGCGTGGTCGGCGTCATTCTGCTGCTCATAGGCGAGAGCAAAATTGGCGATCGCCTCTTCGAAGGCGTCGCTGTCGCCGACATAGCCGGTGATGACCGCGGGATCGCCGGAGCGCGCGTGGGCGCGCGCCAAGGTCCGGCCGCACAGACGCGCATAATCGGACAGGCCCTCGGCCTCGGCGATTTCGCTTATGCCGCCGAGGCGGCGGTTTTTGAGAATGCGGATATAATATTGCCGGCCGGAAGGCTCGTGCTCGGTCGAGCCAAGGAAAATGTCGCTCGCCGCCTGCATCATGCGTTGCCCTTCGACCACGCGCTGGCCCTGGTTGCCATTGTAGGCGAGCCTTTCGTCGAGCGCCTCCAGCACCGAATTCGTCGCCTCCTTCACCTGCAGGAAGAAGGGCTCTTCGTCGCCGGTCATGAACAGGCCGGCATAGCAATAAGTGCCGACCGAGCCGACGCCCACCGCCTT
Organism: uncultured Alphaproteobacteria bacterium; assembly: GCA_963828185.1. Classification (GTDB taxonomy): domain Bacteria; phylum Pseudomonadota; class Alphaproteobacteria; order Rhizobiales; family Beijerinckiaceae; genus Rhodoblastus. The sequence goes on along the minus strand of CAWHDV010000002.1, from coordinate 214,608 downwards.
GAACACGAAATCCTTGAGCGCGTAGCGGTCGTAAAGCACCCCGACTTCCTTCGCGAGGCCTGAGCGGTATTTGGCGAAATCGAGTTGCGGATCGAAGCCCTCGGCGGCGTCAGAGCCCGGCGCGAAATGAAAGATGCGCGGCTGCTTTTCATGGATCAGCGGCGCGCCGGATTCGGCCAGGGTCGGAAAATTGTCGTCCCGGTCGAGGCCTTCGCCGCGCGCCCGGGCGATGATCGACTGCATTTTCTTGCGCATGGGCGCGTTGCGGAATTTCTTCGTCTCCACCTCCAGGTCGATGCGGCTGTGCCAGATCTCCAGTGGCGTGAGATAGGACAGGCCTTCCATGCGCTTGCGGTAGGAGCGAACGGCGGCGGCCGCGAGTTCATGGCGGCGCGGCTTGGCGAGTCCGGCGGCGCCCGCCGCAACAGCGATGCTTGCGGCGAGACGCTTCAGATCCACAGTGAAGTCCACGCCCGGCAGCGTTTCGTCGAAGTCATTGATGTCGAACAGGATATTGTCCTCCGGCGTGACGAAGGCGCCGAAATTCATCAGATGGCAATCGCCGCAGGCCTGCACCTTGGCGCCGACCATCGGCTGCCATTGCAGGTCATGCGCCATCACCGCCGCCGCGCCGCGCAGGTAAGCGAAGGCGCCGGCCGCCATCAATTGCGCGCGCGCGTCGATCATGGCCGGCAGGCGGCGGGCGTTCTGCGCTTCCAGGATGGCGTTGGCGTCGCGGTCCATCGGCCCGAGCAATTGCGCGTGGGCTGCGCGGGGCACCAGCTTGCGCAGACTTTTTCCCTGTTGCATCCGGTCGGCGCGCGTGGCGAGGGAAACAGACATTGGACGCTCCATGGGAAGTCAAAACCGCAGAAAAAGGAACATAAACCCCGGCTGACCTTATGCAAGGCCGCGCTCACGCAAACAGGGCGGGAAGCGGTTTCAAGGTGAATTTCGCCGCCAATTCCTCGCCCAGCCCGCGCGCCACGGCCACTGCGGCCGGCCCATCGCCATGCACGCAGACGCTGTGGATCGGCGTCGGCAGGATTTTACCGCTGCGCGCGACGATCCCGCCCCGAGCCAGCATGGCGGCGACGTGATCGAGGCATTCCTTGGCCTCATGCATGACCGCGCCCGGCTTTTCGCGCGGCGCCAGGGTGGCGTCGTCCTCGTAGGTCCGGTCGGCGAAAATTTCCATCGCGACTTTCAGCCCCGCGGCGGCGCCCGCCTCGGCGAGGCGCGACAGGGCTGGCGCGAGCAGGATCAAATTTTCGTCATACGCCTTTGTCGCCCGTGCGACCGCCTCGGCGAGGGCAAGGTCGCGGCAGGCGTCATTGCTCAGGGCGCCATGCGCCTTCACATGCGAGACGCGTCCGCCGCGCGCGCGCGCGAAAGCGTCCAGCGCGCCGATCTGGTAAAGCACCAAAGCCTCGACCTCGTCCGGCGCGCAATGCAGCGGCCGCCGGCCAAAGCCTTGCAGGTCGGGATAAGCGGGATGGGCGCCTATGCTCACGCCCGCGGCGAACGCCGCCGCGACGGCCTTGCTCATGACGACGGGATCGCCGGCGTGAAAGCCGCATGCGAGATTGGCCGATTGCACCAGGCGCAACATGGCTTCGTCGTCGCCCATGCGCCAGGCGCCGAAGCTTTCGCCGAGATCGGCGTTGAGATTGAGCGCTCTTCCGTCGGTCATGGCGTCAATCGCCCGACGTTGCGCCGCTGATGAGATTTTCGCTCCATAACCTGCCGCTGTCCCATTTCTCGTCGGCCGGCGCGACGCTGGCGCGCCAGCGCGCGAAATTTGCGCGCGACGCCTTTCGCGCCTGCGCCGCGCCTTCGTGATCGACAGGTTCGAAACGCGCCACGTCACCGGGCCAAAAATGCGCGAGGCGAAACAGGTCGGCGGAAATGACGCAGCCGATCTTGGCATAGCCGCCGGAAGTCTGGCAATCGGCGCGCAGCACGATTGGCTGGCCGTCGCCTGGAACCTGAATCGCGCCGGGGGCGGCGCCGTCGGAAACGATATTGGCGCCGCCGGCGACATGGGCGAGCCGAGGGCCGGAAAGCCGCATGCCCATGCGGTCGCTGTCGTGGCCGACGCGCCAGTCGGACGCGACGAAAGCCGCCAGGGCGTCGGCCTGAAAATTCTCAGCCTGCGGGCCGGTGATGAAGCGGATTGGCCCGGACGGCGGCGCGAGGGGCGGGGCGGCAAATTCTCCGCCCTGGGCCGTTGCGCAGGCGAGGGCGTCGCCGCTCATGAGCGACCTGCCGTCAAGTCCGCCGAATTGCCCGCGCAGAAAGGTCGAGCGGCTTTCCAGGACCAACGGCAGCGCGAGGCCGCCGGAAAAGCCGACATAGGCGGGGCCGCGCGCCAGGCGCAAGGCAAGGCGGTCGCCGTCGCGCAAGATGAGCCCGCGCCATCCGGCGACGCGCCGTTGCGAGCCGTCGGCGCGCGTCAGGACGCCTTCGATTTCACCGGCAAGGCCGAGCCGCACAGGCCCGCTTTCCGCGCGCAAAAAGGGCGCCGCGAGGAGAATTTCGAGTCCTGCGGCGTCGTCCGGCGCCCGCGCCAGGATATTGGCTGCTGCGAGGAGGCGCGCGTCGAGGGCGCCGCCGACCGGCACGCCGAAACGGCGGAATCCCTTGCGTCCGAAATCCTGCGCGGTGACGCCGGATCCCGGCCTTTCGACGATCAGCCGCGCCGTCACGAATCCGCCTCCAGCATTTTTTTTGCGGAAAATTCGCCCTCGCTCCAACTGGCTTCAAGCAGGTCATATGCCGCGCGGTCGATCCTGCGCCAGCGCACGCGGTCGCCCGGCGCGAGCAAGGCGGGACGCGCGGGATTTTCCGCGTCAAACAGCGGCGCGGGGGTGCGGCCGATCAGCCGCCAACCGCCGGGGCTGGCGAAGGGATAGGCGGCGCACATGCCGTCGGCGATGGCGACCGAGCGCGCCGGCACATTTTTTCGCGGCGTATCCAGGCGCGGCGCCGAAAGGTGGTGCGGCAGGGCGCCGAGATAGGCGAAACCCGGCTGGAAGCCGAGCATGTAAACGTCGAAGATTAGCGCCGAAAATGCGTCGATGTATTCGTCCGCCGACAGGCCTTTGAGCCGCGCGGTCTCCGAGAGGTCGGGCGCGAAATCGGCGTCGCAGCAGAAGGGGATCGCGAACAGCGGGCCGGGCGCTTCCGTCGGCGGAGGACCCTGCGCCAGGCCCATGACGAAATCGGCGAGCGCGGCGTAGGACATCCGCTCGGGGTCATACCAGATCGTCACCGAGGCGAAGGCCGGCGCCCATTCCTCGATCGCGGCCGGAGCCGCGCTCGCCTCGAGGGCTGAGCAAAATGCTTTGACGCGCGCAAAAATCTCTGCGTCAATCGAGGGGCCGAAGACAATTGTCAGGGCGGCGTCGCCGAGTGGACGAACGCGCGCCGCGCCCGTCGGACTTGACTGGTTTTCAGGCATCGGGGCGCTCCGGACTGACAAACATCTTACATGATTTCGCTTTTTTTCCGCCGCAAAATATGTCGCATTGGCTTGGCGACCCGCGGCTCCGCCGTCGATGAGGGATCAACCTTCGCAAAGGGCCGCGCGCGAAGCAAAGGGAGAGAGACATGAAGTCATTTGTTCTGGCCGCGATGGTGATGGCTGCGTCAAATCTCGGGGCCCAGGCGGCGGGCAGGGAAAAGGTGACGGAATTGGTCAAGGTCGATGCGCCGCCCGCCAAGGTCTGGGCGCGGATCGGCCATTTCAATGATCTTTCCTGGCATCCGGCGGTCAAGTCGACGCAGGCGTCCGACGGCGACAAGCTGGATTCGCAGCGCCGCCTCGATCTCGGCGGACCCGTGCTGTGGGAAGCCCTGATGAGCCATAGCGACACGGCGCGGCATTACCAGTACCGCATCCTCGACAATGGCGAGAACCAGAAGGTCGTCCCGGTCTCGCATTATGTCTCGACCCTATCGGTCAAGGCGGACGGGCAGGGCAGTGAAGTCACCTGGACGTCCGAGTTTGCGCCTGCCAATGGAACGACGGCCGAGGCGGCGCGCAAGGCCATCGCCGGCATTTATCGCGGCGGCCTGGACAATATCGGGAAGGCGCTCGCTCAGAACTGATGGACGCAAAAGTCGCCGGAACCGCGCGCCCGCGCCAAAAATGGGCGGCGACGGCGCGACAGGCTCTCCTGTTCGCGCTGCCGCTGGCCTTTGTCGCGTTGTTCGCCATGCAATGGCTGGACGCGGATTTCATCATGATGCGCGATAGCGCGCAAAAGCATTCCTCCGAAATCGCCGATGAGCTCGGCGCTGCGGGCGCGCAGGCTTTGACCTCGTTCAGCGCGCTCGCCTGGGCGGACGTGGCGCAGGCGGAAGCCGATCCCAAAAACGCCGCCTCACGCCTGTGGCAAGTCGTCTATGGCTACAACCTCAACCTGCTGGTGCTGCAGCGCAAGGGCGACCGCACCATCTTTCCGCCCGAAGATCCCCTCGCCATGCCGAAAATGTGGGAGGAAAAGCTGCATGCATTGTCTGACGTGGCCGACCTCTTGCGCGAGGGCGATCTGCTTAACGGCTGGTTTCCGCATATTTCGGGCGAATATTATTTCGAATGCCGCCGCAGCGGCGTCGGCGACGAGCGGGAGGAAAACTGCATCGCCCTGAGCAGCAAGCAGGTTTTTCCGCTGCTGTTCGCGGCGCTGGAAACCAGGGCCGCCGCGCTGCCGCACTGGTCCTTCCGCCTGCGCGATCCGTTCGACCGCGTCGTCTGGCGGCATGGCCAACCCACCGCAAGCTTCCAGTCGTTCGTGCTCAGCGGCGCGCTGCACAACTGGACGATCGAACTCTCCGGAGCGTCGCCGCCGAAACGCAGCGCGCTGGGACGGCTGGCGCTGGCGGCGCCGCTGGCGCTGGTGTGGCTGCTGCTGGTGTTGCAGGCGCGCCGCGCGCAAAACGCGCTGCTGGCGGAAAGTTCGGCGCGCGCCGCGCTGGCGACGCGGCTTTCGCACGACCTGCGCACGCCGCTGGCCAATCTGAAGCTTTACGCCGAGCTCATTTCGCGCAAGGCGGCCGATGTCCCGGACGTCAGCCGCTACTGCACGGTGCTGACCGAGGAAATCGACCGTCTCGACCTGCTCGCCGGCGAGACGATTTTTCGCGGCGACGCGTTTTCGCGCAATGAGTCCGGCGCGGCCTCGGTCGACGCTGGCGCGCTCGCTCGCCGCGTCGTCGCGCGCTATGAAAGGCTTCTGGCCGCGTCCAACGCGCACTGCGAACTGGAGTGCGGCGTCGACACGATGCTGCGCTTCAATGTGGTCGCTTTCGAGCGCATATTGATCAACCTGATCGACAATGCGCGGAAATATGCGCCGGGACGCATCGTCGTCTCGATCGATTGGCGCGACGACCAGCTTTCGCTCGCGGTGCGCGATTTTGGCGCTCGCGCGGTCGGCGCGAGCGTCACTCCGTCGCACGGCATGGGGCTGGCGATCGTGCAGGAGTTGACGCGGACCAACGGCGGTGGTTTTTCCCTGGCTGGAGCCGATCCGGGCCTTTGCGCGAAAGCGACGATCCTGGCGCAGGCTTCGCCACAAGAAGTTCCGGCACAGGAATTTTCCGCAAAAGAAGCGAACGGAGAAGGCGCTTGAAGATCCTGATCGCCGAGGATGACGCCAACCTGCGCGCCGGACTGGTCGATCTGCTGGCCCTGGAAGGCTTGACCTGCGTTATCGCCGAGGATGGCGAAGCCGCCTGGCGCGCCTTCGTCGAAGAAGCGCCGGCGCTCTGCCTGTTCGACGTGATGATGCCGCGTCTCGACGGCCTCGATCTTTGCCGGCGCATCCGGGCGCGCGACTCCCACACGCCGATCCTGCTCCTGTCCGCGCGGGGCGCCGAGATCGATCGCGTCATCGGGCTGGAAATCGGCGCCGACGACTATATCGCCAAGCCGTTTTCCGCGAGGGAGCTGGTTGCGCGGATAAAGGCCGGGTTGCGGCGGGCGAAGGCGGCGCCGGCGGAAGACGGCGCCGCGGCGGCCAAGCCCGGCCGTTTCCGCATGGGCGATCTCGACATAGATCCCGCGGCGCTGCGCGCCTTCCGCGGCGGCCAGAGCATTGATCTCGCGCCGCGCGAACTGGCCATCCTGAACGCCTTGCACGTGCGCCCGGGCAAGGCGGTGACGCGCGATGAACTGTTCGATCTCGCCTGGGGCCGCGATTACATGCCCAACAGCCGCGCCCTCGACCAATATGTCTCCGGCCTCAGGCGCAAGATCGAGATCGATCCGGCGCGCCCGCGCATCATCTCGACCGTGCATGGCGTCGGCTACCGCTATGACGAGGAAGTGGCGGTCTGACAAATATCTTACAATTTTATCGCCGGCTCCTGACGCATCCTCGGGCTGGGCGGGATACACATGTTCAACGCTTTCGACGCGGCGCCAACAGCTTCGTCGTCGCGTCAGCAAAAGCCAATTCAATTCCATAGGGAGATCAACATGTCCTGGACCGCGCCCGAAGCCTGCGAAGTTTGCGTTGGCATGGAAGTCACCAGCTATATGTCCGCCGAAATCTGAGAGCGGATTTTTTACACAGAGTTGTGAACGTCGCGCGCCTCGACCAGCTCGCACGGCGTGGCTTCCTGAAAAATTCCTCCGCCTCCCACAAAACCTCGGCCCGAGCCGCTGCTCTCCCAAAAGCGGCTCGGGTTTTTGGTGTTCCCGGGATGGTTGGCGCGAGGTCGGAGTTGAAGCGCCTCAGCGGACGGCGTCGTGATTTTGGGGAAAAAATGAATTTGAGGAACGGATCTTTCGCCTTGGCGCTCGCAGCCGCGACATTCTTCGCGGCGCCGCTGGTTTTACGCGCGCAAGCGGGCGAAAAAAACCCTGACGCCCACCCGGCGCAGACCATCGGCGCTGACGCGGACGACGATGTCGGCCGGCTCAATCCGTCGGAGCTGAGCATCGATTACTGGATCGCCCGCTCGAAGGAGGCGCGTTTCGATCCGGGCATGTGCATGTATGGCTATCCGCTCGCCAAAATGGGCTGGCACGAGGAAGCGCGGCGGATTTTCCAGCGCTGTTCGGAGCACGGCGTCAGAGGCTCCATGCCCTGGATGTCCTGGACCGAGGAGAATGGCTATGACCGGCCGTCGAACCCGGTCGCAGCGGCTAAATGGGACAAGACGCTCGCCGACGCCGGCTCATCGCTCGGCCAGTTCAACTACGGCCTCGACATTTTGCGCGGCCATGGCGTGGCGCTGGATCGCGCGCTCGGCAAATCCTATATAGATCAGGCGGCCGCTGGCGGCGATACGACGGCGCGCGACCTCGCGGCGCATCACTACGATCCGGAATTGGTGACCCCCACGGCTGACCTGGCGCACTATCGCAAGCCGATGTTCTGAGCGGCGAAATTGAATTGAAGGAGATGACCATGCGTTCCTGGACCAATTTCGGCGCCGTGGCGATCGTGGCCTTGTCCTGTACGGCGATCGCCGGCGCGGCCCGCGCGCAAACCGCAGCCGCGGACGACGGCGGCGAGTTGAACCCGCAGCAACTGAGCATCCAGTACTGGGGAGCCAAGTCGCACGAGGCGCGTTTCGACCCCAAGATGTGCACTTACGGCGTCTTCATGGACAAGACCGGCCAGCATGAGGAGGCGCGGCGTATTTTCGAGCGCTGCGCCAAGGCCGGCAATGTCAACGCCATGCCCTGGATGTCCTATCTCGAGGAAAATGGCTACGACCGGCCCTCCGACCCCGTCGCCGCCGCGGCCTGGGACAAGAAGCTCGCCGACACCGGCTCCTCGCTCGGCCAGTTCAACTATGGCCTCGACGTCTTGCGCGGGCATGGCGTTCCGCTCGATCGCAAGCTCGGCAAGGATATGATCGATCGGGCGGCGGCCAGCGGCGACAAGACCGCGCGCGAACTGGCCGCGCACGACTACGATCCAGAATCCGTGACGCCGACGGTCGATCTGGCGCGCTACCGCAAGCCGCAGTTCTGAGCGTCAGCCGCCAAATTGCTGGCGCAGGACGTTCTTCTGCACCTTGCCCATGGTGTTGCGCGGCAGGTCGTCGACGAAGACGATGGTCTTTGGCAATTTGAATTTGGCCAGCCGCTGCTTGAGCGCTGAGCGGATTTGCGCCTCGTCCAGGGCCGCGCCTTTGGCGCGCACCACCACGGCCGCCACCGCTTCGCCGAAATCGGCGTCGGGCAGGCCGATCACCGCGCTTTCGATGACGCCGTCGAGCGCGTCGATCTCGCTCTCGATTTCCTTGGGATAGATGTTGAGGCCGCCGCTGATGATCAGGTCTTTTCCGCGCCCGACGATGCGCACATAACCCTTCTCGTCGATGCGGCCGAGGTCGCCTGTCATGAAGAAGCCATCCGCGCGGAATTCGCTCGCGGTTTTTTCCGGCATTTGCCAGTAGCCCTTGAAGACGTTCGGGCCCCTCACCTCGATCACGCCGATTTCGCCGTCAGGCAGCGGCGCGCCCGTTTCGGGGTCGGCGACGCGCAGTTTTACGCCGGGCAATGGTGGACCCACGGTGCCGGCGATCCGCTCGCCGTCATAGGGGTTGGACGTGTTCATGTTGGTTTCGGTCATGCCATAGCGTTCGAGAATGGCGTAGCCGGTTTTCTCGAACCATGCCTTGTGCGTGTCGGCCAGCAGCGGCGCGGAGCCCGATATGAACAGCCGCATGTGGGCGCAGGCGTCCCTGGTCAGGTCCGGATCGTCGAGCAGGCGCGTGTAGAAGGTCGGCACGCCCATCAGCACCGTGCCAATTCGCATCGCATCCAGGATTTCGGCCGCATCGAATTTCTGTAAAAATATCATCGACGCTCCGGACAGAAGCACGCAATTGGTCGCCACGAACAGGCCGTGGGTGTGATAGACCGGCAAGGCGTGGATCAGCACGTCGTCGGCGGTAAATCGCCAGTAATCCACCAGCGTCAGGGCGTTCGCGGCGAGATTGCCATGCGACAGCATGGCGCCTTTCGAGCGGCCGGTCGTGCCCGACGTGTAGAGGATGGCCGCGATATCGTCAGCGCCGCGCGGAAAATTGGCGAATTCTGGCGGGCTGGCGAAGGCGAGGTCGAACAATTCGCCGTCCTGGCCCTGGCCCTGCGTCACGATCCGCGTCCCGGCTTTCGCCGCGGCGTCGGCCAGCGCCTCGCGCCGCTCGGGATCGCAGACCAGGATTTTCGGTCGCGCGTCGGAAAGGAAATAGCCGACCTCATGCGGCGTATAGGCGGTGTTGAGCGGCAGGAAGATCGCGCCTGCGCGCAGGCAGGCGAGATAGATGAAGAGAGCGGCCGGCGACTTCTCCATTTGCACGGCGACGCGGTCGCCCGGTTCGACGCCCAGCGAGGCGAGGGCGTTGGCGTAGCGCGCGCTGGCCGTGAGCATGTGGCGGTAGCGGATCGACAGGCCGTCCGGCGTTTCGATCAACACCTTGTGCGGATCGGCGATTTTCGACGCGATGAGATCGAAGAGATGGTTCACGCGAAGCTCCTTACGCCCGCAATTGCGGCGCCGCCGCCTCGAGCAGCAGATGCAGGCCGGTCAGCACGGCGAGGCGCCTGATTTCGACGCGCGCAAGGCCCTTGCCGGTCGGCGCGCGGAAATGCTTCGGCGTCACGAGCGTCGGGCGGTCCGGCTGGGCGAGGGCGAAATGCACCAGCCCGACCGGTTTTTCCGCCGTGCCTCCCTCCGGCCCGGCGATGCCGGTGAGCGCCAGCGCCAGATGCGCCCCCGACTTTTCCAGCGCGCCGAGCGCCATGGCCTCGGCCACCTCCGCCGACACCGCGCCATGCGCGGCGATGAGCGCTCCGGGCACGCCGAGCATGTCCTGCTTGGATTGGTTGGAATAGGTCACGAAGCCGCGATCGAAGACGTTCGAGGCGCCGGGATTCTCCGTCAGAGCGCCCGAGAGCAGGCCACCGGTGCAGGATTCGGCGACAGTGATCGTCAGCTTGCGGGCGAGGCAGGCGTCGAGCGTCCTCTGCGCCAGCAACACAAGTTCGTCGCGCATATCGTATTGTCTCCAGAATGCCTCGCGCCGGACGTCAGGGCAGCCGCACCGTGGCGATCGCCAGCGCCGCCATTCCCTCCTGGCGCCCGGTGAAGCCGAGCCGCTCCGATGTTGTCGCCTTTACCGCCACGCGGTCCAATGGCAATTGCGTGATCTCGGCGATTTTTGCGCGGATGGCGTCGCGGTGCGGCCCGATCTTGGGCTTTTCGCAGATCACGGTGGCGTCGATATGCGCCACGCGCCCGCCGCGCGCCGACACCAGCGCGATTGCATGGCGCAGGAAAAGGTCGGACGAGGCGCCGCGCCATTGCGGATCGCTCGGCGGGAAATGCGAGCCGATGTCGCCTTCGGCGATGGCGCCGAGCACGGCGTCGGTAATGGCGTGCAGCAGCACGTCGGCGTCGGAATGGCCGACGAGGCCCTGGCTGTGCGGCGTCTTGACGCCGCCGAGCCAGACATGGTCGCCTTCGCCGAAGGCGTGCACGTCGAAGCCCTGGCCCGTGCGCACGTCGGGCAAGTCATTCAGCATCCTGGCCTCCATGCGCGTAAAATCCTCTTGCGTGGTGAGTTTGATATTGCCGCTTTCGCCGGGGAAGACGAAGACGCAATGGCCGGCCCATTCGGCGACGGCGGCGTCGTCGGTCAGTTCGCGGCATCCGTCGTCCCTGACGGAACGATGGGCGGCGAGGATCAGCCCGAGCCGGAACGCCTGCGGCGTCTGCACCGCGCGCAGGCTGGCGCGTTCGGGCGTCGCCACGATGCGCGCATCCTCCCCCACCTGCTTGATGGTGTCGGTGACGCCGAGGCCGGGAACCGCCGCGCCGTGCTGGCGCGCGGAACTCAAGCGCGCGAAAAACGAGGCCGGCGCCGACGAAGGGGCGGGCGGCGTCGTGGATCAGCACCGGCGCATCATCTCGGCGCCCCGGCCGCCGCGATCGCCTCGAGCCCGTTGCAGACGCTGTCCTGCCGTGTCGCGCCGCCAAACACCGGCGGGTCGAGGCGCCGGCGCAAATCTTCCGGCAAAGGCGCGATCGCGCTCTGGTAAAGGTCGAGATCCTCGCTATGGATCGCCACCCGCGCCCTTGTCCTCGGCGCGGTGCCGAGCAGGGCCTCCAGCGTGCGGGTCAGCACCGGCCGGCCGGCGAGCTTGCGATATTGCTTCGGGCCGCCGGCGCCCGCGCGTTCGCCGCGTCCCGCCGCCACAACCAGGAAAATCGCGCCCGATCCGTCATCCGCGTCGCTGTTCCCGGTTGCTCCCGCGTTCATTTGCTATCCCGCTTTTTCATCCTCGGCCGCCGCGAGATGTCGCGCGAAATCTTTGGAAAGGTCAATTTGCCGGCATTCTTTTGCGTTGCGGCAGGTGAAATTCTGTCTAAAATGCGGGCATGAACAATTTTGCACAACAGTTAAGCAGTGATCAACCGGGCGCCGACCAATCCGACGACCAATTGCGCGTTGGCGATCTGGTCCTCGACGGCCGCGCCTTCCTGGCTCCGATGGCCGGCGTGACCGATCTCGCCATGCGGCGGCTGGCGCGGCGTTTCGGCGCCTCGCTGGCCTTTTCGGAAATGGTCGCGAGCGACGATTTCTCCGCAGGCGGCCGCGAAAGTTTTTTACGCGCGCAAGGCGGTGGCGTTGTGCCGCATGCCGTGCAGATCGCTGGCTGCGAGGCCTCCAGTATGGCGGAAGCCGCGAAACTTGCGGAAGACGCCGGGGCGGACCTCATCGACATCAACATGGGCTGTCCGGCCAAACGGGTGGTCGGCGGCGCCGCCGGTTCGGCGCTGATGCGCGATCTCGACCACGCCGCGCGCCTGATCGGCGCGGTGACGCAAGCGGTGAAAATTCCGGTCAGCGTCAAGATGCGCCTCGGCTGGGACGAGGCCTCGCGCAACGCGCCGGAACTGGCGCGCCGCGCCGAGGCCGAGGGAGCGCGGATGATTGTCGTGCATGGGCGCACGCGGCAGCAGTTTTATCGCGGCGACGCGGATTGGGCGGCGATCCGGCCGGTCGTCGAGGCGGTGACGCTTCCGGTGGCGGCCAACGGCGATTGTTGCTCGACCGCGCACGCGCAAGAAATGCTGGCCCTTTCGGGGGCGCGGGCGGTGATGGTGGGCCGCGCCGCGCTGGGCCAGCCCTGGCTCGTCGGCGATATCGCCTTCTTCCTGCGCAATGGCCACGAGCGGCCGGCGTTATCCCCGGAAACGCGGCAGGCCGCGGCGCGCGAACATTATTCCACCTTGCTGGAGCTGATGGGGCCGGCGCAAGGCCTGCGCCATGCGCGAAAGCACCTTGCGGCCTATGCCGATGTCGCCGCGCGGTCAGGCTTTGGCCTCACCGACGCGGAACGGCGGCGCCTGGTCGCCAGCGAGGATATATCGGAAGTGTTCAACTTGATCGGTCGCCTCTATGCGACGGCGCCTAAAGCGGAGGCGGCATGAAGCGCGATACTGCTCAAAAAAAAGGCGCCCAAATTGGCGTCGTGACGGAAGCCCTGAGTAGCTCGGGCGATGCCGATTGCCTGGCGCTGCAATTGCTGAACGCTTTGCCGCATCCCCTGCTGTCGGTAGGCGGCGACGGTTCGATCCACGACGTCAATCCGGCGGCGGAACTGTTCTTCGCCATGTCGCGCAACGCCTTGCGGCGCATTAAATTCACGGAATTGCTGCCCTTCGGCTCGCCGCTGGTTTCGGCGATCGAACAGGTGCGGCAGCGGCGGGCGCCGATCAACGAATACCGCGTCGATCTGGGCACGCCGAAGATCGGCATCGAGCGTTATGTCGATATCCATATCGCGCCGCTGCCCAACTTGCGCGATGGCGTGGTGGTCATGCTGCAGGAGCGCACGATAGCCGACAAGATGGACCGCCAGCTCACCCATCGCGGCGCCGCCCGCTCGCTTTCGGCCATGGGCGCGATGCTGGCGCATGAGATCAGAGAATCCCTTGTCGGGCATTCGCGGCGCGGCGCAATTGCTCGAAACGGCGGTCGGGGACGAGGATCGCGCCTTTTGCCGGCTGATCTGCGACGAAACCGACCGGATCGTGCATCTTGTTGACAGGATGGAGGCTTTCTCGGACGGCCGGCCGGTCGAGCGGGGCGAAGTCAACATCCATGAAGTCCTCGAACACGTGCGCCGGGTCGCCCAGGCCGGCTTCGCCCGCCGCATCCGCTTCGTCGAGAGCTACGATCCGTCGCTGCCGCATGTGCTCGCCAACCGCGACCAACTGGTGCAGGTCTTTCTCAATCTGGTGAAAAACGCCGCGGAGGCGATCGGCGACGACGCCATGGACGGCGAGATTGAGCTGACCACCGCCTTCAGGCCGGGCGTGCGCATCCGCGCGCCCGGCAAGGCCACGCCGGTCAGCCTGCCGCTTGAATTCTGCGTGCGCGACAACGGCCCAGGCGTGCCGGAGGACTTGATGCCGCATCTGTTCGATCCCTTTGTCACCACAAAAACGTCGGGTTCTGGCCTCGGTCTTGCATTGGTCGCAAAGATCGTCGGCGATCATGGCGGGGTCATCGAATGCAAATCGCATCCGCGCAAAACGGTGTTCCGCATCCTGATGCCAGTTTTCTCGCGCCGGGACGGGTCGGCCTGAAACCGTCGCGGCGCAGCAATGTCTCCGCGCTCCCGGCCGGCGCGGATCTGGAATGTTTGGAGGTTGTTGAATGCCCAGCGGCAATATTCTCGTCGCAGACGACGATGCGGCCATCCGGACGGTCGTCAGCCAGGCCCTGACCCGGGCCGGCTATGAGGTGCGCACGACGGGAGCGGCCGCCACGCTGTGGCGCTGGATCCAGGCGGGAGAAGGCGATCTCGTCATCACCGACGTGGTCATGCCGGATGAGAACGCGTTCGAGCTTCTCCCTCGCGTGAAGAAGGCGCGGCCGGACCTGCCGGTCATCGTGATGAGCGCACAGAATACCTTCATGACGGCGATCAAGGCTTCGGAGCGCGGCGCCTATGAATATCTGCCAAAACCCTTCGACCTGAAGGAGCTTCTGGCCATCGTCGGCCGCGCGATGAGCGAGCCGAAGAACCGGCTGCGCGCGCCTGAACCCGACGACCTGGAGAACATGCCGCTTGTCGGCCGCTCGCCGGCCATGCAGGACATCTTTCGCGCCTTGGCGCGGCTGATGCAGTCAGACCTTACCGTGATGATCACCGGTAAATCCGGCACCGGCAAGGAGTTGGTCGCGCGCGCGCTGCATGACTATGGCAAGCGCAAGAAGGGCCCCTTCGTGCCGATCAATGTCGCCGCAATTCCGCGCGATCTGATCGAATCCGAACTGTTTGGCCACGAGAAGGGCGCCTTCACCGGCGCCAACCAGCGCTCGATCGGCCGCTTCGAACAGGCCGAGGGCGGCACGCTGTTCCTCGACGAAATCGGCGACATGCCGATGGAGGCGCAGACGCGGCTTTTGCGCGTTCTGCAGCAGGGCGAATACACCACGGTCGGCGGCCGCACGCCGATCAAGGCCAATGTGCGCATCGTCGCCGCCACCAACAAGGATCTGCGCGTCCTGATCCAGCAGGGGCTTTTCCGCGAGGACCTGTTCTTCCGCCTCAACGTCGTGCCGCTGCGCCTGCCGCCCTTGCGCGAGCGCGCCGAGGACATCGGCGATCTGGCGCGGCATTTCTTCGCCCAGGCGGTCAATGACGGACTGCCGCTGAAATCGCTCGAGCCGGGCGCGCTCGAACGCATGAAGCGCTACAAGTGGCCGGGCAACATCCGCGAGCTCGAAAACCTGGTGCGCCGCCTCGCCGCGCTCTATCCGCAGGAAGTCATCGCCGAGCAGGTCGTCGCCACGGAGCTCGGTCTCAACTCGGCCCGCGAAAGCGTGACCTTCATGGGCGCCGCGGGTCCCGCCGCGAGTCCTGCGCGCGACGGCGATGAATCCCTGTCGATGGCGGTCGAGCGGCATCTCGCCGAACTGTTCAAGACGCACGGCGACAATTTGCCGCCGCCCGGCCTCTATCACCGTATCCTGCGCGAGATTGAATATCCGCTGATCTCGATCGCGCTGGCGGCGACGCGTGGCAACCAGATCAAGGCGGCCGAGCTTCTGGGCCTCAACCGCAACACCTTGCGCAAGAAAGTGCGCGACCTCGACGTGCGGCTGATGCGCGCGTCGCGGTGAGGCGCCAGGCGGCTTCCAATGGTCTCAGGGCCTGAGCCGTCGCACTTCCCGAATAAGGTCGGCGTCGTTGAACGGCTTGTGCACCACCACGGCTTCGCGGTGGATCGGCGGCAGGTTGTCGCGGCCATAAGCCGTGACAAACAGAAACGGCACATTCCGTCGCGCCAGGATGTCCGCCACATCGTCGACGCGGCCGCCGTCGAGGTTGACGTCGAGAAGCGCGCCGTCGATCATTTCGTCACGGGCCAGCAGCCGGGCTTCGTCCAGCGAGCCGACTGGCCCGATGACTTCATGGCCCTCGTCGCTCAGCAGGTTTTCTATATGCGCCGCTACGAAGAATTCGTCTTCGATCACCAGTAAGCGTAGCATTTTTTTAGCTCCGTCCGACGACGCGCGAATGCTCACGTTTGGCTCCGGGCTGAAGTCGTATCAGTTGCGACGATATGAGGAAATTGGCCTAAAAGACAACGTACAAGCGCCGCTTATGGTTCCCGACGCGGGCGGGCGCCGGTGTTTCTTGTCGCGTCAAGCCTGAAATTACCATAGCCCGCCTTTCGCGACGCTTGTGTCTTTCGTCACGTTCCGCCACAGAAACCTTTTCGCAAGTTCAAACAATTCAATAGCTTTTGCAATTAACACGGATCAGTCGGCGTCCACGGCGAAGCGGGCGGGGGACTGCAGCTCCCAGCACAAGCCGGTCTCGGGATAGGCGACCGTCACCTTTCCCTTGACGGCGTGCTCGGCCATGGAAACGGTCACTGTCTGGCCAAAGCCCTTGCGCTCCGGCGGGGTGACGCCTGGGCCGCCTTCCTCGATCCATCGCATGGAGAACGTCGGACCGCTTTCCCCGGCGGTCACGGCCCATTCAATCCGCACGCGGCCCTCGTTGCTTGAAAGGGCGCCGTATTTGGCGGCGTTGGTGGCGAGTTCGTGCAAGGCCATGCCAATGCCCTGCGCCGCCGCCGGGCGCAGGTTGACCTCGGCCCCCCCCATCAATATGCGCTGCCCGATAAGGTCGCGATAGGAGCCAAGCTGGGCGCGCACGAGGTCGGCGAGGCCGATGCCCTTCCATTCGTTGCTGACCAGCAGGTCCTGGCAGGCCGCCAGGCTGGCGATGCGTTTCGACAGGTCCGAGGCGAAGGTTTCCGGGTCGGCGTGCCGGGCGGAAAGCTTGGCGATCGACTGCACGACGCCGAGCAGGTTCCTCGAGCGGTGGTTGACCTCGCCCATCAGCAGCCGAATATGCTCGTCCGCCTGCTTGCGCTTGGTGATGTCGAGATTTGTCCCCACAACCCATTCAATCTTGCCATCGGCGTTGGCGCGCATCGTTTCCACCGCATGGATATCGCGGACTTCGCCATTGTCCTTGCGCCTGATGCGGAATTCGCGTTCGCTTCGGCCGCCCAGGCGAATGTTCTCCTGCAGCTTTTCCTCCTGCGCGGCCAGATCCTCGGGCAGGACGGTCCGGGTCCAGGCGGCGTAGGGGATGAAGCCGTCGGCGGTCGGGGTCATGCCGTAGATGCGGAACATCTGGGCGTCCCACCAGAGCATGTTGGCGCCAAGGTTCCATTCCCAGATGCCGACCTCGGTCGCCTCGGTGGCCAGCAGGGTCCGCTGCTGGCTTTCGCGCAGCATGACTTCGGCGTTCTTGCGGTCGGTGATGTCGGCGCGGATGGCGACATACTGGCGCGGTCTTCCGCGTTCGTCGAGAAAGGGCACGACGGTCGTGTCCACCCAGTAGATCGACCCATCCTTGGCGCGGTTCCTGATTTCGCCGCGCCAGACGCGACCGCGGGCGATCGTCGACCACAAATCAAGGAAGAATTCCCTGGAATGATAGCCGGAGTTGATGATGCGATGGGTCTGTCCCAGCAATTCCTCGCGCGAAAATTTCGAGATCGCGCAGAACCTGTCGTTCACATAGGTGATTTCGCCGCGCGGATCGGTGATGGCGACGATGGCGTGCTCGTCGAGCGCCGCCTTGAAGTCGGTGACTTCCCGCAGCGAGTCCCTGAGCGACCGCGCGGCGACCTGCGCCTCGGTGATGTCGCGCAGGATGGTCGAGATCGCCGTCGGCCGGCCCGTCGCGTCGAGGATCGGCGAAGCCGTCAGCTGTGCGGCGAAGCGGCTCCCGTCCTTCCTCAGCCGCTCGGTTTCGAGGCTCCTGCAGGCCTCGCCTTTCCTGATGGCGTCGAACACCGCCGCGGCCTCGTCCTTGCGATCCGCAGGCGTCAGTTCGGCCAGGTTGCGGCCGATGATTTCCGCCGCCGTGAAGCCGTAGACCAGTTCCGCGCTCTTGTTCCAGGTGAGGATTTGCCCGTCGAGATCGCAGGAATAGATGGCGTTGGCGGAGGATTCGACAATGGCTGAAAGCTTGGCGTCGCTGGCTTGCATGGCTTCGGCGGCCAGCGCCAGCGCACGCGTGCGCAGCAGCATCTCCGTGAGACCCAAGATGACGCCGGAACTCGCGACGAACACGAAAAGCGCAAGCCAGTCCTCGGCGTCGGCCAGGGGATTAAACACGCCGTGCGCCAGGGCGGCGCAGAGGATGATGGCGACGATCCCGCCCGGCAAACCGCCGATCAGCGCGGCGGTGATCACAGCGGGATAAAAGGTCAGGTAGACCGCTTTCTGCGAGGCCACGCCGAACAGCTCCAGCCGCCCCAGCGCGCCGGCGCCTGCGGTCAGCGCGCCGACGCCCAGGCTCGACCACCAGGGCGCGCGCGCGCGCCAGGCGGCGATCCCGGCCAGTGCCAGCGACATCGGCCGCGTCCATGGGGGATCGGACGCCAGGCCGTGAGGGCTGGCGATGGAAGCGTGATCGGATGTCGCCTGTCGTGCCACGTCGCAACTTTTCCCGCTGCCGCGCCGACGCCTCCCCGCGCGAATTTTGACAATCTAGCTTATTTTTCGCCGGAGAGTCAGTGGCGTCTCGGCTTGCGCGAGCTTGTGCCTGGCCTTTTTGCAAAGGCGCTAAAATCGGTTTGTCCGACCCGCATATGGCGATCGCGGCGTCACACGGCGCGTTTTCTTTGCGGCGGCCGGGTTCCACTTTGCTTGAAAACGCTTTAGCTATGCGTCATGCAACGCGTCGCGCTTTACCCTGGGTCGTTCGATCCCGTCACCAATGGCCATGTCGATGTCATTCGCGGCGCGATGCGGCTGTGCGACCGGCTCGTCGTCGCCATCGGCGTCCATCCGGGCAAGGCGCCCCTGTTCACGGCTGGGGAACGCGCGGCCATGCTGGCCAGCGTCTGCGCCGCCGACGCCGCCGCGGCCGCCTGCGATTTTTCCGTCGTCACCTTCGACGGCCTCGCCATCGACGCCGCGCGAAAAGCCGGGGCGGGGATCATTGTGCGCGGCCTGCGTGACGGCTCTGATCTCGACTACGAAATGTCGATGGCCGGGATGAATGGCGTGATGGCGCCGGAAATCCAGACGGTTTTTCTTCCCGCGAGCCCCGAAGTCGGGCATATAACGGCCACTTTGGTCCGCCAGATCGCTTTTATGGGCGGCGACGTTTCCCCGTTCGCGCCCCCGCTCGTCGCCGAGGCGCTGCGTGGCAAGGCGGCGAAAATCTGAGGAGTTGCGATGAAAGAGAAGAATGCGATGCGGCTGGATCGCCGCCAGCTGGCGAAGACCCTGTCGCTTGGCGCGGCCTGCGCCGCCCTCGCCGTCAAGGGCGCGTCGGCTCAGGATGGCAAGCCGGCCGATGACCAGGCCAATCTGGTCTATCTGCAACTCAAGGATGGACGCGTCGTCATCCGCCTGCGGCCCGATCTCGCGCCCAAGCATGTCGAGCGCATCAAGACGCTGGTGAAGCGCGGCTTTTACAACGGCATCGTCTTCCACCGCGTGATCGACGGCTTCATGGCGCAGACCGGCGACCCGACCGGCACCGGCATGGGCGGCTCCGACCTGCCCGACCTGCCGGCGGAATTCACCCCCACGCCGTTCCAGCGCGGCACGCTCGGCATGGCGCGCGCCTCCTCGCCCAATTCCGCCAATTCGCAATTCTTCATCTGCTTCGCGCCGGCGCCCTTCCTCAACGGGCAATACACCGTGTTCGGCGAAGTGGTCTCGGGCATGGAATTCGTCGACAAGATCAAGCGCGGCGAGCCGCCGGAAAATCCCGACAAGATCATCAGCATGAAAATGGCTGCCGATTCCTGACATATTTGATCGCCCGCAAGAGGTTGCGGGCGATAAACCCCTCGCATAAGCTCGGCCCCAGCCCGTCGAGAGACGAGCGACATCCGACGCCCTTTGGCGTTCGCTCCTAGCCTCCGGCGTCTTTTTTCAAAAAGGAAAAACCCATGTCCGACGAAGGCAACCTCCTGACGCTGGAAACCACCAAGGGCGAGGTGGTCATCCGCATGCGTCCCGATCTAGCGCCCAACCATGTCGCCCACATCAAGAAGCTGGTCGGCGAAGGCTTTTACGACGGCGTCGTGTTCCATCGTGTGATCGATGGCTTCATGGCCCAGACCGGCTGCCCGCACGGCACGGGAACCGGCGGCTCGAAATACCCGAACATCAAGGCCGAATTCAACAGCGCCCCGCATGTGCGCGGCACGGCCTCCATGGCCCGCGCCGCCAGCCCCGATTCGGCCAATTCACAGTTTTTCATCTGTTTCGACAACGCCCGCTTCCTCGACAAGCAATATACGGTGTGGGGCGAAGTGATCACCGGGATGGAGAATGTCGACAAGATCAAGCGCGGCGAACCGGTGAAAGATCCCGACAAGATCGTTTCCGCCAAAATGTCCTGAACACGGAACGCATTGTTAAAACCGGGGTTTTTGCCCCGGTTTTTTCTTCGGTTCCTTGCTGGGCTGAGACGTTCAGCCGCCGTTCAGCCGCCTCCCGCTAGAAAACGCCTGGCTTCCGCAGGGTTTTCACGGCCTTTTGTTGCGGCGTCGCATTGACGGGCGCGAAAAAATTCGGAAGCTTTGCAAGGTATCCCGGCGCTGCGTCAGGCGGTTGCGGGTTTCCAGGGGAGCCGTCCAATGTCCTTTCGTCCAGCGTCCTTTCGTTCCGCCGTCCTGCTTGCCGGCGTTGTCGCCTTCGTCGGCCTGGGGTCCGCCGCCCACGCGGAATCCGTGATGAAGCAATGTTCCGAAAAATGGCAGGCGGCCAAGGCCGCCAACACGACCGGCGGGATGACCTATCTGCAGTTTTCCTCGAAATGCCGCGCCGATCTGAAGGCAAATCCGGCCGGAGCCGCCGCCGCCCCCGCGGCGCCCGCCGCAGCCGCGCCGGCCGCTCCTGCCGCCGCCGCGCCCGCGCCCATGCCGCGCGCGGCCGCTCCGGCCCCCGCCGCTCCGGCCGCCGCTGGCGCCGCTGTTTTCCCGGCCGCGGTTTCGCCGGCGCACGCCAGCGAGAAGGCGGGCAAGGCGCGCATGGACACCTGCCTCGACCAATACAGGGCTAACAAGGCCACGGGCGGCAATGGCGGCCTGAAATGGATCCAGAAGGGCGGCGGCTATTACAGCGAATGCAACAAGCGGCTGAAAGGCTGATTGTTTTGCGTAGAGCACGGAGACCCCCGGGCGAAAGCCCGGGGGTCTTTTCATGATCAGCCTCAGCCGACCTTTTCGTGCTGTTTTTCGTGCTCCTGGCGCCGGGCGCGCATTTCCTTGGCGTGGTCGCCCGCGGCGCGCGAGGAGGCGCTGTTGTTGAACATTTCCAGTTCGTCGAGGTCGCCCTCGGCGACGGGGGTCAGCGCCTGATCCAGGTAATTCCGCGCATCCGGCGCGTATTTCAGTTGCAGCCGCAGCCGCCCGAGGCGCAGCGCAAGGCCGCCCGCCCGCAAATGCTTGACGACGAGATCGGCGGCATAGCGCGGATAGAATGCCCACGGGCTTTCGATCGGCAGGCCCGGACGCCGGTCGCGCCGCACCTTGCGCCTGAGATAGCCGCCTTCGAGCGGATGGACATTCTCGAGATTGACGCACACCCAGAACCACAGCAGCAGAAACATCACCTTGCCCGGCGAATTGCCGGTCGCCGCGGCGCGACGCATCACCGTCGCCATGTGCGCGGGCGCGTAATAGGACGCCCAGGCCGCCTTGTAGGCCTCATCCCATTGCGCCTTCGACATTTTCGCGTGGCCGGTCACGGCATGTTCGAGGTCGTATTTGTTCATGTCGGGGTCCATCCACACGCCGCCTTTCAGCAGGCGCTGGTGGTCCTCCGAACCCGGCAGCGGCGTGAGATAGAAGAATTCCAGCAGGTCGAGCGGCAATTCGCGCTTGATGATCTCAATATCGCGCTGGATCGACTCCGGCGTGTCGGCGGGAAAGCCGAGGATATAGCCGGCATAGGTGAAGCAGCCGGCGTTCTTCCAGGCCAGCAGCATGTCGCGATATTCGGCGATGCGGTTCTGTTTCTTCCTGGCGGCGAGCAGGTTTTGCGGATTGATGTTTTCGAGGCCGATGAACACCCGGCGCACGCCGGCCCGCGCCGCCTTCTCGATGAAACGCGGAATGCGATGGCTCAGCGTGTCGACCTGGATGATGAAGGAGATGCGCAAGCCGCTTTCGCGCATCTCGATCAGCCGGTCGAAGATCGGCTCCCAGTTCTTGTTGCGGGCGAGATTGTCGTCGGTGATGAAGAAACTGCTGACGCCCTGCGCCAGATTGGCGCGGACGATCGCCTCGACGTCGTCGGCGCTGCGATAGCGCGACTTTCGCCCCTGCACATTGATGATGGTGCAGAACGAGCATTGGAACGGGCAGCCGCGCCCGGCGTCGAAGCTCGTCACGGCGCCGCTGGTGCGCTTGATCAGTTCGGCGGGCAGGAGCGGCGGCGGGCAATTCTCGATCCCCGGCAAATCGTCCATGAAGTTGTAGAGTTTTTGCAGCTTGCCGGCGTAAGCGTCCCTCAGCACCGTCTCGAGCCGGCCCTCGGCCTCGCCGGCGAACAGGCTGACGCCCATTTTTTGCGCCTCGGCGAGGTCGGCGGGAAGTTCGGGCAGCATGGCGAGGCAGCCGGAGACATGGAAGCCGCCGATGGCGACATCGACGCCGCCGTTGCGGAAACGCCGGGCCAGGTCGAGCGCGTGCGGAAACTGGTTTGATTGCACGCCGACCAGGCAGACCAGACCGGCCCCCGCCGCCTTGATCGAGGCGGCGATCTTCTCCGGCCGAACCCGCGTGTTGGTCTCGTCCAGGCCGATGATTTCGAGCTCCACCTCCGCGCCAAGCGCCTTGCGCCGCGCGCAATCGACCGCGAGCCCGTGCAAGGCGGCCAGGGTATTGGAGGGAATGGCCGATCGCAGCCACTGGATGACGTAGCCGTCATCGTCGTAATGCGAAGGTTTTATGAGATAGAGCCGAAAGACTTTACCAGTCATGAAATCTCTTTTCCCCGCCCCGAGCCGTCTTGTCTTGCCACGTTCCCGGGCCAAACGGAAGCGAAAGGCTCGGCCGCCGCCGCGCGTCGCGGCTTTTCGCGCCTCCGCGCCAAAGAACGCGCCGAAGGGAAAGCGCCGGGCCGACGTTTTGCCAAGGGCGCGCAATGTGGACAGGAACCCGGGCCACGCCTATAAAGCGCGCAAGTCTTTCAAGGGACGATCTTCCCGCGTCGGGCTTCCTCCGACGGAATCAATGGACGCGCCATGCAAAATCCCGAACTGGCGACAGCCGCCCCCGCGTTTCTTCCCGCATCCGCCGCCTTGCGCGAAACCATGGTCGAGCGGCAGGTCCGCACCTTCGACGTGACCGACGCCGGGGTGCTGGCGCGCATGAGGTCCGTGCCGCGCGAGCTTTTCGTCGATGAAAGCCTCGCTTCGCTCGCCTATTCCGACGCCTGCCTGACCGTGACCGGCAAGGCGGCGCGCGAATTGACCGCGCCGCTGATTCTCGCCCGCCTGCTCAAGGAGGCGCGGTTGCGTGACGGCGAGCGCGTGCTGATCGTCTCGGGTGGTTCGGGCTACGCGGCGGCGCTCGTCGCCGGACTCGTCGGCGAAGTTTTGAGCCTCGATGACGACGCGATTCTGACCGGCAAGGCCGAGGCCAATTTCGCCAGGCTCGGCCTCGCCAACGCCAAAGCCTTGGCAGGTCCGTTGGCGCAGGGCGCGCCGGATGCTGCGCCCTTCGATCTGATCCTTGTCGATGGCGTCAGCCAGGGCGCGTTCGAAACGCTGTTCGGCCAGTTGCGCGACGGTGGCCGCCTGGTCGCAATCGTCGCGGATCACGCCGGCGCGCGGGCCGGCAAGGCGACGCTGTTCCAGCGCGCGGATGGACATGTCAGCGCGCGCGCGCTGTTCGACGCGACGGCGACGAGCCTTGCGGCCTTCGACAAGCCGAACGGATTCGTGTTCTGAAATGAGACTTGTGGAAATGACCCTGTGTCTTTTTTGGCGCAGGAGCCAACAAAAACAAGGTGATTTGCGCTTTTCTGGGGGCGATGCCGGGAAAACGGCGACGGCCAAGGTTGACGCAAGGCTTGAGTTCCTTGATTTTACTCTGCGCGTCATGGGGTTCGATTCCCAGCGCGCGGAGTCTTGGGTATTCTGGGCGATATAGTTTCGGGGGCTTGATTTTGCGCTGTTTTTCTCCCTTCGGTCTGGCGATCGGCGTTTCTGTCCTGGCGGTGGCCTGCTGTCTCGGGCCAGTCTCGGCGGAAACCATGTCGGGCGCCTTGGCGCGCGCCTATTCCGGCAACCCGGACATCAACCAGCAGCGCGCCGCGGTGCGGGCGAAGGACGAAGGCGTGCCCACGGCCAAGGCCGGCTGGATGCCGAAGGCGAGCGCCACGCTCAGCGCCGGCCATCAATACAGTGAAATCTCGAACGCTTTCGGGTTGAACACGCCGGCGGCGAAATATGTCGCCAATCCGCGCGGCTCCTCCGTGCAGGTCACGGAGACGGTGTTTGACGGCATGCGCACCGAAAATAGCGTGAGCCAGGCCGAATCAGCGGTGCTGGCGCAACGCGAAGCCCTGCGGCAGACCGAGGAGCAGACGCTGCAAGCGGCGGCCACCGCCTATATGGACGTGTTGCGCGACACGGCTGTCCTCGGCCTTCGGCGAAGCAACATCAAGGTGTTGCAGGTTCAGTTGCAGCAGACGCGCGACCGTTTCCATGTCGGCGAAGTCACGCGGACCGACGTCGCGCAGGCCGAATCGGCGCTTGCCGCCTCCCACGCCGATTTCGCCACCGCGCAGTCCAATCTCGAAACCTCGATCGCGACCTTCCGCCGTCAGATCGGCGTCGCGCCGCGCCAGTTGCAGCCGGCGCAACCGATCGAGAGGCTGTTGCCGCGCTCGCTCGATCGCTCGATCGTGACCGGCCTGCAAGAAAATCCGGCGATCACCGGCGCCCTGCATCAAGTGGACATGGCCGAAGACGCGGTCAAGGTCGCCGAGGGCGCCTTGCTGCCGACCGCCAGCCTGCAAGGGCAGGTGCAGCAGATGACCGACAGCAGCGGCATTCCCAATTACAACATGTGGAGCGCCAGCGTCGTCGGCCAGATCAATATTCCGATCTACCAGGGCGGCGCCGAATACGCCGCCGTGCGCCAGGCCAAGGAGCAGCTGGGCCAGGCGCGCATGGCGGTGGATTCTTCCCGGATCGTCATTCGCCAGTCGGTCGCGTCCTCCTGGGGCCAGTTGCAGGCGGCGCGCGCCGCGATTGTCGCCTATCAGTCGGCGGTCAAGGCGGCCGAAGTGGCGCTGAACGGCGTGCGCGAGGAAGCCAAGGTCGGCCAGCGCACCACGCTCGACGTGCTCAACGCGCAGCAGGCGCTGCTCAATACCCGCGTCCAGCTGGTGACGGCGCAGCACGACCGCGTCGTCGCCTCCTACGCCGTCATGGGGGCCATCGGCCGGTTGACGGCGCAGGGCCTCGGCCTCGGAGTTGTCGCCTACCGTCCCAGCGTGCATTACGAGCAGACCAAGAACCGCTTCATCGGCCTCGATACGCCGGACGGTCGCTAAATCGGGAGGCTGGGGGAAAGTTGGATCCTTTCCCTTGCTCTTCCGTGAACGCCTGAACTCCGTCCAGCGTGCCCGCATCTTCGCCATCCGTTCCGACGCGGGCCGTTTCGTGAGCTGAGCCGTTTTGCGCAAAGCAACGCGCGACGTAATCACAAAAAAACCGTGTATTCCGGCTGTTGCGGCGCGATCCCGCCTTGCGCGCGTTGCCGAGCGAGCGCAGTTTTATGCTTCCGATTCGCAGTCGAGCGTCCGAGTCCATGACCGCAACGAACGCCCCTTCCTTCGCCAGCAACGCCATTCCTGCCGGCTCCATTCCTGCCGGCTCCATTCCTGCCGGCTCCATGCCTGCCGGCTCCATTCCTGGCGGCTCCATGCCTGCCGGCTCCATGCCGACCAGCGGCATGCCAAGCCAGCTAAGCGCCGAACAAAAGGCGCATGAGCCGTCGATGGACGATATTCTGGCCTCGATCCGTCGGATCATCGCTGACGATGACGCCTTGCCGCTCAGTCGCCGCGCGCGCGCCGCCACTTTGACGGATGTAGCGACGACGCGTGCGGAATTGGCCGCAGCGCCCGTTTCTGGCGCGCCTGCTCCTGCCGAGGCGCCCGCGCCTGTTCTTGGCGCCGACGCCTTCTTCGGCCTGGGCCAGAGGCTCGGTCGCGACGTGGCGGCCGCCACGCCCGAAAGCTTCCCCTCGGCGCCGCCGGCGCCCGCGCCCTCCGCGGTCGCGCCGAAACCGCCGATGCTGAGGCTGCGCGATTTCATGACCAAGGAGGTCGCGCCGAAACCGCAGCCTGCGCAGGAAGCGCCGCCGGTCGCAGCCCAGATGGCGGAAACGCCGGCGTCTCCTGCGGAGCCCCCGGCTTTGCGACCTTCGCTGAACGAATTGGAAAAAATCCCCGAGCCGCCGCGCGCCGCCGTGGTGAGCCTGGTCCAGCCGACATCCACCGCATACGAGCCGCGGCTGAAAATTGCCTCCCAGGCCTTTCGCGCGCCTGTCTTTTCGCCGCTGCGGGCCGCCGCGCCCGCGCCGGTTCCCGCCTCCGTGCAGGCTGTCGCGTCGGACGCCGTGCAGGACAAGCCTGAATCACACGACACGCCGCCTGTCGTTCCGCCACAGGCGCCATTGGCCGTAGCGCAGGATCATCCGGCCACGCCGCGCATTGCGGAGGTTGAACCCGAGCCCGTTGACAACCCGCCTTCCGCCGCTGGTCCCGAGAAGGCCGAACCGGCGCTCCTGTCGCCCGCGAGCGGCGCAAAAATCGGCGCGTCTTTCGAGTCCCTGGCGGAAAACCTGCTGATGCGCGATCCGCTCATGCTTGAACGTGTGACGCGGGAAATGCTGCGGCCGATGCTGAAGGCCTGGCTCGACGATAATCTGCCAATCGTCGTCGAACGTCTCGTGCGCGCCGAAATCGAGCGGGTCGCGCGCGGCCGAGGCTGAAGTTTCCGGGCCTCACGCCCGTTTTACTTGCGGAACGACGCGGCAATTCCATTGACTTGCGGCGTTGGCTCGGTTTTGTTGCGCGGAATCCCTTTCTCGCAATAAATCCTGGTTCCCGCTCATGATGGACAAGACTTTCGATCCCGCCGCCGTGGAAAGCCGCATCAGCGCGGAATGGGAGAGCGCGGGCGCCTTTCGCGCGGGACGGCCGGAACGGGCGGCCGCGAAGCCCTTCACCATCGTCATCCCCCCGCCGAACGTCACCGGCTCCCTGCACATGGGCCATGCGCTCAACAATACCTTGCAGGACATTTTGTGCCGTTACGAGCGCATGCGCGGCAAGGACGTGCTGTGGCAGCCGGGAACCGACCATGCCGGCATCGCGACGCAGATGGTGGTGGAGCGGCAACTCGCGGCCGCCGGCGAACCGGGCCGCCGCGACCTCGGCCGCGAGGCCTTTCTCGACAAGGTCTGGGCCTGGAAGGCCGAATCCGGCGGCGCGATCGTCAACCAGCTCAAGCGGCTCGGCGCCTCCTGCGACTGGTCGCGCGAACGCTTCACCATGGACGACGGGTCTTCGCGCGCGGTGCTGAAGGCCTTCGTTGACCTCTACCGTTCCGGCCTGATCTACAAGGACAAGCGGCTGGTCAACTGGGACCCGAAGCTGCTGACGGCGGTGTCCGACATCGAGGTTGTCGCGCAGACGGTGAAAAGTTCGCTCTGGCATTTCAAATATCCGCTCGCCGATGAGAACGGTTCCGCCACCGACGAATATGTCGTGGTGGCGACGACCCGGCCGGAGACCATGCTCGGCGATACGGCTGTGGCGGTGCATCCCGACGACGAGCGTTACGCGCATCTGCACGGCAAGAGGGTGGTGCTGCCTCTGGTCGGCCAACTCATTCCGATCGTCGCCGACAGCTATTCCGATCCCGAAAAGGGCTCCGGCGCGGTGAAGATCACGCCCGCCCATGATTTCAACGATTTCGAGGTGGGTACGCGGCACCAGCTGCCGTTGATCAACATTCTCGACGCCGAGGCCAGGATTCTTCTGCGCGAGAACGAGGCTTTTCTCGAAGGCGTGGTCGAGAACGACGACCTGTCGGAAACGCTCGACAGCCTGCATGGTCTTTCACGAGAGGAAGCGCGGAAAACGGTGATCGCCGCGATGGAGGCGCGCGGCCTCATTGCGACCATCGAGGCGCACGAACACCAGGTTCCGCACGGCGATCGTTCCGGCGTGGTGATCGAGCCCTGGCTGACCGACCAGTGGTATGTCGACGCAAAAGCCCTGGCCGGGCCGGCGCTGGCGGCGGTGCGCTCGGGCGACACGAAATTCGTGCCAAAAAACTGGGAAAAGACTTTCTTCGACTGGCTCGAGAACATCCAGCCCTGGTGCATTTCGCGCCAGCTCTGGTGGGGCCACCAGATACCGGCCTGGTATTCGCCGTGGGGCGCGGTCTATGTCGCCGAAACCGAAGACGAGGCGCTGGCCGACGCGCTGGCGGACGCGGTCAGGCGCGGCGTCTACAGCGATTCCGAGGCGGAAGCCCTGGCGTCCGATCCCGACAAGGCGGCGGGTCTGCTGACCCGCGACGAGGACGTGCTCGACACCTGGTTTTCCTCGGCCCTGTGGCCGATGTCGACGCTCGGCTGGCCGGAAGACAAAAACGATCTGGCGCGCCGCTATCCGACCGACGTGCTGATCACCGGCTTCGACATCATCTTCTTCTGGGTCGCGCGCATGATGATGTTCGGCCTGCATTTCCAGGACAAGGTCCCCTTCCGCGACATCTATCTGCACGCCCTCGTCCGCGACGAGAAGGGCGCGAAAATGTCGAAGTCGAAGGGCAATGTCATCGACCCGCTGCGGCTGATCGACAGCTACGGCGCGGACGCCTTGCGGTTCACGCTCGCCGCCATGGCGGCGCAGGGCCGCGACATCAAGCTGGCGGAATCGCGGGTCGAGGGCTACCGCAATTTCGCGACCAAGCTGTGGAATGCCGCGCGCTTCGCCGAGATGAACGAATGCGTCGGGCGTCCCGGCTTCGATCCGACCAGGGTCCGGGAGGTGCTCAATCGCTGGATCCTCGGCGAGACGGCGCGCGCCGTCCACGAGGTCGAGACGGCGCTCGCGGCCTACAAGTTCAACGAGGCGGCGCAGGCGGCCTATCGCTTCGTGTGGAACATCTTCTGCGACTGGCACCTGGAGCTGACCAAGCCCCTGCTGCAGGGAGTGGATGGCCCCGCCAAGCAGGAGACGCGTGAAACCATCGCCTTCGTGCTCGACCAGGCCTGCAAGCTTTTGCATCCGTTCATGCCGTTCATCACCGAGGAGCTTTGGGCGATCAAGGGCGAGACGGTTCCGCGTGAGAGCGTCCTGGCGCTGGCGCTGTGGCCGGATCTGAAAGGATTGGAAAACGCCGACGCCGAGGCGGAGGTCGGCTGGGTGGTCGATCTCGTCTCCCAGGTGCGCTCGGTGCGCGCCGAAATGAACGTGCCCGCGGGAGCGCAGATTCCCCTGGCGCTGGTCGGCGCGGACGAAATCGCACTGCGCCGCGTAAATCGCTGGGGCGACATCATCAAGCGGCTGGCGCGGCTGTCGCGGATCGACCCGGTCGAAAAGGCGCCGCCGCAATCGGCGCAGATTCTTTCACGCGGCACCAGCCTGGCCCTGCCGCTCGAAGGCGTGATCGATTTCGCCGCCGAGCGGGCGCGGCTGGAAAAGGGCATCGCCGCCGAGCAGAAAGAGATCGGCAAGATCGACGCCAAACTCGGCAACGCCGATTTCCTGCGCCGCGCGCCAGAGGAAGTGGTCGAAGAAAACCACGAGCGCCGCGAACAGGCGGTGGCGAAGCTTGAAAAGATGGCCGCGGCGCTGAAGCTTCTGGGCTGACGCGGGGCCCGCCTCGACGTTTTGCGCCATGGGGATTTTATTTCGATCCCCATGGCGTAACGTCTTTGCGCGATTCTGGTCTCCGGGAAGTTATTGCGGGCCGACCGCGACCGCGGCGCCAATCAACAAAAATTGACGCCAACCAATTGTGGCTTGGAAGTTTCGCAACCATTTTGCGAGAAACTTGAAACCAGCTAACTGAATCAATTGATTGCGGCCTTCGACCCAGGCCCTCGGGCGGACGAATTTGTTGCTTGGGCGCCACAGGCCCAATTCAACTTCACAAAGCCCGAAATTTGAAAAGACGCCGCCGCGATTCAGCCATAAACGGAACGCTTGTTCAGGGGCGAAAAGGCGCGGTTTTGGCCGTGTGAAGCTGGGCGAGAGCGTCTGGCTGGGGCCGGGATCCGCGTCCGGGGTCGAGAAGGTTGGGTATGGCCGTATTGAGCCGAATAGTTGTGGCATGTCTGGTCGGCGCGGCTTGCGTCGCGCCGTCGCGCGCCTTCGACGGCCCCGCCAAGGCTGCGCCGGCTGCCCACGCCGCTGACCACGCTCTGGAAATGTTCAAGAACCCCCATCAGGCGCTGCAGGCGGCGCTGGAGAGCTTCCGCGCCGGCGACGCCGCTTCCTCGGTCGAAGCCTTGAAATACGCCGCCGCCGGCGGCGAGTTGCTGGCGCAGTGGAAGCTCGGCAAGATGTACGCCGATGGCGACGGCGTGCCGCGCGACGCTTTCAAGGCGTATAAATATTTCCAGGAAATCGTCGATCGCTACGACGAGGACACCGCCGACTGGCGCGAGAAATCGGTGGTCGCCAGCGCCTTCGTCGCCGTCGGCGCGTTCGAGCTCAAGGGCATTCCCGGCACGAGCCTGCATCCCGACGCCGACCAGGCGATGCGGATGTTTCTCTATGCCGCGACCAATTTCAGCGATTGCAACGCCCAGTACAATCTCGCGCGGCTTTACATGGACGGCGCGGCGGGGCTCGCCAAGGACAATACGCAGGCGGCGCGCTGGCTCCATCTTGCTGCGGAAAAGGGCCATGTCCAATCGCAGGCGCTGCTCGGACATCTGCTTTTCTCCGGCGACGGCTTGCGCCAGGAGCGGGCGCGCGGCCTGATGTGGCTGACCCTGGCGCGCGAGAGCGCCAGCGGCAAGGACCAGACATGGATCAACGCGCTCTACGATCAGGACATGAAGGCCGCCAGCGACAATGATCGGCAGATCGCGCTGGTCTACCTCGAAGACCACCTTCGGCAGCGGAACTGAGTTTTTTTCCGCAGCGCGCGCCTCTCCGGATGCAAAGACGAAAAACGGCGCGGAAAACCGCGCCGTGTCCGTTGCAACAGCGGCCGACCGGATCAGAAGTTGAACCAGCCCTTTGTGCGGAAGCTGTAAGCGAATTCGAGGCCGACAGTATATTGATCGCGCGACCCGTCATACTGGACGATCGGGCTGCCGGCGACGCTGCCGGTCAGGCGCTGCCAGCCGCCGAAGCCCGTGACGCGCCATGTGTCGGAAATGTCGTAGCGGGCCGCCGCGAGCAGACCGGCCGAGGTAAGGCCGCCCTGGGCGGTGTAGGCGGTCAGGTTGCCGCCGCTCTGCTGATTGATGAACGCCTGTTGCGGCGTGACCGAGAAATAGGCTTCCGCGAATTTGTCATTGCCGAAGTTCAGGCGCGGGCCGATTGACAGGGTGACATCGCCCCACCTCTTCCAGACGTCGCCGCTCAGCGTCGCGACAAAGCCATCGTGCCCGGTCACCGCCTGGCGCAGCTCGAGGCGGGCGCGCGCCCAGGACACCGGCGTGTATTCGGCGAAGCCGCCGAGTTCGACGCTCGGCGCCACATAGGGCAGGCCGGTCAGTTGGTGATGATTGTACACGCTGCGGTCATCGACATAGCGCCCGACCGGTCCGGCGCGGAAAACATCCGTGTCATAGAGGGCGATGCCGAACCCGTCGTCCGGCGTGCTGAAACGCTCCGGCTCGCCGGACTTGCGGATGCTGACGCCTGGCGTGCCATAGAAACCGAATCTGTTGGCGCCGGGATATTGCGGTCCCACGCTGGCCTGCGCCGAAAGCGTGACGATCCAGTCTGGAATGGGCGGCGGTGGCGGCGCATTGGTGGAGGGGAGGTCCGACGCCAAGGCGGCGCTGCAGCCGGATGCGACGGCGACGGCAATGGCAATTTGGCGCAACGAAAACTTCAAGCCGACTCTCCCCTAGTCCAGTCCGATGTTCTATCAGTGGAAATGTCGAGCGAACAGGCTTTTACGGCGTTCTGCAAAGGATTGCCGCCGGCGTCGTTTTCTTGCAACAGTTCTGTGAAATGATCGATTGAGGTGAAAAATTGGCATTCGCGGTTTCGACTGTCAAGAAAGCGCCGGTTTTGCTGGCGCGCGGTCTGGTCCAGGCCTATCGGCTTCACTCTTTCGGGGCTGGTTGGCCGCAATTGCCGTTATCTGCCGACCTGTTCAGCCTTCATGGACGAGTCGCTGGAGCGGCACGGCCTTTGGGCTGGCGGCTGGATCGGCCTGTCGCGCCTGTGCCGCTGCCATCCCTGGGGCGATTCGGGCTTCGATCCGGTTCCCACGCGATTGAATGCCGCCGCCGACGCCCTGCATCCCTGGCGCTACGGCCAATGGCGGCGCAAGCCGGTCTGCGAGGCGGTCGAGCCGGAGGAGCCAATCAATCGTGCGCCATGACTTCCAGCGCCAGCGCGTAAAACCGCAGACGCTGCTGGTCGGGCATGGATTGCAGCGATTCCAGGTAGACCAGGCCGTTGTGACAGGCCTGGTCGTCGGTCAGAGGCGGGTTCGGCGTCTTGCCGTCGAGGAGAAGGGCTATGGCCGCCTTGTCGAGGCCCTTCGCCAGCAACATTTTCTCGAGATCGTCGAAATCCTGCGTCGTCGGCGCCTCACGATTGATCTTCTT
Organism: uncultured Alphaproteobacteria bacterium; assembly: GCA_963828185.1. Taxonomy (GTDB): domain Bacteria; phylum Pseudomonadota; class Alphaproteobacteria; order Rhizobiales; family Beijerinckiaceae; genus Rhodoblastus. Next base: position 182,218 of record CAWHDV010000002.1, on the reverse strand, counting down.
CTGCGCGCCGTCGGCGATGGCGTCGAGGCCGGACAGCGCCTCGTCGGCCATCAGCGCGCGATTGGCGCTGGTGAAGGCGGCGAAACGGTCCGCCGGCGCGCCATTGAGGAAATCGACGCAAAGTCCGGCGTTGCTGGCCGCGAGCTGGCGCAGGACTTTCAGATGCACGTCGAACAGGTGGTCGAGCGCCTGCTGGCCGGCCTTGGCGCCGTTCACGCCGCGCGTCTGCCGCAGCATCCGCACCGCTTCGGTCAGGAAGAGATCGGCGGCGTTGGCCTGGTTTTCGTCGCCGCGCGCCAATGAAGCTTTTACCGCCGCGTCGTAATCAGCGGGGTAGAGGCCGCGCAGCCGGGTGAAAAACGCCTGGTATGGCGGCGCCTGCTGCAATTTCTCGTCAAGCGTCGCCAGCGCCGCCGCGTTTTCGCCGCCCTGCTTTTCGCCAGCAGGCTTTTCCGCGCTCAAGCTGGGCGCGGGAGCGGGCGGCGCGACCGGCTGCGTCGTCACCGGCCTGGTCTCCAGCGGCGGCTCGGGCGGCGCCGGCTTTTCGCCGGTCGCCAGAAACAGCCAACTGCCGAAAGCGGTCGCCAGGGCCGCGGCCAGGGCCAGGACGGCGATTCTGATCTGAGTTTTCAACTGACGCACTTTTCACCGGCGGGAGACTTTTTCGCGGACCCACTTTCGCCTGTCGGGCGGCTGCGCGTCAATCGCCTCGCTTGCGACACGCAAAGCCGCATTGCGCGGCGGCCGCAAATCGTAATAGGAGTTGCGACACTGGAGCGAGCGTTTTCAAGCGAAGTGGATACCGGTTCGCGTGAAGAAAACGCGTCAAGACAATAAATGGAGCCTCGATCCGATCCCATCGGATCGAAAAAAGGCTCCAGCGCTTACGCCGGCTCGTCACGGCGAGTGAGCAAGGAGAGAGAAGATGATTTCCGTTACATTTCCCGATGGCGCGCAGCGGCAGTTCCCGGCCGGCACGACCGGCCTCGACATAGCCAAGGGCATTTCTCCCTCGCTCGCCAAGCGCACGGTGGCCATGGCGCTCGACGGACAGCTCGCCGACATCGCCACGCCGATCGACGCCGATTTAAAGGTCGAGTTCGTCAGCCGCGACGATCCGCGCGCGCTGGAGCTGATCCGCCACGACGCCGCCCATGTGCTGGCCGAGGCCGTGCAGACGCTCTATCCGGGCGTGCAGGTGACCATCGGCCCGGTGATCGAAAACGGGTTTTATTACGATTTCTATCGCGCCGAGCCATTTACGCCGGAAGATTTCGCGGCCATCGAGAAGAAGATGCGCGAGATCGTCGCGGCCGACCGTCCCATCGTGCGCGAGGAATGGACCCGTGATCAGGCCAAGGCCTGGTTCGAGACGCATGGCGAGGCCTTCAAGGTCGAGCTGGTGGAAACCATTCCCGCCGATCAGAAACTTTCGATCTATCGTCAGGGCGACTGGCTCGACCTCTGCCGCGGCCCGCACATGCCCTCGACGGGAAAAGTCGGCGCCGCCTTCAAGCTGATGAAGGTGGCGGGCGCCTATTGGCGCGGCGATTCTACCGAAGCCGATGCTCCAGCGCATCTACGCCACCGCCTTCGCCAAACAGGAAGACCTCGACGCCTGGCTCAAGCAGCTCGAGGAGGCCGAGCGTCGCGACCATCGTCGCCTCGGCCGGGAAATGGACCTGTTCCATTTCCAGGAGGAGGGGCCGGGCACGATCTTCTGGCATCCCAAGGGCTGGACCCTGTTCCAGACGCTGATTTCTTTCATGCGCCGCCGCCAGCAGGACGCCGGCTACATCGAGGTCAACACGCCGCAGGTGCTCGACCGCGCGCTGTGGGAGACTTCGGGCCATTGGCAGACCTATCGCGAAAACATGTTCGTGACGACGACCGAGGACGAGCGGGTTTTCGCGCTGAAACCGATGAATTGCCCCGGCCATGTGCAGATCTTCAAGAACGGCTTGAAAAGCTATCGCGACCTGCCGCTGAAGATCGCCGAATTCGGCATTGTCCATCGCTACGAGCCGTCGGGCGCCATCCACGGCATGATGCGCGTGCGCGCCTTTACGCAGGATGACGCGCATATCTTCTGCACCGAAGACCAGATCATGGACGAGGCGCTGAAGATCAACGACATGGTGATCTCGATCTACAAGGATTTCGGCTTCGAGGACATTGTGGTGAAACTTTCGACGCGGCCGGAAAAGCGGGTCGGAGGCGACGAGGGCTGGGACAAGGCCGAGGCCGCGCTCGGCAAGGTGCTCGACATGCTGAAGGGGCAGGGGTTCAAGACCGGGATCAATCCGGGCGAGGGCGCCTTCTACGGCCCAAAACTCGAGTACACCCTGCGCGACGCCATCGGCCGCGAATGGCAATGCGGCACGACGCAGGTCGATTTCAACCTGCCCGGCCGTTTCGGCGCCTTCTACATCGCCGCCAATTCGGAAAAACAGACGCCGGTCATGATCCATCGCGCCATTTTCGGCTCGCTGGAGCGCTTTACCGGCATATTGATCGAGCATTTCGCCGGCCACCTGCCGCTGTGGCTGTCGCCGGTCCAGGCGACGGTCTGCACCATCACGTCCGACGCCGACGATTACGCGAGGGAGATCGTCGCGCAGGCGAAAAAGCTCGGCCTGCGGGTGGACAGTGATTTGCGCAACGAGAAGATCAATCTCAAGGTGCGCGAATTGTCGCTGGCCGAAGATTCCGGTGCTGATCGTCGTCGGCCGGAAAGAGGCGGCGGAGCGCACCGTGTCGATCCGGCGGCTCGGCTCGCAGGCGCAGACTTTTCAGTCGCTGGACGAGGCTCTGGCCGCGCTGGCGCAGGAGGCGGCGCCGCCGGATTTGCGCGGGGCGTAATTTGACCGGAAGCCGGGCCAAAAAGATTGGTTCGCGTGGACGATGCAAAGTGACCTTGGGCGTTCCTGAAGCGAAAGGGCCTTCCGCAAACGTTGGAAGGCCTGTATCTCGCTGGCGTCGCCGCCTTGGGAAAAATAACAATGCCCCGACCTAAAATCTACCTCGCCGGTCCTGAAGTCTTCCTCCCCAACGCCGTCGAAACCGGCCTGCGCAAAAAGATGCTGTGCGAGGAATGCGGCTTCGTCGGGCTTTTCCCGCTCGACCAAAATCTTTCCGCCGCCAGTGAAAAAATCGACGAACAAATCTTCGCCGCCAATGTCGCGCTGATGCGCCGGGCCGACGCCGGGATTTTCAACCTCACGCCGTTTCGCGGCGTCGGCGCCGATCCGGGAACCGCTTTTGAACTCGGCTTTTTCAAAGCCCTGGACAGACCGGTGTTCGCTTTTTCCAATTCGCCGCAAACGCTGTTCGATCGCGTCGCCGAAAAATTTGGCGCGCAGGCCGGCGACGATGGTCTGTCCCGCGACGCCGCCGGTCTGCTGATCGAGGATTTCGGCAACGCCGACAACCTGATGCTCGACGCCGCGCTCAAGCAGCAGGGCCGCGCGATCTGGCGGCCGTCAGCTTCAGCCGCCGACCTTGCCGATCTCGAGGGATTCGCCGCCTGCCTGCGCGAGGCGCGGCGGCATTTTTTCGGCGTCTGAACGGCGCCGGCGCAAGCGCGCCATTGCCCATTCCGCGCCATTGCCCATTCAGTACTTGGCGCGCGCCGGACGCGCCTTATGCTCGCGCTGGAAAAGAATCGCCGGAGATTTGCAACGATGGAATTTCGCCAACTCGGCCGCACCGACCTCGCCGTATCCGAAATCTGCCTGGGCACCATGACCTTCGGCCAGCAGACCGGCGAGGCCGACGCTTTCGCGCAGATGGATTACGCCGTCGCGCAGGGGATCAATTTCTTCGACACCGCCGAAATGTATTCCATCCCGCCGCGCGCGGAAACCTATGGCGCCACCGAGAAAATCATCGGCGCCTGGCTGAAGCAACGCGGCGGTCGCGAAAAAATCGTGCTGGCGACAAAAGTCGCCGGGCGCAGCACGATGAACTGGCTGCGCGAGGGCGGCGCTGGAGCGCGGCTCGACGCCAAGAACATTTTTTACGCTGTCGAAGGCTCGCTCAAGCGGCTCGGGACCGATACCATCGACCTCTATCAATTGCACTGGCCGGACCGGCCGATGGACCTGTTCGAGGGAAACTCCGGCGCCTATCATGATCGTGGCGGACCTGACGGCGTCTCGTTCGAGGAAACGCTCGCGGCGTTGAACGAGCTCGTCGCGCAGGGAAAAATCCGCCATTTCGGCGTCTCCAACGAAACCGCCTGGGGCGTCTCGCAATTTTTGCGCGGCGCCGAGCAAGGGCAGGGGCCGCGCCTGGTGTCGATCCAGAACGCCTATCACCTGATCAATCGCCAGTTCGAAACCGGCCTCGCGGAATTCGCGATGCGCGAAAAAGTCGGGCTTCTCGCCTATTCGCCTTTGGCGCAGGGGTTTCTCACCGGTAAATATCTCGACGGCGCCCGCCCGGCCGGCGCGCGCTCGACGCTGTTTGATCGCGGCCAGCGCTACCAGAAGCCCGGCGTCGACGCGGCGATCGCGGATTATCTCGCCTTGGCGCGCGAATTTGGACTGCATCCCGTGCAAATGGCCATCGCCTTCGTCACCACGCGGCCTTTTGTCACCGCCAATATCGTCGGCGCGACCAGCCTCGATCAGTTGAAGATCATCCTGGCGTCGCATAACCATGCCATCACGCCGGAGCTGGTGGCCCGCATCGACGCGATCCACCAGGTCCGCGGCAATCCGGCGCCGTGAACGCCTTCGCCGTGACCGCGTTAAGCCAGAAGTTTTCCCGCCAACAGGATTGGACCCGCCATGCGATTGCCCCTGCTCAAGAAGGACCAGCTTTCCGACGCGCAAAAGGCGCTCTATGACGACATGAAGTCGGGCATCGACACCAGTTTCAAGGGTTTCACCGCCATCGACAGGGAGGGCGAACTGATCGGCCCGTGGAACCCCTGGATCCGTTTCCCGCAGTTCGGCGGACCCGTGTGGAACCTGGTCAAGGCGCTGGCGAGCAACCCGAAACTGCCGAAGCCCGTGCGCGAAGTGGCGATCCTCGCGACCGGCGCGCGGTTCCATTCGGCTTATGAAATCTACGCCCATGTGCTGGTCGGCGAGGCGCGCGGCCTTTCCGACGACAAGATCGCCACCATCGTGTCAGGCCAGCGTCCGGTGGACCTCACGCACGAGGAAAGCGTCGCCTACGACATGGCCGGCGCCCTGGTTGGCGGGACGGTCCCCGCCATCACCTACAAACGCGTGGTGGACGCCTTCGGCGAAGAGGCGGCGGCGGAACTGATCTACCTCGTCGGGCTCTATTGCATGGTCTCGACCACGCTCAACGGCTTCAACGTGCCGCTGCCCGACGGCGAGGATTTCTAGCCCTCATTTCGCCTGTTGCGGGGCGGTCGGATCGAGGCTGCGGACATAGGCGACAAGATCGGCGATTTCTTGCCGCGACAAATGCAGGTCTGGCATTTTCGGATGCGGGTCGGTCAGAAAATCGGCGATCTGGGCGTTGGTCTTGGTTCGCGCGACCTCGGCGAAGGGGGCGACGTCGGCGCTGGCCCGTTTCTGGTCGGGCGCGACGAGGTGGCAGGCGGCGCACCAGCGCCGGGCGATGCTTTCGCCATGCGCGGCGTCGGCCGGCGGCGCCGCGAAGGCTGCGCAAGGCAGCAGCGCCGCCAAGGCCAAGCCGGAAATGCGCGCCAAGGCGAAGCCGGAAATGCGGGCCAAGGCGAAGCCGGTAATGCGGGCCAAGGCGAAGCCGGTAATGCGGGCAAGTGAAAGCTTCTGCATGTCGCCTCCTCTGTTCGAACCCTTCGATTATGCGCCTGCCGGGAGCGCGCGCCTTGTCACAGGTCACGGCAGAACTAAAAAATCGTTATTTGGCGATGACTTCCACATCGCGATCCTGGTTCGACACCACCTTGAACGTCGCCTGGTACGTCTTGTTGTCGTGGCGGGCGATGGCGACATATTCGCCCTCCGCCAGCACCAGCGAGGGAAAGGCGCCGATCATTTCGCGGATCACGTCGCCGCCGGGGGTCAGGATCGAAAAGCTCGTATTGGCCAAAGCTTCGCCGCCGGGCGCGTTCACCAGTTTCAGCGTCATGTTGGCGGCGCGATGGCGCAGCGTGGCGGCGGTGAGCTTGCCCGCCTGCACGCGCAGGTCGGCGTAAACGGTCGAATTGGTCGGCATGTTCGCGCCGGGCGCGGGGTCGAGCAGTTTCGAGACGACGTGGTAGGCGCCTTCCGGCAGGCATTCCGGCTCGTCCGCCTTGAGGCCGGGCAGGATCAGCTTGGCCTCGAGATCATTGTGATCAGGCAGGAAAACCTGGATCTTCAGCCGCGCCGGCGGAATGGGCTGGTCGCCGAGCATGCCGGAAATTTTCAGCGCGCCGGCGTTCATCGTCACCTTTTGCGTGACCGGGCCGCCATTGACGCTGATCTGCTTGTCCGCGCCTGCCAGACCGCAGGCGACATGTACGATGTAATCGCCATCGGCCAGCGCGAATGAGGGCGCGGGCTGGCTGGATTGGGCGACCAGGGCATGATTGCCGTCGGCGTCCGTGCGCGCGTCGAAAACCCGCCAATTGAGGCCGGAATTGATCGGCTGCCGGTCGCCCGGCGCGAAAGTCGCGCTGAGCGAAACATTTTCACGCGGCGTGGCGGCGGGCGCCGTCGCCGCTGGCGTCGGGGCCGGGCAGTGGCCGCGGCAGGGGACGGTGCAAGTGACGGCGCGGGGGCGGGCGTCTGCGCAGCGGGCGCAGGGGCGGGAGCGAAGGTCGGCGCAATTGTTGGCGAGGGCGAAGGGGCGCCCTCCTGCGCCAGCGCGGGCCAGCTCGAAAAAACCAAGCCGAGCAGGGCGACGCGCGGAAAAAGCCGCGCTTTTCTTGTTTCCGTGCGCCGCAAAAAAAATCCTCCGCTTTCGACCGCTCGACGGCATCGGTTTACAAAGTGACCATTTTAGGGCTCTTGTCGCCAAAAACCTCGGGGTGATTGCATGAACGATACGATACAGCTTCTTGCCCGCCGTCGCTCCGCCCCGCCGCTGCTGATGCGCGGGCCGGCGCCTGATGCGGAGCAATTGCAGACCTTGCTTGCGCTTGCAACCCGCGTTCCCGACCACGGCAAGCTCGCGCCCTGGCGTTTCATCGTTTTCGAGGGCGACGGCCGCGCCCACGCGGGCGAGATCATGGCCGAAGTTTTCGCCCGCCGCGAGCCGCAGGCCGAGCCGCAGCGCCTTGAGCTCGAGCGAAGCCGGTTCCTGCGCGCGCCGCTGGTGATCGGCGTCGTGTCGCGCGCCGCGCCGCATGTCAAAATCCCGGTCTGGGAGCAGGAAATGTCGGCCGGGGCGTGCTGCATGGCGCTGACGGTCGCCGCCGTCGCCATGGGCTTCCGCACAGCGTGGATGACCGAATGGTGCGCCTACGACCGCGAGGTTCTGGGCCGGTTCGGCCTTGCCGAGCACGAAAAAATCGCCGGCTTCATCTATATCGGCCGGGTCGAAGCCGAGATCGAGGACCGCGCGCGGCCGAACGTGCGCGACCTCGTCACGCGGTTCTGACTGTCGCGACGAAAACCTCGTTGATGATCTTCGCCTGCGCCGCCGAAATCGCGAATTTGCCGGCGAATCCCTCGGCCGCGGCTTTGGCGCAGGAGCGGACGAAATCCTCGCCCTCGCCGGGCTCGGCGCAATCATAGGCCGGCGCCTTCGCGGCCGAGGCGGCGAACAGGCACAAAGCCCGCGCCACGACCAGCGGCTCTGGGCGCTGTCCGGTCTCCCGCATGCCCAGCCGTCGCATCAGCCGCCGCTCGTCGCGGCCAAGGCCGATCAGCCGTCGCGTCGCGCGCGCAAAAGTTCCGAGTTCGAAAATCGCGGCGGGTGAATCGGCGGCCAGGGCAAGGATATGGGCATAGCCGTCGGGCAGGCCGTTTTCCGCCTCGCGCACCGCCAGTTTCGCGCCGAGATGCTGCACGTCGCGGCCGCCGCAGGCGTCGGGCAGGATGATGCCGTCCGGCCGCGCTTTCATGACCGCGTCAAGGTCCCCGTCGGCGAGGCCGGAATCGAGCGGGTTGATCTGCGCCATGCAGCGTCTGTTTCGGCCACGCGCCTCGGCGATCCAGGCCGCGGCGTCCTTCCTCACGCCCTCCGACTCGCCGCCTGCGGAAAGATCGACGGCCAGGCAATCGGCCTCGCTCGCCAGGGCCTCGTCGAAGGAGGCGCGGCTGGCGGCGGCAACGAGGAGGATCGAGCGCATGGACGTCTCCGAATCGACCGGACCGAATCTTTGTTAAGCGAAACTTTACCTTGATTGCTCACACTGCGTTAACCAGGCGCGAATTGCGCCCCATCCGTTCCGCGAGCCGCGCATGATCGTCCGCAAATTCATCCAATGGTCTGAGAATGCGCCGGCGAGCGCGCGGGCGGATGGCGTGGGCGCGCTGGCGCGGGCCTATCTTTACGGCGACATGACCCAGGCCGAGCGCCGCGAGGCGGAACAGACCCTGTTCGCGCTGATCGACGATCCTTCGCCGCTGGTGCGGCGGGCGCTCGCCGAGAGCTTCGCCAGCGCCGCCGAGGCGCCGCCCGCCATTGTCATGGCGCTCGCCAACGACCAGTCCGACATAGCGACGCTCGTCCTGTCTCGCTCGCCGCTCCTCACCGACGCGCAATTGATCGATTGCGCGGCCATCGCCGACACCGCCGCGCAAGCCGCCATCGCCCTGCGGCCCGAACTCTCGCCCGCCGTCGCCGCTGCGCTGGCGGAAGTCGCGTCGCGCGAAGCGCTGATCGCGCTGGCGGTCAACGAAGGCGCCAATCTTCCCGATTTCGCCATGCGCCGGATGATCGAACGCTTCGGCCATGACGGCGAAATGCGCGAGGCGCTGCTCTCCCGCGCCTGGCTGCCCGGCGTTGTCCGCGTGGCCATCGCCAACGCCACCGCGCGCCAGCTCGCCGATCTCGCGGTCGAGCGCAACTGGATGGCGCACGCCCGCTCGCAGCGGGTGGCGCAGGAATCGCGCGATCGCGCGACCATGATCATCGCCGCCAATTGCGCCGACTATTCCGAGGAAACCGCCGCGCTCGCCGCCTATCTGCGCGTGTCCGGCCAATTGACGGCGGGCCTCGCCCTGCGCGCCCTGCTTTGCGGCCAGACCGGCCTGTTCGAGGCGACTCTGGTCGAACTGACCGGCATTGGGCCGCGCCGCATCGCCGGCCTCATCAGGGAGCCCGCCTCGAACGCCTTCGCCGCGCTCTACGCCAAGGCGGGACTGCCGGCGACCCTGCTCGTCGCTTTTCGCGCGGCGCTGGTTGCCTTGGCGCGGTCGAAGCATGATGAAGCCGACGCCGAGGACGGCGCCTTGCGCTTGCCTGTCATTCAGTTCGTTCTGGACCAGTGCCTCGAACGGCATGACGAAAACCTCGGCCGGCTCGTCGCCCTGTTGCGCCGCTTCGAGGCGGACGCGGCCTGCGAGCAGGGCAAGCGCGGCATAGAGCGGATGAAGCAGGAAGCCGCCGCCGCGACGCAAGAGCAACCCGAGCCGGCTTTCGCCGCGCCGACGCTGGCTGTCGAAGGAGCGCTCGACGAGTCCGCGCCCGCCGAACCCGCGTTGGTCGAACCGTTAGCCGATCTCGCGCCGGCCGCCGAAGCTGCGCCCGCCGCGCAACCCGAAGCCGCGCCCAGCGACGAACCGGAGATTTTCGTCGATCTCGGCGCGCTGGAAAAAGAGCTGATGGCGGCGTAATTCTCACCCTATTCCCGCCCCGCGAGCAGCAACGCAGGGCACGCGGGGACTGGACCGAATTGCGCATTCCGATACCGGACTGGACTGCACCCCAAAGTTGAGACACAGCTAATTTGGCGACATGGTTCCGAAGGGGGAAAGCGAACGGCAGCCGGTCATTCACCAGCGGACGAAGGACGAAGCTCTGTAACGTAATTAATCTGTCTCACCCGAGGGGTGCAGTCCATTACGAAATCCCCAATTTATTCACGCGCATAACTGCGCTACGATATCATTGAATTCGCGGCGTTTCTCGCGAAAAACCGGGCTCCACTTGTCCCCCGCCGCTCTCAATCCATCAGGCCCGACGCCTTCAGCCAGTAGAGCAGGGTCAGCGTCTTGCCGTCGCGAATTTCTCCCGCCTCCGCATCGCGAAGAATCTCGTCGAAGGAGGCTTCGACGATCTCGATCTCCTCGCCTTCGTCCTCCATGCCGCCGCCGGCGCCGACGCGCGCCTCCGGCGCATAGGGCGCGACGAAGAAATAGAGTTTTTCGGTCGTCGCGGCCGGGCTGACGAAAGCCTCGAACAAAAAGCGCAGCGCGTCGACGCGCAAGCCGATTTCCTCCATCGCCTCGCGCCGCATGCAGGCGTCCGGCGCCTCGCCGGGGTCGAGCGTTCCGGCGCAGGCCTCCAGCAGGCCGGGCGCGCCATCGTTGACATAGGCGCCGAGCCGGAACTGCCGCGTCAAAAGCAAGGTCTTGCGCACGGGATCATAGGGCAGGAGGACCGCCGCGTCGGGCCGGCGAAACAGGTTGCGCTCGTGCCGCTCCCAGCGTCCGTCAGCCCGGCGCAATTCATAGACGAGACGCGAGAAGGAATATTTTTCACGCGCCAGAACGTGCTCTTCGAGGCCGCGCACGGGCGATGGAAATTCATTCGTGTGGGACATGATCTAGTGCCCGAATTGTTCGCGCAGGATACGCTCTTCCATGGAATGGCCGGGGTCGTGCAGGATTTCCAGCCCCGTCGAATGGTCGGTCGCCACATCGACGCGCACGACATTGCGGATTTCGAAATGATCGGCTGTGGCGGCGACCGGGCGCTTGTCCGCCTCAAGAATCTCCAGCGTCACTTCCGCCTTGTCGGAGAGCAAGGCGCCGCGCCAGCGTCGGGGGCGGAAGGCGGAAATCGGCGTCAGCGCCATCAACGGCGCGCCGAGCGGCAGGATCGGGCCGTTGGCGGAAAGATTGTAGGCGGTGGAGCCAGCCGGCGTGGCGATCAGGACGCCATCGGCGATCAATTCCTCCAGCCGCACCTGGCCGTCGATGCTGACCCGCAGCTTGGCCGCCTGGGCGGACTGGCGCAGCAGCGACACCTCGTTGATCGCCCGCGCCTCGGCCCTTTCGCCGGAAAGCGTCCGCGCTGTCATGGTCAGCGGATGGATGGTCGAGCTTTGCGCGGTGGCAAGCCGCTTGCGCAAGCCGGTCTCGCGAAATTCGTTCATCAGGAAGCCGACCGAGCCGCGATTCATGCCGTAGATCGGCACGTTGCGCCCCATGAACTTGTGCAGGGTCTGCAGCATCAACCCGTCGCCGCCGAGCGCCACCACGACTTCAGCCTCGTCGGAATGGACGTCGCCGTAGCGGCCGACCAGCCGGGCGCGGGCCTCGTCCGAACTCAGGGCTTCCGGAGGACAGGAAATTGATCCGCTCGAACCGCCGATGTCTGCTCGTGGATTCGGTCATTTCGCTCGTTCGCCGCCGTCGAAACCTGGACCCAAGCAATAGGCGAAGGCGCCGGTCGGGGCAAGGCGCGGGCTCAGCGCCTTTAGGCGGAGCATCGCGCCACGGGATCAGCCTAGGTATAAATACGGAGGTGCGATGCAGCATGCGAGCAAGCGGCGGTTTGCATCGGCGCCTGCCATTTTTCCGAATCGCGTCACGCGCCCGCTCTGCCGGAAAATCGGGACTTTTGCGCGCGGATCGACTCCCCGGCTGTACTGGAAGCCTGCTGGAGTCAACTGGACACAACGAAGCGCTTTGCGCCTTGTCCTTGATGCGGATCAAAAACTTTCGCCCCCCCAGCTTGCGTGATAAGGTCAAATGCTCTTTGATCGATTGACCTTTCCGCCGGGGTGGGCGTGCAGGAGACTATTTTGGAAACGTTGGCCGAAAAGGTAATGGTCGATACGATTTTCGGCCGCGCGGAAGCCAATGTGCGCTCCATCTGCTGCCCGCCGCACAAGCCCGCGCAAGGCTCGGGCCTCGATTGCGCCGACTGCGACGTCAAGGGCCAGAGCGTGTGCAGCGCGCTTGAGCTCGACGAATTCGAATCGCTCGAGAGGATCGGCCGCACTGTTGCTTTGCCCGCCAAGGCGACCCTGTTCGAACAGGGGCGGGATGCGACCTTTGTCTGCAACCTGACGTCGGGCGCCCTGCGCCTGTCGAAGCTCCTGCCGGACGGTCGTCGCCAGGTCGTCGGCTTCGCCATGCCGGGCGACTTCCTCGGCCTCGCCTTCGAGAAGACGCACATGTTTACCGCCGACGCCCTGACGCCGGTTAAACTGTGCCAGTTCTCACACGGAGGCTTTTCCGAACTGCTCGACGAAAAGCCGCGCCTGATGCGCCGGCTGATGGAGATGGCCGGGCACGAATTGACGCTGGCGCAGGAACAGATGGTGGTGCTGGGCCGCCGCACGGCGGAGGAAAAGATCGCCGCTTTCCTGATCGGCATGCGCAATCGCTACGCTCGCGTCCACGGGCCTTCCGTCCATGTGCCGCTGCCGATGACGCGCCTCGACATCGGCGACTATCTCGGCCTGACGGTCGAAACGGTCAGCCGGATGATGACCCGGATGGCGCGCGAAAAGACCATTGTCATCGTGCCCGACGGCGTCCGCCTGCTTGATGTCGCGCGGCTGGAACATCTCGCCGAAGTGTGAGGCCCCCAAGGGCGAGATCCGACTTGATCGATCGGGCGGCGACGGAACCTTCCAGGCGGACCCCTCTGCTGCGCTGGTATCTGGCGGGCGTCCGCGTCGCCTTGGCCGGGCCGGCCTTCTATGTCGCGCTTTCCCTGATGGGCGTCGGCGGGCTCGCCCGGGCGGCGGGCTTTCCGATCGGCGCGGCCGTGCTTTCCACGCTCCTGGTATGGGCCGGTCCCGGCCAATTGCTGTTCTTCGGGCTGATGGCCGCGAAGACCGCGCCGCCCGCCATAGGGCTCGCCGTCAGCCTTTCCTCGGTCCGGCTGCTGCCGATGTGCCTGTCCGTCCTGCCGATGCTGCGGCGGCCGCAAACGCGGCTTTCGACGCTCGTCGCCGCCTCCCATTTCGTCGCCGTCACGGTCTGGGCCGAATCGCTGCGTCGCCTGCCCGACATGGACAGGAACGATCGCGCGCCGTTTTTCTTCGGCATGGCCACGGCGTGCATGGGCCTGACGACCTTCTCCACCGGCCTCGGCTATTGGCTGACCGGTTCGTTGCCGAGGCCGCTCGGGGCGGGCCTGATGATGCTGTCGCCGATCTATTTTCTCGCCACCACGGCGCGGTCGGCGCGGTCGGGCGCCGATTGGCTGGCCATGCTGTTTGGCGCGGTGCTGGCGCCCTTGACACAGAGGTTCGTCGGCGGCGGCTTCGACCTGCCCGTCCTGGCGCTGGTCGGCGGCGGCTCCGCCTGGCTGATCGGCTATTTCGCGAGGCGGGCGGCATGACCCGCCTTTTGGGCGATCCGGCGATCGCGCCCTATCTGGCCTTGATCCTGTTCGGCTTTCTGCCGAGCGAGGTCTGGCGTACGCTCGGCGTGTTCGCCTCGAGGCGCATCGACGAGGGATCAGAGCTTTTCCTGTTCGTGCGCAGCGTCGCCACGGTGCTGCTGGTCGGCGTCGTGGCGAAGATCGTGCTGCTACCCTCGCGCGACCTGGCCATCGTGCCTATCTGGGCGCGCTGCGTCGCGATCGGCGTGTCGATGCTGGCTTTTTTCGCGGGCGGCCGCTCCGTGTTCGTCGCGATCCTGGCGGGCGAGGCGGTGATCGTGTTTTCCGCCTGGCATTGGGTGGGTTAAGCTTCAGTCTTCGGCAGCCAGAGCCGCCCGGATCTTGTCGGCATGAGCCTTCAGCACGGCGGCGTCGGCCATGCGTCCCGCATGGGCGCGCAGGGCGACGCCCTCCCAGCGCGGCATGACGTGGAAATGCAGGTGGAACACGCTCTGGCCGCCCGCCGCCTCGTTGTACTGGTGCAGCGTAACGCCCTCGGCGCCCATGCCCTTCTTGACGGCGCGCGCGAGTTTTTGCACGCGCAGGATCAGGGCCGAAAGGGCCTCCGGCGGTATGTCGAGCAATCCCCTGGCTGGAACTTTCGGCAACACCAGCACATGCCCGTCGGCGCGCGGCATGACGTCCATGAAGGCGATGACGGCCTCGTCCTCGAACACTTTTTCGCAGGGAATTTCGCCGCGCAAAATCCTGGCGAAAATATTGTTGGCGTCATAGGCGACGGACATCGGCTTGCTCCGGCGAGAGGGGTTCGGCGAACGTGCCGAACGGCAGCCTCGCGGTCAAGCGCCCAATGTCATTGCTTGCGCAGATGTCACTGCTTGCGAAAAGGCGCGTGCTCGGCGTAGTCCTCGATCATCATGTCGACGGCCTGGGCTTCGCGTCGGAAGAAATCGGCCGCGGCGCGGGCGAGGCGCTTGTCGGCGAATTCGTGCGCCGAATAGGTTTCCACAGGCTCATAGCCGCGCGAAAGCTTGTGCTCGCCCTGCGCGCCGGCCTCTACCCGGGCCAGGCCACGCGACAGCGCGAATTCGATCGCCTGGTAGTAGCACAGTTCGAAATGCAGGCCCGGAACCTGATCGAGCGCGCCCCAGTTGCGGCCGTAGAGCGCATCGTCGCCGATGAGATTGAGCGCGCCCGCCACCGGGCGCCCGTCGCGGCGCGCCAGCACCAGCAGAATCCGGTCGGCCATGGCGGCGCCGATGGTCGAAAAAAAAGCGCGGTTGAGATAGGGGCGGCCCCATTTGCGCGCGCCGGTGTCCAGGTAGAAGTCGAAAAACGCGTCCCAATGCGCTTCGGTGAGATCACGGCCGGTCGCCCATTCGATCTCGAAGCCGGCGGCGGCGATTTCGGCGCGCTCCTTGCGGATCGCCTTGCGCTTGCGCGAGGCGAGGCTGCCGAGGAAATCGTCGAAAGTCGGGTAGCCGCGATTGAAGAAATGGAATTGCTGGCCCTTGCGCAGGAGCAGGCCGGAATTTTGCAGCAGCAACGTGTCGCGCGCGTCGGGGAAATTGACGTGCAGCGATGAAGCGCTGGCGTTTTCCGCCGACGCCCGCAGGCCGACAACGAGCGCCTCGGCCGCCCCCGGCGGCGCGCCGTCGGCGACCAGCAGACGACGCCCGGGGACCGGCGTGAAGGGCACGGCGACCAGCAGCTTCGGGTAATAATCGCCGCCCGCGCGAGAAAACGCCTCGGCCAGCCCTTGGTCAAAGACATATTCGCCGAGCGAATGGGTCTTGAAATAGGCCGGCGCGCAGGCCGCGAGCCTCCCCTCCGCCGTCTCGACCAGCACATGCGCCGGATACCAGCCGGTCCTGCCGCCGACGCAACCGGAGGTCTCCAGCGCGTCGAGGAAGGCGTGGGTCAGGAAGGGATTGAATTTTTCGCCCGTCAGGGACGGTGTGGCGGCCGGGCTGGCGGGATTGGCGCAGGCGTCCCAGTCGGCGGCCTTGACGGCGCCGATGCGGTCGATCTGGCGGATGCGAAAGGGGCCCACGCTCATCCGGGCCATCATCGCGCGAAATGGAAGGGCTTTCCAGCCGCAACTTTCAGCGCCGCGGCGCGCGAACGGCTCAGGCCATGAACTTGTCGTCCAGCGCGCCAGGGATTTTCACCACCACATTGACGGCGTCGGTCAGCGCCTCGAATGCTGAGACGTCGCCGGGATCGAGCACGATAATGTCGCCGGCGCTCCATTCCCGTCCCGCCATATGCACCCGGCCTTGCAGCACCAGCGTGATTTCCGTGGCGATCCTGTGATAGTGCGCGGCCTCGCTCTCCCCGGCCTTGTAGGTCTTGACCGCGACCTCGCAGGCCTCGGTGGCGAAGGCCGTCGGCGAAAAGCCGCCGACGAACCAGCCCTTAACCATGTCGTTCAGCCGCGCGGTCCTCATGCCCCTTCCGCCCCCAGCGGATAGACGCCGATGGCGCGGTTTTCCAGCACCAATTCGTTGAACGCCGGGCAGATGTCGTAGCGCCCGGAATGATTGGGGTTCTTGCGAATCATCGCCTGGATCGCGCGCAGGAAATCGCGGCCGTGCGCGAACCAGTAAGCGCCCGCGTGCGGCTCGGCGGCGCCAGGTTTTTTATGCACGACTTCGATGACGTGGCCCCGGTGGTCGAGCCTCACATTGGCCTGCGCTTCATTGGCCAGGCCGGCGTCGTAATTGGCGCCACGGAAATAGGCGGACATGGCGACGAGGTCGATCCGCCCGGCGTTGGCGTCGGCTACGACGAGTTCGCTGTCGCCGTCGATCCACTCCGAGGCGAGCAGGGCGGAGCAGGCTTCCCCCCGCGGTTCGGAGGGCGAAAGGATCACATTGGCGGAAACGGCGGCGAGAGCGTCCAGTTCGGCTTGCGCAAGATTACGCACTGCGTCAGCGCACATGACGACGATGAGGTTTTGCGACGCCAGCGCTGCGCAGGCGTCGAGACGGGCGGAGAGATTGGGTCCGCTGGTGTCCGAAGCGACGAAGATGAGAGCGTTAGCCATGGGCCGACCGCCTGGCCGCGGCCGCGGCGTCCAAGGCCGCGATTTGTCCGGATATGTTTTCGTAATTGACCTCGGACACGTCGTGCACCTGCAACACGTGGGCGCCCGAACCGCGCGCGGCCCTGACGCCATTCTCGTTGTCCTCGACGATCAGACATTCCTCGGGCTGCAAGCCGAGCATGCCGATCGCCTTGACATAGATTTCCGGATCGGGCTTGCCATTGGCCACGTCCTCGTTGGACAGCATGAACTCCATGTAAATGTCGAGCGCCGCTCGATGCAGCATGGACAGCACGCTGGCGCGGATCGAATTGGAGGCCACCGCCATGCGGTAATTCATCGCCTTCAGCCGCGACAGGGCGTATTCATGGGTGAACAAGGGGCGGCAATAGCTGTGGATGGCGTCGGCCGTGTAGGCCTGTTTCATTTCGTTGATGAAGCCATGCATGCCGCTGGGCAGGCCGCGATGGCGTGACAGCATGTCGAGCTTGGTTCGGGTCGGCAGGCCGTCATAGAGCGTGACATGCTCATAGCGGCTGATTTCGTGCCCGAACAACCGCAGGGCGCGATTGAGCGCCTCGTAATGCCATTCCTTGGCGTCGATCAGGACGCCGTCCATGTCAAAAATGACCGCCTTGATCATGACGCCAACGCTTTACGAGCAAAGGAAACCGACCGTCGCGCGACCGGCAGGGTAAGGAAAAGTTCGAAATCCTCGGGCGTGCCGAGTCCGTACATGCCGTCGGCCTCGGCGCCTATGCCGTAGACGCCGATCTTCGCGCCGCCTTCGACCATCAGATTGTAAGCGGGCGCGACGTAGAACTCGTTATTGACGCGCGTGTTGCGGGCGATCATTCGCTCCGCCGCGGCGACGAAATCCCGGCCGCGCGCAAAATTGTAGACGCCCACCGTGGCGTGCGGCGAAATGGCCTTTTTCTCGGCCACTTCGGTCACATGGCCTTCGCCGTCGAGCGCGGCGTAGGACCATTTGGCGTCGCTGGAGGCAAGGGTCATGATCATGCCGTCGAGGCGCTGGCGCGCCATCTCGGCGAGATAGTCGTCCATGTCCATATCGACATATTGGTCGCAGTTGGCGATCATCAGCGGCGCGTCGGTGTCGATCAGTTTTTTCACCGTCAACACTGTGCAGGCGGCGCCTTCGGTGAGGTCCGGGACTTCCGCCACAATGGTCGCGGGGCCGCCCCATTGCCGCAGCTTTTCGGACAGGCCGAAAGCGTCGAGATGGGCGCGCTGGCAGATGAAGATGAAGCGATGCGGCGCGCTCGGGCGCAGGTTCTCGATCGCCACCCGGATCATCGGTTCGCCGAAGATCGGTATCAGCGGCTTCGGATCCTTGTAGCCGGCTTTTGCAAAACGGCTTCCGGCCCCAGCCATCGGAACGACAATATTGAGCATGGATTCTGCGTCTCCGATCTTAGTTTACATGCGTCAGCTTAACAGATTTCACCCGAAGCCGGCCGGCGCCAAAAAAAGTCACTCGAGCTTCGGCATTCAGCAGGCCTTGGGACGGCGCTTCGAAGGTTGCTGTCGCGACGCCCTGTTTGGCGGGCATGAGAGCGCCGCGGAAAAGCGTGGTCGGTGAGGCGGGGTCGTCATAGACGCCGATATCCCAGGCGCCGACGGCGGCGCCATCGGACGTCTCGCCCTCGTAAGCGAGATCGATCCGGTAGCGGCCGGGAAGCAGATCGCGATAGGGGCCGCGCGTCAGGAAGCCCGCGGCGTCCGCCGGCGCTTCGGCGACGCGCGTGTCGTTGTCCGCGCGTCCGGTGTCTCCTGCCAGTTCCCGGGCCGGAAAAGCCACGCTGCCGTTACGTGCGTTCTTGAAGCGGAGATAGTCTAAATTCTGGCGGTAATAGTCGTCGAGGCTTGCGCCGGCGTAGACATGGACGTCCATATGGGCGGCGGGGCAGTGGTAAATGGCAAAGCCGGGGGGAAGCAGCGAATGCGCCTTGCCGAGGTAGGCATGCAGCACGCCGTCGCCCTCGACTGCATGGCGCACCAGGACGAAATCGACGGTCTGGGCCTGGTAGCGCTCGGGATGCCGGACCGGGCCGAAGGTCGTCATCGTGAATTGGGGCATGTCGTCGGGCGTTACGGCTGTGATTGGCAAGGTTTCCGCCAATCGATAGCGCAGGCCTCGGGAGAACCAGTAATCCGCCAAGCCAGCGGTCAGTTTTACTCCCTTGGCGCGCAGTTTGGAGAGGCAGGCCGCCGCCTCGTCTTCATGTTTCGTGGATTGGGGCTGGACGATGGACGTGATCCGGCTCGTGTGCGTCCAGTCCGACGCGGCGGCGACGAGCAGCCCCAAAACGGCGAGCGCGATCGCGCCGGAGAAGACGGCGGGGCGCGATTGCGCCGCCTTGTCGACGATCAATACGCTCAATAGCAAGGCGACGGCGATCGGCAGGGCGAAGTAGCGGTAGCACGCCGGGTCGACTATTGCGCCCGAGACGAGGGCGCCGACCAGGGTGATCGGCGTCGCTGCGAGCAAGAACAGGGCGAGGGCCGTCAGCTTCCACTCGGCCGGGCGGCCTGCGCCGAATTCGACCGACATTTGGCTGGCGTCTTCGGCGAAACGAAGGCGGAATCGCTTCGCGAGCATGGAAAGCAGGAAGCCGAAGGCCGCCAAGGTCGTCGCGCTGAAGAGAAAGGTCGCGGGGTTTGCCGGATCGAAGGCTTGCCGCGAAGCTTTCAGGAAATAGAGAAATGAAACCGCCGCAGCTGCGGGCGTCATCGCCAGGCGCGAATGGTCGAGTGGATTGTTATAAGTTAGCAGATGGTCCAGGACCTTCGCCAACTCAAATCCGAAGACCGTCAGGATAAGCGCGATTCCGATGCGACGGCGGTGCGGCGCCAGCGCGCTGTCATGGCGGTACGCATCGCCGAGCGCGGCGAGCAGCAGTAGCCCGAGGGGCGCGAATACGGCGATCAGCGTCAGGCTTGTCGAGATGTCCGCCGCCGCCAGGCACAGGGCGAAGCCGAGGCCGGCGAGCGGCTTCTGCGTTTCCAGAAACGACGCCAGCAAGGCGAGGGCGCAAAGTCCCAGCAGCAGCGCCGCGAAATGATTGTTGGTGCTGAAGAAATACAGCCACATGCCCGAATGCGCCTGGGTCAGCGTCGCGGCAGCGACCAGCACAACGATTGCTGTCCTCCCCGCCGCGGAAAGGTTGGGGCGTATGGCGCGCCCGAGCCAAAGCGACGCCAAGGCGAGCAGAACGGCCTGGCAGGCCGAAACGAAGAAAATATGCGCCCGGGCGCTGGAAAAGAGAAAGTAACCGATAAAATACAACAATGTATCAGGGACATAGGCGGGCGCGGGCGGGAAACGCCAATCCTTCCATGACCCGCCAAGATTGAAGAGATCGTTGCAAAGATTTTCGAGGAACAGCGAATCCGAGTTGAAATAGATGCGAAACCAAAGCAAGCCCGCGGCGCTCAGCAGCGCCAGCCAGGCGCCGGCGTAGAGAATGCGCTCCCGGCTCCTCA
Source organism: uncultured Alphaproteobacteria bacterium (assembly GCA_963828185.1). Classification (GTDB taxonomy): domain Bacteria; phylum Pseudomonadota; class Alphaproteobacteria; order Rhizobiales; family Beijerinckiaceae; genus Rhodoblastus. Next base: position 162,237 of record CAWHDV010000002.1, on the reverse strand, counting down.
TGCCGCGCCTACCACGTCGAACTCATAGACAAAATCGTCAGGCCGTCCGCTCTTGTCGGCGGCAAACACGCCCTTTCGATCGAGGACGTAATCTGCGAACAGGCGAAGGATGATAAAGGCCTGTTTGAACACCCTGGCGTTGCTGATCTGGTCTTCCTCGCGCCAGGTGATCGGCACAAAGGCGACTTTGGCGTTCCGGCTGAACGCGTAGAGCAGGACGTGGACGTCGAAGGTCAGGTTGTCGGGAAAACGAAGGAAGAAACGGTCGCGGAAGAATGCGACGCGAAAGATGTTGAGACCGGCGATGAGGTCGTCTGTTCGCCGGCCGGCGATCAGGGAACATGCGGCGTTGAGCAGGCGGTTGCCGAGAATGCGGGTCAGCGAATATCCGACCAGCTTCGATCGCGGATGAAACCTCGCGCCGATGGTCAGGTCGTTGGCGCGATATTCGCCGCTTTCCAGCGCCGGCAACAGGTCGGCAATGTCGCCCTGGTCGTCGCCGTGCAGGGTGATCATGAAATCGTAGCTCTTCTCGATGGCGTACAGGAAGGCGCGCTTGATCGAGCCGCCGAGCGAGAAGTTCTCCCTGTTGCGCAAAAAGGTAACTTTCAGGCCGAGAGCGCGGGCCGCCGCGGCGCCTGCGTCGAGCGTGGCGTCGGCGCTGCGATTATCGATCACCACGATTTCTTCGACCAGCGCCCGGACGCGACCGTCAATCCGGGCCAGAACCCGCGGCAATTGCTTCTCGCAATTATAGACGGGTATGAAGATCATGATGCGATCTGGCATGTGGTGTCCGATCTGGAGCGGCGGCCATTTTTGCGAGCGCGCGGGAAATGAACTTCCGCAAGTTGCGGTTAAAAACGGACGACACGCAGTCCGTTTCTATCAATTAACCTGTTAAAGAAGCACAAACCCCGGGGATCAAACGTTGAAGAAGTCCCGCGCCAGGCTGGGAAATTTCGTGCAGATCAAAAGGCGACGCAGAGGAAATTTCGGTCGCAACGCCTCCAGGCTTGCGCGATAAAGCGTCCAGTAGCGCATCAGCGTCTCGCCCCGATCCTGCCGCCCCCAGCCATGCAATTCCGGCGAAACCAGGGCGACATCCTTGCCGCGCGCGAAATGCCGGGCGATGGCTTCGTCGTCGATCCAGAAACCGGGCTGGAAATTATCCATCCAGACCCCGGCGACGGTTGCGTAATTCGGCAGGGGACGCCGGCCCTCCGTCAGGTCGAAGGGCTCCATCTCGCTTTCACGCCCGAAAGCCGTGATTCCGAAAAGTCCATCGGCGAGCACGTCGGGAACGGCGCCGTCGAAAGTGAAGTAATTGGTGACGCCGAACTTGTCGAGCATGGGCTTGAGCCGCGCCTGCAGGCCGGAGTCCTTGACGTTGAGCGCCAGGCAGCCGCGCTCGCCAACGCGGCGGTAGAGATCGAAAACCTGGGCCAGCGTCGGATGATCGCCGCCGAAAACGGGTGGATCGTGCGAGATCAGGATGCCCGCCTCGGCAGCCCGCGCATCGCCGCGCAGATCGGTTTCGACGCCGAAGCCGGCGCGAAACCGCGCCTCCATCGAAGCCAGGGCGTTTTCGTCCGATCTGGCCGCGCCGACCAGTCGGTCAAGCGGTTCCGAACCGAATCGCGCGCTCAAATCGACGCAGCGATGCGCGACGATCCATGGCGTCGGCAGCAGTTCGGACATGGGCTGGCTCCGGCGAAAGACGTTTTGCGAAACAGGGGGCGAGGCCGTCAGCAAACGGGCTCGGCCGCGCCGGGCGCCTGCGTGGCCTTGCCGATGCGCTTCAGGTAGGCGGCGCGGATCGCCGTTTGCGCCGGCAGTTCGAAATAGCGATGGCTGGCGGCGGCGAGGGCAAAGGTCGCGCCGAGCCAAAGCGCAAGCACGAGCGGCGACAGCAGCGAGGCTCGGCTCAGGCCCATCGCGTCGACGACGAGAACCAGCGCGATCTGCAATGGAAAGTGCCAGAGATACGAGCCGTAGGTCAGTTCGCCGAGCTTGCCTGCGCGGCTGAGGTCGAGCGGCAAGGCGTCCTCGATCAGGGCGAAGGCGGCGACGATCGCCAGCACGAAGAAGAGCATCCGGCTGGGCGTGGGATTGGACTCGGCGAGGCCATCGTGGAACGTGGAAACGGCCGACACGACGACGGCGGCGACGGCGATCCAGAAGGCCGGGCGCCGGAGTGAAGGGGCCAGACGCGTGACCACGAGCTGCACATAGCCGCCGCCGAAGAACAGGAGCGCGCAATTAGCCGCATCCCAGACGCGCGCGCCGAAGGGGGTGGTCAGGAGGACGAACGCCGCAAGCACCGCAGCGAGCCGAAGCCTGGCGTCGGGGCGCGCAAGCCGCGCCAGCGCGAAAAACGCGCCATATGTCAGGACCTCGACCGAGACGCTCCAGATCGGGCCGTTGAAGCTCTTGGGCATGGAGAAGAGCCAATTCGACCACATGAGCAATTGCGACGGCAATTCGGCCAGTCCCGCCGGATAGATAAAATAGTCCTTGTGGCCAAGCAGATAAAGCGCCTGCAGGCCGGCGACGACCGCGAGGGTCAGCAGGTGCAGCGGATAGAGTCGGGCGAACCTCCAGACGAAGAACTTGGCGCCGTCAATTGTGCGGTCGTGGATCGGTTCGGCGTATTTCCAGAAGAAGATGAAGCCGGAAATCGCCCAGAACACCCGCACGGCGCTATCGCCTTGATGGTAAAAGGGGGCGAGGGCCCCATAGAGCGGGTAGGCGGCGCGGCCGGCGACATCGGCGTCTATCGCGTATATCCACACCCTGGAGCAGAAAAACTGCTGAAAATGATAGATCACCACCGCCAGGGCGCACAGGAAGCGGCAGAGTTCGATCCCACCAAATTTCCGCGTCTCGGCCGAGTTGTCGTTCATGGCCGTCGATCACGCCGCTGCGGCGGTGACGCGGTTGCGGCCGCTGTTCTTCGACAGATACAGCGCCTGGTCGGCGCGCCTGAACAAGGCGTCGGGCGTGTCGTCGCCATTCGAATCGGCGACGCCGATCGAGACCGTCACCGGAATGGCGCGCGCGCCTTTTTCGATTTCGAACGGGGCGCCGGCGACCGCGGCGCGAATTCGCTCGCCGACGATCTGCGCGATCGACAATTTGGTGTCGGGCATGACGACGATGAACTCCTCGCCGCCGAAGCGGCACATCAGGTCGCCGCCGCGCACCACGCGCTTGACCCGCGCCGCGAACGATTTCAGCACTTCATCGCCGGCGTCGTGGCCGTAGCTGTCGTTCACCCGCTTGAAATGATCGATGTCGAGGATCATCGTCGAAACGGGACGGCCCTTCTGCGCCGCCTGCTCCAGCAGGCCGACGAGATGCGATTCGAGATAGCGCCTGTTGTTGAGGCCGGTCAGCGGATCGACGACCGCCATTTCCATCGCCGCCTGGACATTGTTGCGCAGGCTGTCGGCGTAGCGCTTGCGGCGGACCTGGGTGCGGACGCGGGCGATGATCTCGTTCTTGTCGATCGGGCGGACGATATAGTCGTTCACGCCGAGGTCGAGCCCGCGCAGGATGCGCTGGCGGTCTTCCAGATCGGCCAGCATGAGAAGCGGGGTATGGCGGGTGCGGTCGAGCGAGCGCAACTGGCTGCACAGCCGCAACCCGTCGAAATTGGCCAGCCCGAGGCTGACGACGACCAGTTCGTAATCGCGTTCGCCGGCGCGCGTCAGGGCCTGCAGCGGATCGCCCTCGACGTCGACTTCGTAACGGCCGCGCAGGGCGGCGATCAGGCGATCGGAGGAATTGACGCGGTCATCGACCAGCAGGACCCGGCCGCCGAGACCGTCGTCGAGCGAATGCCGCACGGCCGCGGTGACGCCAAGCGTCGCGGACGTCGCGGCGCGGGAGCGCAATTCGTCCACCACCTGCTTGAGCCGCGCCAGCGAGCGGACGCGGGCGAGCAGCGCGATTTCGTCGATCGGCTTGGTCAGGAAATCGTCGGCGCCGCACTCAAGGCCCTTGACGCGGTCGGCGGTCTGGTCGAGCGCGGTGACCATGACCACCGGCAGGTGCAGGGTCTCGGGATTGGCCTTCAACTTGCGGCAGACCTCGAAACCGTCCATGCCGGGCATCATCACGTCGAGCAGGACGATGTCGCATTCGCCCCTTTCGCAGATATCCAGCGCTTCGAAACCGTTGGTCGCCGTGACCACTTCGAAATATTCCGCCGTCAGCCGCGCTTCGAGCAGCTTGAGATTGGGGACGACATCGTCAACCACCAGCACGCGGGCCGTCATCGGCATGGCCTTTCAAAAAAAATTCGGAAGCGCCGCACTCACTCGTCTCCGATGTAATTGCGGACGGTTTCCAGGAACTTGACCACCGAAATCGGCTTCGACAGATAGGCCTCGCAGCCGCCCTGGCGGATTTTTTCCTCATCGCCCTTCATGGCGAAGGCGGTAATGGCGACGACGGGGATATGGGCGAGGGCGGGATCGTCCTTGAGCCATTGCGTCACCTGCAGGCCCGAGACCTCCGGCAGCTGAATGTCCATCAGGATCAGGTTCGGCATATGCTCGCGCGCCAGCTTCACCGCCTCGACCCCGTTCTTGGTCTGAACGGTCAAATAGCCGTGCGCTTCGAGCAGGTCGTTGAAGAGCTTCATGTTCAGCTCATTGTCTTCAACGATCAGGACTGTCTTCTTCATCACGATCCGCCAAAGCCTAATGTGGCCCGAATCTTTCGCAGCCGCCGGGATTGAACCTAAGTGATATAAATTGACGAAATGAAAATTTGCGCCAGACTCGTTTCGTTAAATTTATCATTCGGAAACACCGCCTTGCCGCCCCGCATTCCCCCCGACCGGCCGCCAACCAGAGAGAAGGCGGAAGCACTCGCCGTCGCGGCGCTCGCCTTCCTCGCCGCCGAGCCCGAGCGCATGTCGCGCTTCCTCAACCTTTCCGGCCTCGATGTGGCGCATTTGCGGCGGGCCGCGGCGCAGGAGGGATTCCTGGCCGGCCTGATGGCGCATCTGGCCAGTGACGAGGCGCTGCTGCTGGAATTCGCCGCCGCCGGCGGCCATCGGCCGGAGGCGGTCGCCGCCGCCTGCCAGGCGCTGAATCCCGGTTTCGATTGACGCCGCTTTTGATCCGGCGGACGCGGCAAAGGCCAGGGCTTGTCAGGCATATCCTGACAAGCGGGCGAAGGCGGTTTACGCTATTGATTGCGCGCTTTTAAAAAGTGCGTTGCGACGCGTGGCGCCACGGCGCCCAAATCGGTTCTGTGACGGTCGGGTTTCCGATCCGGCGTGTTTGTGGGGTGAAATCAAGCATGATCGTCACGAAAGCCCCACCGTTCGTGACGATGCAGCCGATAGAGCACGGGCCGCGAGCAAGGCTCGGAAACGCCGGCGGCTGGAACTGGGACGCGGTCGCCCGCACGAAAAACTGGCCTGCGGCGACCAAGGCTATCTTCGGGCTCGAGCCCGACGCGGAAATCACCCGCGAATTGTTCGCGCGCCTGATCCTTCCAGAAGACGCTCTCCACTTTGACGCGGCCTACGCGGCGGCGCTGGAGCCTGACGGCCCGCGCCATTTCGAACTGGCCTACCGCATCCGTCGCGCCAACGACGGGGCTCTGCGCTGGATCAAGTTCAACGCGCAGATCGCCCTCGAGGGCGACGCGCCCGGCAAGCTGGTCGGCGCCATACGCGATATCACCGACGAAATCGCCGAGCAGGATGAGCTTGAACAACGGGCAGGGACCACGCGGCTCGGGCGTTTCCTTGGATACGCGTCCGCCGCGGCCATGTTGCACCGGGAACTGGGCCAGTCAGAGGCCCGGTTGCACCGCGCCGCCGACGCCGCACGACTGACCTACGTTCAATTCGATCTGACCCGGCAATGGGTTCGGCTGGCGGAAAATTTCGTCGATGTGATGGGCTACAAGCCACGAACGCCGCCGGACGGCGGCAGGCTGGAAGGCGCGCGGTCCGGCCTGCTGGCAAAAGTGGTTCTGGCCGACCGGCCGGCGGTTTCGGCCATGTTCGACGACATCTTCGCCGGCGGGAGCGGCAAGCTTCGCTATCGGCTCATCGGCGACGACGGGGTGGAGCGCTGGTTCGAGAGCGACTGGAGGCCCGAGTGCGACATCGATCATAAGGCGGCGCGCGTTTTCGCCACCCTTCTCGACGTCACGCCGACAATCGAGGCCCGCGACGCCCTGGCGGCGGCCAGGGACAAGGCGGATGAAATCCTCGCCAGCATCGCCGACGGATTCTACGCCTTGGACGCGAACTGGCGGTTCGTTTATTTCAACGCGCGGGCGGAAGCGGTCCTCGAGAAGAGACGTGACGAGGCGATCGGCCGTTATTTTTTCGACGTCTTCCCCATGGTTCGGGACACGGCGGTGCACGCCAATTATCGGCAAGTGATGACCGGGAAACAGCCGCGCGAATTCGAATTCGTTTCGCCGATCCTCGGGCGATGGACGGCTTTCAGCGTTTATCCAACGCGTGAAGGCGGCATTTCCGTCTGTTTCCGCGACATATCCACGCAAAAGGCGATTGAGGGCGATCTCGCCGCCGCCAAGGCGGAAGCGGAGCGCGCCAACCTTGCAAAGTCGAAGTTCCTCGCGGCGGCCAGTCATGACCTGCGCCAGCCGGTGCAGTCGCTGGTGCTGTTGCTCTCGCTGATCGAGCGCCAGGTGGCGACCAATCCCAAGGCCGTATCGACGGCGCAAATGATGAAGCAGGCCTTGGGCGGGTTGAACGGCCTGCTCACCGCCATTCTCGATATTTCCCGCCTCGACGCCGGCGTCGTCGAACCCTCGGTGGAGATCGTCGATCTCGGCGCGCTGCTGGCGCGGCTTGGCGGCGAATACCGGGCCAAGGCGGCGGACATGGGGCTCGGGTTGCGGATGGCGCGGCGCGAGTTTTTTGTTCGAACCGATCCCGCCTTGCTGGAGCGCGCGCTGCGCAACCTGATCGAGAACGCGATCCGCTATACGGCGAGCGGCAAAATCCTCATCGGCATGCGCCGCCGCGGCGATCACGTCAGGATCGACGTCATCGACACGGGCGTCGGCATTGCCGAGGAAAAGCAGGCCGCGATCTTCGATGAATTCTTCCAGCTCAACAATCCCGGGCGCGACCTCGAACGGGGTCTCGGTCTCGGCCTCGCCATCGTCGCCAGGCTGGCGGCGCTGCTCGGGACGAAAGTCGAACTGGCGTCCAAGTCCGGCCGGGGGTCGCGGTTCTCGCTTTCGCTGCCCGTGATCAGGTTCGTCGCGCCGGCGGTCAAGCAGGAAGTCGAACTGGACGACCCCGGCGGCTGCGTCCTGCTCATCGAGGACAACGCCATCCTGCGGCAGGGGCTCGAAGCCATGCTGCAGGAATGGGGATACCGGACGATGGCGGCGGCCAGCGGGGAACAGGCGTTGGCGCTGGCGGCTGAGGCGCTTGGCGCCTTCGCCGCGATCGTCACGGACTATCGCCTGGGCGGCGGCCTGAGCGGCGTCGGCGCCGCCGAGGAACTGGCGCGCCGGGTTGGCCGAGTGGTTCCGACCCTGGTCCTGACGGGCGATACGGCCGGGGAATGTATCCATGACATCGGTACGAGCGGCTTCGATCTGCTGCACAAGCCGGTCAGCGCCGAACAGTTGCGTCGCAAGCTGGCCGAGGCCCTGACGTCAGGGGCTGAGGCCGGGCGAAGCCGCGATCAACATTGACGCGCGCGCCGGTCATGCGGCGCCGCAAACGTCACGTTGTTTTCAGTACGAATTCCCATCGCCCTTCCGAAGGGTTCGTCCCCGCCGCCGCCGCTCCCGAGCGCCACGGACGCGGATTGAACTTTGGCGCGTCCTGCAAGTTGAATCATACGGAAAAGCCAAGGCTTAAGGCGAAGGTGCGGCTTTATGGAATTTCATGGCAGGCGCAGCGCCGCGATGGGTAATCGTGATGTCGGCTATGTTCGACTATGCAAAAGTATATATTGTCACTGAAGACGAAGATTATGTGCTGAACATAACAAGTAGTTTGCGTGCGACGGGACTTGAGGTCAGGGCTTATGGCTCTGCAGCGGCGTTTCTCAGCGAGTTGAACGCCGCGCGGCGAGATTGCGTGATCGTGGAAGTCTCCCGCGCCACCGCAAGTGGACTAGACCTTATTCGCGCGCTCGCCGTCATGAGCAATTCTTTGTCCGTGGTCGCCGTGGGCGCGTTGCGCGACGGTTCGCCTGCGACCGAAGCCATCCGCGCGGGCGCTTCCGAGTTTATCGAAAAGTCGTTGGACACGACAATGTTGATCGCGGCGATCCGACGCGCGATGGATGGCTTCGGCACGACCGTCCGCCTGCGAGCGCAAACGGCCAATGCAATGACGAGGCTGAGCGCGCTGTCACGACGTGAGCGCGACGTCCTCGATGGGTTCGCCAAGGGCCTGACCATCAAGGAAATAGCCGGCAGCCTGGCTTTGAGCCCGAAGTCGGTCGAGACTTATCGGGCGCGGCTGATTGAAAAGATGAATGCGAAATCGGCGGCGAACCTGATGCGCATCGCATTGCTTGCGTCGCTCGACGAGCGCTTTTGAAGCCGCCCGCGTCTGGAGCATCGGCGCGCAAGTAAACATATCACGAAACCAGTATTAATCTGAGTGGTCCGGGCGGCTCGTTCCCCAATGTCGCAAGGGATTTATTGGCCGCGTGGAAGCTTCTGCTTGTCAGGAACAATCCGACAAGAAATGATTCAGGAAGTCCGCTATTCACAAGTGATAACGAAAATGTGAATTGGATTTCAGCGATAATGGACGCCACGGCGGAAGACGAGAACGAAAACAAGAACAATGTCCCTTCGCCAAGTGACGAGGTCGCGAGATCCGGCCGGTCGGAGCCCGAATCGGATCGCCAGGGGGCGGCGCCGGGGATGAGCACGGCGGCGCGCCTCCGCGCCGAGGCTGCGGAAGCCCTGGCCAAGATGGCGGCCTTGTCGCCGCGTGAGCGCGAAGTCATCGATTCCATCGCCCAGGGGCTTTCAATCAAGGAAATCGCCCGGCGCCTCTCCGTAAGTCCGAAATCGGTCGAGACTTACCGGGCGCGGCTGATCGAGAAACTGGACGCCAAAAGCCCGACCGCGCTGATGCGCATCGCGGTGCTCGTTTCGCTCATGGATGATTCCCGCGACGACCCGGCGTCCGAGGGTGGGACGCCGCCCGAGACGCCATGACGCGCGCGGGCGCCAACGACCGATCCATTGTTGCGCCGTGCGACGAGGCGCCCGCAACCGGCGTCGTCCATGTGATCGACCATGATCCGTATGCGCGAGACGCCATTCGCGTCTTGCTGGAGAAAGCTGGCTATGCCGTCCGGGCGCACGCCTCGCCGAAAAGCCTGTTGCGCCTCGCGTCGCCTGGCGAGGTGGGTTGCGTGGTGGCGGATCTCGCGGCGCCGGACAGCAAGAGCCTTGAACTGCTGATCGAATTGCAGCGGCGGCGGCATGCGCTCCGACTTGTCGCGATCGTCGACGAAAAAGACGTGGCGCTCGCCGTTCGCGCCATGAAGATGGGCGCGTCCGATGTCGTCGAGAAACCGTTGGACGCCGAAACCCTGCTCGCCGCCGTGCGCGCGGCATTGGCGATCGGGCGCGATCGGAACGCCCATCACGCGGAATGGCGATTGCTCCGCGACAGAAGGGCGACTCTGTCGGCGCGCGAAGGCCAGGTGCTGCTGGGACTGTTGAGAGGACTGTCGAACAAGGAAATTTGCGCCGAACTCGGTCTGAGCGTGCGCACGGTGGAGGCGCACAGGGCCCGCATCATGACCAAGATGAGCGCGATCAATCTTCCTCATCTCCTCCATCTGTCATGCATCGCCGCTTGCGATTTCGACCAGGCGTCGCCGATGGGCACGAATTCCGCAGTGGCGAAATCCAGAAATCCCGATTAAAACACACGCCAAAGCCCAAGAACGCATCCAAGGCGCGTCCAAGAACGCGTCCGAGACGCAACGACAGAAATCGGGAATTGCGCATGGTCAAGGTCATTTACGTCAGCTCAACCGGAGAAAAGCGCGCCGTCGAAGCCGAGCCGGGCATGACCGTGATGGAAGCCGCGACCAAGGCCGGGATCGATGAAATCGTCGCCGAATGCGGCGGCGCCTGCGCCTGCGCCACCTGCCATGTCTATGTCGCGCCGGAATGGCTGGACAAATTGCCGCCGGCGAGCCCGATGGAAAACGACATGCTCGATTTCGCGGTCGATCCGCGCCCGACCTCGCGCCTGTCCTGCCAGATCACGATCACCGGGGAACTTGATGGGCTGATCATCGAGACGCCCAAGCAACAGGGCTGAGCAACAGGGCTGAGCAGGGCTGAGCAACAGGGCTGATATCAACCCTGATGTTTTGCCGCGTCGGCGCTTTTGCCATCGCTGAACAGGAACGGCGCGACCTCGCGCACGCCCGGCGGCTTTTGCGCGAAATAGGGCATCGGCCGGCACACCGCCATGGCGGACAGGCCGATCCGCGCCGTCAGCAGTCCGTTGAGCACGCCTTCGCCGAGGCGGGCGGAAATCTTCGCGGCTATCCCGTGGCCGAGAATGGTCTGCATCAGGCTGTCGCCGATCGCCATGCCGCCGGTGATGGCGAGATGCGAGCCGACGGCGCGCGCCAGCCGCCAGGCGCCGAGCAGGCCGGGCCGTCCGCCATAGATTTCGGCGATGCGCCGGATCAGCCGCAAGGCCTGCGCGGCGACGAACAGCACATCGATGATGGCGCGCGGGCTGAGCGCCGCGACAAGCGACACGCGCTTGGCGGCGGCGGCGATTTCCGATCGCGCGAGGGCGTCGAGCGAAGGCATCAATTGCCGCTCGGCTATGTCGATCAAGTCGCGTCCATCGATGATCTCGCGGCGCATCTCGTCAAGGGTTTTCGCGGGCGCTGGCGGTCTCGGGCCGCTTGAAGTAGAGCGCCGCCAGTTCGCCGACATGCCTCCGCGCCGCCTCGCGATCGTCGGCCTCATGCGCCCGCGCGAGCGCAATGTGCAGCGTGGCGATGCGGCGCTGGCGGAAGATCGCGTGGATTTCGCGCCCCGCCAGCACGAAAGCCGCCAGCAAGGCGAGGCCGGCAAGGCCGAGGCCGATGAAGCCGAGCGCCCTGGAGCGGGCGAACAGGGCCTCGATCAGCCCGTCGAGCCACAGTCCCAAGGCGAAACTCGCCAGTCCGCCAAGCGCCGAAGCCAAAAGGCCGCCCCAGGAAAAGCCAGCCCCGCGGAGAATGCCGCGGGTTTGCGCTGCTTCGACCGCGCGTTCGGCCGGGTCGACCGACAAGGACTCGGCCTCGGCGGCATAGACGTCGGGCCGGTCCTCGATGACGAAATCGTTTCCCGCGCCGGTGACGGCGCCAAGCCGGAAGGCGCGCGGCCTCTGCTTTTCTTGCTCGCTCATGTGAGCCGGTCTCCGAACAGGAACTGGCAGGCGCGGTCAAGCCTGATATGCGGCGGCGGCAGGGGCAGCCCATCCGGCCCCAGGAGCGGAACCGGCGGGCGAAAGCGCAGGAAGCGGTAATCCGATTCGCTTTCCGCCTGGGCCAGCCCGTCGCCACGGAACGCCGCGCGCGGATCGGATGGCAAAAGACCGGGGAAAATCGCCGCCTCGGCCTCGCCGTCGAAAACCTGCCCGTCGAGCGTCTCACCTTTCAGGGGCGCGCCGACGATCGCGTCAATCGTCTCCCGACCGCGCCGCACGGCGACCTCGCGCGTCGCCCGCACGGCGGCCAGCGCGATGACATCCACTTCGGCGCCGGAAAACTCCGAGCGCGAGATGGCGCGCGCCGTAACCTGGCGCAGGATCGCTTCGAGACGGTCGTGGCTCATGTGATGCAGATGGTCGGCCTTGGTCGCGGCGACCAGGATCTTGTCGATCTTCGGCCGGAACAATTTCTGGATGGCGCCGGCGCGGCCGACGCGGAAGGCGCCCAGAACGTCGTTCAGGGCGTTTTGCAGGTCGCGCAGCGCGGCGGGGCCGGAATTGAGCGCCGCCAACGCATCGACCAGCACGATCTGGCGGTCGAGCCGGGCGAAATGATCGCGGAAGAAAGGCCGCACGACATGGCTTTTGTACGATTCGTAGCGCCGCTCCATCATCGCCGCCAGCGTGCCCGGAACCGCCTCGAAGCCCTCGGGGAGAAGCAGGGGCGCGAAGGTCAGGGCCGGCGATCCCTCGAGGTCGCCGGGCATGAGGAAGCGGCCGGGCGGCAGGGTCGAAAGCGCGTAGGCGTCGCCGCGCGCGGCGCGCAGATAACCGGTGAAGACCTCCGCAGCGCGCCGCGCCAAAACCTCGTCCTCCGGGCCGGAGGGGTCGAGGGGTTGCGCGAAGCCGCGCCAGTCGGCGGCGAGGGGCGCGCGGGCGGCGGCGGCGCTGGCTTCGAGCGTTTCGCGCGACCATTGCGCGAAGGTTTTCTCCAGCAGCGGCAGGTCGAGCAGCCATTCGCCGGGATAATCGACGATGTCGATGGTGAAATGCGCTTTTCCACGCGGAAAACCCTGCAAACGCTCGAAATCCAGGCAAAGCCGCAATTCCGAGATCTGCCGGGTCGATTGCGGCCAATGGCGGTCCAAACCAGTCAGGGCGGCGAGATGATCCTCATAGGCGAAGCGCGCGACATGGTCGTCGGGCTGCGGCTCCAGCCGCCCGCCGGTCAGCCGTCCTTCCGCCGCGACGCGAAACACGGGCAGGAGGTTTTTCCGCCCGCCGCCGCCCAAACTCAGGAACTGGGCGGTCAGGTGCTGGGCCAGCGCCGTGATGAAAACGGTCTTGCCGGCGCGCGACAGGCCGGTGACGCCCAGCCGCAGCCCCTTGCCGCGGATCAGGTCGGACAGGTTGGCGGCGCTGTTGCGCGCCTCGTTGAAAAAGTCGGCGAGGACGGACAAGCGGGACTCCGGCGGGGGCGGGCGAAGCTGAGGCCCAGCGGATCATCTAATCACGAAAGGGGCAAGTTTCAGCGGCTTTTGTCAAACATCGCCGCAGGGCGCGGGGAGAGATCTCGTCAGCGCAGATAGAGCGGCAAAAATATTGTGTTTTGACAATATGTTGAGAGATGTCTGTGACGGCGTTTCACAAGTAGCTCCAGCGAGCTTTCATGAAGCTGTCATAACTAACGGAAAAATATCTATAATTCACATAAAGTTGAAGATCACGAGGCAATCACGCGCAGGGCTGGCGTCCAGGCGATCATAGCCGCATCATGTTAAAAAAAGCTGAGGTCTCCGGCGCCCCAGCGCAACTTGCGCCATTCCTCCGCCTCGTTGTCGATGATCGCCAGGCCGCCCGGGGGAAAGCCGAGCGAAAGCCGGCTCAGCGCGTCGCGGTCGCCGGAGCCGGCGTAATGGGCGGAAAATTCGCCGATCGCCGGATTATGCCCGACGATCATCGCCGCGCCCACCGTATCTGGCAGATCGCGCGCCAGGGCCATCAGGTAGCGGCGCTCGGCGTGGTAGAGCGCCTTGTCGATCCTGACTTCCGGCGTGCGCCCGTATGCGGCGAGCGCCAGCTCCAGGGTCTCGATGGTGCGCGTCGAATCCGAAACCAGGATCAGGTCGATCCGCTGGTTGGTTTCGGCCACGTGAGCGCCGACGCGCGCCGCATCCCGCCGTCCCCCCGGCGTCAACGGCCGTTCGCGGTCGCTGCAATTGCTCGAATGGACAGCTTCGGCGTGGCGTAAGAGGAGCAGTCGGCGCATGGCGGCAAATTACACGATTCTGCGCCGCGCGGTATCAGGCGATTGCGGATGAGCTGGTCAGAAGCCGCATCACGCTTTCCTCGAATGCGGCGGGCGTCAGACCCGCCAGTTCGTCTTTGCGCCACGCGCGGGCGATCCGCCCGTCCGACAGCAGCAGCGCGCCGGAGCAAAGAGCCGGAACGGTCTCGACGAGGTGGGTCGTAACCAGAATCGCATAGCGCCGCGTCGCCGCCAGCTCCGCCATCATCCGCTTGGCCTCCCAGTCCGCCACGGGGTCGGGCCATTGCGGGATTCGCCCGCGTCGAGGCGAAGCCGGGCCAGAAGGTCTGGAAAAGGCCAGCAATCGGCTGCGCAGCCGCGAACCGAGGCGATGAGCGCGAAATATTGGCGGCCCGTCAGTCCCCCCGGCAGGTCGGCCTCCTCAATCTGGCGTCTGCGCAAGATCGACATGCTGACCGTCGAGCCGCCATGCGAGTTGTCAACCGCGGTTTTTCGACGGTCGAGCCTTTACGGCCGCGCGTCGTCCACCGAAAGATTCGCCTTCGCCTTATCTCCGCCCAAAAGTTTCGGCTTTTGCCCGAGCGAACGATGGGCTAACGCTTCGATAGGGGCGAGCGTCGGATTTCGCGACGCGAGGCTGGTCTGGCTGGAGGAACGAATGAAAGTTGCGGTTTGGCGGATTTTGCCAGTTTCGCTCTTGGCGTCGCTTGGCGCGGGTTTGGCGTGTGGCGCGGCGCTGGCGGCGGATTCCTACCCGCCCAGCATGCAGTTCATGCCACCCCCAGGCGCGACACGATTGGCGCCTTCATCGATTTCCAGGATCCAATCGCCCGAAGCGCTCGCCTGCGAAGACGCTAGCAAGTCTGTTTCAGTCGATGCGCGTATCGACGCCTGCAAAAACTTGATCGCTTCCGGGCAATGGAAGGGCAAGGAGATCGCGTGGGCCTACGCCAATCGTTGCGTCGCCCTGAACGCCAAGGGAAATCACGATCAGGCGCTTGCCGATTGCAGCAAGGCGATCTCCCTCGATCCGGACAACGCCCTCGCCTATCAGATTCGTGGCGACATCATGGGTGGTCGTGACGAAATCGACAAAGCTATCGCCGACTATGACAAGGCGGAGGCTTTGGGGGGCAAGAACGCGCCGCTTTTCGGTGGGCGCGGCGCCCTGCTGCTGGCGCGCGGCGAAACCGACAAGGCGATAGCCGATTTTGATCGTGAGGTCACGCTCAACGGCAACAGCGCCGCAGCATATATGGATCGCGGCGGCGCGTGGCTGGCCAAAGGAGACGCCGCCAAGGCTCAGGCCGACTTCGCCGCGGCAGCGAAGCTCTCGCCCAATAACGACCAGGCATTGTTCAATCTCGGCGTGTCCGAAGTCGCCGGCAATGACGCGACCAAGGCGATCGAGAGTTTCCGGCAGGCGCTGAAGCTCAATCCGGCGAACGCATACGCGGCGCTCTGGCTATTCGTGGCGCGGGGCGGCGACGCCGGAGCCAAAGCCGAGCTGCGGGCCGACGCGATGAAGGCGACGACCGGCGCATGGCCCTGGCCAGTTGCGAAGTTCTATCTCGGCGACAAGGATGTGACGCAAACCCTCGCCGGCGCGACGTCGCCGGGCGCCCGATGCGAGGCGGGCTTCTACATTGGCCAGGAACGCTTGCTGAAGAAGGCCAGGGACGAAGCCATCGCCTTGCTCCGCAAGGCGGTCGAAACCTGCCCAAAAAGCTTTGTCGAAACTTACCGCGCGACCGCTCAGTTGAAGGAACTCGGAGCCGCCGGGAATTGACCGCCTCGGCGCGTTGAAAACGCCAGTCAGGCCACGCCTTTAGCTCGGCGTGGCCTTTTTTTGGTCGCCGCGCTGACGCGTATGCCAAAAGAGAGGCTCCGGTTTTTGGAAAAGAATATGCGAAAAAAAACTGGAGTGCGCGGTGAACGGAATTTCGCCGCGCGCTAACGCGTCAATTCCTTCATTCCCGCCTCGATACCTGCGAGTGTAAGGGGAAACATCCGGTTTTCCGTGACGCGCTGGATCATCCCAATCGATTGCGTATAAGGCCAGTGCGGCTCCGGGGTCGGATTGAGCCAGACGGCGTGCGGCCAGCATTGCAGCGCCCGCTCCAGCCAGACTTTGCCGCTTTCCGCGTTGTCATGCTCGACCGAGCCGTTCTCCATCACGATTTCATAGGGGCTCATCGAGGCGTCGCCGACGAAGATCAGCTTGTAGTCGTGAGGATAGGTATGCAGCAGGTCCCAGGTGGCGAGCTTCTCGGAATGGCGGCGCGCATTGTCCTTCCATACATGCTCGTAAAGGCAATTATGGAAGTAGAAATGCTCCAGATGCTTGAACTCGTTGCGCGCGGCTGCAAACAAGTGCTCGACCTGCTGGATGTGCCAGTCCATCGAGCCGCCAATGTCGAACAGCAGCAGCACCTTGACCGCATTGCGGCGCTCCGGCCTTAATTTCAAGTCGAGAAAACCCTGGCGCGCCGTGGCGCCAATGGTGCCTTCGAGATCAAGCTCTTCCGCCGCGCCCGTGCGCGCCAGCTTGCGCAAGCGGCGCAGGGCCAGTTTCATGTTGCGCGGCCCCAGTTCCTCTGCCCCGTCGAGATCCTTGAACTCGCGCTTGTCCCAGACCTTGACCGCGCGAAAATGGCGATTGTCGTCCTGGCCGATGCGGACCCCTTCGGGGTTATAGCCATAAGCGCCGAAAGGCGAGGTCCCACCCGTGCCAATCCATTTGTTCCCGCCCTGATGGCGGCCCTTTTGTTCCTCGAGCCGCTTTTTGAGCGTCTCCATCAATCTGTTCCATCCGAGGGCTTCGATTTCTTTCTTTTCTTCCTCGGTCAGGAATTTCTCAACCAGCTTCTTGAGCCATTCCGCTGGGATTTCCGCAAGTTGCGCAGTGTCGGCGAAAGATTCGACGCCCTTGAACACCTCGCCGAAGACCCGATCGAACTTGTCGAGATTGCGCTCGTCCTTGATGAGGCAGGCGCGGGCGAGAAAGTAGAATTGCTCGACCGATTTTCCCGCCAGATCCGCGGAAAGCGCCTCGCAAAGCGTGAGATACTCGCGCAACGAGACGGGAACCTGCGCCTCGCGCAGGGCGGAAAAGAAATTGAGCAGCATGGCCGACATCCTGCCATGCGGCGAAAAAGGCGTCACGGCAAAAAAAAGCCGACGATGGCGAACCATCGTCGGCGGGAGCTACGGCCAGTCCGAAAACCGGCCGATCAAGTCAGCTCAGTACTTGGCCGCAACGGCCTTCGGAGCTTCCGGGTTCCACAGCGGAATGATGACGCGCGTCAAGAGGCGAGTCTCTTTGCTGGGATAGTTGCTGTAGACGTCGGTGGACAGGTACATCTGGGTGATGACCGGGCCGAAGTTGTAGCCGACCAGGCCGCCAAGCGCGAACTGCGAGTTGCCTTTGACGCCGTTGATGCTGGTGGTTTCCGAACCGAAGCCGACGGCGCCGACTTCCCACTTGCCGAGGGTCTTGGTCAGGCCGAGATCGTAGATGAAGGCGTCCGAGTTCTTGGCGCCGCCGAGGTTTCCGCTGGCGGCGATTTCGTTGAACACGATGTTGTAGTGCAGGTTGGCGGTCGCGTTCCAGCCGTTCATGTGGTAGGCGAGCATCAGCTGTTCGTCGAGCGCGCCGTGGTTGGTCGCGCCGATTTCGGACAGTTCACCCGAGGTCATCGGGATATAGCCGCCCTGCAGGATGCCGACGCTGAAGCCGTTGCCGAGGTTCCAGTTCAACGAAGCGGCGACGAAGGGGTTGTACAGGCCCGAGGCATAGAGCGAGGCGCGGGTGCTGCCGGGGGCCGCATGAATGCCGAGTTCCGCAACCGGAGCGGCGGCGATGAGTTCGAGCTTGCCGCCGAGGATCGACCAGGGGGTCGACCAGACGATGACGGGAACGTCGAAGTTCAGCTGGGCGTTGCCAGTGCTATCATTCGCGAAACGGCGATCGCTGCCGGCGGCGCCGGCGAGGTTGACGAAATAGACGCCTTCCGGAAGCGGCGAGGCGAGGTCGATGCCGGCGCGTTCGCCGGGCGGGGTGACGTAACCGGCGAGGGCGGCGCCCGACGTCAGAGCGAGGGCGGCGACGGCGACGGCGCCGAGCAGTGTGGACTTGAGCTTCATTTTGAATACCCCTCCCGAGGGCTTCAGTCAGTGTAAACCAATCGATACTTCGATCCCGTGGGTCCCCGTCCAGGCCGAAGCCGAACAACATCTACACGGGACATCCGAGAACTTCACATTAGTCGAAGCTGCGCGGCGATCAAAGGGCCGGAGGGCCAAAGTGGCGCAACTTTGGCCGTTTTGGCTCATTCGGCGGCAGCGAGTTGTAGAAATGTCACATTTCCGCGAGGGGCTGTGGAAAACGTGAAAGCCCTTGATAATGAGCTATTTCGGGCTCGTGCGGGCGAAATTGCGGCGTCGGGCGTTAACGCCGCGTTAAGGTTGGCGTCAGAGCTCTCGTCTCAACAAAGCGGCGATATTCCGGCTTTGTCGACTTCTGCGGCCCGAATCCTCGCAGGCAAATTCCCCTGGCCGCTTGCTCCGTGCTTGCTGCGGCGCCAAAATCGATTCGAATATACGCGGATCTACGGCCGCAAAGACTCCATTAATGGGACAAGTTCATGCGCTTCAGCGGATCGAGCAGATATATCGCGACGCAGGATTTGCGCGTCGCGGTCAACGCCGCCGTGACGCTGGAGCGTCCGCTTCTGGTCAAGGGCGAGCCGGGGACGGGCAAGACCGTGCTGGCCGAGGAGGTCGCCAGCGCCTTGTCGGCGCGGCTTTTGACCTGGCACATCAAGTCCACCACCAAGGCGCAGCAGGGACTTTACGAATATGACGCCGTCTCGCGCCTGCGCGATTCGCAACTCGGCGACCCGCGGGTGACGGATATCGGCCATTACATCAAGCGCGGCAAATTATGGGAGGCCTTTTCCGCGGAGGAGCGGATGGTCCTGCTGATCGACGAAATCGACAAGGCCGATATCGAGTTTCCCAACGACCTGCTGCTCGAACTCGACCGGATGGAGTTCCACGTCTACGAGACCGGCGAAACGGTCATGGCGAGCAAACGGCCGCTGGTGATCATCACCTCGAACAACGAGAAGGAACTGCCCGACGCGTTTTTGCGCCGTTGCTTCTTCCACTACATCAAGTTCCCGGACCGTGCGACGATGGAGGCGATCGTCGCGGCGCATTTCCCCGATCTCAAGAAAAGCCTGGTCGAGGAGGCGCTCCGTCTGTTCTTCCAGATGCGCGAAGTCCCCGGCCTGAAGAAGAAGCCCTCGACTTCCGAATTGCTCGACTGGCTGAAGCTTCTGCTCAGCGAGGACATCACGCCCGAACAATTGCGCGAGAGCGATACGTCGAAACTCATTCCGCCGCTGCATGGCGCCCTGCTCAAGAACGAGCAGGACGTCCATATGTTCGAGCGGCTGGCGTTCCTGCACCGCCGCGAACGGCGGTAAGTATTCACGCTCCGGCGCGTTCCTTCCTACGCTCCCGCGCGTTCTTGGAGCAGATCGGCGACCGCCTGGAGCGCCGCCTCCGCCGCCGCGCCGTCGGGGCCGCCGGCCTGGGCCATGTCGGGCCGGCCGCCGCCGCCCTTGCCGCCAAGCTTTTCCGAGGCGATGCGCACGAAATCGACGGCATTGAATTTTTGCGTCAAATCCGGCGTCACCGCCACGACCACGCCGGCGCGGCCGTCCTCGGAGATGCCGACAATGGCGACGATCCCCGATTTGACCGCCTGCTTGGCTTCGTCGGCCAGGGATTTGAGATCCTTCATTTCGACGCCGGACACGGCGCGCGAAAAATAATTCACTCCGGCGATCTGGCGGATAGGCTGTTCGGCCGCGCCGCCGCCGCCCATGGCGAGTTTTTTCCGCGCCTCGGTGAGTTCGCGTTCGAGTTTTTTCCGATCTTCCAGAACCGCGGCGAGGCGTTCGGACGCGTCTTCGATCGGCGCGCGCAGCAGCCCGGAAATGTCGCGCAGCACACGCGCCTCCGCATTGAGATGGCGGCGGGCCGCCATGCCTGTCTTGGCCTCGATGCGCTGCACGCCGGCCGCCACCGCGCCGCGCCCGACGATCGACACCAGGCCGATGTCGCCGGTGCGCGCCACATGAACGCCGCCGCACAGTTCGACCGAAAATGCGTGGCGCGAGCCTGCGCCCATCGAGACGACGCGCACCTCGTCGCCGTATTTTTCACCGAAAAGAGCGCGGGCGCCCGACTCGATCGCCTGGTCCACCGCCATCAGGCGCGTGACGACAGGCGCGTTTTCGAGCACCACCCGATTGGCGATGTCCTCGATCTCAGCCAGTTCCTGATCGGAGATCGGCTTGGGATGGGCGAAGTCGAAGCGCAGCCGGTCGGGTGCGACAAGCGAGCCCTTTTGCGCGACATGGTCGCCCAGAACTTCGCGCAACGCCTCGTGCAGCAAATGGGTGGCCGAATGGTTGGCGCGGACAGCCGTTCGGCGCTCGTGGTCGACCTCGAGCTGCAAGGCCGCGCCGGGCTCGATGGCGCCTTCCTCGACGACAACCTCGTGCACGAACAGGGAGCCAAGTTTCTTGGCGGTGTTTTCGACCCGCATCCGCACGCCGGGAGCGTGGAGCACGCCGGTGTCGCCGACCTGGCCACCCGATTCGGCGTAAAACGGCGTCTGGTTGAGGATGACGCCGCCTTTTTCGCCGGCCGAGAGCTTTTTGACCTGCGCGCCGTCGCGCACCAGCGCCGCGACCACGCCTTCGGCCTGCTCGGTGTCATAGCCAAGAAAATCGGTGGCGCCGACCTGGTCCTTGATGGCGAACCAGACGGTTTCGGTCGCCGCCTCGCCCGAGCCGGTCCAGGCCTTGCGCGCCTCGGCGCGCTGGCGCTGCATGGCGGCGTCAAAGGCCGGGGTGTCGACGCCGATTTTCCGCGCGCGCAACGCCTCCTGCGTCAGGTCGAGCGGGAAGCCGAACGTGTCGTATAGTTTGAAGGCGACATCGCCAGGCAGCTTCTGGCCGGCTTGCAAATCCTTCGATTCGTCGTCGAGGATCGATAGTCCGCGCGCGAGCGTCACGCGGAAACGCGTTTCCTCGAGCTTCAGCGTCTCTTCGATCAGCGACTGGGCGCGGTTCAGTTCGGGATAGGCCGCGCCCATCTCACGAACGAGGGCGGGAACGAGGCGCCACATCAGCGGATCGCGCGCGCCGAGCATTTGCGCATGGCGCATGGCGCGGCGCATGATGCGGCGCAGGACATAGCCACGCCCTTCATTGGCGGGCAGCACGCCATCGGCGACGAGGAAGGCTGAGGCGCGCAGATGATCGGCGATGATGCGGTGGCTCGCCTGCATCTTGCCGTCCGGTTCGACGCCGGTGGCTTCGGCCACGGCGCGGATCAGGGCGCGGAACAGGTCGATGTCATAATTGGAGTGCACGCCCTGCATCAGCGCGGCGATGCGCTCGAGCCCCATGCCGGTGTCAATCGACGGGCGGGGCAGGGGAACGCGCTGGCCCGGCGCGACCTGCTCGTATTGCATGAAGACGAGGTTCCAGAACTCCAAAAACCGGTCGCCGTCCTCGTCCGGGCTGCCGGGCGGGCCGCCGGCCAGGGCGGGGCCCTGGTCGAAGAAGATCTCGGAGCAGGGGCCGCAGGGGCCGGTCTCGCCCATCGACCAGAAATTGTCGCTCGAGGCGATGCGGATGATGCGGTCGTCGGAGAAACCGGCGATCTTCTTCCACAGGCCGAAGGCTTCCTCGTCATCGTGATAGATGGTGACGAGCAGTTTGTCCTTGGGCAGCCCGAAATCCTTGATGATCAGGTCCCAGGCGAGAGCGATGGCCTGCTCCTTGAAATAATCGCCGAAGGAAAAATTGCCCAGCATTTCGAAGAATGTGTGGTGGCGCGCGGTATAGCCGACATTGTCGAGATCGTTGTGCTTGCCGCCGGCGCGCACGCATTTCTGCGACGAGGCGGCGCGGACATAATCTCGCTTTTCGGCTCCGGTGAAGAGGTTCTTGAACGGCACCATCCCCGCGTTGGTGAACATCAGGGTTGGGTCGTTGCGCGGGACCAGCGACGAGGATTCGACCGCGGTGTGCCCGTGTTTCGCGAAATAATCGAGAAAGGTGGACCGGATTTCGTTGACGCCGCTCATGGAATGGTCTCGATCCTCTGCCTCAGCCCTCGCCGCGCCCATGTCTTGAAAGGTGTGCGTTTTTCCTAACGTGCAACTTCCATATATGGAGCAGGCAAGCGGCCTTATCTACCGGCAGGCCAAGGACCTGTCGAGAGCGGACAACGGATTATCTTGTCGCGCCAACGGGCGCGCCGGGGTCGGAAGCCGAAGAAGCTGCCAACTAACTCGCGTCATGGCCGGGCTTGTCCGGCCATCCACGCGATGCCATAGCAGCAAGTTTTCGAGATTATTGGGTACCCAACCGCGCGGATACCCGGCACAAGGCCGGGCATGACGGCCGCAGGATGGGAACAGCCTCAGTCGTCGCTGTCTTCCGAACCGGGGTCGATATTGTCGAGGATGCGTTCGGCGATGAGGCCGGCGTTTTCACGGATCGTCTGTTCGATTCGCGCCGCCGCCTCGGGATTGGCTTTCAGGAAGGCCTTGGCGTTTTCGCGTCCCTGGCCGAGGCGCTGGCTGTCGAAGGAGAACCAGGCGCCGGATTTTTCCACCACGCCGGCCTTGACGCCGAGATCGACCAGTTCGCCGTATTTCGAGACGCCCTCGCCATACATGATGTCGAATTCGACCTGCTTGAACGGCGGCGCCACCTTGTTCTTGACCACCTTTACGCGGGTCTGGTTGCCGACC
This sequence comes from uncultured Alphaproteobacteria bacterium, assembly GCA_963828185.1. Lineage (GTDB taxonomy): Bacteria > Pseudomonadota > Alphaproteobacteria > Rhizobiales > Beijerinckiaceae > Rhodoblastus. Next base: position 139,680 of record CAWHDV010000002.1, on the reverse strand, counting down.
ACTTCCTCGCGATCCTTGATCGCGCCGATGCGGCGGATGTCGAGGCGCACGGAGGCGTAGAATTTGAGCGCATTGCCGCCGGTGGTGGTTTCGGGCGAGCCGTACATCACGCCGATCTTCATGCGGATCTGGTTGATGAAGATCACCATGGTCCGCGACTTGGAGATCGAGGCGGTGAGTTTGCGCAGCGCCTGGCTCATCAGGCGGGCTTGCAGGCCGGGCTGGACGTCGCCCATTTCGCCGTCGATTTCGGCGCGGGGCACAAGGGCCGCGACCGAATCGACGACGAGCACGTCAACCGCGCCGGAGCGGACGAGGGTGTCGGTGATTTCCAGCGCCTGTTCGCCGGTGTCGGGCTGCGAGATCAAGAGGTCGTCGAGATGGACGCCGAGTTTGCGCGCATAGACCGGGTCAAGCGCGTGCTCGGCGTCAACGAAGGCGCAGACGCCGCCCTTTTTCTGGGCTTCGGCGATGGTGTGCAGGGCGAGCGTGGTCTTGCCCGACGATTCAGGGCCATAGATTTCGATCACGCGGCCGCGCGGCAGGCCGCCGACGCCAAGGGCTATGTCGAGGCCGAGGGAGCCGGTTGAAATCGTCTCGATCTCCATCGCGGGCTGGTTTTTCCCCAGCCGCATGATCGAGCCCTTGCCAAAGGCGCGTTCGATCTGTGACAGGGCGGCGTCAAGAGCCTTGGTCTTGTCCACGGAAGTTCCTTCCACGAGGCGGAGATTCGCTTGCGACATCAGCTCTGTCCTTTTGGCATGGTTGAAGCGGGGGATGCAATCAGCTTGTGGGTTGCAAATGTACCGCGTTTGTTCTTTTGCGCAAGTTCTATTTTTGTTCTCTCCAGTCAAAGGTTCAACGTCAGGCACTTGGCCGCGCCGCCCGCGCGCATGAATTCGGACAGCGGCGTCAACACCGGCGTCATGTCGTTCTGCCGCAACCGGTTCTGCAAAGCCTCCGAGGCATCGTTCATGATGACCAGCCCGTCCAGCGCCACGGCGTTGCAGCAGAATTTCAGCGCGTCGTCCTCGTCGACGACGATGCGGCGGTCTTCCTCGACGATGGTCTCGATCAATGCGCGAGAGGCTTCGTTGAAGGCGCCGGGAAAATACATGAGAAAGCCGTGCGGCAGGGGGCTGAGGCAGGTATCGAGGTGGTAGAAGCGCGGATCGACCAGATTGAGGCCGACCGTCCGCGTCACGAGCAGGGCCTGCAGCAGCGGCGCGACGTCCGGATCGGAACGGAAGCCGTGGCCGACCCAGAACAAATCCCTGTGCTCATCGTAAAGCGCATCGCCCGCGCCTTCGAAATAGGTTCCCGGCGGCGTGTCGAAGATCGAAAAACCGTTTTCCTCAAACCAAAGTCGGTCGAACTGTTCCTCGCCGGCCCGCTCCGGGCAGCGAAAACGGCTGACGAGAGCCCGGCGCCCCTTCACGAGGCCGGCGTTGGCGGTGAAGACCAGGTCAGGCAGCCCCTTGCGCGGCGGCAGGAGGCTAACCGTGGCGTGGCGTTCGATGGTCGCCTTGAGTTGCATCCACTCGGCCAGCGCCTTGCCGGCGTCGGTCCGCGCGTACTGCCCCTCCATCCAGGGATTGATGACGTAAGCCACCTCGAAATGATCGGGCGCGCACATCAGGACGTGTTTCTGGCGTGGATTTTGAAACATCTGTCGCCCAATCCGCGGAGCCGATGGAAGGCGTGGCCCCTGTCGTAACGCCTCTGGTCAAGCTTCGTTCCGGGGACGGAAAACTCAGCGACGATCGCCCCGGCATCGATGGTCGAGCAGTTCCTCGGCATGGCCGCCGTCGCCGTTGTCCATCACGACAAAACCCTCGCCTGGGCCGGAGCCGAAGCCGATGACGGCGACGCTGTGGTCGCCCATATGCGTCCTGGCGCCGGGGATCTCGTCGGCGATCATGCGGAAAATGTTGCGGTCGAGGCCGTTCGCGCCGAGGCGTTTCACGCGGTAGCGGTCGGCCCACGGACGCAGGTCGAGCTCGGACCAGTGGTTTTCGCTCGGCGGATGCGCCTCAAGGGCGCGTTTGAGTTGCGGGAAAATGCAATCGACATGGATGTGCAACTGGTCCTGCGTGCGCTGCTCCTGCGAGTTCACGGCCATGCCGATGTCGTCCCAGGCCAGCGGCCGGTCGGCGGCGGCCGTCACCGCGCCGCGATGGCGCCAGGCCTCGAGCCAGAGGTTTTGCGCATTTTCGCGCAGCAGGAGCGGGCTCTCCACGCCGGCGATCTTCCGGGTGGGAACGACGATGATGCGCGTGATGTCCCCGGGGGCGCGCAGAACGGCGAAACCGTGGGGACGGTCGAATTTCAGGCAGGGCAGCGGCAGGCCGGTGACGCGGTTCATCGGCGCGCAGAGATCGTGCACCACGCGCCACAGGTCGCCAGGGTCGGAGGCCTGGGCGTCCTCGGGGCGAAGGAGGCGAAGGCCCGCGACCGCCGAAAACAGGGCGGCGGCGGCAAGGGCGAGGCGAATGGAAATCCTGGCGATCATGACTGGCCATCATTTGGCGTCCCGCGCCGGTTTTGCAACGCTCTGGCCAAAGGCCGACCTCCGCTCATCTCACCGCATGTTGCCTTTTACCGTCTCGATCAGCTGCTTGAGCGTGAACGGCTTCGGCAGGAAGCCAAAATCCTCGCCCTCCGGCAGGTTCTTCGAGAATGCCTCCTCGGCATAGCCGGAGACGAAGATCACCCGGCACTTGATGCCGCGCTTGCGCAATTCGCCGAACATGGTCGGGCCGTCCATTTCCGGCATCACCACGTCGGAAACAACGAGGTCGATGTGCTGTTTCGTCTCCTCCACCACGCGCAGGGCGTCCAGGCCGGAATCGGCCTCCAGCACGGTATAGCCGCGCGAGGCCAGCGCGCGGGCGCCGAAGGAGCGCACCGCCTCCTCGTCCTCGACCAGCAGCACCACGCCATGCCCGGTATGGTCGGCGGCCGGCTTCTTTTCTTCCGCTTTCGGCGCTTCCTCGACCGCGGGCTCAGCCGCCGGGATGTGGCGGGGCAGGAAGATGCGGAAAGTCGTGCCGCGTCCGACTGTCGAGTTGGGGAACACCCAGCCGCCTGTCTGCTTGACGATGCCATAGACCATCGACAGGCCGAGGCCGGTGCCCTTGCCGATCTCCTTGGTGGTGAAGAAGGGATCGAAGATCTTGTCGAGGATGTCCTTGGGAATGCCGGTGCCCGTATCCTCCACCTCGACCACCACATATTCGGCGGCGGGCAGCAGCTTTTCGCCATAGGCGGCGCATTCGGCCGCCGCGACGTTCTTGGTGCGGATGAAGATCTTGCCGCCATCGGGCATGGCGTCGCGGGCGTTGACGATCAGGTTCATGATGACCTGCTCGAACTGGTTCAGGTCGGCCTTGACCAGCCACAGGTCGCGGCCCTGCTTGAGGTCCACCTCGATCTTCTCGCCGACGAGGCGGCGCGTCAGCATCTGCAGCTCCGACAGCACGTCTCCAAGCTGCAGGACTTGCGGGCGAAGGGTCTGTCGGCGCGAAAAGGCCAGGAGCTGCCGCACGAGGCCGGCGGCGCGATTGGCGTTCTGCTTGATCTGCATGATGTCCTGGAAGGACGGATCGGTCGGCCGGTGGTTGGCCAGCAGCAGGTCGGAATAGCCGATGATCGCCGTCAGCACATTGTTGAAGTCATGCGCGACGCCGCCGGCGAGTTGGCCGACCGCCTGCATCTTCTGCGACTGGTGCAATTGCTCTTCGCGGTTGCGCTCTTCCGTCGTGTCGAGCGCGAAGATCATCGCGCCGCGCTGGTCGGCCTCCTCGTTCGGCATGACGAACAGCCGCGCCGAGCGCTGCGAGCCCTCGAGCGCCGCGTCGATCGGCGGGTTGTCCTCGGCCCCGCTGGCGGCGACGCCGATGGCCGCGAGCAGGCCCGTGCGGTGCGCCTCGGCGACGCCATTGACGATTCTGCGCTGGCCGCCCTGGTCCTTCAGGGCGCCGGGCAGCAGCCGGGCGAAGGCGGCGTTCGAGCGCAGCACGGCGCCGGCATTGTCGACGGTGGCGATGGCCATGGGCGTCGAATTGAAGAAGCGGGCGAAGCGCACTTCGGCCGCGCGCGCCTCCTCGGCCGGCTCGCCGCCCGGCGCCCGATTCAGGGCAAGAGTGCGCGAGGCGCCGGGGGCGCCGTCATGTCCATAGGCGACGCGATGCAGCAGGCGCACCGGCAGGCGCAAGCCGTCGCGACGGCGCAGGTCGAGATCGATCTGTTCGGTTCGCACCGTGTTCGGCGGTCCGTTTCCGGCCGCCAGCAGCGTCGCGGCGTCGCCGACGACGATGTCGCGCAGGGCGAGGCCGCCCGAGCCGACCTGGGCGAGATCGAAATCCAGCCAGTCGGCCAGCGTGGCGTTCATGTACGAAATATTGCCGCCGGGATCGGTGGAGAAGAAGCCCGCGGGGGCGTGGTCGAGGAAATCGATGGCGTGCTGCAATTCCTGGAAGACGTTTTCGTGGCGCTCGCGCTCGCGGGTGACGTCGGAAATGGTCCAGAGCGCGGCGGGCGACCCGGCGGCGCGTTCGATCGGCCGCACGCGGATGCGGTACCAGCCGACCGCGCCTTCGCCCAGCAGCGGCGGGGTGAGGCGCAGCTCCTCGGCGCTGCGCTTGCCCTCGCGCGCCGCCTGGGCGAGGCGGTAGAGCGGCTCGGAGACTTCCGGCGCGCCGGAAAACAGCCGGTCCACCGTGCGCAGGCCGGCCTCGTCGGCGGCGCCGGCGAGCGCCATATAGGTCTCGTTGGCGTAGATGATGCGCGATTCGCCTTCGGTGACGATCATGCCCTCCGGACTGGTGTCGGCGACGATCTTGGTCACGTCGTTGCGCGCCTGCGCGCCGGAGATCTGCAGGAAACCGACGGCATAGGCGAGCAGGGCGGAGATGCCGATGAAGCCGAGAAAGGCCAAAAGGCCGAGGATCAGCCGGGTCGCCTGCTCGTGCGGCATGAAGGAAAAGGCGGCCATGACCGCGACCAGGCAGAAGGCGAGCAGCAGCACCAGCCCCGGGCTGCCGGCGCGCTCGGACCGGTCGAGACTGGAATGGTTGGGTGTCGGGCTCATGTCTGGCCTTTGGCTCGCGGCTTGGAACGGCCGGTTTATCGGAACAATTTTAAGGATTCGTGGTCTGGTTGGAAGGAGAATGTCACAACGGCGCCAATTTTGCGCGATTGCGCGTTAACCAAACATTAACCTTTCTTGCGCAGCCCCCCCTCCCTTGCGTTATAGATAAGAGCGAACAGGTTCTAGGAGCTGGAGGCGGGCTGCGCCCATGGACGAATTTCTGAAAAGTCACCCCATGGTTTCGTGGATGTTGGCGGGCGTGGCCTTTCTCGTCGCCTTTGTCCTGATTCTCAAGATCATTGAAATCGCGGTCGATCTGCGCCGGCGCATGCCGCGCGGGACGAGATCGCGGCAATTGCGCCTCGGCTTCGTCGAGACTTTCGATCTCGACGGAGAGCGCCAGTTGCTGCTGGTGCGACGCGACAATGTCGAACATTTGCTGATGATCGGCGGCCCGAACGACGTGCTGGTCGAAACGGGCATTGTCCGCGTCGAGCCGCGCGAGGCCCGCGCGCCCCGCAGCGCCGAGCCCGCGCCGCCGCATGGCGCGCCGATCCTCGCGCCGGCAAGCGCTCCGGTTATCGCGCCGAGCTTCGAGCCGGTCGAGGCGAGGGACGAAGTCGTTTCGCCGCCGCTCATCGCGGCGATCGAAGCGGCCCTGGCCGCGCCGCCCGCTTCGCCGGCCGGGGAAACCGAATTGCATGACGCGCTCAAGCGCGCTGCGGAGCTGACGCCAGGCGGCGAGGCCTCGCCGGCGGAAGAGCAGCCGCCACGGCGCGAAGAGCAGCCGCAGGTCGCCGCGCCGCAGCCTGAGTCGCCGCCCGCGCCAGCGCCGGAGCGTTTCGCGCCGCGCTTCCCCTTGCCGCCGCGCGTGAGCCCGGCCCCGCCGCCGAAGCCGCTCGGCCCCCTGCCGCCGCCGCGTTTCCCGCAGCCGGGCGCGCCGCAGGCGCCCGCCGGGCCCAAGGGCGACGAGCCGCCGCCGCGCCCGCGTTTCGTGATGCCGCCGATCGCCCGCCGCATGCCGCCCGCCGCGCCGCCTGCCGTCGCGCCTCCTCTCGCGCCCGCCGCGCCTGACGTAGCGCCACCCGAGCCGCCTGTCGCGCCGCCGGCTCCGCCGTCTGTCGTCGAGACGCCGCCGCACGTGGACGTCGCTCCGCCGCCGCCCCCGCCGCCGCACGAGGAGGCCGCTTCTCCTCCTCCTCCGCCTCCGCCGCACGAGGAGGCCGCGCCTCCTCCGCCGCCGGTGGACTTCGCTCCTCCGTCGCCTGCTCGGCCTGCCGCGCCCGAAGCGAATTTCGATCCGGATTTCGAGCCGCTCGAATCGCTGGAAGAGGAAATGGCCAAGCTGCTGGGCCGGCCGCTGAACAAATAAAAAAGCCGCGGCGAAATGCCGCGGCCGGAAAGGCGCCCTGGTTTTCGCGCGTCCCGAAACAAAAGCGCCGCGCCGATTTTTTCGGCGCGGCGCTTTTTTTTCCGAAAACGGCGGACGACTTAGTCGTCGCGGTAGACGCGTTCGCGGCGCTCATGCCGTTCCTGCGCCTCGATCGACAGGGTGGCGATGGGGCGGGCGTCCAGGCGCTTGAGCGAGATGGGATCGCCGGTTTCCTCGCAATAACCGTAGGTTCCATCGTCGATGCGGCCGACGGCGGCGTCGATCTTGGCGATCAGCTTGCGCTGGCGGTCGCGCGCCCGCAATTCGATCGCGCGGTCGGTTTCGGAGGAGGCGCGATCCGCGATATCGGCGTGATTCTCGCTTTCGGTCTGCAGCGCGGCGAGCGTCTCGCGCGCCTCCTGCAGAATTTCCTCTTTCCAACTCAATAACTTGCGTCGAAAATAATCTCTTTGACGATCGTTCATGAACGGTTCGTCTTCCGACGGGCGGTAAGAATCCATTTGAGTGGCCGGGGCCATGAGTCCAGATCTCCCCACGAGAAGCGCGGCCCTTATATCCCGCGCTTGGGACCACGACAATGGGCCTGCGTCAATCGTTGAAAAAACCTGTTCGGAACTGGGGTTATCTTCGGTCTGGCTCAAGCATGCCGCGCGAATGGATGCGGATTCAGAACTCCGGTCCGGGCGAATCGGCGCCATCGCGGCCGGCGCGGGCTTCGAAACGCATGGCCGGACATGGTCCGGCGCCCATGGTGATCGACAGCAGGAAAGGGGGCAGGCCGTCGCCGCGATCGAGGCTGGCGGTCCAGCTGGCGTCGGCGCCGGAATCGGCGATGCGGGACAGGATTAGGGCCGGCGAGGAGTGCATCGCCTCAACCGCAGGCGTCGGTTTGAACAGGGGAGCGAACAGTGACTGGACCAGACTGACGCCGGCTTCCGCCGGGGTTTTGCCGCCGAACCATGGTTTTTCTTTCATTCGTTCGCCCTCCATCCGGTCTTCGGCGGGATGTAAATTTTTCATTCATCGTGGTTAATTTACAATTACGATTGTTAAGCGTGGGCGGTGAAAATGTAAAGTTTTCATTCGTAAAATTGCCGTGATCGCGCTAAGATTTCTCCACAGTCCGGGTTGTTTACTGTATGTTCCGATTTGATGGATTCAGGTCTTGGGAAGGAAGCGTCATGAGCGCGACATTCGAGCAGAACGCTGAGTTTCTCGCCTTGGCGGCGCGCGAGGCGCGCGAGGAAGTGCGCCGCCTTCTCGCCCGCATCGAGGTCAACATCGCCGGCGTTGCGGCGAAGGACCCGGCCGCCGGCCTCGAATTGCGGCGCTCGGCCGTGGAGTTCCTGGTCGCGGCGGGCGACGCCCAGGCGCGGCGGACGCCTGACTCGCATCTCTCCGTCGTCGGACGCGGCCATGCCGACCGCTCGGGCGAGATCGAGCCGATGATCGTCGAGTTGCTCGAGGGCGAGACCTCCGGCATGCATGTCGACGCGGTGTTCGAGCTGCTGTGCGAAATGGGCTTTGAAATTACAAAGGGCAATCTTTCTGTAAAATTGCATCGTATGATCAAGGCGGGCCGCCTGATCTCGACCGCGCGCGGATATTACGCGCTATCGACCATGGAGCGGGCGCGGCGACAGGCGGTGTGAGCCCGTCCCGTCAATGCGAAAAGGCGCGGGCGGCCTAAGCGAATTCGCTCGGCGTCGTCAAGATGGTGGCCTGGCGGTCATCAAAATAAGCAAATTGCGGATACCTGCTGCATCTTAACGACTTGCCGTCGCTACCCGTTACTGGCATATCGCGCTTTGCATCAGCACTCGAAGGACATTGACTGGCCAGAAACGATTCCGCCGTTGCGTCCTCTTACCCGTGCGCGTCTGGCTGAAATCGAAATCGGGGCCGAAAATAGAGCGCGTAAAATCGAAAGTTTCGGGGTTCGACACCGTTGAATTAGCTTGTAGAAAAAAAGCGGGCCGAGCGGCCCGCTTTTGTCTTTTTGAAAAGCTTGCGGTTACGCCATCGCCTTCTTGAGATTCTCGTCGATCTTGTCGAGGAATCCCACGGTCGAGAGCCACTTCTGGTCGGCGCCGACCAGCAGCGCCAGATCCTTGGTCATGAAGCCCGCTTCGACCGTGTCGACGCAGACTTTTTCCAGCGTCAGCGAGAATTTCAGCAAATCGGCGTTGTCGTCGAGTTTCGCCCGATGCGCGAGGCCGCGCGTCCAGGCGAAGATCGAGGCGATGGAATTGGTCGAGGTTTCCTTGCCCTTCTGGTGCTCGCGGTAATGGCGCGTCACCGTGCCATGCGCCGCTTCCGCTTCCACCGTCTGGCCGTCGGGGGTCATCAGCACCGACGTCATCAGGCCGAGCGAGCCAAAACCCTGCGCCACCGTGTCGGACTGCACGTCGCCGTCATAGTTCTTGCAGGCCCAGACGTAGCCGCCCGACCATTTCAGCGCCGAGGCGACCATGTCGTCGATCAGGCGGTGCTCGTAGGTGATCCTTGCCTCGATGAACTTGTCGTGGAACTCGGCGTCGTACACTTCCTGGAACAGGTCCTTGAAGCGGCCGTCATACGCCTTGAGAATCGTGTTCTTGGTCGAGAGATAGACCGGCCACTTGCGCAAGAGGCCGTAGTTCAGCGACGCCCGAGCGAAATCGCGGATCGAATTGTCGAGATTGTACATGGCCTGGGCCACGCCGGCGCTCGGGAACTTGAACACTTCCTTCTCGATGACCGTGCCGTCCTCGCCCTCGAACTTGATGGTCAGGCGGCCCTTGCCGGGAACCTTGAAATCGGTGGCGCGGTATTGGTCGCCGTAGGCGTGGCGGCCGACGACGATCGGCTGCGTCCAGCCGGGAACGAGGCGCGGCACGTTCTTGCAGATGATCGGCTCGCGGAAGATGGTGCCGCCGAGGATGTTGCGGATCGTGCCATTCGGCGACTTCCACATTTCCTTGAGGTTGAACTCTTTCACGCGGGCTTCGTCGGGGGTGATGGTGGCGCATTTCACGGCCACGCCGTATTTTTTGGTCGCCTCGGCGGAATCGATCGTCACCTGGTCATTGGTGGCGTCGCGGTGCTCGACCGACAGGTCATAATATTTCAGGTCGATGTCGAGATAGGGGTGGATCAGCTTTTCCTTGATGAAATGCCAGATGATCCGGGTCATTTCGTCGCCGTCCATTTCGACGACCGGATTGGCGACCTTGATCTTGTTCATGCGCTGACCTCTTGCCCCAGGAATTGGCCATGGAATTGGCCACGGAATTGGCGATGCAGGCGGCCTCGCGGCCCCAGACTGGCTCGCCCTATAGCATCGGCCCGACCGCCCGCCTAGTGCGGCTTTTGGCGGGCGCCGAAGGGCAAGCCGTGGCTGCTCCGGGGATGCTTGCGCGGAAATTTCAGTCCCGGCGCAAAGAATGTTCGGCGGCTCTGGGAAAGACGATTTCAAAGGTCGATCCGATGGTCGGCGTCGACGTGACCTGAAGGCGCCAGCCATGACGGCTGGCGATGGTCTTGCAGATGGCGAGGCCTATGCCGGTTCCTGGAAAATCGCCGCGATCATGCAGGCGGCGGAAGGGTTCGAAGATTTCGTCACGATGCGAGGCGGCGAAACCGATGCCGTCATCCTGGATCGCCAAGGAGCGTTCACCGGAGCGTTCACCGGAGCGCTCGCCGGCGCGTTCGCCGTCGCCGCCCTTGAGCATGACGCGCACGTGCGGCGGGCGGCCCGGCTCGTGGTATTTCAGCGCGTTCGACACAAGGTTCTGCACCATCTGGATGGCTTGCGACCTGTCGCCCTCGATCGAAAAATCCTCGCCGGTCGTCTCGATCCGGGCGCGTTCGTCGAGGATCGTTTGCGACAGATTGTCGAGAACCGCCCGCACCGTCGCGCGCAGCGAGAAGGTTTCGAAGGCGTAGGCGTTGTTCAGCGAACGCGCCAGCGCCAGGCAGTCGGCGACGAGATTGCGCGCGTGCTGGGCCGAGGCCGCCATGACATCGGCGGCGTAACGCATTTCCCGCGCGTCGCCATCGGTCATCGCGGTGTTCAAAATATCGGCGAAGGCGGCGATTTTGCGCAGCGGCTCCTGGATGTCGTGTGACGCGATATAGGCGAAGCGCGACAGGCTCTCGTTGGCGCGCTCGAGCTCCGCCATGGAGTTTTTCAGCGATTCCTCCACCAGCAGGCGAGCGGTGATGTCGACGGCGAAGGCCACGACGCGCGGCCCGAGCGGCGTGGCGACGGGGGTGAGGCCGATCTCGACCGGGAATTCGCTGCCGTCGCGGCGCACCGCGCGCAAATCGCGGCCGACGCCCATCAGGCGCTTGCTCGGACTGGCGGCGAAGTCCTGGCGCAAGCCCTGGTGCCTCGTTCGCAGCCCCGCCGGAACCAGGGTCTCCACGCTCATGCCGATCATTTCGCCGCGCGCATAGCCGAAGGTCTCCTCGCATTGCGCATTGACCAGTTCGATGCGGCCCTTCTGGTCGACCATGAACATCGCGGCGGGGGAGGCGTCAAAAGCGAGGCGCAGCATTTCATTGGAATCGTCATTTGAGTCTGCGTGAGTCTCGGCCCGGAGTCGCCATCACCCGTCTCCTCGCTGCGGAGCGTGCGGTTTACGGGGCGCCGCCGTCCACTTCGCATGTCCATTGTATTGCCTGGCCGATCAATGTATATTGTTCTTTGCATGAATATTTTGCAGTGCAGCACTTTTTATCTAGAGCGTGGCGGTTGTTGTGGCGGATTGTCGCGTCGACGTTAGCAACAGTAGGGTAAATTGCGTGAAAGATTGGGTGAAAAAGACAAAAACTGCTTTCGATATTCTGATCATCGAGGATGATCTTGATGATGCGTACTTGCTAAAACGCGCGTTGAACAGGGTAGCTTGCGAAAATAACATAACGCTTGGGGTAAAGCATTCGCTCAATGGTCTGGACGCTCTGGGCGCCGTTGCGCGCAGCGACCTCATGAGCCGGCTGCCCGATGTCATAATCGTCGACCTCAACATGCCCGTGGTCGATGGCGACCGCTTTCTCGACCTGTTGCGTTCCGACCTGCGCCTGGGCGACGTGCCGGCGGCGGTGCTGACCACTTCGACCGAAAAGCCGGTGCTGGCCAAGGCGCTGGCCTCCGGCGCAGACGCGGTCTTCTCCAAGCCCAGCACGCAGGCCGAACTCGTCGAGATCGCGCGAAAAATCCTCATCATGGGCGGCTTGCCCGCCGAGACGTCCGGGCCGGCGGCGATCTGACCCGCGCCCCGAAACGCGCTTGCGCTTGCGAGGGTGATGGCGCCAAAAGGAGCAGGATTTTTTGCTTCTCGGGAACGCGTCGTGGTCGGAGCCGGTACGGATAGAACGAAACCGCTGTTCGAGGGCGGCCCGGCGATCGTGCTGGTGCGGCCGCAACTCGCGGTCAATATCGGCATGTGCGCCCGAGCCATGGCCAATTTCGGCCTGTCGGACCTGCGCCTCGTCAGCCCGCGCGAGGGCTGGCCGCGCACCGGCGCCCGCCGCAAGGGCGCCTATGCCGCCGCCGCTGGCGCGGTGCATCTGCTGGAGCAGGCCAAGGTTTTCGACAGCGTCGCGGAAGCCGTGGCCGATCTGAACTTCGTATGGGCGGCCACGGCGCGCGAACGCGGCCAGCACAAGCGCATCGAGGTTCCCGCGCTCGCCATGGCGGAGACGGCGGCCGCCGTGCAGGCGGGCGAGAGGCACGGCATCCTGTTCGGGCCGGAGCGCACGGGCCTCGACAATGACGATGTGGCGCTCGCCAGCGCCATCCTGACCTTTCCGGTCAATCCCGCCTATGGCTCGCTCAACCTGGCGCAGGCCGTGCTGTTGTGCGGCTACGAATTCTTCAAGGCGCGACAGGGCGGGGCGATTCCCTTCGACACGAGCGAACGCTCGCCGCCGGCGCAACGCGAAATGACGCTGTCCTTCTTTGAATTTTTGGAAGGAAAGCTCGACGCGGCCGGATTTTTCCGGCCGGAGTTGAAACGTCCGGTCATGCAGCGCAACATGCGCAACATGCTGCACCGGATGAACCTGTCGCAACAGGACGTGCGCACGCTGTGGGGCGCGATCGTGCGCCTGGTCGAAGGCCCGCGCGAAAAGCCGCAGACGCGGAAACGGATCAGGCAGCCGAAGACGACGACAGAGGAAGCGCAGGCGGACAAGCCGGAATGAAGTTTCGGCCCGGGGACTGCGGTGGGCGGGGCTGCCGTCGCACGATCGGCAACTTCCGGCGGGAAGCGGTCGTTATTTTAGGCTGGGTCGAATGTCCGCTTTTGCTGGAAGCCGACATTGGCAATTTTGCAGTATGTTCTGCATGTTCCGGACGCGGACCGGAGATCGCGAAACTCACCTTTCCTCGGGACCTTTTGAGGAGCGGTTTTCAAGAATGACTTTCGAGAGATGACGCCGGTCGAATGCGGGTTGTCACTTCGTTCGGCTTTCACCTCTCAAAAACCTACATTTTTGAGAGACACCCTTGCGGCCACCAAGCACCATCACAAAATACCGATTACTTGTTATCCCCCGTCGTAGATCGTAGACATGAAAATCTCATCGGCAATCCTGTGAAACCATTATATTGATAAGCATAATTTTCAAGCGTCTCTACATCTGGATCAGTTACAAAGCCATAAGTTGTGTCGTTTGGAATAAAAAACCAATCTCCTGGGCCGTACTTTTTACCATTATAAGTAATAGATCCTTTTATGATAACTCGCAGCTGACCGCAGGCGGCAACTCCATCTATAGTTGGATGCATATGTGATTTTACAACCGTGTTTGGCGGAAATAGAGTCATAATAACTCTAAACCCTGGCAGCGGAATAGGCAGTTGCCATTTTTGTACCCCTGTCGCAAAAGGCACATCAACGATTAGCTCGTTCTTGGCACGATTTGAAACGTCGTCAAAACACGTAATAATACCATTATTATCAAAATTTTTCTCACATAATTCTTCAATTACCAATTTTCTCTTGTGAACCAAAGTTCAATAAGTTCAGATATTGAATATTGAGCTTTTACCTCGTCCTTTCCTGTCCCTCTTGCTTTTATGACAGCGCCGACGACACGCATCTCATCTTCATTAAGAGCAATCAATTTGTCCGAGTGTTCCATGTTTTTGTCCTCAAGGCTGCCATCGGTCTTAGTCTATGACAGACGGCATAACCGATAACGCAGCGCTCTAGGCTGGGTTCCGATCTCCTCGGAAAATCGCAGAGGACCATTGCGTCAAACGCGGACCGCGAGGGCGGCGCGTCGTGCGCGCCTCTCAAAACCTCTCCATTTTCAAGTCCAAAATCGACGTGCAGATTTGTTGACTTATGCACACGCGCTCGAAAGGCCGCTTCCTGACCGGACGCCGAAGGGGAAGATCGACCGGGTGCGGACGCGAAGCAGCGAGAATTTGAAGTGTTATTGAAACAGCCCCGACCCACGGATCACGGGCAGAAACCGGGGCTTTCCGGCGACCAAATCAGCGGGTTCCCGGGAGCCTGTGCCGGAAGGTGATCGACCATCGCACGATACATCGGCAACTATATCGGATCGCCCTTCAAAGAGAACGTCTTCGCCGGACGGTTTGCGGATGGTCGTTCGGCCACTCGCTGTTCAGATGCCGTCCACCAGCACGAGGCGAGCTGAACTGCATTCGTCACGAATTGCCTTGAGGCTTCGATAGGTCTCGCTGTTGTAGAAATCGTCAGCCGCCTTGGCCGAGGGAAACTCGATCATCACGATACGTCGCGGCTGCCAGTCGCCTTCATAGACCGTGAGTGCGCCGCCGCGCGCAAGATAGCGCGCGCCAGCAGCCTCCACCGCCGGCTTTACCCCGACAGCGAAATCCTGATAGCGAGCCATGTCACGTATATCGACATCGAAAATAAGATAGGCGGCCATCGCGATCCCCGCAGTATATGCTCGCTTAGCCTGACAGTTTCGGTCGCGAGGAGCAAGCTCGCGGAGCAAGCGGTTGACGCGGCCCCAACCTCGGCAGTCCGATTGCGCCGCAAAGAAGTTCGAATATGCATGGGGTCTTCTGCATCGAACTCCACGAAAGCCGGCAGTGCGCCACGTCTGTTTTCCGCCCATCTCTCCCGTTGGCAAGGTCCGGTTTCAGGGCTGCCGCTCGACGCCTGCGACCTCTCAAAACCTCCCCGATTTTTGGCCGGATCGCGCGGTGCGAATTTCTTGATTTTTGCACATGGCAAAAGGCTTCTTTGCCGACGACCACGGACGCTTGTCGCTCGCGTGCCATGCGACCAAATACCGCTTCGGGTCGAGATGAGGGGCGTCCACGGGCAATGCCTGCAATGTCACCTTCGAGCCGACTTCCTCATTTATTAAGGGGCGTCGCCAACCTTCGCCGCTATTCCACCCGCGACCAGCCGTCGTTTCCGAGCCGCTCCTGCGGCAGGTAGTGCGACTTGTAGTCCATCTTCTTCGAGCCGGAGACCCAGTAGCCGAGGTAGAGATGCGGCAGGCCCATCGCCCTCGCGCGGCAAATATGGTCCAAAATCATGTAGGCGCCGAGCGAGCGATTGGCCATGGACGGATCGTAGAAGGAATAGACCATGGACAGGCCGTCATCGAGCACGTCGGTCAGGCAGCAGGCGACGAGCAGCCCCTGTTCGGCCTCGGGGTCGCGCAGGCGGTAGCGCACCAGCCGGCTTTCGACATGGCTGTCCTCGATCATCATGCCATAGTCGAGCATGGCCATGTCGGCCATGCCGCCGTCGCTGTGACGTGAGTTGAGATAGGAGCGGAACAGGCCGAACTGTTCGCTGTCGGCCCGCGAGACGCCCAGCACGCCGACAAGGTCCTCGTTGCGGGCGAGCACCCTTTTCTGGGTGCGGCCCGGCGAAAACTCGTCACACAGGATGCGCACGGAAACGCAGGCCTTGCAGTTTTCGCAGGCCGGGCGGTAGGCGATGGTCTGCGAGCGACGAAAGCCCGAATGGGTGAGGGCGTCATTGAGCCGGGAGGCGCGGCGTCCGACGAGATGGGTGAACACCTTGCGCTCTTCCTTGCCCGGCAGGTAGGGGCACGGCGCTGGCGAGGTCAGGTAGAACTGGGGTGGGTCGCGCGGCTCGCTGGTCAATGGCGTTCCCTTCCGGAAAGGGCGGTCTTTCCCCGTCTCGGATTTTTTTTCATGCGCGGCGCAGGACGATCACGCCGGCGAGGATGTCGTGCAGGCAGCGTTTGTCGGCGGAGAGCAGTGAAAACAGGAAGATCGGCGGGAACATCCAGCTGAGGTAGAACAGCACGGCATGGACGCCGGCGTGCACGAAAGGCGTCGGCGCGCCGTTGATCAAGCGCATTTCCAGGTCCATCGCCTTCATGCCCGGCGTCGCCATGCGCCAGCCCGAAATGGTCATGCCGTTGTAGAAAAAGGCGACGAACGGGAACAACGGCGGCAGGATGAACCAGAGAAGGCCAAAGGACAGAACGCCGAGCACGACGAAGATGCCGACCGACAGGAAGCCGACCAGGATCAGGTCGAGCAGGATCGCCGTCATGCGCCGCGTCCGCACGCCTTCGAGCGCGCTGGCGGGCAGGGGGGCCAGCGGATAGACGGCGGTCTGACCGGCGGCGTTCCAGCCATTGGCGTTGCTCATGTCCCTGCTCTCCAGACTTGGTCTTGACGATCTTGGTATTGACGATCTTGGTCTTGACGATCGCGGCCGACTTTTCGGCCATAATTTTCAGCTCGCCCCTAATTTGGCTTTTCAACCTGCCGCGCGCAAGGGGGCGCGCGGCGGAGAGGCTACCCAATTAGAACACGGCTTCCGGCGCCGCATAGGCCAGCAATTGCGCGCCCTTGCGCCAGCCGTCGGCGCCGCAGGGGGCAAAGCCCAGCCGCCGCAGCAGCCGCCAGGAGGCGGAATTTTCGCGCGGGCATTCGGCGACGATGCGACGCTCCGGCAGGGCCGAGCGCAACAGGTCCAGCATGGCCTGCGCCGCCTCGGCGCCGTAGCGCTGGCCGTGATGGGGGACGCCAAGCCAGAAACCGATTTCGACATCCTTGTCGTTGCGCGCCAGCGCGCCGACGCAGCCGATGAAGTCGCCGGAGCCGGTGCGGCGGATCGAAGCGAAACAGCCCTTGTTCTGGCGCGAAAGGGCGATCAGGTCCTGCGCGTCGGTGAGCGTGAAGGGCTGGCGCAGCAGCGACAGCCCGCCCGCCACCAGCGGATCGTTGGTCAGGAAGACAAGCTGGAAGGCGTCCGACGCCTGCAGCGGCGTGATCTCCAGACGCTCGGTGCGGGCGACGCCCTCGGGGAACAGCCTCTGGCAGCAATTGGGAATTTTCCGCGCGCTCATGACTTTCCTCCCGGTCGCCTCCAGGGAGCGGAAATGTCTGGCGCGAGAGCGGCGTCGAAAAATTTCGATCAACCGCGATCCGTCATCGGCTTATGCGCCCTTTTTCATCATTTCCGCTGCCTTTGGCGCGAAATAAGTGAGGATGCCGTCCGCCCCCGCCCTTTTGAAGGCGAGGAGGCTCTCCAGCATGGCCTTGTCGCCGTCAAGCCACCCGTTTCCCGCCGCAGCCATGATCATCGCATATTCTCCCGAAACTTGGTAGGCGAAGGTTGGCGCGCCGAAGGCCTCTTTTACGCGATGGATAATATCGAGATAGGGCAGGCCGGGCTTGACCATGATCATATCCGCGCCTTCTTCCAGGTCGGTCGCCACCTCGCGCAGCGCTTCCTCGGAATTGGCCGGGTCCATCTGGTAGGTGCGCTTGTCGCCGGTCAGCACCGCCTTGGTGCCGATGGCGTCGCGGAACGGGCCGTAGAAGGCCGAGGCGTATTTGGCCGCATAGGCCATGATCTGCACGTTCTGGAAGCCCTCGCTGTCGAGGCCGGCGCGGATCGCGGCGACACGGCCGTCCATCATGTCGGAAGGAGCGATGACGTCGGCGCCGGCGCGCGCCTGGTTGAGCGCCTGCTCGACCAGGATGGCCACGGTCTCGTCATTGAGGATGGTTTCGCCGTCCATCACGCCGTCATGGCCGTGGCTGGTGTAAGGGTCGAGCGCGACATCGGTGATCACGCCGATCTGCGGGACCGCGGTCTTGATCGCGCGAACGGCGCGGCAGACCAGATTGGCGTCGTTCAGCGCTTCCGAGCCATTGGGGTCGCGCAGCTCCGGCTCGGTGTAGGGAAAAAGCGCCAAGGCCGGAATTCCCAGTTCGACGGCCTTTTGCGCGGCGGCGACGGCGCGGTCGATCGACAGCCGTTCGACGCCCGGCATGGAGGCTATCGGCGTGGCGATGTTCTCGCCCTCGACGACGAAAATCGGCCAGATCAGGTCGTCGGTGGTCAGCACGTTCTCGCGCACCAGGCGGCGGGCCCAGTCGGCCTTGCGGTTGCGGCGGGGACGATGGGTGAGGCCGAGCGAAAGGTCGAGCGGATGGCGCGGGGTCTGGAGCATGGGTTCAATTCCGGCGAAAAACGCTTTCCCATAGCATATTGCGCGAAGGCGCGAAAATTTTTGCGGCGGCGTGGCAAATGCATTATCGCATGGGGCGGCTCGCGGAGACCGACAGGGTGATGGATCATTACAACGACGCGCATCGCGACGAGACGCGCGAATCCACCGCCGCCATCCAGGTTGGCGTCAAGGCGGGGCCCGACGCGGACGAGGCGCGCTGGACGTTGTTGCTGACGATCTTCTTCCGCGTCATGTCGCTTCTATGGATCGTCGAGGGCCTGAACTCAATGGCGCCGCATCCTCGCGCCTTTGTCGGGCTCGTTTCTCGACCAGTCCGGCTCCGTCATGTTCGCGACCATCTTTTTCGCCGTGATCGACCTGGTCGCCGCCGTCGGCCTGTGGCTGGTCGCCCCCTGGGGCGGCGTGGTCTGGCTGCTGACGTTGATGGCGCAGGTCTTTGTCGTTTCGATCAAGCCGGCCTTTTTCTTCGGCGGCGCCTGGATCAAGCTGTTCGACTGCGTCCTGCTTGTCGCCTATCTCTCGCTGTCCTGGCGCGCCAATATCGCCTCGGGCGACGCGGGGCCGGCCGGGCGGCTGGTCGAAAAGGTCCGCGGCCTGCTGCGCTCGCGCCTGTCCGGCCGTTGACGATCTCTCAACGTAAACACTTGTTTTAATTTATCGAAGATTCACTTCAATTGAGCGAAATCGCGGTAACCTGGGATTTCAGCCTGTTGTTTAAACCGGTTTTCACCTGCGCCCATTATGGTCTGTTCCATCGAAGCCGCCGGGATACAAACGGCGCCAAACAGATCGCAGGGATTTTGACCATGTCCAACGCCGCCAAGATGGAAATGACCACCGCCCGCGCCGAGCGCGGCGCCGTTGTGCGCCCGGTCTATCTCGAAGCCCTGACCCTGGTGGAGCGGCTGCACCGCCGGCTGCTGGACGTGATCAAGGACGAATTCGACCGTCGCGGCCGCTCCGACATCAACGCCGTGCAGGCGCTGCTGCTCTACAACATCGGCGACTCCGAGCTGACCGCCGGCGAATTGCGCACCCGCGGCTATTATCTCGGCTCCAATGTCTCCTACAACGTCAAGAAGCTGGTGGAGATGGGCTATCTGCATCACTCCCGCTCGCGCGTCGACCGTCGCTCGGTCCGCATCAGCCTGACGCCGGAAGGCAAGGAAGTGCGCGACATCATCGCTGGCCTCTATGAAAAGCATGTCTTCACCGTCGAACAGATCGGCGGCGTCTCGATCGACGAATTCAAGGCGGTAAACAACGCCCTGACCCGCCTGGAGCGCTTCTGGACCGACCAGATCAAGTATCGCCTCTGATAGGGCGCTGGTTTCCCTTCGATCGCCGCATCGAACTGGCCGGGCCGCAAAGCCCGGCTTTTTTTCGTAGCCCGCCCATTGCGATCAGATGGCCTGTGGCCCTTTTGCCGCAGCGCACGCGTTTGTCCCGCCTGGCCCCTATTCGCCTTAAAATCGCCTCGCTATTCGGTGCTTTTTAACCCTCGTCATCGATTCTTGGCGCGATTGGCCCGTCGGCGGGGCGAGGCTCTCCCGGCCACGTCGCATTGCAACTGGAGTCCTGGTTTTGAACAGATCCGAATTGACGCGCTTTGGTGGGAAGCCGGCGCGCATGTTGGGCGTCGTCGCCTGCCTGACATTTGGCGCGGCGCTGACCCTCGCCGCCCCGGCGATCGCCGCCGATGGCTTCAGCCAGGCCGAATGGGCGCAACACTACGATTCCGACGCCCGGCTGTCGGTCCATCGCACCACCACGCCGCTTCTGTCGCCGCGCACGCTCGCCGCCACCGAACAGGCGATCGAGACCTATCGCGGCATCGTCGCCAAGGGCGGCTGGAACAAGGTGCCGACCGGGGTCACGCTGAGGCTCGGCGCGTCCGGATCGGCGGTGGCGGCGCTGCGCCGCAGGCTGATCGTCACCGGCGACCTCGATCCGGCTTCGTCGAGCTCCGGCATCTTCAATTCCTACGTCGAGGCGGGCGTCAAACGCTTCCAGGCGCGGCATGGGCTGATTGAAACCGGCGTGGTCAATCCGCAGACCGTGGAGGCGATGAACATCCCGGCCGATTACCGTCTGCACCAGTTAGAGACCAATATCGTGCGGCTGCGCTCCTTCTCGGCCAATCTCGGCGAACGTTTCGTCGAAGCCAACATTCCCGCGGCCATGGTCGACACGGTGGAGAACGACACCATCGCCACCCGCCACGAGGCGGGCGTTGGCAAGATCGACCGCCAGTCGCCGGTCATGCAGACCCGCGCGCTCGACATCGACTTCAATCCCTACTGGACGGTTCCGGCCTCGATCATCCGCAAGGACCTGATCCCGAAAATGCAGGCCGATCAGAATTACCTGCGCGACAACCACATTCGCATCTTCGACAAGAACAATCAGGAAGTGCAGTCGGAGCAGATCAACTGGCATTCGCTGGATGCGACCAATTACCGATTCCGCGAGGACCCGAGCACCGAGAACTCGCTCGGCGTGGTGCGCATCAACATCAACAATCCCTATGGCGTCTATATGCACGACACGCCGGCCAAGGGCGTGTTCGGCGACGATTTCCGTTTCGTTTCGTCGGGCTGCATGCGCCTGCAGAACGTGCGCGACTACGTCGCCTGGCTGTTGAAGAACCAGCCGGGCTGGGACCGCGACCACATCGACGCGGCCATCGCCTCGGGCCAGCGGCTCGACGTGCAGATCACGCCGCCGGTCAACGTCTACTGGGTCTATATCACCGCCTGGGGCACGCCGGAGGGCGTGACGCAGTTCCGCGAGGACATTTATCAGCGCGACGGCTTCTCGACCGTCGCGGGCGCCGCGCCCGTCGTCCAGCCGATCGCCCAGCCGTCCGGCGACGACAACGACCCCGGACCGGACGAGCGGTAAGCCTCCAAGTATTCGGTTGAAAAGCGCCCCGGCGGAATTTTCCGCCGGGGCGCTTCGCGTTCCGGCCTTCCTTCCGCTGACATCGCGTGATATGGGGCCAGCAAATCCGGCGGTCGTCGCGCCCTGACAGAAGGAAGCCCCAAGCCATGAGCCAATCCAGCGCCGCCGCGGCGAAATCGATTTCCAACAGCTTTTTTGGCGCCTCGCTCGCCGAGGCCGATCCCGAGATTTTTCGCGCGATTGAGCTGGAACTCGGTCGTCAGCGCAAGGAAATCGAGCTGATCGCCTCGGAAAACATCGTTTCGCGCGCCGTGCTCGAAGCGCAGGGCTCGGTGCTGACCAACAAATACGCCGAGGGTTATCCTGGCAAGCGCTATTACGGCGGCTGCCAGTTCGTCGATATCGCCGAAAACCTCGCCATCGAGCGCGTGACCAGGCTTTTCGGCTGCCGTTTCGCCAATGTGCAGCCCAATTCCGGCAGCCAGGCCAACCAGGCGGTGTTCCTCGCGCTGCTTCAACCCGGCGACGTGTTCATGGGCCTCGATCTGGCGTCGGGCGGCCATCTCACCCATGGCGCGCCGGTCAACATGTCCGGCAAGTGGTTCAAGCCGGTCAGTTACGGCGTCAGCCCGGAAACCGGCCGCATCGACATGGCGCAGGTCGAAGCGCTGGCGAAGGAGCACAAGCCGAAGCTGATCATCGCCGGCGGCTCGGCTTATGCCCGCCATTGGGATTTCGCCGGCTTCCGCGCCATCGCCGACGCCATCGGCGCTTATCTCTTTGTCGACATGGCGCATTTCGCCGGCCTCGTGGCGGGCGGCGCGCATCCCTCGCCGTTCCCGCACGCCCATGTCGTGACCTCGACAACCCATAAAACCCTGCGCGGCCCGCGCGGCGGACTGGTCCTGTGCGACGACGACGACATCGCCAAGAAGATCAATTCGGCGATTTTCCCGGGCCTGCAGGGCGGCCCGCTGATGCATGTCATCGCCGGCAAGGCGGTGGCCTTCGGCGAAGCGCTGCAGCCGGAATTCAAGCTTTACGCCCGGCAGGTCGTCGAGAACGCCCGCGTGCTGGCGGAAACCCTGGCCGCCGGAGGCCTCGACCTTGTCACCGGGGGCACCGACAACCATCTGATGCTGGTCGACCTCCGGCCGAAAAAACTCACCGGCAAGGCGGCGGAAGTCAGCCTCGGCCGCGCGGAAATCACTTGCAACAAGAACGGCGTGCCGTTCGATCCGGAAAAGCCATGGGTGACTTCGGGCGTCCGGCTCGGCGCGCCCGCCGCCACCTCGCGCGGTTTTGGCGCGACGGAATTCAAACAGGTTGGCGAACTGGTCGTCGAGACGCTCGATGGACTGGCCAAAAACGGCGAGGCGGGCAATGCGGCCGTCGAGGCGTTTGTGCGCGAAAAAGTGGAGCAGCTTACGAGCCGTTTTCCAATTTACTGAGGTCCTGGCGCGGGCGAGCCGATGCAGCCAAGATACTGGTTTCCCGCGAAGACATACGGCTGGGGCTGGGGCCTTCCGGCGACGTGGGAAGGCTGGGTCGTTCTTGCCGCCTTTGTCGCCTTGATGGTCGCCAGCGCGATCCTGTTCCCGCCCGGAAACGCGCCAGCGCCGTTTTTCGTCGCTGTCGCCGTCCTGTCCACGCTGCTTTTGGCCATTTGCTGGCTGACGGGCGAACCGCCGCGCTGGCGCTGGGGCAAAAAGTGAGGCCTACCAGGATCTGACTTTACACAGCGCGGCAAGCGATTGCCGCGCTTTTCTCGCATGTGTCGCGGAACGATCACCTCCGTTTCGATGTTTGGCCGCAGTTGCGTGCTTTAACGTAGCCTATGCATGGCGGCGTCAGGCGCGCCGTCGGCACGCACTCCGGGGGAACGCCGCTTGACGCTCGATTCCTTTTACGGCTCCGCCCTCGACGACGGGCGGGGCCTCGCCTTGTTTCTTGATCTCGACGGCACGCTGATCGACATCGCGCCGACGCCGGGCGCCGCCGTCGCGCCGCCTGGCCTTGTCGGATTGCTCGAGCAATTGTCGCGCACGCTCGGCGGCGCCCTGGCGATCATCAGCGGGCGGCCGATCGCCGATCTCGATCGGCTGCTGGCCCCGGCGCTGCCCTGCGCCGCAGGCGTGCATGGCGCTGAAATACGCGAAATATCCGGCGGCCCCGTCAAGCTGGTCGCGCCACGCCTCGAGGCGCCTTTTATCGAAGCGGTGCGCCGCCAGTTCGACAGCCAGCCCGGGGTGATCGTCGAGGCCAAGAGCGCAAGCGTCGCCGTGCATTATCGCCAGGCCCAGGACAGGGCGCCCGAAATCGAGCAAATGCTGCGCGCGCTGCTGCCGCAATCCGCTGATGCGCTCGACCTCCGCCCCGGCCGGAAGGTCGCCGAAGTGCTGCAGAAGCATGTGTCGAAAGGCGCGGCCGTGCAGAGTTTCATGCATCGTCCGCCCTTTTCCGACCGCCTGCCGATCATGATCGGCGACGACGCCACCGACGTTTCGGCTTTCGAGGCGGTGGAATCCTTTGGCGGCAGGGGCTTGCGCGTCGCCGGCGAGTTTTTCGACGAGGCGCAGGCGGATTTCGGCGGAACCTATGCCGTGCGCCAGTGGTTGGACGAACTGTCGGACCGCATCGCCGCGGTTCGCAGCCTCGACGGCAGGTGATGAAGCTCAATCCGACGATCGATCTTGCCGTGATCGGCAACGGCAATATTTCAGCTTTGCTCGACCGCTCCGGCGCCATCGTCTGGATGTGCTGGCCGCGTGTGGACGGCGATCCGCTCTTTTGCGCGCTGGTCGACGGCGCGAAACCGGAAGACGGCTATTTCTCCATCCGCTTCGATGAGGACGGCTCGAGTTACGAGCAGGATTATGTCCGCAACACCGCGATCGTGCGCACCATCGTCACGTCGGCCGACGGCGCCGCCGCCTTTTCGATCGTCGATTTCGCGCCACGCTTTCCGCAATTCGGGCGCCATTTCAATCCGCCAATGATCGTGCGGCGCGTGGAGCCGCTGCGCGGCCTGTGCCGCATCCGCGTCAACATGCGGCCGCGCATGGCTTACGGCCGCCTTCTCCCGACGCGCATTCCCGGCAGCAACCATGTGCGCTACGCCAGCGAATTCGGCACGATCCGGCTGACGACGGACGCGCCCGTCTCTTATGTCGCCACCGACGGCGCCTTCATCCTGTCGCAGCCGACGACCTTCATCCTGCACGCCGACGAGCCGTTGCCGAGCTCCATCGCGCGCCTTGCGCGCGAATTTTACGATCAGACGCGCGACGCCTGGCACGAATGGGTGCGCAACCTCTATGTGCCCTTCGAATGGCAGCAGGACGTGATCCGCGCCGCGATCACCCTGCAACTCTGCAGTTTCGAGCAGACCGGCGCGATCGTCGCGGCGCTCACGACATCCTTGCCGGAAGCGCCGGGAACGCAGCGCAACTGGGACTACCGCTACTGCTGGATTCGTGACGCCTTCTACACCGTGCAGGCGCTGAACCGCATCGGCGCGACCGTGACCATGGTGCGCTTCATCGATTACGTCACCAATATCATCGCCATGGAGCGCGGGCCGGACCTGAAGCCAGTCTATGCCGTGCTGCCGGAAATGGCGCTCCAGGAGCGCGTCGCGCCGGAGCTCGCCGGCTATCGCGGCTATGGGCCGGTGCGGATCGGCAATGACGCGGTCAACCAGATCCAGCACGACGTCTACGGCAGCGTCATCCTGTCCGCCGCGCAGATGTTCTTTGACGAGCGCCTGCCGAAGAAAGGCGACGAGGCGCTGTTTTCGCTGCTGGAGCCCTTGGGAATGCGGGCGCTGGCCGTGGCGCTGACGCCCGACGCCGGCATCTGGGAATATCGCGACAAGCCGTCGGTCCACACCTATTCGGCCGCCATGTGCTGGGTCGCCTGCGACCGGCTGGCGCGCATCGCCACGCGCCTCGGCTTGCCGGAACGCGCCCACCAATGGCGCAAATCGGCCGACGGACTGCGCGTCGAGATCATCGAGCGCGCCTGGAGCGCGGAGATGAATTGCTTTACCGGCCACCTCGATTCCGATCATATCGACGCGAGTTCGCTGCTGCTCGCCGAACTGGGCCTGGTGGCGCCGGACGATCCGAAATTCATCGCCACGGTCGAGACCATCGGCCATATGCTCGGCCGCAACGGCTATCTGTTCCGTTACGCCGCGCCGGACGACTTCGGCGCCCCGACAACCGCCTTCACCCTGTGCAGCTTCTGGTATGTCGAGGCCCTGGCGGCGATCGGCCGGCGCAACGAGGCGCGGGAGCTGTTCGAGAAGATCCTCGCCCGCCGCAATCATGTCGGCCTGCTGTCGGAGGACGTCGACCCTGCCAGCGGCGAATTATGGGGTAATTTCCCGCAAACCTACTCGCTGGTCGGCATCATCCTCGCCGCGATGCGACTGTCGAAAAGCTGGGACGACGCGCGATGACCGCGGCCGGCCCCCCCGGCGGCAGGTCGCCCGCGGGGATACTTCCGCGCGGCCCGAACCTGCTTTACATCGCTTTGGCGTTGCTGGCGACGCTGGCGGTCGCGCTCGGCGTGTCCCTGCTGGCCTCGGCGCTGATCGACAATTGGGCGCGACGCGACATCGAGATGCAGACGGATGTCGCCTTTCGCTCGATCAGCGATCAGCTCGCCACAGCCGTCGTGACCAGGGGCGGCGCCAATCTCGGCCCGATCCTCGATCGCGTCGCCGGCGACAACCGCATCCTCGCGCTCGCGGTCTGCGCGCCGGACGGCGGATTGCGCTACGCCACCGCCGACATGCCCAAGGGCTTTTCCTGCGCCGGATTGCCGCTGCACAAGGGCGGCAGCGTCGACCGCAGGATCGCCGGCGCCCGGCTGACGCTCAGCGTCTTTCCGCTCGGCGCAGAGGGAAAGGCCGGCAGCCTGATCGTCGCGCCCAATCCGGATTATGTCGGCCGCCGCATCGACGAATTGCGGTTTTACGCCTTCCTCGATCTCATCGGCGTCGCGCTGGGCTTCGGCCTGATGACCTTCACTGTCATCCACGTCCTGCGGCGCAGCTGGCTCAATTCGCTGCGCAGCGCCATCGCCGACGGCCGGCGGGCCGCGACGCCTCCCGATCTCGAACGGCTCGACCTGCCGGTCAACGAGGAAATCAACGCGCTTCTGGCCGAATTGCGCACCGAACGCAAGTTCACCGACGGCATCCACATCAAATGGTCGCCGGAAAACCTGCAACTCCTGTTGCAGGAGGAGCTGCCCGGCGCGCAGGTGCTGATCGTCTCGAACCGCGAACCCTACATCCACAATCGCGTCGATGGCGAAATCCGGCTGCAGATTCCCGCCAGCGGCCTCGTGGCGGCGCTGGAGCCTGTCATGCGCGCCTGCGGCGGCACGTGGATCGCGCATGGCGGCGGCTCGGCGGACGCCGAAACCTGCGACGCCCACGACCGGCTGATGGTTCCTCCCGACGACCCGACCTACACCTTGCGCCGCGTGTGGCTGAGCGAGGAGGAGCAAGACGGCTATTATTACGGCCTCGCCAACGAGGGCCTGTGGCCGCTGTGCCATATCGCCTTCGTCCGCCCGGTGTTTCGCGAGCAGGACTGGAATTTCTATCGCGCGGTCAACGCGCGTTTCGCCGACGTCGTCGCCGAGGAGGCAAAGTGCGACAATCCGATCGTGCTGGTGCAGGATTACCATTTCGCGTTGCTGCCGCGCCTGGTGCGCCGCCGCCTGCCCAAGGCGACCATCATCACCTTCTGGCATATTCCCTGGCCGAACGCCGAGACTTTCGGGATTTGCCCGTGGCGCAACGAGATTCTGGACGGGCTGCTGGGCTCGTCGATCCTCGGTTTCCACACCCAGTCGCATTGCAACAATTTCCTTGAAACCACCGACCGCTACATCGAAAGCCGGATCGACCGCGAGAAATCCTCCGTCTCGCTGCGCGGGCGGGAAACGCTGATCCGGCCCTATCCGATTTCCATCGAATGGCCGCCCCGCGCCCTGGCGGCGCAGGCGCCCGTCGCCGAATGCCGCGCCTCCATACAGCGGCAATACGATCTGGCCGAGGACGTGCGCATCGTCGTCGGCGTCGAGCGCTTCGACTATACCAAGGGCATCCTCGACCGGATGCGGGCGATCGACGATCTTCTGGCTGAAAAGCCCGAATGGCGCGGCAAGGTGGTGCTGATCCAGGCGGCGGCGCCGACGCGCCAGAAACTCGATTCCTACGCCGCGTTGCAGTCCGACGCGGAGAAACTCGCAGCCGATATCAACGCCAGATACCAGGACGCCGAGTGCCCGCCGATCCGCCTGGTGATCCGCCATCACGAACCGCGGCAGGTTTACGAGCTTTTTCGCGCCGCCGACGCCTGCATCGTCTCCAGCCTGCACGACGGGATGAATTTGGTCGCCAAGGAATTCGTCGCGGCGCGCGACGACGGGTTTGGCGTGCTGATCCTGTCGAGCTTCGCCGGCGCCTCGAGCGAACTGACCGAGGCGATCATCGTCAATCCCTACGACACGCGCGGCATGGCCCGGGCTTTCGATCGCGCCTTGCGCATGAGCAGGGAGGAGCAGACCGAGCGGATGCGCATCATGTGCGGCCAGATCGGCGAGCGCAACGTCTACCGCTGGGCGGCGCAGATGCTGCTCGACGCCGCCTGGCTGCGCCGCCGCGAACGCGTCGCGGCGGCGGCGCGGCGGTGAATCGACCCAAGCCGCGACCCGAGGAACGCGAGAACTGTCCCCGATTTTCTTGTCTCATTCCAGGGGTGCACTCCACCGCCGTCGTGATGCGCAATTCGATCCAGCCCCCGAATTCCTTGCATCGCGGCGCGCGGAGAAAAACGCCGCCGCCCGGTCTCGAAAATCGACCGACTCGCGCTCAGGTTGCAAGATGTGACGTAGACGGTCCGGCTGTGAAAATTGACGAGTTTTTGTGAAAAAATACGCGATTTTCGATCGGTTTCTGACAAAAAAGCGTGTGTTTTCGCGTGTACTCGCCCCGTTTTGCGCGCCACAACCATTAGGTTGCGCTTGTCGCCGAGCGCCGCTCAGGCGGGGAGTCGCGCCTGAAAGGCGCGGAAAACGGGCGTTTCACGCGAAGTGTTTCACGTGGAACATAACGAGAACACTCGAAATCGCGGCGACGGAGCGCCAACAGCGCCATTTTCACTTTTCACTTTCGCCGCAACGGGCCGACGACGCTCCGGCGGCGGCTACTTCTTGGCTTTGGCCGCCGCTTTCTTGGCCGGCTTGCCGCCTTCGAATGGCGTCTCGTCCAACTCTTCGATCTTCGCCTTGCTCGTGGCTTTCGTGGCGGCCGGCTTTTTCGCCGCCGCCTTCTTCGCCGGCGCTTTCTTGGCCGCCGCCTTCTTGACCGGCTTCTTGCCCGGCTTGCCGCCGCCCGAGGCGATCTTGTCCTCGAGCAGACGGATCGCTTCTTCCGTTGAAATCGTCTCCAGCGTCATCGACTTGGGCAGGGTGGCGTTGACCTTGTTCCACGACACATAGGGTCCGAAGCGGCCGGCCCGCACGGCGATCGGGCCGCCGTCGGGATGTTCGCCGAGCAGGCGCCCGTCGCTCGGCGCGCCCAAAGCCTTGGCGTTGACGATCGCCACCGCCTGTTCGAGCGTCATGCCGGTCATGTCCGTTCCCTTGGGCAGGGTGGCGTTGACCTTGCCCCAGGCGAGATAGGGGCCAAAGCGCCCGGCCTTCAGCGCGATGGCGCCGCCGTCGGGATGGTCGCCGACGGCGCGGATCTCGCCGCCGGTCCCGGCGCGGCCGCCGCCGGCCTCCTTGGTCAGGATCAGGTCGATGGCGCGATTGCCGCCGATGTCGAGCACGTTCTCGTCCTTGGCCAGGTTGGCGTAGGTCTTCTTGTGCTGCACGTAGGAGCCGTAGCGGCCGATGCCCGCGAGAATGGCCTCGCCGCTGTCGGGATGTTTCGCCACTTCGCGCGGCAGCGACAGCAGCGCCAGCGCGATCTCGAGCGTCACGTCCTCGGGCTTCATGTTGGCGGCGAGCGAGGAACGCTTGGGCTTGTCGCCTTCGCCCTCCTGCACATAAGCGCCGAAGCGGCCGTCGCGCAAAGTGATTTCCTGCCCCGTCTTCGGGTCCTCGCCGAGAGTTTTAACGCCGGGACGTTCGCCTTCGACGCCCTTGGCGGCGCTTTCGCCACGGTCGGACAAGGTCCGGGTATATTTGCATTCGGGATAATTCGAGCAGCCGATGAAGGCGCCGAACTTGCCGAGTTTCAGGGAAATCTGGCCGGTCCCGCAGACCGGGCAGGCGCGGGGATTGGAGCCGTCCTCCTTGGCCGGAAAGATGTGCGGGCCGAGCAGGTCGTTGAGACTGTCGAGCACCTGCGTCGTGCGCAATTCCTTGGTGCCGTCGATCGCCAATGAGAATTCGGTCCAGAAATCGCGCAGCACCTGCTTCCAGTCGATTTCCGCGTTGGAGACGCGGTCGAGCTGCTCTTCGAGCCCTGCGGTAAAGTCATACTGGACGTAGCGGCCGAAAAAGCTTTCGAGGAACGCCGTGACCAGCCGTCCCTTGTCCTCCGGCACGAGGCGCTTCTTGTCGATCTTGACATAATCGCGGGCGCGCAGCACCGCGAGCGTCGAGGCATAGGTGGAGGGGCGGCCAATGCCGAGTTCTTCCATGCGCTTGACCAGCGTCGCCTCGGTAAAGCGCGGCGGCGGCTCGGTGAAGTGCTGGGTCGCGTCGATCCGGTCCTTCTTCAGCGCCTCGCCTTGCGACAGCGGGGGCAGGCGGCCGGATTCCTCGTCCTCCTCGTCGTCCTTGCCTTCCTGGTAGAGCTTTAGAAACCCGTCGAAGCGGACGACCTGGCCGGTGGCGCGCAATTCCAGGGCTTTTCCCGCAGCTTTGGCCTCGATCTCGACGGTGGTGCGCTCGAGCAGCGCCAATTCCATCTGGCTGGCGACCATGCGCGTCCAGACAAGTTCATAGAGTTTCGCCTGATCGGGCTGCAGGAAGCGGGCGACGTCCTTTGGCAGGCGCGACATGTCGGTCGGGCGGATCGCCTCATGCGCCTCCTGCGCGTTCTTGGCCTTCGTCGTATATTTGCGCGGAACACCCGGCACGTAATTGGCGCCGAATTCCTTGCCGATCACCGCGCGGGCGGCGGTGATCGCCTCGGGGGCCACGTCAACGCCGTCGGTTCGCATATAGGTGATGAGGCCGACCGTCTCGCCGCCGATATCCACGCCTTCATAAAGCTTCTGCGCCGTGCGCATGGCGCTCTCGGGCGCCATGCCCAGCTTGCGCGAGGCTTCCTGCTGCAAGGTGGAGGTGGTGAAAGGCGCATAGGGGTGGCGCTTGGCGGGCTTGGCCTCGACCGAAGTCACCGTGAAGGCGGCAGTGTCGAGCGCCTGCTTGAAGGCTTCCGCCTCGGCGCCGGCGCCAATGTCGAGCCGGGTGATCTTTTTGCCGTCGGCGCCGACGAGGCGCGCGGAAAAGGGCTGGTCGCCCTGGTTGCGCAGAAACGCCACCAGCGACCAATATTCGCGCGCCCTGAATTTCTCGATTTCCAGCTCGCGGTCGCACACCAGCCGCAAGGCGACGGATTGCACGCGGCCGGCCGATTTCGCGCCGGGCAGTTTGCGCCACAGGACCGGCGACAGGTTGAAGCCGACGAGGTAATCCAGCGCCCGGCGGGCGAGATAGGCCTCGACCAGGGAGACGTCGATCTGGCGCGGATGTTTCATCGCCTCGAGGATCGAGTCCTTGGTGATGGCGTTGAACACCACGCGTTCGACCGGCTTGTCCTTCAGCACCTTTTTCGCGCGCAACACTTCGAGAACATGCCAGGAAATGGCCTCTCCCTCGCGATCCGGATCGGTTGCGAGGACGATGCGGTCGGCGTTCTTGACCAGGGCCGCTATGTCGGAGAGGCGCTTGCCGGCCTTGCCGTCCACTTCCCACAGCATCTTGAAATCGTCGGCCGGATCGACCGAGCCGTCCTTGGCTGGCAGGTCGCGCACGTGTCCGAACGAGGCGATGACCTCGAAATTCTTGCCGAGATATTTGTTGATCGTCTTGGCCTTGGCGGGCGATTCGACGATGACGACGTCCATGCGATAACCCCGAAAGCCGGCTCTCCCGGCTTGAAAGCAAAGACCGGGCCGATTTTTCCCTTGCCCGGAACGGGGCGGAAAATGGGGGAGCGGCGACGAATAGTCAAATGGCGGTTCGCCGCAGGCGAAAATTTGCGACCTTTTGCGACGCTTGTCTGGACCAAAGCTCTCCTTTAAACCAAAATCATGAACACGCCCTTCGTCTTTTCCCACCGCCATCTCCTCGGCATCGAGGGCCTCAACCGGCTCGAAATCCTCCATTTGCTCGATCTGGCGGACGAGGCGATCGAGGTGTCGCGGCAGGTCGAGAAGAAAAAGACGCGGCTGTCCGGCCGCACCCAGATCAATCTGTTCTTCGAGGCCTCGACCCGCACGCAAAGCTCGTTCGAGCTTGCGGGCAAGCGGCTGGGCGCCGACGTGATGAACATGTCGGTGGCCAATTCGTCGGTGAAAAAGGGCGAGACGCTGATCGACACGGCGATCACGCTCAACGCCATGCGGCCGGATATCATCGTCGTGCGCCACCATCAGGCCGGCGCGGCGCACCTTCTGGCGCGAAAAGTCGATTGCGCCGTGGTCAACGCCGGCGACGGCGCGCACGAGCACCCGACCCAGGCCCTGCTCGACGCGCTGACCATCCGCCGCGCCAAGGGCCGAATCGAGGGCCTGACCGTCGCCATTTGCGGCGACGTGCTGCATTCGCGCGTCGCCCGCTCGAACATCATCCTGCTCGCCTGCCTCGGCGCGCGGGTGCGGGTGGTCGGGCCAAGCACATTGATGCCGACGGGGATCGGGCAGATCGGCGTCGAAGTTTTCAACAACATGCGCGATGGCCTGCGCGACGTCGACATTGTCATGATGCTGCGTCTGCAACGCGAGCGGATGCAGGGCGCCTTCATCCCCTCGACGCGCGAATATTTCCGCTTTTTCGGGCTCGACGAGGAAAAGCTCGCCTTCGCCCGGCCGGATGCGCTGGTGATGCATCCCGGCCCGATGAATCGCGGCGTGGAGATCGATTCCAGCGTCGCCGACGGCGAGCACAGCCTGATCCGCGAACAGGTCGAGATGGGCGTCGCCGTGCGCATGGCCGTGCTGGAGGCGCTGGCGCGGAATTTGCCGAACGG
The DNA here is from genome assembly GCA_963828185.1 of uncultured Alphaproteobacteria bacterium. Lineage (GTDB taxonomy): Bacteria > Pseudomonadota > Alphaproteobacteria > Rhizobiales > Beijerinckiaceae > Rhodoblastus. The sequence continues at coordinate 107,589 of CAWHDV010000002.1, read as the reverse complement.
GTAAGGCGGGCGCCGCCTTTTACGCCGTCGCCAGCAGCGCGCCCCACCTGTCGAACACGACTTGCATGTCCCGCGCCAGCGGCGCGAAAGCCGCCGCCGCGTCGGCGCCGTCCTTCATCCGCAGCGCGAAATCGTTGATCTGCGGCGCGGAAAGGCAAAGGCGCAGCGCCTCGCCGCCGCCGACCGCGACTTTCTGGCCGAGATGCATGCCGCGCGCGCGCAAAAAATGCTGGATCGGTTCGGCGGGGAGGGGGCGCCTGACGGATTAAGGCTGAAGATTGGCAGGATCGTCGGCGCGCCCGAGGCCGCATCGAGCGCAAGCGCCGGAACGCGCGCGAGATTCTCCTGCGCCTCCGCCCGGAACAGGGTGACTGCGCGCGCGACGACGGCGGGATCGAGCGCGAAATAGGGTTCATATTCGGCGAGCGCCGCCTCCCAGCGCAGGCCAAGGCCCTGGTTCGCGCGCGCGCCGAACGGGCCGGCCATTTTTTCGCGCAAGGCCGGCGGCCAGTCGAGCGCGGCGGCATGGGCGGCGAGGCCTTGCGGCCAGGAAATCGCCGTCTGCTTCGACAGGGCGCTCATCATTTCGGGCGGCAGCAGCAGGGCGCCGGAAAAGGCCGGCCCGCCAAAAAATTTCGAGCCCGACAGCATCACCATGAAACCGGCGTCGAGATCGTCGCGGATGGTTTTCGGCGCACAGCGCAACTGGCAGGCGTCGACCACGACGGAAATCCGGTCGGGGAACTCTCGCTTGAGCTTTTTCGCCATCTCGCGCGAAAAACCGGATAGCCCGGTTTTCGAGCAATCGAGCACGTGCAACAGCGCCCGTGCGCCTCTCGCCACGGCGTTGCGCGCGAAAAATTCGCCGACGGCGTCGATGTCGGCCGGCCCGATCGGCGCGCCGTGGGAGTCGCGGATCGGCAGGCTCGCCAGATAGATCGAGCCGTCGCTCCAGCCGTCGATCGCTCTGCCGGGCAGGGCGGCGCCGAAGGGCGCGGAGCCGAGGAAATGCTTGCCGCTCGCGGCGAGCGGCGCGCCGCGTCCGGTCTCGTCGGGGGCGACCAGCAGGTTGAACATATGTCTTGGCCGCGCGCCGTCGAGCGCGCGCGCGGCGACCAGCGCGGCGTATTCGGCTTGCGTGCCCGACGCGCAGAAGACGAGATCGGCGCCTTCCGGGGCAAGCGGCGCCAGGATGCGCCGACGAAGCCCGGCGAACCAGTCTTCCGCTTTGGCGGCGGAAAAAGCCAGCGGCAGCGCAGCGGTGGCGGCGGCCCAGCCGCGTTGCGATATGGCCGAGGCGGTGGAGGAGGCGAACCAGATTTCGTTCTCCGCCGGGCGGATCGGCGCGCCATAGCGATTGCGGCCGTCGGCGCCTTGCGCGATGCGTTCGTCGCCGCCGCTCGCCAGCAGCATCGCCAGTAGCGCGTCGCCTGAATCCTCGCGAAACAGCGACGCCAACCCGCGCCCGGCTTCCGGGACCGCGACCGGGAAGGGGCGGGGCGAAAAAGCTTTTGTCATCGCATATCCTGGGCGGCCCCTGGCGGGTCTGATCATTCGGGCGTCGCGTCGTCCCTCGCAGGACGGCGGCGAAATCCGAGGCTAAAGCCGCAAGCTTGCCCGCAGCCATCGTCCGCGTTTGCCCATGAGGAATTCGCGCGACGGCGAGGGATTGCGAAAAGCGCCGCGAAAGACCAGAAAGGCGCTGCTATCGGAAGCCTCGCGCGAACGGAAAGAGTGATGAACGACAAGAGCTTGATCGAACCGGCCGGAAAGATGGCGGCGACGCCCGCCTTTCGCCCGCTGGTCCCGCTCAACGTCTTGCGTTTCTTCGTCCTGGCGATGCTGGCGCTCAAGCTGGCGTTCGCTTTTCTCGTGCCGCCCAACGCCGACGGGGCCTATTATTTTCTGTGGGGCCAGCACCTCCAATTGTCCTATCTCGATCATCCGCTGATGGTCGGCTGGGCCGAAGGCCTGAGCGAAAGACTGTTCGGCTGGAATTTTTCTGGACTTCGCTTTCCCACCCTGGTGGCGGCGGCGGCGACCCTGGGTCTTTTTCATGCTTGGGCGCGCAAGCTGAGTCCGGATAACGCGAAAATCTATTTCTGGACGCTGACGGGCGTTTATTTCTGCTCGCCCATGTTCATATTCACATCGACCAATGTCCTGCCCGATAACTGGCTGGTGTTGTTCTTGCTCGTCTGCGCCTATTTCCTCTCCGACTTTATGGCGGCGTGGCGCGAAAGCGACGAAAAATCGTATAAGAATTTATATCTGGCCGCTGTCTTCATGGGGCTCGCGGGGCTGAGCAAATATAACGCTCTGTTCTTCGGCCTCGCCTTTCTCGGCGTCCTCGTTTGCGATCGACGGCTGCGCGGCCTGTTCCGGACGCCGCAGCTCTATCTGGCCGGGCTGCTGGTGGCCGTGATCCTCAGTCCCATCGCCATCTGGAACTTCCACCACCATTTCGGCACCGTGGCGCTGCATGCGGCGAACCGGTTCGACCGTGACAAAAGCGGCTTCGACTTCATGGGGCTTCCGCGCGAGGCCTTCGCCGTGGTCGGCTTTGGGCCGTTCCTCATGCCGGCGCTCTATCGATTCCTTCGCACGGCGCCGGCGCCGGGCGCGATCGGCGCCCTTTACGCGCTGGGCAAATGGAGCTTCGTTTTGTCCACCGTCTTCATGCTGGCGCTGGGCAGCTGGGCGCCGGCGACGAAACAGGTGATCATGCACTGGAGCGACGTTTCCTTCATTCCGCTCGTCGCCGTGATCCCGTTTTTCTGCGTCTCTCCCCGGCTGCTCAAGGCGCATCTGGCGGTGGGGACGCTGGGCTTCGCGCTCATAACCTTCGTTTATGTTTTCAATCCCCTGGCGATGCGCTGGATCGGCAGGCCGTCCTACGAGGCGAGCCGCTTCGGCGAGGATGTCGCCGCCGCCGCCGCCGCGCGCGCCATGGCGCAAACGCACGCGTCCTTCATCGTCACGCCGCACTGGTCCGAGGCCGCGCAACTGGCCTTCGGCGCCGGATCGGATCGCGACATCACGACCTTCGACCACAGGGTGAGTCAGTTCGACTATTGGCGCGATGAAAAGGACCTGCGCGGCAAGGACGCCATTCTGGTGCTGCGCGGCCGCGTCGCGCCGGCGGCGGTCACGGCGCCTTTCAAGAGCGTCGCGCCTTACGCGGTCGTCACGGCGATGCGCTTCGGCCTGCCCGTCAGCACGTACAGCCTGTTTGTCGCGCGCGGTTTTATCGGGCGATATTGAAACACGGCGCAGGGGCGTCGCAATGTCTCGAATCGTCGAGCGAAGTGTAGCAACGGAACCTTGTCCGCAAATCTCCGGCGCGTAAAAAAACCAAAAATAATTTACTTTGCGTTGGGAGAGAATCGCTTATCCTTTTAACAGCGAGGAGCAGGCCCATGGCAAACCCTTCACACAGAAGCGCGAAAGCCTTCCCCGCTGCTTATCCAGTCGTATCGTGTAAACTTCCACCGTGCAGTCCGTCCTAGACGGAACGCGCGCCCGTCGATTCATGCCGAGGAGTCCTCGCGTGGGCAAACAACTGGACCGAAAGAAGAGCCGCAATTCCCGCCAACACTATGGAGTTAATCCGCGCCAACGCGGAGATGCAGAGATCATCGAGTTCCAAGGATCGAAATTCCAGAACCAACGCGCCCTGCCACCCATCAAAGCTCTCAATCCCACCCAGTCGCAATATCTCGCCGCCCTGCGCACTTCCGAGCAAATCGTGGTCCTTGGGCCGGCCGGCACAGGCAAGACCTGGATCGCCGCCACGCACGCCGCCGATCTTCTGCGCAATGGCAAGATCGACAAGATCATCCTCACCCGTCCCAATGTGCCCTGCGGCCGCTCGCTCGGCTTCTTCCCCGGCTCGATGCAGGATAAATTCGCGCCCTGGGCGGTCCCGATCGCCGACGCCATCAAGGAGCGCATGGGCTCCGGGCCTTTCGACATCGCGCTGAAACGCGGCGACATCGAAATGGTCCCCTTCGAGGTGATGCGCGGGCGTTCGTGGAAAAACGCCTTCATCCTGCTCGACGAGGCGCAGAACACCAGCATCGCCGAAATCAAGACTTTTCTCACCCGCGTCGGCGAGAATTGCATCAGCGTGATCAACGGCGACGTCAATCAATGCGACATCCAGGCGGCCTCCGGCCTGCGCCGCATGATCGACCTGGTCCGCACGCATGGCATGCCGGTTCCGGTGATCGAATTCGGCCTGAACGACATTGTCCGCTCTGGGCTGTGCGCCATGTGGGTGCGGGCGTTCGAGGGGGATACGTCGACCTATTGATCTGCAAGACGCCCCGGCGGCGATGAAACGCCGCCGGGGTATTGCGCCTTTACGAGCGGAGCGAAGCAATCCACGCTGCGGGTGCACGCAAGGTGGATTGTTTCGCTCCGCTCGCAATAATGGCGTTGAAGTTCTATAGAAAAACAGACCGGCGGCGACCAGCCGGCGTGGAAAGGGTTTTCGCATGAGCCGCGTCGTCTATGTGCTGAACGGCCCCAATCTCAATCTGCTCGGCCAGCGCGAGCCCGAGATCTACGGCTCGGAGACGCTCGCCGATGTCGAGCGCGCCTGCCGCGACCTGGCGGCCGAACTGAAGCTCGAACTGCATTTTTACCAGAGCAATCGCGAATATGAGCTGATCGACTGGATTCACGCGGCGCGCGGCAAATCCGGCGGTCTGGTCATCAATCCTGCCGCCTTCACTCATACTTCGGTGGCGCTGCTCGACGCGCTCAACGCTTTTGACGCGCCGGTGATCGAGGTCCACATTTCCAACATCCACAAGCGCGAGGAATTCCGCCATCACTCCTTCGTGTCGAAGCGGGCGGACGGGATCATCGCCGGCTGCGGCGTCCAGGGATACGATCTCGCGCTTCGCCGCCTCGCCCGGCTGATCAACGACAAGGAATGAGCGTCTCCCAGCGCGCCGCGCCGCCGGCGAAATGGTTCAAATATGTTTTTGGTCTGCATGTCCTGAACGGCTTCGCCGTCGCGGTCGGCGTTTTCCTGGTGGCTGTCGTCGTCGGGCGGAGCGCCGGTTTCGCCGAGGGCATGGCGGCGGCGACCGGCGCGCTCTGCGTCAGCATCGCCGACCAGCCGGCGCCTTTCGCCGCCAAGGCGCGCATCCTGCCGCTGGCCTGGATCTGCGCCCTGCTCGCCGCGCTGGCGACCGCCCTGACCCTTGACCATCCGCTGCTGGCGAGCGCTGTGATCGTGCTGACGGGCGCCGCCGCCGGCCTGCTGCTGGCCTGGGGCCGATGGGCCATTCCGCTCAGCGTGCTCGCCATGCTGTCGATGGTTTTCGTCCTCGGCGCGCCGGGCTCGGGTCTTTCCGCCCGCCTGCATTATGTCGAACTGTCCACGCTCGGCGGCGCGCTCTACATCCCCGTCGCGCTGGCGCTGACCTCGCTCCTCGACGCCTCGGGCCGGCGGCTCACGCTCGCCGAGGTTTTACGCGCTTTCGCGGCCTACTTGCGCTGCGTCGCCGATTTTTATCGCGTGGGAGCCGACCCTTCCGGCGCGGGCGCGGATTTTGGCGCCGCCTATCTGCGCCTGGTCGAGCAGCAGGTGGCGCTGTCCGATCACCTCCAGGCGGCGCGCGCGCTGATCGCCGGCGCCGGCGACCGCCCCTCCGCGCTGCGGCTTACCGGCGGCATCGTCGTGCTGCTCGAGGCGTTCGACGGCCTGGTTTCGGTCCATGCCGACCAGGCGCCGCTACGGCTCGCCGCTGCGAAAGACGGCGCGATGGCGCCGCATGTCGCGGAGCTTGTGTTGCGATTGTCGGCGGATGTCGAGCGTCTGGCGCTCGACCTGACCATCGGCCAGACCAATCTGATTTTTCCCGACCATCGCGAAGCGCTTGAGAGCATCGCCGCCGACACCGCGGCGATCGAAGCCGATCCCTCCGCCGATCCCCACCTTCTGCGCGCCGCGCTCCTGACGCGCAATCGCTTCGCCTGGATTGTCGCGCATCTCGCGCAATTGCCGGCGGTGCTGACGCAAGCGGAGGCGGCGCGGCGGGCGCTGGCCGGCGTGGACCTGCGCGAGTTCGTGCCGCCGTTGCGCGCTTCTCTCGAAACCCTGCGGCGCGAAATCCGCATGGGCTCGCCGATCTTCCGCCACGCCCTTCGGGTCGGCATGGCGCTCGGCGCGGGCTACGCGATGATCCTGTTGGTTCCCGGCCTGCGGCACGGCAACTGGATCCTGCTCACCATCGCCGTCATCATGCGCGCGAGCTATAGCGTGACGCGCCAACGCCGCAACGATCGGCTGCTTGGCTCGATCCTCGGTTGCGGCCTCGCCGGCGCTCTGTTGTGGACCGGCTCGCCCGTGCTGCTCTTCGCCGCGCAACTCGCGGCGATCGGCGTCGCGCACGCGTATGTGCGGGTCGATTACCGCGTGACGGCGACGGCCGCGACAATCATGGCGCTCCTTACCTTGCAGCTTATCGATCCGGTCGAGGCGGCGCCGGTATTGGCGCGCCTCGTAGATACAGTGATCGGCGCGGGCATAGCCTTCCTGTTCAACCTGATCCTGCCGCATTGGGAGCGGCAGGGCGCGCCGGCGATCGCGCGCACGTTTGTCGCCAATCTCGCGCTCTACGCCGATCGCGCCCTTCGCTTCGATCCGCCCGAGCAGGCCTATCGGCTGGCGCGGAAAAACCTGATCGAGGCCATGTCGGCGATGAGCGAATCCGCCACGCGGATGCGTGGCGAACCGCAGGCCGTTCGCGCGCTGTGGCCGGAATATGGACGGCTCATCGCCAGCGCCTATGCGACGGTCGCGCAGATCGTCACCGTGCGCCTGCTGATCCGCATCAGGCGCGGTGAACTCGACCCCTCGGCTTGCGAAAGCGTGCTCGACGCCACGCGGCGCGCCGTGCTGGCTGAACTCGATCTCTCGGAGACGCCGGCGGATGAGGGGCCTGGCGCGCCGGAAGCGCACGACGATTCCGACGCTTTCGCCGTGCTGCGCCAGCGCTGCGGCGAGGTTTTCCTGGAGACCGCGCGGTTTCGCGGCATCGCGCAGGAATGGGCCAAAGCGCAAGTGGCGCCCTGACTGGCGCGCCTTCCATCGACGGTGATACTATTGCTCGAGAACAACGACAGGTCCCATTGCCCGACGAAAAAAACCTCCGCATCGTCATCGTCGACCAGAATCCGCTGCGCACGGCGATTCTGCGCGACGGCTTGCGCGAGGCCGGGCACGGGCAGGTGATCGTCGTTGACAGCTTTCTCGATCTCGAACAGCGCCTGCGCGCGCTCGACGCCGATATCGTGCTGATCGATCTGGAAAACCCCAGCCGCGACGTGCTCGAGCAGATGATCCGCATCAGCGGCGCCAGCGCGCGGCCGGTCGCCATGTTCGCCGACCGCTCCGACGCGGCGATGATCAACGCCGCCATTGACGCCGGCGTTTCCGCCTATGTGGTGGACGGGCTGAAGAAGGAGAGGGTCAAGTCCATCGTCGATCTTTCAATTTCGCGTTTCAACGCCTTCGCCCGCCTCCGCGACGAACTGGCGGCCGCGCAGAGCCAGCTCGCCGACAGGAAAGCCATCGACCAGGCCAAGGGGCTCGTGATGAAGGCGAAGGACATTTCCGAGGACCAGGCCTATGCGATGATGCGCAAGGTGGCGATGAACGAGGGCAGGAAGATCGCTGAAATCGCCCGCTCGATCATCACCGCGGCGGAGTTGCTGAGATGATGCGGGACAGATTATGAAAGCCATGCGCATCGGCTACATGCCGCTCACCGACGCCGGCCTGCTGTTCGTCGCGGCCAGGAAAGGCTTCGATCACGAAGAGGGGCTGCGCTTCGAGCTGTCGCCCGAGCCCTCCTGGGCCAATCTGCGCGACAAGCTGGCGCTCGGCATCTGCGACGCCGCGCATATGCTGGCGCCCGCCATCGTCGCCTCGGCGCTTGCTCTTGACGGCTTTCCCAAGCCGATGATCGCCGCCGCGGCCCTGGGGCTCGACGGCAACGCCATTTCCGTCGCTCCAACGCTCGCCGCCGACATCAGGCGAAGAGTTTCGGGAGACGCGCGCGAACCCGCAGGAACGGCGCGGGCGCTGGCGGAAATCGTCGCCGAGCGGAAAAGCAAAAACCTGCCGCCGCTGCGCTTCGCCCATGTCTTTCCGTTCTCGGCGCATCATTACCAGTTGCGGCTCTGGCTCGCCGCCGGCAACGTCGATCCGTCCGACGTCCGCCTGACCGTGACGCCGCCGCCGCTGATGGAGCAAAGCGTGGCCGGAGGCTATATCGACGGCTTCTGCGTCGGCGAGCCCTGGAACAGCCTGGCGCAGCACGCCGGGGCCGCGAAGGCGCTGCATCCCTGCCGCGCGCTGGTCAAGGATTGCCCGGAGAAGGCGCTGGCGTTTCCAGCCGACATCGCGGAACGCGAGCCCGAAGCGCCGCGCGCCGCTGCGCGCGCGGTTCGTCGCGCCGCCGTATGGGGCGAGCGCGCGGAAAACCACGCCGAATTCTGCGCGATCATCGCGGAAAGCCTTGGCGGCCGGGTCACGCCGGACATGGTCGCGACCTCGTTGGGCTACGGCAAGGAGAGCGAGCCATGGCTGCGCCTCGATGCGGCGGCGACGGCGTTGTCCGGCGCGCAGGCCTTGTGGCTCTACGTGCTGATGGCGGCGGCCGGCCAGACCGAGGCGTCCGAGAAAGGGGCCGAACAGGCGCAACGCGCCTTCTGGCCGCTCGACGGTTCGCCGCCGGCGCCATCGGTTGCGGCGCTTGACGGCGCATTATTCGAGCCGGCGCATTGGCGCGCGGCGCTGGCCGACCTCAGCCGGGCATCCGGCTAGCCGGGCGTCCGGAAGGGCATGTTCCCGAAAAGTGGGTCCGGTTTTCGGATTGGAATATGCGCAAAAACAAAAGGCTAGAGAGCCTTGCCGGCAACCAGGCGCCGCCAGCGGGACGGTTGCTCCATCCATCGCTCCGCCTGTCTGCGCCATGCGTCGCGCTCGAAATCGCAATTCGTCGCGATGCAGCCGCACTTCAGCAAGCACCGCCTTCAAGCCGGCGATTTCCGCTTCAAGCGTCGCCAGCCTGATGCGGCCCGAGTCCATTTCTCCGCTGGCGAAATGCAAATTCGCGGGGGCGGCGGGGAGCGGAGCTTCGACGAATTTCGCGGGCGAGTCCTGCGCGGGCTCCTTCTTCGCGGGCGCCTGCAAGGCGAGGACGCGCATCACCTCGTTGGGATCGACGGAGAAATTGCCGGAATCGTCGCGGGAGGCGTCGAGCCGTCCCTCCTTGATCGCGCGCCAGATCGCGCTCTTGCTCGTTCCGACTTGTTCCGCCGCATCCCAAAGGCTCAAGGCCGCCATCGATTCAACTCCAGGTGTCTCATTTCGACACGTTGCAACCTGACTGGTTAACAAAAGCTTTACGAGCGCAGGCGGAAAGGCGGGCGCCTGTTTTTTTTGCGGGCCATTCGTTTCTTGGGCGCCGGCTGCCAAAAAAAATGTCACTCCGCGAGCTTGGGCAGAGGCGCGCAAAGTTCTGAAACAACAGAGAAATCAAACCATGTGTGCGATGCGGCAAACCTGGCCCGCTTCTTGCTACATTGGTGGCAGGTCAATGACGACCCCGACCATCGGTTCGCGAAAACCAACGAAGGTTTTTGCTTGAGGCCATCCGCCGCCCTTCGCGGGCGGGCGGGGATGCGGGCGTTATCCACCCATTTCAGCTTCAAGCTCGAATCGTTGCGACGGGTCGCCGCATCCAAAGGGTTCGGCATGGAACGGACTGAAATGCATACGCACGCGCCGGAGCACGACGTTCCGGAAAGCCCGCGCCGCGAGGCGCAAAGGCTTGTGGTGATCGGTAATGGCATGGCCGCCGGCCGCGCCATGGAGGAGCTTTTCGCGAAAAGCCACGCGCCGTTGAAGGTGACCGTTTTCGGCGCGGAGCCGAGGGTCAACTACAATCGCATCATGCTGTCGCCGGTGCTCTCCGGCGAGAAGGCTTTCAAAGACATCATCATCCACGACGAAGCCTGGTACGCAAAGCATGGCGTCGAATTGCGGCGGGGCCAGTCGATCATAGCCATCGACCGGCAAGCGCGGATCGTCGAGACGGCGTCGGGCGAAAAGCTCGGCTATGACAAGCTGGTCATCGCCACGGGTTCACAGCCCTTCGTCATTCCGGTTCCCGGCGCCAATCTCAAGGGCGTCGTCACCTTCCGCGATCTCGACGATGTCGCCCTCATGCACGAGGCGGCGCAAAAGGGCGGCCATGCGGTGGTCATCGGCGGCGGACTGCTCGGCCTCGAAGCGGCTGCGGGCCTTGCGCTGAAGGGCATGAAGGTTGCAGTCGTGCATCTGATGCCGACGCTGATGGAGCGCCAGCTCGATGCAAGCGCTGGCTACCTGCTGCAAAAAGCCATCGCGGAACGCGGCATCGAGGTCGTCACGGGCGCCAATACCGAGGCGATCCTCGGCGAGGCGATCCACGGCGAGGAGCGCGTGAGCGGCGTGAAGCTGAAGGACGGACGCGTGCTGCCCGCCGATCTCGTGGTCATGGCCGTCGGCATCCGCCCCAACGCTGCGCTCGCCAAGTCGGCGGGCGTCGAGTGCAATCGCGGCGTGCTGGTCGATGATTTCCTGCGCACCAGCGACGAGCATATTTTTGCGCTCGGCGAATGCGTCGAGCATCGCGGCCAATGCTATGGACTGGTCGCGCCACTCTATGAAATGGCGAAAATCCTGGCGCGCGAACTGGCTGGCGAAACCACCGGCGGTTTCGTGCCGACGGTGACGTCGACGAAGCTGAAAGTCACAGGCATCGACCTTTTTTCCGCCGGCGATTTTTCCGACGACGACGAAAACAACGAAGTCGTTTTGCGGGATCCCTCGCGCGGACTCTACAAGCGCGTCGTGCTGCGCGACAACAGGGTCGTCGGCGCGGTGCTCTATGGCGACACGGCCGACGGCGCCTGGTATTTCGATCTCCTGAAAAAGGGCGAGGACGTCGCCGCGATCCGGGACACATTGATCTTTGGCCAGGCCTATCAGGGAGGGTCGCCGCTGGACCCTACGGCGGCCGTTGCAGCCTTGCCGGATGACGCGGAAATTTGCGGCTGCAACGGCGTTTGCAAGGGCGCCATCGTCAAGGCGATCCAGACCGATGGCTTGACCAATCTCGAAGACGTGCGCGGAAAAACCAAGGCCTCGGCGTCGTGCGGCCAATGCGCCGGGAAAGTCGAGCTGCTGCTCGCGGCGACGCTGGGCGAAGGTTATGAAAAATCCAGCCGCAAGACGATGTGCAAATGCACCGACCTGACGCATGAGGATGTGCGCGGCTTCATCAAGTCGAAAGCGCTCAAGTCGATGCCGGCGGTGATGCAGGAACTCGGCTGGAAAAGTTCGGCCGGCTGCCCGACCTGCCGGCCGGCGTTGAATTATTACCTGATCTGCGACTGGCCCTGCGACTACAAGGACGACTACCAGTCGCGCTTCGTCAATGAGCGCGTGCACGCCAACATCCAGAAGGACGGCACCTTCTCGGTGGTGCCGCGCATGTGGGGCGGCGTGACCACGCCGGACGAATTGCGCGCCATCGCCGATGTCGCCGACCGTTTCAAGATTCCCGAGGTGAAAGTCACGGGCGGCCAGCGCATCGATCTGCTTGGCGTGAAAAAGCACGACCTGCCAGCGGTCTGGGCGCAGCTCAATGCGGCGGGGCTCGTTTCAGGCTTCGCCTACGCCAAGGGGCTGCGCACGGTGAAGACTTGCGTCGGGACGGACTGGTGCCGCTTTGGCACGCAGGATTCGACAGGTCTCGGCGTCAAGATGGAGAAGCTTTTATGCGGCTCCTGGACCCCGGCGAAAGTGAAGCTCGCGGTCTCCGGCTGCCCGCGCAATTGCGCCGAGGCGACGGTCAAGGATATTGGCGTGATCTGCACCGATAGCGGCTACGACCTGCATGTCGCCGGCGCCGCCGGGCTGCATGTGCGCGCCACCGACCTGCTCGGCCATGTCGAGACGGAGGAGGCGGCGCTCGAATATGTCGCGGCGATCCTGCAGATGTACCGCGAGGAGGCCGCCTATCTCGACCGACTCTGGAAATGGGTCGAGAAGACGGGGTTGGAGCGCCTGCGCAGCGCGATCATGCAAGACGAGGCCAATCGCAAGGCGCTTTACCAGCGCTTCCTGGTGTCGCAGCGCGTCGCCCGCCGCGATCCCTGGGCCGAGCGCGCCGCCGGCAAGGACCTGCATGAGTTCATGCCGCTCGCCGTGCTCTCGCCCGCCTTTCCCGTCGCCGCCGAATGAAGGATTTGATCCATGGACGAGATGAAGACCTACTGGTTCGACGTCGGCCCGGTTGAGGCCATTCCGCAGCGCGGCGCACGCACGGTGAAGACGCCGCGCCGCGAGATCGCCGTTTTCCGCACGGCGTCCAACGAGATCTTCGCGCTGGAAAACAAATGCCCGCACAAGGGCGGACCGTTGAGCGAAGGCATCGTCCACGGCCGCAAGGTCGCTTGCCCCTTGCATAATCTGATCATCGATCTGGAGACCGGCCAGGCCGCCGGCGACGGCGGTTGCGCGCGAAAATTCCCGGTGAAGATCGAGCGCGGACGCATCTATCTCGACATGGGCGTGGCGGCGCCGGCGTGAAGATGGAGCGCGGCTGATGACCCATAGCGTCAAGACCTCCTGTCCTTATTGCGGCGTCGGCTGCGGCGTTCGCGCGGAGATTGACGGCGACGATGTTCGCGTCGCCGGCGACAATGAGCATCCGGCCAATTTTGGCCGCCTCTGCGTCAAGGGCTCGGCGCTGGCGCAGGTCCTGACTCACGAGGGGCGTCTGCTTCATCCGCGCATCGGCGGCGCGCGCGCAGGCTGGGACGAGGCGCTCGACCTCATTGCTGCGACTTTCGCCAAAACCATCGCCGAACATGGTCCGGATGCGGTCGCGCTCTATGTCTCCGGGCAATTGCTGACCGAGGATTATTACGTCGCCAACAAGCTGATGAAAGGCTTTGTCGGCTCGGCCAATATCGACACCAATTCGCGCCTGTGCATGTCCTCTTCCGTCGCCGGCCACAAGCGCGCCTTTGGCGCGGACACGGTGCCGGGCGTCTACGAGGATCTTGAGGAAGCCGACCTCGTCGTTCTGGTCGGCTCCAATCTCGCCTGGTGCCATCCCATCCTCTACCAGCGCCTCGCGGCGGCGCGCGAAAGGCGCAACGGGCGCCCCTGCGTCGTCAATATCGACCCGCGCCGGACGGCGACCAGCGAACTCGCCGATCTGCAGCTGTCGCTGGCGCCGGGCTCCGATGTCGCGCTCTATTGCGGCCTGCTGCGCGAGTTGCAGAAGGCCGGCAAGCGCGACAAAAAGTTCGTCGCCGCGCATACGCTGGGCGCCGAGGCGACGCTTGCCGCCGCCAAGGCCTGGACCGAAGACAAGGTCGCGGCGGCGACCGGGCTTTCCCGCTCCGAACTGCGCCGCTTCTACGATCTTGTCATCGATCACGAAAAGACGGTCACGGTCTATTCGCAGGGCGTCAACCAATCCTTCGCCGGGACCGACAAGGTCAATGCGATCATCAACACGCATCTTCTCACTGGGCGCATCGGCAAGCCGGGTTGCGGGCCTTTTTCCGTCACCGGCCAGCCCAACGCCATGGGCGGGCGCGAAGTCGGCGGCCTCGCCAACATGCTCGCCGCGCATATGGAAATCGGCGATCCCGCCCATCGCGATCTGGTGGCGAAATTCTGGCAGGCTCCACGTCTCGCGGAAAAGCCCGGACTGAAGGCGGTCGAACTTTTCCGGGCGATCGACGCTGGCCGGGTCAAGGCCGTGTGGATCATCGGCACCAATCCGGTGGACAGTCTGCCCGACGCGGATTTTGTCCGCGCGGCGCTGAACAAATGTCCCTTCGTCGTCGTTTCCGAGGTTGTCGAGAAGACCGATACTTCGGCTTGCGCGCATGTGCTTCTGCCGGCCCAGGCCTGGGGCGAAAAGGATGGCGTAGTCACAAACTCCGAACGCCGGATTTCGCGTCAGCGCGGGTTTCGCAAGCCGCCCGGCGAGGCGCGCGCCGACTGGCGGGCGATCTGCGACGTGGCGACGCGCATGGGTTTCGCGGCAGCGTTTTCGTTTAATGGGCCGGCCGCGATCTTCCGCGAACACGCAGCCCTTTCGGGCGTCGAAAATTCTGGCGCGCGCGATTTCGATATCTCCTTTTACGCCGATGTCAGCGACGAGGATTACGACGCGCTGGCGCCGTTCCAATGGCCATTTCCGGCCGGCGCGACCGCCTCATCGGCGCCCAAGCGCTTTTTCGCCGACGGCAATTTCTTCACCGAGAGCGGCCGCGCCAATCTTGTTGCGACAGAATTTCGCGGCGTCGCGCAAAAAGTCGATGCCGAATGGCCGTTCCTGCTCAATACCGGGCGGGTGCGCGACCAATGGCATACGATGACCCGCACGGGCCAGGCGGCGAAGCTGTCGCAGCACATCGCCGAGCCCTATGCGGAACTCAATCCCGTCGACGCGGCGAACCTCGGCGTCGAGACCGCCGGCCTCGTGCGGCTTTCAAATTCGCGCGGCTCGGTGATTTTACGCGCACAAATCACCGAGCGGCAGCGGCGCGGCGGCGTCTTCGCGCCGATTCACTGGAACGACCAATTCGCCGCCCGTGCGCGCGTCGCCGCCCTTGTCGCGCCGATCGTCGATCCGCTGTCCGGCCAGCCGGAAAGCAAGGCGACGCCGGTCGCGGTCGAGCCGATCTGGCCGGTATTCCATGCCTTCGCGTTGACGCGCGACAAGCCGGATAATCTTGACTGCGATTACTGGGCCCTTGCGCGGATCGAAAGTGGCTGGCGGATCGAGCTGGCGGGGACCAAGGCGATAAACGACCCCGAAGGTTTCGCGCGCAAAATTTTCGGGCTCGGCGCCGACGCGGATTGCGAGATGATCGCCATGCGCGACGCCGGGCGCGGCGCCACGCATTGCGTCGCCGTCCGGGGCGATCAAATCCTTGGCGCGATCTACATTGCGCGCGAACCGGTCGCCGCCGCCCGCGCCTGGCTATGCGAAATGTTTGCGCAAGAGGGCTCCGATCCCTTGGCGTTGCTGGCGGGCCGTCCGCCGCGCGCCTGCCGCGATCCCGGCCGGAAAATCTGCGTGTGCCTGAATGTCGGCGCCAACGTCATCCTCGACGCCATCGCCGAGAAGAAACTCGATAGCGCCGACGCTGTCGGCGAGGCGACGGGCGCAGGCACGGGCTGCGGCTCGTGCCGGCCGGAAATCGAACGTCTGCTGGGCGAACCCGCCCTTGCGGCAAGCTGATAACGATCATCAGGAGAAGGGCGTCAGAATGAAAATTTCCGAGCTGAAAAAATCCGGCCACTGGCCAACGCTGCTGTCGGCGTTCCTTTATTTCGACATCAGCTTCATGGCCTGGGTGTCGCTCGGACCGCTCATGGCCTATGTCGCCAGGGAAATGCATATACCCATTGAACAGAAGCTGACGCTGGTTTCCATTCCCGTGCTGTTTGGCGCCATCTTTCGCATTCCGCTCGGCATTCTCGCCGATACGATCGGCTCGAAACGGACTGGCGCCCTCGGGCAACTCGTCGTCACGCTGGCCTGCGCCGCCGTCTGGCTGTTTGGTTTGCACAGCCCGAGCGAAGTTGCGCTGTTCGGCGTCATCCTCGGCCTTGGCGGCGCCTCGTTTGCGGTCGCCCTGCCGCAGGCCGGCCGCTGGTATCCGCCGAATTTGCAGGGCGTGGTGATGGGCATTGCCGGCGCCGGCAACATGGGCGTCGTGCTCGACACCCTGTTCGCCCCGACCATTGCCGAACATTATGGCTGGCAGGGCGTTTACGGGGCTCTTCTGGTTCCGATGGTCCTGATCCTCGCCTATTACGTCTATGCGGCGAAGGACGCGCCCGGCTCGGTGAAACGCATCGCGCTTGGCGAATACGGCAAGCTTCTGCTCGATCCCGACAGCCGTTGGTTCATGTTCTTCTACTTCATCACCTTCGGCGGATTTGTCGGCCTGGCGTCGGCGCTGCCGCTCTATTTCACCAACCAGTTCCACGCCACCCCTGTCGCAGCCGGCCTGATGGTGGCGCTGATCGTCTTCTTCGGCTCGACCTTCCGCCCGGTGGGCGGAGCGATCGCCGATCGGGTTGGCGGCGTCAAATCGCTGACGGCGATGTTTTTGGTCGTGTCCGTCAGCTACTTCGCCGTCGCCATGCTGCCGCAAGGCCCGGCGCCCGCGACCGGCGGTTGGTCGCTGCTGCAATTGCCCGCCATAGGCTGGCTGGCCGTCGGCCTGTTTTCGCTTGGCGCGCTCTGCCTCGGCATGGGCAATGGCGCGGTGTTCCAGCTCCTGCCGCAGCGCTTCCGCAATGAAGTCGGCGTGATGACCGGCCTCGTCGAATTCGCCGGCGGCATCGGCGGCTTTTTCCTCGCCAAGACCCTGGCGACATCGAAGGGCATGACCGGCAGCTTCATGGCCGGTTTCCTGTTCTTCGGCGTGCTGGCGCTGCTCGGGGTCGCGGGGCTGACCTTTGTCAAGCACCGCTGGCGGACCACGTGGGGCGCGGTGTCGGGCGCCCGGATCTGATTTTGCGGGTCGGGCGAAAGGGTGGATAATCTGCGCGATCCGGCCGGTTTCGGCCGGGTCGCTTTTTTGGAAGCCCTCGCGATGAGCCGTCTCGAACGCCATGACCACGACCTGCGCTTCGAGATCGGCTTCGCCTCGGAACTCGGCCGCAGGCCCGACAACCAGGATTACGCCGCCGCGCGCATCGGCCGTCCGCGCCTCGACGCGCGCCGCGCCGCCGTCATAGCCGTCGCCGACGGTGTGGGCGGCGGCAAGGGCGGGCGCGAGGCGGCGGAATTGGCTGTGCGCGGTTTTTTTGACGGCTTTTTCGGACTTCCGGCTTCGCTGGGCGCGCGCCAGGTCGCCGCGCGTTCGCTCGACGCGATCAATTCCTGGATCGTCGCGCAAGGCCGCGCCGACCCGAAACTCGCGGGCATGGCCACGACATTCACCGCGCTGGTTCTGTCGGGGAGCGCGGGCCATTGCGTGCATGTCGGCGACAGCCGCCTCTATCGTTTTCGCGACGGCGCGCTGGACAGGTTGACCGAAGACCATGTGATCGGGCCGGGCGATTTCAGCCATGTGCTGCGCCGCGCCATAGGCCTTGATGAGTCGTTGCGCATCGACCACAGGGAATTTCCGCTGCGCGCGCACGAGCGTTTCCTTTTGTGCAGCGACGGCGTGCATGGCGCCCTGAGCGACAATATGTTGCGCGATATTCTGGCGCAGCGTGAATCGCCCGACGCCGCCGCGCGCAAGCTGGTCTCGGCCGCGCTCGGCGCCGGCGGCTCCGACAACGCCACGGCGATGGTCGTCGACATCCTCGACACGCCGCCGAAAGACGAGGAGGAAATCAGCGGCCTCGTGAGTGGATTGCCCATCCTCGCCGCGCCGCAAATTGGCGAGCTGGTCGACGATTACCGCATCGACGCCGACCTCGCCGACGGCCGTTACAGTCGGCTGATGCTGGCTCAGGATCTGCGCTCCGGCGCAAAGGTGGTGATCAAGTTTCCGCAACCGCGCGTCGCGTCGGAAAAGGTGTTTCGCCGCGCCTTCATCAACGAGGCCTTCGTCGCCAGCCGCGTGCGCAGCCCATGGATTGGCGAGGTGATCGACCAGCCGCCGGAACGCCAGACCAGGCTTTATTCGGTGATGCCGTTCTACGACGGCGAGACCCTTGAACAAAGGCTGAAACGCGAGCCGCGCGTCGGCTTGCAGGAGGGGACCCAGCTCGCCACCCGGCTCGCCCGCGCCGTCGCCGTGCTGCACCGCGCGGGGGTGATCCATCGCGACATCAAGCCGGACAATGTGCTGCTGCTCAGGGACGGCGGATTGCGGCTGATCGACCTTGGCGTGGCGCGCCTGCCGCAGATCGAGGATTTTCCGCCCGAGGACATTCCCGGCACGCCGTCCTACATGGCGCCGGAGCTTTTCGCAGGCGCCGGAGGCGACGAGCAGTCGGATCTTTTCGCACTCGGCGTGACATTGTTCCGGATGTTTGCGCGGGCTTATCCATTTGGCGAGATCGAGCCGTTTTCAAAGCCGCGTTTCGGCGCGCCGGCCTCGCTCGCCGCGCGCCGGCCCGACTTGCCGGCGTGGCTGGATTCAGCCATCGAGAAGGCGATCAGCGTCGATCCGGCGCGGCGCCACGGCGACGTGCTGGAATTCGCCTTCGAGATCGAGCATGGCGCGCAATCGGGCCGCCCCGCCGCGCCCCGCAAGGCGCCGCTCTACCGGAAAAATCCGCTGTTGTTCTGGCAGGGGCTTTGC
The DNA here is from genome assembly GCA_963828185.1 of uncultured Alphaproteobacteria bacterium. Lineage (GTDB taxonomy): Bacteria > Pseudomonadota > Alphaproteobacteria > Rhizobiales > Beijerinckiaceae > Rhodoblastus. The sequence goes on along the minus strand of CAWHDV010000002.1, from coordinate 89,211 downwards.
GCGCTTCTCGCCATCCTGCTGGCGCTGACGTTGGCGCGGCGCTGAAGGCGCAGCTATTCCTTGAGCGCGCGATCGAGATTGAGCGCCTTGGCGAAAAGTTTCTCCGAACCGGCGCTGATCTTCGCCGAAGCCACGTCCATTCCCCCGAGATTGGCGCCAAAAAGTTTGGCGCCGCGCAGATCGGCGCCGGCGGCGTCGGCGCGGAAAAGATTGGCGCCGGTGAAATCGGCGTCGTTCAGCCTGGCGAATTCAAGATCGGCGCGCGAAAAATTGGCGTTGGCGAAATCGGCGCCGCGCAGGTCGGCGGAGCGCAGGATGGCGCGCATCAGGCCCATCGACTGGTTCTTCATGTCGGCCGAACCGTTGGCGCTGGCGAAATTGGCGCCGGCAAGGCTCGCGCCGCTCAGGTCGCCGGCGATGCGCGCGCCAGAGAGGTTGGCGTGATCCATTTTGGCGTTCTGCAATTGCGTCCCGAACAGATGCGCGTTGATCAGGAGGGCGCCGGTGAGATTGGCGCCGATCGCCCAGACCTGGTCGAGCACGGCGCCGCTCAGGTTCGCCCCGGCGAGATTGGCGTGATTGAGGCGCGCCTCGCGCAGGTCGGCGCCGGAAAGGTCAAGCTTCGACAGGTCGAGGCCGTTGAGGCTCTTGTCTGAGAGATCGAGCTTTTCGCCCTTTTTCCTTTTGGCGATCATCGCCTCGATGTCGGCGCGCGAAAGGTCAGCCGTGGTGAAGGCTTTCGACGTGAGGTTGACGCCAGCCGGAATGCCCTGCGCGAGGGCGGCGGGCGCGGACGAAAGCAGCAACAGCGCCGGCAACATGCATTTCCACGCCACGGCGGGGTTTCTGGTCGTCATGTCTCGCTCCAAAATTGCGGCGGGCTTGAACTCAACGTCATTATGGGCGCACTTGTTGCGTCCGTCGCGTGTTTTCCTTTGCCGGCGCCGGCGGCGGAACCGTCGAAGGCCGTTGGCGTTGCGGTGCAGGCCTTTCAGCGCAACCGGAGCGAGAGCCATGCCCCGCCTTACCGCCAAGGATTTCCACCCCGAAATTTTGCGGCTGTTCGACCAATATGTGCATGGGCTGATCCCCCGGCGCGGCTTCCTGCAAAACGCCTCGGCCTTTGCGGCGGGCGTCGGCGCGTCGGAAATCCTGGACATGCTCAATCCGCGTTTCGCCGAGGCGCAGCAGGTCCGCCCGGACGACAAGCGCCTGATCGCGCAACATACGGAGATCGTATCGCCCAAGGGCTCGGGCAATTTGCGCGGCTATCTCGCGCGCCCGGCGGAGGTCGGCGGAAAGGCCGGCGAAAAGCGGCCGGTCGTGCTGGTCGTGCATGAAAATCGCGGCCTCAACCCGCATATCGAGGATATTGCGCGCAGGCTGGCGCTCGACGGCTTCATTGCTTTCGCGCCAGACGCGCTGACGCCGCTTGGCGGCTATCCCGGCGACGAGGATCGCGCGCGAGAAATGTTCGCGAGCCTCGACAAGCAGAAATGCGTCGAGGATTTCGTCGCGGCGGCGCATTTCCTGCGAGAGCTGCCCGCCGGCAATGCCAGGCTCGGCGCCATCGGATTCTGCTGGGGCGGCGGCGTGGTCAACACTTTGGCCGAGCGCCTGCCCGATCTCGTCGCGGGCGTTCCATTTTACGGCGTCGCGCCCGACCTCGCCAGGGTTGGCGAAATCAAGGCCGAATTGCAGCTCCATTTCGCTGGCGAGGACGAGCGCGTTAACGCGACTTGGCCGCCATACGAGCAGGCGCTCAAGCAGACGAGCGTGCGCTACGAGGCGTTCGTTTATCCCGGCGCGCAGCACGGCTTCAACAATGACACGACCCCGCGCTTCGATGCAGCCGCGGCGCAAATCGCATGGGAGCGGTCGGTCGGGTTTTTCAACGGCAGGTTGCGCGGCTGAGGCTCAGGCAAGAGCGCCAAGGCAGAGAAGCGCTGCGAACAGCGCCTGGCATTGGGCGGTGCGGGCGAGAATGAGGTTGAAGCCCGGCCCGATGGGCTCGCGCAGGAAACGCCGGACCAGCCAGACGGCGAAAGGCGCCGCCGCCAGAGCCGCGAAAACGGGGCTGGCGGCAAGTCGCGAGGCGAGGGGGACCAGCAGGACGAAGGGCGCGAGCATCAGGGCGGCGTAGAGTTGGCCGGAGGCGCGCGGACCGATGAGGATGGCGAGCGTGCGCCGGCCGTTGCGGGCGTCCTCCGCCCGGTCGCGATGGTTGTTGACCAGCAAGACCGCCGCCGCGAACAGGCCGAGCGCGGCGCCGGCGATGATCGCCACGAAATCGAGCCTGTCGATGGCCAGGAAATAGGTTCCGCAGGTGGCGCCGAGGCCGAAGAAGGCGACGACGAAAACCTCGCCGAGCGGCGTGGTCGAGATCGGCAGCGGGCCGCTCGAATAAAGCCAGCCGCACAGGATCGACATGAGGCCGAGCGCCAGGATCGGCGCGCCGCCCAGCCATATCAGATAGAGGCCGCCGCATGCCGCGCCGGCGAAACAGGCGGCTGCTGCTTTTTCGACCGTTGGCGCGTCGATGAGGCCCGTGGCGGTGACGCGCTTTGGGCCAAGTCGCTCCGGCCCGTCGCCGCCGCGCGCGCCGTCGGCGGCGTCATTGTGCAGGTTGGCGCCGATCTGGATCAGGGCCGAGGCGAGCAGGGCGACGATGATTCCACTCCAGCGGAAGGCGCCGTCATGGGCGAGCGCCAAAGCCGCGCCGACGGCGACCGGCGCCAGCGAAAGCGTGAGCGTGCGCGGGCGCGCCGCCATCAGCCACAATTGCGGTCCTTGGGGTGCGGGGGGCAAGGTTTCCTCATCCCGCCGGCGCCTCGGCGGACCGCGCGGTGTTTTGCAATAGGTCAGCGACAGCCGCGCGACAAGGTCGAAATCGTCTTTGCTCAATCTTCCATGGCCAGCAGGCCGGCGTCGCCGCCGAGCGAAGTGGTGTTCACCGTCACCACCGTCTCCTGCACGAAGCGCCGCAGATAATCGGGGCCGCCGGCTTTCGGCCCGGTTCCGCTCAGGCCGAGGCCGCCAAAGGGCTGGCTGCCGACGACGGCGCCGATCATGTTGCGGTTGACGTAGATATTGCCAGCGGGCGCCTTTCGCGCGAGTTGCGCGATGCGGCGTTCGATCCGCGTGTGCAGGCCGAGGGTCAGTCCGTAGCCGGTCGTGGCGATCTCGTCGATCAGACCAGAAAAATTGTCCCCCCGCCACGACGTGACATGCAGGATCGGCCCGAAGATCTCGCGCGCCAGATCGCCCGCCCGGTCGAGCCGGACGATGTGCGGCGCGACATAGTTTCCCCCGGCGGGCGCCGTTCCCGCGTAGAGAATGCGACCCTGGGCGGAATAATCCGCGAGCGCGGCGTCGAGCCGCGCCTTGGCCTGCGCGTCGATCACCGGCCCGACATGGGTCGCGATGTCGCGCGGATCGCCGACGCGAAGTTCTCGCGCGGCGCCAATCAGCATGGCCAGAGCGGAGGGAAAGATATCCTCCTGCAGGCAGAGCAGCCGCAAGGCGGAGCAGCGCTGGCCGGCCGAGCGAAAGGCCGAGGTCAGGCAATCGTCGACCACCTGTTCGATCAGCGCCGTGGAGTCGACGATCATCGCATTGACGCCGCCGGTCTCTGCGATGAACGGGATGATCGGGCCACCGGACGCCGCCAACGCGCCCTGAATGGCGTGGGCGGTGGCGAGCGATCCGGTGAAGACCACGCCCGAGGCGGCTTGCTCAGTGACCAGCGCCGCGCCGATCGCGCCGTCGCCGGGAACCAGCGCCAGCACGTCTTTCGGACAGCCGGCCTCGAACAGAAGGTCGACGGCCTCTTGCGCGATGAGCGGCGTCTGCTGCGCGGGCTTGGCGACGGCGCAATTGCCGGCGACGAGAGCCGCGGCGACCTGGCCGATGAAAATCGCCAGCGGAAAATTCCACGGCGAAATGCAGACGAACACGCCCCGCCCGCGCGCGCTGAAAAGATTGCTTTCGCCGGTGACGCCGGGCAGGGGCGTCTCCTTGAAAATTTTCAACGCCTGCGTGGCGTAATAGCGGCAGAGGTCGGTCGCTTCGCGCACTTCGGCCAGAGCGTCGTCGAGCGTCTTGCCGGCCTCGCGTTGCAGCAGGGCGATCAGCCGCCCGCGCCGCGCCGCGATCAGGTCCGCTGCGCGAAAAAGAATCCTCGCGCGCTCAATGACGGGAACCCCGCTCCAGGCGGGAAAGGCGTCGCGCGCAAGCGTCATGGCGATGCGCGCGCTCGCCTCGTTGGCCTCGCAAACCGCGCCGACCGGCGCCCCGTCGATCGGCGAAAGGATGTTTTTCGCCGCGAGACCGGCGCCGGAAATCGGGCCGGCGGAAAACGCCGCGTCCGCGAAGGCCGCGACCTCCGCCCGGAGATCGGCCACCGCTCTGCGGTCGCCGAATTCGACGCCGCGCGAATTTTTCCGTTCGGGCGCGAAAATTTCGCCCGGAAGCCGAAGCGACTTGTGGCGCGCGTGCGAGGGCTCGCGGATGGCGTGAAACGGATCGACCAGCAGCGAGTCGACAGGAATCGCCGGGTCGGCGGCGCGGGCGACGAAGGAGGAATTGGCGCCGTTCTCGATCAGCCGCCGCACCAGATAGGCGAGGAGGTCGCGCGACGGCCCGACGGGAGCATAAGTTCGGCAAGCGACGCTCGAGCGCTCGGACAGCGCCGCGTGCAGGGCCTCGCCCATGCCGTGCAGCCGCTGGAATTCATAATCCTTCCGACCGCCCGGCAGGTCCTTGCTTCCAGCCATGACCACAATCGACGCCGCAGTGAGCGCATTGTGCGTGGCGAACTGCGGATAGAGTGCGTCCTCGGCGAGCAGGTTTTTGGCGCAGGCGAGATAGTTCAGGTCGGTCATCGCCTTGCGCGAAAAAACCGGATAGTCGGCGAGGCCGCGCTCCTGCGCGCGCTTGATTTCGCTGTCCCAATAGGCGCCCTTGACGAGGCGCGCCGACAGGCGGCGGCGGCGCAGGCGGGCCAGCGCCGCGACGTGGTCGATCACCTCGAGCGCGCGCTTTTGGTAGGCCTGGATGGCGAGCCCGAAGCCGTCCCACCCGGCAAGCGACGGATCGGCCAGCACGCGCGCGAATATGTCGAGCGAAAGCTCCAGCCGGTCGGCCTCCTCCGCATCGACCGTCAGGCCGAGATCGTGTTTTTTGGCGAGACGCGCGAGCTCCAGCAGGCGCGGCGCCAGTTGCGTTCGCGCGCGCTCCGGGGACATCGCCTCGTAGCGCGGATCGAGGGCGGAAAGCTTGACCGACACGCCGGGGTTTTTCTGCGGGCCGCCGCCCCGCGCCGCCGCGCCGATGGCGCCGATGGCTTCGGCGTAAGCATCGAAATGACGCCGGGCGTCCTCCGCCGTCCGCGCCGCTTCGCCGAGCATGTCGAAGGAAAACAGCATGCAAGAATCGGCGGACCTGCCGGAGGTCTTGTCTGCGGACTTCCTCGCCCGCGCCAGCGCGGCCTGGATGGTCTCGCCGAACACGAAATGGCCGCCGAGCAGCCGCATGGCCTGTTTGGCGGCGGCGCGCAGCGTCGGCGCGCCGAGCCGCCGCGCCAGGTCGGCGGCTAATCCGTGCGCGGAAAAATCCGGCCCGACGATTTTGGCGGAAACGCCGAGGGCGAAAGCGCAGGCCTGCACCAGCGGCATGTCGGAGGCGGTCTTGTGGTGGTCGAAGCCGCCGGCCGACAATTTGTCGGCGAGCAGCAAATCCGCGGTTGGCTTGTCGGGCGCGCGGGCAAGCGATTCGGCCAGCGCCATCACCGCCAGCCCCTCGCGCGTCGAGAGCTTGAACTCGCGCAGAAAATCGTCGACCCCGCCCATGCGGTCGCGCTTTTCACGAATCGAGCCGATCAGTTCGCGCGCCAGCGCCCGCGCCGCGTCGCGCGCCTCTTCGGGCGGCGCGGTCGCGAGGAGGCTCAAAGCCATATCCTCGTCCGGCGGCGCGTAGGGCGCCGAAAAATCCGGGAGCGCGGAAATTGGCGCGTTGTTCATGGGGGCGCGTCCAAACCAAGACAGGTCGCGAACAGGTCGTGACAAAAACATGGCGTTCAGCCGCCGTCCCCGCAAGGCGTCATCATGGATAGAGGCCACGCTCGACATGGGCGTTGAGAATCCGCTCGCAGGCGACGACGAAGGCGGCGGTGCGCAGCGAAATTTTGCGCCTTTGCGCGGTTTCCCAGACATGATGCAGCGCGTCCAGCACGATTTTGGCAAGGCGCTGGTTGATCTGGTCCTCGGTCCAGAAATAGGAGGCGAAATCCTGCACCCATTCGAAATAGCTGACGGTGACGCCGCCCGAATTGCAGATCACGTCCGGCACGACGAAAATCCCGCGACTTTCGAGAATGTCGTCGGCCTCGGGCAGGGTGGGGCCGTTGGCGCCTTCGAGCACCAGCCTGGCGCGCAGTCTTTTCGCCCGTTCGGCGTCGATCTGCCCCTCCAGCGCCGCCGGGATCATCACATCGCAGTCGACATCCCAGAAATCGTCTCGCGAAAGCGTTTCGCCGCCGCGAAAATCGGCGATGCCGCGTCGGCCCGCGACATGCGCCGCGAGTTCGGCGACGGCGATGCCGTTGTCGTTGAAGACCGCGCCGCGCGAATCCTGCACGGCGACGATTTTCGCGCCCGCTCCGGCGAAAAGTTCGGCGGCGATGGCGCCGACGTTGCCAAAACCCTGGATGGCGATGCGCGCGCCTTCGACCGGCATGTTGAGCCGACGCATCGCCTCGCAGCCGATGACGAAGACGCCGCGGCCGGTGGCGGCCACGCGCCCGAGCGAGCCGCCCAGCGGAATCGGCTTGCCGGTGACGACGCCGGGGCTGGAGACGCCGATATTCATCGAATAGGTGTCCATCATCCAGGCCATGATCTGCCCGTCGGTATTGACGTCGGGGGCGGGAATGTCCTGCTGCGGCCCGATGATGACGCCGATCTCGCTGGTGTAGCGGCGGGTGGCTCGCTCAAGCTCCTTGCGCGAAAGCTTTTCCGGGTCGAGCCTGATGCCGCCCTTGGCGCCGCCATAGGGCAGGTTGACGGCGGCGTTCTTCACCGTCATCCAGGCGGCCAACGCCATAACCTCTTCGAGCGTCACGTCGGGATGGTAGCGAACGCCGCCCTTGCCCGGCCCGCGCGAAAGATTGTGCTGGACGCGGAAACCTTCGAAATGCGCGAATTCGCCATTGTCGAGTTCGATCGGCACGTCGACGATCAGCGCCCTTTTCGGCCGCCGCAACGTCTCGGCCCAGCGCGCCAGCGGGCCGAGATAGGGTACGACCCGATCGACCTGGGAAAGATAGGTTCCCCAGGCGGAGAGATTGGTCGGCTGGACGTAGGAAAGATTGCTGGCGACCGGGATGGCCAATCGGGTCTGGGATGACATCTGGCGTTCTCTCCGTTTTGAACGGGCGCGCAGCGTCGGCGTTCGGGCCAATTCTCGCGCATGGGCCAAGTTTCATGCGGCGTAAAATCATTGTCGAGCGGAATCGAGCGGCCCGCCTATGGCCAATGGACATGTGACGTTCCGCATGGAGCGTCGATGGACCCAAGGCGCTGTTTCGAAGATGACGGATTGCGGCGTCTTCCGGACGCGCGTCCGACGTCGTATCGAAGGAACCGCCGTGACAAGGTCGCCAAACCCCGTCGATGGCGATGTTGGCGCAAGGGTGCGCCCCAGGTTCCGCGAGGGGGCAACGCCGCCAGTTGACGCGCGGGAGCGACGAAACCTTGTCGCCGGCGGCGGCCGATCGTTCCGCGCGGTGATCGGGGCGCGCCGCCTAAGGCCTGCTTGTCTTCACGCGGCTTCGGTCTCCGCTTCGTCCGGCGGCACATCGAGTTCCGCCGCAACGATTTTCAGGCAAGCTTCCGCCTGGCGAAGGTGATCGAGCGCCCGCGCGATCGATTCACGATCGCCGCCGACGGCGATTTCAGCTTGTGCAAAATTAAGATTGATTGCGGCTTGCTCCGCAAGCGCGCTGGCCATCCGCGACATTCAAGGCTCCGTTTTTGCTGTTGGGTTTCAAAGCCGTAGTTGATTTTACTGGTTGTGTATTTGCGCAAGGTCAATTTCAGGTTGTGTCATCGCGGGAGATTTGGCGATCGCCCCTGACCTGGCGCCGGGTTCGAAAAGCGCGTTTCAACTGCGATCAACTGGCGCTGGCGTCGAAGACGCCTTGACAATGGCGAGAAATTGTTCTCTATTTGTTCTCACGCAGGCGGAGGTCCGGCGTTGGGGAGGCAAGTCATGACATTGGCTTTTGGCGGCACGGATCGATCCATCGATGGACGCGCGGTGTTCGGGGCGCGCGAGCGGCGGCGCGGGTCCAGGATATGGGCGCTGGGCGAGCGGATTTTATCGGCGCCGGCGACGCGACCGGCCCCAACGACGGAGCAGGAAGAGCGGGTTTTTGGCGCCGCCTTTGCCCGTATCGCCGATATTCTTGGCCTGACGCCCGCCGAGCGTTCCACACTGTTTGCGGCTGATGGCGGCTTGTCGCGCGCGATTTTGGCGCTGGAGGTGGTTGGCGCGGCGCTCGAACTGTTCGCGTCACCCGCGCCAGCCGCCGCCGCCGCCTGGCTGCGCAACGCCAATGAAGACGAACCGTTCAACTGCCGCTCGCCGCTGTCCCTGATGGCGGCCGACGGGCGCCTTGGCGTCGAGATCACGCTGCTGCATCTGCGGGCTCGGCTCCGTTGTGCGCGAGCGTGCTGAAACGCTCCGGAGGAGCCCGCCACATGCCGGCGGGCCCTCCCTGTGATCTGTCAGCTTTCGCCTGTCAGCTTTGGCGCGGTCCGAGCATCGCCGACAAGGCCAATTCGACCCGCCGCCAGATTTTGGCGTCCTCGGTTTTTCCCTGCCGCTCCATGGCGTGGGCCTTCTGCGCCGCCTCTGCGACTGCCTTTTCGCCGCGTGCGCCACGCAAATGGCGGGCATAGCTTTGAATGTCCAACTCGTTCATCCCACTGGCTCCTTTCCGGCCGGCTTCACGTCCAACGAACTGCGGACGTATCGGTTTCAACTCGTGATTGTCAGCCGCACGTCGCCGCTCCTCGACAGCGGCTTGACAATGACCTCCTGTCCGTCGCGCTGCAGCGCGACATCGATTGACCCAACGGCGACGCCGAGGCCGCGCAGCGTGACCTGATCAAGAAAATTCGGCATGAACGCCTGCTCGAAAACCACCGCGCCCTTTTCGTTGTTGAAACCCAGGCCGAGACAGGATTGCAGCAGCGAAATCGGCGCCGCCGCCGCCCAGGCTTGCGGCGAACAGGCGACGGGGTAGAAGGTCGGTCCCTGGTTGCGCTGACGCAGGAAGCCACAGAACAGTTCAGGCAGGCGACGCAGATCGATATAGGTCGCGGCGGCGGCGATCCCTTCGAAAATCCGCGCGGCCTCGCGGCGGAAGCCGTAGCGTGCGAGGCCGGCGGCGATCAGGGCGTTGTCATGCGGCCAGATCGAGCCGTTGTGATAGCTCATGGGATTGTAGCGGGCTTCCGTGGTGGCGAGCGTGCGAACGCCCCAGCCGGAGAAAAACCTGCGGTCCATCAGCGTCATAGCAACCGCTGCGGCCCGCTCCTTGGTGGCGATGCCAGTGTAGAGGGCGTGTCCGGCGTTGGAGGCGAACACCCGGCAGGGCTTCTTGTCGCCGTCGAGGGCGAGCAGGTAAAATCCCATCTCCTCGTCGAAGAAAACCTCGTCGAAACGGTGGCGCAAATCCTCCGCCCGCCTGCGCCAGGCCTCCGCCTGCGCCTCGAGTCCCAAGGCGCGGGCCAACACGGCGCCGGCGCGCCATGCGCCATAGACATAGGCCTGCACCTCCACCAGGGCGATGGGGCCTCGCGCCATCGCGCCGTCCGCGTGGAAAATGGAATCGTGGCTGTCCTTCCAGCCCTGGTTCGCCAGGCCTTCCGCCGTCCTGCGGCCATATTCGACGAAACCGTCGCCGTCGCGGTCGCCATCGACCTCGATCCAGCTCAGCGCCGCCTCGACATTCGGCCAGATGCGCCGGATGGTTTCGAGGTCGCCGGTGCGCTCGAAATAGGCGCCGGCGAGATACACGAACAAGGGCGTGGAATTGACGCTGCCGTAATAGCAGCGGAACGGAACTTCCCCGAGCGCGGCCATCTCGCCGCTTCGTGTCTCGTGCAGGATCTTGCCCGGCTCGGCGTCGGCGGCGGCGTCGTAATCCTTGGCCTGGTGCGCGGCGAGATAGAGCAGCACGCCGCGTGCGATGGCCGGGTCGAGCCAAAGCGTCTCGAGCGCGGCGATCAGGCCGTCGCGCCCGAAGGCGGTGCTGAACCAAGGAATGCCGGCGTAGGGGTAAAGCCCGTGCGGCGTGTCGGTCACCAGCATGTAAAGATCGGAGACGCAGCGCCGGATGGTCTCGTTGAACACGCCATTGGAGGTGGCGATGGAGGCGGCCCGCGCGGCCTTGGCGCGCAAGGCGCGACGGGAATCGCGCAAGGCCGCGAGAAAGACCCGCGGCGCCGGTTCGCCCAGGGGCGGCGGATCGCAGCGGATTTCCATGAACAGCAGCCGCCTCTCGTGCGGCGGCAGATTAAACTCGAAAACCGCGCGCTGGCCGTCGACGGTTTCCGGCGCCGGATCGAAACGCAGGCGCGTGCGTCGCGTGCGACCGTCGAGCCCCTTGTAGCAAAGCGTCGCGCAATCGGCGCCGACTTCCGGCGTGGCGTAGGCGCCGCGCTTCTTGCGTGTTTCGCCCCGCACTTCGAAGAGGTCGGCGAAATCGGCGGCGTAATCGATGGTCAGCCGCAGGCGGCGCGCGGTCAGGTCGAAATTGCGCAGCGCCAGCCTTTCGTAACAGGCGCCGTTCCAGAGGAAACGCAGCCGCCGGATCTGCACGAGGTCATGCGCGAGGACCAGCGCGCCCGCCTCATTGCGAAGCTCGGGGTTGGTCAGGTCGAAGGTGAGCGAGGCGTTGTCGTCGCGTGGCGTCGAACTCAAAAGGACCGGCCGAAGGCCTTCGACGCCGAGGCGCAGGCGTGACAGATAGCGCGTGTCGAAATAATAGAGGCCGTAAGGGCTCGACCGGAAGTCGGGCGCGTCGCCATTATCGTCGAACAAGCCGAAGATGTCGCCCTGCTTCAGCGTGCGCGGCCGCAATTCGTGCAGCGACGTCGTTGGGGCGATGACGAACTGGGCCGAGGCCTGGGCGTCGGGCGCGGTCCGCTTTTCCTTTGCTTCGGGCCTGGCTTGGTCGGCTTTCATTTGCATTGGCTTCGCCCCTTCGTCGCCGCAAATTTCTTGGCGCCAATCGAGTTTGGAAAGTGAACTTCGGCGGCGACAAAACGACGCCGATTTCTTGGCGAAAAACCGGCGTTCGCGCTCCCGAGAATTTGTTCAGGCGGCGAGGCGGTCGAGTTCGCGCTCGACCAGGCCGCGATAAAGCCCATTGTGGCGCATCAGGGCGCCCGGGGCGCCGTCCTCCAGCAGCCGGCCCGCATGAAGCACCAGGATCCGGTCGAAATTGCGCAGGCTCGAAATCCGGTGGGCGATGGCGATCACCGTCCGGCCCGCCATCAGGCATTCCATCGCCTCGCGGATCGCCTCCTCGGATTCGCTGTCGAGCGCCGAAGTGGCTTCGTCGAAAATCACCAGCGGCGCGTTCTTCAGGAAGGCGCGGGCAATGGCGATGCGCTGGCGCTGGCCGCCGGAAAGCTTGGCGCCGCGATCGCCAACCATGGTTTCGAGACCGTCGGGGAGCGTCTCGATGAAGGGACGGCAGCGCGCCGCCGTGGCCGCGGCCCAGACTTCTTCGTCGCTCGCCTGCGGCCGGCCGTAGCGGATGTTTTCGAGCAGGGTGCGATTGAGCAGCGTTGTGTCCTGCGGCACGATGGCGATCGCCTCACGCAGGCTGTGCTCGGTCGCGCGCGCAATGTCGTGCTCGTCGATGAGGATGCGCCCCGTCTGTGGCGGATAGAGCCTTTGCGCGAGGGCGACCAGCGTCGATTTGCCGCCGCCGGACGGGCCGACCAGGCCAACGCGCTGACCTTGCGGAATATCGACGCTGAAGTGCGAGAAAACCTGGTTGCCGGCGGGATAGGCGAAGGAAACGTCGTCGAAGGTCACGCGGGCGCCCTGGGCGACCAGCGCCCGCGCCTCGGGGTGATCCTTGAGTTCGTGCGGCGAGAGAAGCGTGGCCACCGCTTCGGCGAGGCGCGCCATATATTGCGTGACATCGACCAGGGCGACCGCGAGGTCGCGCGTCGCGCTGAGGACCGACAAGCCCAACGTGCAGACGAGCACGACGTCGCCGGCGCTGGCCCGCCCCGCCAGCCAGAGCTGAATTGCCCAGGCGAGCAGCCCGAGCGTCGCCAGCACGACGACGAAGGCGTGGGCGAGGCGCAGCTTTTCCAGGTAGCGCAGGCTGCGCTGGCGAGCGCCCATTTCCATGGCGACGGCGGCGTCGAAGCGGCAATGTTCGCGCGTCGCGCCGCCGAAGGCGCGCACCAGCGGCATATTGGCGACGACATCGACCATTTCTCCGTCGACCGCCGCCGCCTTGTCGGCGAAAGCATTGTGCAGCGGCGCGCCCCTGGCGGCGAAATGGTACATCGCCGCCATGACCACCGCGCCGATCGCGATCAGCGCCGCCGCCATCGCGACGTTCACTGTCGCCACGAAGGCGATGGAGCCCACGGTCGCGGCGCAGGGCGGCAGGACGTTCCAGACGAACATGTTTTCGACCTGGAACACGGCGTTTGACGTTGCGGTGATGCGGCTGGTGAGCGTGCCCGGCATGCGGTCGGCGAAATAGGCCGGCGCATGGCCGGTCAGGTGGCGGAACAGTTCAGAGCGCAGATCGCCCGTGACCTTGACGAAAGTGGAGCTCGCGACCCAGCCGGCGGCGCGCCAGAAAAAATTGTCACAGGCGATGAAGGCGACGAGAATGGCGAAGGCCGGCCAGGGGCTCGTCGGCGCCCCAGGCCCGTGGGCGATGGCGTCGACCAGGCGCTTGACGCCGTATTGCGTGCCGATGGCGCAGGTCGCCGCAGTGAGCACGGCCAGCAGGATAAAACCATGCGCCGCCGGCCTTCTCGCGATATAGCGTCCGACGAGCGCGATCGGCCGGCGTCGGTAATGGCAAAGATCTCTGGCCACAGGTGCAAAAAACCTTGTTGGAGCTTTCCGCGTCCCTTGCCACGCGGGAACCGATGCCATGATTCAGGTTCGCGTTGCTCAAGATTTTGCAAGATCTTGACGCGCCATCTCGTCATTCGCGCGGCGCAGGGAACCGCGCGCCGGTCGAGCGGTTGAGACGGAATGCGCCAAGACCCCGTCAGGTTCCAAAGGTTTCCCGTCAAGTTTCAAAGGTTCCACGTCAGGCTCCAGAGGATCTACGTCAGGTTCCCAATGCATTGACGCGGGTTTGGCGAATTACGGCCGCGCTTGCTTGCGGCCGCACCGTTGCGAATTCCAGCTCCTTGGAGGATCTCACCTATGCGGATCGCGCAAATAGCACCCTTGACCGAAGCCGTGCCGCCGGCTCTCTACGGCGGAACCGAACGCGTCGTCTCCTGGCTGACCGAAGAACTGACGACGCTCGGCCACGAGGTGACGCTTTTCGCCAGCGGCGATTCGCGAACCACGGCGAAACTCGCGCCCTTCTGGCCGCGCGCCCTGCGGCTTGACGGCTCGGTCCGAGACGCCAACGCCCTGCATATGGCGATGCTCGAACATGTCTATCGGCGCTCAGCCGAATTCGATCTCCTGCATTTTCACCTCGATTATTATCCCTTCTCGCTGTTCATGCGGCAGCCGGTTCCCTTTCTCTCGACGCTGCACGGACGACTCGATCTTCCCGAACATCAGCCGCTATTCGACACTTATTCCGACGCGCCGGTCGTCTCGATTTCGAACGCGCAGCGGCGACCTTTGCCGCAGGCGAATTTCGTCGCCACGGTGCATCACGGGCTGCCGGCGGAAAAGCTGCGGCCGCAGCCCTCGCGGCCCAGCTATCTCGCCTTTCTCGGCCGCATATCGCCGGAAAAGCGCGCGGACCTCGCCATTCGCATTGCGCAGCGCTGCGGCCTGCCGCTCAAGATCGCCGCCAAGGTCGATTCCGCCGACAAGGATTATTTCCGCGACGAGATTGCACCCTTGCTGTCCACGCCGGGCGTGGAGTTCATCGGCGAGATCAACGACGCGCAAAAGGCGGAATTCCTGAGCGGCGCGCTGGCGCTGATCGTTCCCATCGACTGGCCCGAGCCTTTCGGTCTGGTCATGATCGAGGCCATGGCCTGCGGCGCTCCCGTTGTGGCTTTCAATCGCGGAGCGGCGCCGGAAATCGTCGAAAACGGCGTCACCGGCTTCGTGGTCGAGGATGAAATCCAAGCCGTCGAGGCGGTGCGCAAGACCCTCTCGCTGTCGCGCGAAGTGATCCGCCAAAAATTCGAGGCAAGGTTCACCGCGCGGCGCATGGCGGAAGATTATCTGCGCGTCTATCGCGCGCTGATCGACCGTCGCGCCGAACACAATGGCGTGCATGTCGACGAACACCTCCTGATGCAGGCAAAGCGCGGCCGCCCGAGCCTCAGCGCCGTGTGACGCGCGACGACCCGCAATGACCGGCGCCCCGACGACGGTCATCGCCGGTCATTTTGAGTCTTTGTGGATTTTCTGCGATTCCGGCTCGGTCTCCGGCATCAGAAGCCGCACGGCGACGAAGCCGAGCGCCGCGAGGATGGTCAGCAGGTTGAAGGCGGCGTAGCTGCCATATCGGTCGCTCATGTATCCCGTCAGCGTCGTGCTCAGGGCCGCGCCGACGCCGGCGGCGCTTCCGGCGAGGCCTTGCGCCAGATTGAAATGGCCGTTTTCGCGCGTGAGATCGACAATGATGAGCGGCGTGACGACGGCGAGAACCGCCGCGGACAGCCCGTCGAGCGACTGGAACAGCACCAGCCATTCCGGCTCCCCGGTCAGGGAGAAGGCCAGCCCCCGTAGTGTGAGGGCGGCAAAGCCCATCAGCAGCATGGGTTTGCGACCGAGGATGCGCGTCCGCCGGCCGACCCATTGCGAAAGCGTCGCCGTGACGAATTGCGGCACGACAATGGAGGCAGCGACCATCAAGGTCGCGGCCTCGCGCGAGCGAAGCGTCACCATGCTGGCGGCGAGCGGCAGCATGGCCGCATTGGCCAGATGGAACATCGCCAGGCAGAAAATGAAGCGGAGGAATCTGCCGTCGCGCGCCATTTGCCCGAGGCCGAACGCCAGGGTCTTCAGATTGGTCGGCGCGCCGCGCGAGGCGTCGGAGGCGGGGCCGACTTCGCTCGTCGCGATGCATGACAAGGCGAAAAGGGCAGGCAAGGTGAGACTGCCCGCGAGGTAGAATACGGCGCGGCTCGACAGATAATAACCGCAAAAACCCATGACGCCGGCGGCCAGCCCGGTTCCGGCCGAAGCGAAAGCGGCGTTGCGGCCGAGCCTTTCGCTCATGTCATTCTCGCCGACGAGGCCGAGACTGAGAGAGACCAGGGCCAGGCCGAGGACGCAGCTCGCCAGGCCGTGCAGCACGCGCGTCGCCATGGCGAGAAGAAAGATCGGAAAGGAGGCGAAAAGGAAAGCGCTGGCGCCGATAGCGACCAGGCAGACGGCGACGACGGCGCGCGGGGATCTGGTCGCATCGACGATGGCGCCGGCCGGGACGAGTCCGAACAGGCCGACGAGACTGCTGGCGGTCAGGAGCAGGCCGATATCGACCTGAGTCCATTTCTGCGTGGTGAGGAATACCGCGACGAAGGCGCCGAAACCGGTCTGGATGTCGGCGACGAAGAACACCAGCCAGTCGAGGCCGTGGCTGCTGCCGCCGGAGGGTCGGGTGCGATCGGTGTCGGGCGCCGTGGCAATATCCTTTTTGTCCTGATTTTCGCGCCTTGGCGCGGACGCGCCGCTATCGCTTGGGCTGCGCGGCGCCGTCGTTGTCGGGCGCAGCGTTGGGCGATGACGCGGGCTTAGGCGGCGGCGGCGCGCCGGGGGGAGGAGCGGCGGCAGGAGGTCGCGCGATCGGCGGGCCGCCGATGACGACGATCGGCTCGCCTTCCTTGAAAACCGGCGCGTTCTTCAGCTGGTCGCGCGGCAGGTCGGCGATCAGCTTGTCCAGGCCCCCCTCTTTCGGAAAATGCAGGGCGGTCCAGTCCACGGCGATCTTGCGCGTCCCGACGCCGAGAAATCCGCCGAAATCGATCACGGCCGCGCGCAACGTCCCGTTGCGGTCGGCGATGAGGTCGACCACCCGCCCGAGATCGCCGCCATTGACGCTTTTCACCAGCTTGCCGAGGAGGGTCGTCGCCGCGTCGCCATTCATCACGACGGCGGGCGTCTCCATCACCGGCGTGGCCGGCTTGGCGGCGGCCGGATGCGCCGCCTCAGCCGGCTTTGTCGTCGTCGTTGCCGGCGCAGGATTGACCGCCGCTGGCGCGGGATTGGCCGGGGCTGGGGCGGGCGTCTCGGCGAAGCATGGCTGCGCGGCCCCGAGGCGAGCAAAAAGGCAGAATGCGACCGCCAGACGGAAAAATCGCGGCGGGCGATCCACTGAAGAGGTTTTGCCCGGCATCGGCGCAATCCGTTGGTTGGGCGTCTGGCGCGACGGCTGCGTCTGAGCCAGGGCGCCACGCCACGGGGTCAACGCCAAAACCATCGAGAGGTTGCTTCCAGCGTAGCGGCAATCCAGCTCACGACGCCGCCGCGCTTTGGAAAAAATCAGATCCCCGCATACCACTCGTAGCCGCGGTCTTCCCAATAACCGCCCCTGCCGCCGCCGAGATGCGCGAAATCGCTGACGAGTTCGATGCCTTTGATATATTTCGCCATCTTGTAGCCGAGTTGGCGCTCGACGCGCAGGCGCAGCGGCGCGCCGTTGGCAACGGGCAGGTCCGCTCCGTTCAGCGCATAGGCCAGGATCGTCTGCGGATGGAACGCGTCGATGAAGTCGATGCTTTCGTAGTAGATATCCGCCGCGGGAGCGGATTGATCGGCCCCGCCTTGCTGCACATCGACGTCGGGCGAGTCGAAGCAATGGATCACCACGAACCTTGCTTGCCGTGTCGGCCGGGCGCGTTCGAGCAGCGCGGCGAGGGGGACGCCGGTCCATTTGCCGATGCAGCTCCATCCCTCGACGCAATCGTGCCGCGTGATCTGGGTCCGCGCCGGCAGCGCGCGCAAATCGGCAAGGCTCAGGGTCAACGGCGTTTCGACCATGCCCCCGACCGGCAAGCTCCAGCTCGCGAATTTTTCGCGCGCCAGGCTCCTGTAAACGGAATCATGCGGGTCGATGCTGCCGTTCGGCCGGAACAGCGGCGCAATATCGCTTTCGCCAAATTCGCGGGCCAGCGCCGTTCGAGGAACGATCAACCGCTGCACGCGGCGGCTCAAAAGCGCCGCCTTGTCGAGCGTGGAAAGCACACGGGGATTTTCAGCGATCCTGTCCTTGTCGCATCCTCCGAGCGAGAACGTTCCCGCGCTCGCGGCCAAGGCGAGGAAGCGCCGCCGGTCCGGGCCTTCAGGCATCGCCGACCTCCTCTGCCTCGATTTTGCCGGGCTCGATCGCGTATCTGCCGGTGATCATCGAGCGCATGTTGTTGAAGAAGCCCGACAGGATGACCATCAGGATATGCACGGCGACGAACAGGACCAGCAGCCAGGCGATGATGAAATGGACGGTGCGGGCTGATTGGCGTCCGCCGAACAGATCAAGCAGGAACGGGTAGCCGGCGTCCATTCCCGGCGACATGGCGAGGCCCGCCAGGACCATCGCCGGCAGGAGGATGAATATGACAATGAGGTAGGTGAGCTTCTGCAGGATGTTGTAATGACGCGCTTCTTCGCCTCGCGGAAAACGCAGCCGGGCATGCTCGGCGATCGCATGTGGAATGGCCCCCCATTCGCCCGCGCGCGGCAGCAGATCGCGCGCGACGTGGCGGGAAAGCAGCGAATAGAGCAGGTAGATCGCGCCGTTGATGACAAAGGCCCAGGCGAAGAAGAAGTGCCAGCGGCGGCCGCCTGAAAGATCCTGCACGCCCGGCAAGGTGATCCAGCGCGGGAAGCCGCGCTCGGTGTCGGGACCGTCGCTCCCTGGCGAGACGCCCAGCCAGCCGGTCGTGTCGAAGCGCGCCGAGCCGATCTGGGTCACGCCGCGCGACGCGTCATCGGAAGCGGCGCCCATCGACAGGATCGGCTTGTCGAAATTGGATTGCTGGCCCCAGTAAAGATTGGGGCGGGCGTTGAAAATCTGCAACCCGCTCATCAAGGCCAAGGTCATGCAGACAACATTGACCCAATGCGTCAGTCGCACGACCGAAGCATGGCGGAAATAGACCAACGGAACTCGTTCGGCCTTCCGGTCAGGTGAATGAATCGGATCGGACATCTTGCCCCAGACGCGCGTGGAGGCGGGTTCCGTGCCTCCACGATTTTCCACCATCACATCGGCTTTTCGGGCGCCTTTTCCATTGGCTGGTCGCTCGGAGCCTTTTTCATCGTATCCATCTTCTTGTGCTTGGTCATCTTTTTCGTGTGTTTTTTCATCGCAACCGGCATGACGCCAGCGCTTTGCGGCGCAAGGCCGGGGGCGGAGCCGTTGCCAGGCAGCGCGAAAGCGGCGCCGGCAAAAGAAGCGCTGGCGAGGAATGTCGCGGCAAGCATTGACGAGGCGATGGATCTCATAGTGCAGTCCTCCTCTCGAGCAGGTTGCGCTCGGGAGAGAAAACCGGCGCCAGCGGCGCCGGTTCCATCTTTTTGGCGCCAAATCAGTTCCGCCGCGCGCAATCCGTCACGGCTGCGGGGGCAGGCCGAGACGCGCCGCGATCCTCCTGGCTGTACGCTCCCGTTTCTCCGTCATCGGTCGAAGGCGCGTTCGCGCCTCGTCGAGAATGGTCGACGGCGCGGTTTCCGGGCTTCCGCTGTTGAAGGGAGGCTCGGGCGCATAAGCCATGTAAAGCTGGATCGCCTGGGCGGCTTCGTCTCCCCGAAGCCTGGCGGCGAGCTGGAGCGCGGCGCGCACGCCGCGCTAACGTCGGGAATCCTTCCAGGACTCATCCGTCAGATTTTAACCACTAGCTGATGGCCCTGGCCGAACCGCTGAAGAAGAGCGGCTATGGCTAATATTCTGGATCACGAGCCTGGACATGTTTCTCGCGGGCGCGGTTTTCCGACGCGGATTCTCCGGCCCAAGTGGCGCACAGAGATGCCCGAGATTCTGGCTATTTAATGTAAACGATTGGAAGCATATTAGAGTCTAAGAGCCGTCTCAACCCTGTGCGCACCCCTTTTGAGGACAACTTATTCTTTGTAACGATATTTCTCGCGGGGTCCGCCGCCGGAAGAAGCGCCTGCATGAGATGCAAGTCAATGCAATTGAACTGATATAGCCCATCAAAGAACACGTTACGTCCGTCATCGAACCTGTAAGCTTTAAAATGCGCTTCTCCTGATGGGAATTGCTCTAACTCCACATTCCGATCGACATCCTGATACATAGTTAAATAAGTTTCTTCGTCAAATCGCCCGTCCCAGCATTGATCTTTTGGCCCATCCATACCGTTTTTTCCATCACCGACCGCTCCGCACGCCTCGTTTACCAGTAGGCTCTGCCGAAGTCTCCCGAAAAAATTCGTCATTCATTCGCCCCTATATATTGACGGAATCGGCAACCCTTGCTCTTATCCACCATGATCGGCCGAGCCGTGCGGAGCGGTTCCAATCGCGCGGAGGGGCGATCAGGCGCGTTGTAGCCCCTCAAGTGTCGGACAGGCACTCTCCGGCTTACCGTCAGCCCGGCGCCATTGTCTCGGCGATGATCGCCAATTTCTCCGGCGTGCGCCGCCGATGGCTTTCTCGGCCCAGCAGGACCTCACTCTTCGGATCGTGACCAGTCATAAACACGACATTACTCCTATCTCTCAGCGAAGCGGGAGTGCCTGTCCGGTGACTTTGGGGGCTATTTCAAGGCGTCAGTTTTTCCTAACGAAGCTGGTGATTGGCGACAGGTGGAAGGCATAAACGCTTCGACTTTTTGGGTCGAATATATCGCATCCGATCTCGAAGAACTTCGAGCCGTCGGCGTTTAAGCGCATGCGGCATTCGCCATAGGCGCTTTGCCACGCATCCGGGCTTTGGCCAGCGACGCCGTCAATTTTGGCTTGGTCGACATAGAGCTTGTAGTGCTGTGGATCGAGCTGCTGCTCGCGGCCGCCTTCGAAGACGAATGTGGTTTTGCCGTTATCGCCGCTGAATTTGAAAGCGCTGCGGCCGATTTTATAATTGACGAACGACACTGCCGCGTCGCAGGGCGCGAATTGTTCGCCGTCAGGCAGCTTGCGTTCGCAGCTGCCTTGGAACACGATCTCGTATCGTTTGTAAGCCTCGTGCTGATTGTCGGGACGCGGCGCGATCGTCGCCAGCGGCGTCGCCGCCAGTTTCAGCGCGCGGTCGCGTTCGGCCTGGGCGAAAGCGCAGGCGGCGGGAGTTCCTCGCGACATGACGCGTTTATTGAACGCGACGGCGCCACTCTCCATCCAGCCTGCCATCGTGTCCTTATACAAGCTTTGAAACGTGCGGGCGTCGGCGCTGTTCTCTAAGGCGAACGCCGGCTGGAAGAAAGAAGCGGCGTCGACGCCCTGATTGCAGACCAGGCTGGCGCGCATCAATTCGCCAGCGAGCTGGTAGCGTTCGTGATAAGCGGCGCCGGCGTCTTGCGCGGCGTTCGCTGGCGCGACGCTGATCGGCGCCGTTATCGTTGCGATCAAGAGCGCGAGGCGGTGCAGACGGGAAAGCATGGCGTGGTCCTTTGATGGCGCGTCTCGTGATGTGGTCAGGCGGCGCGAGAGAGTTCTTGGGCGTTCTAGCGGCCTTCTGTGACCTGGGTCAGGATTGCTCCATATCGTGACGCAGGCGACCATCGTGCGGCGATGGGTCGCCTCACTTGCTGACGGTCTGCGCTTGGATGAAGGTCGGATCCGTCAAGATGAAATCGGGTCAATCGATAAGTCTCTCGCGTCAAGACTTCGAGCTGGACGACATGCTGCCCGACGCCCGGATCGCCGAGAAGCTCAGTGGAAAGAGGCATCGGAGCGAACGGCGTCGGCGCCGGCGCATTGATCGGGCGCTCCGCCAATCGTTGTCCCCACATCTCGAACCAGCCGCCGAATTCGCCATGACTATCGCGGGGATCACCAAACTGGCTTCGCAATCCCTTCGTGAAGCGGTCGAAGGCGTTTTGATCGAACCCTTGGCTGATCTCGAGGCGCACGAGGCCGCGAATATCCGAACCGAAGAAAGTGTGGCCGACGGTCGCAAAATAGCCGACGACGCATCGAGGATAAGCGGTCAGTTGCGCGACAGGAATGTCTGCATTCGCCGCGCAAACGGGATTGGCGCTGTGCAGAACGCCATGCGCCGCATCATAGACCAGTGGATCGCCGAAGGCTTTTTCCAGCGCCGACTTTACGCTGTCGGCAGGTTGGCGCAAGCGCACGCCAGCAACCTCGAAATCCGCGGCTTTGCGCTCGTCGACCTTGAGTGAGACCGGTTGCGCCTTAGAGGTCAGGTCGGTGCGAAAGCGCTTCGAACCGTCCGCGTCGAAAACCTCGATTTCAATGGCGTCAGCGTGAGCGAGCACCGATTGGGCATGCAATTCCGGATCGTTCAGATAGCCGACCAGACGATAGATGAAATTGATCCGAGTCTGCTTTTGCCCCTTGGCGATTTCGGCGGCGGCGGCTTCGGGAAGCTTTGCGGCGTTGATCTCGTCGATGTTGATGAATTTCAGGTTGCGATAGGTCGGAGCATGGCCGGGATTGGGAATCATGTCCCGGATCATGATCGGCTCAAGGCTCGGCAGCTGTAGAGGCCGTTGCGACGCGAGATTGAAACCGGCGGTCCAACGGATTGGACGAGGATCGGCAAGCGCGCGTCCGTCCTGCAGGGCGCGGACATCGTCGGCATAAAGCGCCTTATTGAAGGGCCGAATGTTTGCGGCGTCCTCGGCCGCCGCCGCAGCCCTGGCCTGCCGCGCGGCAGCGAAAGCGGCCTTGAGCGTCGGCTCGAGGCTTGCCAGCGGCGTGTTCGAATGTTCGTCGGGATAGACACGCATGTCGACAATGACGACTTCGGCATTCGGCATAATTCCGACGAAATGGTCGAAACCGGCCGATTCGACAGTGAGGTCGAGCACGACGTCGCGGTTGACGGAGCCGTAAGGGTTGGTTCGCGAACGCACGAAAGCTTCCGCCTGTTTGTCGGGCATGGGAAGCTCATCGAGCATGGCGACATCCTGAAAATGCAGCCGGAACGCGCGCGGCGCGTCGTTGGCCACATTGGGCGGCAAGCAAGAGTTCAGCGGAGATAATGAAGACGGAGCGATTCAGTCCCGGCTTAAAGTTGAAGGACTGGTGCGCGAAGTCATATTCGCCGAGTTTTGCGTGGACGCGGAAGCGCATTTGCGCCGGCTTGCCACCCAATGTTTCCGCCTGCTGATCGGCTGCGGCAAGGAAGCGGGCGCGACCAAATTCATTGTTTTGCACCTGCCGGTATTCTTTGCAGTGCGTCGCCGTCCAGATGGTTTCGACAAAGGCTTTGCTGGATTTTGATTTGGGAAAGGCTCGAACGTAGCCCCCGATCAACGCGGGGAAGTTCACGTCGGCCAAGGGCTGCGGCGGCGGCTCTTGCAGTTTCGGCGCCTCGGTCGTCAGCGCGTCAACGGCCGGCTTCGGAACGGCGGCGCGGTTGGCGAGCAAGGGCTCGGTAGCGCTGGAGGGCGAAACCGAGGGCTTGGCTACCGGACTTGCGACGGGAGCAATCGAGGCGCTGCTCATCGCCGATTGTGCGGGGATCGCTTTTTCAACAGGTTGTCGAGCAGGCCCTGCCGCGACCGGCGCGGTCGATGGCGCTAGGGGTTCGGCCGCCGCTTCCCAACCTGCGTAACGCGATTTTGCATGACGCTCGTCGGAGGAGACGACAAGGACGGTTGGATCGAGCCCGTCGAACACCAGCGTCGCATTGCGGCTCGTTTCGCTATAAGCGAGGATTCCGCATCCTATCGCCGCACGGTGGGGCGCATACCCGCGCAAGACGATTGCCGACCCATTGACGGCGCCGTTCACGACATAGGGCGCCGGCGCGCAGTTTTTCTTAAAGGTGAAGGCTTGGCCTGTTAACCGGCCGTCACGGCCAAGGGCGCCGTGAAACAAAAGCGCGCCCGGGCCGACGCCAGCGCGGCCGAGCGAGGCTTTCGGGATTGCGTAGCGGATTTCGACCTGGCCTGAGGCGAGCTCAAAGCGCATTTGCGAGCCGTTGTGAAACAGAAGGCTGGATCCGTCCGCGAGGGCGGGCGATGCGCAGAGAGCAATCGCAAAAAGAGATTTGAACGCGTGGCGCATTGGCATGTTCCGACTGAATGCGGCGACGCGCTCCGCGCGGCGCCTGATTGGGTGCGAAAGTTTTCAGGCGGCGCGGGCCGAGAAGGTTTTGAACGGCGATCCGCTGACGAGGCCGCGGAGCGCGGCGAGTTGCAGGACGCCGATGAGCGCAAGCAGCCACACGCCCGATCCTGCGAAGTTGAACGGCGACGGCAAGGGTTGCTGCCCAAACATCATATTGATCGTCTTGGGCAACTCGACGGACGAAAGCGCGAGCAGTCCCAACGGCAGGAAGCACGACGCTGCGTGGATGCGCGCGGCGATTTTTTGCAGTGGCGTTTGCCGCCAGATCGCGACGATGACGAAAGCGGCGGAAACCGGAACCAGATAGGACAGATAAGCCAGGGTCAGCAGGAACCCGAAACTAGCGGTCGGCGTCTGCGCCACATTCGCCGCCGCTATTCTGGCTGCGGCGCCCCACGGATTGGCGTCCGCGCCGTGCCCACCGAACATCGCCGAAATCTGGGCGAGCTGGTCCTGCATTTGAGCAAGGAGCGTACTCAAACCGAATAGGCTGTAGGAAATGGCCCCCGCGCTCAGCAGGGGAAGAGCGCAGAACGCCAGCGAAGCGACCGCAAACAGCGCCAGCCAATTATCGGCCACAAGCCGGGGCTGAGGCGCCGCCGCAACTTTTGATGGGGCCGCCGCGAGATGAGCGATTTCGGCGGCAGCGGAGCGCGTCATCCGGTGTGCGACCGAAGCGGCGCCGCTCATGCTCTGCCTCAGCTTCTTGAAATCGACCGGAGAAGCGGTCTCCCCGGCTGCTGCTTTCAAGACGAATATTTCGGCGGCGCGGCCATCGACGACCTCGAAGTCGATCTCTGCGCCCGGGGCGGCCGGGGCGGCGCTCTGCCAATCGTTCGCTGCGAACCGATATCGATTGCCATCCTCGCCACGCGCAACGCCCATGTTCGAGGCGACGTCGAAATGAAGAACTTTCCCTTGCATGTGAGGCGGCCTTTCTTGTAATCGTAAAATAATAATAAAACCAAAGATGATTTGGCCTTATTGCCAGGTAGTGTGGCTGAATATAAAACTAGCCGCGTGGACTGTGTTTCGCCCCATACCAAATAGGATAGTTTGCCAGTTTGCGGGGCTCGATGGCTTTCTACAGTTATTTTTGTGATAAAGTCTTCGGTTGACAACTTATAAGCGCTGCCACCGCCATTCCGCACGGCGCCTTCGGTTGATCCTCGTGAAACCCCTCGCGTCGCCGGCCGCCACTTCGCGCTCAATGCGTGTGAAAACCCGCTGTTTGCGTGATTTTGCCGAGCCATGAGGTGGGTTCGAAAACCTGCATCCGGACAAGCATAGTTGCGGCGAGCAAGCTCAAAATGGCCAGCGCCAATCGCAGGACGGCGGCATTTCTGCTCCGTGATCTGCTCGCAGCTTTGCTTCCGCCAGAGGTCCGAAAATTCGTGTCGATGTTGAGTTGAAATTTCGGCATTCGATCGAGCTCTGCGCATCGGTTTAATATTGGGGTTGCTCATGCCCGCTCAGGGCGGCCATCGCGGCAAAAGGCATGTCTAACAGCGGCAGAGCGTCGTCGCCTCTCCCATTTGGGACCTGCGGCGCGGCGCAACTGCATCGAATCCAGGCGGATGCGGCTTGGTATCTGTCTCAAATGCGATGGGCCGAAAATATTGGTGATGCATGGAATGTGATAGCGCGACATGGCGCCCTGCGCGTTGCCTTCGACGCGGGTCGCCCGGATGAGCTGCAGCGTTTCCGTCGTAATTTACCAATTCCGATATGACTAATTGGCGAACCCAATATTGATTCACAAACACCACAGGCATATTACGTACGTAATAAGCGAACGATGACTGTTAAGATTGCGGCAACTATACATAGTTGATTTATAACGATGCGTCCGCGTGCATCCCATTTGGGACGTGTGCAGCGCATATGATTTGTCATTATGGACGCGTCAATTGCATATGGAGCAACAACGTGTCCAGCACCGAAGCGCAAGAGCAAATTTCTTCTGTTAACAAGACACTTCCATTGATTGCGTGGGGCTCATGCCTGATCGGCTTCTGGCCAGTCGGCCTGGCGGTCGCCTACATCGACAGAGGCAAGGCGACGGATCTGGTCGCCAGTCATTATCGTTATTTAATCCGGACCCTCTGGATTGGCTTGCTCTATGGCCTGATCTGCTTCGTGCTCAGCTTCGCGCTGGTTGGCCTGTTCGGCTTTTTCGTTATGTCAATCTGGTATTTGATCCGCTGCGTCAAAGGCCTGGTCTTTTTGCTGCGCGACCAGAGCATACCCAACCCGGGATCCTGGCTGATCTGAGGCGTTTTCGCGCCGCCGCAGAGACATCAGGCCGGCTGATTTTGAACCCGCCCTCGATTTCATTCCCGTGCCTCATCGCCGAGGGCGGGCCATCTTTTGGCGTCCCGCGCGCCGGATCGCTGATCCCGGCGTTCGTTCGGCGCGCCCTGCATATGCAATGGAGAACATCATGTCCGCAGCCCTCGCCCTGAGCAATGATCGCAACATACCTGCCAACCAGCGAGATGTGGCAGACCTTGAAATCACATTCCGCACGCCAGGAACTTATTCGATCGATGGGCGCTATGCGCTTCTTTGCACCACAACGAGCCTTTCAGAACGCGGCTTGGCGTTGAGCGTCATGATCAAGCCCAAGGTCGGTGATCGCATCGACGCGGTCTTCGACATCATCGGCCGTATCCGCGGTCATGTCGCCGAGATCACGCGACAGGGTTTTGTCATGGCGCTCGACGCCGATATTTACGGCCGGCTCCGCGAGCAAGTCGCCTTTCTGGCTAATTCCCCGGATGATGCCGCCGAACGCCGGCATTTCCGCCTCCAGCCCCGCAATCCGGAAACGACCTTCCGGACAGACGACTGCGCGTCGCACCCGGCGAGCGTGATAGATTTTTCGCTATCTGGCGCCTGTATCGAAACCGATGTCGCGCTGGCGCCCGGCGACGCTATCGTCTTTCCGCGCCTCACGCAGGCGAGAATCGTCCGCGCCCTCGGCAACCGCCGCTTCGGCGTCGAGTTCGAGCGGCCTTTCCTTCCGCATGAATTCACCTGGCTCACGCGGCTTTGAATGCAGAACAAGATCATCAGCATCAGCCTTCGGCCGGCGGCGCGATTGGCTAATATTCGGCGGTCCGCCACCGCGGCATCAAGAGAGATCCGGGCTCGACCGGATTTTACAGCGCTCCGCTCCCGCTCAGAAGCGTTTCCGGTCGACCGGCGATCCATTGATCGGTTGCCTTTAAATTCAATCCGCACGTCCTCGACGCCATTCGTGGCCGAGCATGCAAGCGCATAAAGGTAGACGCCGTCCGCCGAGAGCTTTGCGGCGCAAGCGCCTTTCGCAGGATAGGGCTGGCTGCTCCCGTCGCGTCGCCCGGTCCGGAGCCTATCGATGTTGAGCCCATATTTGGTCGGATCGAGTTGGCTGGCACGGCCGCCCGCCAGCATCAGCGCCCCCGCGGGCATGGGGACCTGCCACGCAATGCGTCCATTTTTGAAGTGCGAATAGATGACTTGCAAAGATAACTTTGGCCTGACGCCGTGAAAGGGGTGCAGCCGCCCTTCGCCACGATCACGACGGCTCCCTTCAGGCTGCCCTGCGACGCGGCCGGGACGGAGGCCAGCATGAGAAGTCGGACAATCGCGGCCATCAGCAGTATTCATCTTGATTGTCGTCTTCTCGGTCGCCCGCCGGCGCTGCCTCACCCATTGAGTTGCTGACCATCGTCGGTCAGGGCGCGTCGCGCGAGCTGACGAATTTCGGCGGCGCTGAGATTGGGATTATTGACGAAACGCTCAATATCGTCGCGCAACAGGCTCGCTTCGATATCCTTGAATTCCAATACCTTCAAGGCGTGCAGCTTGGGGTATTCCGCCTGCAGCCGGCGCGGATCAGCGGCCAGTTTGGCGACCTCCGCCCCCTCCCAAAGCCGGATCGCGTCGAACGCCTTGCTGATGCCGCCACGCGCGCCGGTTACGTAAATATCGTGCAGTCTAGGATCGTCGCTGGATGACGGCACGAAACCAACGTCCTGGTCGAGTTTCGCCGCGATCGCCTGCAACCGCTGCTTCGCTTCTGTTGCAGGCAACGTTGCCACATCGAGAGCGGCGATCGCCTTGAGGCCTTCGCGTTCTTTCGCGAGGATCGTTTCGTAACTCTCCAGCGTTACCGCTCGGCTGACGTTGGCAAGGGCGGGCGTCGCGACGCTTGCCGGCGTTTGCAGCGTGGCTGGCAAGGTCGTTTGTGCGGCGGGGGCAGCGGCGGCTTGGGGTTGGTGGTCCTCGGCGACTGTTGCCGCGCTGTCTCGACCGTCTTGATACCAGGGCTCCGCCCAAGTTTTGAGTTCGGCGCGCGCGGCATGTGGCCACTGCGCAACCTCGGGGCGCACGATGATCTTCTTGTTCTCGGCTTTCCACGCCACGAAGACGCGATGGCTGCGGAAGTCGGCGATCACCACCGATCCGGTCGAGTCGCCCATATGCTGCCTAAAGGACCAGCCAACATACATTTCGCCCTTTTTCCCGCCGTAGCCGGTTCCATCGATGATTTCGATCGCTTCGCGGAAGTCGTTCCCGATGAGGCCATGGAGCTGCGCCCCAATATCGGCAAAGTTGAACAGCTCGGCGGGACGGTTGACCTGCTGCGACGGCAAATTTGCCCAATTTTTCCTTGGATCCGGTTGAAAGGCGACCTTCTCGGGCGCGGTCAGGCCGCCGCCGGGCGTCCATGTCCATCGCAGTCCGTCTTGCAGCGGCCGGGCGTCAATCGTGAAAATCACCCGGTACTTGCCGATCTCGTAGTCGATCTCGCGGCAATCCTCGTCGTCGTGCGCGGCGGTTTGCAAGGGTTTGTCTTTTGCGAACGAAATCAGGAGCTTCCGGTCGGAACAGCCGCTCATCCCGCTAAACAGGGATACGACGACAATGCCTGCGCCAGACATGCTGGCCGATTTCTCAACTTGAACATACGAATCTTCGTCGATTTTCTTGCCATCGACAAGCAAGGCTTTCAAGCCGTCGTCCTTCTGCTCGATCGAAATTTGGTGGCCGAAATAATTCGCCGTTCCCGCATTCGCCGAGTTGGTGAGCACGCAAAGAAAGGAGGCGGCGGCGACAGCGAACTGATTGGCGGCAAGCGCAAGCCGTTTCATAGTGATGTCTTTTCGAACGATTGCTGGAATGGAATGGGTCGGGGACAATCATCCAACCGCCAGAAAGGGCGGCGAATGCGCGTTCCGTCCTGCTTAATTTGCGCACCAGGAAAGGGACTTGCCGCGATAGGTGAACGACGCCGGACCCGTCACGATAATCTGAATATGTCTCGTTCGTTCCGGGTCATGCCCCTGGGCGCAGGTTGCGACGAGATCAAATCGGTCGCCCTTTCTAATCGCCTTTTTGATCGCGCAATTATCGCCGTATCTGGGCGATGACGGATCGCCGATGGCCAATCCTTCGCCCATGCGATTGGCCCAAACCGACATGCCCGCCTGGCAAGCGATCCCCGCGCCTTGGTACGACCCCGGTCGCAGGGGCAGAGAGTGCGCCAACGCTCCGGTCGACGGCGCCAGGCAGAGAGCTATCAGGGCGGCTCTTTTTTTCATTGTGATGATTTCCGTTGGTCGAGAAGTGGGCGCGAAAAATGGCGTCGCCAGCAGGCGTCGCGACGCCTGCTGGCCAGTAATCCGAACTGGGGGGCTATCAGTAGTCGTATCCCGCGTTCGCCGCGGCGGCGCCGATGGCCGTTGCCGCAATCGCGCCCAAAATGCCGACGGCGAGGGCGCCGCCATCCCCGCCGCCGCCATAGCCGCCGCGATGACCGCGGGAGCCGCCACGCGATGCAAAATGGCGTCCGCCGCCGACATGCGCTCGGCCCGCATGCACGGCGCCGCCGCGATGCGGCTGCGCGCTCGCCGTTTCAACGGTCGCCGCCAGCCCGGCGGCGGCGAAGGCCAGGGCCGCAGCCGTGGAAATCAGCTTCTTGGCCAGAAAGTGATGCTGTTTGGACATATCTAACGCCTTTCGAACATTGAATTCAGAGATCGCCAAAGCTATGCGTCCATGTTGCTGTATTTGACCGTATGCCTTGGCGCTCTTGTGAAATCAAC
This sequence comes from uncultured Alphaproteobacteria bacterium, assembly GCA_963828185.1. Classification (GTDB taxonomy): domain Bacteria; phylum Pseudomonadota; class Alphaproteobacteria; order Rhizobiales; family Beijerinckiaceae; genus Rhodoblastus. Next base: position 59,636 of record CAWHDV010000002.1, on the reverse strand, counting down.
ATAGCCTGGAGCGGTCCGAGATTCCTGTCCTAAATGGGATATAAGAAGCGGACTTTGCGCGCAACCATTCCATATAGTTATAATAACTGCAATATAAATGGTTTAAATGTTACTTTAAGGCACAGCTATTACAATATTAAAGTTGCACGGCGGTTTTTATGTAGATATTTTAGATGTCTTAAGGGGCGCCAGCCGGCGTAAAACGCCTTAGGAAACTTATCAGCCAAGTCTTGTGATCAGAGCCGCCAATTCGATCTGGCTGTGGACCCCACATTTCTGCATCAAGCCCTTCAGGTGGTTGCGAACCGTGCCCTCGCCGATGCTAAGTTGCGCCGCAATTTCATGAGGCGACACTCCAGCTGAAATCAGGCCGGCGACTTGCGCCTCCCGCGCGGTCAAGTCGGCCGCCATCCGTAGGTTTTCGACGGCGATGCTATCGGGGCGGCGCGATTTGGCGGGATCGATTAGCACGCCAAGAGCAGCTGTCGGCGCGAGTACGTCGCTGGCTTCGCCGCAGACCGGCAATGCGAGCAAATAGAATCTCGCGCCGTCGCGCTTGCGCGTTAAAGCCATGGCCCTGGGCTGTGGGCTCGCTCCCGTCGCGCGATGAATAAGGCCATCCAAATTTTGCTGTTCAGCAACGAAGGGAGCGACAAGCCGTCCCCGCAGCACGGCGAGGGGATCGCCATGCGCATTGATCGCCGCGTGGTCGCCTTCGAGCGGTCGCCCCACAAAATCGAGATGAAAAACAAATTCGCCGCGGCGTTGAAACTGCAACGCCTGCTCGGTCGCCTTGTGTGCAAAGCCATATTGCGCAAATTGCGCGGCGGCGCGGATTATCGGGAGAACAGAATCAAGGAGGACCACTTCATCCGGCATGAAGCCCCCCTGCTTGGCGCCCCGCCAGAAGGACAATTTGACGCCGCTGATGTCGTTGGGTCCAGACAATGCCGCAGATGCCCGATAAGGCGTATCGACCACGGGTCAATCGATCGTGTCCCTGACGATGGTGTAGCTGAGGCGTAGCCGCGCACCTGGGTTCCGGCATTGGCCGGGGTTGGTCAGGCTGCCGCGACTGGCAGGCTGACGAGCGGATCATCGCTCAATGGTGTCATTGTCTCAAGCGTCATGTAGCGGCTTCGCTGCACGGCCCATTCATCGTTTTGCTCCAGCAGGATGGCGCCGATCAGGCGGGTGATGGCGTCTTCGTTGGGGAAGATGCCGACGACTTCGGTGCGGCGCTTGATCTCGCCGTTGAGGCGCTCGATCGGATTTGTCGAGTGCAACTTAGTCCGATGGGCCGCCGGAAAGGACATGTAGGCAAGCACGTCCGTTTCGGCCTCGTCCATCAAGGCGGCGAGTTTCGGTGTGTTTGGCCGCAACTGGTCGGCGACCTTGCGCCATTGGCTGCGGGCGGCCTCGGCGTCGTCCTGGGCGAAGGCGGTGGCGATAAAGGCCGAGACGACGCGCCGGCCGCTCTTGGTCGCGTGGGCGAGAACGTTGCGCATGAAGTGGACGCGGCAGCGCTGCCAGTTCGCCGTCAGGATTTTCGACACCGCCGCCTTGATGCCTTCATGGGCGTACGAGATGAACAGCTTGACGCCGCGCAGGCCTCGGCGACGCAGCTTGCGCAGAAAGTCAGTCCAGAAGGTCTCGGCTTCCGAAGGGCCAATGTCCATGCCCAGCACTTCGCGGCGGCCGTCGGCGTTGGCGCCGACCGCGATGATCACCGCCGCCGAGACGATGCGGCCATTGTTGCGGACTTTGACATAGGTGGCGTCGATCCACAGATAGGGCCAGTCACCTTCGATGGGCCGATCGAGAAAGGCTTTGACCTTGCCGTCGATCTCCTCGCACAGCCGGCTGACCTGGCTCTTGGAGATTCCGCTCATGCCCATCGCCTTGACCAGGTCGTCGACCGAGCGTGTTGAAACGCCCTGGATGTAGGCTTCCTGGATGACGGCGGTCAGCGCCTTTTCGGCCATCCGGCGCGGCTCCAGGAAGCCGGGAAAGTAGCTGCCCTTGCGCAGCTTGGGGATGCGCAGTTCGACCGTTCCGGCCCGCGTCTCCCAGTCGCGATCGCGATAGCCGTTGCGTTGCGCCAGCCGCGTCGCAGGATTGCGCTCGCCGTGCGCGGCGCCCGTGAGCGCGCCCACCTCCAACTCCATGAGGCGTTCGGCGGCAAAGCCGATCATCTCACGCAAGATATCCGCGTCGGGGGCCTTTTCCACGAGCGCGCGAAGGCTCATCATCTCATCGGTCATCGGTGGTTCCTCGGTTGCGTTGGTGTGTCGCAACCCAAACCTGACCGGAGAATCCATCGGTGGCCGCCGAAAGCCGCTCGCTTCGCTACGGCGCTATGGTCAGCGCGCTTCGCGAGCGGCTTTCTCCCGGCGTCCTACACCACGCGCTGGGACACGATCGGTCAATCCGCTGGCCTTGGCAAAGGCCATGCCGACACTGGCGTTATATCCGGTGATCGCAACCCCGGCATTAGCTCGCGCCGCATTCTTTTCCGCGTCGCTCTCAGCCAGCGACGCCCAGGCTTACTGGGCCAAGCTTCAGGATGAATCTTTCATGGCGTTTCTCGACATGCTGTTGCTTGATCTTACCGAGCGAATGGGCGTCCTGGAACAAGTGGTGCGCACAAAAGGCCGGATTCACTCGATCCTCCACGCCAACTTGATCCCCAAATATCCTGGCAATTTGTTCGGCAAGGTCGGCCGGAAATGGTTGAACGCCGCGCCTCTTCCCGACGACGAGCGGGCGATCGTGATCCGGCTTGTCGATGAACTGGAGCGGACTTCGACGCAGCTCCGCGATCTCGACAATGTCCTGGCGCGCGAAAGCCTTGACGACCCGCGGGCAGGTCGCCTGATGACGATTCCAGGCGTTGGTCCGATCGTCGCCTCGATCGTTTTGGCCGCGATTGGCGACATCGCCCGTTTTCCTTCTCCGGAAAAGTTGAGCAGCTATTTCGGCCTGACGCCGAAAATCCGCCAGTCGGGCGACAGTCCCGCTCGCCACGGCCGGATTTCGAAACAGGGAAATGTCGCGGCCCGCAGAATGCTCGTCGAGGCGGCGTGGTCCGCTAAAACCGCGCCTGGCCCGCTCCGGGCGTTCTTCAACCGCGTACAGAAAACTCGCGGCGCCCCGGCGGCCGCGGTGGCGACGGCGCGCAAATTGGCAGTGATGATTTGGGCCCCGGGGCGCGCTTCGCTTTGTCGGCCTTCGCGCCGTGGGAGTGATAGACGCTCGCTCGATCCCGGATCGCCGGGAAGGACAACAGCTTGAACTGGCACGGTGCTGTTTTGGGGTACACGCATAATAAGAGCCTCGCGCAGGCAAAGTTCAGCCGAAACGCTCAATCAACGCTGCTAGCTCTATCTGGCTGTGTACTGAGCATTTTTGCATCAACGCCTTGAGATGGTTTCGCACCGTCCCCTCTCCGATTTCGAGTTTGCGGGCGACGTCGATTGGCGATAGGCCGATGGATACGAGGGCGGCAATTTCGGTTTCGCGTCCAGTCAGCCCCACGGCTTTGGAGAGGTTTTGGACGGCGGTTATGTTTGGATTCGCCTCCCTCGAAGGATCAATCAGGACGCAAAGTACGGAGACCGGGCCGAAAACTTCGCTGGCCTCGCCGCAGACCGGCATAGCGAGAAGGAAAAATCTCTTTTCGTCGCTCGACCGGGTTAAGGAAACCGCTCCGTGTTGACGCACGCCCGGGAGGGCCCGCGAGATCATCTCGTCGAGGCGCTGCTGCTCGGCGGAGCACCCGGAAACCAGCCGCCCGCGAAAAAGGTTTAATGGACCGCCTTGCGCGAGAATGGCTTCACGATCTTCGTCGACGGGACGGCCTAAAAAATCGAGATTAAAGACGAGGTCGCCACGGCTTTGATAAAAGATGGAATGCTCTTGCGCCTTCTGTCGCAGGATGCATTGCGAAAACCTTGTGGCGATGCGTAGCGCGGGCAGGAACGCGTCCAGTTGCCTCAGCTCGTCCCGTTCGAACATCCCCTGCCGAGCGCCTCGCCAAAATGAAAGGCGAAGATCCGACCTAGAATTTTTGCCTTCAAGAGCGGCGCTTCCACGATTGGGGATATCCAAGACGGGCTGCATATAGTCGCGAAAAAACGGCACTCGGCACAGTCGCTCGCGGAATCGTGCGCCGCATCGGAAACAAACCCGTCGTCTGCTCTGCTGGTCATGATGATCTCAGGAGAATAGGCGGGCGTCTTGCCGGCCCACAGGTCCGCGAGAGGTTCGTCCAGTGCTTGCGTGGCAAGAATATGCAATTTTTTCGGCGAAGTGCGGGAGAGCGCTGCGGTTTTAGCGCCGACAGCAGCACACATTTGCTCTAGCGATGGACGCCAGCTTCGACCCAGGGCGACGGCCGAATTCAAGGATTCAATTGCAGTTGCAAAGCCTTCCCGATCGATTCCCACCCTTCATCCTCTCCGTTGACGAGCGCGGCTGGAAGTGACCCGCAACCGCTTTATTTACCGCGAGTACCGCCGCAAGCAGACGCGGTCAAGTTACTGCGCATAAACGGGTCTTGACGAGGAAAATAAGATGCGAAGCTAAACTAGGGCTTGTCGGATTTGCTCGACACTCCCTGGCCCTGGTTCGGATATCCCGGCCTATCAGCGACACCGGACATTGCGGCGTATTCGCACGCGTGCCCTCTCCCCACAAAATCCCGGTCGAGATTCAATACGAATTTCGGCAATTCAACATGCCCAAAGCCTTTCTGGCAGCGCGACTACCCGCGCACGAGCCCGCTCAAATTTGGGAGAGGCGGATCAGGAAGGCGAGTGATTACATTCGACGCAGGTTCGCTGTCCTCGGACGCCGGCGTCCCTGCGCAGCTAGAGGTCGAAGGACGGCTGCGGGTCGCCGATCGTCTGGCTGCCTGCATCGAAGCTCCGCCGGTGTGTGATCAGATCGCGCACACGCTTTCGGACATCAATCGCTTCCGCCCACTGATGGTGGCCACCGATTACCTATTACGACGCCTGCGAAACGCGGAGCGCATCCGCGATAAATAAGAGCTGTCCTGAATTATTCATCAACCCACCGAAGCCCAACTTTGTGCGGAATGTCGAAGTGGATGCCGGTCGCGACTTCGTAGATTGAGATATCTTCGTCGGAACGGTAGATGAGAACCATCCTCGCATGAGCTGCCGCCGCCGCGAATGTTGGCAATTTCGAGACAGGATAGCCGCCCGCGCAGACCATGAATTTTTCGGCGGAGTTTCCGCTACCTGACCAATCATTTTCCGTTGCACCACAGCTGCGCATGGTCTGTCCTTTGCGATTCGCCCTTTCGGCTTATTCTGATCAATTCGCGCTCTGCGCGCCTCTCTCAAATGGGAGAGATAAGCAGTATGGCGGCTGCATTCGCGGCCCAAGCAACGGGCGCGCGCACGAGACGGTTCAAGGCGATCTATCCCAAGTGGGATAGGCACAGCTTCGACCTTTCCCTATAAGCAAGATGCAAGTTTTTCTATTTAAAGGATTCTGTCTTGAGCGGCCGATCGCAAGCCCTGCGTCTAGCCACCCAATCGCTAATTTCCGCGGTCGCGACGCAATCCCCAGCCGCGCCTGCGATGAGGGCGATTTCCGATGCGATGGGCGCCTCGCTGATCTTCCTGTTCCGTTCAGCGAAGCCTCGCCCTCATTTTTTCGCGCCGCCGGACGAGCGATGGACGCTCTTTCTTTCAGGCAAGGCGCCGCCCATCACGCGACTCCATCTCCTAACTAGCTCCAATCAATCCGGCTTCTGCCACACGCTGGGCCGAAATTGGATCGAAAAGGCCAAGCACGATCCCTTCTACAACGAATTCTTACTTCCGAACGAAATGACGCAGCGCTATGCGACGCCGGTGCTAAAAAACAGCGCTGGCCCCTTGGTTCTGAACATCATACGCGACCCACGCCTTCGCCCTTACGATGAGGCCGAACTTACTGCGTTCGAGGCGGTCATTCCGCATTTGCAAATTGCTGCCTTGATGGCGAATGAAGTCGCGCTCCTTCGCGCCAACGCGCAAGCGGCGCCATTCGAACAGCGTGGCGAGGCAGTTTTCCGCCTCAATTTTGACGGGGCGGTGATTGGCCGCAACGCCGAAGCGGAAGAAGCTTTGAGGGGGCCGCTTCGGCTGGTCAACGGGCGATTGACCGCCACTTATCCGCTGGATCAGAAGCGCGTTGAACATGCTATTCTTCGCGCTATCCGCGATCTCCATCCGGTCATCGAGCGGATTGGTGACGGACAGGGATCGTCGCGTTATCTTTTGCTCGCTATTCCCGTTGCCGGCGATGCGCGGGATATTTTCGTCTCCGCCAGCGCGATCGTGGTGTTGATCGATACGGGGCGTCGAATTGGGCTGAACCAGGCTTTGGTCGGCGGGCTTCGCGCCGGCTTCGGCGCCACGCAACGGGAAGCCGAAGTGGCCGCCCTCGTTTCTACAGGTCTCAATGTGGAGACAGTTTCTGAGCGCTTGCGCATCGGCCAGGGCACAGCTCGAAATCATCTCAAGAGCGTCATGCAGAAGATGGACGTAAGGAGCCAAACTGAGTTGGCCGCTCTGGTTGCGCGGCTATCGTAAAAGCGTCAGGGTTCGCCAGCGTCCGTTTTGGTCGGCATCTGCGCGACGATTGAAAGCCGCGAGAATAAATGAATAAAACGGTGTAAACGACTTTGCGTTACTTGCAATTGCGATCAGCCAGCAAACGCAAGTTCGCGTGGAAGGTTCCGACAAACGCTCTTTTTGGATCGCGCTTTTAGCTTTTCGTCCCAATAATCACAATTCGCGATGGAAGTGACGCGCTCAAAATCACGCTTTCCTCTGGTAAAAAACCTTTGGATCAGTTTGGCGTTTTCGTCGCCGCCGACTGCAGCTGCGATGGCTCGCTGATCAACCTCGACGGGCGATTGCGCGCCCGATGCTGCTGCTGACCTGCCACCGAAGTTTCATCCAGCGACGATTAGAGTCTGCGGCTGTTTTACGCCGTGGGGCGCGGGTGAAGCAATCTGCGATTGGCGGAGTTGGTCGGGGTTGCGCAGCCGATCGCAGATTGCTGGAAGGGAGGCGGCGTAGGCGCGCCGAATGCGGCCGCCGATGGTTGTAGTGATTGACCCAGTCCGTGAGTGGGGCGGGGCGTGATCGAGCCCGAGAAACAGCGTTTCGTTCAGCAACTCGTCACGCATGCGGCCGTTAAAGCTCTCGCAGAAGCCATTTTGCATCGTCTTGCCTGGCGCGATGAAATGCCAGGAAACCTGATGGTCCTGCGCCCATGACAGCATAGCGTTGCAGGTGAACTCGGTCCCGTTGTCTGAAACGATCATGCCTGGCTTTCCGCGTCGTTTGATCTACGTTGTCAATTCTCGCGCCACGCGCCGGCCCGAAATCGCCGTGTCCGGGATCGCCGCCAGACATTCGCGGGTGACGTCATCGACGACATTCAGGATGCGGAAGCGCCGGCCCGAGACGAACTGATTTTCGATGAAATTGAGCGTCAGCTTGTCCCGATAAAGCGCGATGTCCGTGGTCTTGAGGCCGGCGACAGACCGCTTGGCGATGGGATCATCAAGAATTTGACCGATCCGATTTAAATCCTTTGCGACGTTGGTGTCCTTGCCTTTCAAGCCCTTCATTCGGTACTGCCGATCCGATATTGTTGATTTTATTGGTGCCGGATGAGGGGATTGAACCCCCGACCTTCGGTTTACAAAACCGCTGCTCTACCGCTGAGCTAATCCGGCCCGCCGCGGGTTTGCTACCAGCCGGGCGCCGTCCGCGCAAGGGGGCGGCGCGCCGCCCTTGCGCGGAAAAATTTCAGTCGCTGGCGTAGATGTTGCGGTCCTTGGTCTCGGGGATCAGCAGCAGGCCGACGACGAAGGTCATCACCGCCACGCCGATCGGATACCACAGGCCGAAATAGATGTTGCCGCTGGCCGCCACCATGGCGAAGGCGAGCGGCGGCAGGAAGCCGCCGAACCAGCCGTTGCCGACGTGATAGGGCAGGGAAAGCGCGGTGTAACGGATGCGGGTCGGGAAAAGCTCGACCAGCTGCGCGGCGATCGGCCCATAGGCCATGGCCACCAGGATGACCAGCGCCGTCAGCAGCGCCAGCACCGCCGGTTTGTTGATCCGCGCCGGATCCGCGCGCGGCGGATAGCCGGCTGCGGCGATCGCCGCGCTGACGTCGGCGTCGAAGGCGGCGCGCTTCTGCGCCAGCGCCTCCGCCGGCAGGCCCGCGCCATCGAAGGCGGTGATTTCCTTGCCGCCGATGACGATGCGCGCGAGCGCGCCGGCCGGCGCCGCCTCGTTGGAATAATTCACCGCCGCGCTCGCCAGCACGTTCTTGGCGAGGTCGCAGGACTTGATGAAGGCGGTGTTCTGGACGGGGTCAAACTGGAAGGCGCAGCGCGCCGGATCGGCGATCACCTTGACCGGCGCACTGGCCTGCGCCTGCGCCAGCGCCGGATTGGCGGCGATGGTCAGGGCCTTGAAGATCGGCATGTAGAGCAGGGCGGCGAGCAGGCAGCCGCTGAGAATGATCGGCTTGCGGCCGACGCGGTCGGACAGCCAGCCGAACAGCACGAAAAACGGCGCGCCGAGCGCCAATGCGACGCCGACCAGCAGGTTGGCGGTGGTCTGGTCGACCCTCAGCGTCTGGGTGAGGAAGAACAGCGAATAGAACATGCCCGTGTACCAGACCGCCGCCTGGCCGGCCGTGCCGCCGAACAGGGCGATCAGCGCGATCTTGGCGTTGCCCCACTTGCCGAAAGCCTCCGACACCGGCGCGCGCGACCCGCGCCCTTGCGCCTTCATCTGGCGGAAGGCCGGCGATTCGCTGAGTTGCAGGCGCATCCAGACCGAGCCGACCAGCAGGACGAAAGACACAAGAAAGGGAAAGCGCCAGCCGTAAAGCTCGAAATCCGCTTCGCCGATCAGGCTGCGGAAGGCCAAGACGACGATCAGCGACAGCAGCAGGCCGAGAGGCGCCGTCATCTGGATCCACGAAGTGTAGAAGCCGCGCCGCCGCTGCGGCGAATGTTCGGCCACGAAGATCGCCGCGCCGCCGTATTCGCCGCCGATCGCCAGGCCCTGCGCCAGGCGCAGCAGCACCAGGACGATCGGCGCCACGAAGCCGATGGCGTGGAAATTGGGCAAAAGGCCGACCAGAAACGTCGAAAGGCCCATGATCAGGATGGTGATGAGGAAAGTATATTTGCGGCCGACGAGATCGCCGAGACGCCCGAACAGCACCGCGCCGAAGGGACGGACGGCGAAGCCGGCGGCGAAGGCGAGGAGAGCGAAAATATAGGAGGCGGTCGGATTGACGTTGGAAAAGAAGTTTTTGGCGATGATCGAGGCGAGCGAGCCGTAAAGGTAGAAATCATACCATTCAAAGATCGAACCCGCCGTCGAGGCGAAGACGACCCGCTTCTCTTGCGAGGTCATGGGTCGGCTGCGGCTGTCCGCCGGCGCAAATGCGGCCTGGGTCATATTCCGAATTCTCCTCGCCCGAAATCTTGTTTTTGATTGCTAGCCAAGCCTGGCTTGATCTTGTTCAATATTCGGCAGTCTTTGGCCCGAGCGCAAGCGCCCGTACGCGAAAGGTTGGGAAAATCGTCAAAAGGGCCGCGAATCAGGCTTTCAGGGCGGCGTGCGCGAGAGCCAGCGCGACGGCGCAGGCGTTGGACACATTGAGGCTCTTGATCACGCCGGGCATGTCGAGGCGGGCCAGGACATCGCACCTTTCCCGCGTGAGCCGGCGCAATCCCTTGCCCTCCGCCCCGAGCACCAGCACGGTCGGACGCGACAGGCGGGTGTTTTCGAGGCTTTCCGGGCCTTCCGAATCGAGGCCGACGCGCAGGTAGCCGGCCTCTCCCAGCTGGTCGAGGGCGCGGGCGAGATTGACCACTTCGACGATGGGCGCGTGCTCGAGGCCGCCCGAGGCGGTTTTCGCCAGAACGCCTGAAAATTCCGGCGCGTGGCGGTCGGTGACGATGATCGCGTCGACGGCGAAGGCGCTGGCGGTGCGCAGGATGGCGCCGACGTTGTGCGGATCGGTGATTTGGTCGAGCGCCAGCACCAGTCCGGAATTTGTCGCGATTTCGCTGATGTCGAGGGGCGGGAGCGGCCGCGCTTCCAGGAACACGCCCTGATGCACGGCGTCGTGTCCGAGTCGGGCGGAAAGCGTCTCGGATTCGACGAGATGCAGCGTCACGCCGCTTTGCTTGATCTCGGCGTCGAGCTTTTCGGCCGCCGCCGTCGTGGCGAACAGATCGAGGCAGGCGCGCTTTTTGGCGCGCAAGGCCTCGCGGACGGCGTGGTAGCCGTAGAGGACGGCAAGCTCGGGCGAGGGGCGGCGAAAGGCGCGCGGCGCGTCATGCGGCGGGCGGTGCGGCGCATCATGGCTCTTGCCGCGCGATTCGGGGCGCGGCGCCGGCTTCGGCGTCGACCTCTCGCTCCGCGCCGCCTCGGGCCGCCTGTCGGAACGTCTTCCACCGGTTTTCTTCATTTCATCCTCGCCTCCGCCAGGGTCCGTCCTGTCACGGGCAGGTCTTTTTGGCAATCGCGCCGGTGGCGGAGGCGATGTTTTTACAGTTGACATAAAGGGCTGTTAAAAGCATAAGGCCCCCGTCGAGCGGCCCCGGAGTCACGGGGCTTTTTCGTCGCCGGATGGGGGATATGACCCGTCCCGGTTGGGAGAGTGTCCCGAGCGGCAAAGGGGGGGGACTGTAAATCCCCTGGCTATGCCTTCGTAGGTTCGAGTCCTACCTCTCCCACCAAAAAATCTTCAATTGTTTGATGCAAATACGGGCGCGGAGCGGCGCCTTTCGTGCAACCATCGCCAACGCCAACGGTTTTCCCTTCGCGCCAAATTGCGTCAGCAAGCGCGTAATCGGCGTGGCCCGGCAGCCCTTGATGTGAGGCGCGCCCGGCGCGGAAAAACGGCCGCAGGAGGCATGGATGACAGGAAGGCTTCAAAAAGTTCCTGGTGATGACCATCCGATCTTCATCACCCACAATCCCTCGCGCGTCATCGTCCGACTGGAGGGACAGGTCGTCGCCGACAGCAAGGAGGCGCTCACGCTGCTCGAGGCCGCTTATCCCGCGGTGCAGTATTTTCCGCGCAAGGATGTGGACATGACGCTGCTTGATAAAAGCAGCCATACGACGCACTGCCCCTACAAGGGCGACGCCAGCTATTACCGCATCCCCCTCGGTGGCCCGCGCTCGAATGACGCGGCCTGGTCCTACGAGGATCCATACCCGGCGGTCGCGGATATCAAGGGTTACATGGCTTTCTATCCCGATCGCGTCGATTTCGTCGGCGAGCTGGAGCAAACCGACCTTGGCGTCGCCGTCGCCACGCCCGTGACCTGACCGGCCGCCGCGGCGAGTTGCAAAATTACTTGTTTCGTCAATTTTGGCCGTTAGGTTGGCTCGCGGCGGCGGCGTTTTCGGCCCCGCCGGGCAAGCCGCGTGGTGGCGCGGTTTGCCCGCAATCGGCTCAACCAGGTGGCGCGGTCTGACAAATTGACGAAGAATATGGATGCAGAGTTTGCGGGGAAATGGGCGCACGCGCCTTTCTCCCGTCGGGCCTTTCTCGCGGGTTCCGTGGCTTCGACAGCGATCGCCGCGCGCGCTTGGTCGGCGCCGCTTTCGCAAGCGCCGGATGCGCATATCGAGGACCTGCTGCGGCGGATGAGCCTGGAGGAGAAGGCCGGCCAGCTTTCGATCTACCGCTGTCCAAATTCGGCGGTTGACGTCAATCCATTGAGCAATCGGGACCCGACGGGCGCGGACGCGGTCGCCGAAGTGCGGCTGGGCAGGGCGGGGGGGTTCTTCAACGGATTCGATGCAGCCTTCAATCGCCAGTTGCAAAAGATCGCCATCGAGGAGTCGCGCCTTCGCATTCCGCTGATTTTCGCCGCCGACGTCATCCACGGCCTCAAGACGACGTATCCGATCCCTCTGGCCGAGGCGGCGAGTTTCGATCCCGACCTTTGCAGGCGCACCGCCCGCGCGGCGGCGGAGGAGGCGACCAGTTTCGGCCTGCACTGGACCTTCGCTCCGGCGGTCGACGTCGCGCGCGACCAGCGCTGGGGGCGGGTGGTCGAAGGGGCGGGCGAGGATCCGTGGCTGGGCTCAAGGATCGCCGCCGCCCGGGTTCACGGCTTCCAGGGCGACGATCTGCGCGGAGAAAATTCGCTGCTTGCCTGTCCCAAGCATTTCGCCGGCTATGGCGGCGTCCAGGGCGGGATGGAATATAATACCGTCGACATTCCGGAGACGACGCTGCGACAGGTGCACCTGCCGCCCTTCAAGGCGGCGTTCGACGCCGGCGCCCTGTCGACCATGGCCGCCTTCAACGATGTCGGCGGCGTGCCCTGCACCGCCAACCGGCGCCTGCTCACCGAGATTTTGCGCGGGGAATGGCGTTTTGGCGGCGTGGTCGTCTCGGATTTCCAGGCGGTGATGGAGCTGGTCGCTCACGGCTACGCCGCCGATGAGGAGGACGCCGTCGTCAAGGCGCTCGAGGCAGGCGTCGACGTCTCGCTGGGCGACGACCTTTATCGCAATCACATCCCGGCGCTGGTCCGCTCGCGCCGCCTGCGCATGGCGACGGTCGACGAAGCGGTGCGGCGGGTTTTGCGCGTAAAAAAGGCGCTCGGCCTGTTTGAAAACCCATACCGGTCGCTCGCCCCCGGGCGGCAGGCCGGGTCCGTCCGCCGTCCGGACATGATCGCGCTCGCCCGCGAAGCCGCGCGCAAGTCGATCGTGCTGCTGAAGAACGAAGGCGACCTGCTGCCCTTGCCGAAATCGGGCAAGTCCATCGCCTTCATCGGCCCCTATGTGTCCGACAGGGCCGATGTCCTCGGCTCCTGGGCGATGTATTCCGAGCCGGATCGCGCCGTGACCCTGGAAGAGGGGGTGCGCGCCGCCCTGGGTCCCCACGCGCGGTGCAGTTTTACCCTGGGCTGCGCGCCGGAAAAAACCGTCGCGGGGGGACTCGAGGCGGCCGTGGCGGCGGCTCGAAGCGCGGACGTGGCCGTTCTTTATCTGGGCGAGAACGAGCGCATGACGGGCGAGGCGGCCTCGACCACCTCCATCACCATTCCGCGCCACCAGCAGGATCTCGCCGAAGCCGTGGCCGCGACCGGCAAGCCCTGCGTTGTCATCCTCAAGCATGGCAGGGCGCTGGCGCTGGCGGGGGCGGTGCGCGACGCCAAGGCGATCCTGTGCTCGTGGTTCCTGGGCTCGGAATCCGGCAACGCCCTCGCTGACGTGCTGTTCGGCGACGCCGCGCCGCAAGGCCGGTTGCCGGTAAGCTTTCCGCAGGTCGCGGGGCAGGAGCCCTACTATTACGACCACCGCCCGACCGGACGCGCGCAGGTCGACGGCGTCGCGGCCTTCAAGGCGCGCTACAGCGATGTCACCAACGAGGCGCTGTTCGCCTTCGGCCACGGACTGACCTATTCGACGGTCGAGTACGGCGCGCCAAAAGTCAGCGCGCCGCGACTGACGCGCGACGGCGTGGTGAAGATCACGGCGAGCCTCACAAATTCAGGCCGGCGCGCCGCGCATGAGGTCGCGCAGCTCTATATCCACGAGCGCGTGGCGGCCATCACCCAGCCCGTCCGCCGGCTGAAAGGCGTCGCGCACGTCGATCTCGCGCCCGGCGAGGAAAAACAGGTCGAATTCGCTATTCGGATGCGTGATCTCGCCTATGTCCAGCCAAATCTCCGCGACCGGGCCGATTCCGGCGTGTTCGATATCTGGATCGGCCCCTCGGCCATCGGCGGGGAAAAGGCGACCCTCATTCTGGTTTGAAACTTTTTTTCCGAAAGCGGCGCGACATGACATCGAAAGACGCATTGGAGTTCAAGGCCGAATCCGCGATCACGGCGATCGACGCGCCGGAACTGCGCGTTTTCGTCATGGCGCTGTTTTTCATCTTCGGCGGCATAACCAGCCTCAACGATGTCATCATCCCCAAGCTCAAGGAGCTGTTTTCGCTCGACCACATGCAGGCCATGCTGGTGCAGTCGGCGTTTTTCGCCGCCTATTTCGTCATTTCCCTGCCGGGTGCGGCGCTCGTGCGGCGCCTGGGCTACATGCGCGGCGCCGTGGTGGGGCTTTTGACGATGATGGCGGGCTGCCTGCTGTTTGTGCCGGTCACGGCCAGCGCCACATTCGGACTCTTCCTCGCCGCGCTGTTCGTGCTGGCCAGCGGAATCACGATTGTCCAGGTGGTGGCCAATCCGCTCATTTCGCTGCTCGGGCCGCCGGCGACGGCGCATAGCCGGCTGACCTTCGCCCAGGCCTTCAATTCGCTGGGAACGACCGTGTTTCCCTATTTCGGCGCGATCCTGATCCTCGGCTCCCTCGCCAAAATTTCGGCGGCGCAGCTTTCGGGCTCAGCGCTCGACGCCTATCGCGCGTCCGAGACGCAGGCCGTGGCGTGGGCCTATTCCGGCCTTGCCCTTGCGCTGGCGCTGGTCGCCGGCGCGGTCTGGCTGCATCGTGACCGCCTCAAGGGGGAGGCGCACGAGGGCGGCGCGATCAAGGCCGGCTTCAGCCTGTTGAAACAGACCCGCTTCGCCTTCGGGTCGGCGGCCATCTTCCTCTACGTCGGCGCGGAAGTGGCGATCGGTTCGCTGATCGTGCTCTATCTGGAACAGCCGCATGTGCTGGCGCTGGACGCGCGGGCGGCGGGCAAGCTGATCCCGCTCTACTGGGGCGGCGCGCTGGTCGGGCGCTTCATCGGCTCGGCCGCGCTGCGATGGGCCAGTCCCGGCAAGGCGCTGGCCCTCAATGCGCTGGGAGCGATGGCCTTGATCCTGATCTCGGCCAATACCGACGGAGTTTTGGCCGGTTTCAGCCTGCTGGCGATAGGGCTGATGAATTCGATCATGTTTCCGACGATCTTCAGCCTCGCCAGCGAAGGGCTCGGCGCACGCGCCGCCGAAGGATCGGGGATCATCTGCATGGCGATTGTCGGAGGCGCGGTGATCCCGCCCCTGACCGGCCGCCTCGCCGATCTCTCCGGCAGCTTGTCGATTTCGCTGGCGCTGCCGGCGCTGTGCTACGCGGTCATTGCCGGTTTCGGGCTTTACGCCCGCAAGCCGGTCGGGGTTGCGAACGAGCGCCGGAACGCCTCCGTCGAGATGACAGTCTGAGGCGGCGGAGGCTGTCCTCGCCTCATCCAGCAAGTCTCGTCGAATTTACGGATACATCAATGTGTTATGGCGTGTCGATGAGATAGCGGGTAGCCCCGTCGCGGCTCCACACGCGCGCGGAACAGTCCGCTTTGGCCCGCAAAAACAAAGCCATAGTCTCATCGTCAGGCGTTTGAGCTTATCGTGGAGCGCATTGGATTTTGGCGTATTCGCTCTCGCGCACGGGCCTGAGCGCGGAGCGCGCGAGCATGGCTTCCCCCCGCAGGCTGCAAGCCATGAACGAGTGTTCTTCGCCGACGCTGAGCGTTTGCAGCGCGTGGGACACGTCACAATCGCCGGGTGGCGTCGAAAGCGAGCATATCAGGACGACGACAGAAAGCATGAGCGCCTCGCCGAGGTTGAGAGCGTCCTGTCGGAACCGGTCCAAGCCGACAAACCGCCCAGCTCCAATCTTCCAGCGTTCTGAATTGTCAGCCAATAATTAGCATCGCGCAAGCGGAGCCGGGTTGTTCGGGCTTGCGAAAAAAAATGGGCCGGTCCCGCGGGAACCGGATTTCCACTCGTCCCGTTTTAATGTTGAATGCGCGATGTATGGGTCGGGGGCTGGCGAAATGATTGGAAAATCGAGCTTTTGGGGACCCGCGACCGCGTCCGGCGGCGCCTTGGTCTGCGCTGTGTCCATTGCCGGCTGGTGGTTCGCCCAATCACAGCGGCCGTTTCAGCCGGAAACTCCGCGGGCGCTCGAAACCGCGGCGGCGGCCATGAGCGCCGCGCCTGTCGGGTCGCAGCCGGCCAAGCCTCCGGCCGGCGCCGCGCCTGCGCCTGTCGTCGCGCTCGGCGCGAGCGTCGACATCGCCCGGGTTACGCCGAGGGGCGATCTGGTGATCGCTGGCCGCACTGAGCCAGGCGCGAGGGTCGCCTTGCTCGATAACGGCGAGACGCTGATGGAGGCGCAGGCGGACCCCGCGACCGGCGAATTCGTCCTCATGCCGCCGCGCCTTGGACCCGGCCCACACAAACTGTCGCTGCGAAGCGGCGGCGAAGGCATGGCGAAGGAGAGCGCCGTCATGGCATTTTCGGTAGCGCCGCGAGCGACGGCTGCAAACGCTGTTGTCGCGACGCCTTCTGGTTTGGCGCCGCCGGCCACGGGCGCGAACGGGCGAATGGCGACCATCGCGCGAGGCGATTCGCTTTGGCGCATCAGCCGCGCCAGGCTTGGGCGCGGCTCGCTGTATGAGACCATCTTCAAGGCCAATTCGGCCAAGATCCACGATCCCAACCTGATCTATCCCGATGAGACACTGACGATACCCTAGGCGATTCCGTTGGCCAGCGCCTCGCGCAAGCTCTCGCCGAGGCGGCGGAACAGCGGTTTCCGGCTCGACGTCTGTCGCCACGCCAGCGCGATGCGCCGCTCCGGCGCGCCTTCGCGCATCGGCACGGGGGTCAGCTCCAATCCGCGCAAAAGACCTGATTGAAGGGCCATTTCCGGGGCGAAGGTCACGCCGAGGCCGTTCGCCGCCATCTGCACCAGGGTATGCAGGCTGGTGCCCTGGAAGCCGCTGTTGCGCCGCGCGCCTTCGAGCGAACAGGCGGCGAGGGCGTGGTCGCGCATGCAATGGCCGTCCTCGAGCAGCAACAGATCCTCCCCGGCGAGATCGCCGGGGCCGATGGACTGAAGCTGGCAAAGCCTGTGCCCTTCGGGACAGACCACGAAGAACCGATCCGCTCCCAGATCCATCGTCTCCAGCCCTTCGCAGGGAAAGGGCAGGGCGATGATCGCCGCGTCGAGCTTGCCGCTGTCGAGCCGCGCCAGCAAACGCGCGGTCTGTTCCTCGCGCAGGTAGATTTTCAGGTCGGGGAAGGCTCGGTGCAGCACCGGCATGATTTTCGGCGCGATGAACGGGCCGACAGTCGGAATGACGCCAAGCTGCAACGGTCCCGACGCCGGATCGCGCGCCGCCTCCGCCGCCTCCACCAGTTCCTCCGCCCGCCGCAGCAGGCTCCTGGCCTTTTCCGCGAGGTCTAGGCCGATGGCGGTCGGCATCACCGAGCGCTTGGTGCGCTCCAGCAGTTTTACGCCGAGATTGTCCTCCAGCTCCAAAATGGCGGCGCTGAGGGTGGACTGGCTGACATGGCAATCCACCGCGGCGGCGCCGAAATGCCGCCTCTCGGTGACGGCGACGAGAAAACGCAGCTGGCGCAGGGTGGGCAGGTTGGTCATCCCTCGATGATTAATCGAATAAACCGATAAAAAAAACTTGTTTTTTGCGTTTTACTCGATCGTGAACACCCTCTAGGTTCCGCTCATTGGTGCGCCGCACAAAAGCGGCGGCCGAAGCAGCGGAGCAAGCAATGTCCCTCATCAACACCCAGATCAAGCCGTTCAAAGCCAAGGCCTTCAAAGGCGGCAAGTTCATTGACGTGACCGAGGACAGCCTCAAGGACATCTGGTCGGTCTTTTTCTTTTATCCCGCCGATTTCACCTTCGTCTGCCCGACCGAGCTCGAGGACCTGGCCGACCATTACAAGGAATTCCACAAGCTCGGCGTGGAAATTTTTTCCGTCTCGACCGACACCCACTTCTGCCACAAGGCGTGGCATGATTCCTCGCCGGCAATCGGCAAGATCGACTACACGATGGTCGGCGATCCGACCGGCGCGATCACCCGCAGCTTCGATGTGATGATCGAAGAGGCCGGCCTCGCCGATCGCGGCACCTTCGTCGTCGATCCGAACGGCGTGATCCAGATCGTCGAAATCACCGCCGGCGGCGTCGGCCGCGACGCCAAGGAGCTGCTGCGCAAGATCAAGGCGGCGCAATATGTCGCCAGCCATCCGGGTGAAGTCTGCCCCGCCAAATGGCAGGAAGGCGAGAAAACCCTCGCCCCGTCGCTCGACCTCGTCGGCAAGATCTGACGCCTGCAAATCCTTTGTGGCCCCGGACCTTTCGGCCCGGGGCTGCTCCACCCCCGCAGCCCTTCCCCGGGCGCTTCCTCTCCCTCTCATTTTCGGAGCCCCGCGCCATGTTGGACGACGCCATCAAATCGCAATTGAAAGCCTATTTCGAACGTATCGTTCAGCCGATCGAACTGGTCGCTTCCGTTGATCACGGCGACAAGTCGCGGGAGATGCTGGCCCTGCTGGAAGACGTTTCCGCGCAGTCCGACAAAATCACCCTTGATCGCGCCGGCCAGGACGCGCGCAAGCCGTCCTTCGTCATCCGCCGCGCCGGCGGCGCCAATGCCGTCACCTTCGCCGGACTGCCGATGGGGCATGAATTCAATTCGCTGATCCTGGCCCTGCTGCAGGTCGGCGGCCACCCGCCCAAGGAATTCCGCCGAGGCCATCGCGCAGATCCAGGCGCTCGACGGCGACTACCTGTTCGAGACCTATTTCTCGCTCTCCTGCCAGAACTGCCCCGACGTGGTGCAGGCGCTGAACCTGATGAGCGCGCTCAATCCGAGAATCCGCCATGTCGCCATCGACGGCGCGCTGTTCCCGGCGGAGGTCGAGGCGCGAAAGATCATGGCCGTGCCCTCCGTCTATTCTGAACGGCGAGGCTTTTGCGCAGGGCCGCATGAGCCTCGAGCAAATTCTCGCGAAGATCGACACGGGCGCCGCCGCGCGGGCGGCGGCAAAGCTGGCCGACAAGAAGCCCTTCGACGTGCTGGTGGTGGGCGGCGGCCCAGCCGGCGCCGCCGCCGCCATCTATGCCGCGCGAAAAGGCATCGCGACCGGCGTGGTCGCCGAGCGTTTCGGCGGACAGGTGCTCGACACGATGGCGATCGAAAATTTCATCTCCGTGCCGCGTACGGAAGGGCCGAAACTCGCCGCGGCGCTCGAGCAGCATGTCAAGGATTACGACGTCGACGTCATGAACCTGCAGACCGCGGTCGAGCTGGTTCCGGCTGTCGGGCCGGGCGGGCTGGCGCAATTGCGCCTGGCCGGCGGCGCCACGCTGCTGGCGCGGACGGTCATCCTCTCCACCGGCGCGCGCTGGCGGCAGATGAACGTGCCGGGCGAGGCGGAATATCGCAACAAGGGCGTCGCCTATTGCCCGCATTGCGATGGGCCGCTGTTCAAGGGCAAGCGCGTGGCGGTAATCGGCGGCGGCAATTCCGGCGTCGAGGCGGCGATCGACCTCGCCGGCGTTGTCGCGCATGTCACCTTGATCGAGTTCGACGGGCAATTGCGCGCCGACGCGGTGTTGCAGGCCAAGTTGCGCTCGCTGCCCAACGTGAAAGTCATTGTCTCGGCGCAGACATCGGAAGTGCATGGCGACGGCGAGAAGGTGGTTGGCCTGTCCTACAAGGAGCGCACGAGCGGCGCGCCGCGTCGCCTGGATCTCGACGGCGTCTTCGTGCAGATCGGCCTTGTCCCGAACACCGAATGGCTGAAGGGGGCGGTCAGGCTGAGCGCGCGTGGGGAAATCGAGATCGACGCGCGCGGCCAGACGTCGGCGGCGGGCATTTTCGCCGCTGGCGACGCGACGACCACGCCTTACAAGCAGATCGTCATCGCCATGGGAGACGGCGCCAAGGCGTCGCTCTCGGCCTTCGATCATCTGATCCGGCTGGCGCCGGCGGAAAACTCCGAGGCGGCCTGAGGGAAAAGGAAAGCGCCGGCGAAATTCGCCGGCGCGAAAAAAAATCAGACGCAGCCGGTCGGCTTGGGCAGGCCGCCATATTTGGTGATCGGCTTCATCGGGCCGGTGTCCCAAAGGTCGAACATTTCCTTGTTGGCCATGCCGACATAGGCGGCGAACTTGCGGATCGGCGGCACGGATTGGGCGTCGTCGTAATATTCCCGCGCCTTGAGAACCTGCTCCCATTTTTCGTCGGTCATGACGAACCCGTCGGCTTCGGCCATCGCCTTGCCGATCTCTGGCGTCCAGCCGTCCATGTCGAGCAGATAGCCGTCTCCGTCACGCGCGGGCAAATCCATGCTTGGCTCCTTGAACCGAACGAAAGCTCTATTCCAAACATCATATTCAGATATATGGAATTGTTCTAATCTAGCGTGTCGGCCGTCGATTGCAAGGACGGATGGCGCTGCGCGTTTTAAGGTCTGCGCGCGACGATGATCGCTTCCTGCCCCTCGGAGAAGCGGAAGATTTCCGCCGCCATGCCATGCTCGGCGAAAGCCGCCGCAATCTCGTCGGCGCGCAGCAGATGGTTGCCTTGCACATGCTCGGCCAGATTCTGGAAGGCGAGGCCTTTGCGCCGCGGCGCGCGCAAAGCTGCGCGGTCGGTGGGCCAGTCCGGCTCCCAGACGACCGCCGCGCCGCCCGGACGCAAATTGTCGCGCAACAGCTTGATGAACGCGGCCCCGCCCGCCTCCCAGACGTGATGCAGCGCGCGGTTCATGGCGATGAGGTCGGCCGGGGCGTCTAGCTTGAAGGCATGGGCGTCGCCGCTGGCGAAACGCAGCCGGTCGCCGAGGCCTTCGGCGGCGGCGAGGCGCGTCGCCTGCGAAATATTCTCGTCGAATCGCGTCCAGTCCCAGACCAATGACGGCGCCGCAACGGCGGGCGAGGGCGCGCAGATACCAGCCGTTGCCGCAGCCGAGATCGACGACTAGGCCGCCGCGCGCATCAATTTCGGCGAAGACCGGAACGGCGGGGCAGATCGTGCGCTCGAAGAACTGTGCGAAATTGGCCTCCAGCATCGGGCCGAACCAGGGCAGCAGCGTTTCGCGTTCGGCCATCACCTGTTCGCCGGGACGCGCGCCCGTGCGCATCAGCGCGGCGGCGCGCTCGGCCATGTGCATGTTGAGCACGGCCTGCACGGCGATCGGCATCAGCGTTTGCGGCGCATCCGGCAGCATGGCCTCGCCGCTCTCCGTGAGGCGGAACAATTCGCCATCGGCGTCGATGTAGCCATACGCGAAAGCCGCGTCGCACCAGCGCCGGACATAGGCGGCGTCCATGCCCGCCGCGCTGGCGAGCGCCTCAGCGCTTCCC
Source organism: uncultured Alphaproteobacteria bacterium (assembly GCA_963828185.1). GTDB lineage: Bacteria > Pseudomonadota > Alphaproteobacteria > Rhizobiales > Beijerinckiaceae > Rhodoblastus. Next base: position 38,466 of record CAWHDV010000002.1, on the reverse strand, counting down.
AGGCCGATGCGCTCCAGGTTTTCGAACAGGGCGTTGACCACGCCGATATAGGCGATGGCGAGGCTCTGCGACCCCTGCGCCATGCCGCGGAATTGCTGCTTCGGGTCGAGCTGTTCTGGTTTCGCTGACATTTTATCCTCCGGCGTCGGCCTGAGCCGATAGCGGTGTTGCGCGACAGGCCGGTTATAGCGCCTCGAGGCGAACTGAACACCGGTGCGCGTGAAAACCGCGGGTTCTCGGGCGGCGCCGGTCGCGAAAAGTTTGAGCGACAGGGTCAACCGTTTGCGTATGATCAATGAAATTGAAAAAAATAATATGGGGGGAAAATATGGCCCAGGTCATACCGATCAATCCAGTCCGCGCCAGGACGCGGCTCAACAGACAGCAAATCATGGGCTTCTGGTCGGCATGGTCCGGCTGGATGCTCGATGGCATGGATTCCGTCATCTATGCGATCGTCCTCGCGCCCGCGCTGACCGAATTGCTTCCTAAATCGGGAATGGCGGCGACGTCGGCCAATATCGGCTCCACCGGCTCGATGCTGTTCGCGCTTTTCCTGGTCGGCTGGGGCTGTTCCTTCATCTGGGGACCGATCGCCGACCGGTTTGGACGCACCAAGTCGCTGGCGGGAACGATCCTGCTTTATGCGGTCTTCACCGGAGCGGCGGCGCTGGCGCAAAACGTCTGGCAACTCGGGCTTTTCCGCTTCCTCGCCGGCATCGGCATCGGCGGCGAATGGGCCATGGCCGGCACCTACGTCGCCGAGGCCTGGCCGGAGGATCGCCGCAAGATGGGCGCGGGCTATCTGCAGACGGGCTATTATTTCGGCTTCTTCGTCGCCGCCGCGCTCAATGTCACCGTCGGCGCGCATTATGGCTGGCGCGCCATGTTCCTGTGCGGCCTCGCGCCTGTCATCGTTTCCGTGTTCACCCTGTTCGAGGTGAAGGAAACGGTGCGCTGGAAAGCTCACGAATCCGAGGTCAAGCAGGCGCATCCCTTGCGCGAGATTTTGGACCGAAATACCGCCGCCGCACGCTTGTCAACGCGAGCTTGCTGACCGTCGCGATCATCGGGCTCTGGGCGGGCGCGGTTTATGAACCCGCGGCGATCAGCGCCCTGGCGAAAAAGGCCGGTATGGCCCAGCCCGCGCGCCTGGTGTCGCTCGGCACGGCGATATTGTCGATCGGGACGATCCTCGGCTGCGTCGCCTTGCCGCCGCTGGCCGAGCGCTTTGGTCGCAAGCCCACGCTGGCGCTTTATTTCGCCGGCATGCTGGTCACCATCCCGCTCGCCTTCGGCTGGGCCTTTTATCGCGATGACGGTCTCGTTCCGTTCATTGCGATCCTGTTCTTTATGGGCTTCAGTGGCGGCAACTTCGCGGTCTTCAGCCTGTGGCTGCCGGAACAATATGAGACGCGCGTGCGGGCGACCGCCTTCGCCTTCACAACATCGATCGGCCGGTTCATCGGCGCGGGCGTCAACTTTCTCCTGGCCTGGACGATCCTGAAATTCGGCACGCTCGGCGCGCCGGTCGCCATGACGGCTATCGCCTTCGCCATTGGCCTCGTCATCATTCCATTCGCCCTGGAGACAAAAGGCGCGAAATTGCCGGAGTGAACGCCTCGCGCCGCATCAATGCGTCGCCGGCTTGATCGGCGCGCAATTGGTGCGGCCGGACGCCAGGCAATCCTGCATTCGCGCGGACGCCGTCAACTGGCGGACCAGGACCATGGCGCCCGCCAGGAGAAGGATGACGATCGCGATCGCGACCAGCAGGCCGCGCATATTGGTGTTGTGGTCGCCACCGTCCGCCGTCATGAGCTCCGGACTCCATTGGCCTGATCGTCGCGCGCGGCGCTGCGGGTCGCCGCGGTTTCCCAACCCAGCCAATGGCTGAAGCGGTCGAGATAAAGATAAATGATCGGCGTCGTGTAGAGCGTGAGGAATTGCGAGACCAAAAGGCCGCCGACGATCGCGACGCCGAGCGGACGCCGCAGCTCCGAGCCCGCGCCGCTTTCGATCGCCAGCGGCAGGCCGGCGACGATCGCGCACATCGTCGTCATCATGATTGGCCGGAAGCGCAACAGGCAAGCCTCGTGGATGGCTTCGGCCGGACCCTTGCCTTCCCTGCGCTCGGCTTCGAGCGCGAAATCCACCATCATGATGGCGTTCTTCTTGACGATGCCGATCAGGAGGATGATGCCGATGAAGGCGATCAAGGTGAGGTCGTAGTGGAACATCATCAAGGCGAGCAAGGCGCCGACGCCCGCCGAGGGCAGGGACGACAGGATGGTGATCGGGTGGATGAAGCTTTCATAGAGCATGCCGAGCACGACATAGATGACGAGAATGGCGGCGAGGATCAGCAGCGGCGTCGAACTGAGCGAGGCCTGGAACGCCTGCGCCGTGCCCTGGAACGAGCCGCGCAGGGTTTCCGGCAGGCCCAGCTGCGCGCCGAGCCCCGAGATTGCGTCGACGGCCTGACTGAGCGCGGCGCCGGGCGCGAGATTGAAAGAGAGCGTCACCGAGGGAAAGACGCCCTGGTGATTAACGGTCAACGGCACGACCTGATGCGTCAGATGCGCGAAGGACGCCAGAGGAACCTGCGCTCCCGACGAGGAGGCGACGAAGACTTTCGTGAGTTCCGTCGGCCCGATCTGGTATCGCGGCTGCACCTCCAGGACAACCTTCGGCTGCTGGGTCGTGGTGTAGATGGTGGCGATCTGCTCCTGGCCGAAAGCCGCGTAGAGCGCGGCGTCGACCGTCGAGGGAGAAACGCCGAGAGTTGAAGCGGCCTGCCGGTCCACGTCGATGGTGATCTGCGGCGAGGCGATCAGCTGGTCGGAGGCGACATCGGTCAGGATCTTCAGCCCCCGCATCCGGGCGAGAATGATCGGCGCCCAATGGTTCAGCTCGTCGCCGTTGGTGTCGGTGAGCGTATACTGGTATTCGGCCTGCTCGAGCCGCGCGCCGATGGTCACGTCCTGTCCCGCCTGCATGAAATATTTGACGCCGATCACCTGGGCGACCTTGGGGCGCAGCCTGGCGATGACCTCCTCGATCGGCGGACGCTGTCCGAACGGCTTGAGCTGGATGAACATCCGCGCGGTGTTCTCGCTGGCGTTGCCGCCAGTGGCGCCGACGAAGCCGACGACGCCGGACACCGCCGGGTCGGCGCTGACGATTTTCGAAAGTTCATGTTCCTTCTGCGCCATGGCTTCGAACGAAATATCTTCCCTCGCCTGGGCGTCGCCAAAAATGAATCCCGAATCCTGCTCGGGCAGAAAACCCTTGGGAATGATGACATAGAGGTAGCCGGTCAGCGCCATCAGCGCGATCGTGCCGAGCAGCATGAGCGGCTGATGGCGAAAGACCCAATCAAGACCGCTGTCGTAGCCGGCCTGCATGCGATCGAAGAAGGCCTCGAACGCCCGGCTGAGGCGCCCGGGGGGGGAAGCGCGTTCCTGCGCCAAAAACAGCGACGACATCATCGGCGTCAAGGTCAATGCGATGAAGGCGGACGCCACCACGGCGATGCTCACCGTCATCGCGAATTCATGGAAGAGGCGGCCGACGATGCCCGACATGAACAACAGCGGAATAAACACCGCGATCAGGGAGAAGGTGATGGAAACGATGGTGAAGCCGATCTGGCCCGCGCCTTTCAGCGCGGCCTCGAAGGCCGAGTTGCCGGCTTCCATGAAGCGCACGATGTTTTCGACCATGACGATCGCGTCGTCGACCACGAAGCCGATGGCGATGGTCAGGCCCATCATCGAGAGATTGTCGATGCTGTAGCCGAGGACATACATCAGCGCGAATGTGGCGACGAGCGCCAGCGGGATGGTGACGCTCGGCGTGATCGTCGCCCAAGGCTTGCGCAGGAAGGCGAAAATGATCAGCACGACGAGGACCATCGTCACCACCAGCGTCCATTTGACATCGGAAACGGAGGCCTGGATCGATAGCGAGCGGTCGCTGACGAGGTCGACGTGGACGGAGGCGGGAAGCGATTTTAGAAGCTGCGGCAAGGTCGCCTCGATCTGCTTCACCAGTTGCACGGTATTGGCGCCGGGCGCGCGTTCGATCAGCAGCAATTCGGATCGGTTTGTTTGGGCGTTATGCCAGGCGCCGGTGCGCGGATTGACCGAGGAATTGATCACGTCGCCAATGTCGCCGACGGTCACCGGCGCCCCCTGCTGGTAGGCGATGATCACCTTGCGGAATTGCGCGGGATCGAACAGCTGGTCGTTGGTCTGGATTTCAAATTGCTGGCGCGGGCCTTCGATGTTGCCTTTCGGCGCCTCGAGCGTCTGGGCGGCGAGCGCGGAATTGACCTGCGCCAGACTGACCCCGTGCGCCGCCAGAGCCTCCGGATCGACCTGGACGGTCACCGCCGGCAATTGCTCGCCGGCGATCAGGACCTGGCCGACGCCGGATACCGTCGACAGCGACTGCCCCAGGATGACGTTGGCGTAGCGATCGAGCTGATAAAAAGGGATCGCGCCCGAACTCACGGCGTAAATCAGGATCGGCCGCTCCGCCGGATTGGTCTCGCGATAGGTCGGCGGGTTGGGCAGGTTTTTGGGCAGGTAGCCGCTCGCCGCATTGATCGCCTGCTGCACCTGTCCGGCGGCGGCGTCGATGTTGCGGCTGAGATCGAACTGCAATGTGATGGATGTCGATCCGAGGCCGCTGGTCGAGGACATTTGCGCCAGTCCCGGTATGGCGGTGAACTGGTCTTCGAGCGGCGTGGCGACCGTATCGGCCATCACTTCCGGACTCGCGCCCGGCAATTGGGCCGTCACGACAATGGTCGGAAATTCGACATTCGGCAGTGCGGCGACCGGCAGCAATTCATAGCCGACGATCCCGAAGATCAGGATGCCGCACATCAGCAGGGTCGTGGCGATCGGCCGCCGAATGAAGATTTCCGAAATGTTCATTGCTGCGCCATGGTCTTGGCGGTGGTCTGCCGGACCTGCACGCTGGCGCCGTTGGAAAGGCGGTACTGGCCGTCGGTGACGACCTTGTCGCCCGCCGACAGGCCCTTCTCGACGACATCGACGCCCTTGCGCCGGGAGGATATCGTCACGTCCACGCGATGCGCTTTATTGTCCGCGCCGATGAGATAGACGTACGCCCCGGTCGGCCCCATCATCACTGCTTCCTGTGGGACGGTCACGGCGTCGCGCCGGATCGCCGTGACCAGCGCGACCTGCACGAACTGCCCCGGCCAGAGGGATTTGTCGGAATTGGCGAAAGTCGCCTGCACGGCGACCGTGCCGGTGGCGGTGTTGACCTGATTGTCGATGACCGTGAGCTTGCCCTTCTGGATGAGCTTGCCGGACTGTGTGTAGGCGTCGACCTCGAGCGCGGCCACGGCTTGCCTGCGGCTTACGTCATTGAACATGGTTTGCGGAACCGGGAAGTTCACGTAGATCGGCTTCATCTGGCTGACGGTGACCAGTCCGCCGCCCGTCGATTTCTGGGCGCCGCCGGCCGACGTCAGGCTCGTTGTCGAGGTCGCCGAGCTGCTTGTCGCCTGCGAGCCGGCGCTCGGCCCGACGAGATTGCCGAGTTCGACAAGAAGCACGCCGGCGCGGCCGTCAATTGGCGACTTGATATGGCAATAGTCCAGGTTGATTTTTGCGGTGGCGACATTCGCCTCGTCGACCTCGACCGTGCCCTGGTCCTGCTGGACCACGTAACCCTGGTCCTCCGATTGCTGTTTCGAGATCGAATTTTCCTTCTCCAGCCCCTGGTAGCGCTTGAGGTCCATTTGCGCCTCGCCGAGCACGGCCTTGTCATGCGCCAGCTGTGCTTGCTGCTGATCGAGCGCCGCCTGGTAAGGGCGCGGATCGATCAGGAACAATTCCTGCCCCTTTTTCACTTCCTGGCCGGGCTGGAACTCGATCTTGACGATCGGCCCATTGACTTGCGACTGGATGGCGATGGGGTCGATCGACTGGACCGTGCCGATGGTGTCATAGATTTCCGGAACATCTTGCCGAATTGCCGTGGTGGCCGTGACGGGCAGCGGCTGCGCGGCTTTCCTGGCGGCGGCCGATGGTTTGGAGCCATCGAGCCACCAGACGCCGGCCGCGACGGCGGCGAGAACGAAAACGACGCCAATCACGCCAATCCGGCGGCGCGAACCGGATTTCTGCCAAAACGCCATGGAGCCTGCACCGGGACTGAGGGACATGGTCCCTCCCTGAACACCGTTGCGGTTTGAAAAGTTTCCTGGCGGAGCGCTTCCGAAATTCCAATAATATCGGCCGAGCGATCCCATCCGCAAGTCGAGAGCCGTTTCATTGTGATCTCGCGACGAAAGCATAGCAATCGCCAAGTCGCAGACTTCACCTTGGGTAAAAGCCGCCCGAGCTCTCGCACGTCACATGTTTCGCCGCGGGGGCGCGGACGCACGCGGTGCGTTAAAAAATGTATAAATACACGCACAAGTAGAAATGTTGTTTACTTCGATCCGCTACATTTCTTGCAAAGGCGCGTGGTCTGCGTCTCGGCTCGTCCAGCCGGGACGCCGGTAAGGAATGTGGGTTTGTCGAGTTCACCTGTCCGTTCCCGGCCTCAGCCCAAGCGGCGACCGGCGTCCGAGCGCGCCAATGGCGCCGGCGTCGGCGGCGGCCTGTTCGATGCAGCGGTCGCCGTGGCGCTCGGCGGACCGCTGCTGATCGGCGATTTCGGCTCGCCGACCAACATCGCCGCCTGGGCCCTGGCGGCGTCCGCCGCGATCAAGATTGGCGCGATGCTCGCAATGCGCTGGCGCGAGGGGCCGTCCGACGAGGATGCGGCGCAATTCCGGGACAACGTCCATGCTTTCGCCGGGACCGCCATGGCGGCGGCGACCGGTTTCGCCACTTACGCGACTTTCGCGTCCTCGGCGCCCAACAGCCTGACGGCCGCGGCGGCGGTCGCGGCGGCGGGCTTGGTCGCGCTGCTGCCGGCGCGGGAGGCGAAGCGGCCCGGCCTTGTCTATGCGCAGGCCGCCTGCGTCATCCCGCTTCTCAGCCTCGGCCTGTGGATGCGCCGCGACTTTTACACGCCGGCCGCCATCGCGATGGGCCTTGGGCTCGTCGCCGCGGCGGTCGCCGCCACGCGATCGCTTGGCGGCGCCAAGGCCGAGGCGGAGGGAACGGAGCGGCAGCTCGCCGCCGCCATGGACAGCCTGACGCAGAGTCTCGCCATGTTCGACGTTTCCTCGCGCCTGATCGCCGGCAACCGGCATTTCCTGAAAATGTTCGGCCTGACTGAAGCGACGGCGGCGGCGGTGGTTCTCGACGATTTGCTGGCCCGGAAATTGGCCGCTCGCCTCAGAGACGCGGGCGATGTCGCAAAACTCGGCGACGTGAGGAACGCCGCGCTGCGGCGGCGCGTCCGCGACAACCTCGCCGTCACGCTCGACGATGGACGCTGCATGGAATTCACCTTCCAGCCGATGGCGGATGGCTTTTCGATGCTCGCCGAAGATATCACGCGCCGGCGCGAAACCGAGCAGCGCATCGAACGCATGGCCCGGCTCGACGAGGTCACGGGGCTGGCGAACAGGTTTTCCTATCGCGAGCGGCTCGAATCCGCGACGGCGGGGAGGCGGGACGACACCGAGCCTTTCGCCGTCCTGGCGGTCGATCTCGACCGGTTCAAGCAGGTCAACGATTCCCTTGGCCATCCGGTCGGCGACAAGCTTTTGAAGAAGGTCGCCGAACGGTTGCAGAAAATGGCGACGCCGGAAGACACGGTGGCGCGGATCGGCGGCGACGAATTCGTCGTGCTGCGCTTCGGCGATCGCGACAACGCCGCCGTCTTCGCCGCGCAAGCCGTGGAAGATCTCTGCGCGCCCTATCTCATCGACGGCGACAGGCTGATCATCGGCGCCTCGATCGGCGTCGCCATGATGCCGGAGGATGGCGCCAACGCCGACGAATTGATGAAGGCCGCGGATATGGCGCTCTACGCCGCCAAGGACTCGGGGCGCGGGACACATCGCTTTTTCGAGCGCTCGATGGCGGACAAGGCGCGGCGCAGGCAGCAGATCGAGAACGACCTGCGCGTCGGCATAGACCGCAACGAGCTGGAAGTGCATTATCAGCCCATCGTCAGCATCGCCAAGCGCCGGATTTGCGGTTGCGAGGCGCTGGTGCGCTGGCGGCATCCGACGCGCGGCATGATCGCGCCGGGCGAGTTCATCGAGATCGCCGAAGAATCGGGTCTTATCGCGCCGCTCGGCGAATGGGTTCTCAAACGCGCCTGCATGGACGCGAGATCCTGGCCGCGCGATGTGAAACTGGCGGTCAATTTCTCCGCCGTGCAATTCAAGCGGGTCAACATTGTCGAATTGGTCAAGCGGGTCTTGCGCGAAACCAGGTTCCCGGCGGCGCGGCTTGAAATGGAGATCACCGAATCCGTGCTGATGAACGACGCCGACGCGGTGCTGGCCTCGCTCGACGAATTGCGCGATCTCGGCGTCGAGGTCGCGCTCGACGATTTCGGCACCGGCTATTCGTCGCTGTCCTATCTCAGCCGTTTCAGGCCGAACAAGGTCAAGATCGACCAGTCCTTCGTCCGCGACATGGACAAGAATGCGGCCGCGCTGGCGATCATCAAGGCGGTCAAGACCATCGTCGAGGAACTGGGCGTCGAAATGCTCGTCGAGGGCGTCGAGACGGTCGCGCAGCTCGATATCCTTCGCGAAAATGGCGCCGACCAGGCGCAGGGCTATTTGTTCAGCAAGCCGCGTCCGGCGCGCGAAATCGCGCAGCTCGTCGCCGACCCCGCGCAATTGATCAGGGGGCGCAACCTGATCACGCCGCCCTGCGCGCCCTGGGTCAGGAAATACGAACGCGTCAGCCCGGCGATCGTGCAGCATCTCCAGTGAATCACGTCTCGGGCTCCGCTGTCGCGGGTCGATATCGAGCCGCTCCATCGCGGCGGCCGACGCGCCTGTCCGGCGCGAGACATTTCTAGCGGCGCGATCGTTTTACCGGTTGGCTTTCGAAATAGTCCGCGAGGTCGGAGGCCAATCGGGGCTCGCTGAAAAGATAGCCCTGCGCGTCGTCGCAACCTGCCTCGCGCAGCCAGGCCAGTTGCCGCTCGGTTTCGAGTCCTTCCGCCGTCGTCTTGATGCCGAGGTCGTTCGCGAGGCCGAGTACGGCGCGAACGATCGAGCGCGCATCCTGCTTGGTATGGATATCCTGAATGAACGAGCGGTCGATCTTGATGCGGTCGATCGGAAACGCGCGCAGATAGGACAGCGCCGAATAGCCCGTGCCGAAATCGTCGATGGCGATGGTGACGCCCAAAACTTCCAGTTCGTCCAGCGTCCTTCTGGTCACAAGGTCGTCGGAGAGGAGGACGTTCTCGGTGATCTCGAGCTCGAGGCGCCGCGGCGGCAGCCGCGTTTCGGCGAGAATGCGCACGACGCTGAGCGCGAAGCCGGGGGATTGCAGCTGCAGCGGCGAAAGATTGACGGCGATCCGCATTTCGTCCGGCCAGCCGGCCGCCTCCATGCAGGCCTTGCGCAGCACCTGGGCGCCGAGTTCGACGATGAGGCCGCCCTTTTCCGCCAGCGGTATGAATTCCAGCGGCGCAACCAGGCCGCGCCGCGGATGATTCCATCGGGCCAGCGCCTCGAAACCGACGGTCTTGCCGGATTTGAGATCGACAAAGGGCTGATAGTGGATTTCGAACTCGTCGCGCAGGAGCGCGTCGCGCAGATCGCGTTCGGTCTCGCGGCGCTTGAGCTCCCGCTCGTAAACCGCGGGATCGAACAGGCGATATTGCCCGCGGCCGCCGCCCTTGGCGGCATAAAGCGCAACGTCGGCGCATTTCAGCAGCGCGGTCAAATCCGCTCCGTCGGTCGGCGATTTGGCTATGCCGATGCTGCAGCCGATCTGCATCGATTCCCCGGCGATCTCAAACGGCCTGGACAAGGCGTCCAGCAATCTGACGGCGAGGCGATGGATTTCGGAATCGGTTCGCACGCGAGGTTGCATGACGGCGAATTCATCGCCGCCGATGCGCGCCACCATCTCGATCGGCGCCAATTCCGCCGTGAGCCGTTTCGCGACCTGCGCCAGCAAATCGTCGCCGGCGAGGTGTCCGAGCGTGTCGTTGACGCGCTTGAAATCGTCGAGATCGATGCTGAAAAGCGCGGTCTCGCATCCCGCCCGGGCAGTGCGGGCGATCGTTTCCGTCAGCCGCTGTTGAAACGCGACGCGATTGGGCAAATCGGTCACGGCGTCGTAATAGGCGATCCGATGCAGGCGTCGTCTCGTTTCGTCCTGTTCGAGGGCGATGGCGCAGAGGCTGGCGCAAGTCTCGACAATCGCGCGTTCGCGGTCGTCTGGACCGCGCGGCTCGCTGTAATAAAAGGCGAAAGTCCCCAGCACCCGGTTGTCGGCGCCCTTGATCGGACTGGACCAGCAGGCGCGCAGGCCGAGCGGCAGCGCCAGCGCCCGATAATCCGCCCAAAGGGGATGCGTCGCCAGGTCGACGACCTCGACCGGCTTGCCACGATAAGCCGCCGTGCCGCAGGAGCCGGCGGCCGGTCCGATCGCAAGGCCGTCTATGGCGTTGCAATAATGTTTCGGCAGGCTCGGCGCGGCCAGCGTATGCAGGCGCTTGTTTTCATCAACCGACAGGATGGAGCAGACGACGCCCGGCGCCATCTGCTCGACGCGCCGGCAAAGCTTGGCAAGCAACGGCTTGAGCGGACGCCCGCGCGCGATCGCTTCGAGCACGTCGTGTTGCAAGGACGTCAGCATTGGTTTCTCGGGACCTGGCGAAGCATGTGGTCACGACTGGAGAAAATCGGGACGTCGACACAACTTAAGGTTGTTCTGTTGACAAAGACTTAAGCGGAACCGTCACCTACGCGGCGTCGCGGATCGCGGCGGCCTGGTCGGACGGGGCGATTTGCCTCGGCCACATGTATGGCGCATGATCTCGCGTCATTCATCGAACTGGCCCAACTCCTGGAAGCGCGGGCTTTCACGAAAAGACGCGCGCTTTCACACAAGAGAGGAACGGGCGGGAAGATACGCGTCATGGAGAATATCTGGCTCGCCAATTATCCGGCGGGCGTATCCGCCGAGGCCGCGTGCGACGCCTATCGGTCGATTGGCGAGGTGTTTTCGACGAGCGTGCGGAAATTTCCGATGCGCGACGCCTTTGCCAGCATGGGCGCGGCGATCACCTATGCCGGGATCGACCGCCTGTCGCGCGATTTCGCGGCCTTCCTGCAATCGGAGCTGCAATTGCCGCGCGGCGCCCGCATCGCTCTGATGATGCCGAACATCCTGCAATATCCGATCGCGCTGTTTGGCGCCTTGCGCGCGGGCTACGTGATCGTCAATTGCAATCCGCTCTACACGGCGCGCGAACTCGAATTCCAGCTCGCCGATTCCGGCGCCCAGGCCATCGTCGTCCTCGAGAATTTCGCTCACGTGCTGGAAAAGTGCCTGCGGCGGACCGGGGTCGAGCATGTCGTCACCACCGGGATCGGCGACATGCTCGGCGGGGCCAAGGGACCGCTGGTCAATTTTGCGCTGAAATTCGTCAAGCGCATGGTTCCCACCTGGAAAATTCCTGGCGCGATCGGCTTTCGCCGCGCCTTGCGCGAAGGCGCGCGGCTCGCCTTCACCGAAGCCGAAATCGGGCCGGACGACCTCGCCTTCCTGCAATATACCGGCGGGACGACCGGAACGCCCAAGGGCGCGATGCTGACGCATGGCAATATCGTCGCCAACATGCAGCAGTGCCACGCGTGGATAAAGCCCTTCGTCGAAGAGGGCGGGGAAACCATCGTCACGGCGCTGCCGCTTTACCATATCTTCGCCTTGACCGCCAATTGCCTGGTGTTTTTCAAGATCGGCGCGACAATGCTGCTGATCGCCAATCCGCGCGACATTCCCGGCTTCGTCAAGGAATTGCGGCGGCGGAAATTCACCGCTTTCACCGGCGTCAACACCTTGTTCAACGCGCTCCTGAACAATGCCGATTTCGTTCGCCTCGACTTCGCGCCGCTGAAGATCTGCCTGGGCGGCGGCATGGCGGTGCAGCGCGGGGTGGCGGAACGCTGGAAGCAGGTCACGGGCAAGCCGCTCATCGAGGCATACGGACTGACCGAGACTTCGCCGGGCGTCTCGATGAACCCCTTCGACATCAGGGAGTACAACGGTTCGGTTGGCCTGCCGATCCCCAACACCGAGATCGCCGTCCGCGACGGGGACGGCCGCGACCTGCCTCCGGGCGAGGCGGGCGAACTCTGCGTGCGCGGGCCGCAGGTGATGAAGGGCTACTGGAACCATCCCGAAGAGACCGCCAATGTCATGACTGAAGACCAGTTCCTGCGCACCGGCGATATCGCGACCGTCGATGAAAAAGGCTTCATCCGCATCGTCGACCGGAAGAAAGACCTGATCATCGTCTCGGGCTTCAACGTCTATCCCAACGAAATCGAGGATGTCGTCGGCCTGCACGAAGGCGTGCATGAGGTGGGCGCGGTCGGCGTGCCGCATCCGACATCCGGCGAAGCGGTGATGATCGTCGTGGTGCGCCGCGATCCGCAACTGTCGGTCGATGACCTGCGCGCCTTCTTGCAGGAGCGCCTGACCGGCTACAAGATGCCCAGGCATATTGTCTTCAGCAGCGAATTGCCGAAGACCAATGTCGGCAAGGTTTTACGCCGCGCTCTGCGCGACTTCCGCCGCCAGTGATTGATCGCCGGGGGACGCGCGGCGCCGACGATCGCCAGCGAGTGTCCGGGCGGGCGGCGATATTTTCGCATCGCGTAAGGATCAGGATCAAACCGGCGCGGTTTTGGGCGGAAGGCTCTGATCAGCGGTGGTATAAGCAATCATGTCGGAAAAAGATGAGATTTTTCGTCGCCTGACGACAAGCCTGGAAACTGCGGCCCGCCTGCGGGCGGCCGCCCGCCAGTCGGCGGCCGCGGCGGAAGCGCGCAAGGCGTTGAGGGTCTGGCAATCGGCGCGTCTCGCGCGCACGCATGCGCGGTTCCTCGCCAGCGCCGAATATGCCGACGCCGCGAAATTCTTTCTGAATGAAATCTATGGCCCCGCGGAGCTCGCCGACCGCGACGCGATCTTGCGGCGTGTTGCGCCGATCATGGCGAAAACGCTGCCGGTTTCGGGCCTGGAGGCCATTGCCGACGCGATCGAACTCGACGCTTTGTCGGAAAGCCTCGACGCCGGCATGGCGGCGGCGCTTGGCGCGGAGATCGCCGACATGGACCCCCGAGCCTATGGCCGGGCCTATCGCGCTGTCGGCCGCCAAGAGGACCGGGCGCGCCAGATCGACCTGATCGACCACCTTGGCGCGTCGCTTGAAAGACTGACGCGCCAGCGTTTCATCGGCGCGGCTCTCGCCGCCATGCGCAAACCCGCTGGGATCGCCGGCTTCGGCGACCTGCAAGGCTTTCTCGAACGCGGTTACGAGGCCTTTCGCCGGATGAAATCCGTCGCGCCTTTCCTCGGCGTCGTCGTGGCGCGCGAAAAAGCCGTTTCCGAAGCCCTGTTCTCCGGCGACGATTCCTGCCTCGAGGGCGAGGCGCCGGATGGTTGAGACCGGGAAGTTCAGACGCTTTTCGTCGGCGCGCTGATGGCAGGCGGCGCGGTCAGGAAAACTGGCGGAGGGCGAAGCGCAGCGTCTCCGACGGCGGCTCGCCGAACTTCGCGCGGTACTTGGCCGAGAAATGGCCAAGGTCGGTGAAGCCGCTGGCCATTCCGACCTGCGTGACCGACGTTGTCGCGTCGGCCGCCAGGAGGCGCTGGCGCGCGCGCTCGAGGCGACAGTCGAGGATGAAGTCGCGCGGCGAAAATCCGTAGCATTTGCGGAAATTCTCCTGCATCGCCCGCATGCTGACGCCGAGGTCGGCCGCCAATCGGGCCAGGTCGATCGGTCCGGCCGCATGTTCGGCGATATAGTCGCGCGCGCGCTGAATGACGGAATTGCCCGCAGTTCGACGGCGTCGCGTCGAATTTGCGAATGACGCCGGCAAACAGCGAACCCGCTGCGAGATTGAGAAGCATGTCCTCGAATCCCGCCACCGCCAGCGCGCCCAGCCCGATCGAGTCGAGACTGGTCATCTCGGCCATCGCGGTCTTGGCGGCGCGCGCGAAAGCGGCGCAGACAGGCGCCGACAGGTCGAGATAGTCCGCCATTTTCGAGATCAGCGCGGCGCCGCAGCTCTTGCCGGCCAGCGCCTCGGCGCGTTCGATCAGCCGCTCGATGGGCGCATAGAGGGAAAGGCTGCCGCCGCGCGCTCGCGTCATGGTGACCGTTTCGAACGGGCGCCCGACGCCGGCCCCACGCAGCGGATAGGCTTCCTGCCGCCGCAGGCCCGAGGCATAGTCGAGGCGGCTGCCAAAAAGCGGCATCTTGATCAGGACGAGGCTGTTGAGGTCGCGGGTGAAGCGCCAGTCGGTCACGTCAGACCTGACCAGCGTCAATGCGCCGAACGCCGCGCAGGTCGTGCGCATGGCGAAATTCTGGGACTCGCCGAAAACGTCGATCCTGACGTCCTTCCTGGCGTAAATGGACTGCAGCGACTGGGACGCAATTTCGCATTTGCCGGTCGCGAAGCTTTGGACCTTCAATGGAGCCTGGTCGTCCATCACCCGGCCGCGCGTCAGCATGTCCTTTTTCCTTCGAAGCGACAACCCGCTTGGACGACGAATGTTTCGGCGCTGGCGTTTCATCTGGCGCGGGGCGCAAGATTTGTCGAATTTTACGCGCAATAGCCGGCGACGGCGCGCAATATCCATAGCAGCAGATTCGCGACATGCTAAAGATCGGCTGAAAACTCGCCTTTAATGAGGTCAGGAATGGACGGTCGGATGTCGATGCGCGGCAAAAATCGTCAAAGGAAGAGCGCGCGTTGATCGATCTCGGGAGATTTGCGATGTCCAAGCCGTCCAGCCCCATCGATCAGCATGTAGGCGAACGTATCCGTCAGCAGCGAAATGGTCTTGGATTAAGCTTGGAAGCAATGGCCAATGTTGCCGGCTTGACTTCAGAACAGTTGCAGAAATACGAAAATGGCGACGAGCGGGTCGCCGCCGCTGAATTGCTGCGGATCGCGAAAGTCTTGGCGGTGTCTCCGGTTTTCTTCTTCAACGCGAATGCAACGCACGCGACGACTGACGGAAATGCGGCGACTTCCGGCGCCGGCCTCGGCTTTGGCGACCCCGGCGAAGGGCTCGAGCTTAATCGCGCCTTTTCGACGATCAGGGACTGCCGCATGCGCAAGCTCATCGTCGATCTCGTGGCTGTGCTCGCAAGGACCGAGGCGGCTGCGCGCGGCGGCGTTGTCGTCAAATTTCCGGAACATTCGGATATGTGAGCGCTCGCGCGGGATTTTCCTGGTGATCTGGTTTATGCTCGCGTGGTCCTGCTCAGATTCGGGAAGCCGACGATGGATGACGACGCCGACAAACTTCCCGAACTCGCTTCGCCTCCGTTGTCGCAGCTTGGCAGCGCCAATGCGCCGATCATCTATTTCGAAGGGGCGCCCACCTTCGGTTTCGACGGCGCGATCGGCAACATCACGCTGGAGGCGATCACCCATATTTCGACGGACGATCGCATTGTCAGCGAGCGCCGGGTCGTCGCGCATCTCAGGATGAGCGCGAAGGGGCTGGACAGCCTTAAAAAGGCGATCGAAATGATTGAATTGATGGCGAGTCCTTCCAACACCTCATCCATGAACTGAACGCTGTTTCGAGTCAGAATGTTTTACCAACCGGCCCTTCGCGACAGGACGCTCCTGCCGCAGGATCCCTTCAAGGCCCTGGTGGCGCCGCGTCCGATCGGCTGGATTTCGACGAAAAGCCGATCCGGCGAGATCAATCTCGCGCCTTACAGTTTTTTCAACGCCTTTGCCGGGCGCCGCCGCTGATCGGCTTTTCCAGCGAGGGACCGAAGGATTCGGCGACTTTCGCGGAAGAAACCGGCGAGTTCGTCTGGAACATGCCGACTTTTGCCTTGAGGGAGGCGATGAATTCCAGTTCCGCGCCTTTTCCACGCGGCGTGAACGAGTTTGTCGCCGCCGGGCTCGAAATGGCGCCGTGCATCCTCGTCAAGGCGCCGCGCGTCGCGGCGAGCCCATGCTGCCTGGAATGCAAGGTGACCGAGATCGTGCGGCTGAAGGACATGAACGGCGAGGCGGTAGGAAACATCCTGACATTGGGGCAGGTCGTCGGCGTTCATCTCGACGAAAGTTTCATCAAGGACGGAAAGTTCGACCTGGCGGCGGCGCAGGCCATCACGCGCTGCGGCTATGCTGCTGATTACGCGCTGATCGATCACTTTTTCCAGATGCCGCGGCCGAAATAAGCGTCAACGCAAGAACCAGCGCACGATGGCGGCACACGCGATGACAGAGGCGAGCGCCAGCGTCGCCGCGGCGGCGCGATGCAGCCAGGCGCGACTGAGCACGGAGCTTCGACCAAAGGCGAGCGGCGCCATGCAGAGCAGCAGGGCCATCAGGGACAGGGCGCGCATAAAAGTCTCGGTTTCGGAGCTTGTGACTTGAGGCATCGGAATGCTCCCCAGGGTGGGCGTCGCAAAATTGCGGTGGCGTAAGAAGAGCGCGAAAAAAATCTGCTTCCTGCCACGTTCGCGCCGGAAGTTTTCGCGGCGCGCGCCCTTCGCAAGATCGACATGATTGCGCTTTTATGCTTTCGCGCTGTCCGGGATCGATTTTCGCCGGGGAAGGACGCGCATGTCGTTTGCAACCATATCCATCGAAGGAGCGCCGATTGGTCCGCCGCCGACAAGGCTGTGGCCGTTCATCTGGCATTTCGTGCGCCAGATCAAGGGGCTGCTCATAGTCCTGCTGGCGCTCGAAGCCTGCGTTGCGGCGGGATCGACGATGATTCCCGTGATGATCGGCTGGCTGGTCAACGACATCAGCGCCTCGAGCGCGACGCGCGACGTGCTGAGCCATCCCTGGCTGTGGCGCACCGCCGCGCCGATCCTCGTCGCCTGGGGCGGCTGCATGGCCGTGATGTGGTACATCTACGATCACGAGTACACGGCGCGTTTCAACAATCTGATCCGCTATCAGCTCAACAGCTACACGCTCGGCCACAGCATGGCCTATTTCTCCAACGATTTCGCCGGCCGCATCGCCAACAAGGTGGTGGACGGCGGCGCCGCCCTGCGCGACCCGCTGCGCAGCGTGATGAGCGCCATCTGGTACTGCGGCTTTTTCGTCGCCGCCTCCGTGGCGACGATGATCCATTTCGATGTCTGGCTGGCGGCGCCGACCCTGGTCTGGCTCGCCTGTTTCATCACCTCTCTGGTCTATTTCGTGCCGAGGGTGCGCGTGCTGCAACTCGCGCATTCGCGCCAGCACACCGAACTCGTCGGCCATGTCAACGACGTCTACGTCAATATCGGCCTGGTCAAACTGTTCGGACGCGAGGAGGACGAAACCGCGGCCAATCTCGCCGAGCTGCGTCGCCACAGCGACAGTTTCGGGGCCGCCTTGCACAAGATCTGGCTGATGGGCGTCAGCCATACGGCGATGAATGTCTGCCTGCTGCTGGCCTCGCCCGCGCTGGCGCTGGCGCAATGGCAGCTCGGGCGCGTCTCATCGGGCGTGGCGATCATGATCGTGCCGATGGCCTGGCAGATGGTCAACATGTCCGGATGGATCCGCAACGAGGTGACGACGGTGTTCGAGACGCTGGCGCGCGTCGAAGAATGTATGGAGACCATTTCGCAGCCTTATTCGGTGCTGGACGCAAAAGGGGCGGCGGTCCTGAACATTGCGCGCGGCGGCGGCGAGATCGCCTATTCCGGCGTCGGCTTCCACTATGGCCGCCGGCCTGGCGCGGGCGAGGGCGGCGTCATCGAAAAGCTGTCGCTGAAAATCCCCGCCGGCCAGAAGGTCGGGCTGATCGGCCGCAGCGGCGCGGGCAAAAGCACGCTGGTGAGTCTTCTTCTACGCTTCTACGATCTCGAATCCGGCGACATCCGCATCGACGGGCAAGATGTTTCGCGGGTGACGCAGCAGAGCCTGCGCCGTCATATCGCCGTGGTGACGCAGGACAACACGCTGCTGCATCGCTCGATCGCCGAAAACATCCGCTATGGGCGGCCGGAGGCCACGGACGAGGAGGTGGTCGATGCGGCCAGGCGCGCCCATGCGCATGATTTCATCATGGCGCTACGCGACAAGGACGGGCGTCCGGGTTACCAGGCGCAGGTGGGCGAGAGGGGGGTGAAACTGTCCGGCGGCCAGCGCCAGCGCGTCGCCATTGCCCGCGTCATCCTCGAAGACGCGCCGATCCTGGTGCTCGACGAGGCGACCAGCGCGCTGGACAGCGAGGTCGAGGCGGCGATCCAACAGGAAATGACGCAATTGATGACCGGGCGCACGACGCTCGCCATCGCCCACCGACTGTCGACCATCGCCCATATGGACCGGCTGATCGTGCTCGATCGCGGCGTGATCGTCGAGGACGGGACGCATGAGGCCCTGCTGGCGAAAAATGGCCTCTATGCGCAATTATGGCGGCGCCAGAGCGGCGGCTTCCTGGGCGAATGATATTTTTTCGCGGCCAAACGGAAGCCTTGCCAACCGCGCCGGCGCTTGGCATAACGGGCGCGCGCGGGTGTAGCTCAATGGTAGAGCAGCAGCCTTCCAAGCTGAATACGAGGGTTCGATTCCCTTCACCCGCTCCATTTTGCCATAAGACGTTGATTCAGTTATAACGCGTGAAGCTGCAAGGGTTTCATGCGCGTTCTGGTCATGAAACTGGTTGTAACGCTGGTTAGAATCCAGGCTGCTCCATGACCCGTCCTACCACTTCCGGCCTGCCTTATCTCGTCCTGTGCACGGACAGCGGCAAATATGTCTACTGGCGCAATGTCCGGCCCGACATCGCGCCCGCCGTCAAAGGCGAAATCCATGTGACGTGGGCGGTGGCGCCTCGTCATGCGCCGGATCGGCGCGCTTCATTCTCCGCCAGCGGAGGATTTTGTCGCCGCCGAATGGCTGCTGGCGGCGCCGTTCATCCGCGCAAGCGCCTCGCCGATGGCGGCGTTGGCCTCGGCCAGCGAGAAGAACGTCCTGTTGCGCAGCCGGCCGAGAATGTAACTCTGGGCGAAGCGCACGCCGGCCTCGACCTTGGCCTTGTCGCGCGGCTTGTAGGGCCGCGCCGGCAACACGCCGACGCCGTAATGGTCGGCCATTTTGCCATAGCTGCGGTTGATCTCTGGATCGTAGAACGAGGCCTTGTTGACGCCGCTCTTGAGGTTGTCGGGTACGATCAGCTTCGGAACGCCGCCGAAAAAGCCGAACATGCGCACATGCGAGCCGATCCAGTCCGGCAGTTGTTGCGTCCAGGTCGCCTCGGAAAAGGTCAGGTTCGAGGCGCCGAGCACGGCGACGAAAATCTCCGCCTCGCGGATTTCGCCGGTGGCCGGATCGACGATCGGAAGCTTCTTGCCGGAATAGTCGACGAAGACTTTTTCGCCAGGCTCATGACGCTGGCGCATGGTCGGCGACAGCCGCCGCTCAAACTCGCGAAACAGATCGCAAAACCGCGAATAGCCATATCCCGCCGGATGAGCCTCGCGATATTCCTCCCATAAAATCTGGAGGTTGACGCCTGGCCGCTTCAACTCCCGCGCCAGCGCCGCCCAATCGGGCTCGGGGCGCAAGCGCTTGCCTGCGCCCACGCCGGCCCGCGCGAACAATTGCTCTTCCAGAACCGCGTCGGTGAGTTCCGCCGGCAATGGCCAGCAAAGCCCGGCCGCCGCCGCACGTTTGATTGCGTCTTGAACCGTCGAGCGCGCCACGCCGATCGTGCGGCAGATTTCGCGCGCGCTCGCGCCGTTCGAATGAAGACGCAGCAAATGCCGCATCTGTCTCATGGTCAGCTCTCTCTTTGCCGGCATCCGGGGCCCCCTGGTTGGAAGCTCCCGCAATGCCTGATCAGCTGACCCTTGGGGCGTCGCTCTTACACTTCTCCGATGCGGAAAAAACTGCCGGCGAAGTGGCCGGCTTCAAGTCGGAATGGTGGCCGGCTTCTCGACACTTCTCAAAAAGGTTTTGGCCGTCAGTGACAAAGGCTTCCCCTCAGCCGTTCTGGAACCGGCCTAGCCCGCCTGCGGTTGACGAGGGCATATTGAGGACCGCCGTAATGCCGGCTCTATGCTGTTGGTGATGAGCGGGCATCCCATCCAAGACGACGGTTTGATACGCTGGGCATCAGCCCGATATGGCGACGACTTGGCGGTCCACGCCGGCGGCGCGCCAAAGCTTGCGTCGGAACGCCTCGCTCGGCTCGGGGCGGCCGATCAGATACCCCTGCGCATAGGCGCAGCCGAGATTTTGGAGCAACGCCAGTTGTGCGTCGGTTTCGACGCCCTCGGCGACGCATTCCATATTCATGATGCGGCAGACCTGCAGAATCGCTTCGAACAGACTGCGCGAGCGTTCGTCTTGAGCGATTCCGTTTATGAACCGTCGGTCGATCTTGATGTCGGTGAAGGGGAACGAGACCATTGTGCTGAGGCTCGAATGGGCAGTTCCGAAATCGTCAAGCGCCAATTTAACGCCGAGCCCTCGCAGCGCCGTGAGAGTCGCAATCATTTCCGCGGTCTCTTCGAGCAACTGGCCTTCGGTAATCTCCAGTTTCAGTCGCGACGGCGACAGGCCGACCGTCATGAGCAGGTCTCGCACTTCCCGGACCAACTCCTTGCGATGCAGTTGCGCTGGCGAGACGTTCACTGAGATGCTGATCGGATCAACCCAACTGAAGGCTTCCCGGCAAGCGGTCTCCAACGCCCATCGTCCAAGTTCGATGATGAATCCGGTCTCCTCGGCCAAGGGGATGAAGATGTCGGGGGCAATCATACCCCTTGTCGGATGTCGCCAGCGCGCCAATGCTTCTGCGCCAACCACCGTTTGCGCGCGCGTGTCCCAAATCGGCTGGTAGAACAGTTCGAACTGATTGTCCTGCAACGCCAATTGCATTTCACGCTCGAGGATCAGATCGTCCTTGATCTCGGCGTCAAGAGCCTCATCGAACACGCAACACATGTCACGGCCGCCCGCCTTGGCGCGATACAAGGCAAGATCAGCTACGCCAAGCAATTGTTCGGCGCTGGAGCCATGTTGCGGGTAGCAACACACGCCGATCGAGACGCCGATGTTGGCGGCGCCCCGTGGCAGGAGATAGCGCTTGCGCACGACCCGTTGAATGCGTTCGGCGGTGACGATCGCGACTTCAGGGTTCGGAACCTTAGGCATGACGAGGGCAAACTCGTCGCCGCCAATTCGGGCGAGCGTATCGGTAGGGCGAATGACTTGCTGCATACGATCGGCCACTTGCAGCAAAAGATCGTCTCCCGCGAGATGACCAAGGGTGTCATTGACCAGTTTGAAACGATCCAGATCAAGAAACATGACGGCGAACCCGACGCCCGTGGCGTCAGCATCGGCGATCGCCTCGTCGATCTGTTGCGAAAATTTGGCGCGATTGGGCAAATTGGTCAGAACGTCGTGATGGGCGGCATGCTGGATGCGTTCGGCAGCCAGCGTTCTTTCGGTGATGTCGGTATAAGTCTGGACCGAGCCGCCGCCCCTTAGCGGAACGCTGCGGATCTCGAGCACCGTCCCCTTGGGGACGCGCCATTCGTAGGTCAGCGGCTGTTCAGTAAGATCACCCTGCCGGCGCCTTTGACCGGCGTCCAGGGGCAGCTGCGCGCCTTGCTTGTTCACAGAGGCTCGCAGGTCGTCAAACGAAGCGCCTTCTTGCATCGCCGCGGCTGACGCGGAAATCAGTTCGCGAGCGCGGGCGTTGATGACGCCAATGGTTCGCTCGGCTGTGACCATGATGAGGCCCTGGTCCATGTGAGCCAGCGTCGTTTCAAGCAAACTGGATTTCTTGTGAAGCGCAGACTGCACGTCCTCAAGCTCTCGGATTTGCGCGACCAAAGCGCGGCCGATCAGCAAGGCCAGCACAAGACCGATCGCGAACGCCGCAACAGAAACAACAAAAAGGGATGAACGCACCGAACTGGCTTCAGAAAGCATCGAGGCGATCGCCTCACGTTTCAACCCCATGGCTGTTGCGCGTTCTGCCGCCGAAGCCGCAAACACTGCCGCTCTAGCCGCGTTTCGTTCGGCGGCTAAGCGTCGCAATTCTCCATCTGCGTCGACGATACCGCGTAAAGCGTCGCTGTAAGCCGCGAGCGGCGCTGTCAAAGCCGCGACAAAGCGCTCGATGCGCTTTTTGCCGCTGGCGAGTTGCGAAAGCTCTGCAATAGCATTCGGGACTCTCGCCAGTGCGCCAACGGCGATGCGGGCGTCAGCTGGGCTGCGTGAGGCGAGCAGTCGTGTAGCCGCCACGTCGGCGTCTCGAAAACTAAGCGCCAACCCCACGCCACGACGAATAAGTTCGGAATCGATTTCCCTGTCCATCGCCAGCGCAACGGCAGAAGTGATCACAGCGATTTCGGTGCTCGCCGCCCGGAATCGTTCGACTGTGGATCGACGCGATACGACCGCCGCAAAAGTATGTTCGACGCTGCTTCGGTAGCTGCTGGTGAGAGTGGCCAAGCCGGATTCGTCGCGCCATTCGCGCTTAGCGTTGGCGATCACCTCATCGAGTCGCGCCAGACTTTCCTCCGCCGCCTTTTGATCCGCCACAGTCGCCGACAAGGCGTACTGAGCCATACGCGCGTGCGCGTCGCCGACCATCAGCGCCACCTCCGTCGTATGCTCGGCCCTGGCGCTGCTTTCTTGTACGCGCCCCGCGCCTTCCTGAACCGGTTTCATCAATTGGGTCGTCACGCCTGCAAGCCCGGCGAGAAGGACCAGCAAAACGGCGAAGCCGCCCGCGACGCGTTCGCGCGCTGAAAAGGTGGGGCTGGTTTTCGGGCGGCCTGAGTTCATTTTAAGGATTGCATCCAATCGGCGGGAGCGTGAGAATTTGATCAAGCCCCAAGGCGGATCTCCTCGATTTGTCGTCGTCCGAACATGGCTTCGAATTTTGCGCTTGCAGAAGCTATGACCGCAACGAAACGAGATCGTTCGACGCTATCGATGATTTGCAACCCGCCTTTCCTCAGCGTCGCCAAACCAGCCGTTTCCGCTTGTATGGCAAAGGCGCGAGACGCGCGTGCGCCTAATTTGGCCGCCTCGACGAATATCGCCTGATCTTCGGACGAAAGATCGCCAAAAGCGTCCGACGACATGACGATCACGGCTGGGTCATAGACGTGCCCTGTCATCGACAAGAATTTCTGGACCTGTCCGAAATTCGCCGCGTCAATGGTTGCGATCGGATTTTCCTGTCCGTCAACGACGCCAGCTTCGAGCGCCGCGTAAACCTGCGGAAATGGCAGGCGGACGACTTCCGCTCCCAACAACTGGAATCCCAGCGTCATCACAGGGGACTGAGGCAGGCGAAGCTTCAGGCCTTTGATGTCGTCAGGAGAGGCGACCGGCCGCTTCGAATTGGTGAGGTGGCGCATGCCGTTCTCGCCCCACGCCAGCGCCACGAGATCCTTTCCGCACAGCGATCGCAGGTAGGAATCGCCTATCGGGCCGTCGAGAACCGTGTGAGCATGAGCATAATTCCTGAAAAGAAAGGGGATATTGAATATTCCAGCTTCGGGCAGGATGCTCGGCAATGGCGCGCCCGTGATGAACGCGAGATCGATTGCGCCAAGCTGAACACCCCTCAGCATTTCGACTTCGCCGCCAAGCGAGGCGTCTGGATATTGGTCAATTTGCACGCGCCCTTGGGAGCGGCGTTCAACTTCATTCGCGAAGGCGACCGCGCCTGCGCCTAATTGAGAGTCCTGCGGCAGCAGGTAGCCAATGCGCATTTTACGCGCTTTGGTCGACGCAGCCCTGGTCATCTCCGGCCGGCAGCAGGCGGCTATGGCGGCGCCGCTTAAGAATAGTTCCCTTCGATTGAGCAATCCGGAAAGTTCCTTTGAAGGATATTTGCTGACGCAGGTTTGCGTTTCAGTACACGAGACTTGTCGAAGCGCCTGATCGACGAAATGCGGACACCTTACCGCCAGACCATTTTGTAGGGACTATCAGCACCATAACTAAGTCGAAAAGATTGTGCGGAGCTTGTGTCGCCCAAAAAGGCTACGCCGGAGGAAGCTCGGAAAACGTCTGGTATGTATTTCTGCAAAAGGCGGCAGCCATAAGGCAACGTCTGTTCGACTTTGCAGAAGGGTCAACACCGAGGTATTCGAAGTGATCATCGTGCCGACGCGCCCACCGCGTCGCGACACGGCTCAGCCTAAGTTATTGCAAATAAAAACTTCTTTGTATTTGGTTGGCGACTCGTTAATTAAATTCCACTTGGCGGATTAAATGAGGGACGGTTGATGGCGGGTGTGAATCTGGTTGACTTGCACGTAGGGACGCGATTGCGCTTGCGGCGCATCGGAATGGGATTGACCCCAAGCCAAATCGCAAAAATGACAGACCTCAATGAAGAAGAAATCGTTTGTTTCGAAGCTGGGCGAGAGCGCCCTGACGCCACGCGATTATTGCGGATCGCTCGGGCGATGCGGGTTTCCGCGTCCTACTTTTTCACGACGCCGCTTCTTTGCAGCGAACTCGACCGCAAATCTGAACCCGCCAACCGACGTCGCCACATTCGGGTAGAAACTGATATTGCCGTCGTGGCCGTTGTTCGCGGGTCGGAACGGGCGGTGAAGGTCACTAATCTTTCGCGCGGCGGCGCGAGACTGTCGAATATGACGCCTGAGGACTTGGGCAAGAGCGTGACAATGTTCTTTGAAGAAGAACGTCGGGAGGGAACTGTTGTTTGGTCCCGTGATAACGAGGGCGGTGTCCGATTTGGCGAATTAATTCCGCGCAGCTTTGTTGAGACTTATGCCGCTCAGTGAGCTCAGGAGCGGATCACCCGCGGTCGCGCTCGCGGCAAGGCGGAATTGTACTGGCTTCAGAGTAATAAAATGACCGACAATGAGCACAACGCCATTCATAATCATTTGGAGCGCGCATCGATCGAACTGACGTACGCGCTCCTTGACGCTTTGACGCAGACTGCGGCGCAACCGAGCGGTCGCATGCAAGAGTTGGTCGCGCTGCTCAGCCAATGCAAAGGCATGGTGGAGCTAGCAATCCAGATCGCCCAAAGAGGGGAGTCCGAACTGTTGGAGCATGGCGCTTAACGCGCGTATTGCACCGGAGCTGAACCGTCGCCGCCAGCTGTTATTGCCTCCCACATGCCTGGTGAGCTGGAGGTGTGACGGCGGAAACCTCCGTCGGCGATGCGGGTCCGCCCGCTCAGCGCCTTTGCGGATAAAAATGCCGCATGGCGAGGAGCGCAAGCGCACAATGCCGCGGGAGGCCATACCCCTGTTCAGAGGCGCCAGTTTTTGCAGGGCTTGAATGGAGGTGCTTTTCTAACGTTTAATAGAAACGGCGCGATATCGCCTTTTTGCGCCTTCCTGCCTGGGCGCGAGGGCGCGTGATGAGCGGATTGCATATTGGACGCGTTGATCTCGTCATTGCGCTGGCCGTGGTCTTTGCTACCGCCGCGACCGATGCGGTCTATGTGATGTTTACAGCCTCGGTCGCCGCCCGACGCGCTGGGCCGGCCGCGACGTGGAGCAGCTTATGGTATCTGCTTTCGTCTTTTGCCGTGATTTCTTATACCAGCGACTGGATTTACGTTGTGTTCGCAGCTGCGGGCTCATGGATTGGAGCGTTTTTGACGGTCAGTTATCTCCACCGTACGCCGGGACCGCCGCCAGCGGGACGGTGAAGCCGAGGAAGTCCAATGGCAATTTGAAGCGGAAGCTGTTCGGATCCACGAGGAGGAAATCATGGGCAAGAAGCCCCGCCCTTGACCATTTAAGGCGCGTCTCGTTTGCCGACCTCGTTCAGGAGCGCCATGAGTTGCTCGATGTCGATCGGCTTGATCAGATGCTCGTCAAAACCCGCATCTTTGGCGGCGCGTTTGTTCGCGTCGTCGCCATGGCCCGTCAGCGCGACGAGGTAAGGTCGCGTCATTGACGCGTCCGAGCGCAGCGCGCGGGCGACGTCGAAGCCGCTCATCCCTGGCAGGCCTACGTCGCAGAGAACGACCCGCGGATGAAAGTCGCGGGCGACGGAAACGCCGGCTTCGCCGCTGTGCGCGACTTCGACCGTGTGACCTTCGAAACTCAAAAGCATCCTCAAACTTTCCGCGACCATCGGATTGTCTTCGATCAACAGGACGCGAACGGGTCTGCTCACCGGCGCTTCGGCTGCGCCGCCCGGCGTTGCGGTCTCGGGTTCCTCGATGGAGCCGGCGAGCGGCAACCAAAGGCGAAACTCTGCTCCTCGGCCCAAACCGGCGCTCGCGACCTCGACACCCCCGCCGTGCTGCTCGGCCAAACCCCTGACCAGGGCGAGACCGAGTCCGAGACCGCCGCGATTGCGGCTCAATGTGTCGTCGGCCTGCGCGTAGGCGTCGAACACGCGAGGCAGCATCTCCGGCGCGATGCCGGCTCCCGTGTCGCGAACGGACAATACGGCGCGGTCGCCGCCGTCGGCGGCAGTCTCGACGCCCAGCGACACCGTTATGGTCCCGCCGCGATCGCTGAACTTGCGCGCGTTGTCCAGGAGGTTGCCCAGAATCTGCGCCAGTCGGGTCGGATCACCCTCGACCATGACGGGCGCCGCCGGAACATCCACGGTCAGAGAAAGGCCTGCCTCGTCGAGCCTCCCGCGATGATCGCCCGCGGTCGCGCGGGCGATCCGGGCCAGATCCGTCCGTTCGGATTGGAGCCGGATTTTGCCTTGGGCGATACGGGAGACGTCGAGAAGATCGTCGACGAGCCGCGCCAGGTGAGTGACTTGCCGATCGATCATCTCGCGCGTCGTCAGGAGCCACGGCTCGGAATGGGTCACGCGCCCGAGAATGTGGGCGGCGTTACGGATGGGAACCAACGGGTTCCGCAGCTCGTGCGCCAAAATGGCCAGAAACTCGTCCTTCCGACGGGCCGCCTCGCGGAGGGCGGCGTCCGCATTGATCAAGTCGTCGACGTCGGTGCAGCTGCCGGCCCAGCGCAGCACGCGGCCGTCCGCGCCAATCTGCGGCAAGGCCCGGACCAGAAACCACCTGAACGAGCCGTCTGCGGCACGCAACCTGTGCCTCAGCTCGTAAGGTCGACCCGAGCCGACAGCATCGTCCCAAAGCCGGCGCGTGTCCTCCACCTCGTCGGGATGCTCCGCTTCCAGCCAACCGTTTCCGACGGTCTCGGCCGGCCTCATCCCGGTGTAGGCGCACCAGCGCTCGCTGACGAAGGTGCGTCGGCCGTCGGGGTCGCACTCGAACGTCATGCTCGGCACCGCCTGCGTCAGCAGGCGAAAGCGTTCCGCGCTTTCGCGGAACATGGCTTCGGCGCGTTGGCGCTCTGCTTCCGCGCGCTGGCGTTCATCTTCGAGGCGCAGGCGTTCGGAAATGTCGCGGAAGTAGACCGACAGCCCAGCCGTTGAAGGATAGACGGCCATCTCGTATATGGCGGCCGACGGCGGGATTGACACCTCGGCGTGCACGGCGGCGCGTTCGGCCAAGGCGCGCGATTGGGCCGCCTGAAAGGAGGACCCGACGGCTTCCGGCAGGCATTGCCAGATCGCGCGGCCGAGAAGATCCTCCCTGCGGCGGGCGATGGCCCGCTCAGCCGCCGGATTGACGACCGTGAATCTCCCTGCGGGGTCGAGCGCGAAAAAGGCGTCGGAGATGACGTCGAGCACCGCCGTCTCGCGCAATGCGGCGTAACGTTCCTTCGACCGACGCATTGATCCCGCCAGCGCGGTGACCGCAAGTCCCATAGCGGTGAACAGCGCCAGGCTTATACGTCGCCTGCGACCGGAAATTTCGAACGAACCCGCGGGCTCCATGAAAAAGAAATCCGCGCAAGCGGCGGAAAGAAACGTTGCAGAAACGCCTGGGCCGCCGCCGACGACTACGGCGACAAGCATCGTCGCAGGATAATAGGTAATGAAAAATAAAGTGATGCCGAACAACTCGCCGAGCCAGTAGCGTAGCGCGGTGGCTATCGCCACGATGAGTAAGGCAAAGCCATAGCGCAGGGGCGCAGACCTGAGGACCCTTCTCGCGACCACTTTCCACCTTGAAACGGCGGGTCTCGACCCGTCCTTGCGCGCCGTCACGATGCTCCGCGGCGCTTGCCCAGCCGCTCTCGCGCGCGTCGAAACTCGACGGATCGACGGCGCTAAGAGACATACCTGCCTCCGGTCAAACTTCCAGACGAGAGACAAGGATTGATTCTGGACATGTGGGAGACCGCCCTGTGCGAAAATATTGCATACGGGCCCTAGCCAACCATCGGACGGCCCATCCCGTGGGCGGTCGGTTGCAAATGTGCCAAAAAAACGAACACCGCGAATTTGACGGAGCCGCGTTTCTGAGTCAACTCTCAGTCAACGCTATTCTCCGGAAACAGCGGCGACAAAGCCTTGAGCCCTATAGCCATCTCATCCAAGGGCCCCAGTTGCCGTCTTCGCCCCAACCAGCGCAATCCGGTCCGGAAGGCGGCTACGTGAGGGCCATGTCCGCGAGGCCCCGTTCGAGCATCATCGCGGCGCGATCCAGCAATTCTGGGCCGGTGATCGGTTTCCTGAGCAGGCAAATGGAGCCGCTTGCAACGTCGCCAATGGCCAGGGTCGCGGCGTCGCCGGCGTAGCCGGTAAGGAGGATCGCCGGCAATTCCTTGCGCTTCTGCTGCGCCGCGCGGATCAGCGCCAGACCGTCCATGCCCGGCATCGACAAGTCCGAGACCAGTAGATCCACATGTTCGCCCGCTTCGATCGCGGCGAGCGCGAGTTCGCCGCCCGGCGCGTCGACGACCTCAAAGCCCGCATCGATGAATTCGCCCTTGAGGATTTCGCGAACCGAGTCCTCGTCGTCGACCAGCAGGATGCGTTTCGCTCCGGCGAAGGCCCTGGGAGAGCCGGTCTTGGTCTGTGGTGAAGCGCCTGCCGCTTCGGCGACGGGCAGCCAGATCGTGACCGTGGTGCCGTGCCCGACGAGGCTCTTGACCTCCAGCGCGCCGCCCGACTGCTCGGCGAATCCCCGCGCCATCGGCAGCCCGAGGCCCGTGCCCTTGCCCGGCTCCTTGGTGGTGAAGAACGGCTCCATCGCCCGGTCGATCGTCGCAGCGTCCATGCCGGCGCCCGTGTCAACGACCGAGATTTGGACGTAGCGACCCGAATCGAGCCCAATATCGCCGCGACCGCCGGGCGAACTGTCCGCGGCCGCCTTGAAGGTGATGGATCCCTTGCCCGCCATGGCGTCGCACGCATTGGTGGCGAGATTGACCAGCGCGGTCTCCAACTGGCCCTTGTCGACCATGATCGGCGGAAGACCCGTCGGCGCGTCCACGCGGAGTTCCACGTTGGGGCCGAGCGCGTGGGCGAGGAATTCGCGCAGCCCTTGCAGCAGGGGACCGACCTCGACATTTTCCGCCTTCAGGTCGCCGCGCCGGGCGAGCGACAGCAGCCGCCGCGTGATCGAGGCGGCGCGCGCGGCGGCTTCGACCAGCATGCCCGCGTAGCGGCGCACCTTGGCAGTATCTTCGGCATGGCGGGCGATCATGCTGGCGCCGCCCGTCACGGCCTGCGCGATGTTGTTGAAGTCGTGGGCGACGCCGCCGGCAAGTTGGCCGAGCGCGCTGAGCTTTTCCGCCTGCGCGAGTTTGGCTTGCGCCGCTTCGCGCTCGCCGATCTCCGCGCGCACGCGCTCCTCAAGGGTGGCGTTGAGATGCTTGAGATCGGCCTCGGACTGGATGCGCTCGCTGACGTCCTCTACGAGCGCGACGATCCACTTGATTTTCCCGTTTTCGTCGCTGGTGGTCGAGATGCTCTTGCGCACCCAGACGACGCCGCCGTCCTTGCGAAGGTAGCGGTTCTCGACGACGTAGCTCGCGATCCCGCCGCTCAGCATTTTCTGCGCGGGTTCCCTATTGGTGATCCTGTCGTCGGGATGGACGAGGTCGTCGAAACTCATGCGTCGCAATTCGTCGAGGCCATATCCTGTCAGGCGGCAGTAGGCGGGGTTGGCGTCGACGAACGCGCCGTCGGGCGTGTTGATCGCGAAACCGATCGCGGCGTCGGCGACGGCGTTGCGGAGCTTTTCCTCGCTCTCGCGGATTTCCGCGGTCTTCTCCGCGACCGTCCTTTCGAGGCCCGCGTTGGTTTCGGCCACGGCGCGCTGCGCCTCGGCGAGCGCCTGAAACTGCCGCCGCGTCTCAAGGACGATATACCCGGCGAGCGCAAGGATGAGCGCCACCGTCAACACGATGGCCAATTGCAGCTCGGACGCGGTGTGCGCCGCCCTCCGTCCGAGCCCGGTCAGTCGCGTTTCTTCCTCCGCGCGGGCGGAGGAGATCAGTTCGCGCAGCCCGTCCATCGTCGTCTTGCCGACGCCGCTCATGACGAGGCCGATCGCCTTTTCGCCCGCGCCTTGCCGCTTGAAGTCGATCGTCGCCTTGAGTTCGCCGAGCTTGGCTGAAGCCAGCTCCCGCGCCTTCGGCAGGTTCCTGCCCACGACCGAATCGTCGGCCGCCGCCTTGTCCAGCGCGTCGAGTTCGGCGCCGACGCGCGAAACCGCTGAACGATAGGGGTCGAGATAGCTGTCGAGGTCGGTGACGAGATAGCCGCGCTGGCCGGTTTCGGCGTCCTGCAAGGCCGACAGCAGTTGGGCCAAATGGCTGTCGACAGCGAACGCTTTTTCGACCTGCGCCTGCGCGCGTTTTGACGACTGCAAGCCGACAAGCGAAGCGAGGACCAGCGCGAGCAGGGCCGCGAGGCCGACGAGCGACGCGCCGTGGCGGACGAAATAGCGCCGATCGGAGCCGTGGCGCCCGACCGCTCCCGCGCCGATGACAAGGCAAAGGACGGCGATGGAGGTCGACAGCGCGAAGCCGGAAACCATGCTTTCGACGGCGTCGACGACGGGCGAGAAAGCGTAGGCGATGAACCCGGCAAGGGCGGTAGTCGCCGCCGTCAACAGCAGGACCGAGCGCGCGAGCCAGGCGACGCCAGAAGCTGAGCAGCTCAGCGCGATCGCCGGACCAAGGACGAGAAAACAGGTGGAAGTCGGAATTGAAGGCCGACCGGGCAGAATGGGTGCTGGATCGTGCAGGATGAAATTATCGATGCCGAAGTTGGATCCGGTCGCATATTCGGCGAGAAACAGGGCGCCATAGACGCCGAGCAGCATTCCCGGCAGCACATGCCATTTTCGCTTGAGGCCATTCGCCGCTGATATGAGCGCCAAGCCCGCGAGGGCGAGCCCGAACGCCGTGTCCGGTTTCGTCTGGGCGACGCCGACCCAGCTGTAGAGCGACCTGACCCCGAAGAGCCAGCCCGCGAGGCCGAGGGCGGCGATGCCGATCGCGATCGCCGCCGAGGCTAGGGCAAGGACTTCTGAGGTTCCATTCGACCTCGTGGTCGGGCCTGACCGTCGTCGTCCCGACGCCTGCGGCCGTTCGAAGCGCGGACTTAGACATGCGGCGCCGCCGTCAAACCTGACGTCGCCCTCGGCGAATTGGGTACTAGAAATTTCAGCGGTCAGCCTCCAATAACACCAGCGATCCGAGGCTCTAGCGCCTATTGCCAAAGGGAGCCGCCCGTCGGGTCGCCGGGTGTCGAAAACGGATATAAGCACGAGCGCGCCGGGAAATCCCGCGGAAAAAAGCTAAACTTAAGGGCAGTCAGCTGGTTAAGCGCTGGCCGAGCCCGCGACGCTCGGGGGGCGCGGCTCTGATTTTCCTCGGCGCGTTGGCGCGAAGTCAGCGAAATGGTGATCCGCGTCAGTGAGGCGACTGGCCGCAGCCTGCCGAACAGCGACGACGCTCGGCGTAATCGCCGCAATGCCCCTTGCTCGATCGAACGGCATTGGCGTTGCGTCGGTTGGGTCGCATTCCACCGACAACATCGGCGACGAACAGGCGGTCTTCGAACGGGACTCGGGAGCGACGTGCAGCCTGCGTCAGGCCGCGGCGCGCGCCCCCGTTTTCATGCCGCGCGCCGTCGAGACGCCAACGCGGATCACCATGTCGCCGCGGGAGTCGAAGACCTGAAGGAATTCGCCCACGCGTCCATAGCGATCCGCGGCGTCCGCCGTCACCCTCCACAGGTCCGGCCCACCTGCGGAATTGAAACAATGTTCGTGACGGATCTCGCCCGTGGCGCCGATCAGTCGCAAGCGGAATTGTTTCACGGGCGTCCCTCCCAGAACGTCGCGGCCGGTTGATCCAGCCATCGCTGCCGTGAACGCTTTTTAGACGAATGGACGGATGCCACAATTCAGGAGGAACACTTAGTGCGCCGCACCATTTCCTCGCAATATGTGCGATGCAAAATCTTAATCGTCGGATTTGCGTGATCGCCTTTCCTCTCGACGCCTGGCTTCGCTGAGAGCGGCCTCCATAGCTTGCGTCAGGGACGGCTCATAGACGACGTCGAGGGATTTGGTCGAGCTTGTGTTTAGATTAGCGTGCTCGATGGGCAGGTTCAGCGACGCGACTGAATCCGCGTCTCGGTCTCATGTGAAAGCACGTTGACCCGCCCTAAAGCTGCCCATCGGCTTGCGACGCGTTCCAAAATGGCCGGTCGGCTAATTTCGCCGGCGCAGCGATAGCGGCCTTACATTCGGCAACGCGCGGCCCACGGCTTACCAATCGTGCGTCAACAACAATTGGACAATGATCGTCTGGCCTCCATCTGCAAATGAATGACCGACTGCCGCAATGGCGCATTCGGCGATGCGCGCCTGCCGGAGTTTGGCCGATCGAGTTTCCAAAAATACTTCCGAATCCGCTATAATTATCGGAAGTAATTTCGGCGCGACACCCTGGGAGCTTTTCAGGCGTTTTTTGGCCGAAATGCTCCGCGATTATAAATTAGTGCCTTCTTGCTTGCGCGAGATTGGGTGGCGGCAGGGCTGCTCGAACGCTGCAGGAAGCCCATAGGAAAGGTTGGCTGTCGATCAGCTGAGAGGCCGCAGTCGACCCATTTGAGACGGTCGGCACGTTGCCGCGGCGGTCCCGTCATGGCCGGAAAGCGGGCATTCCAGCCGCGCGGCGACCGGCCCAAGTTGTCTCTTTAATGGTTGTCGCCCGATTGGAACGAACTCTTGCTCGTGACCTGATTTGGCAAATCGCTAATCGTTCACCGATAGCACCATGATGGGATCGGCGATCTGTTGCGGGGCGATCTCCTTGTCCAGAGGCAGGACTGCCGTGCCGACGGCGAAGAATTCGATGATGTGCGGCTGCCAGGAATGGCTGCCTTCGTGGATATCGACCCCGACGACGCCTTCCGCCTTCGCCGCCGCCGCCTCGTGTCGCATGCGCTCGATGGCGATTTCGCGCGCGCCATACATCGCTGAGGTGAAATTATCCAGTTCGATATTGCGGCCGACGGTCGCGAGCCCAGCGAACAAGCCGCGATGGGCGACGTGATAGACGCAGGACCCCATCACCATTTCAACCGGCCGGTAGCCAGCGTGCAAGAGCGACCAGAAGTCCTGGCCGGACAGGTCGGATGTGAACGGGCCGCCGTCATGGGCGCGAAAACCCTTGTGTCCCTCTCCGTGGACGACACCCGTGCCTATGGCGATGAATTCCAGCAGGTGCTCGTCCCATTCCAGCCGTTTGATGGTGAGTTTCACGCCGACGATACCGTCGGCTCCCATGGCGGCCGCTTCCGCGCGCATGCGGCTCATCGCCAGTTCTCGCGCGTGGTACATGGCCTTAGAGAGGACGTCCATTTCCTGGTTCTTGTTCCAGCTGCCGTACTGGATGCCGACGTGATAGACGCAAGAGCCGACACAAAGTCCGATCGGCTCGAAGCCCGCCTTGCGCACGAGCAGGAACTCGTTCACCGAAAAGTCCGAGGTGAACACGCCGGTCGAATGCGCTGACGTGCGAAGGCCCTTCAACCGGTCCGCCGCATGCGCGGGAATGGTGTCGGTCATGGCTAGATTGCTCCTTCGGATTCATTGGAAGGGTAGGATTGATCGTGGCGCGCGCCGCCGGACAGCGGCGTGCGGCCGGCATGGAGATCGAGCGCCATTGTGAATTCATGCGGCAACGGCTTGCCGCGGCGCGCGTCGATGGTCGTGGCGACGACGATATGCCGAGCAAGAAATAACGGCGGGTCTTGCGGCACTTTGACGGACTGGCTGAAATTGACGTGAGCGAGAACGCCGTTGCCTTGGCTCCCGGCGTTTCTGCGCAGTTCCTGGTGCGCCTGGTCCCGCACTCTTTGCCAAAGTTCGCTTAGGCGCTCGGATTCTATATTTCCACTCCAGGGCATCCCAATTCCGGCCAATAGTTCGAAATTAGCCCCGACCGCGATGCCCGTCGGCACGACGTCGGCCTCGACCAGCTTTACGAATTCGAGCGCCGGAATGGTGGCGACGATTGGATCGTCGCTGGGAGGAAAGCCTTCGACGAAAACGGCGGTGCCGATCAGAGTGAAGTCCATGCTGTTTCCGTCTCCGAGCGGGATGGTCCGCAACTTGACGTCGAGCACAGCATTGGCGCCGGCGGCGCGCGCCTCGTCCTTGAGGCGCCGCAGGGC
The DNA here is from genome assembly GCA_963828185.1 of uncultured Alphaproteobacteria bacterium. GTDB lineage: Bacteria > Pseudomonadota > Alphaproteobacteria > Rhizobiales > Beijerinckiaceae > Rhodoblastus. The sequence continues at coordinate 3,809 of CAWHDV010000002.1, read as the reverse complement.
GGAGGACCAGCCCTCGGAATGGCCGCGCGTCCATGAATAGCCGTAATGCAGCCAGCAGGTGGCCGAAACCGCCGCGATCGGCTGCAGCCCGTGCGAACGAACGATCATGAGTTCGGCCGGGGTCAAGGTCGCAGTCCATGGCGTCGTTCCCGCGCGGACGCCCTGAAGGCGCGAGCGGACCCCGGCGGGCGCCTCGCCGCGCTTCAGGCTCGCCATGAGGTCTTCCTCGAACGTCGCACCCGTCGCGAGCGTCGAGGGCGCGTCCGAAGGCTTGCGGTCCGAAGGGCCACTACCGCCAAGATCGCCGAAATTGCTCATTTCAACCCGCCATAAAAGAGGACAGCGAGCGGCTCAGGCTCTCCGCGTGTTCGCTCATCTTCTTGGTTTCCTCGATCAGACGGGCGAACCATTCCGCGGGCGGCATTTCCTTGGTGTTCAGCGTGACGCCGCGAACCACCATCGCCACCGCCGCCTTGAGCCGCCCGCGATCGAGCTCTAGCCTATAGCGCTGCTCGCCGATCTCGAGGCTGACGCCCGTGATCTTGCCCGATTTGGCGAACAGGCCGCGATGCTCGCTCACCGTCACCAGTTCCGGCATGGCTTCCTTGATGCGCAACGCGAAAGCCCTGAGATTGCTTTCGGCGTCGGCGTTGAAGCGCCGCAGCCAGGCCGCCTGCATGTCGAAATCCATATCGTTCATTTCTGCACCGCAGCCGCGTTGACGCCCTGCATGCCATGAACCAGCCGGTCGCGGATGTCGGCGAGCTTGGCCTCGCGTTCGCGGTCCCCAGCGGCAATCTCGCGCTCGATCTCAATGACCTCATGCATGGTCCTGATGGTTTCGTCGGCGACCTGGGCGAGAACGTCGATATTGCGCTGGTCGCCCCCGAGGCTGCGCGCGGCGCTCACCGCCGCGTCATGCGCGCCTTTAGACGCGAGGGCGGTGATCTGCCGCGCCGCTTCGTCGAGATTTTCCGATTCCTTGGCGGCGCGGGCGATGTCGACCTGCACGGCGGCCTGGCTCGCCACCGCCATCAGGCGCGGAATGACCACCAGCAGCCCGTCCGAGATTTTCATGATGCGCGTTTCAGCGGCCTTGCGGTTCTGGCCGATGACCGGGATGAGCAAGGCCGACCCGACGAGATTTTCTCGCATTTCGGCGATCTTGCCGCGGAAGTTGGCCAGCGACGAGCGAAATTCCATGACATCAGCCGCATCGGCCGCATCGCCGGTTCGAACTGCGTGCTCGCGCAGCGTCTCCAGTTCGTCGGCGCCGCGGTCGACGGCGATTTGGCCGGCGGCGACCTCGACCTTCAGGGCATGCAGGCTTCCCCGGATCGCCACGGCCTGCTGATCCAACAGTTGCACCGCAACGGTGAGATCGGCCTTGGTCTTGCGGGCCTTGGCCTGTTCCCCGTCCATCAGGTCGAGGAATTTCTTGCGATTTTCCGCAAAACCCTTGAAGGCGGAATGGGCGTTCGCGCCGAAGCCGACGAGTTTTGCGAATATCCCTTTGCTGGTAGGGGCGCCAGGGCCGCTCGCTTCGGCCTGGAGATCCTCGATGCGCAGGATTTTGACGCCGTCGATGACGCTTGCCGCGATGCGGCCGACCTCGCCAGCGTCTCCCAGCCGCACGCCGGTCAGCAATTGCCGCGAAGCCTGCGCGATTGCCGACATCACCCCTTCGCCATGCGCGAGCAGGGTGTCGGTCCTGCGAAAATCGATTTTCGCAGCCGAGGCCTGCGCCGCGGCGAGATCGTCGGCATTGAGGTTGGCGACTTCGACCAGCCGTTCGGGTTCGGCCTGGCGCTCCAGTCGAGGGTCGAGCGGCGCCGCGGAGGAAGTCGCCAGAACGAGTGGCTGGGCTTGGGAGGGCGGGGCGTCGAGCCCGTCAAAAACCGAAAGATCAAGCGGCGGCGTCTTCGGATCAGGCATGCCTGTCTCTCCAGATGGTCTTGTCCATTGCGCCATCATGTTAGGCGATCGACGTCGTCAGCGGCCGGAACAGCAATTGATTTAAAGCGGGTAAGCCACAGTGAAAACGCGACTACGCTAGCGCCAGACTGCTAACTTTTCGTCAAAGCGCGGCCTAAAGTCAAAACGGGCACGATTCCCAGGTCTCCTTATCGACGCTTGGGGACTTTCATTGCGCAAATGAGAAGGTCTCGTTTCCGCCCACGAGGGACCGTCGGGTTTGATCCTCACGGTTTAGCGTGGCCTGCGCTTTGGTGATCACCGGACGAGGTCGACACGAAAGAGACGGCCAGCCTTTTCTTGAATTGTCCGCTCATCAGGGTGTGGCCATCCCGGCGACGCTTCGAGGTCGTTATTCACAGTTCGCCGGCAAAGGCCGCAGCCTCGTATCCGTCTTGTCAAAAAATCAAAACTGCGTCAGATTCCTCGGCTTGGCTGCTCCCATCCGGAGGATGCCGGCGACGATCATCGTGAACCGTAGGGGGCAGGCATGAGCAGGGCGGCATTCTCGCTTCGTGTATTCTCGGTTTACCTAGTTTGTCTTGGCGCAGCGCTCGTGATTTTTCCCAATCCGTTCCTCGCGATTTTTCAAATATCGCCAACGCATGATGTTTGGCTGCGCGTCGCTGGAATGCTTCTTTTGATTATCGCCTATTATTATTTCCGCGCGGCGGGCGCGGAAATGCGGGAATTCTTTCGATGGACGGCCCATGGCAGGTTATCCGTGATTGTATTTTTTGTAGTCTTTGTGCTCTGCGGCCTCGCGCCTCCTATCCTTATCTTGTTCGGAGCGATCGACGCGGCGGCTGCATTCTGGACTTTGGCATCCCTGCGAAACGAGAAAAATACGACGCCTTAAGCAATCAACCGGGCCAACATTTCAAAGGTTTTCGGCGAGCTGATTACGCTCCTCGAGCCCGACAAACGGTTAGGTGCGGAGAACGAAATCAGGTTGCAGCTGCCTTATTCGAAGAAGCCATTCGGTGTTCCCGCCAACCTCCACATCATTGGCACGATGAGCGTGACGCTGCAGGGAGGGCGGCTGTTCTCTCTGTCATCGCTGGATCATGGGCGCCCTCTGTTCCAAACCAAGCCGGACATCCTGATCTGGCAATCTGGCAAAGTGATCCATGTGATCGACACAAAATGGAAGCGCATTGCCGCGCGGATCGACGATCCTAAGCAAGGCGTTTCCCAGGCCGATGTCTACCAGATGATGGCTTATTCGCATCTTTACGAGGCGCGACGCCTGACGCTTCTTTACCCCCATCACCAGGGTCTTGGAAATTCTGTAGGCGTTCAAGGCCGCTACCAGATTACGGGCCACGACGCCGTCATTGAAACAGCAAGTGTCGACGTCTCTGCGGTGAAGGGTATCGTGGATCAGCTGCGACATTGGATCTACCCGACCGGGCCGGCGCACTCGACCGTAAGTCTGAACGGCGCGGAGTTAGCGGGAATGCCGATGTGACTGATGGCGAGGCTCTTGCAGCGGCCAGACCGAGGCGTCGGTGCGCAACGCCTTCTCCGTTTGGTCGCCGGAGTTTTCTTTGGCAGACCGCCCAAGCCCTGGACGGTCGCTTTCCGACCCAAGGCAGGAGACCTTTGGGCGCCGAGCCCGCCGCCGAGCGAAATTATCCGCTCTTGGAGCCTGTGTCGTCTGGGTGTATGACCGGACTGTACCCGGCGCGCGCGACGCGCTGGAGTTTCGCGGGTTTGCGCGGAACAGGTTTTTCAGCTGGGGATCCTCCCGCCCCATCCAACATCACGTCGTCGGTCTCTCGAGGCGGGCTCGGGCCAAACTGGCAAGGCCAGGTTAACGAGGGCTCAATAAC
>CAWHDV010000001.1:300000-472117 GCA_963828185.1 uncultured Alphaproteobacteria bacterium | reverse complement strand
CTGAGCTTTTTCGGGCTTGAAACGATGGGCCGCGCCGCAGCAAAGCGGTCGCCGGCCTTTTCTATGGAATCGGCCAGAACAGGCTCGCACAGACAAGGCCGCCCACAGTCGTCGCCGCTGCGAAAGCGGCCGTGGCGCAGAGCCATCTTGTCCGCGACAGGGTCTTGGTTTCGGCGATGCGCGCGCCGAGCCAAAGCGACCACAGCGCGGCCCCGACCAGCAAGGCCGCGCGCAAAAAACTCACGAAAGGCACAACGAGGCCTTCCGCTTTAAGCATCGTCACGGTGAGCGAGGACAGGCCGAGGAACACGCCGCAACCGGCGAGCGGGATCAGCCCCTGCGCCAGGTGGTGGAAGCGCGGCCATGACCATCGGCCGCAAAGCCGCGTCGCCAGGGCGAGACACAGGCTCATCGCGCCGCCGACGGCGATCGTGACGCCCAGCAGGTAAGCGAGGAGGACAAAGCCGTCGAGCGGCGTCATCGTGTCGTTGACGGCGGGATAATTGGTCAGGACAAACCACGGCAGCACCGGCTCCAGCGGCCAGATCGCGCCCCAATCGACCAATCTGTCGGCGAGGGCCTGGCGAATGGCGACGTAGATCGACGACGAATTCCACTGGAAGGCGCCGACGGCGACGCCGAACATGCCGAACAGGATCAGCGCGCTTTGCCAGCCGTTCGGCATGTCGCCGGCGACATGCACGATTTCATGGTTGGGCGAACGGCGCGCCAGCACCACCGCGCCGCGAAAATCGCTGCAACGGCCGCACATGTGGCAGGCGCCGGCGCCGCGCATGGTGCGCACCGGCACGAGCGGCGCGCAATTCAACCCTTGCGGATGCGCCCCGCGCGGCTTGTCCCACGCGGCCCAGATCTCGCGATCGACGCGAAACTGCAACGGCGCGAGCTTGGCGAGCAGGTTGAACACGCCGGAAACCGGACAGAGGAAACGGCACCACACCCGCTTGTTGCGGCCCCACAGATAGCCGACGACGATCGCCGCCAGGGTCGAGCCGCCCAGCACCACCAACGCCGGACGCGGATATTGATAGACGCTGGTCATCTGGCCGTAAACCGTCGTCAGCACGAAGGCGACAAAGGGCCAGCCCTTCCATTGCAGCCAGTGCGGGATGGCGCCGCCGCGCCCTTTTTCCGCCGCCCGTTCGCTGAGGGCGCCTTCGGGGCACAGGAGTCCGCACCACAGTCGCCCGACGAGGATCATCGACAGGAGGACGAATGGCCACCACAGCCCCCAGAATACGAATTGTGCGAAAAGGGTGAGGTTGTTCCACACATGCGCCGCCCTCTGCGGCAGCGGCAGGACGGCCGGAACGACAATCAGGGCGCCATAGGCCAGGACGACGCCCCATTGCAGGCGGCGGATGAACATCTGGTGGTCGCGCAGCCACACGCCGATCCCCGCCAGCGCGACGTCGACGCCGCCGGCGCGCGTTTTGACCTCTTTCACCGCGACGTCGTCTGCGGTCGAAACAGCGCCCATGCCATCGTTCCCCAGTAGGAGGCAAGAACCAGGATTTCCGTGAGATCGGGCCGCGCCCGCCAGCCGGTCAGCGAAGCCACGAGCCCGCCGACGGCGCCGCCGTCGCCGAGCAGATGCGAGGCGTCCCAAAGCCTTCCTGACAGGCGCGGCAGCAGGCCGAGCGCGGTCAGGTTATCGGCGGCGGTCAGCAACAAGGCGCCTGCGAGCAGCAGCAGCATGACTTCCGTCAGGCGGAAGAACAGCCGCCACGACAGGATGCGGCTGCCGAACTGCAAAAGGGCGTAGGTGGCGATGGCGAGCATCAGGCCTCCCGCGGCGGCGGCGCTGGTCTGCAGCATGGCGCCGTCGCGCGCGGCGGCGAGCGTCCCGGCGAGAAAGACCACGGTTTCGCAGCCCTCGCGCGCAACCGCGATGGCGGCCAGGGTGAAGACGCCCCACCAGTTGGAATTGTCCGCCGCCTTTTGCAGCGCGGTTTCGAGTTCGCGCTTCAACGTGCGGCCGTGGCGGCGCATCCAGAACACCATCTGGACGATCAGGCCGGCGGCCAGGAGCATCAGCACGGTCTGGAACATCTGCTGGTGGTCGTCGTCGAGCGCATCGCCGAACCTGAGCAGCGCCGTCCCCAACAGGGCGGCGGCCAAAAGGCCCGCGCCGACGCCGGCCCAGAGGAAGGCGCGGCCGCGCGTCCTGCCGTCCTCGCCCTGGCGGCCGAGCCAGGCCTGCAAGATGCCGATGACGAGCAGCGCTTCGATGCTCTCGCGCCAGACGATGAAGACGACATTGCCGAGGGGTCCCACGCGCGTTGCTCCTATTTGGCGACGAGGACGGCGGGCGGCGCGCCGGGATGGAAATCGTCGAAGAAGTCGTATTCGCCGGGATCGAGCTCATGGATCACCAGCACCGAGTTCGAATCCGGCGCGAGCACTTTCTCCTTGCGCAATTCGTGGCTTTCGAATTCGGCCGGGCTTTTGCCCTTGTTGACGAGTTCCAGCACGAGACGCCGATTGGCGGGCACTTCAAGGCGCCGCGGCGTGACGCGGCCGTCATTGAACTCGATGTGGAACGTGGCCTCGCCGCCTGCGGCGCGCGCGCCGCAGGCGAGGGCCGTCGCGAACAACGCTGATGCAGTCAGGCGGAGCAGCGCGACAGCCATGTCAATAAGCGCCTTTCTTGCCCGTGCCGGCGTAAGTGAATTCGAATTCGGCGTCGAAAGGCTTGAACCACGGGCCGACGCCCGTCTCCTTGTCGACATGGCGGCCGAAATGGCTATGCGGGTCCGAGCCCGGCGGCGAAACATGCAGCGTCAGCTTGTAACGTCCGGCCCCCATCATCTTGACGTTGTCGCCGTAATGCGGGCCGTCGTCGGCCACCATCGGCATGAAATCGCCGGAGCGGGTCTCCTTGTCGCCTTCCCTGGTCAATTTGTAGGTGACGACAAGGTAAGGAATCCAGTCGCCGCGCGCAAAACCGTTGGGATTGTCCTTGGCGGCGTGGATGTCGGCCTCGAGATGCACGTCCGAATCCTTGGCGTCGCGCATCATGCCCGCCGGCTCCATTTCGATCGGCTGGAGATAGACCGCGCCAATGTCCATGCCCGAGACGGATAGGGGCTTGCCGACCGGGGTCTCCTTGGCCCAAGCGCCGGCGCCGGCGCCCAAAAGCAGAGCAGCGGCAAAACAGGTTTGTTTGAGTAAAAATGTCATGATTGCGCCCCCGTCGTTGGCCTCATCGGGAGTCGCCGATGACGGCCTGGCTTCCGATGGATTGGGAGCCAGGACCAATGGTAAACGGCAAAGGCCGCGGGCGCGCAAACGATCCCGTGCTTTTTAGATTTAATCTAAGTCGGCGGCTGCGGCGGACTTGGACAGTGAAAGCTGTCGTTCGCGGCGACCACGCCTTCGGCCGGTCTTTCGCCTGGACGAAAATATCGGACAGAAGGCGCGCCGCCGCCGAGGCCGGCCTTGCGCTTGCAGATCAAGAGGCCTTGTTCGAGGCCGCAGATCGCCGGCCCGACCGGGCAGCCGGCGGCGGAAGAGGTCATCCCGCCGACCGCCCTGCTCAACCGAACGCCGCCTCGCCGTCCCGAAAGGCGGGGCGGCGTCAGCGCTCGCGGAACACGCGCGACATCTGGTCGCGGATCGGCTTGAACAGGTAGCTCAGCATGGTGCGGCTGCCGGTCTGCAGGAAAACCTCGGCCGGCATGCCCGCCACGAGCTGCAAGCCGCCGAGGCGACCGATCTCGTCGCGCGCAAGCGAAACCCTCACCCGGTAGAACGGTGCGCCGCCCTTCGGATCCTGGGTCGTGTCCGGCGAAATGAACGTGACCTTGCCTGCGAGCGCCGGCGTCGTGCGCTGGTTGAAGGCCGGGAAGCGCACCTGCGTCGCCTGGCCGATACGCGCCTGATCGATGTCCTGCGGCCGCAGATGCGCCTCGACCTGCAATTCGTCCTTCTCCGGCACGATCTCCATCAGCACTTCGCCGGGCGAGACGACGCCGCCGACCGTGTGGACGGCGAGTTGATGCACCTTGCCGGAAACCGGGGCGCGAATGTCGATGCGGTTGAGCTGGTCCTCCGCCGCCACGTCGCGCTCGACCAGTTCGGCCTCCTTGTCCTGCGCCTCGCGCAAATCCTTCATCACCTCGGCGCGGAAATCCTGGTCGAGCCGCGCCACCTGCAGTTTCGCCTCGTCGACCTTGGAGCGCGTCTCGGCGGCGGAGGCGACAAGCTGTCCCTGCGCGCCCTCGAGCCGGGCCCCCTCGCGCTGCAACGCGGTCAGCCGGGCGAGCGGCACGAGGTTTTTCTGGTAGAGCGACTGCACGCCTTTTTCTTCGCTGGCGATCAAGGAAAGCTGCGACGCCTGCGATTTCATCTGCGCGTCAATGCCCTGTATTTCCTCGCCGAGCTGGCCGATGCGCCCGGTCAAAAGCTCTTTCTGGCTGGCGCGCGAGACGCGGCGCGCCGTGAACAGCGATCGTTCCGCGGCGACGATCGCCGCGACGTCCTTGTCATTCATGCGCGCGGCCAGCTTTTCGGGGACCGCCATCGCCGGCGCGGCGTCGCGTTCGGCGACGAGCCGCGTGATGCGGGCGCGAGCGGCGTCGAGCTGGCCGACCACCACCTGGCGGCTGGCGCGCACCGAGGTGTCGTCGAGGCGCACCAGCAGATCGCCGGCATGCACGAGATCCCCATCCTGCGCGGCGATTTTGGCGATGACGCCGCCGGTCAGGTGCTGGACTTTCTTCACGCTCGATTCGGACACCAGCGCCCCCGGCAGGACGACGGCGCCCGACAGCGGCGCCAGGCCGCCCCATACGCCGACGACCGCCACGGCGACGAGCACGACGCGCAGTCCCGAACGCAGTTCCGCCTCGCAGGACATGCCCAGCCGCGCCGTTAGGCAGGCGTCGGTCGGCGCCGGCTCGGGGCGGGCGATCAGCAGCCGCGCGATCCGAACGATGGCATGCAGCGCGCCGGCGCCTTGGCGCTTTCCTGGGGGGGTTCCTGGGGATTTTCCCGCGGGCTTCCCTTGTGGCTTTCCCTGCGGCGCCTCCGGACGCTTCCGCCGGACCATGTCGGGCGGCGGCGGCAGCGGAATCGGACGGGCAAGTTCACGGTGCAATTCGATGCTCATGCCGCGCCCCTTTGCTGAACGACGCCGGCTCCGGGCGTCGCCGCTGCCGCCCGCGCGACCGAATTGAACACCGCGTCGCGCGGACCGAAGGCCCGGATGCGACCATCGACGAGGACCATGGCCGTGTCGAGCGCGGCCAGCGCGTTGGGCCGATGCGAAATGACGACGACGATGCAGTTGCGCGCGCGCAAGGCGCTGATCGCGCCGGTCAGCGCCGCCTCGCCCGCAGCGTCGAGATTGGCGTTGGGCTCATCCAGCACGACGAGGAAAGGATCGCCGTAAATGGCGCGGGCGAGGCCGACGCGCTGACGCTGGCCGGCCGAGAGCGAGGCGCCGTCCTCGCCGATGCGCGTCGCATAGCCATCGGGCAGCCGCAGGATCATTTCATGCGCGCCGGCGACGACAGCCGCATCGATGATCGCCTCGGACGTCGCGTTCTCGTCAAAACGCGCGATGTTTTCGGCGACCGTTCCGTCAAACAAGGCGACATCCTGCGGCAGGTAGCCGAGATGCCGGCCGAGATCGTCATGCTCCCATTGGTCGAGCGAGGCGCCGTCGAGCCGAACCACGCCCTTTTCCGCCTGCCACAGCCCCACCAGCGCCTTGGCCAGCGTGGACTTGCCCGAGGCGCTGGGGCCGACCAGCGCCATGCCCGCGCCGGCCTTGAGCGAGAAGGACGCGCCCAGCACGATGGGGCGATTGGACCCCGGCGCGTGGACGGACAGATCCTCGACCGTCAGTTCGCCGCGCGGGCGCGGCAATTGCACGTGGCTTGCGGCCGGCGCCGCCGAGACCTTCAGGATTTCGCGCAGGCGGACAACGCCCTGGCGCGCCGCGACGAGCTGCTTCCAGGTTCCGAGCGCCACCTCGATCGGCGCCAGCGCGCGGCCCATCATGATGGACGAGGCGATCATGATGCCGCCGGACGCCTGCTGGATGAGGACGAGATAGGCTCCGAGGCCGAGAATGCCCGATTGCAGCACGAAGCGCAGCACTTTCGCGCTCGCGCCCATATTGGCCTGGATGTCCATGGCGCGGATGTTTTCCTGCAAGAAACGCTCGTTGGCGCCGGACCAGCGCGCGGTGAAACGGCGGGTCATTCCGAGCGCGCGGACCACGTCGGCGTTGTGGCGGGTGGCGTCGGCGAGAATTTGCCGCTGGGCGCTGCGCTCCATCGCCATTTTCGCCGGCGCCTGGGTCTGCCGTTCGGTGATCAGCGTCATGGCGATGATCGACAGCGCGCCGAGCGTGGCGGCGACGCCGATCGCCGGATGAAAGATGAACAGCGCGATCAGGAAGATGGGAATCCACGGCATGTCGAGAAAGGCGGTGGGGCCCATGCCCGAGAGAAAGGCGCGGATCTGGTCGAGGTCGCGCAAGGGCTGCTGGGTGACGATCGGCCGCACGCCCTTCAGGGGCAAGGTCGCCAGCGCGAGATGGATCGGCTCCTGCAGGCTGGCGTCGAACAGCGCGCCAATGCGCACCAGCATGCGCATGCGCAGCGCGTCGAGATAGCCCTGCAAGGCATAGGCGACGAGGATGATCAGCGAGAGGCCGACCAGCGTTCCGACGCTGCGGCTGGGTATGACCCGGTCATAGACCTGCAGCATGTAGATCGAACCCGAGAGGGTCAGGAGGTTGACCGCCCCGCTGAACACGGCGACGCCGCCCAGCCGCCGAGCGCTGGCGCGCAGGCCGGCGGATACCGGATCCACAGTTTCGGTTTCGAACATTGACGCCCTCGGCTGGCGGCGAAACCCGGTTTCGCCTTCGTGCGCTCTATTGCATGGGAACGGCGCCATTATTCGAGCACAAACGGGGCAACATTAGGTCAAAGCTTTGCGGCTATGTCCAAGCTTCAAATTGTTGTTTGCCGAGGGATCGATGCGAATCCGCGCGCCGGCATCATGCAATCGCCAGATTTTGGTTCGGTTTCGGTCGTTATTTGCCGTGTTTTCGGCGGATTTGGCGTGAAGATAGCGGTTGCCCAGGGCGTAGTCCGAACGGACGCGCGCCCGGCGGCAGCGACGGAAACACACGCGGTGAGAGCGACTTATGGTCAATAGCTGAGGCATAAAGACGTAGAAGTTCGTGTCAGCGGCGCATGCAAGGCTTACGTTAGCGTAATACCTCTTATGCGCCATGTACCTCCTACGTTTTAGCTTTAAACTATGCGCCATACATCACCGCTCACCGAAAGCTGTCGGAAACGACCAGATTGTCATGGCGTCAGCAGGACGGGCGCCGGCCATGGGCTTGAGCGAGTACAGGCGTGATCGAGAACGACCACGGCGTCACAAGGAGCAACTAGAATGACGACGACTTTCAATGCGACCGCGCTGGCGAACGGCACGTCGACCCTCACCCAGCGCACCGCCGCGCTGGCGACATCGACGGACCTCGTGCAGGCCGGGGCCGTATTCAACGACGCCACGCGCCTGCTCGACGGCGGCCTGTGGGATCAGGCCAACACCCACAGCCAGGCGCCCTATCTTGGCATGTACACGAGCGACATCCAGGCCGTGCTGAACGACATTACGGGCATGCTCGCCACGCCGGGCTCGGTGACGGTCGGCGGCCACACTTTCAACCTGAGCAACCACGACACGCAAGTGCTGACCCAGGTCGAAGGCCAACTGCAGACGCTGCTTGCCGACGCGCCGCTTTCGGTCGGCAATTCGACCGCCGCGACGACGGCGCAAACCGCCATCCACACACTGCAGACATCGATCATCAGTGAGATTCAGGGCGATCACCATCTCGCCCACGCCATCGACAATATCACCTACATGGGCGGAACCGGCAACCCCAGCGAAGTCGGTTTCCAGGCGCTTCCAACGGGCGCGGACGACGCGGGCTCGGTCGCTGCGGCTGCGGCAAACGGCGCGACGCTGGCGCAGATCGGCACGGTCTACAACGCCGCCGCCGATCTGGCGGTCGGCGGGTTGAACAGTTCGAATCTCGGCGAATTCGGCGTCGACATGCAGGCCGTCACGACCGGCGTGCAGAACATCCTCAACAGCCCGACCTCGCTTGCCAGCATCGAATCCGGCGAGACCGCGCAGCAGGCGGCGCTCACCACCATCCACCTGCAAACGGTCGAGAATGAACTCACGCTACAGATCAACACCGTCGACGGCCTCTACGCGACCGACCCGAACCGGGCGGCGCGCGAAACCAACGACAACCTCCTCGACATGATCGACATCGTCCAGAACGACACTAGCCTGAACGCGGCGGCGGGCGGCCACGGGACGCCCACCGCGGCGAGCGGTTTCGGTGAACTGCCGTCCTATCTGACCGGCACGATCAACCATTACCAGGACACCACCGCCGCCGAGACCAGCTTCTGGGCCAATTTCATCACCGAGGCCAATGTGCTGGGCGCGGAGACCGTCTCCCTTGCCCAGCAGGGGGGCCTCATGAGCCATAACGCGGCGATCGTCTCTGCCACGCAGACGCTTATCGGGGACATCCAGGCCTATCAGCAGTACGGATCGAACTTCTCGACGTCGGAGGGTGGCCTTTTCGCCGCCCGCTTCGACAATGAGCTGGTGAATGGAACGCTCGAGGCGGATTCTTCCGCCGCCATCGCGTCGCTGCAGCAAGGCAATGTGGGCCAGGCCCAGGCCGCCGCGCAGGGCTTTGTCGCCGACGCGGCCGACGTGAGCGGCAACAATAATCCGCTGGGCGGCGGCACGTTCAATAGCGAATTGTTGACGGTCAACGGCGTCGATGCGCCCAACCCCAATGCCACGGTCGCCGGCGCCACGACGCCGAACGGCGTAGCGGCGACGGCGTCGGTGACCGCGACCGCCATCGCCGACGCCGCGACGGCGCAGCAAGCGGTCGCCAGCGCCACCAGCACGACCAGCAGCAGCTCTAGCTCCAGCTCGAGCTCCAGCAGCGGAACGGGAACGACCAGCGATTCGCACCACCACGACCAGATGGTTGATACTTCGCACCACCATTTTGGCCATATGTGGGGATAAAGGGCTAACGTCCGTCCAACCAAAAGCCGGAGCCTTGTGTCGATCCTACGGGACCGAAAAGGCTCCGGCTTCCGGAGCGTTGCATTGACGACGACCAGCCGCCCCGAAGGCAATGGCCTCGACGCGAGACGCGCGCTGGATTTGGCGCATAAATTCCTCAAAAATGGACGGCTGGACGAGGCGCTGGCGCTCTATCGGCTCGTGCTTGCGGCGCGGCCAGATCATCTCGTCGCCTTATGCGGGTTGAGCGTCGCCCTGGTGCGGTCGAGCCAAACGCAAGACCTCACCCAAGATCTCGCGCAAGACCTCGCCAAAGAGCTGGCCTCCACCCTGGCAAAAGCCGAAACGGCGGCCGAAGCCGACGGCTCCGCCGGCGCGCATTTCCATCTCGCGACCACGCTCTGCCAGATCGGCCGCCCCGAGGCGGCGGCGGCGCATTTTCGCGCGGCCGTCGCGCTCGAACCCAACTGGGCTGAAGCGCGCCACAATCTTGGCGTCGCGCTCCAGGCGCTCGGCCGCCATGAAGAAGCGCTGCCCGAGCACGAGAAAGCGGCCGAACTCGATCCGAAGCTCGCAGGCGCTCAGGCGAGCCTCGCCAGGCTCCACCGCATCCTCGGGCGTCCCGATCGCGCGGTCCTGCACTATCGCAACGCGCTGGCGCGCAATCCCGACGACGCCGATTTGCTCAGCGACTTCGCCGGCGTCCTGCAAAAACTCGGACGCTTCGACGAAGCCCTGGCCTGTTGCCAGCGCGCGCTGGCGCATGCGCCCGACCATGCGGCGGCGCAATTCAATCTCGCCGTCGTCCTGCAGGACATGGACGACCTGCCTGGAGCCATCGCGCATTATGAGAGGGCGCTCACGCTGCGGCCCGGCTTCGCCAAGGCGTGGAACAACCTCGCCAATGCGCTGCAAAAACTCGGCCGCCGCGAGGAGGCGGCGACGGCCTATCGCGAAGCCTTGGCGCTCGATCCGGACTACGCCGACGCCCACGCCAACCTCGGCAAGGCGCTGCAAGCGCTCGGGCGCGACGATCAGGCGATCGAACATCTGGCGCGGGCGGTCGCGCTCGATTCCTCGCGCGCCGCGCTGCATAACGAATATGGCGTCGCTCTGCTCGCGGCCGGCCGCATGGGCGAGGCCCAGCAGGCCTTCGAGCGAGCGACGCATCTCGCGCCCGACAATGTCACCTTCCATTTCAATCTCGCGAGCTTTCTCGCTTTTTCGGCGGAAGACCCGCGCCTGCCGGCGCTCGAGAAGCTCGCCGCGGACGAACCAGCGCTCGACGAAGAGGCGCGGACTTCACTGCATTTCGCGCTGGGCAAGGCCTGTTCCGATCTCCAGCAGCCGGACAAGGCGTTTGGCCATCTGGCTGAAGGCAATCGCCTGAAACGAGGGCGGACCGCATATGACGAACAGGCCATGCTGCGGCATTTCGACGACATCAGTGCAATCTTCACGCCGGAGCTCATGCAAGCAAAGCAAGGCGGCGGCTTTCGCTCGGACGCGCCGATCTTCGTGGTGGGGATGCCGCGCTCGGGCACGACGCTGATCGAGCAGATCCTGGCGAGCCATTCGCAGGTTTTCGGCGCCGGCGAGATCGACGCCTTTTCACGCATCGTGGCGGAGACCGCCGGCACGCCGGAAGCGCCCGCGATCTTTCCGCACGGAGCGCGAAACCTGTCGCAGGAGCAATTGCGCGAAATCGGCGGGCGCTATGTCGACTTCGTCACGCGGCTCGCGCCCGGCGCCGCGCGCATCGTCGATAAATTGCCGGGCAACTTCGCACTCGCCGGGCTCATCCACCTGGCGCTGCCCGACGCCCGCATCGTGCATGCGCGCCGCAACGCGGCCGACACCTGCTTCTCCTGTTTTTCGCTGCTCTTCGCGGAGGACCAGCCCTACGCCTATGATCTCGGCGAACTCGGCCGCTACTACCGCGCCTATGCGGGCCTGATGGATCACTGGCGGCGCGCGCTGCCGCCGGGAGCCATGATCGAGGTCCAGTACGAAGACCTCGTGGCCGATTTCAACGGCGAGGCCCGCCGCCTCATCGCGCATTGCGGCCTGGAATGGCAGGAGTCCTGCCTTGCCTTTCACGAGACGCGGCGACCGGTGCGCACCGCCAGCGTGGCGCAGGTGCGCAGGCCGCTCTACGCCGACTCAGTCGGCCGCTGGCGCCCCTACGCGGCGCATTTGCGCCCGCTCCTGCGCGAGCTCGGGATCGAACAAACCAGCTAGAACATGCGAGAAAAAAAGCGACGGGTTTTGCCCGCCGCCTTTTTGTTTCGTTCGTCGACTCTCGCGCGTCAACCGGTCGTGACGCCTTCGAGCCAGCGCAATGGCCCGCGACGCGACGCTGCGGCGAGCATGCGCGGCGCCCAGGCCATCGGGCCGCCCGGCTCGCTGACCGCGGGGTAGAAGGGATCGACATAGCAGCATGCGCCGGCCGCCCGCGCCCTGGCCGCGACGCCATCGACCATTTGCGGCGCGCCGCAGGCATAGACGATGTCATTGTCGGTCAGTTGCGGGATGAAGTCGAGCGGGCTGCCGATCTGGAACGGCGAGTCCGGACGGTCGGATTCGCGCAAGGTGGCGATGACTTGCACCTTCGGAAAGGCGACGAGCCGCAGCAGCGCGCGCGCCATGTAGAGATCGTTGCGCCGGTTGGCGCCGGCGATGACGACGATTTCGCGATCCGGCATTTCGCACAAAGCGGCGTGGGCGATGGACCAGATCGGCGCGAAGCCGGCGCCGCCCGAGACAAGCACCAGGCGATTGGTCAGCCCGTGCCGCAGATAAGCCGTGCCATAGGGCCCGAAGATCTTGACCTTGTGCCCCGGCCGGATGGAGGCGCCGAGCGCCGTGGAAATCTTGCCTTTGGGGACGCGGCGGATCTGCAGCCGGATGGCGTCGCGATCGACAGGGCCTTCGAGCGGCACGGTCGGGCTGTAGCAGCGCGCCGGAAAGCCGGCGAACTTCACCTGGACATATTGGCCGGGAAGATAGTGGACGTGATGCTTGGTGGCGATGGTCAGCTCCATCACGTCGCCGGGCAGGTTTTCGATCGCACGCACCCGGCCGGCGATCGTTTCGACCGGCGGCGTCTCCTCGATGCTGATGGCGATATCGGAGACGACGCGCGCCTTGCAGGCCAGGACCGTGCCGGGCGCGTCCGTCTCGCCGCCCTCGACCTTGCCGGATTCGACCTTGCATCGGCAGCTGCCGCAATGGCCTGAGCGGCAATCGTGCGGAATATCGACGCCGTTGATCAGGGCGGCGTCAAGGAGCGTCTCGCCCCGGCGGGCGCGAAACTTCCCCATGTCGCCAACGGAAACCTGAAACGACTTGCTCATAATTGCATCTCCAGTCTGAAGGGGCGAATGTGACGGGTGTGGTTTGCCGCCGTATGGTCGAACACGCCGACCCACATGAAGCTCTTGCTGCTGATGACGTTGTCGTCGCCGTGGTGGGTGTCGATCTTGCGCTCGGCGATCAGCGTCCAGCGTCCGGCCGCCCAGCTCGCACGGCACTGGACGTCCCACGGCAGCAGGGGCCGCGGCGCGACCGCGACGATACCCGGCACAATGGCGCCGACGGGGATCTTGGCGTCGAGTTCCGGCGTATAGGGGGTCGATTCAGCCTCGCGCAGGGTCCAGCGGGTGTGTTCCTGGTCGCCGTGGTCGGGATCGAGATCGACCTGGCCGAGCGCCGCGCGCGTCGCCTGGAGATCTTTCGGCAGGCGGATCGGCTGCACGAGGGCCTGGGGATCACGCGGCGCTTGCGGCGTGAAATTCTCGAAGACCACCTCTTGCGCCTCGGGGCCGAAGTAGCCGCCCTTGTAGAGCGTCTCGCCGCGCAATTGCGACAGCGTCGGCTTGGCCGGCGGACCGACGCGATTGTTTTCGCAGCGGCCGGAATCCGAGCCGTCCGCATGCCACAGCCACAGGTCCACCTTGCTGCCGTCTTCGGTATAATGCTGGCCGCGCCCGGAGAAGGACGCCGGCTTGCTGGGCAGCGGATGCTTGCCCGGGTGGAAGGCGCCGGGGCCGAACGGCCTTTCGACATTGGCGAGCATGATCGCGAACTTGTCCTCGTTGAGGGCGCCCTCGTAATTGCTTTGCTCGTCGAGCGAATATTCCGTCCGGGCCGCGACGTTCTGGAGTTCGCCCTTTTGCTGCTCACGCGGGCGCGAGAACAGGGCGTGCCAGCCATCCGCCGCCTTGATCAGCGGGGCGTGCTTGAGCGACCGCGTCGGGTCCTCCCAGGTGAAGGCGAAATAGATCGTGTCCCGGTCATGCACGGCGCGGATTTCGACCAGCGAGGCGCCCGTGCCGTCGAGATTGACGCCCTGGTTGGTGTGCACATAGAGCGGCCGCGCGTCGCTCCACACGCCGTTCCACAGGTCGGTGTTCAATTGCGCCGCCGCCGCCTTGTCGATGCGCCCGACATAGAGCACATCGCGCGACAAGCGGTCGAAATAGAGATAGGCGCCTCCGACCAGCATGCCCGCGATGGAGCTGAGGGCGAGGATGCGCGCGCCGGCGAAGGCCGACGGCTTGCTGAAGGGCGCCTGCGAATAAGACGTCCCGTGCTGTCGACCGGCGCCGGAATGCGCGAGGGGCGCAGGACGCGCAGCAATTGCGTCATGCCGCCCAGCGCGAAATGCGCCAGGACATGCGCGACGGTGTAGCCGACGATCACCCAGGTCACGAGCAAATGAAGGTCGACGACTTCGCCGCCATAGCCGCGATGCAGCAACAGGCCGGTGACGACCTGCGCCGCGAGACAGAAGAAAAGCACCCAGTAGAGCAGGACGTTGACCGCGCCCCAACGCGCCGGCCCAGGCGACTTGAGCGCCGCCAGGCGGGCGCGGTCGGGCCAGATGCGGCGCGAGAGCCCCGTTCCCCGCAGGTAGAACAGATAGGCGATGGCCAAGGCCATGACGCTGGTCCCGGCAAGGATATGGTAGATCCAGATCTTGGCGACCGGCAGGAAGGGCTCCAGCGCGCTGAGATAGCCGGTGTCGGGCATCTCGACCGCGAAGCGAAGGCCCGTGAGCGTCGACAAGACCAGCGTGCCGGCCAAAGCCCAGTGCAGGACGATCGTGCCTACGTCCGTCTGCTTCTTTCTCTTGATCCGTCTCCACATGCGCGCTCAAATCCTCCAGCTTCAGGCGTCCGCCGACGCCAGACCTCTGTAAACAACAACTATTTCATGGTTAACTGTGCAGCTTGCGCCACGAGTGTGACCGTCCCGCTTCAGTCAAGATGTATTCTCTGGCTAAAGGCCGACTGTGGCGATAAAAAGTCACTTAGCAGGCTCGAAGATGGCGCGCGGAGCAGTCACAGCTTTGCTTTTGAAAGCTATAGCTATACTGTAAATTATGGCTTTGAATCCGATATTTCCTGACCCAAGCCGACGCTTTGTTGAGCTGGGACACGCCTGAAATGCACGCGATCCGGCGCCAAAGGCAAAGTCGGTCCGCGCCTGCGTCGGCGGCGGCCGGCGCAGGGTCTGCGCAAGCGCGAGAGGCGTCCGCGAAGCGTTGAAAGTTATCCACAAGCGTTGCGCGGCGGCCTGGCCGTCATTGCTCCTTGAGGGCTTCCGAGGACAGCTTGCGCAAGGGCGACAGGAAATAATCGATAACGCGGCGGCTCTGGGTCTTGATCTCGGCCGTCACCGTCATGCCCGGCGCGACCGGAACCAGGGAGTTGCCGGCCTTGATCGATGTCTGGTCGAGCGTGATGGTCACCGGGAAAACGAAGACATCGGGTTGGCCCGGCGAGCCCGATGGCTGCGCGCCGGCCGCATTGGCGCCAGACGTGGCGTTGGCCATCGCGCGCTTGGCCGCCTGTTCGTCGATCGCCTCCGGAGCGATCGACGCCACCTTGCCATGCAGCACGCCAAATCGGGTGAACGGAAAGGCGTCGACCTTGATCGCCGCGTCCTGGCCGACCTTGACGAAGCCGATGTCGAGATTGGCGACCAGAGCTTCGACCTGGAGGCGTCCCTCGCTGGGCGTGATGACCATGAGTTGCTGGCCGGTCGTCACCACCTGACCGACTGTCGTGACCGCCATTTGCTGCACCACGCCGTCGATGGGCGCGTAAAGCCTGGTGCGGTCCAGCCGCGCCTGCGCCTTGGCCCGGCGCTGGCCTGCGTCGTCGGCCTTGCGCGCCGCGTCCAGCGCCTTGTTCTCATTCTCCGCGACGAACTGCGACAGCGCCTTGATCTTCTGTCCCTGCAATTCCCTGATGGCGGCGTCCGCCTCGATCAGTTCTCCCTGATCGGACGCCAGCGCCGCCTGCGATTTCTGCAACTGTTCCTTGGCGTCGTAAAGATTGATCTTCGTGCCGACCTGAAGGTCGATCGCCTGCTGGCGTGTGTTCACATGCTGTTTCAGCGTGCCGATCAGGCTGTTCTGAAAGGCGATGCTCATGTTCAGTCGCTGCCGCGTCGCCCGCTTTTGCGCCATCTGCTTGTCGAGGTCAGCGAGCGCGTCGGAAAGTTGCGTCAGGTCCGCGTAGAGAACGGCCTTTTCGCGCACGCGGATGAAGTCGGGAACGGAATCGGCCCAATGGATCGCGCGATCCGCGCCGGTCGAAATCGCCATCAGCTGCGCCAGCCTGACGTCGGCCGTGGTCGATTCCGACGCCTGCTCCGGGACCGGCGCGATCGCGCGGACCGCGGCTACGGCGAATTTGCGCCGCTCCACTTCCGCGAGGGAGGCGTTCATGTCGTCCATCGCCGCCTTTTCGTCGGCCGCCGCTTCAGCAGGGTCGAATTCCAGCAGCAATTCGCCGGCCTTCACCCGGGCGCCGTTTTCGACGTGGATTGCCGCAACGCGGCCGGGATCGAGCGGCTGGATCACCTTGGCGTAGCCGGCGATCTCGATTTTTCCCGGCGCGACCGCATGAACGTCGAGGCGTCCGATGAACGACCAGGCCAGCGCGCAGAGAACGAAGGCGCAGATGGTCATCATCAGGGCGATGGGCAGGGGCGGCGGCGGCGTCTCGAGAATTTCGAGCGCGGCGGGCAGGAATTCGCGATCCCGTCCCACGACGCCGGAGGCCGTCGGAATTGCCGGCGCATTCCCTCGGGAAGGGCGCGGAGCGGTTGGCGGCGCGGCTCTCTCGTTCATGCGTCGACCCTCGATTGATCGGATTGCAGCGCCCAGAGTTTCGCGTATAGGCCGCCCAGGGCGAGCAATTCCCGGTGGCTGCCGACTTCCACGATCTCGCCCGCCTTCATGCCGACGATCCGCGTGCAGTTGCGCAAGGCCGCAAGCCGATGCGCGATGACGACCACCGTGCGGCCATGGGTGATGGCGCGCATGTTGTTCTGGATGGTCCGCTCGCTTTCGTAATCGAGCGCCGAAGTCGCTTCGTCGAAGATGAGGATGCGCGGATTGGTGACGAGCGCCCGGGCGATGGCGATGCGCTGCCTTTGGCCGCCCGAAAGATTGGCGCCGCGCTCCTCGATCAGCGTGTCGTAGCCGCGGGGCAACTGGGAGATGAAATCGTCCGCGCCCGCGAGGCGCGCCGCCTGGATGACGAACCCCCTCGGCATGGCCGGATCGCCGAGGGCGATATTCTCGTGGATCGTCCGGTTGAAAAGGATGTTTTCTTGCAGGACGACGCCGATCTGACGCCGCAGCCAGCCCGGATCGAGCTGCGCCACATCGACGCCGTCGAGCATCACCTGCCCGACCTGCGGCGTATAGAGGCGCTGGACCAGTTTGCTCAAGGTGGATTTGCCGGAGCCCGATTGGCCGACGACGCCGATGATTTCGCCGGGCTCGATCGCCAGCGAGATATTGTGCAGGGCGTCCGGCGCATCGGGCCGGTAGCGCATCGTCACGCCGCGCAGTTCGAGCGCGCCGCGCGGCGGCGGCAGCGTGAGCAGGTTCTGCGGAACCGGCTCCGGCGGCGCGTTGAGAATGTCGCCGAGCCGCGACACCGAGACCTGGACCTGCTGGAAATCCTGCCACAGTTGCGAAAGCCGCAGGATCGGCTGCACCACTTGAGCGGCGATCATGTTGAAGGCGATCAGCTCGCCGACGGTCATCGTCCCCGCGATGACCGATTGCGCGCCAATGAACAGGATCAGCGCGGTCACGACCTTGCTGACATATTGCACCATGTTCTGCCCGAACGAGCCGAGGACGCCGACGTCGAAGGCGGTGCGGACATAAGCCGCCAGCCGCTCCTCCCATTGCGCCTGCATCATCGGCTCGACGCTCGCCGCCTTCAGCGTTTCCGCGCCGACGATCGACTCGACGAGGAACTGCTGCGAGCGCGCGCCGCGATTGAATTTTTCGTTGATCTGCTCGCGCAGCATCGGCCGGATCGAAGCAGCTATGATGATGTAGATCGGGATGGAGGCGAGCACGACCAGCGCCAGTTGCGCCGAATAGACGAACATCACGGCGAAAAAGATGACGGTGAACGCCAGGTCGAGGACCGACGTCAATCCCTGCCCGGTGAGAAAGCCGCGGATCGTTTCGAGCTCGCGGACGCGCGCCACCGTCTGCCCGGCCGCGCGCGTCTCGAAATAGGCGAGCGGCAGGCGGAACAGATGATGGAACAGGCGCCGCCCAAGTTCGACGTCGATGCGGTTGGTGGTATGGCTCAGCGTATAGGAGCGCAAGAACTGCAGCACCGTCTCGAACAGCCCCAGCGCGACCATGCCGACGACGAGCACGACCAAAGTCGACATGCCCTTGTGGACGAGAACCTTGTCGACCACGAGCTGGAAGAAGATCGGCGTGATCAGGGCGAAGACCTGGACGAAGAACGAGGCGACGACAACCTGGGCCAGCGCCTTGCGGTAACGCAGCAGCGACGGAAGGAACCACTGGAGCCCGAATGTCCTGGGATCGTAACCCGCGCCGCCGAGCCGCCGCGTGACCAGGATGAGCAGCCCCGACGCCAGCTCCGCGACTTCGTCGAAACCGAGTTCGCGCGCGCTGCAGTCGAGCGGATTGATCAGCCGCGCCCGGTTTTTCGTCGCGCCCGCGCCCAATATGGCGAAGCCGCCCTCCTTGAGGCCCAGCAGCGCCGGCAGCGGGATGGACGAAAGGCGCCGCGCCTGCGCGTCGTGGACGATGCGCGACTTCAAGCCCAGAAGATTCGCGCCGCGAACTATATCCTCCGCGCTGGCGAAATGGTCGGTCAGCGCCAGCTGGTGGCGCAATTGCGCCGGGTCGGCGGCGATCCGGAAATAGGCGGAGATCAAAGCCAGCCCGCATAGTCCGGCGTCGAGCGCCCGGGCGGGGAAAAGTTCGGCGTCGAGTTCGACGGCTTCCTTGCTCATGCGCGGATATCCGATCCGTGAAGGCGCCGCCGCGGCGTTTCGCCGCCTCGGCCGAGTTAGCGCAAGCCCGGCGCAAACCCGATTTCTGTTCCTTCGCTTTGTGAAGGCCTCAGTCCGGTTCACCTTGCCAGGCGACAAGGCAAAGCTAGTCTCGAACGAGGCCTGGATTGAATGACTTTTGGGCGTACGCCTTTTGCGCCAGCCGGCGCCTCCAGGAGTGGAAACCCTTGAAAACAAGGACCCTTTTTGGCGTCAAATTTGCCAGACAATGCAGAGGCTTCCGGCTTCGCTCCGGCTCGCCCGACGCCAGGCGCCGGGTCGCAGGCGCCTCGCGCTCCCGTTAACTTCGATCCATTTTTTTAAGCGCTCACGATTTTGCCATGAAACCATACCTCATTATGACAGTTTGGGTACCAACGCAGTCATATTTCGCGTTAAGCCCAAGGTGGTTGCGGGCTACAATCTGGAACAAGGGTCGAGATCAACCACCGCAAAGCTACAGTCACCGCAAAAATAGAGCCAGACCGAAGCGAAGCAGTTCAGTCAATTGGCCGACGCCTTACCACGAAGCTTGATGAGCATAATGTAAAGCTTGCGGCTCCGCGCTATCGCCGCTTTTGAGACGGACGGAGCGGAGGCAAGGGTCGTGGCGACCGGCGCCATGACAACAACCGAAGCCTGGAATTTGAACGATCGTGAATGATCGGGGGGCGTTATGCATGCGCGGCATGTCCGTAAAGGGAGAAGGCGATCGCTCGCGGCCACGCTTGAAAGCGCAGCCCCGACGCCTCTCACCGCCGATTGCTCGCGCCTTTTTTCGTGGGCTCCGAGCCCGATCGATCTTCCTCTCGTTCTCCAATGGCCCTTGCCTCCGGCTACCGGGGAACCGGGTCGAGCCGCGGCCAGTCGGCGCGCGCCGAAAATCCCTTTGGCCTTTATCGGACACCCATACGTCTATCGCCGCTCGCGGGTCGCCCGACCGCGGACCGGCGGGGCGTGTGATCTTCGTGCGTGGTGGTGAATGGGGCAAGGAGAGTGACAATGTTGCGAGCCGATCAATCGAGGCCCAGCAAGGATTGGGACAATCCGTCCGGCATGGGAGGCGCGGACCGCGCGCCGTCCGAAGGGGAATCCGACGACGCCAAATCGCTGGCGCCCGGCAAGATCGTTATCGTCGAACGCAATGGCTTTCTGCGCGATTGCCTGCACCGCAGCGTCATCGGACAGTGGGCCGGAGAGGCTGCCTCCTGCGCCAGCCTTGCCGAACTGGCGGGGATGGACGGCGACAGGGAGGCGATGGTCGTGGTCCTGTCCGTCATCTCGCTGAACGAAGAGGAAGCGGACGCCGAATTCGCGCTGCTGATGGCGATCGAGCCGCCTGTGCGCTCGATGGTGCTGGCGAGGGCCGACGATCTCAACGAGGCCCTCGCGGCGCTCGGCCAGGGCGCCAACGGTTACATTTCGATGAGCGCCGGATTTGAGATTTTCCTGCAGGCCGTCCGGTTTGTCGGCGCCGGCGGAACTTATGTCCCGGCGCAATGCCTGCTCGCAGCCAGGACATCGCCCGCAGGCATGCGCGAGCAGGTTTCCGCCAGCGGAATCACCAGCCGCGAACTGGCGGTGATCCAGGCGATCCGCCAGGGCAAGCCCAACAAGGTGATCGCCTATGAACTCAACATGTGCGAGAGCACGGTGAAGGTCCATGTCCGCCACATATTGAAAAAGCTCCACGCCAAGAACCGCACCGATGTGGCGATCAAGGGCGCGGAACTGGCCAAGTCCTCGGGGCGGGAGACGAGTTCGCAGCGTTTCCCGTTCGCCAGGGGAGGCTCGGCGGGCTAGCGAAATTTTCGGCCGCGGCGGCTCTCGAGGCGCCAAAAGACTTCTGGGTGGGCGGCCGAACCCGCCACCCATCCCTTTCTGCTCCCGCCGCGCCCCGCAGGCTGCAATAGCCATGGTAAAGCCGGGAGCCACACTTTCCTCCTCTTCGGCGAAACCGACATAGCCGCCGGCGACCCTTCGCCGGCCCGCCGCCCGGTCGTCCGTCTCCGCAACTCGCCGCCACATGAAACCCTTGAATGAGCGCGCGCGGCTACGCCTTAAGCGTTAGCGCCGTCGTCGTTCGATCCGCGCGAGGGCGGCGTGGCTCCGCCCATTTGGCGCCGCGCAAGCCGAGCGGCCGGTTGACCCGGCGACGCTTCGGAACGACGATTTTTTCACGAACTCCAGCGCCGCCAATGACGTCGGAAACACAGTCAATCGCCTTCGAACGATTTTCCGCTACGACAGCGCGGCGAGGCTGCGCGAGGGTGCAACGCCATGCCGGCTTCACGCTTTCATCCTCTTCCTCCGTCCAGAAACAAGCCGTGGGGCCGCATGTCCCGCCTGCCTTCGCGGCGCGTGATCTCGCCGGCCTTCGTCATCCCGGCCGCTTCGCAACAGGAGGCCGCGCCTTGATCGTCGAATTTTTCGGCCCTCGGGGCGCCGGCAAGACAGGTTTCGCGCTGGCTCTCGCCGACCGTCTGCGGCGCGACGGCCATCCCGTCTCACTCAGGTTGAGCGCGCGGCCCGGAGACAAGCCGCCCGACGCCGGACGGGGCGGTACGGAAGAGCATCCGTTTGAGCCGGGGGGCGCGTCGCCGCAGCCGGCCGCCCCATCCTATGAATTGCTCGTCAAGGTGACGCATGGGCCAGCCCCGCCGGCCGCGGCCCACGGCTTGCCGCGTGGACAAATGTTCAGTTCGCCTCGCATGCGCCAATATCTGCTGCGCCTGTCCAACGCCTGGGCCCAGGCGGACAAGCACCGCAACATCTGGATTTTCGACCAGGCCTATATCCAGGCTGTCGCCTCGATCGTGATGGTGCAGCCGCCGATGCGCGACGAAGCGATCGCCGCGCTGCTCGAGGTTGCGCCGCGTTCAGATCTCGCGATACGCGTCGAGGCGTCGGCGGCGGAGCTTGAGCGACGGCTCCAACGCCAACGACGAGACTCCGCCGACGGACGCCGCTTCGTCGAAAGCGACGGCGACACGGCCGGCCAGGCCGCCCTGGCCGAGCGCATCGAAAGGCTGCTCAAGCGGCGCGGTCGCCCGGTCCTTTCGCTAGGCTGCGCCGGTGACTCGTCAAAAGACGGTGACTCGTCAAAAGACGACTCGCCTCCGGGCGAGCCCGTCGGCGTCATCGCGCAGGCCATTGTCGCCATGCTCGGCGAGGCCTATGCCCGAAGCTCCTGATCGATGCGCGGCGGCCTGCCTTCCATGCGGCTCAAGATCGCAACCTCGCCGCGTGCCAGGCGATATGATCGGCCATGAAGGTCGAAATGAAATAATAGGAATGGTCATAGCCCTCGCGCATGTTCAGCGTGAGCGGGATACCCGCCTTCTTGCAGGCGTCTTCGAGAAGCCAGGGTTTTAGTCCATCCTGCAGGAAAGGGTCGGCCGAGCCCTGGTCGACGAGAAATTCCTTGAACCTGTGACCGTCGGCGATCAGGCTCGTCGTGTCGTAGGCGCGCCATGCGGCCTCGTCGGGACCCAGGAATTTCTCGAGCGCCGGCCTCGACCAGCCGCTGGTCGAAGGATTGACGATCGGCGCGAAGGCCGAGCAGCTCTTGAAGCGGTCAGGATGCTTCAACGCCATGGTGAAGGCGCCGTGGCCGCCCATCGAATGGCCGAAAATTCCCTGGCGGCTCATGTCGACCGGGAAATGCGCGGCGATCAATTCCGGCAACTCCTCCGCGATATAGGCGTACATGCGATAATTGCGGTCGTAAGGGGCTTGGCTCGCGTCGAGATAGAAACTCGCGCCCTGCCCGAACTTCCAGTCCTCGGAGTCATCGGGCACGTCGGCGCCTCGCGGCGACGTGTCGGGCGCGACGATGATCACGCCGTGGGCGGCGGCGGCGGCGCGGAACTCGCCCTTTTCGGTGACATTGGCGTGGGTGCAGGTCAGGCCGGAGAGATACCACAGCACAGGCGCGGGGCCCTGGGCCGCCCGCGGCGGAACGAAGACCGAAAACGTCATCGCGCAATTGGTGGACCTCGACGTGTGGCGATAGACGCCCTGCTCCCCGCCATGCGATCTGGCGGTCGAAATCTTT
The DNA here is from genome assembly GCA_963828185.1 of uncultured Alphaproteobacteria bacterium. Taxonomy (GTDB): domain Bacteria; phylum Pseudomonadota; class Alphaproteobacteria; order Rhizobiales; family Beijerinckiaceae; genus Rhodoblastus. Next base: position 449,577 of record CAWHDV010000001.1, on the reverse strand, counting down.
TCCATTGCCTTCCCCCCCAAGATCGACAGCGCGCGTCGTCGGCGTGATCGACTGAATCTGCAACGCGCAACAAGCTTCCCGAAAAGTCGTCAGCTTTTCGGGAAGAAGTCGTTTCGAGCGTGCGGCGCTCTAGGCCGCCTGTTTTCCCGCCGCCTTGCCTAAGTGGGTGGCTATGGCGTCCATCAGCGGCGGCGACAGGCAATCGTAGGGTTGCAGGCCGATTTCTTTCAGTCGGTCGCGCACGGCCCCCATCTTGGACGGCGGGTAGCCCTGTTCAAGGATCGAAGAGACGAAGGCCGCGAATTCCGGCGCCGCCCAGCCATCCTCGTTGGACAATTCGGTGTGAATGAAATCGAGACCGTAAAATGGATGGTTCTTGTTCTCGATGCGGCCGAACATGTGGACGCCGCAGGCCTTGCAGGCGTGCCGCTGGATGGTCGCCGAGGGATCGACGATCTCGAGCTTGTCCTCGTTGGCGATGACGCGCACATTTTCGCGCGGCACAACGCCGACCACCGAGAAGATCGCGCCCGCCGGCTTCCAGCATTTGGAGCAGCCGCAAGCGTGGTTATGCGCCACATTGCCCTTGATCTCGACCTTCACCGGATCGGTCTGGCACTTGCAGACGAGCGTTCCGCCGGCGAAGTCGGCGCGGCCCGCTCTCAGGCCGCGATCGATCGCCGGATGCAATTGGATATCACTGGACATCATTCCCTCCCTTGGTCTTAAATCCTGGCTTGGTCTTGAAACTTGACTTGGTCTTAAATCCTGGCCTGGTCTTGAATCCTGGCCTGGTTTTGCGCCGCCCCTGAACAATTCGATGATGCGCCCGAGGCTGAAAGGACTTTCACTCATGATCGCCTCCTGAATGCCTGGACGTTGCGGTTCATTGCGACGAACCGGCGCTTCGTCCATGGCGCCGGTTTCCACCTGGTTTAGTCATCGCTCCGCCTGCTTTCCCCCCGGCCCGCCGGTTGGTCAGTCCGCTTTTGGCGGATGGGCCTCGATCTCATGGTCCAGAAAAGCCGTGGCGTGCCGCCAGGCGTCATCGTTGTCGCCCCGGAACGTGAGTTGCTGGAAGAACACCCTCTTGCCGTCGTCCGCCTTGAAAACGCCGACCCACACATTCGACTCCATTGAGCTCGCCTTTTGCACGGCGGCGGCCAGGACCAACCGGGCGCCGGCAGCGCGCGCCTGCTTCAATATGCACTCGGTTTCGCCGTCCGGGCACGGTGGAGACCCAGCCGGCGGAGCGACGATGCGATATTCCCCCTTCCTTGCCAGGGACCGCTGGATGTCGCGCGACATCTCGCCAAGTCTCCGGGCGTGTTCGGCGCTCTGGTCGCGCGTCTCGCCGGACGTGTCGTGAATCCAAATGGCGTCATCATCAACGTCTCGGCCGCGCCAGCCGCGCGCGAAACGCCAACGGCCGCTACTGCCCCAATGCACACTCCTGCAAAGAAGACCCCACGCATCTTGAATCCAAAGCATAGGCGCCGTAGTCGTCTTGGCGATGTTTCGCCCGAGCCGCAACGGACGCAACACAACCTTCGCGAGGAGGAGTATGGCATAAAGCCCCGCGTCTTGAAGTCGCGGGCGCCTTATTAATCTCTTATGATTTTCATATTGACTGCTTTGTTCGCGCAGCGGAATAATCTTCAGCATGACTTTTTTTCACCGCCTATCTTCATCGCTGTTCGGCGTGGCCCTGATCGCTGGCGCCGCACTCGCTCCAAACGTCGGCCGCGCCCAGCAGACCACGGACAAAGCCGCCGGGCTGCAGGTCGAGATCGCCATACTTGTGCGGCAAAAACCGACGCCTCCGCTCTACGATCCCACCGCCAGGCCGCAGGACGAGGCGCTCCAGGGCGCCCGTTTGGCGATCGAGGACGACAACACCACCGGCGGCTTCATCGGCCAGCATTTCACCCTCAAGGAAATCGTCCTGAGCAAGGATCAGTCGGCCGTCGACGCGGCGCGCGCGCTGGTCGCCAAAGGAACGGGACTTCTCGTCGTCGATTTGCCGGCCGAGGACCTGCTGGCGGTCGCCGACGCGCTGAAGGACAGCGACGCCGTGGTGTTCAACGTGGCGGACCAGGATGACAGGCTGCGCGGCGCGGACTGTCGCGCCGATATTTTTCATGTCGCGCCAAGCCGCGCCATGCTGACCGACGCCCTGGCGCAATTCCTGCTGGTCAAGAAATGGACCAATCTGTTTCTGATCCTTGGCGCCACTGCGCCCGACAAACTCTACGCGGAAGCCGTGCGCAATTCCGCCAAAAAATTCGGACTGAAGATCGTAGCCGAAAAGCCCTGGACCTTTGGTCCGCTGGCGCAGGCGCGCGGCGACAACATCACCGAGGCCGCCGCCCTCGACCTCACCCCCGGCGTCGACTACGACATGATGATCGTCGCCGACGAGGAAGACGCCTTCGGCGACTACATTCCCTATCACACCCGCAATCCCAAACTGCTGGCGGGAACCCAGGGACTCGTCGCCACGTCATGGCACGAGACGCAATTCGCCTGGGGCGCGGAGCAATTGCAGGACCGTTTCCTGCGCCTCGCCAAGCGGCATATGCGGGCGATTGATTATCAGGCCTGGACGGCGGCGCGGGCGATAGGCGAAGCCGTGACGCATGTGAATTCAAGCGATGCGCGCGCCATCGCCGCGTATATGCTCAGCCCGGATTTCGGCCTTGCGGCGTTCAAGGGCGTGGCCGTGAGCTTTCGTCCGTGGGACCACCAATTGCGCCAGCCGCTATTGCTGGCGCAGCCGGCCTTTTTGGTCGGCGTCGCCCCGCAGCCCGGCTTCCTGCACCAACGCACGCCGCTGGACACGCTCGGCGTCGACAAGCCGGAGACGACATGCCGCCTGAAATGACAGCCGGCGCCGCCGGCGGGGAGAGAGGATGACATTGCTTCGCGCAGCCTGGGCGCCCGTGGGTCTTCGCCTGGCCTTGGCGCTGGTCTCCGCCCCGCTCGCGGCCACCCCGGCCGCGGCCTATCGCCTCTACGTGACCAACGAAAAAGGCAATTCGATCAGCGTCATCGATTCCTCGACGCAAAAAGTGATCGAGACCGTTCCGGTCGGGCGGCGCCCGCGCGGCATTACCGTCAGCCCCGACGGCAAGTTGCTCTATGTTTGCGCCAGCGACGACGACACCATCGACGTCATCGACACATCGACCATGAAGATCCTGCGCGAGCTCGAGTCGGGGCCTGACCCGGAACAATTCATCCTCAACCCTTCCGGCAATCCGCTTTACATCGCCAACGAGGACAACGCCGAAGTGACCGTGCTCGACGTGGTGAAAAACCTTGTCGTGGCGCAGGTGCCGGTCGGGGTCGAACCCGAGGGCATGGGCCTCAGCCCCGACGCCAAGACCCTGGTCGCCACGTCGGAGACCAGCAACATGGCGCATTTCATCGACACCGCGACCTATCGGCTGGTCGCGAGCGTGTTGGTCGACAAAAGGCCGCGCGTCGCCGTCTTCAGCAAGGATGGCGCGCGCGTGTGGGTCAGCTCGGAGGTGGGCGGCACGGTTGCGATCATCGATCCCGCGACGCACAAAATCGTCGGGAAGATCCATTTCGACATTCCAGGCCTGACCAAGGAGGAGATCCAGCCGGTCGGCATCCGGCTGACCAGCGACGGCAAGACCGCCTTCGTGGCGCTCGGCCCCGCCAACCGGGTCGCGGTAATCGACGCGAAGACGATGGAGGTGCGCAAATATATCCTTGTCGGCGCGCGAGTTTGGCATCTCTCCTTCACCCCCGACGAAAAGCTGCTTTACACGACCAACGGCAATTCGAACGATGTCTCGGTGATCGACGTTGCGAGTGAAAAAGTCGTCACGACAATTCCGGTGGGGGCGGCGCCGCTCGACGTGGTGTCGTCGCCGCATTGACGGGTCAGGAAACGAGGAATGCGCGCCATGCGTAAATGGATCCCCCTCTGCGCCGCTCTCGCCGCAGGCTTTGCTGCCGGCGCGGCCGCCGCAAATCCGCAGGGCGGCAAGGACGCCGACTGGCCCTGCGCGCAGCCACGCACGCCGACCATAAGCGCCGCCGCCATATGGGCGGGGCCGGACGTCGCCAAGGCGGGCGCGTGGGAAGACGACGCCGAGGCCACGGAACTCGCGCGAACGCTCGCATCGCGCCGCACGCCGATGTCGGCCGTCGACGGATTGCTGGACGCATTCGCGGCCAAGGCGGGCGCGGACAAGGACGTCCGCCTCACGCGCGTCTTCGCGGGCATGCTTGAACTGATCAATGGCGAACGCGACCGCGTCATTTCCGGAATCGTCCGCTACGCGCAAGGGCAGCAGAGACTTGCCGATCGCGTTCGCAAGGACGGCGAAGCCGTCGCCGACGCGCAAGAGGCTGCGGGCGGCCCGCCGGACGCCAGTCCCCCGCCGGCCCAGCCGCAGCAAAGCCAGCCGCAAGAAACCGGGCCGAAGGAGGCCAGGTCGCAGGAGGCCAAGACGGGCGCCCCGCCGCCCAAGGCCAGCGCCGACGCGGAAACCAGGCTCGAATGGGACAAGAGGATTTTCGACGAACGCAGCCAATCGCTGACCTATGTCTGCGAAACTCCGACTCTTCTGGAGCAGCGCGCGTTCGAGATCGCGCGACGCATCCAGCAGAAATTGTGAAGCTCACGGAGCGCCTTGCCGCTTCCCACGCGCGACGCGTCTGGCGGCGGCGCCCTGGCAAAATCGAAGCGCTTGCAACATCGAGGGCCTCGTGCAACCTTTGCGATGCGCCCGAGTTATAGCGGCGACCGCTGTTTCGCTGGCCGAAACAGCGGCGTGGCGGCAACCGGGCAGCCAAATAAAAAATGGTCGACGGCAGGAAACGTTCAACCGGGGGCTTGACCCATGAATTTGTTGATAATCGAGGACGACATCGCTTCCGGCGCTCCCTTGGCGGAGGGCCTGAAGGCTGAAGGATTCGACGTGACGGTGGTCGACGGCGCGGACGATCCGCTCGACGCCGCCAGCGCCATCAATCCTTGCGCGGTCCTGTTTGACACCGTGGCGCCCTGCGTGCGGGTGTTCGACACCTGCAGGGCGTTGCGCCGCACCGGACGGACCGAACCGATCCTGTTCCTGAGCGGACGGCACGACGCCAGCGATCGCGCCAATGGCCTCAACGCCGGCGCCGATGATTTCATCGCCAAGCCTTTCCAGTTCGAAGAACTCATCGAACGATTGCGCGCGCATCTCTTGCACCACGAAATCTCCGACGACGAGCAGGACAGGAAGAAAGTTGGCCGGCTGGTTCTCGACATGCGCGTCCGCCAGGCGTTTTTCGGCAACGTCCATATCCGGCTGACCCAGCGAGAGGCCGAACTGCTGGCCATCCTGATGGACAAGGCCAATCATCCGGTCGGCCGCGGCGACATCTACGACAAGCTGTGGGGCGGCCAGGGTGGCACGTCCCTGAATGTCGTCGATGTCTATGTCGGCTACCTCAGGACGAAATTCGCCGAGATCACCCGCGTCGGCGGCCCGTTCATCGGAACCGTGCGCGGACGCGGCTTCATGCTCGACATGGCCGGCTATAAATGCGCTGCGCGTTGATGGCCGACGGAAATTCGAGGGATCACGCGAAATGAGAAGAACGCCAATCCTGGCGCTCGCGGCGGCGGCGCTCCTTGCCGGCGCCCAGTTGGCGAGCGCGCCCGCGCATGCCGCGCTCGGCGGCGTCGCGGACGATTATCCCACCGAGGCCCGCGCGGATTATGTTTTCGGCTGCATGGCGGCGAATGGGCAGACCCATGAGGCGCTGCACGAGTGTTCCTGCTCGATCGACGTCATCTCCTCCATCCTGCCCTATGACAATTATGTCGATGCGGAAACCGTGTTGTCCATGCGCCAGGGCGTCGGAATCAGGGCCAACGCCTTCAAGGGCATTCAGCGGTTCAACGACATGGTCGCCAACCTGCGCCGGGCCCAGGCCGAAGGCGAAATTCGCTGCTTCAAATGACCAGCAGTCGTTTCTGGCTGGGCGAGGGCGGAACCGGCGGCGTCAGGGCGCCTCTTCTGCGCCCCGGGTCGCCTTGCGCGGCGGCTCTTGCGCGCCTGCGGCGTTGACCGGAACCAGGGGAACGCCATAGCTCCTGAGGATGGCGTCAAAATCCTTCTGGTGCTTGCGAATTACGGCATTGAGACGGTGTTTCCAATCGATTTCGCCACGCCTGACCCCAAATGCGATCCGGAAGTCGAACAGGGGACGCGTCTCTTCGCGCAACGGCGTCACCGACAAGGGCGGTGACGCTGTTCTTGCATAATATCCGCCGATCGGCCCCCACAGCACTACGCCGTCGGTGACGCCATTCTCGACATCATGAATCGCGTCCTCCGCCGGGTTGAAGTACCGCCGGTCGACCAGCAATTGATATGTCTTGGCTTTCGCCGTCAGCCCCAGGCTCAGGAAATGGTCGGCCGGCGGCGTGCCCGCGACGACCCCGAGCGTTCGACTCCGTCAGCCGCGGATCCTCGAGCCGGTCGACGCCATCGAGCGGGCCGCCCTTTTGGGTCACCAGCACATAAGTCGAGGCATAATAGGGGTTGGTGTGATCGACGATATCCGAGCCCGCGGCGTAGCCTATGATCACGTCGCACAGGGTCGTGCTCAAGGTGTTGCGGATAAAACCAGGCCCCTGCGGCATCCAGTAATAATGCAGCGGCAGTTTCAGCTCGTCCGCCACGACCGCGGCGATCTTGTTTTCGAAGCCTTCCCTCGCCCTGTCGGAGAACGGCATGTCGGCCGGGTCGGCGCAGACCCTCAGCCGGTCGGTCGCCACCAGGTCGGGCCTTGTCTGCGCGGAGGCGACGCCCGCCGTCAGGGCGAGCGACACGGCGGCGAGCGCCAGTGTTTTTTTGGTCGCGGCAAGAAAGCTATTCGGGACCCATGCAGGCGTCGTCGGCATCTCTTGCGCTCTTGGGTTTCGGGTCATGGTTCATCGGCCGTCCGCGCGGGAGGCCGCCATTGGCGCGCGCTTTGAGATAGACGAAGATATCGTCGACATAGCACATGACGTTCTTGTTGGCGCCGAAGGTCGGCATCACTTTTTCCTGACCGGCGGAAAGGTCTTTTTTGCCCTGCGCCACCGTCGCCAGGAATGTCGAATAGTCCATCGTCTTGAGGGAATCGGCAAGCGCTGGCGCATAGGTCGACCCTAGTCCGTCCGGACCATGGCAGACGTGACATTCGGAATGGTAACGCATGAAACCCGAATAAGTGTACCAGTCGACCCTGCCGTCGGCGCCGATATTGTACGTCGGATCGCCGCTGGCGTCGAAATATTTGCCATCCTGGCTGCTCGCCGTCTTTGCGGGCGAGGCGGGCTTTGCGGCGTCTGCGAGCGCCGACGCGGTCAGAGCCGAAAGGCAAAACGTCGCGACGGCGAACCTGACCGCCCACCCGCCAGCCGTCCCGGCGCGGGCGTTGTTCATCAAATTCCTCACTGCACGTCCCCCGTTGGAAATAAAGACGCCGGGCGGTCGCGAAGGCCGCCCGGCGTTGTGGAAGCACCGAGGGATCAATCCGGAAGGGCGAAAACGGTCAGCGTGCCGCCCAGCGAGGTGTAGTCGTTCAGCGCAGCGTAGCCGCCGACCGCGCCGAGACCGGCGTGGGGATCAGTCAGGCCCGCCGCGAGGCCGATGCCGGCCCAGCCGCCGACGCCGGACAGGACAGCCACATATTGCTTGCCCTTGTGCTCATAGGTCATCACGTTGCCGATAATGCCCGACGGGGTCTTGAACTTGTAAAGCAGCTTGCCCGTCTTGGCGTCGACCGCCTTGAGATAGCCCTCGAGCGTGCCATAGAAGACCACGTCGCCGGCTGTCGCCAGAGCGCCGCCCCAAGCCGAGAACATTTCCGGATCGGACCAGACGATCTTGCCCTTCGTGCCGTCCCAGGCGATGAAATTGCCCATGTCGCTGCCGCCGGGGGCCGGATACATCGAAAGCGTCGCGCCCACATAGGGCTGACCCGGCGTGTAGCTCACCCGGAACGGTTCGTAGTCCATGCAGACATGGTTGGTCGGCACGTAGAACAGGCCGGTCTTGGGCGAGTAGGCCGAAGGCTGCTCGTCCTTGGAGCCGAGCGCGGCGGGGCAGACGCCCTTGGTGTTGACGTCTTCGCCGTTGGCCTCGGTCGAATATTTCTTGACGCGGATCGGCCGGCCATAATCGGGGCTCGACTTGTCCATGTTGATCCCGGTCGCCCAGTTGACGGCTGGATCGAACTTCTGCGCCACCAGCAATTCGCCGGTCACGCGATCGAGCGTGTAGCCGAAGCCGTTGCGGTCGAAATGCGTCAGGATCTTGCGCTCCTTGCCGTCGATCTTTTGATCGGTCAGGACCATTTCGTTGATGCCGTCATAATCCCACTCGTCGTGGGGCGTCATCTGATAGACCCATTTGGCCGTTCCGGTGTCGGCGTCACGCGCCCAGATGGTCATCGACCACTTGTTGTCGCCAGGCCGCTGCTTCGGATTCCACGTCGAGGGATTGCCCGAACCATAATAGACGAGATTCAGCTCGGGGTCGTACGAGATCCAACCCCAGGTGGCGCCGCCGCCGGTCTTCCACTGGTCGCCTTTCCAGGTCTTCAGGCTGGAATCCTTGCCAACCGGCTTGCCGAGCGCCATGGTCTTCTCCGGATCGATCAGCATTTGATCGTCAGGTCCCTCGGAATAACCGCGCCACTTCATCTTTCCGGTCTTGAGGTCAAAGGCGGTCAGGTGTCCCTGGACGCCGAATTCGCCGCCGGAGACGCCGACCAGCACCTCGTCCTTGACGACCAGCGGCGCCGAAGTGCCGGTGGCGCCGACCTTGGCGTCGCCGTCCGACGCCGACCATTCCATCTTGCCGGTCTTGGCGTCGAGCGCCACGAGCGTATTGTCGGCCTGATGCAGGATGATCATGCCGTCGCCATAGGCGAGGCCGCGATTCACCGTGTCGCAGCACATCACCGGAATCACGTTCGGGTCCTGCTTGGGCGAATATTTCCAGAGAATCTTGCCGTCGTTATTGAGATCCAGCGCATAGACGTCATTCGGGAAGGGCGTGTGGACATACATCACGTCGCCGATGACCAGCGGCTGGCCTTCATGACCGCGCAGCACGCCGGTCGAAAAAGTCCAGGCCGGCGCCAGCTTGCCGACATTCTTGTCGGTGATCTGATCGAGCTTGGAATAGCGCGTATTGGCGTAATTCCCCGCGGGCGCGGCCCAGTTGCTCGGGTTCGCGGTCAATTTGATGACGCTTTCGTTGGCGCTCGCCGGCGTGACCACCGCCAGCAGACTGACCGACATGAGCGATGCGAATAATATTTTCATTTGCTTCCTCCGCTGCCGCACAGACGCCGCCAATGGACGGACGCCAATGTATTGGCTATATTTTAAATCATCACGCACCGGCCTGCCGTGGCTAAGACGAAAGTCTCGTTTGCCAAACAAGCTACTAGCGCGTCCGTTCTTTTATAACACTCGAACTTTACAGGCGCTCGCAAGTCGCCGCAACGCAAACGCGACCGTTCATTTTTTATATTTTTCTTATGATCGAACATAATCTTCCGATCAGCCGATAGGCGGCATCTATTGGCGCGTTTATACTGCGCTGCAACATGGATTGCGCCGAGCTACGGCGATCCCACGGGTGCGGGCGTCGCATGCGCCGCCGACGTGCGGGTTCATGCCGGTCGCCCGAATATTGCTTGAGCTTAACAATAGAGACTCCCAAGCAAAGCTCAAGCGATTCGCAATTTGGCGCCTTATCCCGACGTATCGTCGGAAGCCCAACTCGCCTGGGCGGCTCAACCAATAAGCTTCCCCCGGCCGAGGCGCTCACGAAACCAGCAACATTTGCACGAAAGAGCTGGCGTTTTAGGCACGCGGCGCCGCAATATCGAGCGATCACAAAAATTTGATGAAAAGCATACTTATGGCTTAACAACAGAGACTTGAAGCCTTACAATCCAACAACTCCAGATTGAAGGGAAGCCGATGTCGTTTTTCACCGCTGTCGTCCTGGTCTGCCAATTGTCGACCACCCCCGCAAGCACTTGCAACGAGAACAATGCAATCGACATGATCTCGACCCATGTCAATTCAGAGCTGGGCTGCTCACACGGCTGGCAGGAAATGATCGCGCGCGGCAGCCTGAAGGAGGATATCGGCAAAGACCTGTACGTGAAGACGCTTTGCCGCAGGAGCCTCCGGGCCTCCGCGGCGATAAGATAAATAAGGATCTCTGTTGGCGCAGCTTCGTTGAATTGAGTGCAGTGCAGCGTATTCTAAGATTTGGCTTAGACATGAACTTGTGCGTTGCGCGCGCAATGCCGTGTGTCATTAAATAGGGCGGCTTTATTCCCGTTGATCCGGAGTCGCCAAAATGAAAACCCGCGCTGCTGTCGCATGGAAGGCCGAGGCCCCGCTTACGATCGAGACCGTCGACCTCGAAGGGCCGAAGGCAGGGGAGGTGCTGGTCGAGATCATGGCGACGGGGATCTGCCATACCGACGCCTACACCCTTTCGGGCCTCGATTCCGAAGGCAAGTTCCCGGCGATCCTCGGTCACGAGGGCGCAGGCATTGTCCGCGAGGTTGGCGCCGGCGTCACGTCGGTCAAGGTGGGCGACCACGTGATTCCGCTCTACACGCCGGAATGCCGGCAGTGCAAAAGCTGCCTGTCGCAGCGCACCAACCTGTGCACCGCCATCCGCTCCACCCAGGGCCAGGGCATGATGCCCGACGGCACCAGCCGGTTCTCTTGCGCGCCTGCGGGCGGCGGCAAGGACATACTCTGGCATTATATGGGTTGCTCGACCTTTTCGAACTTCACCGTCCTGCCTGAAATCGCCGTGGCCAAGGTGCGCGAGGACGCGCCCTTCGACAAGATCTGCTACATCGGCTGCGGCGTCACCACCGGCATCGGCGCGGTGGTTTACACCGGCAAGGTCTGGCCGGGCGCCAATGTCGTCGTGTTCGGCCTCGGCGGAATCGGCCTCAATGTCATCCAGGGCGCGCGCATGGTCGGCGCCGACAAGATCATCGGCGTCGATCTCAACCCGTCCAAGGTCGAGATGGCGAAGAGATTCGGCATGACCGATTTCGTCAATCCCGACGAAGTCGGCCGCGACAAGGTGGTGCAGGCGATCGTCGACATTACCGGCGGCGGGGCCGATTTCTCGTTCGAATGCATCGGCAATGTCCACACAATGCGCCAGGCGCTCGAATGCTGCCATCGCGGCTGGGGCACCTCGATCATCATCGGCGTCGCGCCGTCGGGGACGGAAATTTCCACCCGGCCGTTCCAGCTCGTCACCGGCCGCAACTGGCGCGGCAGCGCCTTCGGCGGCGCCCGCGGCCGCACCGACGTGCCGAAAATCGTCGACTGGTACATGGAGGGCAAGATCAACATCGACGACCTCATCACCCACACCATGCCGCTCGACCAGATCAACCATGCCTTCGACCTGATGCACAAAGGCGAATCGATCCGCTCGGTGGTGATTTTCTAGCCCCCCGCTTTTCGACGCCGACCCGCGCCGCCGCGCTATCCTCGCGGCGGCGCGTTTTCATTGGCCCACGCCCCAGCCTTCAGTCACGCTTGGCGACGCGCCGAGTCGATCGTAGTTTTTAAACTTGTAAATCGCCGCCGAGACGATCCAGGCCATCAGGAAAACGCCGACGACGACGAAGCCAAAATTGGTCAGACTGTCGTTGAGGCCAGAGACGATGTCCCAGCCGCCGCCGGCAAGCCCCAACCGATCGGCGATCAGGCCGAGCGCCTCGAATTCCTCCGATCAGCACGGCGACAAGCACCGAGGCCGCGGTGATGGTGAGATTGTACCAGAGCTTGCGCAGCGGATTGACGAAGGCCCAGTCATAGGCGCCGACCATCAAAGTGCTGTCGGCCGTGTCGACCAGGGCCATGCCGGCGGTGAACAGCGCGGGGAAGACCAGGGTTTGCCAAGGCGACATGCCATTGGCCGCTTCGGCCGCCGAAATGCTCAGGAGACCAATCTCGGTGGCGGTGTCGAAGCCGAGGCCGAACAAGAAGCCGAGCGGGTACATGTGCCAGGGCTTTGTCACCACGGCGAACATCGGTCGGAACAGCCGCGCCAGGAAACCACGTCCCGACAGGAGGAGGTCGAGGCTCTCATGGTCGAGGTCGGCGCCCGCGCGCACCGCGCGGAAGGTGCGCCAGACGCCGACGAGGATGACGAGATTGGCCGCCGCTATCAGAAGCAGGAAAGCGGCGGAAATGGCGGTGCCGACGACGCCGCCGACCGTCTTGAAGGTCTCCATCCTGCCCTTCATCGCCGAAGCGGCGAAGGCCAGGCCGATCGCCGCGAGAATCACCACGGTTGAATGGCCGAGCGAAAAATGCAGGCCCACCGTGCGCGGCTTTTCACCTCTCTGCATGAGCTTCCGCACGACATTGTCGATCGCCGCGATATGGTCGGCGTCGACCGCGTGCCGCAGCCCGAACACCCACGCGAGCAAGGCTGTGCCGAGGACGGCGGGCCGGCCGGAAAACAGCACGAAGGCCCAGACCCAGGCGGCGGCGTTGGCGAAGACGAGGCCGGCGAACAACAGCGCCGTCCGGGCGCTGACAACAGGGAAACGAGACTGCGGCGCGCGAGACCGGGGCGCGAGTTCGTCGGCTTGGGTCATCTTCTGGTTCCTTCGCGGCGGCGAGAGCGGCGCTCGCAGCGATCTTTTCAGATCGGACATCGTATAAGATGAAAGAGACAAATCATCATATCATGAGGGAGCAAAAGCCGCGCCATTCCGGGTGACAAAAATATAGACGTGTTATCAATAGATTAACGGGGAGAGGATCGGTTTCCCGGCGCCAGGCCTGCAAACCGTCTTTACATCGGCGCCAACCAACTTGCGGCGGTGGCTTTTTTCCGATCCCATCGATCAGCAGTATAACGTCGGGAAGGCGACGCCGTGCGCGCGCCGATGGCGGGACTTGATTCTGGAGCGGCGTCATGATCGCGAGCGGCAATCTCCTGGCGGATGCGGTGGAGCCCCAGCCAGACGAACAGGTCCTCGAGCAGGTCCTCGAGCAGGTCCTCGTCCTCGCCGAGACGGCGGCGGCGCGGATCGAACGCATCGTCTCGACCGGACAGGCGAGCCCGCCGGGATTCTGGTTCGATCAGGACTGGGCGGAATGGGTGCTGCTGGTCGCCGGATCGGCGGGTCTGCTGATCGAAGGCGAAAGCGACGCGCGGACCCTGCGACCCGGCGATTTCATTGAACTGCCCGCCCATGTTCGCCACCGCGTCGAATGGACCGATCCGGCCGCGCCGACCGTCTGGCTCGCCGTCCATTTCCGCGACCGTTGAACTGGCTCCGATCAGGCCGCGCGGCGCGCTGATTTTTCGAATTTCTTCCAGGGGATATCCGCGCTGGCCACGGATTTCGAAAACAGCCAGCCTTGGGCATAGCCGACCTTTTCGGCTATGAGGATTTCGAGCTGCGACTCGGTTTCGACGCCTTCGGCGACGATCGACATCGACAGGCTGGTCGCGAGCTGGCCCACGGCCCCGATGATGGCGCGGTGTTCGGCCTTCCTCTCGATCGAGTCGATAAACGCCCTGTCGATTTTCACTTTCCTGAAGGGGAAGCTGATCAGATAGCCGAAGGTGGAATAGCCGCGGCCGAAGTCATCGAGGGCGAGGCTGCACCCGAGGCCGGTGATTGTCTCGACGGCTTTCTTGGTCGCGTCGTCGCTCGAAATCAGCAGATTCTCGGTGATCTCCAACTCCAGCCGGCGCGGATCGAGGCCGGTCTCGCGCAGGACCCGCTCGATCGTCGCAGGGAGATTTTCGCGCTTGAACTGGACCGGCGAAAGATTGACCGCGACGGCGATTGGTTCCGGCCAGGCGACCGCGTCCTTGCAGGCTTGCAGCAGCGCCCAGCGGCCGAGTTCGGCGATCATGCCGGTTTCTTCGGCGATGGCGATGAATTTGTCGGGTGATATATTCAATCTCGGGTGTTTCCAGCGCATCAGCGCCTCGCAACAGGCGATCCGTCCGGTGCCGAGATCGATGATCGGTTGATATTCGAGGAAGAACTGGCCTTGCGCCATGCCCGCGCGCATGTCGAGAATGATCTGCCGGCGCTCCTGCGCCGCCAAGTCGAGACCGGCTTCGAAAAAATGGAAGCCGCCGCGGCCCTGGTTCTTGGCCTTGTAGAGCGCGAGGTCGGCGGCGCGCAGGATATCGTCGCGGGTCCGTCCGTCGGCCGGCGCGAGCGCGACCCCGGCGCTCATGCCGATGACTATGGCGTGCGAGTTGATCTCATAGGGTTCGGCGACTGTTTCGATCAGCCGCTGCAGCAGGTTGGAAACCTCGGTCACGGCCGTCGTCGCGTCGAGGTTTGGCAGGATCAGCACGAATTCGTCGCCGCCGAAGCGCGCAAGATGGTCGCCGGAGCGGATGCAGCCCCGCATGCGCGCAGCGACCGCGACCAGGAGCTGATCCCCAACCATATGGGTCAGCGTGTCGTTCACTTCCTTGAAGTGGTCGAGGTCGATGCAGACGACGGCCAGGGGTTTCGCGCAGCTGTTGCGCGCCAGGATGTCGGCGAATTGTTCCTCAAACTGGCTGCGGTTCGGCAGGCCGGTCAATTTGTCGAACCGCGCCATATGGGCGATTTTTTCTTCCTGCGCCTTGCGTTCGGTCACATCGTCGACAATGACGACGGCGCCGCCGTGCGCCATGGCCTGGAACGACAATTCAAAAGCTCGCCCATCACGCAGCGACAGCGTCAGTTCCTCCTGGGCGCGGCAGCGCGTGCCGGCGATGAAGCGTTGTTCGATCACGTCGAGACTGTCGAGCGGGATAAGGCCCGCACGCGCCGCGCAGCGAATGACCTGGGAGGGCGAGGCGCCCCTGGCCTGGCTCTCGGCGTCGAGCCGGAAAAACTCGGCGAAGCCGCGATTGCAGATCACCAGGCGATCGCTGGCGTCGAACATCGCCAGGCCATGCGACATATTGGTGAGAGCGGCGTCGAAATTGGCCGCCTGTGCGGCCAGCGCCTCGGCCAGGGCATGTTTTTCCCTCCCATAAACCAGAGCCCTGATGAGGGTCTGATAAACCGAGCGGGAAATTTCGCTCATGGCTGAAACGGCCAGGACGAGCAGCACGGCTATGGCGATATTGGCGACGCCGCCGTTGAGCGCAAAGGCCATCGCAAGCGGCGCCGTTGTCAACGCCAGTTGGCTTTTGACACACATCGGAACGCCCGCATTGCGGCTGACGGTCGAGGCCGCATAGCCGATGATGGTGGCGACGAGCGGGACGCCGACCGAGGCGTCGGCTCCGTTCGACAAACCGATGAAGCCGCATAGACCGAGCGGCGCGGAGACGGCGGAAGCGGCCCAGACCGTCCTGTTCTTCCAGGTTCGCAGGTCCGAGAGCGAAAAATCGCGATCCGCTTTGTGATAAAACCAGGTCAGCAAGACGCGGGCGGCGCCGGCGATGGCCACCAGGCAGGCCATGGAGAGCAGGGCGTGATCCCGGCTGGCGGCGCCGCATATCAGGGCGACAACGGCGACGCCCAGGTTTCCCGCCACCAGCGACTTGAGGGGCCCGTGCAGGGAGTCGAGCAACTCGACTTCGACCTCGAACGGCAAGGCTGACGGTTTCGGGGTCATTGCGCTCTCTCAACGGCTCGGCCAGACGACAGGTCTGGCGGAACGATCGGCTTCCGGTTGTCCTCCCCATCGCGGCGGATGGGAGTCCGACGCGATAGAACCATGAAAAGGTAAAGGATTCACAACCTGAAGTTGCGCCGCCGCCTCAGCTGCATGAATCCTGCGCTGAGACAAAAACTAGGTTTTTTTCATGAATTCAGCGTCGAGACGTTCTTCCAATCTGACGAGATCATTGACGGCTGTTCCGTAATCACGCCAAAGTTCGCTCTTGGTGAATTCCCACGAACCTCCAGATCGCGCGGCGGCCTCCACCTTGGCGCGCAACCTGGCGTTGGTGGATTCGAGGTGGCCGACAAAGCGGCGATGGATATCCGAAAAATGTCCGGTCTTCTTGAATTCGTCAGTCCGCTTGCGGAGCCGTTGCGAGAAATCTTCGAGTTGGCGATGGAGTTTCTGTTCTTCGGTCAGTGGCATGTGCGTCTCCCGCGGACGGCGCGAGGCGCTGCCCGCGCCCGCTCGGTCCTACATGTTACGAACGCGCGCTTGACGTGAAAGTTCACTCGAGCTTGCGCCATTGGCGCGGGGCGCGTCCGAAAAGTCGCCTTATTGGGAAATGCGCGCCGACTGCTGCTGGGGAATGGCGGCGAACATGTTTTGAGTTGCAGTCTGAAGGTCCATCGAAGACGTCGCGGTAAAGGCATAGGACGATGAAGTTGCGCAACTCGCCATGTTGCTTGGGATCGATTGCAGCAGATATTGCTGAATGTAGCTAAAGACACCCTCATAGGCGGCCGCATCTTGCATGGATACCGGCGGAACGAGATAATTGACGTCCAGCGTCATCAGCGTATAGCCAAGGTTTTTGATCTGCGTACATTTGGAGGGGTCGAGCGATTGGAAATAAACGCCGAATGTCGGATCGTCCCAGCATGACGATTGATTGCACGGAGAGAGAACCGTGAAATTCGGGTCGCTCTCGTCCTGATATTGCCCGCCGCTGTAGACGGTCTTCTCGTCTGAATCCTGCACGCCGTCGGTGACGAGCATGACAACGCCCACAGCGGTCTGCGGCGTCAGACCGTTGCCCGGCGTCACTGTCACGCCGCCGGCTTTCAGGTTTTTCAAAGTGCTGTAAAGCGAATTCAGGCCAAATGTGATATCGGTTCCGCCATTGTATTCATTATTCGCCAGATCGATACTTGACGAATTATTTTGCACAGAGTCAAAATAGGCGTTGGCGGTGGTAATATTGTTTGCCAGCGCAAAAACGTTGGTTAATTGGTCACTCATCGTGTAAATGGAAACCTGGTAAGTGGAGCCTGAAGTAACATTTTTCAACGCTGAGTAAATCGCGGCTTTCGCGGCGTCGATGCGCAGGGTGGCGCCGATCGCGCGCGCTTGCGTCGCCGTGTCCTGTCCCTTGAAATGGCAGGCGACGCCGCAACCGGGACTGACCGTATTGATCTTGGTCTGGTCGGCTGACGTCGCGCCTATGCCCATCGATTTCGGAATTGTCGAGGATAATGAAGATATTGACGTAGGTCGGGAGCGTCACCGAGGCGGCGCTGCCGCCCGTAACCGTCATGGTCTTGGTCCCGAGGACCGCCATGAACAGCGTCGGCATTGAAAACGAATAAGATACGGCGCTGGTGATAGTCGATCCCGATCGCGTGATGGTTGGCGGGTTGAAAGTGATGGTTCCGTTTGGCAAGCCGCCCCTATTGGCGTTGAACTGCGCCTGCGCTTGCGCCTGACCCGCGGCGGTCGCGCTCGCCGTCGGATCGCTGCTGCCCGTATAGGCCGTGATGTAATCGTTGGCCCCGGTCGCGCCGGCGATCGCCGCGGCGTCGGACGCCATGTCGAGCTTTGACTTGACGCTCAGCATGAAGCCGTAGTCGATTCCGATGCCAATGACGCCAATGAGCGGCAACGCTGCTACGGCATAGAGCACCGCGACAGCCCCGGCGCGATCGTCCGACCACTGCCTGATCCTCCGCCTCAGTTGCGCCAGCATGAGAAAAACTCCTTTCAGAAGCCCGGGCATTCCTTGCCAAATCCATCGTCGCCCGAAATGGCGGAATATTTGACTTGCGAGACATAGCGCGGCGAAAGATAGACCGAGCGGGTTAGCGTGACCGGGCCGAACAATTGCGAGAAAACGGCGGGCGTCCAGGTGAACGTGATGTCCACAGCGATGACGAAAGACGGTGGCGCAACGCCGATCGGCGTCGTCACTGTATTGAAAAGGTCGGCGGGCAAGGTCGAAGGCGACGGCTGCGAAGCATCGGGCGCCGTGGTCGGATTGGTTCCGCAGGCGCGGGTGGCCGAACCACCGGTCCAGACGATATTGGCCTTGTAGCTGCAAGATGTGGTGCATCCGGCGACCGTCGGCGTGAAACTGACGCCCGCCATCGAGATGCTAATGTCACTGTTCCAGGCCACGCCTTTCGAATAGGAATCGCTCAGCACGGCCGGGAAGATGACCATCGCCGAATTGAAGGCGTAATGGAGGCCGAGATAGGTGACCGAACCGCTGGTGTTGGTCGTCAGCATGGTCGCGATCGAATTGGCCAGGGTCGTCAATTGGCGCGTGCCGTCGACCTCGCGCGACACTTCGTAGCCGCCCGCGACAAGAGTAATCAGCAGTGGCGCGACCATGGCGAATTCGAGCGCGGCCACCGCGCGGCGGTCGCGCCACAGGATACGGCAGAGGCTCCGCCACGCCGTTCGCTTGCGCGCAATCCTTGCAGCAAACTTTGGGCCGCCCGGCCGGCGCATCTTCAGCACCCCGCCGCGGAAGCGGAGCCGGAGTAGGGCTCGCTCTTGAAGGTCGTGCTCGCCATCAGCACCGAAACGCTCTGGCCGTTGAAGACCGTCGCGTTCGAGGCCGTCATGCCCGAAAAGAAATAGGGTTGCGGATAAAGCACTTGCAAGACGACGTATTGGCAGCTCGTCCCCGAACTGAATGTGTCCGTCTTGCTGTTGAGCGGCGGCAGGATCAAGCCGCTCTTAGCCGGATTTACATAGGCATAATAGCCGGACGGCGACTGGTTCGGCGTCACCACTGTCAACTGGATAAAGACATTGGAGCAATTGAACAGGCCCGGAAGATTCGGGCAGATATAGGTGGCCTCGAACTGGCTGGCGGTCAGCGCGCCGACGGTGACGGCGCCGGTCGTCACGGCGCGCGCCGCAACCAACGTCGCATGTTCCAGCGACCTTTCCATGAAGAAATACAGGCCGATCTGGAAGATCGCGTAGAATAAAAACAGCGTCGGCGCCGCCACCAGGGCGAATTCGACCGCAGTCACCCCGTCGCGCGCGCGCAGCCAGAGCCTGGGCGTCGCCGCCGCGCGCCGGAACCGCAAGAAGATTTTGGCGCGCCGCCTTTGCATTTTCCGCAATCAAGAACTCGTTTTTCGTCTGGCGAACCTCGTCGCCGCCTATCATCGACCAGCCTGACAAAGTCGTGAGAAGGCCCAACTGCAAGTGATAAGGGGCGAGGCTTGCGCCAATCTGGCCTGGGGTTTCAGGCCAAGGGCGAACCTCTCCGCCAAGGAAACTTCGGGGAGAGTCGCCTTTCGAGCCGATTGGCGTAAGATGGCCGCAACGGCCCGCGCGGCGGTTGCGCGCAGGCGTTCCGATCATCGGAATTTTTAAACCTCGGAATTTCTTTGGGCCGAACGCATGACGATCGCCAATCCGCGCCCACTTCCCGCCGCCGAGAGCGCTGAAGAAATCACCTTCTCTTTCGGCGAGGCCTCGCTCGGCGCAATTCTGGTCGCCCAGAGTTCGCGTGGCGTTTGCGCCATCCTCCTTGGCGACGATTGCCCGAAACTCGTCCAGGAATTGCGCGATCACTTCGCCGAGGCGCGTCTCGTCGCCGATAACGCAAGGCTCACCGATACGATTGCGGCGGTAGTGGACGCGATCGAGCGGCCGCAACATCCGCTCGAACTGCAACTCGACGTCAGGGGAACCGAATTCCAGCGCAAGGTTTGGCGCGTCGTGCGCGAAATCCCGCCGGGAACAACCACCAGCTATGCAGAGATCGCGCGGCGCATCGGCTCGCCCAAAGCCCTGCGCGCGGTGGCCGGCGCCTGCGCAGCAAATGTCCTTGCCTTTGCCATTCCCTGCCACAGGGTGTTGCGCAGCAACGGCTCCCTGTCAGGATATCGTTGGGGCATGGCGCGCAAGCGAGCCCTGCTGAACCGCGAGCAGGCTGCGACAATCTGATCTGGCTGAATTTTGCCGAATTTGCGCTATATCAAACCTTGCGAGCGCAGTTGCCTCTATCAATGTAAGCGTGACTTCGCGTCGCAGACGCCCGTCACTCGGGCGTTTCCTCCCTGAGACTTGGACCGCTCCCATAGGGCGGTCCTTTTTCTTTGCGCGGTCAAACCAGAGCCAGACCGTCAAAAACGCGCCCCCCGCCGCGCAGCCGCCAAGGCGGCGGCAAGTTCGGCAGCCAGTCGCGTCTTCTCGCCCCGCCCCAGGAAAGCGCCGACCTGCACCCGTTTTTCGCGCGCGTAAAAATCGAGCCGCTCGACGCCAAATTCAGCGTGGCGTTCGATCGCCAGGCGAACCCAGAGCGGATTGAAGCGCCATTCGCGCCGTGCGCCCGCCGTATTGACGCGCGCGTAATGCAATTCGAGCGCGCTCAGCGCGATCTCTTCGTAGGCCTGCGCGTCGGCGGCGTTGCGCCTGAACGCCGCGACCAGACCCAGCCAGGTCAGGCCGAAGAAGAACGCCACCGGCCAGGCGCCGAAGAGGCAGGCCGCCAGGCCGCCGCCGCCTTGCAGCATCGCGAAGGCCGCCAGGGTCAGCCTGCGTCGCCCGAGCGACAGCGAGCGATGAGGCCGCAACTGGACAGCAAAGAGCAGCGCATCAGCGGTCGGGCCTTGCACGGAAAGATCATTGCGTGCTTGCTTAGGCATCTGGGCGTCAAGCCTCCGCCGGCTGGAATTGCGCGTCGGACCGCTTGTCTCGCGAGGCATGACGCGATCTAGTATGGCATGACCGAATCCAGCCGCAAGACGATCGCCAAAGTCACGACAATCGCCGACCGCAAGCCCGTTAAACCGGCGACGCGGAAAAAAGGCGCCGCCGATGTCGAACGGGTGCGAAATATTTTTGCGCGTTTCGCGGCGCAAAATCCCCACCCCAAGGGGGAGCTGGACTATGTCAATCCCTTCACCCTGCTGGTCGCCGTCGTGCTCTCCGCCCAGGCGACCGACGCGGGGGTCAATCGCGCGACAAGAAGCCTGTTCGCCTGCGCCTCGACGCCTGAGGCCATGCTTGCGCTCGGCGAGGAAGGCGTGCGCGAGAAAATCAAGACCATCGGCCTATTTCGCGCCAAGGCGAAAAACGTCATCGCCCTTTCACGAAAATTGATCGAGGAATTCGGCGGCGAGGTCCCGCGCAGCCGCGAGGCGCTGCAAAGCCTGGCGGGCGTCGGACGCAAGACCGCCAATGTCGTGCTGAACATCGCCTTCGGCGAAAAGACCATCGCCGTCGACACCCATTTGTTCCGCGTCTCCAATCGCATTCCCCTGGCGCGCGGCGCAACGCCGGAAGCGGTCGAGCGCGGCCTGCTGGCGATCATTCCCGACGAATATATGCTGCATGCGCATCACTGGCTGATCCTGCACGGGCGCTATATCTGCAAGGCGCGCAAGCCGCTCTGCGCCGCCTGCCCCATCGCCGACCTTTGCCAGTTCCCCGAGAAAACTTGCCTTCCGCTGCGACAAAAAAGCCCTGCGTGACGCCCGTCACTTGTCGCGTGAAATTGCGTCGGCATAGTCGCGCGCGGAACGCCAAGGCGTCGATCGCCGCGGCGACGCGAAGGGGGAGCCCATGCTGGGGCCGGTCGATCTCGAGGGTTGGCGCGACGACGACAAGGAAGAGGAATTGCGCGCGCGCCTTGCCGCCTGTTCTGAAATCCGCCTGCTGCAAGGGAAAAGAAAATTCGTGTCGCTGCCGGGCTGGAGCGCCGCGGATTTTGCCCTCGCCCGAAGATTTGCGGCAGGAGAGGCTCTCCACGCCGACGACGTCCGGCTGCTCGCGCAACGCCTTGGAGCCTGAGCTTAACCAGCGTAAGGGTTTATTTAGGCCTTCTGCCTGAAATGCGCTCTTGTTCGTCGCCGCGCGCGCTCCTATACGGAGCGATCCGGCGCGCTTCAACAACAGCCGGCTGAACAGATCAGGCATGCCCCAGCTTTATCATCATCCCCTTTGTCCGCATTCCCGTTTCATCCGCCTGGCGCTAGGCGAATATGGCGTCGAACCGGAACTGATCGAAGAGCGCGTGCACGAGCGGCGGCGCGAGTTCCTGCTGCTCGATCCCGCCGGGCAGACCCCGGTGCTGGTCGAGGACAATGGCTTCGTCGTCCCGGGCGCCGGCGCGATCGCCGAATGGCTGGACGAGACGCTCGGCGACCGTCTCGGCGACCACCGCCTGCTGCCGGCCTCGCCGACCGCGCGCGTCGAAGTGCGGCGGCTGACCTCCTGGTTCAACGACAAATTCTATTCCGAAGCCTCCAACTGGCTGGTGACCGAAAAGGTCTACAAGCGCTTCACCGCCACGCAGATCGGCGGCGGCGCGCCGAATATGGAGCTGGTGCGCGCCGCGCGAACCAATCTGCGCTATCATCTGCGTTATATTTCCTATCTGGCGACGACGCGGAACTGGCTGGCGGGCGACAAGATGAGCTATGCCGACCTCGCCGCCGCCGCGCATCTCTCCAGCGTCGATTTCCTCGGTGACGCGCCTTGGGACGAAGAAGAGCCGGCCAAGCAATGGTATCAGCGCCTGAAAAGCCGTCCGAGCTTTCGCCCGCTGCTGGCGGACCGGGTTCCCGGCGTCGCGGCCAATCCGATCTATGCGGAAGTCGATTTCTGACCTCTTTCCGCGTCGAGGCCAAAAGACTCGGCTTCGACGCCTGCCGCATCGCCCGCCCGGGCGCCATTCCCGAGGCGCAGGCCTGCCTCGCCGCCTTTCTCTCTGAAAACCGCCACGGCGACATGGACTGGCTGGCCGAGCGCGCCGACTGGCGCGGCGATCCATTGAAACTCTGGCCGGAGGTGCGCTCGATCATCCTCCTGGGCATGAATTACGCCCCTGAGGGCGATCCCCTGGCGACGCTGGCGCAAAAAGCGGCCGCCAACATTTCGGTTTACGCCCGCCATCGCGACTACCACGACGTCGTCAAGGGCAAGCTCAAGCAACTCGCGGCTTTCCTGCTCGCCCAGGCCAGAAGGGCCGGCGAGACCGGCGACGTGAAAGTCTTCGTCGATACGGCGCCGGTGATGGAAAAGCCGCTCGCCGCCGCCGCAGGCCTTGGATGGCAGGGCAAGCACACCAATCTGGTGTCGCGCGATTTCGGCTCCTGGCTGTTCCTCGGCAGCATCTTCACCACGCTCGACCTGCCGGAGGACAAGCCGGAGCGCGATCATTGCGGTTCATGCCGGGCGTGCCTGGACGCCTGCCCGACGGGGGCGCTCGACGCGCCCTACCGCATCGACGCCCGCGCCTGCATCTCCTACCTGACCATAGAGGCCAAAGGGCAGATTCCAGACAAGTTTCGCGAAAAAATCGGCAACCGCATCTATGGCTGCGACGATTGCCTTGCCGCCTGCCCGTGGAACAAATTCGCCCAGATTTCGCGCGAGGCGAAGCTGCAGGCCCGCGCCGACCTCGTCGCGCCGCCGCTCAAAGAACTGGCGGCGCTGGACGAGGACGGCTTCCGCCAGCTTTTCGCCGGCGGGCCGGTCAAGCGCGTCGGTTTTGCGCGTTTTCTGCGCAATGTGCTGTTAGCCATCGGAAATTCCGGCGATCCTTCGCTCGCGCCGCTGGTTCTGGCGCGGCTCGACCATGCGTCGCCGCTGGTGCGCGGCATGGCGGTCTGGGCGCTGGCGCGCTTGTATCCGCGCGAAAAATTCCTAAGCTTGGCTGAACAGCGCGGCAAGGACGCCGATCCGCAGGTTCGCGCCGAATGGGAGCAGGCCATATGAAACTGGTCATTTTCGGCCTCGGCTATACCGCCTCCCATTACGCCGTCCATCATTCCGGCGCCTTCGCCGATGTCATCGGCACCCGGCGCGCGCCGCAGGCCGAACGCCTCGACCGCATCAAACTCCTGCCCTTCGACGGCTCGGCCGAAGACGTCGATCCGCGACTTCTCGCCGCCCTGGCCGAGGCCGACGCGCTGCTTGTCAGCGCCGGCCCGGATTCTTCCGGCGATCCGGTGCTGCGACGTCTGGAAAAAGACATCGCCGCGGCGAAAAAACTGAAAAAGATCGTCTATCTCTCGACCATCGGCGTCTACGGCGATCACCAGGGCGCGTGGATCGACGAGACGACCGAGACGAAGCCGACCAATGAACGCAGCCGGCTGCGGCTGGTCGCCGAGGCGCGCTGGACCGACCTGGCGAAAAAGACAGGCAAGGAAATTTACGTCCTGCGCCTGTCGGGCATTTACGGGCCGGGCCGCAATGTCCTGCAAAAGCTGCGTGAAGGCTCGGCGAAACGGCTGATAAAACCGGGGCAGGTGTTCAACCGCATCCATGTCGACGACATCGCCGCCGCGATCAACGCCTGCCTGACCGGTTTTCCGCCGGGCGGGATCTACAATGTCACCGACGACGAGCCGGCGCCGCCGCAGGATGTCGTGCTCTACGCCGCCAACCTGATGGGCGTCGAGCCGCCGCCGGAGCGCGATTTCGAGGCGACGGAGCTGACGTCAATGGCGCGCAGTTTTTACGGCGAGAACAAGCGCGTCTCCAACCGGCGCATGAAAAGCCTGCTCGATTTCGACCTGGCTTTTCCCACTTATCGCGAGGGGATTTCTTCCCTTCTGGCCGAAGGCGAGGGCGCCCTCGCGTAATTACCTTTCCGCCGTCGTGGGCGCCCAGTTGCCGTGGAAGCCTGGCGGTATCCGGCGGTCAATGTGGACTTCGGCCTGCGGCGGACCGGAAAAATTGCGCGCGTCGAGGATGGCGAAATCGCTGGTCGCGTCTTTCACGTTGAGCACGAAGCCCATCAGCCAGCCCTCGTCTTCCGCGGCGCCGGCGTTGCGGGGAACGAACACGAATTCGCCCGGCAGCCGATCGGGGCCGAAGTCGTGGACCTCGCGTTTTCCGGTCTCGAGATCGTGCTTGAACAGCCGCGTTTCCGAAATCAGCTCGACGCTGCCGCTCCTCACCGCCATCGTGTAGGCGAAGCGGTAGGGCTTGCCGGTGCGGCGCTCGTCGATGCGGGGAAATTCCTGCGCGGCCGGGTCCGTCACATGCCGTTCGACGCGGCCCGCGTCCGGGTCGATCGTCCAGCGTTCGAAAGCAATGCCGCTGGAATCCGGCCCCGCCCCGCCATGCGCGAACATGGTGTCGTGGACGCAGGCGTCGAGGACGACCTTGCCATCCGCGAGCTCATAGGCATTGGCGGGATGAAAGACGTAGCATGGATCGACATCGCGCCAGATGATCTCGCCTTGCCGCGTGCGGGGCAGCAAGCCGACCCGCGCCCTGTGCTTCGGGTTCCAGGCGTAGGGAAAGCTGTGCCCGGCGAGCAGCGACTTCATGGAAAAAGTCACCGGCAGATCGAACACCACCACCCAATTCCTGGTGATCATGCAGTCGTGGATCGAGGGGCCGTGTTCGACGGCGATCTTTTCGTCGCGACGAACGCGGCCGTCGATTCCGACGACGACATGGCGAACGGCGTCCTGGACCGCGCCATCGTAGCAAATCGCATGCATTTCGCCCGTGTCCGGGTCGATGTGCGGGTGGGCGGTAAAGGCGCCGCACAACGTGCCCTCGAAGGGATTGTGGGCGATGGTGTTGAGCTCGCAGTCCATCTCGACGGGATAGGGGCCAGCCTCGACCAGGGCCCAGATTTTTCCGGCATGGCGCAAAACATTGGTGTTGACCGTATCGAAGGAGCCGTTGCGCGGGCCGGGCGCGGGCGCCTCCCCGAGCGCCTTGCTGACCGAGGTCGTGCGCACCCAGCGATTTCTATACCATAAAGCCTTGCCGTCCCTGAGACGCAGGCCGTGGATCATCCCGTCTCCGGCGAACCAGTGATAGGTCGCCGGGTTGGCGTTTATCGGATTCGGCCCGTTGCGCAGGTAGCACCCGTCCAGCTCCGGCGGGATCGTGCCGCTGACCTGGAGATTGGCGAGCGTCGCTTCTTCGGCGACGGGCTGGTGTAGTCCTGCCAGGAAAGGATTGGCCTGAGAAGCGCCGCGGGGGCGCCGGCGGTTGAATTCGGCCACTTTCATCACGCCGCCGGTGACGGCTTTGCGGATAAGCATCTCCACCTGGCTGGTCATGGGGCTGTCCTCACTGCGAAACGATGTTAATGTAATTAACATTTACATCTCTACGCCACATTGCGCAATTTTGGAAGCGCCCCGGCCATCACGAAAAGGCGCCCGCAACCGCCGCGCCGCCAATGTGAGCCCTCAGCCATCGAAAAGCCCGATCGGCGCGTTATTGACGCGCTTCCATGAAACCGCCAGAAAGGCGCAATGGCCTCAAATCCGCAAACAGCCGCGGCCAAGCCGCTGTTCTCCTATCGCAAATATTGGGCGCATCGCTTCGGCGCCGCCCCTTCTTCCCCATGTCGCGGGCGGAAATGGAGACGCTTGGCTGGGATTCCTGCGACATCATCCTCATCACCGGCGACGCCTATATCGATCATCCGAGTTTCGGCATGGCCATCGTCGGCCGCCTGCTGGAGGCGCAAGGTTTTCGCGTCGGCCTGATCAGCCAGCCGGACTGGAGCAGCGCGCAAGCCTTCAAGGCGCTCGGCAGGCCCAATCTTTTCTGGGGCGTGACCGCCGGCAACATGGATTCGATGGTCAACCGCTACACCTCCGACCGTCGCCTGCGCCATAACGATTCCTACACGCCCGGCGGCGAAGGCGGCAAACGGCCCGACCGCGCCGTCATCGTCTATGCCCAGCGCTGCCGCGAGGCCTTTTCCGGCGTTCCGATCGTCCTCGGCGGCATCGAGGCGTCGCTGCGCCGCATCGCCCATTACGACTACTGGTCCGACAAGGTGCGCCGCTCGATCCTGCTCGACGCCAAGGCCGACCTCCTGCTTTACGGCAACGCCGAACGCGCCCTGGTCGAAGTCGCGCATCGCATCGCCAAAAAAGGTATTTCGCAAGACTTTTCCGACATTCGCGGTCTCGCCTTTCCCCGCGAGTCCGTGCCCGACGACTTCACCGAGGCCCATGCCGACGATATCGACTCGAGCGACGAGGGCGCGCGCCAGCTTCCCGGCAATGTCGTCATCCGCCTGCCGGCCTATGAACAGGTTTCAATCGATCCGGAATGCTACGCCCGCGCCTCGCGCGTGCTGCACAAGGAGAGCAATCCCGGCAACGCCCGCCCGCTGATCCAGAAGCACGGCGACCGAAACGTCTGGCTGACCGCGCCGCCCATTCCGCTGACCACGCCGGAAATGGACGCGGTCTATGACCTGCCCTACGCCCGCGCGCCACACCCGTCCTACGACGGGGCCAAAATCCCCGCCTGGGAGATGATCCGCCATTCCGTGACCATTATGCGCGGCTGTTTTGGAGGGTGTTCCTTCTGCTCGATCACCGAGCACGAGGGCCGCATCATCCAGAGCCGCTCGGAAAAATCGATCCTCCAGGAGATCGAGACCATCCGCGACAAGACCGAGGGCTTTACCGGCGTCATCTCCGACATCGGCGGCCCCACCGCCAACATGTACCGCATGGCGTGCAAGGACGAGAAGACCGAGGCGCTGTGCCGAAAACCCTCCTGCGTCTATCCCGACATCTGCAAGAATTTGAACACCAGCCATGACGCGCTGATCGAGCTCTATCGCAAGGCGCGCGACATCAAGGGGGTGAAGAAGATTATGGTGGCGTCCGGCGTGCGCTACGACCTGGCGGTGAAAAGCCCGGCCTACGTGCGCGAACTCGTCGCCCACCATGTCGGCGGCTATCTCAAGATCGCGCCGGAGCACACCGAGGAAGGCCCGCTGTCGAAGATGATGAAGCCAGGCATCGGCGCCTACGACAAGTTCAAGCAATTGTTCGACCAGGCGGCGCGCGAGGCGAAGAAGGATTACTTCCTCATCCCCTATTTCATCGCCGCCCATCCCGGCACTACCGACGAAGACATGATGCGCCTCGCGCTCTGGCTGAAGCGCAACAAGTACCGCGCCGACCAGGTGCAGACTTTTTTGCCCTCGCCGATGGCCTTGGCCACGGCGATGTATCATTCGGGGGTCAATCCGCTGAAGCCGGTCCGGCGCGGCGGCTCGGAAAAGGTCGACGCCATCAAGGGGCTGCGGCAGCGCCGCCTGCACAAGGCTTTTTTGCGCTATCATGATGCGGAAAACTGGCCCTTGCTGCGCGAGGCGCTGAAAGCCATGGGCCGCGCCGACCTGATCGGGCCAGGCAAGCACCAGCTCGTGCCCAATTGGCAACCGGCAGGCACGGGCGGCGGCGGCGAAGGCCAGCGGCGGGGTCAGCGCCAGGGCCAACAAAATGAAAAGGCGCGGAAATTTTTGACCAAGGGCGTTTTCGGAGGTTGAGGATTGAACATTGCGGATTGCCTTGGCGCAAATCCCCCCCTGCGTCGGCGCGCTTGACGGTTTCGCCTCGGCTACATACGTTCCCCTCATCCGATCTTTCCCAGGGATTCGTTTCCCGCCTTCCGCGAGGTTTTCATGTCCACCGTCAAGGTCACCGACGCCAGCTTCGAATCTGACGTTCTGCAGTCCGCCGAGCCTGTCGTCGTCGATTTCTGGGCGGAGTGGTGCGGCCCCTGCAAGATGATCGGCCCCTCGCTCGAGGAGCTCGCGCGCGATTACGCTGGCAAGGTCAAGATCGTCAAACTCAATGTCGACGAAAACCCGGGCGTCGCCGGCAAGCTCGGCATTCGCTCGATCCCGACCCTGATGCTGTTCAAGGACGGCAAGCTGGCCTCGCAAAAGGTCGGCGCGGCCCCCAAGGGCGAGCTGGCCAAATGGATCAACGCGGCGATCTGATTTTCGCTGCGATCGCAGGCAGACATGAAAGCGCTCCCCCGGAGCGCTTTTTTTTCAGCCTATCCCCGTCTGACGGCAAGGGGGCCGCTGGCCTGACAGGTCGGCATTAATTCGAGCGTGTTGACGTTGACATGCGGCGGCAGCGAGACGAGCCAGGCCACGGTCTCGGCAATGTCCTCCGGCGTCAGCGATTGCGTGCCGGCGTAAACCGCCGCCGCCTTGCCTTCGTCGCCGTGGAAGCGCACCTGCGAAAACTCGGAGCCGTCGACCATGCCGGGCTCGATATTGGTGACGCGGACGTTTTTCCCGACGAGATCGGCGCGCAGGTTGAGCGAGAACTGCTTCACGAAGGCTTTCGTGCCGCCGTAGACATGGCCGCCGGGATAGGGATAGTCGCCGGCGATCGAGCCGAGATTGACGATCAGCCCATCATCGCGCTCGACCATCTGCGGCAGCACGGCGCGGGTCAGATGGACAAGGCCGGTGACATTGGTGGCGATCATCCGGTCCCAGTCGTCGAGCGAGGCCTCCCAGGCTGAGGAAAGCCCAAGCGCCAGCCCGGCATTGTTGACCAGCACGTCGATGCGCCGCCATTCCTCCGGCAGGGAGGGCAGGAATTCGGCGATGGCGCGGGTGTCCGTCATGTCGAGCGGCGCGACGAACAGGTTCTTTCCGAGTTCATCGGCCAGCGCATGCAGGCGTTCCTTGCGCCGCCCGGTGGCGATCACGCGGTGGCCGTCCTTGATGAACCGGCGGGCGAAGGCTGCGCCGAAGCCGGCGGTGGCGCCCGTGACGAATATGGTCTTCATCGCAATCCCAACCTTTTGCGCCTGTCAGCCGAACATCGCGGCGCCGGGACATGTGGCGCATCCAGGTCCCGCCCCGGCATTCGAGCAGGCCGGCGCATCGCCATCGCCGCCGCCCTTGGCCGGCGAAGCGATCAAAGACAATTGCTGTTCGAGTTCGACGGCGCCGCAGGACGGACAGGCCGGCTCATCGCCGGAACGCACCAAGGTCTGGAAATCAGCGCCACATTTCTTGCATTGATAGCTGTAGATCGGCATCGAAAACCTCGCCTGGCCAAACAAGGACCCGTGAAATCGAAAAACGTTGCAGCACGGCGTGAAGCTCCGCTTGCCGCCTGAATAGAACAGAAAGCAGGGCGCTTCAACAAAAACGCCCGCACGCGGCTCTTTTCGCAAGCGCGCCGCCGCGACATATAGAAAGGGAGCCGATCAGCCTCGATGGCCAGGGGAGAGCCAATTGAGCCAGCCCGATCCCAAGGCCCAACCGTCGATTTCGCGCAATCGCTACGCCGATGCGCCGCGCAACGCCGACTGGACCATTGACCAGGATTGGCCTTCCTACACCCCCGCGGAGCACGACCGCTGGAATCGCCTTTACGCGCGTCAGGAGAAGCTGTTGCCCGGCCGCGCTTGCGAAGCGTTTATCGAAGCCAAGGCCAGGCTCGAACTTTCCAGCGGCGGCGTTCCCGATTTCGCGGATCTGTCCGAGCGCCTGGCGGCGCTGACCGGCTGGCGCGTCGTGCCGGTCGCCGGCCTCATTCCCGACGACGCCTTCTTCGACCATCTCGCCAACCGCCGCTTTCCAGCCGGCGCCTTCATCAGGCCCGAGGCGGAGCTCGATTATCTCGAGGAGCCGGACGTCTTCCACGACGTATTCGGACATGTGCCCCTCCTCGCCAATCCGCTCTATGCGGCGTTCATCGAGGCCTATGGCAGGGGCGGCCGCCGCGCGCTGGAGCGGGGGCAATTGCACAATCTCGCGCGCCTTTATTGGTACACGGTCGAATTCGGCCTGATGAGCACGCCGGAAGGGCTGCGCATTTTCGGCGCCGGCATCCTGTCATCGCCGGCCGAGACGATCTTCGCGCTCGAAGACGCCTCGCCAAATCGCGTGGCCTTCGATCTCGAACGGGTGACGCGCACGAAATACGTGATCGACGATTTCCAGCAGAGCTATTTCGTCATCGACGGGTTCGAGCAACTCCTGCACGACTGCTACCAGGATTTCGCCACCCTTTACGACCGTCTCCGCGCAGCGCCGGAGCTCGAAGCGCACGAGCTGACGGAGAGCGATCGGATCATCGCCAAAGGCGATTTCCATTACTTCCGCGCCAAGGGCAAGGCGCGGGCGACCAAAGCATGAGCCCAGCGTCTCATAACCTTGTCGACGTCACTTGCTGCTCGATCGCGCCAAAAATCGAATGGCCGCGTTCGTCGCGCATTTCGATGCGCAGGCTGTCGCCGGGTTGCAGGAACGGCGTGCGGATTGCACCGTGCAGAAAGCTCTCGACCACCCGCAGCTCGGCCAGACACGAATAGCCGACGCCGCCGGCCTTTATCGGCAGGCCGGGACCGCCGTCGGCGGCGCGGTTGGACACCGTGCCCGAGCCGATGATCGAGCCCGCCGACAGCGCGCGCGTGCGGGCCGCATGCGCGATCAGCCGACCGAAATCGAAGATCATGTCGGCGCCGGCGTCGGGCCGGCCAAGCGGCGCGCCATTGATGAAGGAGAGCAGCGGCAGGCTGACTTTCGCGCCGTCCCAGGCCGCGCCCAACTCGTCAGGCGTCACCGCCACCGGCGAAAAAGCCGAGGCCGGCTTCGATTGATAGAAGCCAAATCCCTTCGCGAGTTCGTCCGCCGTCAGTCCGCGCAGCGTCACGTCATTGACGAGCATGACAAGTTTTATGTGCGAACGCGCCGCCGCCTCATCGACGCCCATCGCAACGTCGTCGGTCACGACGGCGACTTCCGCTTCGAGGTCGAGGCCCAAACTTTCGTCTTCCGGGAGCGGGATCGGCTCGCGCGGCCCGAGAAAGGCGTCGGAGCCGCCCTGGTAGATGAGCGGGTCGGTCCAGAACGAGGGCGGCATTTCCGCCCCCCGCGCCTTTCGCGCAAGCAGGACGTGGTTCACATAGGCCGAGCCGTCGGCCCATTGGAAGGCGCGCGGCAAGGGAGAGGCGCAATCGCGCTCGCGAAAACGAAAAGTCGCGACCGAGCCGGCCTCCACCTGCTGCGCCAGCAAGGCGAGTTCCGGCGCGACTTGCGCCCAGTCGTCGAGCGCCGCCTGCAGCGTCGGCGCGATGCTTCCGGCAAGCACGGCGCGCGCAAGATCCTTGGAGACCACCACGAGTTGGCCGTCGCGTCCGTGCTTGAGCGAGGCGAGCTTCATTGCGCGATCATTCTCATGGCTTGCCGTCGAATCTCTTGCCCAGGTCCGCCCAGCAGTCGGCATAGTGTTCCTGCAGCGTCTCGAGCGTGGCGGCGTAATGGGTCAGGTGCTGGGGAAAGCGCGTTTCGAACATGAAGGCCAGCGTGTTCGTGAGCTTTGTCGGCGCGAGCCTGGCTTGCGAAGCGCGCTCGAAGGCGCTTGCGTCGGGGCCGTGCGGCAGCATGCAATTGTGCAGCGACATGCCGCCCGGCGCGAACCCCTCGGGCCTGGCGTCGTACTGGCCGTAAATCAATCCCATGAATTCGCTCATGATGTTCATGTGAAACCATGGCGGGCGGAAGGAATGTTCCGCGACCTGCCAGCGCTCTGGAAAGATCACGAAGTCGATATTGGCGGTCCCCTCCTCGCCCGACGGCGCGGTCAGCACCGAGAAGATCGAGGGGTCGGGGTGGTCGAACAGGATCGCCCCCACCGGCGCGAACGTTTTCAGATCATATTTGTAAGGCGCGTAATTGCCGTGCCAGGCGACGACATCGAGCGGCGAATGGCCGATCTCGCAGGTGTAAAAACTCGCCGCACCATTTGACCGTCAACCTGCAGTCCGCCTCGCGATCCTCGAAAGCCGCGATGGGCGTCTTGAAGTCGCGCGGATTGGCGAGGCAATTGGCGCCGATCGGACCACGGTTCGGCAGCGTGAACTTCGCGCCGTAATTCTCGCAACAGTAGCCGCGCGCCGGTCCGTCGATGAGTTCGACCCTGAATTTGACGCCGCGCGGAATGACGCAGATTTCGCCAGGAGCAATGGCGATACGACCGAACTCCGTGAACAACGTGAGCGACCCCTGCTGCGGAACGACAAGCAGTTCTCCGTCGGCGTTGTAGAAATATTCGTCGACCATCGACTCGGTGACAAAATAGAGATGCGCCGACATGCCCGTCTGCGTGTTGACGTCGCCCGCCGTCGTCATGGTGCGGACGCCGGCGACAAAGGTGAGTTTTGTCTCAGGGATCGGAACCGGGCCCCAGCGCAACTGCGCAATCGGCCGGTCGTGCTGATGCAGCGCCGGCGCCGTTTTCCAATAGGGCAGATCGACCTTCCTGAACCGCCCCGTGTGGCGGACGGACGGACGGATGCGATAGAGCCAGGACCGCTCGTTCGAACCGCGCGGCGCCGTGAAAGGCGAGCCCGAAAGCTGCTCGGCGTAGAGCCCATAAGCGCAACGCTGCGGCGAGTTCTGGCCGACGGGCAAGGCGCCGGGAAGAGCCTCGGTTTCGAAATCATTGCCAAAGCCCGGCATGTAGCCTTCCGGCGTGGCGGCCATCGGCGCTACTCTCCCGCCTTCAGCACGCCGCGCCGGACCTGGTCCTCCTCGATCGATTCGAACAGCGCACGGAAATTGCCTTCGCCAAAACCCTCGTCGCCCTTGCGCTCGATGAACTCGAAGAAAATCGGGCCGAGCACGGTTTTCGAAAAGATCTGCAGCAGAACCCTGGTCGCGCCGCCCGAGACCACTCCTTCGCCATCGATCAGAATGCCGAGCTCCCTCAACCTTTCGATCTTTTCGCCATGGCGAGGGACGCGTTCGTCGATCCTCGCGTAATAAGTGTCCGGCGGCGGCGGCATGAACTCCAGCCCCGCCCGGCGCAACGTCGCGACCGTCGCGTAGATGTCGCGGCATCCGCAGGCGATGTGCTGGATTCCCTCGCCCTTGTAGGCGTGGAGATATTCCTCGATCTGGCTGTTCGCGTCGGCGCTTTCGTTGATGGGTATGCGGATCTTGCCGCACGGGCTCGTCATCGCGCGCGACCGCAGCCCCGTGAGCTTGCCTTCGATGTCGAAATAGCGGATCTGGCGGAAGTTGAAGAAGCGTTGGTACCAGTCGGCCCAAAAATCCATGCGCCCGCGAAAGACGTTGTGGGTCAGGTGATCGATGTAGCCGAGCCCCGCGCCCTCGGGTCTTGCATCGCGCGCCGCCGTCCAGATGAAATCGACGTCCCAGATCGAGCCTTTGTCGCCATAACGGTCGACGAGATAGATGAGCGCGCCGCCAACGCCCTCGATCGCCGGGATGTTCAGCTCCATCGGCCCGGCCTGGGTCGCAACGGGCCGGGCGCCCATCGCGACGGCTCGCCGAAAGGCATGTCCGGCGTCGACCACGCGGAACCCCATGGCGCAAGCGGCGGGGCCATGGCTTTTGGCGAAGCCGGCGGCGAAGCTATCGGGCTCGGCGTTGAGGACATAATTGACGTCGCCCTGGCGATAGAGCGTGACGTTTTTCGAGCGATGCCGCGCCACCGCCGCAAACCCCATCAGCTCGAACAGGGCGACGAGCTCCCCGGGCTGGGAATGGGCGAATTCGACGAATTCAAAACCATCCGTCCCCATCGGGTTCTCGGCCGAGATGGTCGCGGGCGGCGCGTCGTGGCGGAAGGGTCCCATGCCTTGGCCCTCCATGTTTGTTTGCGAGATGGCAGGCTGCGCCTGCAATGAGCTCGAATGATGCGGCGGTCTTCTAACTGGTTCCCGCGCCTGCCGCCCTCAGCGCCATCAAAACCATGGCAAACACGCCGACGATGCCGCTCGCGAGCAGCGTCACCGCTGACAGAAACTTCAATTTCTCGAACGCCGCCTTCACGTATCTTTCCGTCATCGTCGCCCCCGATCCAGCCAACGACAGCCGCATCGTGAGCATAACAACTGGTGCGCGTCGCGGTTCCAGCACCGGCCTGGCCGCCGCCGAGAAACCTGTCTTGCGCGCCCGAATCCCGCCACGCTCATGGTCCACGCTCATGGTCCACCCTCGCGTTCCAGGCGAGTGACGGCGACCGGTCCTTGGGTTCGCCGCGACCGTTTGCGCTGGAACAAACAGGAAAAGCCATCGTTGGGACGAAAAAAAATCAAGTAAAAATCAGGAGGAACGACCATGTCAGCGCGTCCGGATCCGACCTTTCACGCGACACCGAAACTGGCGATGCAGGCCCCGCCCGAAAAATTCGCCTACACTTTGATGCTGAGCCCGGATTTCTCGCAGCCCGACGGACTCGCCGTGATCGATCTCGATCCGGACTCGCCGACCTTCGGCAAGATCGTTCACAGCGTGATCATGCCGAACAGGGGCGACGAGTTTCACCATTTCGGCTGGAACGCCTGCTCTTCGGCGCTATCGCCGATCGGCGGCCATGCGTTCCTGGAGCGACGCTACCTGATCATTCCCGGCATCCGGTCTTCGCGCATTTACATCATTGACACCAAGCCCGACCCGACCAAGGCGTCGATCCACAAGATCATCGAGCCGGAAGAAGTCTTCGCCAAGACCGGCTATTCCCGGCCGCACACCATCCATTGCGGGCCCGAAGGCATTTATGTCTCGACGCTCGGCGGCGGCGGCCCCGACGGAACCCAGGGCCCGCCCGGCATTTTCCTGATGGATTGCCAGACTTTCGAAGTGATCGGCCGCTACGAGATGGATCGCGGCCTGCAGGACAAGCATTACGATTTCTGGTGGAACCTGCCGCGCGATTACATGGTCTCCAGCGAATGGGGCCTGCCGCCGCAATTCGAGAACGGCGTCGTGCCCGCCGACCTGCTGTCGAACAAATACGGCCACAGGCTGCATTTCTGGAACCTGCGCGAACGCAACAACGTGCAGACGGTCGACCTCGGCGCCAATCACCAGATGGCGCTCGAAGTCCGGCCGGCGCACGATCCGATCAAGGAATACGGCTTTTGCGGCGTCGTCGTCGATACGACCAATCTCGAGGGGTCGATCTGGACCTGGTGGCGCGAGGGCGGCAAGTTCCATTGCAGTAAGACCGCGACCATTCCGCCGGAGCCGGCGGACAAAGATCATTTGCCTCCCTTGTTGCAAGGTTTCGGCGCCGTGCCGCCGCTGGTGACAGACATCGACTTGTCGCTGGACGACCGCTTTCTCTACGTTTCCTGCTGGGGCACGGGCGAGATGCGTCAATATGACGTGTCCGACCCGATGAAGCCGACGCTGGCCGGCTCCGTGCATATCGGCGGCATTGTGCGGAAGACGCCCCACCCCGGCGGCGGCGGCTACAAGGGCGGTCCGCAGATGGTCGAGATCAGCCGCGACGGCAAGCGCGTCTACTGGACCAACTCGCTCTATTCGACATGGGACAATCAATTCTACCCCGACGGCGTTCCCGCCGCGATGGTGAAGGCCGATGTCGGCGAAAACGGCGGCCTCATATTGGACAAGGGCTTCGACGTAAAGTTCCCCGAAGGGTATCGGTCGCACCAGATCCGGCTCGATGGCGGCGATTGCTCCACCGACTCGTTCTGCTATCCGTCGGTTTGACCTTGCCGACGGCGGACTGGGCGACGGCCGGCCTTTGGCTCGCCGTCGTCCTCAGCGGCGCCTACCACGGCGTCAATCCCGGCATGGGCTGGCCGCTGACGGTTTCCGCGGCGCTGATGGGCAAAGGCCGGAGGGATCTGGTCGCCGCGCTGGGTTCGCTCGCCGCCGGCCATTTTTTGGCGATGGCCTCGATCCTCACGCCTTTCGCGGTCATGGCCTCGCTCATCGACTGGCAGCGCGAGATACGTGGCGCGGCGGGCCTGCTGGTCGTCGCGGCGGGCGTCTATCTGCTGGCCACCCGCCGGCATCCGCGCTTTCTTGCGCGCATCAGACCGACGCAACTGGTTTTATGGTCCTTCGCCGTCGCGACAGCGCATGGCGCGGGCCTGATGCTGCTGCCGATCTACCTCGGCATCTGCCGCACGGCGCATCCCGACCTCGGCCACAGGGCGGCGGCGCAATTGATGCGGGGCGACCTCACAATCGCCATCGGCGTTGCGGCCGTCCACACGGTTGCGATGGTCGCCGGCGGAGGAATTGTCGCTTTCGCCGTGCATGAATGGCTGGGCCTCAGGTTCATTGCGAGGAGCTGGTTCAATCTCGAAATCGTCTGGGCGCTCAGCCTGATCCTCGTGGGCGCCATCGGCTTCGCGAGCGCAGTCCCTTGAACTGGCGCCCGGAGCGCGGCCGGCCTGGGCATTCAAACGAAAATCCCGCTGGACCTTTCGGATCAGCGGGATTCGCTCGCTTTTGTAGGGCTCGAAAGTGATCATGGAACAGCCTGGCAACCAGATGCGTTGACTGTCCGTCGAGCCGGGGTGTGTCTGGCGAGGCTGGCGGCGGCCGTCGAGGCGCGGTATTTCGGCTTCGAGCGAGACGGCGGTGCAGTTTGGAAAGGGCAATGGGCGCTTCCGCTTATGTCCCAGCGTCGGAGCCTCGTCAGCCTGCGCTGGTTGGGGGCGCCTCGCGCGGTTCGATCCTCGTCGTCGCCCAGGATCCTGCGGAATGGGCGGATGTGTTCGCCTGCCTTACGGACAAATATGACTATAACGTTTTCATCGCGGCTGACGGACGCGAGGCGCTTGCGCACTGCGCCGTCGTCCACCTCGATCTGGTTATCGCCGACCAATCCGGCGACAGCGGCCGTGAAGGCGTCGAACTGCTGAAGCAGTTCCGGCTGAGCTACCCCGACGCCATCCGGATTCTCGTGACCGGAAACGACGCCGAAGCCACGCGGCGCGCCATGTCGGAGGCGGCTGTCTATCAATTTTCGCGAAAGCCATTGAACAGCGAACAAATTGGCCTGCTGGTCGAACGTGCGCTGGAAACGCGCGAACTGGCCCGCCGCCATCGGCTGCTGGCGCGCGAACTGAAATTTTCCGGCGACCCTTCCATCTTCTGTCCGATCGCCTCCCCGCAGGCTGGCAACAAGCAATTCGAAAAGCTCGTCTATGTCAGCGACAAGATGGCCGCGCTTTGCGCCCAGGCGAAAATCGCCGCGAAGACCGATCTGCCGATCCTGATCCTTGGCGAGACGGGCACAGGCAAGGAGCTGCTGGCCCGCGCCATCCATCGCCATTCGCTGCGGAGCGGCAGCCCGCTGCTGGTGCAAAATTGCGGCGGCATGTCCGACGACCTGTTGCAATCCGAACTGTTCGGCCACAAGCGCGGGGCGTTCACCGGCGCCGTCGCCGACCGGCTTGGCCTTTTTCGCGCCGCCGATGGCGGCACAGTCTTCCTCGACGAGATTTCCGAAGTCTCGCCATCCTTCCAGGTGAGCTTGCTGCGGATATTGCAGGAAGGCGAGATCAAGCCACTGGGGTCGGACCGCACCGCCTATTGCAACGTCCGCGTCATCGCCGCCTGCAACAAGCCGCTCAAACCCCTGGTCGAGAAGGGCGCCTTCCGCCAGGATCTCTATTTCCGGCTGAAAGGCTTTGAATTCGAGGTTCCTCCGCTGCGTGACCGGCCTGACGACATTCCCGCGCTCGCCGCCTTCTTCGCCGCCAAACATGGACAGAACGCAGGTCGCCAATGCCCCGGCATCGCGCCCTGCGTGATCGAACGGCTGCGCGCCTATGATTTTCCCGGCAATATCCGCGAGCTGGAAAATGAAATCCGCCGCATGACGGCCCTGGCCGGCGACGGCGAATACATAAGCTTCAGCCACATGTCGCCGTCCTTGCGCGAAGCGGCGGCCATGGGCCACGTCCACGCAAGCGGACATGAAACCGGCCGAGAAACCGGCCATCAATCGCCGGAAGAAAGCCTGAAGCAAAAGGTTGAGCGGCTGGAAAGGCAAGTGGTGCGCGAAGCTCTGGTCCGCTGCCACTGGAACCAGAGCCGCGCCTCCGAACTGCTTGGCTTGTCTCGCGTCGGACTTGCCAATAAAATCAAACGCTACGGCCTGGACGAAGGATCTGGTTTCGCGAGCGGGCGATGAATGACAGCGACGGGCATGACGATCACCGGGCGCCGGCGTATGTCCTGCGTTTTCCCCAAACGCGGGTGAGGCCTCCGGGCGGCGGGGAGCTGCGCGAGCTGGGCTTCAGCAAGCTGGCGCAGGACCTCGGCTTCGCGCTCGATCACGCGACCGGCCATTGGTGCAGCCGGTGCCGGGGCGTGTGGTACGGGGCCATGCTTGAGGTCGCCTGTCCGGTCTGCGGCAATCGCAACGGCTGAAAACAATCTTGGGATTGTAAACCTTGTTTGCGAAAGCATCGCTCGCCGCGGCGTCTTCCTTCGCGCGATCCCCTTGTTTTATCGATGTTTTTAAATCGGGACAAATTGGCCCGCTTCATGCGTGGCCGTTGACGGCATCCAGCCTGTCGGCACGCAAAAAGGAGCGAGGCAATGGCCAATTTGATCTGGCTGCAGGGCGGCGCCTGTTCAGGAAACACCATGTCGTTTCTCAATGCGCAGGAGCCCAGCGCCTGCGATCTGGTCACCGATTTCGGCATCAACGTTCTCTGGCATCCCTCGCTCGGCATGGAGCTTGGCGACAATCTCATCAAGCTGCTGCGCTCGCTCGTCTCGGGACAGACGCCGCTCGATATTTTTGTCTTCGAGGGCACTGTCGTCAACGCGCCCGACGGCACCGGCGAATGGAACCGTTTCGCCGGGCGCCCGATGAAGGATTGGGTCTCCGACCTATCGAAGGTCGCCAATTTCACTGTCGCCATCGGCGATTGCGCCACCTGGGGCGGCATTCCCGCCACGGCGCCAAATCCTTCGGAAAGCGAAGGCCTGCAATTCCTGAAGCGCGCGCACGGGGGCTTCCTGGGAACGGATTACAAGTCCAAGGGCGGCTTGCCGGTGATCAATATTCCCGGATGTCCGGCGCATCCCGACTGGGTGACGCAAATTCTGGTGGCCGTCGCCACCGGCCGCGCCGCCGATCTTTCGCTCGACGATCTGCAGCGACCGAAAACCTTCTTCACCAGCTTCACCCAGACCGGCTGCACCCGCAACATGCACTTCGCCTACAAGGTTTCGGCGACCCAGTTCGGCCAGCGCAACGGCTGCCTGTTCTACGACCTCGGCTGCCGCGGACCGATGACCCATTCGCCCTGCAACCGCATCCTGTGGAACCGGCAATCGTCGAAGACCCGCTCGGGCATGCCGTGCCTTGGCTGCACGGAACCGGAATTCCCCTTCTACGAACTGAACCCCGGCACCTTGTTCAAGACGCAGACGATGATGGGCGTCCCGAAGGACATGCCTACCGGCGTGGACAAGACCGGCTACGTCAAGCTCACCGCCGCAGCGAAGCAAGTTTCTCCCGCCTGGGCTGAGGAAGACATTTTCGTGGTGTGATCAAAATTCAGGGAGCTGGTCCCATGCCCGCAACAGCTGTTCAAACTCTCGACATCTCGCCGGTCGGCCGGGTCGAAGGCGATCTCGACGTTCGCGTCGACATTGCAGACGGCCATGTCGTCAACGCCTGGACCCAAGCCGAACTCTTCCGCGGCTTCGAGGTGATCCTGCGCGACAAGGATCCGCAGGCCGGCCTCGTCGTGACGCCGCGCGCCTGCGGCATTTGCGGCGCCTCGCACCTGACCTGCGCCGCATGGGCGCTCGACACGGCCTGGGGCACGGAAGTGCC
Source organism: uncultured Alphaproteobacteria bacterium (assembly GCA_963828185.1). Classification (GTDB taxonomy): domain Bacteria; phylum Pseudomonadota; class Alphaproteobacteria; order Rhizobiales; family Beijerinckiaceae; genus Rhodoblastus. Next base: position 409,233 of record CAWHDV010000001.1, on the reverse strand, counting down.
GCGCAACGCCATCCTCGCGCGCAATCTCGGGCAGATCGTCGAATTGCTGCAAAGCATTCCCCGTCACCACTACGGCCTGTTCATGATCGACTACACCAACAAGAATTATTCGCGGTCGAAATATTACGAGGAGGCGGTGAAGCGCTGGGCGCCCTTCACCGGCGTGAACTATGAAAAGGGCGTCACCATTTCAGGGCGGCCGGTCGAGATCTACGCCCTGCTCGGAGGCCAATGGCCACATTCGAGCTATATGGTGCCCGGCGGCGTCATGTGCGCGCCGACCCTCACCGACGTCACTCGCGCCTGGTCGATCCTGGAGTATTTTCGCACCAATTGGGTCGAGAATATCTGGCTCGGCTGCACGATGGAGCGCTACGAGGAAATCAAGTCGCTCGACGATTTTCTCGCCTGGCTGGACGAGCGGCCGGAACATGCCAATTCCGATCTTGGCATGTACTGGCGCATGAGCCAGGACATCGGCGTCGACAAATTCGGCCGCGGCGTCGGCAAATATGTTTCCTGGGGCTATCTGCCGCACGAGGACAAATACCAGAAGCCCACCATCGACAATCGCAACGCCGCGCTGATCATGAAAAGCGGCGTCTATGACGGCAAGGCGGACACGCACAAGCTGATGGAGCAAGGGTTTGCGCGCGAGGACATGAAGCATGCGTGGTATGACGAACCCAATGTGACCCATCCTTTCGACCGCACCACCGTGCCGACGCGGAAGAACGCCATCGACATGAACGGCCAATATTCATGGGCGACGGCTGTTTCACACGCCGAGGACGGAAGGCTGGAGGCGGGCCCGCTGTCGCGGCAATTGGTCGCCGGCGGCAAGCATGGCGAGTCCTGGCAGCATTACGATCCGCTCGTGCTCGACATGTACAAGAAAATGGGCGGCGCCAGCGTGATGCTGCGGCACTTCGCGCGCATGCACGAGACGGTGAAACTTTATCGCCAGGCTGAGCATTGTCTGCGTGAGTTCCAACTCAAGGAGCCCTGGTACAAGAAGCCGATGGAAAGGGATGGCCGCGGCTGGGGCGCTACCGAAGCCATTCGCGGCGCATTGTGCCACTGGATCGACGTCCAGGGCGGCAAGATCAAGAATTACCAGATCATCGCCCCGACCACCTGGAATGTCGGCCCCCGCACCCGTGAAGACATGCGCGGGCCGATGGAGGAAGCCTTCATAGGCGCGCCGATCGCCGACCCTACCGATCCCGTGGAAATCGGCCACGTGGCGCGCTCCTACGATTCCTGCCTTGTCTGCACGGTGCATGCCCATGACGCCAAAACAGGAAAGGAATTGGCGCGCTTCCGCACCGCCTGACCTGAACGGCGGTGTTCCAACCGGGCGAAGTCTTGGCTTCGTCCGAGAGCGCGGTGGACGCATAAAATGAACGGAAAGCGTTCTGACGAAACCCTCAAGGCCATTTCCGCCATGATGGGCGCGGGGCTCAAGACCGAAACCGAGCCTTTTCCGGAGACCGACAAGGAGTTTGGCGAAATTCTCAACGAACTTCGCCAGCTCGATCCCGATGACTTGAAGTCCAAGCTCGTCGTCGCCGGCTTTCTCGACCATCCCTGCGGGCCTGACCGGCAACGCTGCCAGGAATGCATGTATTTTCTCGTGCATCGCCGTTGGTGCGATCTTCCCGAACTCGCCGTTCCCGTCGATCCCGATTGGTGGTGCCGGCTTTGGCGCATTTGAGAGCCTGTTTTCATCGGGAGTCCTTGGTGTCTGACGAAGAGGTTCGCGAACAGCTGAAGGAGCGTCTGGCCAAAGGCCTCAAGACCGACGCGTTCCCGCGCGCCGACACCGACGCGATCTTTCGCGATATCCTGAGACGAATTCGGCGCCGGCGACGGCTCGCTCGACAGCAAGCTGGTCATCGGCGGATTCACCCTCGATCCCGTCGAACACCAAGGCGTCGAACAGGCGTGCGAAACCTGCATGTATTATCTGGTGCGGCGCAAATGGTGCGACCTGCCGGAGCTGGCCTTGCCGGTGGAGCCGAAATGGTCCTGCCGCCTGTGGAGGATGTGATGCTCGCGATCATTGGCTGCGGCAATCCCAATCGGCGCGACGACGGACTTGGCTCCGCCGTGATCACCCGGCTCGAGGCGCTCGCCGCGCAAAGGCATTGGCCCGACGTCCGCTTGCTTGACGCGGGGCTCGACGGCATGTCGGTGATGTTTTCGGCGCGCGGCGCCGATGCGCTGATCGTGATCGACGCCAACGCGTCGGGATCGGAACCGGGCGCCATTTTCGAGGTTCCGGGCGAGGAGCTGGCGCATCCGCACCAAGCGGCCTTCAGTCTCCATGATTTCCGCTGGGATCACGCGCTGCACGCGGGGCGGCAAATTTTTCGAGAGGACTTTCCCGACGATATTTCTGTCTATCTGGTCGAAGCCGAAAGCCTGGCTCTGGGACTCGATCTGACGCCGCGCGTCGCCGCCGCCGTCGAACCCGTGGTCGCGCGCATTGTCGCGCGGATCGAAGCCTATTGCTTCGCAAAGCGCCACCTCGGCGGAACCGCGCATGGGAGAACCGCCTTTGGCTGAAGCCGGTCATCAACTGCGTTTGCGCGGCGGTTCGCTCTATCTCCCGCGCGAAATCTGCGACCTCTACTTTCGCGGCTTGCAGTCCGTCATCCTCGTGCGGCGCGAAGGCTTCGTGGCCGTGCTGCCCGTCCGGCACAGCGCGGCGGGCGGCTATTTTCTCAAGCTGCGCAATGCGCGCGGCGACCGCGTGATCGACGCGCCCGACTTTTTCCGCGACCAGGGTTTCGATGAGGCGGCCGAGCATTTCTTCGGAGCCCAATGGTTGAGCGGCCTGCACGGCCTTGCTTTGTCGCCGGCTGTGACAACTTAGTTTACATATTGAAAAGCCGTTTTGCTTTCCCATGTTCTTTGCAACCGACGCCAAAGAAGCGTCGAATATTTGGGGAGGATCGTCGGATGTCCGATTGGGTCCAGTCTCAGGTCGAGGCCGCATTGCGCGTCGCCGCGCAAGAATCCGCCGACCCGGCGGAGCGCGCCGAGATGCTGATGGAGATCGCTCTCGGCCTGCAGTCAAAACCCAAATCGCCCGAGCCCTTGCACGCCGCCGTGGCGCTTTACGAAAAGGCGCTCGACCTTTGCCCGCTCGACCGGGAGTTGCTGCGGGCGCGGATGATGGCGCGCATGGGCGGAGCGCTGCAGCTTGTCCCCGACGAGGGGAGCATTCCGCTCGAGAAGGCGCGCTCCGCCTATGACACGGCCTTGACCGTCTTGCGCCGCGCCGGCTTGCCGGAAGAAATCGCCGAAGCGGAAATGAACTTCGGCCTGGTGCTGCAATCGCTCGCAGCCCTTGGCCGCGCCCGCATCACCGACGCCATCGCCGCCTACCAGCGCGCCCTGCGCACATTCGACCGCGGCAATTTTCCGCAGGAATTCGCCATCCTGCAAAACAACCTGGCGACGGCCTTCCTCTCCATCCCCTTCAGCGACGAGCGCGCCAAAATGCGCGAGGCCCTGGCGGTGCAGGCTTTCGAGGAAGGCTTGAAAGTCGTCAACCTGATCGACCATCCCTCCGAATACGCCATGTTGCAGAACAACCTCGGCAATGCCCTGCAATATGCCGCTTCCGCGCATCCGGTCGAGAATAATCTGCGCGCGCTGGAGGCCTATGCGGAGGCGCTGAAGGTGCGCACGCGCGAAAGCGCGCCGCTGCAATACGCCAACACCATTTCCAATCTCGCCAATTGCCTGAGCAACCTGCCCGATTTCCCGGCCCAGGCGGAAAAAGGCGCGGCGGATAATCTTGCGCGGGCGCGGACGCTTTACGCCGAAGCCCGCGAAATTTTCGTCGCCCATGGCGAGGTCGAAAAGGCGCAGATGGCGGCCGAAGCCGGCTTCCAGATCGGGCGCGAAATGCTGGGCGGCCATCCAGGCGATGGGCGCGATGTCGGGTCGCCGGAGCAACAGCCACGGGAGCGCGGGCAATGACGGGGGGAGTTTCCTTCGCGGCCCTGCTGGTCGCATGGATCGTCGGCGCCATGGCGTCGATCGCCGGCGGCATGGCCGGCGGCGTGGCTGTCGGCCGGAAGTCGCTTGGCGCCGAACTCGCGGCCTTTCTCGGCGCTTTTTACGGACCTCTGGCCGGAGTGACCGGCGTGCTGCTGGGACTGATCGTCGTCGGCCTTTTGGTTTGAGGAAAGCGTCATGTTCGAAATGGCGAAAAATTCGGCGATGTTGTTCTTCCAGGGCAAGCTCTTCGCCGACAATGACGCGGCCTATCGCCGCATCGCGCTCGCCGCCGCGATCACCGCCGCGGTCGTGGTGGTGATGGCGCTGCTGGGCTTGCCGCTTTGGGTGGCGTCGCTGGCGGCGGGATTTATGGGCGGCGCGTTGCAGTCCTATCTGTTCAAGAGCCTCAGGTATCGTTGACGCGGGCATGAGCGATGAATGCGATCGAGGGTTTTCCGCCTGTCGAACAAAAACCGCAGCTTGATCTTGCGGGCCTGCTGGAGGACATCGAACGGCCGGCGCGGATTTTCGACAGCTGGGATCCCATGCAGCGCGCCAGCGCCATTGGCTTTGGCGAGGCCATCGAAGCCCTGCATGGCGAGGCGCTGCGCCGCCTGATCCGCGCGCTGAAATCAAGCCCGGAAGCGCTTGCGGCGTTGAAGGCCGCCGCTGGCGACGAAATCGTCTATGCCGTCCTGCGCCGCCATGAAATCGTCAAGGCGAGCCTCAATGAACGCGTCGACACGGCGCTCGCCAGCGTGCGGCCGATGCTGGCGTCGCACGGCGGCGACGTTGAACTGGTGCGGATCGCGCCGCCCAATCTCGAGCTGCGTTTCATCGGCGCCTGCGATTCCTGCCCGGCTTCGGCGGTCACCTTCTACGCCGGGGTAAAAAAGGCGATCGAGGCGACGTGCCCCGAACTGACGGAAATCGTGCAGGTCAAGGGCATGGCCGCCGCGACGTCGGAAAACCATGTCCGTTTTGTCAGCCCCTTCGCGCTCGGCCAGGGCGGCGGCTGGCGCCTCGCGGCGAGACTGGCCGAACTGCCGGAGGAAAGATTGACGGCGCTGGAGCTCGACGGCCAGAAACTGTTGATATGGCGGGCCGGCGCCGCCGTGACCTGTTTCCACAACGCCTGCGCCCATCTGGGCATGGCGATCGACGGCGGAGCGGTCGACAACGGAATTCTCACCTGCCCCTGGCACGGTTTTCAATATGACCTCGCCAGCGGCGAATGCCTCACCGCGCCGGAAGTGGCGTTGCAGGCCCATGCCGTGCGGGTGATCGGCCAGAGGATCGAAGTGAGGCTTTCGCCATGACCCGCGTCTCGCTCCTTCCGGCGCGGCCCGCCCTCCCCACGCATCTTCCCGCCGCGCCGGCGCCCTTGTTCCTGGCCGACCCCGCCGGCGCGAAAATCATTCTTGGCGCGTCGCCCGGCGAAGACGGGCTGGCGCGGCCGATCACGCCGGGCGCGGCCTCGCTGTTTGGACCGCGCGGGGCTTGTCTCGCCGCCGCCGGCGGCCCCCTGTTTGTCTGCGACACCGGCCACCACCGGCTGATGGCGTGGCGCGAAGCTCCGCACGTCGACGAGACGCCGGCGGATTTTTTGATCGGCCAGCCGCAATTTTCGCTGGAAGGGCGCAACGCCCGTGGCGACATGTCCGCCTGCACGATGAATGTGCCGACTGGCGTTGCGGCGAACCGCGATGCGCTCGCGGTCGCCGACGCCTGGAACCATCGCGTATTGCTCTGGCATGGCCTGCCTTCGCGCGCTAACCAGCCGGCCGACGTGGTGCTCGGACAGGCGGATTTTTTCGCCGGCCTCGCCAATCGCGGCCGGAGCCTCGCCGGCGCGGATACGCTCAACTGGTGCTATGGCGTCGCCCTGATCCACGACATGCTGGTCGTCGCCGACACCGGCAATCGCCGCGTTCTCGTTTGGCGAACGCTCCCGCAGGAAAATGGCGTCCCCGCCGACCTCGTCCTGGGCCAGCGCGACTTTTCCACACGCGACGAGAACGCCGGCGGGGATGTCTCGGCGCTTGGCATGCGCTGGCCGCACGGGATCGCCTCGATCGGCGACAGCCTGCTGGTCTCCGACGCCGGCAGCAACCGCATCATGGTGTGGCATAAATTACCGCAAGCCAATGGCGCGCCTTGCGACGCGGCCATAGGACAGGCGACGCTGTCGGGCCAGGATCATAACCAGGGCGCCTACTGGCCCACCTCGCAATCGCTCAACATGCCCTACGGGCTTTGTGTCTGCGGCGGCAGGCTGGTCGTCGCCGACACCGCCAATTCGCGCCTGCTCGGTTTCGATGCGGCCGGAATCGCGACCGACGCCGTCGCGCATTGGCTGACCGGACAAAAGTCTTTCGCCGACAAGGGCGACAACCGCTGGAGGGCGGCGCAGCGCGACAGCCTGTGCTGGCCTTATGGCGCCAGCGCCGCCTCGGACACGCTCGTCATTTCGGATTCCGGCAACAACCGCGTGCTGTTGTGGGGGGCGGCGCCATGAACATCGCCCTTCCCGTTTCATCCGCCAGCGAAAAAGTGGAAATCCGGGTGCGCGGGCGCGTGCAGGGCGTCGGCTTCCGGCCGTTCGTCTGGCTGGCCGCCCGCGACCTCGGCCTGTCCGGCGAAGTTTTCAACGACGCGGAGGGCGTGCTGATCCGCGTCGCCGGCGCGCCGGAACGCATCGCCGAATTGCGCCGCCGCCTGCTGCGCGAGGCCCCGCCGCTGGCCCATGTCGACCGGGTCGAGACACGGCCGTTCGCCGGCGAGCTGGCGGAAGGCTTCCGCATCGCCGCCAGCCGCGAAGGCCCCGCGCAGACCGAAGTCTCCCCCGACGCAAGGATCTGCGACGCCTGCCTCGCCGACATCAAGGACCCGTTCAATCGGCGCTATCGCTACGCCTTCACCAATTGCACCCATTGCGGCCCGCGTTTCACCATCGTCAAGGCGATCCCCTACGACCGCCGCAACACCTCGATGGCGAGGTTCGATCTGTGCGCCGACTGCGCGGCTGAATATGGCGACCCGCGCGACCGGCGTTACCACGCCCAGCCCATCGCCTGCCACGCCTGCGGCCCGCGCGCCAAGCTGATGCGGCTCGACGGACGGGCGACGAGCTTCGACCAGCATTCCATGCTCGACGATGTCGATGCGGCGCGCAGCCTGATCCAGAAGGGCGAGATCATCGCGATCAAGGGGCTCGGCGGCTATCACCTCGCCTGCGACGCCACCAATGAAGCGAGCGTCGCGCGGCTGCGCCAGGGCAAGCGCCGCGACGGCAAGCCGCTGGCGATGATGGCGCGCGATTTCGAGGTGATCCGGCGTTACGCCGAAGTCAGCCCGGACGCGGCCGCCTTGCTCGCCTCGCCCGAAGCGCCGATCGTCGTCCTGCCGGCCACCGGCGCGGAAAAGCTTCCCGAAGCGATCGCGCCGGGACTGGACACCTATGGCTTCATGCTGCCGATGACGCCGCTGCACGACCTGATCGTCGCGCGCATCAATCGTCCTGTGGTGATGACCTCCGGAAATCTATCGCATGAGCCGCAATTGATCGACGACGCCCTCGCGGCGGAAAAGCTGGGGGGCGTCGCGGCTTACGCCCTCGTCCACGATCGCGCGATCGTCAATCGCATCGACGATTCCGTGTTGCGCCCGATGGATGGGCGGATTCGCATGCTGCGGCGCGGGCGCGGCTATGCGCCGGCGCCCATGCCGCTGCCCGCGGGTTTTGAATTGGCGCCGGAAATTCTCGCCATGGGCGGCGAACTGAAATCCACTTTCTGTCTCGTCAAGGACGGCAAGGCCATCGTGTCGCAGCATCAGGGCGACCTGCAAAACACCGAGACATACGACGACTATTGCAAGAACCTGCGCCTCTACGGCGAGACCTACGCGCATCGCCCGACGGCCTTCGCGGTCGACCGGCACAAAGACTATCTTTCGACCAAACTTGGCGGCCGACTCGCTGCGGAGCAGGCCGCGCCGGTGATCGAAATCCAGCATCACCACGCCCATGTCGCGGCCTGCCTTGCCGAAAACCTGCGTCCGCTCGAGGCGCCGAAAGTGCTGGGGATCGTGCTCGACGGACTGGGACTTGGCGATGACGGCGAAATCTGGGGCGGCGAATTCCTGCTCGCCGACTATCGCGGCTACGAGCGCCTCGGCGCGTTCAAGCCGGTGGCGATGATCGGCGGCGACAAGGCCTCGCGCGAACCCTGGCGCAACCTGTACGCCCATCTCACCCATGAGATGAGCTGGGCGCGGCTGCGTTTGAATTTTGGCGCCCTGCCCTTGCTCGACGCGCTCGACCTGAAACCGAGATCGAGGCTCGACGCCATGATCGACGGCCGCATCAATGCGCCGCGAGCCTCCTCATGCGGACGGCTGTTCGACGCAATGGCGGCGGCGCTCGGCCTTGGCTGGGAAGCGCAATCCTACGAGGGCGAAGCGGCGATGAAGCTTGAAGCCCTGGTCGATCCCGCCGCCCTGCGCGATGAGGGCGAAGACGGCGCCTACCCGTTCGCCATCCCGCGCCTCAATGGTTGCGGCCTGCCCTATATCGAGCCATTGGCGCTGTGGAACGCCGTACTCGGCGATCTCGTCCGTGACACGCCCCGCGGAAAAATGGCGGCGCGGTTTCATCTGGGCCTCGCCAATGTCATTGTCGGGATGGCGCTGAAGCTCGCCCGGCGCGATCGCGACGGCGCATCGTTCGACACGGTCGCGCTGAGCGGCGGATGTTTCCAGAACCGCATCCTTTTCGAACGCGTGGCCGAAAAATTGCGCGCGGAGAATTTCGTCGTGCTGGCGCACAGCAAGGTGCCGGCTAATGACGGCGGATTGGCCCTCGGCCAGGCGAGCATCGCCGCAGCATCGCTGATGAATGAAGCGAGATAGACAGGGAAGGGATGCGTCATGTGCCTCGGCATACCCGGACGGATCGTCAGGATCGACGACGCCGCGCGAAAACTGGCCACGGTCGAAATCAGTGGCGTGAAGCGACAGGTCAATATCGCCTGCATTGTCGATGACGCGCATCCCGTTCATTCCTGCGTCGACGATTGGGTGCTCGTTCATGTCGGCTTCGCGATGAGCCGCATCGACGCGCGGGAGGCCGAACTGACGCTGCAAATTCTCACCGAACTGGGCGAGGCCCAGGCCGAATTGACGGCCATGGGCCAATCCGCCGCCTGAGCTGACAGGAGCGATGTCCATGAAATATGTTGACGAATTCCGCGACAGGGACAAGGCGCGCATCTTGACCCAGGCGATCAAGTCGCTGGTCGCGACGATGGACCTCAACAAGGATGAGCCGCTGCACATCATGGAAGTATGCGGCGGCCACACCCATTCGATCTTTCGCTATGGCATCGAGGGCATGCTGCCGGAGGAGATCGAATTGATCCACGGACCGGGCTGCCCGGTTTGCGTCTTGCCGATGGGCCGCGTCGACGACTGCGTGGCCATCGCTGAACGTCCGGAAGTGATTTTCACCACATTCGGCGACGCCATGCGCGTGCCCGGCTCCAAGGGAAGCCTGCTGCAGGCCAAGGCGCGCGGCGCGGACGTGCGCATGGTCTATTCACCGATGGACGCGCTGGACATCGCGCGAAAAAATCCGACGCGGGAAGTGGTGTTTTTCGGGCTCGGGTTTGAGACCACCATGCCTTCCACGGCCTTGACGATCCTGCAGGCGGAAGCCGAGGGAATCGGCAATTTCTCGGTGTTCTGCAACCACATCACCATCGTCCCGACGATGCGCGCCATCCTCGACGCGCCCGACATTCGCATCGACGGCTTTGTCGGCCCCGGCCATGTCTCGATGGTCATCGGCTCGAAGCCCTATGACTGCATCTGCGAAATCTATCGCAAGCCGATGGTCGTCTCCGGCTTCGAGCCGCTCGACGTCCTGCAATCGATCTGGATGGTGCTGAAACAGATCAAGGACCAGCGCGCGGAGGTCGAGAACCAATACGCCCGCGTCGTTCCGCGCGACGGCAATCCCCAGGCTCTCGCAGCGGTCGACCGCATCTATGAATTGCGCGATTTTTTCGAGTGGCGCGGTCTGGGCTCGATCAAGCACTCTGGCGTCAAGATCCGCGAGTTTTATGCGCGCTTCGACGCGGAGCGCAAATTCGCCATGCCTGGCGCAACGATCGCCGACCCCGCCGAATGCCAATGCGGCGATGTTTTGCGCGGGGCGATCAAACCCTGGCAATGCCGGGCCTTTGGCGTGAAATGCACGCCTGAGTCGCCGCTCGGCGCATTGATGGTCTCCTCCGAGGGCTCGTGCGCCGCCTATTATCAATATGGCGGCGTCAAGACCCACAAGGAGGTCGCATGAACCGCCACATCCCGCTCCCCCGCGCCCGTGGGCGGCTGCATGTCCCCGTCGTGACCCTCGCCCATGGCGGCGGCGGCAAGGCGATGAAGGATCTGGTCGACGACGTTTTCGTCACGGCCTTTGACAACGCCTTCCTCGACACGATGGAGGATCAGGCGCGCTTCGACCTTGCCGCGCTGTCGGCGCTGGGCGACCGCCTCGCCCTCACCACGGACTCCTTTGTCGTGCATCCGTTGTTTTTCCCGGGCGGCGACATCGGCAAGCTCGCCGTGTGCGGCACGATCAACGATCTCGCCGTGGGCGGGGCGAAGCCGCTCTATCTTTCCTGCGCGGTGATCATCGAAGAAGGCATGGACGTGGAGGAATTGCGCGCCATCGCCCGCTCCATGGCGGCAACCGCCAAGGCGGCGAATGTCACGATCGTCACCGGCGACACCAAGGTCGTGCAACGCGGCGCCTGCGACAGGCTCTTCATCACCACGACGGGCGTCGGCGTCATCCGCGCGGGCCTTGAGCTTGGCGCCGACCGTGCGCAACCGGGCGACAAGGTGCTGGTCAACGGCCTGCTCGGCGACCACGGCGCGGCGATCCTCTGCGCAAGAGGTGACATGCAGCTCGATTCCCCGATCGAAAGCGATTGCGCCGCACTGCACGGGCTGATCGACACGCTGCTGCGCGCGGCGCCCAACACCCGCTTCATCCGCGACGCGACGCGCGGCGGCGTGGCGACCGTCTTGAATGAAGCCGCCGAGGCCTCGCATGTGACGATCGACCTCGACGAGGAGCGCACGCCGATCCGGCCCGAGGTCAAGGGCTTTTGCGAAATCCTCGGGCTCGATCCGCTCTATCTCGCCAATGAAGGCAAGGTCGTCATCATCACGCCCGCTGATGAAGCGGAAACTGCGCTGAAAGCCCTGCAATCGCATCCGCTCGGCGCGGGCGCGGCGATCATCGGCGAGGTCACGGCAGGCGAACCTGGCCGCGTCGCCATGCAGACCCTGTTTGGCGGCAAGCGCATCGTCGACATGCTCGTCGGCGAGCAATTGCCGCGCATCTGTTGAGGCGGACATGCACGAACTCGGCATCACGCGCAACATCGTCGCCATCGTCGCGGCGGCGGCCGAAGGTCGCCGGGTCAGGCGGGTGAGACTGGATGTCGGCCAACTCAGCGGCGTGATGGCCGACGCCATTGAATTCTGCTTCGAAATCGTCGCCAAGGGCACGCCGCTTGACGGCGCCGTCCTCGACATTCGCCGCGTCAAGGGCCTTGCCCAGTGTCGGGAATGCGGCGCGCGGTTCGCCACGGACACGCTTTACCAGCGCTGTGGCTGCGGCTCGTCGGCGATCGACCGCCTGGCCGGCGAAGAACTCAAGATCCGGGACATGGAGATGGAGGTTGCGTGATGTGCGCCACTTGCGGATGCGGCGACAAGGCCGAGACAAAGATCACCAACCTCCAGAACGGGAATGAGGTAATCCTGCACGGTCCAGAGCATGACCATGTCCATGACCATGCGCGCCCGCATGATCATGGACATCCCCACGAACACCACCACCCCCAAGGTCATCATCCCCATAGCCACGACGCCAGCGGCAAGATCGTTGCGCTGGAGCAGGCCGTCCTGGCCAAGAACGATGCGCTGGCCGCGCGCAATCGCGCCTGGTTCGCCGGGCGGGAAATCCTGGCGCTCAATCTGGTCAGTTCGCCGGGTTCGGGCAAGACCAGCCTGCTGGAGCGCACCATCCGCGAACTGTCTGCGGAGATGAATTTCTTCGTCGTCGAGGGCGATCAAGCCACCAGCAACGACGGCGCCCGCATTCGCTCCGCCGGCGCGCCGGCCGTGCAGGTCAATACTGGAACCGGCTGCCACCTCGAGGCCGAAATGATCGCGCGCGCCATGGCGGAATTGCAACCGGCCTTCGGCTCGGCGGTCATGATCGAGAATGTCGGCAATCTTGTCTGTCCGGCGATGTTCGATCTCGGCGAAAAAGCCAAGGTCGCGATTCTGTCGGTGACGGAGGGCGAGGACAAGCCGCTCAAATATCCACACATGTTCAGGGCTGCGGAGGTCATGATCCTCAACAAGATCGATCTCTTGCCCCATCTCGACTTCGATATGGAGCGCGCCATCGCCAATGCCCGCGAGGTCAATCCGCGGGTCGAGATCATTCTGCTTTCGACGCGCACCGGGGAAGGTTTCGAGACCTGGCGCGACTGGCTGCGGAAAGCAGCGGCGCAAACACGCAACGCCAAGCCTTCTCATTCGGCATTGTAAACGCTGCCGCACGACCTTCGCGGCGCGCGCTGCAAAGTAAAACCCCGCCGGCGTTTCCAGCCGAGCGGGGTTCATGATGTTTGCATTTGGTTGTGGGGACCCGCAACGACCGATGGAAGTCACGGCCGCAAGCCCTCCTCCCGCCGATCATTCCGATTTGACCGCCGGCAGCGCGTTCATATTGCGACAACCGCCGTTCGCCGGGCAAAGCTCACGTCGCCGCCACCGCTTTATTTTCCAAAAACCATTGGTAGGTGTCCGCGATGCCTTCTTCCAACCCGATCCGCGGATGCCAGCCCATGGCCATTATCCGACCAGAGTCCATCAACTTGCGTGGAGTGCCGTCCGGCTTCGATTTATCGAACACCAAATGACCATTGAAGCCGACGACGCGCTGGACCATTTCCGCGAGAGCGCGAATTGATATCTCCGAGCCTGCGCCGCAGTTTATGTGTTCGTGCTCATCATAATGATCGAGACAAAAAACGACGCCTCGCGCGAGATCGTCGACATGAAGAAATTCTCGCATCGGCGATCCCGTTCCCCATATGACGACCTCATCCGCCCGTTTCAATTTCGCCTCGTGAAACTTGCGCATCAGCGCCGGCAACACGTGGCTTGTCGCAAGGTCGAAATTGTCGCTTGAGCCGTAGAGATTGCAGGGCATGACCGAAATATAGCGGCGGGCATATTGTTTTCGATAGGCTTGACAAAGCTTGACGCCGGCGATCTTGGCGACGGCGTACCATTCGTTGGTCAGCTCCAATGGCCCCGTGAGGAGCGCCCCTTCCTTGATCGGCTGCGGAGCGAATTTCGGGTAAATGCATGACGATCCGAGGAACACCAAACGCTCAACATTCGCCTCATGCGCTGAATGGATAATATTTGCTTCGATTATGAGATTCTCATAAATAAAATCCGCGGGAAACGTATCGTTTGCGTAAATACCCCCAACTTTAGCGGCGGCAATTATTACTGAATCTGGGCGATTCACATCCAGCCAATTCCGTACGTCACTTTGGTTGCGAAGATCGACAACTGAACGATCAGCCTTGAGCACCTTCTGCCCACGCATCTCCAATGCTCGGGTAATCGCTGATCCGACCATCCCTCTATGGCCTGCGACCCATACAAGATCTTTCGTCATCCAGAAGACCCTCCATGCTTTGTACGCGAATATTCAATAACAGCGTGAGGGCGACGCGCCGCAAGGTTGCTTGGTCGCTTCGCTTGGCGGCACGGGCAATCGCATCAGGGTCCGCGCCGTCGCGATTGTCAACTGCCATCGGATTTTCGCGATCGAGCTTTCGGTCCGCCTTTCGGGTCGCATCATGATCGCCTCGGAGCCAAAGATGAGCGGCCCTGCTCGTTCGCCGATTGCGCAATGGAGGGAGCCTCTCCAGCCGCACTTTTCCGGCTAAGCCATTGGCGGCGCGCGAATCCTCCCGGCGCCAGAAAGTTTCGCGAAGAAACGCGATGCCCCGCGAGTCGACCGCCGTCGCCACTACCTCAAAAGTGGATCAATCCAAACCCTACGCCTTACGGCCCGGCTGATACCTCTATTGTAAACTTTGCGCACTGCACAATAAATGCGAGTTTTTCGCAACAGCTCGGCCTCCACGGTCACATTTTTAGCCAACCATGCTCCCTGCGCGACTTGGCTTTCCGCGCAAAGTCAGGCCCGTTTTCCTGCTGTTTTCCGCATTTTCAGCTTTGTCCGGCGACCTTCGTCCACCCGGACTGCGGCAGCATTCCGAAACGGAGGCGCAACTGTCGTCATTCCCGTCTCTTCTTTCCTCCAGAACCGACGCGAGGCAATAGCGGATGCTCGTTTCTCCCGATCCAGTCCTCAACGATTGCGGCGCCAGCCGCGCCTTCCCCGCGTCGAGCTCCGCTCCGGAGCGCTGGTATGCCGTCTTTGCGCATCCAAATCGCGAAGCGGGAGCGCAAATTCATTTGCGCGAGCAGGGATTCAGGACCTTCCTCCCTCGCTACGCGAAACACGTCCGTCATGCGCGCCAGGTCAAGACGGTGCTGGCGCCGCTCTTTCCCCGCTATCTGTTCGTCGCGCTCGACCTGCGCCGCCATCGCTGGCGTTCGGTCAACGGCACCCGCGGCGTGGTGGCGCTGGTGATGCAGGACGGCTTCCCGGCGCCCGTCGCGATCGGCGCCGTGGAGGCCCTGTTCGCGTCCTGCGACGACGATGACGTGATGAGGCTCGGCGATCTGAGGCCGGGGCAAAGCGTGCGTGTGGTGGACGGGCCATTCGCCGAACAGATCGGCGTCCTCGAGCGGCTGACTGGTCCGGAGCGGGTCCGCGTGCTTCTTGGCATGATGCACGGCCAGGTTTCCGTCGAACTGGCGCGCTGCGCCGTCGCGCCGGGCTGACGCTCTCGCTCCGCCGGCTCAAACAGCCAGATCGCCATTCCCCGGCTTGACGACGTCAAGCGATCGAAGCTTTTGACCCAGTGTCTCGCAATTGTTGCGCGGACAAGCGGCGCGGTGGAAGTTTGCTCCGCCAACCCTGACCCTCGTCCGCACCCGCGGCCATTATCAAAGCAAACCGCCGCACTCGCGAAGGAAGCGCAGGCCAATCTGAATGCGCCTGTCGCGGAGGGCCGCGCTGAAAGCGCCGCAGCGCTGATGATGAGCGTGACGCCTTTTTTGCTCGAGGTTGTTCGCTCCGTCGATTCCTGCGGCGCGATTCACGCAAAAAAAAGCGTCGTGTCGAAATCAACCGAACTGGCCAAGTTCGTAATCCTCATGCTGGCGATATTTCGCCGCTTCTGAACCCGATACGAGCCCGAATTGCCTCCTGACCCCGAGGGAGTGGATCCATGACCGTGGCAGAATCCCTGACGAGCGCCGAAGTCGCTTCGCGTCCGCGCGGCCTGGCGATCGATTACGAAATGGTCGGCCCCACGGTCACGGCGCTCGACTGCATTTTCCTGATCGCGGTCGGCCCCCTTGTCGCGACGACGGCCTATTCCTGGCTGGTCGGGGCGCGCAGCGAGCATTTATGGCAATCCGTCGCCGTATCCTTCCTGCTCTGCGCCGTGATCGTGCCGCTGTTCGCGCTGCGCGGCGCCTACGATCCGGCCACGCTCGGCAATTTCGGGCGCCAGCTCAAGACGATCGTGCTGGTCTGCGCGCTGACTTTCGCGCTGGTGGGTTTCGCCGCGACGCAACTGGGCGTCACGCCGCAGGTCACGCGCTGCGTCGCCGCCAACTTCGCCAGCGTCTTCGCGCTTTTGCTGCTGCATCATCTCTGGTGGTCGCTGCGGCTGCGCCGGGGCCTGAAAAGCGCCGGCGTGCGTCCGTGCGAAATCGCGCTGATCACCGTCGATGGACGCGTCAACATCCGGCAGCGCCGGCGCCTCGAGGCGCTGGGCTACGACATTCGCGTCCAAATAGGCCTCGCCGGCCGGCCGGGCGGCGCCAGCTTGCGCGCGCGGGCCGCCGCGGCCCTGCGCGGCGCCGAGATCGACGAGATCATCCTCGCCGTTCCCTTCGAAAAGCTCGATCCCTCGCTCATCCAGCAACTCGGCACGACGCCCTTTCCCATCCACATCCTGCCCGATGACCGGCTGGCCGACGTCGTCGCGCGGCCATTCCGCAGCGATGGATCGCCGGTTCTTTTCAAGGTCCGCTCCGGTCCGCTCTCTGGCGGCGAGCGGCGGGCGAAGCGGCTCATCGACATCATGGCGGCGCTCGCCGGCCTGGCCCTGGCCTCGCCGCTGCTGCTGCTCGTGGCCGTCGCCATCGCGCTCGAATCGCCGGGACCGATCCTGTTCTGGCAGACGCGGCTCGGCTTCAACGGCGTGCCGTTCAGGATCTGCAAGTTCAGGAGCATGACGGTCGCCGAGGACGGCCCGGATGTCCAGGCGGCGAAGCGCAACGACGCCCGCGTCACCCGCGTCGGCCGCATCATCCGGCGCCTGAGCCTCGACGAAGTGCCGCAACTGATCAATGTGCTGCGCGGCGAGATGTCGCTCGTCGGGCCGCGGCCGCATGCGCTTGCGCACGACGAGGCCTATGGCCGCACCGTCGCCGACTACGCCAACCGGCAGCATGTCAAGCCGGGCCTCACCGGATGGGCGCAGATCAACGGCCATCGCGGCGAGATCCACAGCTCGGCGGAAATGGCGTGCCGGCTGGAATATGACCTCTGGTACATCCGCAACTGGCGCATGGCGCTCGATCTCAAGATCATCATGCTGACCGCCGGCGCGCTCATCTTCACCGACAAAGCCTATTGAGGAGAAGCCCGGGGTCAAATTTTGCAGGCCGAATAACAAGCGTAACCCCTTGGCGGCGCGCAAATCCTCCCGCGCCAGAAAATTTCAAGAGGAAAACGCGATATTCCCGCGAGTCGACCGCCGTCGCCATTACCTCAAAAGTGGATCAATCCAAACCCTACGCCTTACGGCCGGCTGATACCTCCATTGGAAACTTTGCGCACTGCACAATAAATGCGAGCTTTCGAAACAGCTTGCCCTTCACGGCCACATTCCCAGCCTTCGGGATTCCCCGGAGCGCAACACAGACACGGGTGGATCATCCATTCCACCCGAAGTGCGGCAGCATGCGCGATATCCCGAAATGCCGAACATTTGCGCCAACTGTCGCGTCCCGCGCTTGGCGTCGCACCCGAAGCCAAACCGTATTCCGAAAGGCGTGGCCATGGCTGAAATGGACTCGGAAACGACGATCGCAGGTTGGTCGAAGGCGCCGGGAAGGCGCATACTGGTTAACGCTATCAACTATGCTCCCGAATTGATCGGGTGCGCAAAATACACCACCGATTTATGCGAATTTCTCTCGTCACGGGGCCATCAGGTATCTGTCATTACGGCGCCCCCTCACTATCCTGGCTGGTCGGTCCGCGATACCCACAAATCGTGGGGCTATCGCTCCGAATTAATCAACAATGTGCAGGTAACCCGCTGCCCACTGATCGCCAGACATGGCGGGAAGGGCATCTGGCGCCTCATCGGGCCGCTCAGCTTCGCGATTTCGGCGGCTCCGGCCTTGATCAGGCACATTTTGAGGAATCGCCCCGACATCGTGCTTTGCGTCGAGCCAACGCTGTTTTCGGCTCCTATTGCGCTGATGTTTGCGCGCATCCGAGGCGCGAGGGCGATCCTTCATGTTCAGGACCTGGAGCTCGACGCCGCATTTGGCGTGGGCTACCTGCGGAACGAATTCATCCGCAAGGTCGGGCTTCGCCTTGAGAGCTTTTTCCTGCGTCGCTTTCATCGCATCGTCACGATTTCCGAAAAAATGAGAGCCGCCCTCATTGAAAAGGGCGTCAGTCCATCCGCAATCGAAATCATTCGCAATTGGGTCGACCTCGAAGCCATCTGGCCGCAACCGAAAACCAGCCCCAACAGCTTTCGCGCCAGGCTTGGCATCCCGCACGCCACATGTGTGGCGCTCTATGCCGGCCACGTCGGCGCGAAACAGGCGCTGCCCGTCGTCCTCGCGGCGGCGGCCGGATTACGACATCGTCCAGATGTCTTGTTCATCATTGCAGGCGATGGACCACACAAGCAGACACTGCAGGAGCAGTTCGCCCATCTCTCCAACGTCATCTTCATCCCCCTGCAACCGATTGAGCTGCTTAATGATCTTTTGAACTGCGCCGATCTGCACGTTCTCCCGCAAAGCGGACAGGCCGCCGACCTCGTGCTTCCGTCAAAACTCGGCGGCATGCTCGCGAGCTGCCGCCCGATCGTCGTCACAGCCAATCCCGGCACCGAACTCTTCGAAATGTTGCAAGGCGTCGCGACGATCGTTCCCGCAGGCGATGACCGCGCTCTTGCCGACGCCATCGAAGACGTCACGCGGCGCGACACCAGGGCCGAGGTCCAGCGCGGCGCCGAGCTCGCGACGACAATGAGCGCGAATAAGGCCCTGCGGCAATTCGAGCGATGTCTCATCGGCTCTCGGACCCGCGTGCGACCTCAAGCCAAAATCTACGCGCCTTTAGCTCCAGACGCAGAGGAGATACTCAATTGAAAGTTGCCCTTATTACCGGCGTCACTGGCCAAGACGGGGCCTATCTAGCGGAACTCCTGCTCGACAAGGGATATGTTGTTCACGGAGTTAAACGCCGCTCGTCTTCGTTCAACACGGGGCGCATCGAACACCTCTACCAAGATCCGCACGAACCCAACCCGAGCTTCCATTTACATTATGGCGATCTCACTGACTCTACCAATCTAATCCGCATCGTGCAGGAGACCCAGCCCGACGAGATTTATAATCTTGCGGCGCAGTCCCACGTGCAAGTCAGCTTTGAAACCGCCGAATATACCGCGAACGCCGATGGCATCGGCACATTGAGACTGCTCGAAGCGATCCGCTTGCTTGGGCTGACGGGCAAGTCGCGATTCTACCAGGCTTCCACCTCGGAACTGTACGGGGCCGTGAGGGCGACGCCACAGAATGAAACAACCCCCTTTTATCCACGCTCGCCTTATGCCGCCGCGAAACTCTATGCTTATTGGATCAGCATCAACTACCGTGAGGCTTATGGCGTTCACGCGTCGAACGGCATCCTTTTCAACCATGAGAGCCCCATTCGCGGCGAGACGTTCGTCACGCGCAAGATCACGCGCGCCGCAGCCGCAATTCGTCTGCGACTCCAGGACAAGCTTTATCTGGGAAACCTCGACGCGAAACGCGATTGGGGCCACGCCCGCGATTACGTCGAGGGCATGTGGCGCATTGTTCAGCAAGACCAGCCGGACGATTACGTGCTCGCCACGGGCGAGACGCATACCGTGCGGTCCTTCGTGGAGCGCGCTTTCGCCGAAGCTGGCTTCAGGATCGCGTGGAGAGGCGAAGGCGTTGAAGAGAAGGGCGTCGATACGAAATCCGGCCGCGTGCTCGTCGAAGTGGATCCGCGATATTTCAGACCGACAGAGGTCGATCTGCTGCTGGGCGACGCGACGAAAGCGCGCACCAAGCTCGGCTGGGAACCGCAAACTTCACTCGGCGAACTCATTTCGGAAATGGTTCGCGAAGATTTTACCATTCTCAGGCGTTCCACGCGGCCAACGTCGATGGCGGCATTCCACGCCGTCGGCTAGCCGCCTCTCGCCTTCGCTGAACAGACAGGTCCCTACCTTGCGCGCTCGCAATCAGATACGGCTCGTTTTTAGCGTCCTTTTGCTTCTGGCGCAGCCTTGCGTCGCAAGCGCCCGTAGTGTGTTCGCGGCCTATTTGATCGACTATCCGACGTACGGCACATCTGCCGCTGACTACCGCCGAGAGATCTCCGAGGCGCAGTCGATCGGCATCGACGGGTTCGCAGTGAGCGTGACGGAATGGAGCAGCGCGACAGAGGAATATCGGCAACGCGTCAGGACGCTCTTCCAGGCCTCCGACGATTTGGGGAGCGGCTTCGTTCTGTTTCTCTCCGCCGATATGTGCTGCGGACTGAGCGCGCGCGACATTGTCGATATGGCGGGCGAGCTGACGAGGCGCCGCTGTTATTTGAAAATGCAAGGTCGGCCAGTGCTGACCACATTTATCGGTCAAGACCTTGGAATGACGTTTTGGTCGGATGGGGTGCTCAAACCATTGCGAGCAGCAGGCGTTGCAGTATTGTTCGTACCGCATTTCTTTGTCGAAAGACGGTGCCGGTTCGCGGACACGGCGTGCTCTGACTTCAACACTCCTTCGCAATCCGAGATCGAGTCATCCCTGGGGAAATGGAGCAACGTCGTCGACGGACTGCGGTATTCTGCGGTCGCCGCATCGGAAACCGATCTTGCCGCCAGCGGTGAAGCCTATGCCTCGGTGCTGGCGCGACATGCCAAAGTGTATTTCGCCAGCGTCTCCCCTTCCTTCTGGATAGGGCGAACAGTGCCAGATCTGCCGCGCCGCTATTACGAAACCCACGGCGGCGAGGGCGTCGCGACACAGTGGATTTCGCTGATCGACCGCCAGCGCCCGTCAGCAGTGATTATCGAAACCTGGAATGACTATACGGAATCATACCTAAGCCCGGCGGATCCATCCCAAATGCCCTTGAAGGGATCATTTTGGAACGTCGGACGCCTCATCAAGCCGCATGTTGGCTATGCGCGCCTGTTCAAGTATTTTATCGGGTGGTACAAAAACGGGAAGCCGCCCTCGGCGGAGGACGATGAGTTATTTGTCTTTTACCGCACGCACGCAAAGGACGCGGTGGCGACGCAGGACCAGAACCCTGTTTATCAATATGGATCCGTGCTCGACGACGTTTATGTCACGTCGATACTCGTCCATCCCGCCATCCTTGTTGTCCATTCCGGCGCCCAGACCACGTCCCGGGATCTCCCTGCCGGCATGGCCCATAATCGGATCCCCTTCTTTCCCGGCGAACAACGTTTTGAACTGAGGCGGAAAGGTTCCAGCATCCTCGCCATCAATGGCGAACCGGTGCGGTCTCGGATCGCGCAATACAATTTTTTCTCGACGACCGGGTTTGCCGCCGACGACGCGGCGCGTCGCCATGATCATTGAACCAGCTTTTGAAAACGCCGCAAAATTCGTTCGGCCCTTGGATGTTGCATAGGAGCGTCACGATGGATTCTGTAACCGTTGATCCGCTCATGAAGCAGATTGCGCTTACCCTTTGGGCGCGGCGAGGCCTTGTCGTGATCTTTTTTGTCATCGCGAACGCCCTGTCATGGATCGGCTTCACGCTCATGAGCCCCATTTACGAAAGCTCGGCGCTCATCCAGACGGACTATCAAAACCCGTATTCGTCGACGACCGGTCGCGACGGCGGCGGCGCAATGCGGCAGGACGAGTACCTGAACACCCAGGCGATGATATTAAAAAGTGACGATGTGGTCCGACCCGCCATCGCCGAAATCGGCGTAGACAATCTGTACCCTGCGCGGACCGACCGATTCACATCGATCAAAAACAATATAATTTCGGTCGCGGCGCAAGGGTGGCTTTGGACATTCTCTAACGACGAACCAGGACTCGCGAGCAATGATCCGCGTTCCGCGGAAGCGCAAGACGCTCTTGCGAACCGGGCTTATGCGAAGGCGTCAGCGGCGCTATTTGTTCGGACGGAACCCAAGACCGATCTCATCCGGATCTCATTCCGGAACACGAATCCGGTTTTAGCCGCACGCTTTGTCAATGTCCTCGTGAAGCGCTACTTCAATAGGCACATCGAATTGGCGTCAAATGCGAATAACGCCAGCTTTATGGAGGCGGAAAAGTTCAAGTTCAATGCGCAGTTCGCCATGGCGTCAGAGGCCCTGAGCCTGTTTTCGACCAAAAATGATCTCTACTCCGTCGACGCGCAGCAGGAGATTATTTTATCTCAAAGAAAAGAACTGCAATTGAAAATGGTGGAGACCGCTGGAGCGATATCGCAGCGGGAAGCCGAGATTGGCGAGGTCAGTCGCCAACTCGTTCTTCTGAAGCTCAACACTCTATCGCCGCAATTGGCGTCCTTGGCGCACGAGAGCGATCGAAACGCCAACATCGGCGGACGCAGTCCGCGCGCGTCCTCAGCCTCCGCCGTTCCTCTTCCGTTGAAAGATCCGCCGTTGTTGCTCGTGCGCGTCTACCAAGACACCGCGGAAATTCTCGTCAAGAAAAACGCGGAATTGACCGGCCTTCGCGAACTGGCTTCGCGATTGAAAACCCAACTATCGGACTTCGATCACGAATTGTCGCGTCTCTCTGCTAAGCGGGCTGATTTCGAGCAACTGAAGCGCAATGTCGATCTCGCGCGTCACAATGCCGATGCCTTTGCGACGAAGGAAATCGAACAGAAAACGGAATTGGCTCTCGATCGCCAAAAACTCATTCGCCTTCAGCTTGTGCAGGAAGCTGTCGTCCCGTGGACGCCGGCCTTTCCAACGATGACGGTCAAGTTGATCACCGGCGTGCTCGTCGCTTTGTTGACCGTGATGGCGCTGGCGGTCGCGTCGCGCTTTGGGTGTCTGAAACAACCAACGACCGTGCCCCCGGCACCTGTTTCACATGGAATGAGTTCTGTCGACTCCGACGCTCATTTGGGAATTCCCCCGCTGCCACCATACCGCTCTGACGCCACGCTTTTCGTTGAAAGCGATTTCCTCCGTTGACCGCGCTTCCGCCGCCCCCCATCGTCGATCGACGGCGTGCGCGGGATGCGGTGCGACGGTACCGCCCGCCTGTTCGCGCCTCCCTACGGACCATAGTTCCAGGTGCTTCGGCGAAGAGCGCCAAGCATGGGGGAAGGCAGATCATTGAAGCGCTGGGAGTCCTCGCGCTTTTTTGAAATTCGCTAATGCGACTAGAATTCACGACTTTCGATTCCTCGTAGGCTCGGACTCCAAGATATGGTTCAATCGGCGGTACGGCGACATTCGGCGTTCCTGAAGCGTCTCATCGGACTGTTCATCGGACTGATGATGGGGCGCGGAGCCATATTCATCCTGCAGACCTGGCTGATGGCCGGGGGACGGATTTCGACGACCGCATCGTTCGGCTTTGGCTTCGCTATGTTGTCCTTGATCGAATGGACCGCCGATTGGGGCGGAATGGTGCTGCAATCACGTATCGGCTGCAATGGCACCACTTTCGACCATTTCTGGGAGGCGTCATTGGCGCGCGAGTTGGTAGCGCCCGTGATAATCGCATGCCTGGTGGCGTTCGCTTATGGATATCGAGGGACCGACCCTCTAGCTGCAGGCATTATCGCGGGCGGTGCTCTAATCCCGCCGATCTGGGCGTTCAACCTGTCTGGCTACCTGGACTCTGTACGGAAAAAACCAGATTGCGGGAGCCCTTGCGGGGGTGCCCGCCACTCTGTCCGCCTGTTCATGTTACTGGTTCGTCATACATCCCATGGATCTATTTGCCAGCGGATTGATCATCGGCGGCTCCTACGGACTGGGATCGCTGATTTCTGTTGTCAGCCATTTTGTTATCGCCGCCAGACTCGGAGTGTTGCGGCGCCCGAGCACCATAAACGCCAGGGAAGTCCGGATGAGTTTTTGGGACGGCGCCGCTTATTGTGCCGGTGAGTTTCCAGCCCAGTTTTACACGCGCGCGGTGCTGTTGATCGTTTCCGAGAGTCTCGGCATGCACGTTGCCGGAATCTACGTCTACATCAGGCAAGTGATGAGCGCAGCGGGCCAGGCAATCATGCTGATCAAGCGAGTTGAGTTCAGGCAACTTCGGCAGGTTGCCACCACTCATCCCGTCAAAATGGCCACCGTCTTTGAAATCCAGCGTCCAAGCCTCACCGCGGCGCTCATTGTTTTCGCAGGATCGGTCGGCGCCCGGTTCGCCGTCCCCCACCTGCCGGCAAATCTTGGCGATGCGGCGAGCCAACTGCCCTACTTCTGCGCGTCGATCCCGGTCTGGGCGGTGTCTTTATCACTTGGCCAAGTGATGATCATGAACGGAAATGTTCGTGCCTATTCGGCGATCATGTTCGTCAACACAGCTATTGTTTGCACGATCGCCTCAGAACTAATTCGCTACACAGGGCTTCTGTTTTTAAGTTTTCTGGATATTATAAGCTTTTCCGTGCAAGCGCTTGCATATTACCATATCGTCAGAATGCGTGCTGCGTCATGAATGTTGTTTTTTACACAATATTTTTATACAACGTCATTATATTGGCGATTGTCGCGGCGATGTCGCGCAGTACGCTATTTGGAAAATTTTCCGGTTCAGCGCTCAATCCTTTTGTTGTGTATTGCGTAATCAGCATTTTGATAAACATCGACTTCATTACTGTCTACACATCTCCTACGACGATCGATTTTCTTGAAACAAAATCCTTCGTCGAGCCATCGATCGTTTTGAACGCCTATTGCGTCGCCACGCTGATCGCAACGGGCGGAGCGTTCGGGCTGCTAGGCGCTCTTGCAGCACCATCCACGTCGAAAGCAGAGTCGCGCATCGGAGCTTCCCCTGCCGCGCGAATGTCAGCAATGATCATCGGCATCGTTGGCGGTATTATTCAAATTCTTGTATTGGCGTATTCGCGGGCAGCTTCGAGCGATGACCTGATTTCATTTCAGATCATGAGCAGGGAAAATCCGGCGTTCGCGGCCGCAGCCTGGGGCGAGCCCATGGCCCTGGCAATTTTCCTAGCACACCTACGAAGTCCGTTCTCGCTAGCCGGCGGCGCAGTCAGCGCTCTCACGATTTTTCCGCTCGTCGCCATCGGCGGCCCACGCACCATGCCGCTTGTTTGTCTTCTCATCATCGCCGTCG
Source organism: uncultured Alphaproteobacteria bacterium (assembly GCA_963828185.1). Lineage (GTDB taxonomy): Bacteria > Pseudomonadota > Alphaproteobacteria > Rhizobiales > Beijerinckiaceae > Rhodoblastus. Next base: position 384,345 of record CAWHDV010000001.1, on the reverse strand, counting down.
CTTATTCGAACCACAGGAAGATCTCCGCTCTCTATTACCTGCCCATGATCCCGGTGGTCGGCGCCTTCCTCGCCTTCAGCCGCTACACGTTCCGAGAGACGGGCTATGCTAGCTTCGGCGATTTCGTCGTTGCCAGCGGCGGCATGTGGAACCTGTTCTTTGCCGGCCAGGAGATCAGCTTCGCGAAGATGTTCGCGACCGTTTATGCATTTGCGCATGATTTGCCTTCGATCAACCCCATGCATGGCCTCATCGCTAGCCTCCTCGCGCCCATTCCACGTGCGCTGATCCCATGGAAGCCTTTCGGCGTCAGCGGCGTATTCACCGAATATATCTCGCCGGTGCGGTGGGAGCTCACCAAGAGCGAAACCCTTGTTTCCGGCTGTGCCGAATTATATTGGGAATGGGCGCCGTCGGCGGCAGCGTCGCATTTGCCGCGCTCAGTTTCCTCTGGGCGCGCCTGTGCCTGCGGACGCTCAGCGGGCCGCCCACCTCCATCACCATCTGGCTCCCAATTCTGATCTGGTGCGCCTATACGTTCCTGCGCGGCGATCTGTTCAATGTCAGCCTGGTAGTATGGCCCGCCTTGCTCGTCTATCTCGCGCATCGCGGTTTGACTGTCGTGTTGAATAGCTATTTGTTTGTCCGGGCACCCAGTGTGACTACGGAGTGGCACGATGTCTCGGAACGCGATTAGACTGGCGTTTGGACGAGCGCTGACGATCTCCCCGCATTTGTGGGTCAGATCGTCAGCCGGAAAAAAGGATGGCGCGCCTCCTCTTTTATGACCCGAGCCCTCCGGCAGAGGAATATAAAATGCAATTCAAGCCACTTCGCCCTGAAAGCAACCAGTTGCTGCATTTGGACGCAATGAGATTCATTGCTTCCGCCGGAATTCGTCCTGCACCATTCACAAGAATTTTTTCACAGTCCCGCCGAAAGGACATCGGCCGCAATGCATTCGGCTGGCTTGGCTCTTTTCGTGGATTTGTTTTTCGCGATCTCTGGATATGTAATCGCGCATGTCTATGCCGACCGGATCAACGATCGGCGCAGCTTCGGACTCTTCATCCAACGCCGGATCGGGCGGCTGGCGCCACTCCATTGGTTGACGTTTGTTCTCGCGGCAAGCGTTTGGGCTTCTTTGCTTATTTTCGGATTTCGGCGACACACGCCCCGTCATTCTCAGCGGCCTGTCTGCTTGAGACCGTCAGCTTGACGCACGCCATTTTTCCGTGTGACGGAATACTCGTGAACGCCCAGAGTTGGTCGATCAGCGCCGAGATGGCAATGTACTTCTGCTTCCCAATCTTTCTTGCGATTGGTCGCCGTTCTCCGTTTTTTCTACTCGTAATCGCTGCTGGAGTTGCCGTCGGCATCGTCGGTTTCAATTCCCACGGCATTGACGCGGCAACCAGCGTCAATGTTTGGATCAGCGCCTATGCGCCATTAAGGGCCGTGGTGTCTTTTTGCATTGGAATATTCCTTTGGTTGACGCGCTCAGCGGTTGCGCGCTTTCCAGCCCCTGAACTCGTGCTCTACGTCGCGGCGCCAGCTTTATTCATTCTGATGCAAACGACGCCTAATGCCATCCTCACGCTGAGCCTGGTCTACGTAGTGGTGTTTATGTCGATATCCGCCGACTTGAGGGGTGGAGAAAGCCGACTTATCAAGGCGATAGCGCCTATGGGCCAGCTCACATATTCAATATACATGTGGCACTGGCTGTTAATTTTGACTTGTATGAATATAATTGGAGACAAGATTCTGCACGCGACTGCATTTTATATGACTTTTATTGCGATAATTACATATTCATTGATATTAATATGCTCTTATATGTCCTTTATTTACATCGAAACCCCGGCTCGTAGATGGATCGACCGACTGAAGGTTACCTCGGCGGCACCCACTCTTTCAAAGAACCCCGCTGCTTACTTAGCGACGAACAACGAACACCGGTTGTAGAGTCCTCGCATCAAGGCAAAGCTGGCTTGCGCCGGTCCTTGACCAGTTTTTCCTTGCGATCACTTTGCGCGGCCTCGGCTGAGTCGTCGCTTCGCGATTAGTTCAGAGTAAATCCCGGGTCAATGAGCGCCATGCTCAGATCATGAAAGCTTTTCTCCGATTCTTCTCTTAAGCTCAGGCTCAACTTCGTCGCCGCTTCCGCGGCGCGGCGATAGGCAAGCTCATCGCGTCGCCATTGCACTAAAATTGGAAATGCGACTTCGGCGAAGTCCTGAGCCGGCGCTACGACAATGCCGGCCGGCTCTGTAAGATATGTCGCGATGCAACCTCTTCCATAAGCGATGACGGGAATGCCGCGAGCGAGCGCTTCGACAATCACGAGAGGGTAGGATTCAGTGGCGTAGCGAGTGGGAAACACGAAGACGTCAATCCGATCGAAAAAATCGTCTTTTGCCTCCCCATAAACGGGGCCTAAAAAAGCGAGCCTCGTTCCGATCCTGCGCTGCGCTTTTTCGATCTCGTCGGAATCGCGAGCGGAGACGGGCGGCCCCGCGAGGACGCCTTTCACGACGGGCTGGATATTCTCCGGGTAATCGAGGATCCGCAAGAAATCATAGAGACCTTTCTCGGCGCAGAGATTACTCAGCAATCCGATGCGGATCGCCTCTCCGTCGCCGCAAAAGGGCGTCGTTTTTGGTCTCGGAGCTGGAGCAAAATGACCATTGGAACAAATGAGCGGGTGAGCGGTGACGCCGTAAAGAGCCTCGTAGCGCGCGCGCATATCTCCACAAAGAAAGACGTGGCGAGCCCCTCGCCCGGCGGCCCCGGCCAGCAATGCCATCGCCGCCGACCTCCCGACCAGATAGGCATAACTGTGGTGGTGCAAGAACAATCCATAACCGCAGGCGCGGCCCACACCCGCGAAGGCTATATTCAGCAAAATGCCGAGCCCGCTATCCACCGACAAATAGATGATCCGCACCTTCGAATCGGAGGAATGTCGCAAGATCGCGAATATTCCCGCCACGGCGAGAGTGAGGCGTCGTAGGTAATATAACCCGGAGCGGCGCAACGACCCAGGCGAGAGATCAATCACGACGGTGCGGCATTTCGCCTCCACGGCGTCCAACACTGCCCTGTTGACTGTTGACTGGCCATGTACCGGAGGCGGCAGAGCGCCGACAAAAACAAACGTTGGGGGTAAACTCGTCACTTTGGGGCCGTCTTCCATGATTGGCGGGTCCGCGTAAAGGAACAATCGTCGGGAACAGGTCAAGGCTAACACAGCGCCTACGACCCGCATAGACTGGGACCTTCGAACAGAAATGTCGAACCAGTCAGACAGAGCGCAAACAGCTTTGCCGGGAAAGCCATTGAGGCGTTGCAGCCGGACTTCCCGGCGCAAAATATCGGCTTCTGGGGCCTTTTCAACGAGCGCGCGAAAGCTCATCATCGCATCGGCCATCGACAGTTTCCTTGGTCGCGTTGATGTTCGCAACCCAACTCAGTCCTTTCAAATCGTCTTTGTCTTCTGCGAGGGCGCTAGAAACGGCACGCTTCGCAAGCGGCCTGCTCCCCAGATACGCCACTCCGTGGGACGCGCCCCCAGGCGTTCCCTTCTCACGGGTTCAATTAGTCGAATGATCAAGACACCGCGACAGTCAACACGAAGATGAGGAAAATATGAGCGCTTTTCCTGAAGTGAAATTGCTCGGTTTCGACCGGGTGGATGGAACCATCCTGTTCTTTAATTACGTCAACAGTTTGTGCTTTCAAGAAGCAGTCGTACTCGACTACGGTGCCGGCCGTGGCGAATATTTTAATGACGACGCGTGCACCTACCGTCGTGACCTTCGGGTTCTCAAGGGAAAAGTCGCAAAAGTGATCGGCGCGGATGTCGACACCGCTGTTTTTTCCAACAAGGCGGTGGATGAAACCTGTCTTATTAAGACTGATGGACACGTTCCATTAGACGATGCATCACTGGACATTATATTGGCGGACTGGGTATTTGAACATATTGCCGACCCGTCCGCGATGGTCACCGAATTCAAGCGTCTATTAAAACCGGGCGGCTGGATCTGCGCCCGGACGCCCAACAAATTCGGCTACGTCGCCCTAGCTTCGCGGCTGGTTCCGGAAGCGCTTCATGATTTTGTCCTAAAAATCGCTCAGCCCGCCCGCAAGGAGCAGGATGTCTTTCCAACATTATACCTGATGAATACAAGGGATGATCTTGAGAAGGTCTTTAACACCGAGGACTTTGAACTATTGACTTTCAACTGCGACGCGACTCCCAGCTATGCGGGAAACAGCAGGGCGCTTTTCCACGTCTTCCGCATAATCCACGCCCTCATGCCCGAGCCGCTCAAGACCATCAGGCTCGTTTTCGCACGACGCAAACGCTGCGGCGCCGCCGCTTCAGACCGACGAACTATGACACCTGCATGCGCTGAAACAGCGCAGGCCGACAATGTTTGACCATGGGGCGGGATCTGGTTTTCTGCCTTTCCTAACGCGCAACAGAAGCCTACGCTGATTGACTTCGGGGGCCCCAATGATTTTTAGCGAAAATTGGTGGCTGCACGCCGCGAGCGGGGACCAGTTCGACCTGATCGAACGCGAGGAGGGAAGCGTTTCGGCGTCGCTGCCTGTCTTCCGAACGCGAAAACTTGGCCTGAGCGTCATAGCTCCGCCTCCGTTCACCCGCCTGTTCGAGCCGAAGATTCATTGTTCCGGCAGCGTAAGGGCCGTTCATGCCGAGCGCTCGGCATCGGTATTAAGGCAGTGTCTTGCTGGTCTTGATGAATATAAACGAATTGAGTTCGTTCTCGGCCCGGACACGGACCTCGCGTTCATTTTCGCAACCTGCGGGTTCTCAGTCCAGGAGGAAACGACTTTTTCTTCCCGGGAGCCCGTGTCCTCGGAAGAGCTTTGGGCCCATATGCACCCAAAGCTTCGAGGCGCCATACGAGGCGCACGCCGTCTTTGTCGCATAGAGAGACATGTCGATCTGGAGCGCTTCATTTCGCTCGCAAAAAGCGATTTTAATATCGAAGATCGCAATGATTACATGATATTGCGTCAACTGTGGGTCGGCGTTGTCGCACGTGGCGTTGGGATTATATTGTCCGCGGTCGATGATTGTGGCTGCGAGGTCGCGTCCGCCGTGCTTGTTTGGGATCAGCGCTGTTTATACTACCTGCTCTCGGCGCGATCGCCGCTGCATCGATCGCGCGGCGGAAACTCGCTTTTGATTTGGAGCGCCATCGAGACGGCCGAGAAGGCGGGCCTAGTTTTCGACATGGATGGCTCGCATTCGCCAAGCGCGCTGCAATTTGATTCGCGATTTGGCTTGTTTGCTGGCGCGCGAAAGAGAGTCTTTCGCAATAGTCTTTCGTGGAAAGTCGCCGAAATCGGCCGGGACCTTGTGCGGAAAGTCATTCCAGCCGGCCGTTTCCGCCGTGTGGCGGCGCTTCCTGACAAGGGCGAGCCTGACGTCATACGGAATCGCGTGCGTCAAAGTGGCGGAAATTGAGCACGCTACGATTGGCCTCTCTTATCAATCTGCACACGAGCAAGTGGCTCGGCGCTGATATCGATACTCGGGCCAGCCGGCGCCACGCTTTCCTCCGCGATCAGGCCTCTCTCTCATCGCTCCTCGCGCCGCAGCCGCCCTCCGCGTCAAAGGATCGTGGCCCCGGCCCGACGCTCGCGCTGGCGGCGATTTGTTTAATGTCAGCCTGTTGGGTATGGCAGGCTTGCCCGCCATTATCGCGCATCGCGGCCTGACTCCCGTGCTGAACAGCCTCCGATTTGTGACGATGGAGCGGTATGATGTCTCAGAACGCAATAAGACTGGCGTTTGGACGAGCGCTGACGGTCTCCCCGCATTTGTGGCGACTCTGCGTGACACTTTACAACAAGCGCGCGCGTTTCCGCGCCTTTCAGGGGCAGCATCCGTTTGATCGAGAGTATGGAATCGATACGGGAGGCGCGGTTCCCGGCTGGATGCTGGGGAGCGGTTCGGATAGCGATCGCCACATCACCGCCTATGCCGGCTGCCAGCCGAGTTGCCTTAGGGCAGCACTCTCATTTCTTGGCGACGAGATCGCCGGAGCCGCCTTCGTCGATCTCGGAGCCGGGAAAGGAAGGGCGGTGATCGTCGCCGCTGAATTTCCTTTCGCTTCAATCATCGGCGTGGAGATGTCGCCAGGCCTGTGCGAAGTGGCTCGACGCAATATTGACGCATTGCAATCCAGGAAGCGAACCGGGATCACGCCAAGCGTCGTATGCGGCGACGCTCAGGCGTTTCATTTTCCGACTGGCGCGCTTGCGGTATTCCTGTACCACTCTTTCGGCCTCCCGGTATTGAAAGGCGTCCTGGACGCCCTCGAAGCGCTCCCCCAGACGCAAGACATATTTTTCATCTACGAGAACCCCGTCTATGGAGACGAAATCGACCGCCGGCCGGGCTTCCAGCGTTGGTTCGCACGCACCGTTCCGGCGGATCCAGAGGAACTGCCGTTTCATTCCGGTGCGCGGGCCGTTGGGGAGGAGACGATTGTCGTCTGGAGGCGTTCGGCCAGTCCACGCGCTTCCGTGGAAGAGGGCGCCCGCCGCCGGATCGTGATCCAGGAAGAAGGATGGCGCGCCTCCCTGCTTTGATGATCGGGCAGGGGCGCTTAGTGGCTCCAAGGTCGACCTTGCCTTCGGGCGCCCAGCGCCGTGGCATGATCGTCGGCGCGCAAACCGATCTCTTTGCTTTTGGCTTGGCGCATCACCGCACCTCACGACGGCGTTCAGACAAGTTTGCTACGCGAGAAGCGCCACAACGTGGCTGACGACGCCAAGCTTGCGCTGGCCAACGCGACCTTCAGGCTCTTCGAGGCGGCCGCTTCGGCGCTTGACGTCACTTTGAGGCCGTCGGCGTCGTGCTGAACAAGCGCGACGTTCGAGGTCAGCGTGAGATAGGCGGCGTCAGCCGGGAACTTTTGCATGTCGGCCTGAGCTTGGAGGGACTCGACTGTCCGCTGATTGAGACCCCAGACATCTGGCGTGTAGGAAGCATCGACCTGCGGCGCACAGAGATTGAACACGGGCGACGGCTGGTTCAGAAGCGGCGTCAAAGCGCCGAATATCCAGGGAAATTGGCGCCACAGCTTGGATGCAATCTAAATTGCTGCAAACGGATTGATTGGATCGCACTGCGTCAGCTATGTCTTGAGATAAAGTGAATCGAAATTCAGTTTCCAGAGGTTGGACATGTTGAATCCAAAGCCCCTTGGCGCGGCGTCCGCTGTTTGCGGCGACGGCCAGCGCGCGAGGGCTTCCGCCGTAGCTCTGGCCTTGGCCATGGCGACAGGCTGCATGCTTCCGGCCGCGCCCGTCTGGGCCGACGATCTCAACCAGCCGAAGCCGCCCGCCGCCACGGAGCCATCGCCCGCTCCGCCCTCGATCGCCAGCACCCTGCCTGGACTCGAAGGTGCGGCTGCCTTCAAGAAGAGCCTCATGGACCTCGGCCTGACCTTGCAGATGACCTATATCGGCGAAACCCTCGCCGACGCCTCCGGCGGCAAGCGGCAGGGCGTGGCCTATGACGGCCGGCTCGAATTCATGCTCGAAGCCGACATGGAGAAGATCGCCAACTGGCAAGGCGCGACGCTGCATGTCGACGGCTACTGGATCAGCGGCACCGGCCCGTCGCGCTATTTCGTCGGCAATCTCGAGGACGTGAGCTATATCGAGGCGCTGCCGACGGTGCGGCTCTACGAACTCTGGTACGAGCAGAAGCTTGCCGACAACAAGCTGGCGCTGCGCGTCGGCCTGCTGGGCGCCGATTCAGATTTCGTCTCCAGCAAATACGCGCAGCTGTTCGTCAACGCCACCACCGGCTGGCCGGAAATCTTTTCCGCCGACATGCCGAGCGGCGGCCCCGCCTATCCCTTTTCCGCCTTGGGCTTTCGCGCCAAATATGACGCGACCGACGCCATCTCGCTGGTGGCCGCCATTTACGATGGAGATCCCGCCGGGCCGGGCGCCGGCGATCCGCAGCGCCGTAACCCCTATGGCGTGAATTTCCGCCTCGACGACCCGCCGCTGCTGATGCAGGAGGCGCAGTACAAATACAACCAGGACAAGGATTTGACCGGGCTCGCGGGGACGATCAAACTCGGCGCGTGGGAGCATTTCGGCAGTTTCGACGACCTGCGCTACGCGGCGGGGGGCCAGCCGATCAATCCGCTGGGTCTCGCGCCGGCCCCCTTGTCGGGCGATTATGGCGCTTACGCTATGATCGACCAGCTGCTCATCAAGTCGCCCGGCGATGCGACCAAGGGCGTTGGCGTCTTCGCGCGCGTGTTCGGCGCGCCCGGCGACCGCAACCTGGTCGATTTCTATTTCGACGCCGGCGTCAATGTGACCGGCTTCGTTCCCGGACGCGGCGACGACGCCTTCGGCCTGTCCTTCGCCTACACCAAAATATCAAACAACGCGCGCGGGGCGGCCGCCGACGACGGCCTTGCGACGCTTCCCGATTACGAGGCGCTATTCGAGGCCACCTACCAGGCGCAGCTCGTGCCCGGCTGGACCCTGCAGCCGGTCGCGGAGTACGTCATCCATCCCGACGCTCGGCTCAACGGCACGGATTATCGCAACGCTATCGTCGTCGGCGTCCGCACCACCATCGCTTATTAAACCACCGTTTTGTGGCGTTTGCGTCAGACATGCTGGAACAGCAGCTTCGGCTCGGGCTGAATTACCATTTCGGGCAATCCGCGGATGACGGCAACGGCGTTCGGGATCGATCCCGGCCGCGTCAGCTTCCATGGACAGGCGACCTTCACCGAACGGGCAATGCCGCCGATGCATTCGCCCTTCGAGGGGCCCTACAGACCTTTCCGTGACGCCCGCCGGCGGGGCGAACAGCCCGCTTTCCTATGGCATCGATCCCAATTTCAGCCAGATCGAATGGGTTGGCGAAATCGAGCATCGGCACGATCTGTGGGGCCAGCCCGGCAAGATCAAGCTGACGGCCTTCGACGCTGAGAACTTGACCGCGTTTCGCCGGACGTTGTCTGGCAACCGGCTCCAAACATCGGCCAACGGTTTGCGCGCCTGTCGGAGGACCTGCAACGCGAATTCGACCGCAAAACCGAGCTTTCAATCGAAATCGCCCAAGCGATCCCTGAGCTTGTTTCGAGAGTTGTCATCCGACCCGGCAAAAACAACTTACCAGAGGTCGAAGTGTACGGGCTGCTGAACGCCCTTGTCCTCCCCGATTTGTCGGGGGGAAGATGGTAGCGGGGGAGGGACTCGAACCCCCGACCCCAGGATTATGATTCCCGTGCTCTAGCCAGCTGAGCTACCCCGCCACAAGCGTCGTCGCCGACGCCTCAAGTGCGGGGTTAATAGTCTGGCCCCCACGTTGTTGTCAAGGAAGGCCGCGCGTTATCGCAACCTTTCGATCCGCGCCAGGGTGAACAGCCCCAGAGGCGCGATCCTGCGCCGCTCGACCAGCTGCAAGTCGTCGCGGGAAGCGATCCAGTCGCCGAGGATCGACCAGGGAAATTCCGGCCGCCAGCCAAGCTCCGCCGATTTTTGGCCCAGCCAGCGCTCGATCCAGGCGATCGGCCCCGATTCGGCGCCGACATGGTTGACCAGCACGATCTCGCCGCCAACCTTCACCACCCGCGCCAGTTCGTCGAGCGTCGCGGCGGGGTCGGGGACGACGGTCAGAACATAGGGCGCCACCACCGAGTCGAAATGCTCCGACGCGAAGGCCAGCCGCGTCGCGTCCATCACGCAAAGCCCGGCCACCTGGATCAGGTTTTTGCGCGCCACCCGCTTTTTCGCGCGGCGCAGCATGGGTTCCGACAGATCGACGCCGACGAGCTTCACGTCGGCGTTGAACATCGGCAATTCCAGACCTGTGCCGACGCCGACGTCGAGCACCAGCCCTCCCCGCCTCTGCGCCGCGGCCACGGCGGCGCGGCGGCCCGGCGCCATGACCACAGTGAAGGCCAGGTCGTAGACCGGCGCCCAGCGGGCGTAGGCCTCCTCGACATGCGCATTTTCCATCAGCGCGATTTCGCGGCGAACCTCGGTCATGCGCTGGCCGCGCGTGGCGGAACATGCGAGGCGACATCCGCCGATTCGGCGCTCCTGATGAAGCCGCCGCCAAGCACGCGCGCGCGCGGATCCGTGCTCTCGTAGAAGACACAGGCCTGGCCGGGCGCGACGCCGCACTCGTCATCGACGAATTCGACGCAAACGCCGCCCTGTCTCATCCCCAGCAGGGCCGGAGCGGGCGGCCGGGTCGAGCGCACCCGCACGGCGATCTCCAGCCCCGCGCTGGCGATGGAATTGCAATCGCCGGGGCCGATCCAGTTGACGTCGCGCAGGCACACCCGCTTGGTCGCCAGCGCCGAGCGCGGCCCGACGGTCACCCGCGCATGGGCGGCGTCGATCTTCACCACATAGAGCGGCTCGCCCGCGCTGGCGCCGGCCGAGCCCAGGCCGAGGCCTCGCCTCTGGCCGATGGTGTAATGCATCACCCCGTTGTGGCGGCCGAGCGCGCGCCCGTCGACATGCACGATCTCGCCGGGCGCCGCCGCCTGCGGCGCCAGCCGTTCGACAATGTCGCTGTAGCGGCCGGTCGGCACGAAGCAGATGTCCTGACTGTCCGGCTTGTCGGCTATGGCGAGGCCGAAGCGGCGGGCGTGCGCGCGCACGTCCGGCTTGCTCATTTCGCCGAGCGGAAAACGCAAAAGCCGCAATTGCTCGCGTGTGGTGGCGAAAAGGAAATAGCTCTGGTCGCGATCGGCGTCCAAGGCGCGGAAAAGCGCGCGTTCCTCGCCGTCGGCGCGCGAGGAGATGTAATGGCCGGTGGCGAGGATATCGGCGCCGAGGTCGCGCGCCATGTCGAACAGGTCGACGAACTTGATCTGCTGGTTGCAGGTCACGCAGGGGATCGGCGTCTCGCCCTCGGCGTAGGATTGCGCGAAGGCGTCGATCACCTTGGCCTGGAAGCGGGTCTCGTAATCGAGCACATAATGCGGAATGCCGAGCCGCGCCGCCGCCTGGCGCGCGTCATGGATGTCCTGGCCGGCGCAGCAGGAGCCGGGACGATGCTCCGCCTCGCCCTGGTCATAGAGCTGCATGGTGACGCCGACCACGTCATAGCCCTGCTCCTTGAGCAAAGCCGCGACGACGGAGGAATTGACCCCGCCGGACATGGCCACGACCACGCGCGTTTGCGCCGGCGGCTTGGGCAGGTCCAGGCTGTTGAGCTTTGGCGACGCGGCGGCGTTCATGTGCGGATGTCTCGCGGACGGCCTCGGACTGACTTCCCATCGCCGGCAAGGCGCCGGGCGGAAAGCCGCCGGAAGCGCTTGCTGGATGAGGGCAAAATCGGCGTCCCTCTCCGGACGCTCCCCTTCAATAAGGACTCTTCCCCCGATTTTCAATGTGCTTGCCTCGCAGGCGGCGAGCCAGCGCGGGCTGAGCTTTGGCGGCATATGGTTAACGGGACGCTTTCACCTGTGCCGAACGTGAACACAATCGCCGCCTTGTTGACGAATTGGCAAGAAAGCACCGGCCAAACAACCGTTTATCGCGCAATTTGGCTCCATAACCTTCAGCGTTTTTTAAGCCAGGCGGATTAGTGTCGATCCATAGTTAGGGTTCTCCGCGTAACGTGAGTATCGACAATGACCGAGCCCCACCGCCCGAGGGTCAAATATGTCATCGGGCCCGATGGCAGCCCACTGACCATCGCCGACCTGCCGCCGCCATCCACCAAGAGGTGGGTCATCCGCCGCAAGGCGGAAGTCGTCGCCGCCGTGCGCGGCGGACTCCTTTCCCTTGAGGAAGCCTGTAGTCGCTATACGCTGACCGTCGACGAGTTCCTGTCCTGGCAGCTGTCGATCGACCAGCACGGCCTGGCCGGCCTGCGCACCACGCGGTTGCAGCAATACCGCATGTGATCTTTGCGATCGCTGACTGGCGAGCCTAAAGCCGGCCCCTGTGGCCGGCTTTCCTTTTTTAGCCTTCAGTCCGGATGGGCGCGGGATTTCGCCCGGCCAAAACCCTGTTCTCCGGCGATCTGGTGGTGATGTTCGATCGCCTCGGCGAGGCGGCGCTTTTCGAACGCCAGGACGACGACGATGGCGAAAGCCAGCGGCAACAGCAGATAAAGCAGACGAAACAGCAAGAGCGCGGCGAGCACGCTGTCCTGCGGCGCGCCGGGCATGCTTTTCAGGAACACCAGTTCGAACACGCCGAGGCCGCCGGGAGCATTGGAGGCAAGGGCCGCGGAAAAGGAAACGATGAATACCGCGAGCACCGCGAGAAAGCCTGGATTGCCGGCCTCCGGCAGGGTGTAATAGATGATCCCCGCCGCGCCGAGGATTTCCGCCGGCGCCGCAATCATCTGGCGCAGCACGATGCCCCAATGCGGATATTCAATGCGGACGCCGAAGAGCGTGCGCGACGGCATGCGCGCCGCTGAACCCGCGACATAGAACGCGACGCCGACGATACACGCCGCGCCGACGATCCGCGCCGTCGCCGCGTTGACCAGGAAGGACGGCAGAAATTCGCCGAGCTGCTCGAGGACGTGCGGCCTGATGGTCAGGACCACGCCGCCGACCAGGACTTCGCCCAGCACGAAGGTCAAGGCGGTAATCGCCACCAGGACGGCGATCTGCGCCGCGTTCAAGCCCTTCGACTTGTAGCCGCGGTATCGCACCATGGCGCCGGAGACGACCGAGGCGCCGATATTGTGCGACAGGGCGTAGGTGGTGAACGAGCAGGCGGCGATGAAGCGCCAGGAGATATTTTTTACGCCCAGGTGCAGCAAAGCGATCCGGTCGTAAAACGCCAGGGCGACGTAGGCGACGAGCGTGCACAGGAGAGCGAGCAGATAATGCGTCGGCTTGATGGCGCGGAAGGCTGCGATCAGCTGCGGGCCGAGCGACTGGCCGCGGAATTCGCGAAACAGCAGCCAGAACGAGACCAGGACAGCGGCAAATCCGAGCGCGGGCCAGACGTAATCGAGATTGCGCTTGATGAAGTTCATCCGGGCCCTGCAACGCTCCGACGGCGCCGGACGCCGGCGATGTCCGCGATCGAGGCCAATGGCGCCGATAGCTGAAGCCGCCAGTTCCCTTCGAGTTCGCCCCGTCCTTGCGAAAAAGCGCCAACCGCCTTTTTCGCACAGGGCGCTTCTTCGCGTCAGTTCCCGCCTCCTTTGCTACAGGCGGGCAGCGAGCGCAAGCCCGGACATGTCCGGACCCGCCCCCAGGTTCTGATTAATCACGTCGTGAATAATCAGGCGCGGACGCCGCGGAAAGCCGCCATATCCATGACATCGCGCGACAGGTCGCCGAGCACGGGGGCTTTTTCACGGTTTTCGAGAACCTGCGCCTTCGACAGATCGTCATTGGCCTGTTCGAACAGGGCGCGCGCCTCTTCGAGCTGGCCTTTCAGCTCGTCGGCGGAATGAACGAGATTGTCGCGGCGCGCGCGGGCCGCTCGGGCATAGGTCGAATAGGCGTAATGGGCCATATCCTTGACGCCGGACTTCTGTTCCTCGGCGGCGATCTCGCGATCGAGCTCCCCGGCCATGCGGTTGAATTCGGCGATCATCATTTCGATCTGCGTCAGGCGGCGGCGTTTTTCCTCCACCTGGAAACGCTTCAGACGGACGAGCGTATCCCGCGATTTCATCTCATTCAACTCCAAGGACGCAGGCTGAAAGGTAATTTCAACCACCAACAAAAATTTCCGCGAGACAGCCTGACATTGCCGCATGGAGGTTGCCGCTTTCTTACCCTGACGGCGAAAGCGCGAACTTTTTGTCAAAAATGCAGCAAAGGACGGGAAAAGCGCATCAGCCGCTAAGCCTTCGTTAACTCCCGTGATTAACAATCCTTTCCATGATCCTACCGGCGCGGCGCAAACCGGCGCGTCGCGGAGGGCCTGCAAAAAGATCGGCGAATCCGGCCTCAAATGCCGAGCAGCCAACTTTTCCACAGGCGACTGACATCAGAAACGGGAGACGAAGCGGCCAACAGCGAATTAACGACCAGGACGCTTGCCAGGATGAATTATCCTTTGTTAACCATTCGGCGTTAAGTGTTTTCGGAAATGATTTGCGTGGGCGCTCGTCTCGAGTTCGAGGGCAGGCCGCCATCCCGGCGGCGGCATCGGCCGGCGTCGAAATTCCTTGGGGCGGGGTGAGGACTTCACATGCGCGTATTATTAATCGAAGACGACAGCGCGACCGCGCAAAGCATCGAGCTGATGCTCAAGTCCGAGAATTTCAATGTCTATACGACCGATCTCGGCGAAGAAGGCATCGATCTCGGCAAGCTCTATGATTACGACATCATCCTGCTTGATCTCAATCTGCCGGACATGTCCGGCTACGAGGTGCTGCGCAACCTGCGCGTCGCCAAGGTCAAGACGCCCATCCTGATCCTGTCCGGCCTCGCCGGCATCGAGGACAAGGTGAAGGGCCTCGGCTTCGGCGCCGACGACTACCTGACCAAGCCCTTCCACAAGGACGAACTGGTCGCGCGCATCCACGCCATCGTCCGCCGTTCCAAGGGCCACGCCCAGTCGGTCATCGCCACCGGCGACCTGGTCGTCAATCTCGACCAGAAGACGGTCGAAGTCAGCGGCGCCCGCGTGCACCTGACCGGCAAGGAATACCAGATGCTGGAGCTGCTCTCGCTGCGCAAGGGCACGACGCTGACCAAGGAAATGTTCCTCAACCACCTTTACGGCGGCATGGACGAGCCCGAGCTGAAGATCATCGACGTCTTCATCTGCAAATTGCGCAAGAAGCTCGCCAACGCCAGCGCCGGCCGCAACTACATCGAGACGGTCTGGGGCCGCGGCTACGTGCTGCGCGAACCTTCCGACGCCGACGACCGCATCACCGCCTGATACGTCCGGGCGACCGCCTCTTCCCCGCGACATGCGCAAAAAACCCGCCGGAAGGCGGGTTTTTCGTGTCGGTCGTCGCCGCTCGCCGGAAAAAAAACACCGGCAGGGTCGTCTGTCACCAGATCAGGCCGATATCCTCGAACTTTTCCTGGACGGCGCGATGGTCGAACGGCTTCAGCAGAACTTCGTCGGCGCCGGCCCGGAGGGCGCGGCCGATCACCACGGCGTCGTTTTCCGTGGCGCAGAAAATGATTTTCGAGTCCGCGCCGCCGGGCAGCCGGCGCACGGTGCGCAGGAATTCGAGCGTATCGGTGCGCGGCAGGCTCCAGTCGAGCAGGATCACGTCGGGCATGGTCTTGGCGCAGAATTCGAGCGCCTTTGCGCCGTCGTCGGCTTCAGCGCTTTCAAAGTGCAACAATTCCAGAATACGGCTCGCGACTTTGCGGATCACCGCGGAATCGTCGACGATCAGCCCCTGTTTCATTTAAAGACCTCTGATTTGCCGGCGCATCGCCAACGCCGCCGCTCGATCCTGGATCATAGGACGCGAAGCGTTAAGGAAACCGCAAAAACCGCGCGGTTTCCCGCGAGAGGGCCGGAAAATCAGCAAGAATGAAGCGACGCCGCGTCAGCTGTCGCGTGACGCCAGCCAGCGCTCGGCCTCGAGCGCCGCCATGCAGCCGAGGCCAGCGGCCGTCACCGCCTGGCGATATTTGTCGTCGGCCACGTCGCCGGCGGCGAACACGCCCTCGATGTTGGTGGCCGTCGAATCCGGCGCCGTCTTGATATAGCCGTTGGGCTTCATCGCGATCTGGCCGACAAAAAGCTCGGTCGCGGGCTTGTGGCCGATGGCGATGAACACGCCATCGACGGCGATCTCGTCGGTCGCGCCGCTCTTGACGTCTTTCAGCCTGACGGACTCGACCGACAGCGGGCTTTCGGCGCCGAGGATTTCGTCGATCGCGCTGTTCCAGCGGATTTCGACATTCGGGCGGGCGAACAGCCGTTCTTGCAGGATGCGCTCCGAGCGCAGGGCGTCGCGGCGATGGACCAGCGTGACATGCGAGGCGATATGCGAAAGATAGAGCGCCTCCTCGACCGCCGAATTGCCGCCGCCGACCACGACGACCTTCTTGGCGCGAAAGAAGAATCCGTCGCAGGTGGCGCAGGCCGAGACGCCGAAGCCCTTGAACTTCTCCTCGGATTTCTCGCCCAGCCATTGCGCCTTGGCGCCGGTGGCGATGATCAGCGCGTCGGCGGTGTAAACCTGGCCGGAATTGCCGGTCAGGCGGAACGGCCGGCGGTCAAGCTCCGCCTTGACGATATGGTCGCTGACGAGATCCGCGCCGACGTGCTCGGCCTGGAGGCGCATCTGCTCCATCAGCCAGGGGCCCTGGATCGGTTCGGCGAAGCCGGGATAATTTTCCACGTCGGTGGTGATCATCAACTGGCCGCCGGCTTCGAAACCGGCGATGAGCATCGGCTTGAGCATGGCGCGGGCGGCATAGATCGCCGCCGTATAGCCCGCCGGCCCGGAGCCGACGACAATGACCCTGGCGTGGACGGGCGACGATTGATCGGCGTTCGGCATGGATTCCCCGCGAGCGAAAAGATTTCGGCTTCTTCTAGAGGGTTTTCCAGCGAAACGGAACCCGATCAAAAATAGGTCTGGAAGCCGCCCATCGCCAGGACGCCGAGGGCGATGCCCACAAATACGAAGAATCCATTGCCGACAACGCCAAAGCCGCGGTCACGGAGGAAGCCGTTCAGGACGGTTCCCGCCATCAGCATGAGGACAAAGGCCAGGAAATAGCCGAAGGCGGTGTATGGGCTGCCTGTCGATTTCGACCACGGGTTGAGGCGTCACGCTTCGTCTCCTTGACGCGCCTATAAGAAGGCCAATTGTTAAAAGGAGTTTTAACGTTGCGTTATGATCAGGTTTTTTGTGGAGTTGACGTAGTTGAGCGTCCACGGATCAGGAACAACCTGCACGCAATCAATCGCATCAACCCCGCGTGGCGCCTTCCATGCGCCTTGATAAACGCTTCTGCGTCAGTCAGTGAGATTGCTAACGCAACGTTAAGCGTTGCGACCTAAAGTGTCGCGTCAGCTGCAGCAAGTCTTCCGCCGTTTTCAATGTCGCCATTGCCGACGCGCGCCTTCGAAATCAAGCCGCCCCTCCCATTACCGACCCGCCGCAGTCGAGGCCATAATGTCCGATCCCTATAAATTGCGCGCCATGGGGTTATTGATCGCGGCCGGTTTCGTCGGCGGCCTGTACCTGCAGTACAAGACGCCCGGCCAATTCATGCCCGCGGCGCGCCACGCGAAAAAACACAAGAAGCACCTGGCGGCCGCAGGCGCGCAGGCC
Source organism: uncultured Alphaproteobacteria bacterium (assembly GCA_963828185.1). GTDB lineage: Bacteria > Pseudomonadota > Alphaproteobacteria > Rhizobiales > Beijerinckiaceae > Rhodoblastus. The sequence continues at coordinate 367,052 of CAWHDV010000001.1, read as the reverse complement.
AGCGACGACGACGAAGCGCCGGAAGACAACCAAGCCGGCGGCGCGAGCGGAGGAGGAGCGGACGCGGGCGCGAGCGCGAGCACAGACGCGGGCCCAGCCGCGGGCGCGGGCGCTGGCGCTGGCGCAGGCGCGAGCGGCGACGCGGGGGCCGAAGGCGGCTCAAGCGCCAACGCAAGCGCCACAACTTTCGCTTCGCCGACCACGCAAGCCGATTTTGACGGCTCCGCGGCCATTTCTCTCGTCGTCGGCAATACGATCCAGTTGGCGCCGAAATCGCGCATCGGCAGCTATTATTTCAGCCGACGCGGCGTTGCGGGGGAAATAAGCGGCGACAGGGCTGTGGCGCGCATCTGGAAGCTCGACGGCGACCGCCTGTGCGAACCGCTCGACGCCAAGCGCCAGCAATGCCTCAGCCTGAAAGTGCGCCTCGAAACGGCGCTGCGGCAAGGCGCGCCCGAAGGTCTTCTGGCGCGGATCGAAAAGTTGCCCGACGGGGCCAGGATCGGCTCGGTCGACGGTCCGGATTTTTCCAGCGCCGACCTTATTCATGGCAATACCAGGCGATTCCCGGATTTTGTCCCTTTGCTGGAGTCACCGCCCAAGGATACGGGCGCTCTGATCGACCATCCCGGCGCGGCGAGCGCGGCGCCGGGGCTGGTCGGCGCGATCCTTGCCCAGACCCGCCAGGACGCGGACCGCGCGGTGACGTTGTTTGCGCCCTGGGGGCGCCTGTTCGAAGTGAGCCGCACTGAGGAAAGCCGCAACGAGGTGCGGCTGTGGTGGGGCGCATGGCGGCGCGACGGCCAGAATTTGTGCCGCGAACTGCCGACCGACCCGGACCGCGACGGTCCGAACGCCAAGAACCGCCAAGAATGTTCGCGCTACCGCATCGTCGACCAGAGCGTGATGTTCCTCGACGCGCCCAACGGGCGACGGGACTATTGGCGGATGTTCTGGGCCGGAGCGGCGAACCAGCCGGCGATGACGCAAATCTCCGACGACCGGGTCCTGGCGGCGAAACCCGAAAGCGGCGCCTTGACGCTCGTGCCCGACAGCGCTTCGCACAGCGACCTGACCGATCTGAGATAGGCCGGGACTGCGCCTACCAGGCCCGGATTTGGCCGTCACTCGGTCAGCGTCATCAATATGTCGGCGTACCAGGCGCAATTCAGCCCCAGCGCCTCGTCGGCGCCGAGATCACGCGTGACATCGAAGCGGGTGGAGTGGACCCCGGCCAGGATCCAGGGCGGATCGAGCGTGGCGAAGGCGCGCTGCGTCGCCCTGGTCACCACCGGCGAACCGCTGCCGCCGCGATGGGTGCGCGCGTCGGTCAGGAAAAATCCCTGGCCCTGGAACTTGAGCCCGAACGAAGAGGCGATCGCGCCCTGGCGCACCACCGGCAAGTGATGCAGCCGGTCGTGAAAACCGAGCGGGAAGCCAACGACAAGCAGCGAAGCGCCGGTCTCGAGATCTTCGGAGACGCCCGCCAGGTGATCCGGCGAAAAAGCCCGGTAGAACGCCGATTGCGGCAGCGCGGCGGTGTCGATTTCGATCGCCGCGACGTCGATTTCGCCGGATTTGTCGCCGCCCTGCCGCCAGGCGCGCGCGCCGTCGCGATAAAGCGGAATGGAAAAGCCGGTGGATTTCGCCAGATCGCCTTCATCGACATGCAGCTCGATCTCGATGCGTTCGGGAAAATGGCCGCTCGCCTCGTCGGCGAGCACGTGCCGGCTGGTCACCAGGAAAAGCCGGCCGTCGCGCCGGAAGAAGAAACTGCTGGCGCTGGTGAGGATGCTTCCATCGAGGAATGTCGATAGCCGCGAGGCCGTGAGGAGAAGGGGCTCGACCGTCCATCGCCTCATGCCCGCCTCCAGCGAAGTCACCTGTGGACGAGGTCCAGGAGCCCCTCGGCCGCGACCCGCTCATAATCCTCGCGCTCGTTCTTGATCCGGTACTGGAGTCCGCCGCCGCCATCGGGCAATTGCCGCGTGATCTTGAACGTGGCCCGCTCCGCCCGGCCGATCAGCGAGACCTGGGTCCCCACGGCGAATTTATGCCCGGCGTTCAGGTCGGTTCGAGGGGCCTTGTCGGCCTCGCGTTTCCTCGGTTTTTCGCTCACGCGCCGTTCCTTTCCCGATTTTCTTGCCGCAGATTCTGCTGCAATTTTCGCGCGGCCGCCGCCCGCCGGGATCGTCTTCGCGGTCGGCCCAGTCCGGGCCGGACACAAAAAAGCCCCAGGCTCCGCCCGGGGCTTCTCGTTCTCGCGCCGCGCCGCGCCATTACATCCATGACCAGCGGCGCGCTTGCGAGAGATTCGGTTCAGCCGGCGGTCTGGAGACGCGTGGCGGAAGACTTGCCCGTGCGGCTGTCGGCCGACAGCTCGTAGGTGATCTTCTGGCCTTCGTTCAGGCCGCGAAGCCCCGCCTGCTCGACGGCGCTGATGTGGACGAAAACGTCCTTGCTGCCGTCGTCGGGCTGAATGAAGCCGTAACCCTTTTGTCCGTTAAACCATTTCACAGTGCCGGTAGCCATGCGTGACGCTCCTCTATGCAAGCCAAGTCTGGACTCATTACAAGCAATGAGCCGTTGTATATCGATATCTCCAGGGGGGGTCGTCAGCTGCGTCTCAGACGCAAGGCCAAGTCTTCGGCCAAAAGTTCGATAAGCGCAAAGTATACGTGTCTCACCACAAACACAAGGCTGATCAAACATTATTCCGATCACAAATTGTTTTTTGACGCCCAAGATTTTTTCTGCATCGATTCCGGGAGCCTTACCCTTACACTGCGCAAGCCCCTTACGGCAAAGAGAGGAACATCATAATGTGTTGAAATAATGAGCACTCTTGCCATATTCCGGCGTCCAGCCGGTCGCGAGCCGCCCTCGCCGTGACGATGGCGAAACAGCGCAAAAACGGCTTTCGCTTTTTTTAGGACGGCTCTAACTTCGCCGCCCAACCGTTCCCGAATGGAGCCTTGCATGAGCCGCGTCACCCTCGAACAGGCCAACGCCATCGTCGCCGCGGCGCTGGCCAAAGGCCAGGCGCTGGGCCTGAAGCCGTTGACAATCGTGGTGCTTGACGCGGGCGGATGGCTGGTCAGCCTGCAACGGCAGGACGGCGCTTCGAACATGCGGCCGCAGATCGCCATCGCCAAGGCCGCCGGCGCGCTGGCGCTCGGCGTGTCGTCGCGCAAGATCGCCGAAATGGCGGTCGAGCGTCCGACCTTCATCGCCTCGCTCGGTCCCATTTTTCCGCAGGGCATAGCTCCCGCCGCTGGCGGCATCATCCTGGTCGATGAAAGCGGCGCGCCGATCGGCGCCATTGGCGTCACCGGCGACACTTCCGACAATGACGAGGCCTGCGCCCAAGCCGGCGCCTTGGCGGCCGGCGTCAAGACGCAGTAAGCCGGCGCCTTGGCGGCCGGCGTCAAGACGCAATAAGCCGGCGCCTTGGCGGCCGGCGTCAGGACGCAATAAGCCGGCGCCTTGGCGGCCGGCGTCAGGACGCAATAAAGCCGACGGTCGAACCGGAACGCCTGCGACTTCGTTGTCAAGAAAACAGCGCCTTGCCCGACACGAGGCAAGCCCGAGGGGTGGAACACATGTCACAAGCATCGCCGGCGCCCGCGCCATGATCAAGATGCCGCCGGCCGATGAAAAAATTCTCGCCCGACGCGACGAAATCGTCGCGGCTCTGCGGAAAATCGTGCCCGGCGAAGGGGTCATCGACGCGGAGCACGAGCGCCGCGCTTTCGAATCCGACGCGCTGACCGCCTACCGGCAATTGCCGATGGTGGTCGTGCTGCCGGAAACCACAGTTCAGGTGGTCGAGATCATGCGCTATTGCTCGGCGCATGGAATCAAGGTCGTGCCGCGCGGCGCCGGCACCTCGCTCTCGGGCGGCGCCCTGCCGCTGCTCGACGGCGTGCTGCTCGGCATGAGCCGTTTCAACCGCATCCTCGATATCGACGTCGCCAACCGCTGCGTCACCGTCCAGCCCGGCGTGACCAATCTCGGCGTGACGCAAGCGGTGCAGGCGCAGGGCCTCTATTACGCGCCCGATCCCTCGAGCCAGATCGCCTGCACCATCGGCGGCAACGTTTCGGAAAATTCCGGCGGCGTGCATTGCCTGAAATACGGGCTGACCACCAACAATGTCATCGGCGTCGAACTGGTGACGATCGACGGCGAGATCTTGCGCTTCGGCGGCAAGCATTTCGATTCCCCCGGCTATGACCTGCTCGGGATCGTCGTCGGCTCGGAAGGCATGCTCGGAATCGTCACCGAGGTGATTGTGCGCGTGCTGCCGACGCCGCCGGGCGCGCGCGCCCTGATGATCGGCTTTCCCAGCGTGGAGGGCGCGGGAGACTGCGTCGCCGAGGTGATCGGCGCGGGCATCATTCCCGGCGGCATGGAAATGATGGACCGCCTCGCCATCCAGGCGGCGGAGGATTTCGTCCACGCCTCCTACCCGCTCGATGTCGAGGCGCTGCTGATCGTCGAGCTCGACGGCTGCGAGGCGGAGGTCGATCATCTCATCGCCGCGGTCGAGACCATCGCCCTGCGGCATGGCGCGACCTCCTGCCGCGCCAGCCAGTCGGAGGCGGAGCGGCTTCTGTTCTGGGCCGGGCGCAAGGCCGCCTTCCCGGCGGTGGGGCGCATCTCGCCGGATTATCTGTGCATGGACGGCACGATCCCGCGTAAAAAAATCTCCGAGGTGCTGCTGCGGATGAAGCAGATGGAGGCGGAATACGACCTGCGCGTCGCCAATGTCTTCCATGCCGGCGACGGCAATCTGCACCCGCTGATACTCTACGACGCCAACCAGCCGGGCGAACTCGACCGCGCGGAAAAATTTGGGCAGGACATTTTGCGCCTGTGCGTCGAGGTCGGCGGCGTGCTGACCGGCGAGCACGGCGTCGGCGTCGAAAAGCGCGACCTGATGGGGACGATGTTCAACGAGAGCGACCTCAACCAGCAGCAGCGGCTGAAATGCGCCTTCGACGAGCAGAGCCTGCTCAATCCCGGAAAAGTGTTTCCGCAATTGTGCCGCTGCGCCGAACTCGGCCGCGTGCATGTTCACGCGGGAAAACTGCGCTTTCCCGACCTGCCCCGCTTTTGATCGAGTTTTTTCGCATGACAGTTTTCAAACCCGCGGATGGGGCCGAGGCGGCGGAGATGATCTCCTCGGCGGCGGCGGAGCGGAGATCGCTGGAAATCGTCGCCGGCGGCAGCAAGCGGCGGCTGGGGCGTCACGCCCCGGCGGACGCCGTTTTCGACGTGTCGCGTCTTGCCGGCGTGGTCGATTACGAGCCGGCGGAACTGGTGCTGACGGCGCGCGCCGCCACGCCGATGCGCGACATCGAGGCGCTGCTCGCGGCCAGTGGGCAAATGCTGGCTTTCGAGCCGCCCGACTGGCGCGGCCTTTTGGGCGCGACAGGCCAACCTGCGCCTGGCTTCCCCACTCTTGGCGGCGTTCTCTCGTGCAATCTCGCGGGGTCGCGCCGGGTTCGCGCCGGCGCGGCGCGCGACTTCCTGCTCGGCTTTGGCGCCGTCAACGGCCGTGGCGAAATTTTTAAGGCCGGCGGCAAGGTGGTGAAGAACGTCACCGGCTACGACATGTGCAAATTGCAGGCGGGCGCCTATGGCACGCTGTCGCTTTTGACCGAAGTGACGATCAAGACCATGCCCAAGCCCGAAGCCTGCTGCACCCTGCTCTTGCCCGGGCTGCGGGACGAGGCCGCCATCGCCCTGCTGGGGAAGGCCTTGAACACGCCGTTCGAAGTTTCCGGCGCGGCGCACCTGCCGGCGGGGGTCGCCGCCCGGGCCGGAGCGGCGGCGAGCGGAACCGCCCTGACCGCCCTGCGGCTCGAAGGTCCCGTTCCCTCGATCCTTTTTCGCGCACGCGCGCTGGAAGAACTGTTTGGACAGGGAACGCGTCTGGACGATGCGGCGACGTCTAATTTTTGGGCTTCGGTCGGCCAGGTCCATACCTTGCTGCCGGGGGGCGAGCGTTGCGTCTGGCGGCTCAACCCGACGCCGAGCGCCGGCGCCGCCGTGATGCGCCAGATCAGCGAAAAATTCGACTCCGCCCAAGGTTTCTTTGACTGGGGCGGCGGCCTCGTCTGGCTCAGCCTCGACGCCGGGCAAACCGGCGCCGACGGCGGCGCCAGCGTCCTGCGCCAGATTTTGAAAAATTTCGGCGGCCACGCCACGCTCATCGCCGGCTCCGAGGAATTGCGGGCGAAAATCGCGGTGTTCGAACCGGAAGAACCGGCGCTCGCGGCGCTGAGCCGGCGCATCAAAAAAGGGTTCGACCCGGCGGGCGTGCTCAATCCCGGACGCGTGCAGGAGGGGCGGTAAGCGCATGCAGACAAACTTCACCCTCGCCCAGCTGGCCGATCCCGACACCAGGGAAAGCGAAAAAATTTTACGCGCTTGCGTGCATTGCGGTTTTTGCACCGCGACCTGCCCGACCTACGCCCTGCTCGGCGACGAGCTCGATTCCCCACGCGGAAGAATTTATCTCATCAAGGACATGCTGGAGAACGACCGCCCGGCGACAGCGGAAGTGACCAAGCATATCGACCGCTGCCTGACCTGCCTCTCCTGCATGACCACCTGCCCGTCCGGCGTGAACTACATGCATCTCGTCGATCACGGCCGCCATCATATCGAGCGGACGTTTGTCCGCCCCTGGCCCGACAGGTTTTTGCGGAAGATGCTGGGATATGTGCTGCCGCGTCCAAAACTTTTCCGCGCGGCGCTGCGCGCCTCGGCGCTAGGAAACATTTTCGCGCCGCTGCTGCCGGAAAAACTGCGGGCGGGCCTCGCCCTCGCGCCGGCGCGCCTGCCGAAAAAATCGCCCGTGGACCGGCCGCAGATTTTTTTCGCGGCGAGCGCGCCGCGCCGCCGCCGCGTCGCCTTGCTCAACGGTTGCGCGCAAACAGTGCTGGCGCCGCAGATCAACGAGGCGACGATCCGGCTTTTGACGCGGCATGGCTGCGAGGTGGTGGTGGCGCAAGGCGCCGGCTGCTGCGGCGCGCTGACGCATCACCTCGGCCAGGATGGCAAAAATTTCGCGCGCAAAAACATCGCGGCGTGGATGCGCGAAATCGCGGGCGAAGGGCTCGACGCCATCGTCATCAATACGTCTGGCTGCGGCGCCACGGTCAAGGATTACGGTTTTATCTTCCGCGACGATCCGGCGCTTGCCGAAGCGGCGCAAAAAATCGCGTCGCTGACGCGCGACATTTCCGAACTGATGGTCGAGATCGGGCTTGCAGCAACCGACCCTTCGCTGGCGGGCGCCGCGTCGCCTATCACAGCGCCTGCTCGCTGCAACACGGCCAGCGCGTCAGGCAGGAGCCGAAGACGCTGCTGGCGCAGGCGGGCTTTGTCGTGCTCGATCCGCCGGAAGGCCATTTGTGCTGCGGCTCGGCGGGAACCTACAATCTGCTGCAACCGGAGATCGCGCAAAAATTGCGCGAGCGAAAAGTCGCCAATATCGCGAGCGTCAAACCGGACATGATCGCGGCGGGAAACATCGGCTGCATCACCCAGATCGCCTCGGGCATGGATTTGCCGGTCGTCCACACCGCCGAACTGCTCGACTGGGCGACGGGAGGCCCGAAGCCGGAGGGGATTTGACTTCGCAAAGCCACGACGCGAGGAATTCGGGGACTGGATCGAATTGCGCATCACGACGGCGGACGATTGGCCACAGGCTCGACCGCAATTCGTTTCCTGTCCCCGAACTTCCGGGACGATTGGCTGCGGTCGCCGTGCGCAGATTTGCAATTGGGGATTTCGTATCACGTCGCCGTGCCCCGGCCAGCGGGGGCTGTGAGCCACGACGAGAGGAATTCGGGGGCTGGATCGAATTGCGCATCACGACGGCGGACGATTGGCCACGGGCTCGACCGCAATTCGTTTCCTGTCCCAGAACTTCCGGGACGATTGGCTGCGGTCTCCGTGCGCAGATTTCAATTGGGGATTTCGTATCATGTCCCTGTAACCCTGTAACCGTAACCGTAACCGTAACCGGTAACCGACCGAACCGACCGGTAACCGGAACCACCCACCGTAACTCCCGTAACTGCGTTGTGTCTGGCGTCATTCGCGTAGGGCGCGATCAAGATTGGCCGCTCCGTCAAAATCCTTTTCTGCGCCAGCGCTGATCCGCGCCGAGGTGAGGTCGAGGCCCTCCAGAGACGCGCCGGTCAAGCGTGCGCCTCGGAAATCCGTTCCCATGGCTATCACCCCTGAAAAATCGGCGAGAGAGAGATTGGCGTCGACCAGACTGGCGTTCGAGAAGTTGCCCGCAAGGCGGGCCTTTGACAGATTGGCGCGATCCATTTTTGCGTGCATCAATTGTATGCCAATCAAGCTGGCCCCATAAAGGTTGGCGCCGGTGAAATCGGTTTCTAGCGCCCAGGCCTGATTGAGCGAGGCGCCGTTCAGCTTGGAGCCGGCGAAATTGGCGTGGTTGAGAATGGCGCCGTGCAAATCGGCGCCGGCGAGATCAAGGTTGGATAGGTCGAGCCCACTCAAGCGCCTGTTGGCCAGAATTACATGATCGCCCGGCTCGCAGTTCCTGATAAAGGACTCCACTTCGGCGCGCGATATTTCTGGCTTGCCTGCGTAATCCCTTATCGCTTCTGCGTTGATTTGAGCCGACGTGAGGTTGATCCCGTCCAGCGTTGCGCCTACCAGACGTTCGACACGAAAGTCGGCGCCAAAGGCGTTCGCCAGCGAAAAATTGGCGCCTCTGATGTCGGCGTCTTTCAGGTTGGCGAATTCGAGATCCGCACGAGAAAAATTGCCGCCAACGAGATTGGCGCCATGCAAATCGGCGGAACGCATCACTGTGTGGTTCATCGCGCCGGTTGAGCCATCCGCCCGGGATAAATCGGTGCCGACAAGGCTTGCGCCTGAAAAGTCACCGCCAATGCGGGCTTTTGACATATTGGCGTGGTCCATCTTGGCGCGAAGCAGTCGGGCGCCGGAAAAATCCGCGCCTGACAGGTCCGCGCCGGTGAAATCGGCCTTTAACGCCCAGGCCCTTTCTAGCGTGGCGCCTCTCAACCGGGCGCCGGCAAAATTTACGTGGTTGATGTGGGCGCCGCGCAAATTGGCGTGGGCGAGGTCGAGTTTGGACAGGTCGAGGCCGTTCAGGTTTTTGTTGCCTAGGTCGACGCCGCCGCGGCGCTTGTGAATAGCGATCAGCGCCTCCACGTCGGCGCGCGACATTTCGGCTTTGGAGAAAGCGGGCGCCGTTTGATCAACGCCGTTGATCATACCCTGAGCAAGGGCTGGGCGGGTGGCTGCGATAGACAGCATGAGCGCGGCGAAAGCCGGAAGCATAGATTTCGTCATATCTGTTCCTGAGAAGTCGGAGCCGCCGCCAGTCGATACGAAGTCCTCCGCCGGAATACGCAATTACGGAATTACGGAATTACGGGGACATGATACGAAATCCCCAATTAAAAAACGGCCTTTTGCGAGCTTGCGTCGAAGGCCTGTGCGGAGTCGGGGTCGCGGATCGGCGGCGCGAGGCGTCACCGCCCGGATATTCAAATCACTCCTGAAATTTCGCATCCGCAAAACCCCCGGCCAGGCCCAAAATATGGCCGGACGCTACGAAATGCTTACGGTCAAGGCAAGCCGCATCATGACGCTGCGGAAGATGATGGTTGCTCGGCGGCGCCCGCCGGCTTCGGGCCACGCTTGCGAGGGCGCACAGAGCGCCCAAGCCGCGCCTCGATTTCATCGAGAAAATGCTCATCGCCCATCGGACGGCCATTGCCGCCCGCTTGTGCAAAAAACTCCATCGCCGCTCGCCCCATCCTGTCCCCCAGCAAATGGCGAAATTCCGGCGCCCGCGCCAGCCCCGGCGCCACATCGACCAGCGCGTCGCTTCTGCCGGCGATATGCGCGGGGACGCTGCCGTGCGGCCAATCCTCCGGCCGCTTCGCCAGTTTTGCCCGCACGGGATTGAAGGCGAGGTAGCGGAAGGCGTTCATCAGATGATCTTCATCCATGACCGAGCAAGCAAACCGGCCCTGGAACAAATGTCCGGTGACCCGCGCACGGGCGTTGAAGAAAGCCGAATAACGCCGATGCGCCTCGCCGACCGCGCGCGACAGCCCCATTTCGGAGGTGGGCGTGAGAATGAGGTGAACATGGTTGGGCATGAGGCAATAGGCCCAGCAGGCGACGCCATTGGCCGCGCATCGCTCCGCGAGCAGATCGCGGTAAAGCGCGTAATCGCTCTCCTCGACGAACAGCTTTTGCCGCCTGTTGCCGCGTTGCGTGACATGGTGGGGAAGATCGGGAGCGATAATGCGGGAAATGCGCGCCATTGCTGAAGCTCCGCCGGAGAAAAGCCAGTGGATGCGTATCACCGCGATTAGCGCGAATAAATTAGGGAATTCGTATCATGTCACCGTAATTTCCGTCCGGGATATCATTGAATCACAGTTGCGGCGGAGCGGTTCGCGTGGCGCGGCCCAGCAATTCCGCCAGCGCTCGTACGGTAACCAGATCTGGATCGTCGACTTGGCTTTCGGCGGCGGTAACAAGCTTGCGATCTCCGGCGAACGCGTACCAATATTTTTCATAATTGGGTTCAAACCAGCACCACCTGGTCGTCGCCTTTTTCTGGGGGGCATAGCCGGAATTGCATCCCGCGTTAAGAATTGGGATCGCCCCCCATACGCGCGTGCTGCCAAAGACGAATTCTCCCACACGCTTGTTGCCGCCATCGGCGCTTTTCTCGTCGATCGTATAGCTGGCGTAGCGATGTCCCGGCCAGTCCTCTGGAAATTGATATTGTGATCTGGTGAAGACGAGGCCGGAAAGCGGCGCCTGTTCGGCACGACTGAACGTGCAATCGTTTAAAACGATCTTCCCGAGTTCTTTCTTGAGGATCCCGCCAGACCGTCGCCCGAATTTCTGATATTTCAGATCATTGCATTCGACCTTTGTGTAATCGTTAGGATCATGCGATCCGAAGACCTGTAGCTCTTCCGATCCTTCGAATATCCGGCCGCCGACAAGATAACGTCGCACCGCCGCCGCGAAGTAATCGTTTTTGGCAAAAAGGAGGTCGACGTCGGGGGCGACGGACACGTCGATTTTGCTTTCCAGGCCCAGAGCCTTGATCGTCTGGTCCGTCTGAGCCCGGTTCAGCACCACTGCAAGCGCCCACGCGAGATAGAAAGCAATCGGCAACACCAACCAGTTGATCGGTATCCGGCCCAACAGCGCCGACACGGCGAGGTGCAGCAGCATCAAGTTCAGCAGTACCGAGGGTAGTAATGGAAAGCCCGCCATACCAAGAATGTTCGACCCGATTGACGCGATGCCTGCGGCGATGGCGGCGGGAATGCAGTATTTGGCGATAATGATGAGCGGATCGGCGATGGACATCGATTGACCTAGCAGGAAAAGCGCAAGCTCACTGCGCCATGGGAATTACGGGACTTACGGACTTAGAATTACGGGGAGACACGATACGAATTCCCTGATTGGAATTACGTTGACATGATACGAAATCCCCAATAAAAAAACGGCCTTTTGCGAGCTTGCGTCGAAGGCTTATGCGGAGTCGGGATCGCGGATCGGCGGCGCGAGGCGTCACCGCCCGGATATGCAAATCACTCCTGAAATTTCGCATCCGCAAATTCCCCCGGCCAGGCCCAAAATACGGCCGGACGCTACGAAATGCTTACGGTCAAGGCAAGCCGCATCATGACGCAGCGGAAGATGATGGTTGCTCGGCGGCGCCCGCCGGCGGCGCGGTCGGCGGGTCGCGCCGAAAATGCGTGGCGTTTCAAGGCAAAAGGCGTGTTTCACGGCGGAGGTGTTTCACGTGGAACATAACATGAACATTCTAATTGAGGCAAAAGGGCGCCGGCCGGAAATTTTCTTGTTTTGCCGCGACACTCCAGCGCGAGGCGTAATCGCCAGCAGCCTCGGCGACCAACCAATCTCACGGCTAGCGGCGCAGCGGGGCAAAGGTGGATCGCTTCGCTCCGCTCGCAATGACGGTCCCTGCGATCGGCCGTTGAGGAGCCTGCTCACCCTTCCGCCTTCGCCTGCCGCCTGCGCTTGTGCAGCACCGGCTCGGTGTAGCCATTGGGCTGGTCCGCGCCCTTGAACACCAGTTCGCAGGCGGCGTGGAAGGCTACGCTGGTGTCGATATTCCCCGCCATCGGGCGATACATCGGGTCGCCGGCGTTCTGCGCGTCGACCACCGCCGCCATGCGTTGCAACACCTGCAGCACCTGCGCCTTTTCGCATACGCCGTGGCGCAGCCAGTTGGCGAGGTGCTGGCTGGAAATGCGCAAGGTCGCCCGGTCTTCCATCAGGCCGATTCCGTGGATGTCGGGAACCTTGGAGCAGCCCACCCCCTGGTCGATCCAGCGCACCACATAGCCCAGAATGCCCTGGCAATTGTTTTCCAGCTCCTCGCGGACCTCATCCGGCGACCAGTTGGGCCGGTCGGCGAGCGGAATGGTCAGAATGTCCTCAAGTTTCGCAGGAGCGCGGGACGCGATCTCGGCCTGTCGCGCCGCCACGTCGACATCGTGGTAATGGGTGGCGTGCAGCGTGGCGGCGGTGGGCGACGGCACCCAGGCGGTGTTGGCGCCGGCGCGGGGATGGGCGATTTTCGTCTTCAGCATTTGCGCCATCAGGTCGGGCATGGCCCACATGCCCTTGCCGATCTGCGCCCGTCCCGGCAATTTTGCGCGCAATCCCACGTCGACGTTATTGTCCTCGTAGGCGGCGATCCATGCCGCGCTTTTCATGTCGTTCTTGCGCACCATCGGCCCCGCCTCCATCGAGGTGTGGATCTCGTCGCCGGTGCGGTCGAGGAAGCCGGTGTTGATGAAAAACACGCGATCGCCAGCTGCGCGGATGCACTCGGCGAGATTGACCGTCGTGCGCCGCTCCTCGTCCATGATGCCCATCTTGATGGTGTTGCGCTTCAGGCCCAAAACATCCTCGACGCGGGCAAAAATTTCGCTGGCGAAGGCGACTTCCTCGGGGCCGTGCATCTTCGGCTTGACGATATAGACCGAGCCCGCGCGGCTGTTGGCCAGCGGGCCGAGCTTGCGCAAATCGTAGAGCGCGATCAGCGTGGTGAACATGGCGTCGAGCAGGCCCTCGGGCGCCTCCTCGCCATCGACCAGCACCGCGTCGCTGGTCATCAGGTGCCCGACATTGCGCACCAGCAGCAGCGCGCGGCCGTGCAGGCTCAAAACGCCCCCCTCGGGCTTTGTGTAGACCCGATCTGGCGCCATGCGGCGCGCCAAAACCTTGCCGCCCTTCTCGAAGGTCGCTTCGAGCGCGCCCTTCATCAGGCCGAGCCAGTTGCGATAGACCAGCACCTTGTCCTCGGCGTCCACGGCGGCGACGGAATCCTCGCAATCCTGGATCGCCGTCAGCGCCGATTCCAGCACGATGTCGCTCACGCCAGCGGCGTCGTCACGACCGATGAAATGGCTGCGGTCGATGTGGATTTCGGCGTGCAGGCCGTGGTGGACGAGCAGGACGATTTTGGGTTCGGCCGCCTCCCCCGTAAAGCCGGCGAAACTTTTTTTCGCGTCGAGCAGGACGACTTCGCTTCCGCTCGCGAGCTTTGCGCGCAAGGCGCCGTCGGCGACGAAATAGCGCGTCACGTCCTTGTGCGAGGCGCCGTCGAGCGGCGCGATCCGATCGAGGAAATCGCGGCCCCAGGCGATGACTTTTTCGCCGCGCGCCGCGTCATATCCTTTCGCGGCAGGGTCCGGCGGCGCCAAAGCGTCCGTGCCGTAGAGCGCGTCGTAGAGCGAGCCCCAGCGGGCGTTGGCGGCGTTCAGCGCATAGCGCGCATTGGTGATGGGCACGACGAGTTGCGGCCCGGCCTGGATGGAGATTTCGCTATCGACATTCTCCACGCCGACGCTGAAATCGCCGCCTTGCGGCGCGAGATAGCCGATCTCGGTCAAAAAAGCCTTCTCGGCGGCGATATCGAAAATCTTGCCCCGGTTTTGCCGGCGCCAGTCGTCGATTTGGGCCTGCAACTCATCGCGGCGGGCGAGAAGCGCGCGGTTGCGCGGACTGAGATCGACCAGCAAAGCCTCGAATCCCGTCCAGAAGGCTTGCGGCGCGAGGCCAAGGCCGGGAAGAACCTCCTGCTCGACGAATTGCTGCAGGATGTTGGCGACTTCGATACGGCCGTGGCGCGTGCGGTCAGACATGGAGGGATCCCTGAAAAGCTTCACTTCCCAGCGAATAATCCATTTTTCGCCAGCCCGCGAGTCTCAGCGCAGAACGCCGAGGCCAATCAGCCCGATGACGATCAGGTAGATGGCGATGATGTAATTGAGAAGACGCGGCACGATGAGGATAAGGAGTCCCGCCACAATGGCGACCCAGGGCTCGAGATGCGCGACGGACAACGTTATGTGCGGCAAGCTGATTTGCGGCAAGGTCATCTGCGTGCTCCCCGGCGGTATTGCAAAAAACAAACGGCGTCTTTGCAAACGGTTTGCGCCTGCGCGCGTTCCACTCTGGTCTTTTTGCCGCATCCTCGTTCCGCCGGAGGCCCCATGACGACGTCCATCGCGCCAGCCGGCGCCCTGTTGGAGACCGACATTCCCGCGCGGCTCGAGCGGCTCCCGTGGGGCGGCTTCCACCGGCTGGTCATCGCCGCGCTCGGCGTCAGCTGGATTCTCGACGGCCTCGAAGTGACGCTCGCGGGCTCGGTCGCCGGAGCGCTGCGCGCGAGCCCGGTCCTGCGCTTCTCCGATACAGATGTGGGGCTGGCGGGCAGCGCCTATCTCGTCGGCGCCGTGATCGGCGCCATTGTGTTCGGCTGGCTGACCGACCGGCTCGGACGGAAAAAACTGTTCTTCACCACCATCGTCGTCTACCTGACCGCCACCGCCCTCACCGGCCTGTCGTGGAACGCAGCGAGCTTCTTCGCCTTCCGCTTCCTGACCGGCGCCGGCATCGGCGGAGAATATTCGGCAATTAATTCCACCATCCAGGAACTCGTGCCGGCGCGCTATCGCGGTTTCACCGATCTCGTCGTCAACGGCAGTTTCTGGCTGGGCGCGGCGTTCGGGGCGCTGGTCGCGGTGGTGCTGCTCGACCCGGCGCTGATCAATCCGGAGATCGGCTGGCGCCTCGCCTTCCTCGCCGGCGCTTGCCTCGGGCTCGGCGTGTTCTTCATGCGCCTGTGGATTCCCGAAAGTCCGCGCTGGCTGGTCATCCACGGCCGGACGGCTGAGGCCGACGAGATCGTGCGGTCGATCGAGCAAAGATTTCACGACGCCGGATTGAAGCTCCCGCCCGTCGCCCCCAAGGCGCGGATCACCTTGCGCGCGCGCGAAAGCACGCCGATCGGCCAAATCCTGACCGCCCTGTTCCAAACTTATCGCGCGCGCACCTTCCTCGGTCTCACCCTGATGGCGGCGCAGGCCTTTTTCTTCAACGCGATCTTCTTCACCTATGCGTTGACGTTGACCAAATTTTACGCCGTGCCGCCAAACCACGTCGGCTATTATCTCCTGCCCTTCGCCGCCGGCAATTTCCTCGGCCCGCTGTTGCTCGGACGGCTGTTCGACACCTGGGGACGCCGCCCCATGCTGACCCTGACCTTCGCCGCCTCCGGCGTGCTGCTCATCGGCTGGGGCGTGCTGTTCAAGCTCGACGTTTTAAGCGCGCTGTCGCAGACCTTCGGCTGGACGAGCGTGTTCTTCTTCGCTTCGGCCGCCGCCAGCGCGGCCTATCTGACGGTCAGCGAGACCTTTCCGGTCGAAATGCGGGCGCTGGCCATCGCCCTGTTCTATGCCTTCTCGACCGCCATCGGCGGCGTCGCCGCGCCTTTCGTGTTCGGCCGGCTGATCGAGAGCGGGTCGAGAGCGAACCTGTTCGAAGGCTATGTCTTCGCCGCCGCGCTGATGCTCGCCGCATCAGTCGCCGCCGCTTTGTTCGCGGTCAAGGCGGAACGGAAACCTTTGGAGGAGGTCGCGCCGCCCTTGTCGCTGGATGGCTGAACAGGATTTTGACGGCTTGCGCAGCCCTTATATTTCCTTTATTCTCGATATATGGATGAATTAAGCGCGCTGGCCGCTCTCGCGGCCCTGTCGCAGGCGACGCGCCTGCAAACATTCCGACTGCTCGTCGGCCGCGAACCCGACGGCGTTCCCGCCGGCGAACTGGCTCGGCTGATCGGCGTGCCGCAGAACACGCTGTCGACGCATCTGTCGATTCTGGCCAATGCCGGGCTCGTGCGCGGCGAACGCCATAGCCGCTCGATCATCTATCGAGCCGACCTAGCGCGGCTGCGCGAAACCATTCTGTTCCTGCTCAAGGATTGCTGCGGCGGCCGCGCGGACCTCTGCGCGCCGCTGTTCGCCGACCTGTCCCCCTGCTGTCCGCCCGAGGAGTCCGCCATGGCTGGCCCATATAACGTTCTTTTCCTTTGCACCGGCAACAGCGCGCGCTCGATCATGGCGGAAAGCATCCTGCGCAAGCTTGGCGGCGGGCGCTTCAACGCCTTCTCGGCCGGCAGCCACCCCAGCGGCGAGATCAATCCGCTGGCGATCAAGACCCTGGAAAGCTACGGCTTTCCCGCCGACGGGTTTCGCTCCAAGAACTGGGAAGAGTACGCCGGTCCAGGAGCGCCCAATCTCGATTTCGCATTCACGGTCTGCGACAACGCGGCGGGCGAGGCCTGCCCGCATTGGCCCGGCCAGCCGATGACCGCGCATTGGGGCATAGAAGACCCGGCGGCGGTCGAAGGCGCGGAAGTGGAGAAACAGCGGGCGTTCAACCTGGCCTTCCGCTATCTGAAGAACAGGATCTCCCTTTTGGTCGCGCTGCCGATCGCCAGCCTCGACCGGCTGGCGCTATCGAAGCGCCTGACCGAAATCGGCCATGAAGAAGGCGCGACCGACTTCGCGACCAGGCCGGAAAGCGTCTGAAGCTCGCCTTTTTCTGCGCTGCCCGCCGGCGTCGCTGGAGTCATTCCATGTCCAAATTCGAACGCTACCTGACCCTGTGGGTGCTGCTGTGCATTGTCGCCGGCATCGCCCTTGGCCACTTCATCCCGGTTGTCTTCCAGACCATCGGCGCGGCGGAAATCGCCAAGGTCAATCTTCCTGTCGCCGTGCTGATCTGGCTGATGATCATTCCCATGCTGGTCAGGATTGATTTCGCCGCGCTGAAAGAGGTCACGCGGCACTGGCGCGGCATCGGCGTGACATTGTTGATCAACTGGGCGGTCAAACCATTTTCGATGGCGCTGCTCGGCTGGCTTTTCATCGGCGGCCTGTTTCGCGCCCATCTGCCGGCCGGCCAGATCAACTCCTATATCGCCGGACTGATCCTGCTTGCCGCCGCGCCCTGCACCGCCATGGTCTTCGTCTGGAGCAACCTCTGCCGCGGCGAGCCGCATTTCACCCTGAGCCAGGTCGCTCTGAACGACATCATCATGGTCGTCGCTTTCGCGCCGATCGTCGGCCTGCTGCTGGGGCTGTCGGCCATCACCGTGCCGTGGGAGACGCTGCTGCTCTCGGTCGCGCTCTATATCGTCATACCCGTAATCATCGCCCAGGTCGTCCGTCGGACGGTTTTGACGCAAGGCGGCGCTTTGGCGCTGCAACGCCTGCTGGGCGTGTTGCAGCCTCTGTCGCTGGTCGCGTTGCTGGCGACGCTGGTGCTGCTGTTCGGCTTCCAGGGCCAGCAGATCCTGGCGCAGCCGCTGATCATCGCCATGCTGGCCGTCCCGATCCTGATCCAGGTCTATTTCAACGCCGCCCTGGCCTATCTGCTCAACCGCGCGGCCGGGGAAGCCCATTGCGTCGCCGGCCCGTCGGCGCTGATCGGCGCCAGCAATTTCTTCGAACTGGCGGTCGCCGCCGCCATCAGCCTGTTCGGCTTCCATTCGGGCGCCGCGCTGGCGACGGTGGTCGGCGTGCTGATCGAAGTTCCGGTCATGCTGTCGGTGGTCAAGATCGTCAACAATTCGCGCGGCTGGTACGAATCCGGCGCCGCCGTGGAAGCGGCGTCTCGCCTCGGACGGGCTCAAGGAGAAGGCGATTGTCTGAAGAGATGCAGGTGACGATCCACCACAACCCGGATTGCGGCGCCTCGCGCAACGTTCTGGCGATCATGGAGGCGAACTCGTCGCCAAGTCTTTTCTCGAATTCGACGAGCACGACCGCCGTCGACGTGATGGAGGAACTGGCCAAGTTCACGCTTATGACGCGCGACGTTGCCGATTACCTCGTCGATCGCTATTCCGAGCGCAAGGAGAGCGCCGAGGAATTGTCGCAACGGGTCAAAAACCCGCGCTCGATCTGAGCCGTTTGCGCTTTTGCTCCCTGTAATTCGCCCGATCGCCGCCCATATATGCGTGATAACGAATGTTTATGGCGGACGCTCAAGGGAGGACGCGATGGCCGCAAGCCCGCGGATTCAGCCGTTTTTCGACGAGGCGACCAATACGGTAAGCTATCTCGTTGCCGATCCCGACAGCATGAAGGCCGCGATCATCGATCCGGTGCTCGACTATGACCACCGGTCCGGCAAGGCTTCCGTCCGCTCCGTCAACCTGATGTTGGCGGCGGCCAAGGCCGAAGGCGCGACGATCGAATGGGCGCTGGAAACACATGTCCACGCCGACCATCTCTCGGCCGCCTCCTATGTGAAGCGCAAGACCAGCGCGAAGGTCGGCATCGGCGAGCATGTCCGTGACGTGCAAAAGATTTTCCGCGCCGTGTTCAACGCCCGGGACGTGTCGCAGTCCGGCGCCGAATTCGACCATTTGTTCAAGGACGGCGAAATATTCGCCATCGGCGCGCTGGAGGTCGAAGTGCTGCATACGCCGGGACATACGCCGGCTTGCATCGCCTATCGCATCGGCGACGCGATGTTTGTCGGCGACACGCTGTTCATGCCCGACTATGGCACGGCGCGCGCCGATTTTCCTGGCGGCGACGCGCGGACGCTTTATCGCTCGATCCGGAAGCTTTTGGCGCTGCCGCCGCAAACGCGGATCTTCGTCGGCCACGACTACAAGGCGCCGGGGCGCGACCGCTTCGCCTGGGAGACGACGGTCGCGGAAGAGCGCGCGCATAATCCGCATGTCCGCGACGGGATCAGCGAGGACGAATTCGTCGCCAGGCGCGAGGCGCGTGACGCAACGCTGGCCGCGCCCACGCTGCTGCTGCCGTCGATCCAGGCCAATATGCGTGCGGGCCACTTGCCGCCCGCCGACGAGAACGGCGTGCGGTACTTCCGCATACCCGTGACATTGGAACCACAAGTCGAAGGCGACATCTGACCCAGCGCAACAAAAGACGCCTGGAAAGATGCTCAAAAAACGAAAAAGCGGATGCGCCGGGCGCATCCGCTCTTTTCCTCCCCAAACTTGAATGCCGCGCCGGTTTGTCCCAGCGTCGACGTTGGAATGACTTCTTAATACGGTACACGCCATGCGTCAACCGCATTCCAGCAATGCGTGTAATGCATGACGTTCGCGAATAATATGGATAGCATGGAAGCGATTCTCGGACACACCGTCGGCTATCTCGGCGTCGCCATTCTCGTGGCGATCATCGCCCGGCGCATAGGGCTGCCCTATACGGTGGGCCTTGTCGTCGCCGGCGCGGGCCTCGCCGCGACCGGCCTTGAATCCGGCGCGATGCTCACGCACGACCTGATCTTCGACGTGATCCTGCCGCCGCTGCTGTTCGAGGCCGCGCTCAGCATTCCCTGGCGTTCGCTGAGCCGCGACATGGCGCCGGTCGTGGTCCTTTCAACGCTCGGCGTCGTCATTTCGGCCGCCGTCGTGGCTGCGGGACTGGCGCAATTCGCGCATTGGCCGATCCAGGCGGCGGTCATTTTTGGCGTGCTGATCGCCGCGACCGACCCGATCGCTGTCCTCGCCATGTTCAAGGACGCCAATGTGACGGGCCGCATTCGCCTGCTGGTCGAGAGCGAAAGCCTGTTCAATGACGGCTCCGCGGCCGTGCTGTTCGCGCTCGCGCTCGCATGGTCGCAGCCCGGAAACGCGCAACTTGGCGCCGTGGAGGCGCTTGAGGCGCTCGCCCGGATGACCGGCGGCGGAATCCTGGTCGGGCTCGCGGTCGGCGGCGTGGCCATCCTGATCGCCGGACGCACCAGGGACCACCTCGTCGAGGCGACCGTGACCTCGGTCGCCGCCTATGGCGCATTCCTGATCGCCGAAAATTTCCACTTCTCCGGCGTGCTGTCGACGGTGGCGGCGGGGCTGCTGCTCGGCAACCTCGGCGTGCTGAGGGAGGAGGAAGAACGCAACGTCCTGTCGTCGGAGGGGCGCTCTTTCGTGATCTCCCTGTGGGATTTCGTGGCCTTCATCGCCAATTCGCTGATCTTCCTGCTGATCGGCCTCAAGGTCGCGGCGGTCAAATTCGGCGGCGTCGAACTGGGGACGCTTGTCGCGGTGATCGCGCTGGTCCTGCTGGCGCGGGCGGTCACGGTCTATCCGCTGAGCTTCCTGTTCCATTTCTCGATATGGAAAATTCCGATGCGCGAGCAGCACGTCCTGTGGTGGGGCGGGTTGCGCGGCGCGCTCGCCCTCGCGCTGGCGCTGGCGCTGCCGGAGTCCTTCCCGTTCCACGGCGAAATCCTGGTCACCGCTTTCGGCGTCGTCGTCTTTTCGGTCGTGATCCAGGGGCTGACTTTTCCCCTCTTGATGCGCAGGCTGCGGATCGCTCCGGCCGATCCCCCAGCCCCTGCTTCGCATCATTGACCGATTTCGCCACTCCGAGGTGGCGTTCAGCGGACGGCGAGATCGCGCAGGATCAGGGTCGGCTTGGCGTTTTTCGGCGCGTCCATCCGGCTGATCAACTCGGCGACGCCAACCAGGATGACCACTTCGCCCCTGTCATTGGTGACGATGATCCGGCTGCCGATATCCGCCATGCTGTGGGCGATATCGACCACCTCCGACCAAGCCGAAGTCACGTCCGGCAGCGTCAGCGATTGCGCGGCGACGAATTGCTCGTCGGATCTGTGCACCCTGAACTCGTAACGCATCTTCGTCCTCGTGGTCGCCGCAGAGGGGGCGACGCGCCCGCCTACCAGAAGTCCGACTTGTGGGCGCGCACGCCCCAACGCCAGTACCCGCCGCCGAAACAAGCCTCGTCTTCGCCTGGCTCCGCCCTGCGCCGGGCGGGATCGCTCCGCGCCGCCCGTGCTCCAAGCCGGCCGAAACGGTCGAGATAGGCCAGGATCGACTTCTCCGACATGCCGAGGTCGTGCAGGACATCGAACGACATGCGCTGGAACCGCGCGTCCGAACAGGCTAATCCCGCCGCCGGATCGTCTGCGCTTCCGCCCTCGCCCGACATCGCCACGCTCCCCGCCTGTCGCCAATTGGTTCGAAATGGTTGCGTCTGACCGCATGATGCGTGGTGAACGCGATTTGCGGAAAAGCTCGTTTTGCCATGAACGATGCGCCTTTTGGACAATCGGCGCGCCAAAAAACCATCTTGGCGGATTTTCATCGCGACGGCGAGATTCGGAAACTACGGAGGCCGCCACTAATCCGCCTCCGGGCTGAAATTTGCTTTCCGCCTGAAATCGTCGCGCCCTTGCATGGAGCCAAAGCGAGGCGTCAGGCGTTCACGAGTCGGATCGTCCCTTTCCGCAAGCCCAGCGTCGAACTCATGCCGCAAGCCCACATCGAGGACTACGCCGTCATTGGCAATTGCGAAACGATGGCGCTCATCTCGCGCGACGGCTCGATCGACTGGCTCGGGCTGCCGCGTTTCGACAGCGCCGCCTGCTTCGCCGCCCTGCTTGGCGATTCCGGGCATGGCCGCTGGCTGATCGGACCGGCGTCGGAAGGCGCGCGCGCGACGCGACGCTATCGCGGCGACACGATGATCCTCGAAACCACGTTCGAAACCGAAACCGGCGCGGCCAGCGTAATCGACCTGATGACAAGGCGCGACGGCGTATCCGATCTGGTGCGGATCGTGCGCGGCCTGCGCGGCGCCGTCGCGCTGCGCACCGAACTGGTGGTGCGTTTCGAATATGGCTCGATCATTCCCTGGGTGTCGCGCCAGGAGGACGGACGGCTGCAACTGATCGCCGGACCAGACCGTCTGCTGCTGCAATCCGGCATCGAGCTGCGCGGCGAAAATTTTCGCACGGTCGGCGAATTCGAAGTGTCGGCGGGCGACGAGATCGGCTTTGCTCTCAGCTGGACGCGGTCCTGGCGGCCGCTTCCAGCGGCGCTGTCGCCGGCCGAGGAACTGGCGGCGGCGGAGGAGTTCTGGAGCGAATGGGCGGCGCCTTTCGAACAGGGGCGCCAATGGTCGTCCGACGTGATTCGTTCACTTCTGACCCTGAAGGCGTTGTCGCATCGCGAGACCGGCGGCATTGTCGCCGCCGCCACCACCTCGCTGCCGGAAGCGCTGGGCGGCGCGCGCAACTGGGATTATCGCTATTGCTGGCTGCGCGACGCCACCTTCACGCTATACGCTTTGCTGAGCGCGGGCTTCATCAAGGAGGCGGAAGCCTGGCGCCACTGGTTGTTGCGCGCTGTCGCCGGCGATCCCGACGATTTGCAGATCATGTACGGCGTCGCCGGCGAGCGGCGTCTCACGGAATATGAACTGCCCTGGCTGCCCGGCTATGAAAAGTCCGCGCCGGTGCGGATCGGCAATGCGGCGGCGGCGCAGCTGCAGCTCGACGTCTATGGCGAAATCATCGAAGCCATGTATGTCGCGCGCCGGGCGGGCCTGCCGTTCAACGCCGCCAACTGGGATCTCGAATGCGCGCTTGTCACCCATCTCGAAAAGATCTGGAGCGAGCCGGACGAGGGAATCTGGGAAGTGCGTGGCGGCCGCCGGCATTTCACCCATTCCAAGGTCATGGCCTGGGTCGCCTTCGACCGGGCCCTGCGCTCGGCCGAGGAGTTTGGCCTCGACGCGCCGATCGAGCGCTGGCGCGACATACGCGACGCCATCCATCGGCAGGTCTGTGAAAAGGGCCTTGACCGGGAGCGCAATTGCTTCGTCCAGTCCTATGGCTCGAAGGAACTCGACGCCAGCCTTTTGATGCTGCCGATGGTCGGCTTCCTGCCCGCGTCGGATCCGCGCGTCTGCGCCACGGTGGCGGTGATCGAAAGCGACCTGATCTGCAACGGACTGGTGCTGCGCTATCGCAGCGAAGACAATATTGACGGGCTGCCCGCTGGCGAGGGAGTCTTTCTCGCCTGCAGCTTCTGGCTCGCCGACGTCTACGTGCTGCAGGGGCGATACGACGAGGCGCAAAGCCTGTTCGAACGCCTCCTTGGGCTGTGCAACGACGTGGGCCTGCTGGCGGAGCAATATGATCCCATCGCCAGGCGGCAGCTGGGCAATTTTCCGCAGGGGCTTTCTCATCTCGCGCTGATCGGCACGGCGAGGAACCTCACCAGCGCCAGGGGACCCGCACATCAACGTAGCGGGCGCGAAGAGACCGACGATGACTCGTCATCGGCCCAGGCCGTCCGCTGACGCTGACGAGACGGCGGCGTCGCAAAAGACGAAAAGCTCGCCCGCCGGCCGAAGCCGCGCCGCCGGCAGCGTTTCGTCGCCGCTCAGGAAGCGCTTCAGGATGGAGCGTTTGCTTTCGCCAATGACGAGAAAAGCCACACGCGCGCTACTTTCCAGCGCCGGATAGGTCAAGGTGACGCGCGGTTCGGATTTGGCGCCGAGCACGGCGGCTGCCCAATGTTCGCGTTCGGCCAGCACGGGCAAGCCGGGAAAGAGCGACGCGGTATGGCCGTCTTCGCCCAGGCCGAGCAAGGTCACGTCGAACAGCGGTCGCCCAGGCTCCAACCGATCCGCGCCATAGAAGCGTTGCAGCTCGTGTTCATAGAGGGAAGCGGCGGCTTCGGGCTGCAGATTTTCGGTCGGGATCGCATGGATGTTGGCTGCGGGGACCGGCGCCCGCGCCAAAAGCGCCTCGCGCGCCATGCGAAAATTGCTGCGCGCGTCGTCTTGCGGCACGAAGCGCTCGTCGCCCCAGAACCAGTGCGCCCGCGCCCAGGGAAAGGCGGCGAGGGCTTGCGGCTCACAGAGCCTTTCGTAAAGCTTGCGCGGCGTCGAGCCGCCCGAGAGGCAGACTGAGAAGGCGCCCTGCTTGGCCTTCGCGAACGCCAGCAGCCAATCGCCCACACGCTGCGCCAGGGCGTCGGGATCGGCGAGGATTTGCAGCCTGGCGGACTGGACCTTCATCGCGCCTTCCTTTTCAGGACCACTTGCCGATCGCGCCGGCGCAGCACCAGCCTTTCCATCGCTTCCGCGAATCCGTCGGCGTCATTGCCCCCGGTCACCGTCGTGGCCCGCGCCTTGACCTCCTCGCTGGCGTTGCCCATGGCGATGGAAAAACCGCTGCCGCGAAACATCGGGACGTCGCTCGGCATGTCGCCGATGGCGGCGATTTTTCCCGCCGGAATTCGCAAAAGCCGCGACATGGCCTCCACGACCGCGCCCTTGTTGGCTCGGGCGTCGGTGATGTCGAGATAATAGGGCTGAGAGCGCCGGGCGGTCGCCCTGTCGCCAAGGGCCTGTCGCGCCTTTTCCTCGCAGGCCGCGACCAGGTCGTGATCGTTCGAGACGCCGACGATCTTCACCGCCCGGGCCAGATGCGCGTCGGTGAAGGATGCGACCGCCGTGGCCGTGAATTGCACCGTCCGCGTCTCTTCCGCGACATGCGGCGCGGCGGCATCGCGCACCAGCCAGTCCTCCCCGGTATAGATCCAGGCGTCGAGCCCCTCATCCAGGATCAGCCGCAAGGCCTGTTCGGCCGTGGCCGGATCGAGCGCGTGGCTCTCGATCACGCTCAGGTCGGGATTGGCGATGACTCCGCCGTTGAAAGCGGCGATCGGCGTGCGCAATTCGAGCGGCGCGACCAGCATGGCCATGCCGCGCGGCGGTCGTCCGCTAGTGATCGCGAAGCTTATGCCCGCCTCACGCAAATCGCGCACGGCTGCGATGGCGCGGGGCGTCAGCCTCTTTTGCGCCGTGACGAGCGTGCCGTCGACATCGGCGAGGACCAGCGAAACCGTGGTTTTCATGGCGGAGTCCCGCCCTTGCCGTCGTCGAGCGGGCGCCAGGCGCGTCCCGCGCGGCGCAGCAGTTCTTCCGCCTCAACCGGCCCGGCGCTTCCGGAAGCATAGGCCGCCGGCCCGTCACATTTCTTGCCGGCCCAGGCGTCGAGCGCCGGTTGCACGATGCGCCACGTCTGCTCGACCATGTCGGCGCGCATGAACAGGGTCGGATCGCCGATCATCACATCGTAGAGCAGGGTTTCATAACCGACATTGGCCTGCTTCGGGAACCAGTCGTGATAGCGGAAATCCATGCGCACCGGCACGAGATCCATCTCCTGTCCAGGCTTCTTGACGTCGAACTGCAGGGATATGCTTTCGTCCGGCGCGATGCGCAGCACCAGCCAGTTCGGGCGCAAGGTCTCGACCGGCGTATCCTGGAACGCGGTATAGGGCGCCTCCTTGAAGCGGATGGCGATTTCGGTGATGCGGTTGGCGAGGTGCTTGCCGGTGCGTATGAAGAACGGCACGCCGGCCCAGCGCCAGTTGTCGATCGCCAACTCCATTGCGACATAGGTTTCGATGTCGGAATCGGGTGCGACATTGGCCTCCTGGCGATAGGGTTTCGACGGCTGGCCCCGGACCAGCCCCGCGCCATACTGGCCTCGCGCCACATGCGCGGGCCGCACCGCAGGAATGGCGCGCAGCACATCGGCCCGTTTCGAGCGGATGGCGGCGGCGGAGAAGCCGACCGGCGGCTCCATCGCCACCATCGAGAGCAGGTTCAGGAGATGGTTGGGCGCCATATCGCGCAACGCGCCCGTCGCCTCGTAGAATTTTCCGCGCGTTTCGACCCCCACGGTTTCCGCGGCGGTGATTTGCACATGGTCGATACGGTCGCGGTTCCAGACGGGTTCGAACAGTCCGTTGCCAAAACGGAAGGCCATGATGCTCTGCACCGTGTCCTTGCCGAGGAAATGGTCGATGCGGAAGATCTGGTCTTCGTCGAGCCGTCGCCTGACGCAAGCGTTCAGGGCCTTCGCCGAGCCGAAGCTGTGTCCGAACGGTTTTTCGATCACCACGCGCCGCCAGAATTTCGGCCTGCCTTCCTCGTCCGGCGCCTGGTCGACCAGCCCCGCCTTGTCGAGCTGGTCCACCACGAGACCGAAAAGCTGGTCGGCCACCGCCAGGTAAAAAATGACATTGCCGCGCGTCCGCCAGGTTATTTCCGTCTGCTCGAGGACGCTGCGGATTTGCGCGTAAAGTCCGGGATCGGTCAGGTCGCCCGCGACGTAGGCCATCTTGTCCGCGAGGCGTTTCCATGCGGCCTCGTCGATGCCGCTGACGTCGAACTCGGTCGAGGCGTTGCCGACGAAGCCTTTCAGCGCGTCATAGGTCTTTTCGCGCCAGCCTTGCGAATCGATCGCCGCGCGCGCGACGCCGATCAGCGCGAAGGCGTCGGGCAGGACATGCGTGCGCGAAAGATTGTAGAGCGCCGGGATCACCAGCCGGCGCGTCAAATCTCCCGTGGCGCCGAACAGCACCATGGCGCAGGGATCGGCGGGCTTCAGCCTGTGCCGCGGCGCT
Organism: uncultured Alphaproteobacteria bacterium; assembly: GCA_963828185.1. Taxonomy (GTDB): domain Bacteria; phylum Pseudomonadota; class Alphaproteobacteria; order Rhizobiales; family Beijerinckiaceae; genus Rhodoblastus. The sequence goes on along the minus strand of CAWHDV010000001.1, from coordinate 340,375 downwards.
TCCGTCGAGGCTGGCTGAAGCGGCGGAACGGCGATCGTGCGATCCTCGAACATCGGTCTACCCCGCGACGCTCCTGGCGGCCTGTTCCGCCGTTTCCATCGTCTCGGTCGGCGCATGCGGCTCGACATGGCCGCCGAAGCCCATGCGCATGGCCGAGAGCATTTTCTCGCCGAAATTTTGCTCCTGCCGCGAGCGGAAGCGGGCATAGAGCGCGCTCGACAGCACGTGGGCGGGAACCGATTCTTCGATCGCCGCCTCGACAGTCCAGCGGCCTTCGCCCGAATCCTGGACATGGCCGGAAAAATGGGCGAGCTCCGGGTCGCGCGCCAAGGCGGCAGCGCCGAGATCGAGCAGCCAGGAAGAGATCACGCTGCCGCGCCGCCAGACCTCGGCAATATCAGGAATGTTCAGCTCGAACCGCTCATCCGCCGGCAGCTCTTTCGCATCCTTGTTGCGCAGGATGTCGAACCCCTCGGCGTAGGCCTGCATCAATCCGTATTCTATGCCGTTGTGCACCATCTTGACGAAATGCCCGGCGCCCGACGGGCCGGCGTGGATATAGCCTTTTTCGGCATGCGGATCGCGCGTCTCGCGGCCGGGCGTGCGCGGAATGTCCCCCGTGCCCGGCGCCAGCGCCGCGAAGATCGGATCGAGCCGGAAGACGGCGTCCTTCGGGCCGCCGATCATCAGGCAATAGCCGCGCTCAATACCCCAGATCCCGCCGGACACGCCGCAATCGACATAGGCGACGCCCTTCGCCGCCATCGCCTTGGCGCGCGCGATGTCGTCCTTGTAGAAGGAATTGGCGCCGTCGATGATGACGTCGCCCGGCTCCAGCAGGTCGCCGAGCGTTTTCACCATCTCTTCGGTCGTCCGGCCCGCCGGCAGCATCAGCCATACCGCACGAGGTTTGTCCTTCAGCGCCTTGACGAGTTCAGCCGGCGATGCGACCGCCACGGCGCCTTCCTGCGCGAGCTTTTCGCGCGACGCGGCGGCGCCGTCATAGACCACGCATCCATGACCCGCCTGCATGAGGCGGCGCGTCATGTTGCCGCCCATTCGTCCAAGTCCGATCATGCCGATCTGCATCTGATGGCTCCCTGAATGCGGCTTCAAGCTTCAATGATGCAAGGCGACCCGCCCGCCTTCGATAAGCGTCTGCCGCCGGCGTTTGAGGACTTCGAACAGCTTGTCGAACGCGTCGGCGAATTTCTTCACCCCGTCCGCGACCAGTTCGTCCGTGACCGCGTCGAGCGATATTCCGAGCCGCTTGAGCTCCGCGAGCACGGCGCGGGCGCCCGCGACATCCTTCTCGACGCTGTCGGCGTCGACTTCGCCGTGCTCGCGGAAGGCGTCCATGGTTTCGGGCGGCATGGTGTCGACCGTGTCGCGCCCAATCAGCGCCTCGACATACATTGTGTCCCTGAAAGCTGGATTTTTGGCGCTGGTGGAGGCCCAGAGCAGGCGTTGCGTTTTCGCGCCCATCGCCTCCAGCGCCCGCCAACGCTCGCTCGAGAACAAGTCCTTGTAACGGGAATAGGCGATTTTCGCATTGGCGATCGCAACCTGGCCGCGAAGCTTTTCCGCTGCTTGCCGGTCGGGGATCGACTCCAGCTTCTGGTCGGCGGCGGTGTCGATGCGGCTGATGAAGAAGCTGGCGACGCTGGCGATCCGCGACACGTCGCCGCCAGCCCGGCGCAGGCGATCGAGACCGCTGATGTAGGCCTCGACAACCTCTTCATAGACCGCCACGGAAAAAAGGAGCGTGACGTTGACGTTCACGCCCTGGCCGATCAATTGGCCTATGGCCGAGACGCCGGCATGCGTCGCCGGAACCTTGATCATCAGGTTGGGCCGCGCGACCGCCTTCCATAGCCGAAGCGCCTCGCGCACCGTGCCTTCGGCGTCGTGGGCGAGACGGGGCGCGCATTCGAGGCTGACGTAGCCGTCACGTCCCTGCGTCGCTTCGAAGACGAGCAGAAATTCGTCGGCGGCGGCGCGAATGTCGGCGATGGCGAGATGTTCGTAGATCGCCGAAACGTCATGGTCGCCGCCGCGCAAAAATTGCTCGATGTCGGCGGAGTAATCTTCCGATTCGCCGATCGCCTTCTCGAAGATCGACGGGTTTGAGGTCAGTCCCTTGAGGTGGTCGCGCTCGATCAGCCGGCGAAGGTCGCCTCGCGCGAGCAGGCTGCGCTGCAAAAAATCGAGCCACGCCGACTGGCCGCAGGTTTCAAGCCGCTCTATGGGATTCATTCTGAAGTTCTCCTCGGGCGCCCCGTCGGGCGTCGTGGCGACCCCTCACGCACCGAACGCCCGCCCGGCAAAACCGTTCCGCGCCGCCGCCATTGGCGGAGGACCGCGCCGCTGTTGCTGCGCTTGCCGACAACAGCCACGGCAAAGCGACGAGCGAGCGCGCTTGGGGAACGCGCTTGGGGAACGCGCTTGGGGGAACGCGCTTGGGGGAACGCGCTTGGGCCAATCGGAGTCTCTCCTGTCGAACGCGCCTCCGGCGGAAAGGGATCGCGGAGTTGATCGGCTTTTTCACCCAGCGCCCGATTTTCGCCTCCGCCATCGCGGTGATCATGGTCATGGCCGGGGCTATCTGCTTTTTCCTGCTGCCGGTTTCGCAATTCCCCGACATCACGCCGCCGCAGGTGGTGGTGTCCGCGAACTATCCCGGCGCCAGCGCGCAAGTGGTCGCCGATACGGTCACGACCCCGCTCGAGGAGCAGATCAACGGCGTCGCCGGCATGACCTACATGTCGTCGTCGAGCGCCAATGACGGCTCTTCGACCATCACCATCACCTTCAATGTCGGCTATCCCCTCGACATCGCGGCGGTCGACGTGCAGAACCGCGTCGCCCAGGCTTCCGCGCAATTGCCGCCGATCGTCAATCAGGGCGGCGTGACGATCAGCAAGCAGAATCCCAATTTCGTGCTGATCGTCAACCTGGTCTCGCCCGACCATTCGGTCGACCCGATCGGCCTGAGCAATTACGCCTATACCCAGATCGTCGATCCGTTGAAGCGGTTGCAGGGCGTCGGCGACGTGCAGATCTTCGGCGAACGCCGCTATTCCATGCGCATCTGGCTTAATCCCGACAAGCTCGCCAATCTCGGCGTGACCGCCACCGACGTCCGCGACGCCGTAGCCGCCCAGAACATCCAGGTCGCGGCCGGCAAGTTCGGCCAGCAGCCCGCGCCCGCGGGCACGGCGTTCGAGACGCAGATCAACGCCCTGGGCCGGCTGAGCGATCCCAAGCAGTTCGGCGATATCGTCCTGCGCTCCGATCCCTCGCGCGGGGCCATCGTCCGGCTGCGCGACGTCGCGCGGATCGAACTCGGCGCCTTGCAATATTCCTCGTCCGCCGTTTTCGGCGGCCAGCCGACTGTCGTGCTCGGCATTTTCCAGATGCCGGGATCGAACGCCCTCGATCTGCAAAAGCGCGTGCAGGGGGAGATGAAGACCCTGTCGGCGCGGTTTCCCAAGGGAATCGCCTACGCCATGCATTACGATACGACGCGCTTCGTCGCCGCGGCGATGCATGAGGTGCTGGCGACGCTCGCCGAGGCGCTGGCGCTGGTCGTGGCCGTGGTGTTCGTATTTTTGCAAAGCGGGCGCGCGACGATCATCCCCACCATCGCCATTCCCGTGTCGCTCGTGGCGACGCTGGCGGTGATGGAGGCCCTGGGCTTTTCGCTCAACATGCTGAGCCTGCTCGGCATGGTGCTGGCGATCGGCCTCGTGGTGGACGACGCCATCGTCGTGGTGGAAAACGTCGAGCGCCAGCTCGAAGCCGGGCTGCCGCCGCTGCAAGCGACGCGCAAGGCCATGTCCGAGGTCACCGGCCCGATCCTCGCCACCACGGGCGTGCTGATGGCGGTGTTCATTCCGGTCGCCTTCATCCCCGGCGTCGCCGGCCGCCTCTACAACCAGTTCGCCCTGACCGTGGCGATCTCCGTCGGCATATCCGCCTTCAACTCGCTGACCTTGAGCCCGTCGCTCAGCGCCGCCTTCCTGCGCCATCGCCCGGCGCGCGAATTCATCCTGTTCCGCTGGTTCAACGCCGGATTCGCACGGCTGCAGCACGGCTATGCGCGGCTGGTGCGGACGCTCATTCGGCTACGTTGGGGCGCGCTCGCCGTTTTCGCGGCGGGACTTTACGCCACATTCGCCATCTGGGACGGCATTCCCTCGACCTTCCTGCCGGTCGAGGACCAGGGTTATTTCTTCGTGGTGATCCAGTTGCCCGACGGCGCGTCGCTGCAACGCACCGACGCGGTCGCCAAGAAGGTGCGCGACATCCTGCAAGCCACGCCCGGCATCGATATCGTCGGCTCCATCAGCGGCCTGAACTTCTTGACCCAAACCTCGCAATCGAACGCCGCGGTCGAGTTCGCGATCCTCAAGCCATGGGACGAGCGCCCCCCCTCGCAACTGGCGTCGCGCCTCGTCGCGCAAGTCCGTCCCAAGCTGCTCGCCATTCCCGGCGCCATCGCGCTCAGCTTCGACCCGCCGTCGATTCCGGGGCTCGGCGCCACCGGCGGCTTCGAGTTCGAGGTCGAGGACCTCGGCGGCCAGGGCGCGCAGGCCTTGAACGACGCCACCCAGGCGCTGATCGCGGAGGCGCGCAAGCAGCCGGAGCTCAACCCGCAGCAGCTCTTCACCTCATTCGACACATCAACGCCGCAATATGATTATGATCTCGACCGCACCAAGGCGCAGATGCTCGGCGTTGGCCTGCCCGACGTGTTCGACACCATGCAGATCTTCCTCGGCTCGCTCTATGTGAACGATTTCAACCTCTATGGCCGCACCTTCCGCGTGACGATCCAGGCGGACGAAAAGGATCGCGCCTCGCCTTCCGTCCTTTCGCGCTTCTATGTGCGCAATTCCGCCGGCGGCATGGTTCCGCTCAACACGCTCGGCGCCTTGCGGCCGATGGTCGGCCCCAACAGCGTGCCGCATTACAACAATTACGGCGCGGCCCTGATCAATGGCGTGGCGGCGGAAGGCTACAGTTCCGGCCAGGCGGTGGCCGCAATGCAGCGGGCCGCCGCCAAGGCGCTTCCGCGCGACTTCAACTATGAATGGACCGGCGTCACATACCAGGAGTTGAAGGCGGGTTCGGCCGCCTCGCTGATCTTCGCTCTGGCCCTGGCCTTCGTGTTCCTGATCCTGGCGGCGCAATACGAGAGCTGGACCATGCCCTTCATCGTCTTGATGGCCGTGCCGCTGGCGCTGTTCGGGGCGGTCCTCGCGGTATGGACGCGCGGCTTGCAGATCGACGTCTATTCGCAGATCGGCTTTGTCATGCTGATCGGGTTGTCCGCGAAGAACGCCATCCTGATCGTCGAATTCGCCAGGCGCCTGCGCGAGGAAGGAAACGGCATCGTCGAGGCGGCGATGGAGGCCGGGCGGCTGCGCCTGCGCCCGATCCTGATGACGGCCTTCGCCTTCATCCTCGGCGTGACGCCGTTGCTGTTCGCGCAGGGCGCGGGCGCCGCCAGCCGGCGGTCGATCGGCACGACGGTGTTCGGCGGCATGCTCGCCGCGACGATCCTGACGCTGGTCTTTGTCCCGGTGTTTTACGCCATCGTCGAGCGGATGCGCGAGCGGGAGCCGCTTTTCAGCGCGGCGCGCGAAGAAAGTGACAAGGGCGGCGATAGCGGCCGGCGCGAGCCGCAGCCGGAGGACGCAAGCTAGTCGGAAATGGAGAATTGCATCATGGGCCGCGCGTTGCGTAAAATTCTGTTTGTCACGCCATTGATTCTGGCGGCGGCAGGCGCCCTGATCGTGCTGCGGGGCGCTCCAATGGCTGACAACGCCAATACCGCCAAGCCCACCTCCCCGCCGCCGGCCATGCCCGTGCCGGTGATGCAGGCGGTCAAGCGGACGATCCCGCTCTATCTCGAATTTCCCGCGCGGATGGAGGCGTTGCAGAACGTCAATCTGCAGGTCAAGGTCACCGGTTACCTGCAAACGCAGGTGGCCCGCGACGGGGCCACTGTAAAGGCCGGCGACCTGCTCTACAAGATCGACCCGCGCGATTACCAGGCGACGCTGGACCAGTTGCAGGCGCAGCAGCAGCGTGACGAGGCCGCGCAGAAATACGCGCAAGGCAATTACAGCCGCGGCCACAAGCTGATGCAGAGCGGCTTTCTCGCCAAGGACCCTTACGACCAGCGCATGAGCGCCCTGGCCCAGGCCGAGGCCACGCTCGCCATGGACAAGGCGGCGATCGAATCCGCCCAGCTCAATCTCGGCTATACCGATATTCGCGCGCCCTTCGCCGGCCGCCTCGGCCGCAGCCTGACGCCGGTCGGAACATTGGTCAGCATCGGCGTCACCACCTTGAATACATTGGTGCAGCTCGACCCGATCTATGTCACCTTCAACCCCAGCGAAACCGATATCACGTCCATCGAAAAGGCCCGGCGCGCCGGCGCGGTGCGCGCGGACGTCTCCATTCCCGGCGAAGCGGCCTCGCATCGCGAGGGCAAGCTCGCCTTTCTCAACAACACGGTCGACCAGGCGACCGGGACGATCACCGCGCGCGTGCTGATGGACAATCACGATTACGCGTTCCTGCCCGGACAATATGTGCGCGTCCGCCTGCACATGGGCGAGATGCCCGACGCGATGATGGCGCCGCAGGCGGCGATCGGATCGAGCCAGCTCGGCAAATATCTCTATGTCGTCGGCAAGGACGATGTCGTCGAACAACGCATGGTGTCGCTCGGCCCCTCAGAAGGCGACATGATCGTGGTCGAGAAGGGGATCGCCGCGGGCGACCGCATCATCAGCGGCGACTTGCAGAAGCTCAGCCGCGGCATGACGGTGCAGCCCATGCCGCATCCGGCCGAATGAGCCCCGCTCAGGTCAATGCGCCTGGCATCGGACACGATGATCATGGCCTGATTTAAGCTGGCGCGGCGGGGCCGCACTTGCCAAATTTCTTGCGCCGGCCCGAAAGTGCGCCGGCGCAAACAACGCGCGGAAAACTGGAGTTATTTGCGATGAGTGACAAGGAATTCGATGCTTTGCGCAAGCAGCTCGACACCTTTTCCGCCCGCTTGAACGGGAAGATCAAGGAGTTTCACGATCGGGGCGGGTTTTCGGATTCGCATCAAACCTTCGTCACCCGCGGCGGCGCATGATGGTTTGGCCGGCGCCTCGACGGGATACGAGATCAAACGCGACCTCGACGCCCTGACCGAAGAAGTCGGGCATTGGGAAGAACGGCTCAACGCCGATTCGATGAAACAGCGCTGAACGCCGTCCAAATCGAAGGGCGCTAATCCAGCGCCGCCTTGAAGCCGCCCGGCGGAATTGACGCCAGCGCAATGGTCTGGAAATCGGCGCCCTTCACATGATCCGCCAGCGCATACTGGAAAGCGTCGCCGGCTGGCGATTTCTGCCACGCCATCACGCGCGCCAGCGTGCCAAGGCTGGCGTTCAGGCTGTGGCCGTCATGAACGACGGCGCGAACGTCGAAGGACAGCAACGGCCTCGATTCCCTGGCCGAATCGGTGAAAGGCTTGTCCGGAGCGGGCATGGCGAGCGCCAGTTGGTAAACGTCGCTGTCCGGCGAATTCTGCCAGCCGATCACCTGGGCGAGCTGGCCAAGGTTGGCGTCAAGCGATTTGCCGCTTTGCACCGGAAGGCCGAAACCCTGGATCGGTGAAGCCGCGCCGGCGACACCCGCGCTGGCGAGAAGCGCCGCGGCGGCGATCGCAATTTTCGAAGATTTGGCGTGAAACAGCATTGACCTACTCCTTTGTCACGAGAAGTATTTAAAAGGCCGTCGGTTCCCGCACGCTATTGCACAAATGCGCCGCAACTAGGACGTTACTATTAATATTTTTTAATTTGCTATAGCAACGCTTAAGAAGCGTCGACATCTACATAGCTAAAGCCACAAAAAACCAAGCCTGAGCTATTGCGCGGCGATCCAGCGGGCGATCGGCGGCCAGTGCTCCTTCAGCGTGCGCGAGCCCATGAACAGGCCGATATGGCCGCCGGGAACGGTCTGCCGCACGATCTTCGCCTTGGGCGTTCCGATATATTTCGCGGCGTCGAGCACCTGCTCGGGCGTGGTGATGTCGTCGGCCGCCCCAGCCAGGAGATAGGTCGGACAGGCGATGTCGCGCAGGTCGAGCTTGCGTCCCAGCGCGACGAAGCCGCCCTTGGCGAGGCGGTTCTGCATGAAAATCTGTTCGATCGCCTGGAGATACCAACGGCCCGGCAGGTCGAGCGGATTTTCATACCAGCTCTCGAACGCCTCCTTCTTGGCGAGGTAGGCCTTGTCGTCGATATGTTCATACAGTTCGACGTGATCCCTGAAATAATGCTGTTCGGGATGCATGTTCTTCCAGCCTTGCAGCATGAACTTGCCCCTCATAAGGCCGCCGCCGAGGCCGACCAGCTCCTGGTAAAAAGACAGCGGCGTCTGATGCGCCATGCGCTTGATCGGCCCGTCGCCAGCGTCGGTGTCGATCGGCGCGCCGGCCAGCACCAGCGAATTGACCTTTTCGGGGAAACGCGCGGCGACCATCGCTGACATCCAGCCGCCCTGGCAGAGGCCGACGAGATTGACCCTGCCGCCGAGATCGTCGATGGCGACGACGAGGTCGGCGAGGTAATCGTCGATCTCGAGGTCCTTCATGTCGTCGGTCGCCGATTTCCAGTCGGTCAGGGCGACATGGCCAATGCCGCTGGCCAGCAGCGTCTCGACCAGGCTCTGACCTCTCTGATAATCGGCGATCATGGCGGAGTGGCCGGCATAGGGCGCGTCGACCAGGGTCGGCAGCCCGCCCTGGCTTCCGTAATCGCGCAGGGCCATGGCGCGCAGGTCGAGCCGGAGCTTGTTCGGCGTCGCCAGCGCCGGCCGCAACGCGCCGTTGATCTTGATCTCTTCCTCGATGAATTCGACGTCCTTGGCGTAGATGTCGCCGCTCTCCTTCAGCATCTCCGTCGCCAGGGCCATCGGCCAGAAGGCGGGAACGCTCATCCACGAGGGGGCGGCGGGGTTTTTTGCGGTGGTTTTCGGCATGGAGCGATCCTGTTTCGAACGGGCTGCAATCACGGGATGACCGTCACCGGCCGCGGCGACAGGCTGACGAGCTTTTGCGACACGCTGCCGAGCAGCAGGCCGGCGACACGCCCCGCGCCGCGCTTGTCGACGACGATGGCGTCGACGTCCTTTTCCTTCGCCAGGCCGACCAGCGCCTGGGCGACGTCGCCTTCTCGCGACGCAAGCATGACGTCGGCGGCGCCCAGGCTTTTCGCACGATCCCTCGCCCGCGTCAGCACCCGCGCCGATTGGGTTTCGAGCAATTCCTTCAGCCATGATTGCTGGGCCTCGGTGAATTGCCGGAATATTTCGTCCGGGAGGCCGTGGCCGGTGACATTGACGATCAGCAGCGCGGCGCCGTTCAGCCTCGCCTGGTCGGCCGCGCAATCGACAGCGCGATCCGAACTTTCCGAGATGACCGCCAGAAAGCCGAAATTATGGCGTCGGGCCGAAAAAGGACAATGATCGCCGCCGCCAGGAGCGCAACGACGAGATAGCGAACGCGCGCTCAATCCGACGACCTGATGACCGCGTCGGCGATGCTGCGCTTGGTGATGACGCCGCAGATGTCGGCCCGCCTGGGCACGCCGGTCCCTCCGACGACAATGGCGGCGCCGTGTCCGCGCCGGTTCATGCGTTCGAACACGCGGCTCAACAGGTCATTTTCGCGCGCCAGCAGGAAATCGGGTCCCGCGAGCGCGTCCACGGTGAGCGACGGGTTGCGCACGGCCTGCGGCCATAGTCCGGAACGGACCGGCACGATGCCGCAGATACGATTGCCGCAGGCGATGATGATTGGCGGCGTCAGATCGGCGTCCGTCGGCACGGCGCTGAGCACGTCGAGGAGCTTGGCGCCCGGCTCGGCGACGATGAAATCCTTCTCCATGATCGATTTCGCCTGCTGCACCAGATAAAGGTTGGCGTGCCGGTCCTGCGGGATGTGATGACCGCGATGGCGCAGCTTGATCGTGTAGATCGTATCGCTGATCAAGGCGCGGCGCACGCCGGAGCTGAAAGCCACGGCGATGATCACCGGCACGATCACGGCATAGTCGCGCGTCATCTCGAAGATCATCACGATGCCGGTCATGACGCCGCCGGTCCCCGCCCCGACCATGGCCGCCATGCCGATGATGGCGCAGGAGACAGGCGACAGGTCGGTGTGCGAGGTGATCGCCAGCGCGCCGAATCCGAAACTCGCGCCGAGCGTCGAGCCGATGAACAGCAGCGGCGAGAAAATGCCGCCCGAAGCGCCAGAGCCGAGGCTGATGGTGGTGGCGAGGAGCTTGGCGCCGGCCAGGACGAGCAGGAGCGCCGGTATCGCCATCTTGCCTTCGAGGATTGACTGGATGACGCCGTAGCCGACGCCATTGACGAAGGGATGGCCGAAAAAATGATTGAAGCCGACCATCATCGCGCCGATCGCAGCCATGCCTGCCGCCGCCTGCACATAGACGCCGCCCGGAAGCGCCGGGAACCAGTCCTCCATATAGGCGAGCAAGGCGATGAACGCCCAGGCGGCAACGCCGCAGGCCGCGCCAAGAATCACCACCAGCAGAAAATCCGCCGGCAACGCGCTGATGAGTTCGGCGCCTTCGAAACGCGGCACGGTGAAGGCCGGCGAGGCGCCGAGCAGCACCCGCCCGGTGTAGGTCGCGCTTCCCGTGGCGATGACGACCGGCAGGAAAGTACGGTTGGAGATTTCCGGCAGCAGGATTTCGGTGGCGAAAAGCACGCCGCCAAGCGGCGTGTTGAACGTCGCGGCGATGCCTGCGCCGGCGCCGGCGGAAATCAAGGTGACTTTCTGCGAGGTGGAAAGGCGCATGATCCGCCCCAATGTCGAGCCCAGCGACGAGCCGATCTGGATGATCGGCCCTTCCCTGCCCACGGCCGCGCCCGCGCCGATCGATATGGCCGAGGCGAGCGACTTGATCACCGCGACGACGCCGCGAATGTCGCCACCCTTGTAATAGATGGAGTCCATCACTTCCGGCACGCCATGTCCCTTGGCTTCGGGAGCGAAATTCTGCACCAGGAAGACCACGATGAGGCCGCCGATGATCGGCGAAAAGAACACCCAGTCGCCGAAAGGGCTCAAGGGATCGAGGTTATTGGCGTCGTAATGGAACGACCAGCGTCCCAGATAGGACAGGTTGTAGAACAGGCCGATCAAGGCGCGAAAGACCGCCGCGCCGACGCCGGTGCAGATGCCGACGCACAGGGCGAGCAGGCTCATCCGCCAGATGTCGGCCTCGGCGTCGGCGCCGCGCTGCGGCCGGGCGCGCAGGATGCTGATCCGGGGAAGCCGCTTCAGGGCGCCGATCATCGCAACTCCGTCTCTGGCGATCCTCAGCGAAAGCTCGCGCGAACGCGCGACTTCCCGCGGATCTCCAATCGACGGGATTGTCCGCGCAACGAGGTCCAAAAATCAAGCTGCAATATGGACAAGCGAACGGCTGTCAAACCGACGCAATCAGCGCGCCAACCCTTTGGCGGCCACCTCTTCGAGGTAGCCGGCCCAGATGCGGTCGCGCTCGGCGCCGAGTTGATGCAGATAGTCCCAAGTGTAGATGCCGCTGGCGTGCTTGTCGTCGAATTCGATCAGCGCGGCATAATTGCCGACCGGTTCGATCGCCACAATGGTCACGTTCCGCTTTCCGCCAACGGTCTTCTTTTCGTCGGGAGAATGGCCCCGCACTTCGGCGCTGGGGCTGGTCACGCGGAGATATTCCGCGTCGAGCGCAAAGGATTTGCCGGATTCGAACGCGACATTGAGGGTCTTTCCCTGGTCCGAAAGCCGCAGTTCACTCGGCCAATGCGCTCCATTCATTGATATTCCTCTCCGTTTTTTTTAGCGCCATGACGTAGCGCGCTTACATCGCATTATCATCATATAAGAACATATTGGCGCGAGAAGGAAGCGGGAGATAACCTACCGGCTCGGCGCCTGACCGGAACCAGGACCCTTGCGTGATGAATTTCGATGTCGCCGAACGACCAAACGTCCTGCCCTGGCCGCCCATGATCTATGCGACCGCGGCGCTGGCCGCGGTTGTGCTTGGTCGGTTTCTTCCCTTGGGTTTTGAACCCGGCCGCGCCGTCCGAACCGCCGGGGTCCTGCTCGCCTGCGCGGCAGTGGCGCTCGACATTTCGGCGATGGCCGTGATGTGGCGGGCCAGAACCAACATCTTTCCGCATCGCGGCGCCGACGCCCTGATCACTTCAGGACCATTCCACTGGAGCCGCAATCCGATCTATCTCGGCAATACGCTGGTGATGCTGGGCATGGCGCTGTTCCTCGGCGCCCCGTGGTTCGCGGCGCTCGGCCTCGCCGCGGCGGCCTTCGTCCAGCACCTTGCGATCCGCCGCGAGGAAGCCCATCTGGCGCAACGATTTGGTGAGGCCTGGCGAAATTATGCCGCGCGAACGCCGCGCTGGCTGCTCTGACGACTTCAGGCGCGGCCGTTTTCCCTGAGCAGCGCCTCGGTCATCTCGCCGACCCTGAGCCAGACACGATGCCCGTCCTGATCGCCGGACGACGCAAGCTGTCGAGCGATTTCCCGCGCTTTTCCCGGGGCGAGACGCCCGTCCCGCCGTTTCAACACCTTGGCGTGGATTTCGATGGCCTGATCGAGAGATACTTCCATGACGCGCCTCCTGTCTCGCGAACGTCATGCGAACCGCCCGCACCATATGGCAAACAGCGGGCGGGCTCAAGCCGTGGCCAAACGATTGCAGACGGGCGCGATTGCAGGTTGGCGATCCGTAAACGCCGCAGTCTGGCGAGATTGTTTCCATTCCCCATATTCTAGATGGGGAGGATCGTCTCGTGACTCACAAGCTGCGCAGCCTTTTCCAGGCTTTGTTCAATGGATCGTCGCCGAGCATTTTCGCGGTGCTTATCCCGCCGCGGCAGGACTCCGAACATTCCTTTGGCCAGGCTCGAGCAAACTCGACCCCGCCCCAGGCCGCAAAGGACGAAGGCGCTGCGGCGCGGGGATCATCCTCGCCAAAAGGCGGCTCCCGCACCCCGTGACGCGCCGCTCTTTTTAGCGCGCACACGCGCGGGCGCGAGCTTCAGCGCCAGAACCGCCGGGCTTTCTTGCAGCCGCTCCAGGCGTCCTTGAGGCCGGCGTCGGCGATGGCGCCGCCCCTGCCGTACCAGCCGATAACGATCCCGGCGGCGCGCGCGGTCTCCGCATCGACGGCCGCGCGCGCAAAAACCTGCGCGCTCGCGGCGTCGTTATGGGCGCCGAGCAGGTCCTGCAGCCTCGCCGCCGCGCGGATATAGGCGTGGACGGCGCGGCCATCGCCGAAAAGCACCCCGAAGAATTCGGCGGCATAACGGAGATTTTTCAGCACAATGCGGACTTCGTGCCGCTCTTCGTCGGGCAGCAGCAGCAGCGTCTTGCCGCGTTTGGCCACGCGCTTGTGGAGACGCTCCAGGGCGCTGGCCGCGAAAATGCGGGCGGACTCGGTGAGGCGCGGCAGGTCGGGACCGGCAACGGCGTTGCGCCAACCGCGGCGGGCGAGAAAAGCCTGCATCCTGACAACGAAGACCGCCGTTCGCGGCGCGTCGATCACGACGCGCGCCTCGTCATAGGCGCCATCCCTTTGCTGTCCCAGCGCCTGCAGCAGGGCCGCGAAATTGGCGTCGGCGCCGAAATGCGCCATCGGGCCGTCCTCGACCAGTTCGCGGAAGACGTCGCAATCGCGCGCCGGGCCGAGCGCCGAGGCGATCCGCTTCGCTTCGGCGCGAAATTCCTCGAATTCGGCGCAAGGCAGCGCCCGTTTGAACATGGACAGCGCCGAACGCAGGCGGCGCAGGGCGACGCGCATCTGATGGATCGATTCGGGATCGCCGCCCTCGCGCAGCGCCGCCCAGTTGGCGACGAAATGCTTGAGCGTGTTGGCCAGGACCGCCGCCACCGCGTCGTCCAGCCTGGCGGTTTGCGGCAACACGAGCGACCCAGGCTTGACGGCCTTTGGCGCTTCATCGGCGGCGAGGGCGAAGGCCCGCGCCGACTTGCTGGTGACATCGAGCTTCGCCGGCAGGGCCGTGGCGATCCGCGCGCCAAGTTCGTACAGGTCCGCCGCGGCGCCCGACTTGTGCTCGAGTTCGATCTCCGTCACCGGCCAACTGCGCTCGCCAGAGACGATGACGCCCTCGTCGAAAGCAACTTCTATCTGCGACGCCGCCACGCTCAGCAGCCGGATGCGGCGCTTGATCCGCGTTTCGAATTGCGCGCCCAGCGGGCGGTTCTCGATGACGGCCTTGATCCTTGCCGCGACCGCCTCGTCGAACTGGCTCAGGTCCGGCGTCAGCCCGCGGGTCCGGACCTCGATCTCGCCGCGCGAAAACACGCCTTCAGTCTCGGCGGGCGACCATTTCAGCGTCATGACCGGACCGCTTCTCCCCGCGCGCCGGACGCGCAGGATCATGCCGTGCTTCTTGAGATCCTGCGACGGCGTATCGAAATAGACCGAAACCAGCGATCGGCTGGGAGCGTCGGGGCCCGAGAGCGACAGCAAGGGCGAGGCCAAAGCCAGCGCCAGCCCCGCCTTGTCGGTGGAGAACTTGAGCTCGAGTTCGCGAGGCGGCGCGACATTGGCGGGTTCGAGGCTGTGAGGGGCGTGGGCGGCGCAGGTGGCTGGATCGACTGGCGCGTTCAACGACAAATCCCCATCGGCCAGCGCCTCTTCGACTTCAACGCTTTGCACGCGTCGGCTCCCTTGCTGTCCTGAGAAAGAGGGGCGCGCGCCCGTCGCGCAAGGCGACCGCAGTCAGCACGCCGCTCGCATAGGCCCCGGTATCCACGCCGATCCGCCGCGGCCCGACCACCGGGCCGCGCGGCGAAGGCACGTGGCCATGCACGACGGTCAGCGGCAGGAGATGCGACTCGCGTAAAAAAGGCTCGCGGATGTTCATCATCGCGGCCTCGCTCTGCCGATCGACCGGCCGCCGCGGATCGATGCCCGCATGGACGAAAAAGTGTTCGCCGGCGCGAAAGCAATATGGAAGCCCCTGCAAGAAACGCAAATGCTCGCAAGGGATTGCGCGCCGGGCGCGGGACGGGCTGGCTTCCTTGCGATTGACGCCATAGGAGGCCAAAGTCTCGGCGCCGCCCTTCTGCATCCATTGGCGAAAAGCCGCTTCGCTCCTGCCGGTGACGGCGTCGAGCAGCAATTGATCGTGGTTGCCGCGCAGCGTGATCCATCGGTCGCCGCTTCGACGCGGCCCCTCGATCAGGCGATCGAGGACCTGCCGGCTCGACGGCCCCCGATTGACCAGATCGCCGAGGAAAACCACGACGGCCGGTTCGCCGCTCGCGGCGGCGTCCGCCTCGATCAGCGCGATCAGCGCGTCCATGAGGCCGCGCATGCCGTGAATGTCGCCCACGCCGTAATGGACCGCCGCGCCAGGCGCCGCGTTGTCAAACGCGCTGGTCCCGCTCTCGCCGGCGCGAAACCCGCCCGCAAAGGCGTCAAGGACTTCAGGCGCGGATCTCAAATCGGCAAACCTCCCACGGCGCAGGAGAAATACGTCATTGCGTTCGAATCTCAAGGACCGCCAGCGACTTGTCCCCAACCAGTCCTTGGCGCGCGCGATTCGCGGCCAAGCCGCGGCGCCGATCAGGCGGCGGCTTTCCATTCCTTTATCCGGTTCATCAAGATGTAACCGGCGGCCTCGCCAGACTCGGCGAGATATTCGCGCGCCGCCTGCGAAAGACGATCGACGAGCTTTTGCTTGTAGCCTTCGTCATTGGCGTCCAGCGCCAGGCTCGTGACAATCACGAGGATGCGCTGCTCGCCGCCGTCGGCGGTCACGCACGACCACACCTTGGCTTTTTTCGCGAGAGGATGCTTGAAATTCATTTTTCTGTCCTGTGCCTTTCCGTAAGCATAACACGGAAAATCCGGACAAATGGATAAACAGTCAACAGTCTTAATTGCAAACATTTTCATGCAAATTTCGGCGATTTTTGCGCGAGGGCCACGACAACTGCTATCTGGCCCGGCCCTCGCGATCGGCTTTACTGATGGAATGACGATATTATGACACTTTTATTACAACACCGCCGTCTCGGTGAACCCAGATCGACCCAACATTTCAGCGCGCCGCCGCGTCGACGAGGATGACCTCGCTATCCTCGATTGCGACGACTTCGAGCTTTTCCATATCCCTGACCGCCGCGCCGTCGCGCGCGCCGACGCGCAATCCATCGATTTCGACCGCGCCGGTCGCCGGAACGAGATAGAGGCGACGCTCTTTGCCGAACGAATAGTCCGCCGTTTCGCCCGCCTTCAGCGTGGCGGCCAGGACGCGCGCGTCGGCGCGGATCGGCAAGGCGTCGCCGTCGTCCTTAAAACCGGAAGCCAGCGTCACGAAGCGGCCGGCGCGCTCGCCCCGCGGAAAAGGACGCGCGCCCCAGGTCGGCTTTTCGCCAGCGCGATCAGGTTCGATCCAGATCTGGAATATCTGGGTCGCTTCCGCCTCGCGATTATATTCGGAATGCGCCACCCCGGTCCCCGCCGACATGACCTGAACGTCGCCCGCTTCGGTGCGGCCGGTGTTGCCGAGGCTGTCCTTGTGCGTGATCGCGCCTTTTCGCACGAAGGTGATGATTTCCATGTTGCGATGCGGATGCGTCGGAAAGCCTGTGTTCGACTCAATCGTGTCGTCGTTCCATACGCGCAGCGAGCCCCAGTTCATCCGGTCCGGGTCGTGGTAATCAGCGAAGGAGAAATGATGCCGGGCGTCGAGCCAGCCGTGGTTCTCGCCGCCGAGGCTCGTGAAAGGCCGAAGTTCGATCATGGTTTCGCTCCCGCGATTGACGTTGATCGTGATATAGGCGTTTTGATCTTTTCTGTTCAGTCGGATAAAATCACACGATAAGTTCGAGGAAATTGAAATGCCTGGCCCCGGCGTCCCGACCTTCGACCAGCTGCAGATTTTCCTGGCTGTCATCGAGAACGGCAGTTTCGCGGCGGCGGGGCGCAAGCTCAACCGCGCCACTTCGGTCATCAGCTACGGCGTTTCCAACCTCGAGGCGCAACTCGGCGTCGCATTGTTCGACCGCGAGGCGACGCGCCGGCCGCGCCTCACGCAAGCCGGACGCGCCGTGCTGGCGGAGGCGAGGGCCGTCGCGCAAGGGATCGACGGATTGCGGGCGAAAGTGAAGAGCATGCTCGACGGGCTCGAGGCCGAGGTGCACCTCGCCGTCGACGTGATGGTCCCGTCGGCCCGGCTTGGCGCGCTGCTGCGGGCGTTCAGCGAAAAATTTCCCACCGTCTCGCTGCGTCTGTCGGTCGAGGCGATGGGCGCAGTCATGGATTTGGTGCTGGAGCGCCGCGCGGTGCTTGGGATCAGCGGTCCGCTGGCTGTCGAAAGCGACGACATCGAGCGGGTCGCGGTCGGCTCAGTGGAGCTGATCCCGGTCGCCGCGCCCGACCACCCGCTGGCCAAGCTTTATCCGCTGCCGCCGGGCGCCGGCCGCGACCACGTCCAGCTGGTTCTGACCGACCGCTCGAACCTGACCGCAGGCCGCGATTTCGGCGTGATGAGCCGGCGCACCTGGCGGCTCGCCGACCTCGGCGCCAAACACGCGCTTTTGCGCGAGGGCATCGGCTGGGGCAACATGCCGCTCGCCATGGTGGAGGCCGACCTCGCATCCGGCGCGCTGACGCGGCTCGCCATGCCGGACCATCCCGGCGGATTGATCTCGCTGTCGGCGATCTATCGGCGCGACACGCCGCCTGGCCCGGCCGCATCCTGGCTGCTGGCGCAATTCGCCGATTGCGGCGCGCATGACGCGGATGCTCGCGCCATGGTCGAGTAGCGCGTCTTTTCAACAAAATCGAACAATCCGTTGCAAATTATTCGGCTGTTCGGCGGCGACCCGAACCGTCAGTGTTTGCGCAACATGCAACAGCGCGCCGCTCGCCCGCTTGAACAAAGGACCAGCATCATGAACCTCCTGCACGTCGATTCCAGCATTCTCGGGCCGGGATCGGTCAGCCGCGCGCTTTCCGCGGAGATCGTCGCCGCCGAAACGCGCCGCCATCCTGGCATGAGCATGACCTATCGCGATCTCGCCGCCGCTCCGGTCGATCACCTGTCGGGCGCGCATCTCGCCGCCTTCCAGGGCGCGGTTCCCGAAGCTCCGGCGCTGCGTCAGGACGTCGCCGCGGGCCAGGCGGCGCTCGAGGAGTTTCTCGCGGCCGACGTCGTCGTCATTGGCGCCCCCATGTATAATTTCTCGATCCCGAGCCAGCTCAAGGCCTGGATCGACCGGCTCGCCGTGGCGGGAAAGACGTTCCGCTACAGCGACAAGGGACCGGTCGGCCTCGTTCCCGGAAAGCGCGTGATCATCGCGTCCTCGCGCGGCGGCTTTTACGGGCCGGAGACGCAGATCACCTTCCTCGACCACCAGGAGAGCTATCTGCGCGGCGTGTTCGGTTTTTTCGGCATCACCGACGTGATCTTTGTCCGCGCCGAAGGCATAGCCCTTGGGCCCGAGCAGCGCGAAAAGGCGATTCATGCCGCCAGGCGCGAAATCGAGCGGAAATTCGCTCGCGAAACCGCTAACAGCCCAGCCTGAGATCCCAGCCTGATCCCTGGTGTTGCCGGCGATGGAACGCTGTCGCCGGGGCGCCGGTTGTGAAGACGCCGCCCGCCGCCGCGCGGGCGGGGTTCAATCACGCCGGAGGCAGCCATGCCCGAGCCGACACAGTCCGATCCCCTCTTCGGCGGCGTCGACGCGCCGGCCGAACGCGACCGCTTCGGCGCGGCGACGCACGAGGTTTTCAACCAGCCGGCCGAACTCGCCGACGCCAATCTTTTCGCAAGCGATACGGCGTTGCAGGAGGCGGCGGCCCGCGAGGGCGCGGGCCATTCCATCGCCGAACTCGACGCTTTCGGCGCGCGCATGGGCAAGGCCTCGAGCCTCGAGCTCGGCGCGCTCGCCAACAAGCATCCGCCCGAGCTCGATACGCATGACCGCCATGGCCACCGCGTCGATATCGTCCGCTACCATCCCGCCTATCACGCGCTGATGCGACAGGCGATCAGCGAAGGGCTGCATTGCTCGCCCTGGACCGCGCCGGCGGCCGGCGCCCATGTGGCGCGTGCGGCGCGCTTCTACATGCAGACCCAGGTCGAGGCGGGCCATCTTTGTCCGATCACCATGACCTTCGCCTCGGTCGCGGCGCTGCGGCGCAACGAAAGGCTCGCCGGCGAATGGCTGCCGAAGATCCTCTCGCGCGCCTATGATCCGCGCGACATCGCCATCGCGGAGAAACAGGGCGCGACCATCGGCATGGCGATGACAGAAAAGCAGGGCGGCTCGGACGTGCGCGCCAACACGACGCGCGCCCTGCCGTTGGGCGAAGAGGGGCATGAACTCGTCGGACACAAGTATTTCGTCTCGGCGCCGATGTGTGACGCCTTTCTCGTGCTGGCGCAGGCTCCGGGCGGACTGACCTGCTTCCTCATGCCGCGCCGGCGCCCGGACGGGTCGAAGAACGCATTTGAGATCATGCGCCTCAAGAAGAAAATGGGAAATGTTGCGAACGCCACCAGCGAAATGGAGCTGCGCGGCGCCCTGGCCTGCAGGGTCGGACCGGAAGGACGCGGCGTCGCCACCATCCTGGAGGCGGTGTCGCTGACGCGTTTCGATTGCATGGTCGGCTCCTCGGCGGGAATGCGCAGCGCGACCGCGCAAGCCATCGACCATTGCCGCCAGCGCCAGGCGTTCGGCAAGTTGCTCGCCGACCAGCCGCTGATGCGCAACGTGCTCGCGGATCTGGCGCTTGAAGCCGAGGCGGCGCTGGCTCTCTCCATGCGCGTCGCCCGCGCGCTCGACCATTTGGCCGAACCGGACGAATCCGCCTTGGCGCGCGGCGCCACGGCGCTCGGCAAATACTGGATCTGCAAACGCGCGCCGGCCCATGCCTGCGAGGCGATGGAATGTCTCGGCGGCTCCGGCTTCATGGAGGATTTGCCCCTGCCCCGGCTCTACCGGGAAGCGCCGGTCAACGCAATCTGGGAGGGCAGCGGCAACGTCCAGTGCCTTGACTTCCTGCGCGCTGTCGCGCGCAGGCCGGAAGCGCTCGACGCCTGCTTAGCCGAAATAGAGATTTCACGCGGCGGGCATGCCGCGCTGGATCGCCATGTCGATCTTTTGCAGACGGATCTGCGCGAGACCACCGATCCCGAGCCGCGCGCCCGCGATCTCGTCACCCGCCTCGCCCTCGGATTGCAGGCGAGCCTGCTCGTCCGGAATGCGCCTTCTTTTGTTTCCGACGCCTTTTGCCGCTCGCGGCTTGAAGCGCGCGGCGCCTGCCTCTACGGCGCGCTGCCCCGCGACATTGATTTCGGCGCGATCGTCGATCGCGCGGCGCCGCGCGAGTTTGCGCCAGGCCTTCATGTTCACAATAAGCCTTCATGTTCACAATAAGCCTTGGAGTTCACAATAAGGCTTCAAGACCAAGGACCGCAAAACGGCGCGCGCGATCATGCCAGGCCTTGGCGATCCGCCACCCGCCCGGCTCGGCAAGGGCGCCGAAGGAGGCGAGATCGTATTTGCGCGAGCTCTCGGTATGGATCGACTTGCCGGCGCGGAAGGCGAATTCCTGGCCGCAGACCGGGACAACCCGGCCGTCGAGGCTGACAAGATGCATTTCGACGGCGGATTCGGCCTCGTTCCAGCGCGCCTCATGGACGAAACGGCGCAAGGGAAATTCGCCGTCGAGCTCACGGTTGATCCGCTCTAGCAGGTTGAGATTGAACGCCGCCGTCACGCCCTCGCCGTCGTCATAGGCGTTGAGCAGCGTTTCGCGGTCCTTCTTCAGGTCGACGCCGATGATCGCGGCGCCGCGTTCCCCGCCCGCCTGGACATGCCGGCGCAGGCGGCGCAGGAAGGCCACGGTTTCGCGCCGGTCCAGATTGCCGATCGTCGATCCCGGAAAAAACGCCGTTCTCGGTCCCGGGGGCAACCCCGGGGGAAGATCGAAATCGCGATTGAAATCCGCGAGGATCGGCAAGGTCTCGACTTCAGGGAAGCGCGCCCGCATGCGGCGCGCCGTCTGGGCGAGCGCGTCGCCGGCGATATCGATCGGGATGTAAAGGCGCGGAGCGTCCAACGCCTCGATCAGGATCTCGGTCTTGATTCCGGCGCCCGCGCCATATTCGACCAGCAGGGCGCCCGCGCCGCAGAAATCGGAGATGTCCCCGGCATGGCTGGTCAGGATTTCTGTCTCCGCACGGGTCGGATAATAGTCCTCGAGCCGTGTGATCTCGTCGAACAGCTCCGATCCGCGCCGATCGTAAAGCCAGCAGCTCGCAATGGCTTTTTGCGGGCGCGCGAGCCCCGCGACGACGGTTGAGCGGAACGCTTCGTCCCAGTCGGCGTGCAGATCGGCATAATCAAGCGTCATGGCCGTCTCCAGCTAGGCGCAGCCCGGAAAATTGCCAGCGCGCGTCGGGAGGAAAGAAATTGCGGTAGCTCGCGCGGACATGGTTGGCGGGGGTGGCGCAGGAGCCGCCGCGCAGCACCATCTGTCCGCACATGAACTTGCCGTTGTATTCGCCCGCCGCGCCCGCCGCCGCGAGAAAACGCGGATAGGGCGAGAAGGCGCTGCTTGTCCACTCCCACACGTCGCCGAACATCTGCCGCAGGCCGCCTTGCCGCGCGGGCGTCGGCATGGGCCGCAAATGACCGGATTCGGCGAAATTGCCGGCCGGCGTCAGGCCGGCCGCGGCGCGCTCCCATTCGGCTTCGGTCGGCAGGCGGCGTTTCGCCCAGCGGGCGAAGGCGTCGGCTTCGAAATAGTTGACATGGACGACCGGCGCGGCCGGATCGACCGGCCTCAGTCCCGACAGCGTCATGGTGACATATGCGCCGTCGCGCTCTTGCCAGTAGAGCGGCGCGACCCATTCGTCCGCGCAACGTTTCGCCCAACCTTCCGACAGCCACAACAGGGGCCGCCGATAGCCGCCGGCGGCGATGAACTCCATCCATTCGGCGTTGGTCACCAGCCGGTTCGCCAGACTGAAGGGCTCTATGAACACGCGGTGGCGCGGGCGCTCACAATCATAGGCGAAGCCCTCCGGCCCCGCCCCTGTCTGGACGATGCCGCCGGCGAAATGGCTGTAGCACGTGGCCGCGGGAACGCCGCCGTCCTCATCGGAAGGCGCGCTGGCCCGAAAGGTCGGCTTCAACGGATTTTGCGCGAAAAGATGCAGGATGTCGGTCAGCAGCAATTCCTGGTGCTGCTGCTCGTGATGACAGCCAAGCTCAACCATGGCGCTGGCGCGCGGCGAAAAGCCGCGTCGCCACAGATGTTCGATCGCGGCATCGACATGGTCGCGATAGGCGAAGATTTCCGCAAGTGAGGGCCGCGTGATCATGCCGCGTCGCGGCCTTGGCTGGCGCGCGCCCAGGGTCTCGTAATAGGAATTGAACAGATAGGCGAAATCGGGGTTGCACGGGCGATAGTCCGGCGCCTCCGGCTCGAGCACCATCGCCTCGAAAAACCAGCTGGTGTGCGCCAGATGCCATTTCGCGGGGCTGGCGTCGGGCATCGACTGGACCGTCGCGTCGGCGTCCGACAGCGGGGCGGCAAGCTTGCGGCTCGCCTCGCGCACCGCGCGGTAGAATCGCAGGAGCCCGCGTGGCGTCGACGGCAGGCGGCGGCAGCTGACGGCTTCCATGGTTCAAACGCCTTTTAGTTCAAACGCCTTTTTTGCGAAGACCGAGAGTTGCTCCGGCAAGGCGCGCGCCCGCGAAAAACAGCAACCGCCTCGGTTCGCGCTTGCTGGGCGCGCCCGACGGTGTCAGCGGCTAACGCCTCGCGGCGGAAATGTTTCCGCCGCGCTCCGGCTAAAATTTGACGCGCCATTTTGCGCCTTGATTATATGCGCATATGGAACGCGACGCATTCATGTCGCAGCAACGCTGAAAGGGGAACGGCTTGGCTGGCGCGAGACTCGCCGAAACGAAGACGGTCGCCGCGCTGGCGCGGGGATCGGCGCTTCGCGTCGCCGGCTTGCAGAAAAGTTACGCGACGCCGCAGGGGCGGCTCCCCATCCTCAAGGGCGTCGATCTCTCGCTCGACGCGGGCTCGAGCCTCGCGCTGATGGGGGAATCGGGCAGCGGCAAGAGCACGCTGCTGCATCTCGTAGCCGGCCTCGACAAGGCCGACGGCGGCGAGATCTTCCTCGAAGAGGTCGGGATCGTCTCGCTCAACGATTCCAGCCGCGCCGCGCTCAGGCTGAAGAAAGTGGCCGTCGTGTTCCAGCAATTCAACCTTGTCTCGAGCCTCGCCGTCCGCGCCAATATCGCCTTCCAGGCGCGTCTCGCCGGCCGTCACGATCCGGAGTGGCAGGCGGAACTGGTCGATCGGCTCGGGCTGGGCGCCCTCCTCGATCGCATGCCCGAAGATCTTTCTGGCGGCCAGCAGCAGCGCGTCGCCATCGCGCGGGCGCTGGCGGTTCGCCCGCGCCTGCTGCTGGCGGATGAGCCGACTGGCAACCTCGACGAAGCGTCCGGCGACGAATTCCTCAACCTCGCGCTGGAGACCGTCGCCGCCACCGGCTGCGCCTTCCTGATGGTGACACACAGCCCGCGCCTCGCCGGAAAGCTCGAACGGCAGGCGAGGCTCAGTTCGGGAGCCATCGTCAAGTCTTGAGGCAAGCTTTCTGGACCTTTGTGGCTCTCGTGAGCCATTGGCGCCGGCATCCGGCCAATTTCGGCGCGCTCTTCGCCGGACTGGCCATCGCCACGGCGCTGTGGAGCGGGGTGCAGGCCCTGAACGAGCAGGCGCGCAAAAGCTACGACCAGGCGGCGTCGATGTTTGCAACCGGCGCTCGAAGCCTTGTTCCGACGCAGGGCGCCTTCATTTCGCAGGACATTTTCGTCAAGCTGCGGCTTGCGGGCTGGAACGTCTCGCCGGTGCTCGAAGGCGCGGTCCGGGTCGGCGACACGCCTTTCCGGCTGCTCGGCGTCGAGCCGCTGACGCTGCCGCGCGAAAGCGGGCTGCCGAGCCTGTCGGGCGGAAGCTCCCTGATCGATTTCCTGGCGCCGCCCGGACGGACGATTGTCGCGCCAAAAACCCTGCGCGACCTGCGCGCCGCGCGAGGCGCCGCGCTCCCTGTCGAGGGCGGCTTGCGTTTGCCGCCGCTGCAGGCGCGAGCCAATGCGCCGCCCGGTCTGCTGGTCGTCGATATCGGCGTCGCGCAAGCCTTGCTCAAACGCCCTGGCCAGATTTCGCGGCTGGTGTTCACCCAGCAACCCGGCGCCGCGACGCCGTCGCTCGCTTCCATCACGAGCAATGCGCTGCGCGTGCTACAGCCCGGCGAAGAGGCGAGTGACCTGAAAAGGCTCACCGCCAGCTTTCATCTGAACCTCACGGCCTTCGGCATGCTGGCCTTCCTGGTCGGGCTTTTCATCGTCCACGCGTCTTTCGGACTGGCTTTCGAGCAGCGGCGCGCGATGGTGCGCACCCTGCGGGCGGTTGGCGTCGGCGCGCCCGCGCTGGTCCTCGCCATGCTCATGGAATTGCTGTTGCTCGCCCTTGCGGCCGGAACCATCGGCGCCATAGGCGGCGCTTTCATCGCCGCCGCTTTGCTGCCCGATGTCGCGTCCAGCCTCGACGCGCTTTACGGCGCACAGGTTGCGGGACGGCTGGCGCTCGATCCGCAATGGTGGATTTCGGGCCTCGGCATCGCCCTCATCGGCGCGCTCGTCGCGGCCGCGAGCGGCCTTGCCAGGACCTTGCGCCTGCCGGTTCTTGTGGCGGCGCGACCTTCCGCCTGGCGGCAGGCGCAACAGAAGTTTTTGCGCCGCCGCGCTGTCTTGGCGGGGCTTGGCCTGGCCGCGTCGCTGGTGGCCTATGTCTTTGGCGGCAGTCTCGCTTCCGGCTTCGCCGTGGTCGCCGGCCTGCTGCTTGGCGCGGCGCTTTTGCTGCCGCTGCTGCTCGCGAGCGCCCTCCGCCTTGGCGAAAGGCGGGCGACCGGCCCGCTGGCGCAATGGTTCTGGGCCGACAGCCGACAGCAATTGCCTGCCCTCTCGCTCGCCCTTATGGCGCTTTTGCTGGCGTTGTCGACCAATGTCGGCGTTGGCGGCATGGTCGAAGGCTTTCGCACGACTTTCACGCGCTGGCTCGACGCGCGGCTGGTCGCGGAAGTCTATTTCGAGGCGGCGGGCGCGCCCGAGGCGCGGGCAATCGAAACCTGGCTCGCCGGCCGGCCGGGGGTCACGGCGATACTGCCGGTGCTGAAAACCAGCGTCAGGCTCGCGGGCTGGCCGGTTGAAGTCATCGGCATGAAACCGCACGAAACCTATCGCAAGCATTTTCCGCTGCTCTCAGCGACGCCAGGCGCATGGGATGAAGTAGAGCGCGGCGACGGCTTCTTCGTCAGCGAACAATTGGCGCGGCGATTGCGGCTGGCGCCCGGCTCCTCGCTCGATATCCCGACGCCTGAGGGCGCATGGCGCGCGAAAGTCGCCGGCGTTTTTCCCGACTATGGCAATCCCAAGGGACAGGCGCGCATCGGCTTCGACGCACTCGAACGGCATTGGCCGGGGACGCCGCGCCTGGCGTATAGCCTGCGCGTAAAACCCGCGGCGGTTGACGGTCTCATCGCGGCGATGCAGGCGCAATTCGGGCCAAAAATCACCCGCATCAGCGACCAGGCGTCGATCAAGCGACTGTCGATGCGGATCTTCGAGCGCACGTTCGCGGTGACGGCGGCGCTGAACGGGCTGATGCTCATCGTCTCGGCCGTTGCGCTCTTCGCGAGCCTGCTTACGCTCGGCAACGCCCGCCTTGCGCAGATTGCGCCCGTCTGGGCGGCCGGCGCCACGCGCGGGCGACTGGCGCAACTCGAATTCCTGCGGCTCCTGTCGCTCACTGCGGCGACCGCGCTCGTCGCGCTGCCGCTCGGCCTCGCCCTGTCGTGGTGTCTCGTCGCGGTGGTGAACGTGCAGGCCTTCGGCTGGCGGCTGCCTTTCCACGTCTTTCCCGGGCAATGGGCGCAAATCCTCGTCCTGGCGCTGCTGGCGGCGACTGTCGCCGGCGCTGCGCCGATCCTTCGCCTGGCCCGGACCACGGCCTCGGACTTGCTCAAGGTCTTCGCCAGTGAACGCTAGATCGGCTCTTTTGATCGTCGCGATTTTCGCGCCCTTGAGCCATGCCGCCGGCGCGGACGGCTTCGCCGGACTGGGAAACGACGCCAAGGGATTTGCCGAGGTCACGCCGGGAACGCCGCTCGCCTTTCCACGCGATTTTGGAGCACATCCGGGTTTTCGAACGGAATGGTGGTATCTGACCGCCAATCTCGAGGACGCCTCGGGCGCTGATTACGGCGTGCAGTGGACGCTTTTCCGCCAGGCGAGCGCACCCGGTCCCGAGCGCAAGGGTTGGGCCGACCAGAACATCTGGATGGGGCACGCCGCGCTCACCAGCGCCGGCACGCAGCTGTTCGCCGAAAAATTCGCGCGAGGCGGGGTTGAGGAAGCCGGCGTGGTCGCCGAGCCGTTTCGCGCATGGATCGACAACTGGCGCTTCGAGGCCCGCGATAAAGCCGCGGGCGTCGCGCGGACAAAAATCTCGGCCGATGGCGCGGGCTTCCGCTACGCGCTTGATCTCGACGCCGACAAGCCGCTCGTCCTGCATGGCGACAACGGTTTCAGCCGCAAATCGGACGACGGACGGGCCTCTTATTATTACAGCCAGCCTTTTTTCAGGGCCGCCGGCGTCCTCGTCATCGACGGGCGGGAGGTCAAGGTTTCGGGCGACGCCTGGATGGATCGCGAATGGAGCAGCCAGCCGCTGGCGGCGACGCAAAAGGGCTGGGACTGGTTCTCGCTGCATTTTTCCGATGGCGAGAAGCTGATGGTTTTCCGGCTGCGCGACGAGAAGGCTGGCGATTTTTTCGCCGGGACCTGGATCGGCGCGAACGGCGGCTCGCAAAAGCTCGATCGCCATGACATCGCCTTGACGCCGCTGGCGCGGGCGGAGGTCGCGGGACGCGGCCTTCCCGTGCGCTGGCGGCTGCAAGTGAAAAGCCGCGGGCTTGACGTCGAGACCGAGCCGCTCAACGCCCAAAGCTGGATGGCGACCCGCTTTTCCTACTGGGAAGGCCCCATCAGCTTCCACGGCTCGCGCGCGGGAAAAGGCTATCTGGAAATGACCGGCTATTGAGTTGAGCCTCCGGTCGGGTGGCGCGCCAAACCGCGCCTATCGCATGGCTGGCGCGTCAAGCCGACGTTTCAGCGCGTCCATCGCCCTGCCGAAATCGGTCCAGTTTCCGTGCTGCAAGGCATTTTGCGCGTCATCGAACGCCTTCCTGGCGGTGGCGAAGTCAGGATTCTGCGCTGTTGCCGGCTGGCCTGCCTGGGGCGGCGTCGCGCCCGGCGCGCCTGGCTGTCGCGGCGTTGCGAAAAGGGCGGCGAGCGCCTCGTCGAGCGTCGGCTCCATCACGACGCGATCGCCGGCGACGGCGATGACGCGCTTGAGCTGGGGAATGTTGGCGCCCTCCGCCATCAGGTACAATGGGACGACATAGAGGAACGATTTTCCGATCGGCGTGACGATCTGCTTGCCGCGTATCACCCGCGACCCGTTCTGGTTCCACAGGGTCAGCTGCTGCGAAATCAACGTGTCCTGGTTGATCATCGCCTCGACCTGGTTCGGCCCATAGACGAGCTTTTCCTTTGGCAGCTGGTAGCAGATGATCCTCCCGTATTCGGGAAAATCCGATTCCGCAGCCATCCAGGATATCATGTTGTCGCGGTTGTTCGGCGTGAACGGCGTCATCAGCATGTATTCGAGGCGGCTGCCGCCGGGGAGCTTCGCCAGAATGTAATAGGGCTGCATCTCCTCCGTTTCGCCGCCATAATTCTCCAACGGCGACGTCCAGAGGTCCTCGCGATTGTAGAACACTTGCGGGTCGGTCATGTGGAAGGTGCGATACTGGTCCGCCTGGATCGCGAACATGTCTTCCGGGGTGCGCAGGTGCTGCTTCAGGTCGGTGGAGAGCGCGGCGAGATCGCTGAAGACGCCGGGAAACGCCCTGCGATAGGCCGCGAGGATCGGATCCTGCGGGTCCATGACGAAGAACCGCACGGTCCCGTCATACATGTCGACAACAGCCTTCACGGAGTTCCGGATATAGTTCACGCCGTCGAACGCCGCCCGCGCGGCGCCTTGTGGAGCGAAGCCGCGCGCGCTCTCTTCGAGCGGATCGTCGGCGCCGTTTTCGGTTGCTTCGCCCTCAGCCCAACCGCGTTCTGGATTGGCGTAGGGATAATGGTCGGACGTCGTATAGGCGTCCTCGATCCAGTATAATTTGCCGCCGCTCAAAACCGCATAGGGATCGCCGTCCAGTTGCAGGAAGGGAGCGATCTGCGCCGCGCGCTCGCGCACGTTGCGACGGATCTGGATGCGGCTCGACGGCGTGAGATACGAAGTCAAGAGTATGTTGGCGTCCCCCTCGCTCCAGGCGAACAGCAATTTTCTCCACAGGTTGTCCAGCGGGACGCCGCCTTTTCCGGCATAGCTCGCATAGACGTTGTCGCTGCCTTTCGGATAATCGAATTCCTTGATCCCGGTCGCGACAATGCGGTATCCCGTCACCGATTCCCCGTAGTAGATCGCCGGCTGGGTCATGGTCAGGCCAAACGCGGATTCCGGCGGAACGTTTTGGAGCAGATATTGCGGAAAACCGTCGCCGACGGTTTTCGAGACGAAGTTCATCACCGCGCCGTAGCCATGCGTGAATTGCAGCCGCCGGTTGACCCAGGTGCGGGCCTTTTGCGGAAGCTGCTGCGAAAGCTCGCGCGTCGACAACATGACCTGGTGATAACCGTCCGCCAGGCGATAACGGTCCGTGTCGACATTGTAGAACCGATAATAAAGCCGGATCGCCTGAGTTTGCTGGTAGGTCTTCAGCAGCGGCCGCGAATCCCACAGGCGGATGTTCTGTACCGTGTCCTGGTTGCTTGTGATCGCGGACTGCGTCAGGTCCGCCGTCGCCGGGTAGGACGTGACCTGGATGGCGCCGAGCCCGTAGGCCGCGCGCGTGGACTTGATGTAATTCTTGAGGTAGGGCGTCTCCAGGCCAAGCTGGTTCGGCTGCACCTCGAATTTTTCGACGGCCCACGGGACCAGCGACACGCCGACGATCCACAATAAGACATAGGCCCCCGCGCCCGCCGCAGCCATTTTGGCGTTCGGACGGAAAAAATTCAGCGGCAGCAAGGCGCAGGCCGCGGCGGACGCCGCGACCATGATCCACAGCGCCGGCCGCGTCACATGATCCGCCGTATAACCAGCCCCGTAGACGACGCCCTGGTCGCCGTAGAGAAGTTCGAAGTGATCGAGGTAAAAGCCCCATCCGAGGGAGACGAACAGGAGGCCCGCGAGAACGGACAGATGTCGCCAAACCTTGCGACGGTCCGTCTGCAAGGCGTCGGAAAACCCATAAACCGCCGTGACCAGCGCGAGCGCCAGCGCCGCCAGCGCCATCAGGCTGTCCTGCAACAACTCGTAAAATGGCAGGCGGAACACGTAGAACCCGATATCGACGCCAAACAGCGGGTCGGCCACGCCGAATGCGCCGCCATGGCGGAAGCGGAGGAAGCTGTCCCAGTCCGCATAGAAAGCGGCGCCGAAAAACGAAGCGACGACGGCGCTCGCCAGCACGACATCGGTCATCGACAGTTTTGGCGCGAAATTGACCGCCGCAATGGAAATCGCACTGTTTCCGGCCCAGAGCGCAGGCGTTTGCGACCGCCCGCCGGCGCCGAGCAGGGCGCTGGTCCTGACGGCGCGGCGGAGATTAAGCCAGAGGGTGAGAAAGGCGACGACAAAGGCTGACAAGAACAGCGCCCAGCGGACCGAGAGCAGCGTCCAGAAAATATCCGCGTAGCCGAGGCGCCGCATCCACAGCCAATCCACGGCGTAATCGGGAAGCGTGGCCGCGGCCGTGAACACCAGGATCGCCGCCGCCGCCATGGACCGCAGGGAAACGCGCACGACGGGTGATCCCTCCCCGAGCGATGCGCGCAGCGGCTCATCGCCGCGCCGTCGCCGGAGGGAAAACGACATTGCTTCGTTGTTCGTTCCACGCCTTGACGCCGCAGCTCACGCCGCGCCGTCGAGGAACCGGAAGCGCTCCGACAAAAAGTTCCGGGCCATCAACGCGGCTGCCGGCGCTATGCAATGATCGACGCCAGGAAGGATGTGCAGGCGCGTTTCAACGCCAAGCTCTTGCAGGGCTTGAGCCGCCTGCCGGCTCTCGCCGGCGGGGACGATGGGATCGTCTTCGCCGTGGATCAGCAGCGCCGGTGTCGCGCGCGCCGGCGAGAGCAGCGGCGGCGGCGAGGCCAGGCGTCCGGAAAAGGCGACGACGGCGGCCAAGGCCTGGCGACCCGACGCCAGCGCGTCGAGCGCCATGATCGCGCCTTGCGAAAAGCCGACCAGCGCCACGCGTTCGGGACGGTCGCCGAACCCGTGCGCCGCGATGGTCGCGCGCAACAGCCGGTCAAACGGCCCGCGCGCCGCCACGACGCGCGCGAGACGATTATCCCGGTCTATCCCCTCGTGGCTGTACCATTGCCAACCGACAAGCGAAGGAAAAGGCGCGTCCGGCGCGGCGAAGGCGGTTTGCGGCAAAGCGTCGCGCCAAGCCTCGCCAAGCGGGGCAAGAGCGGCGCCATGGGCGCCGACGCCGTGCAGCAAGATCACGAGAGACTGGTCCATGTCGGCAAAACTCTCATTCGCGCAGCAGCGACGCCAACGTCTCCAGACGATCGGCTTCGCGGGCCGGCTTGTCCCAGCGGATGCGCGCAACGCGCGGAAATCGCATGGCCAGGCCCGAGCCATGCCGGCTCGAACGGTTGAGGCCCTCAAAGGCGATTTCCAGCACCAGGCCTGTTTCGGGTCCATGCGCGATTTCGCGCACGGGGCCGAAACGATTGACGGTGTTGTCGCGCACAAACCTGTCAAGCCGGGCGAGTTCGGAATCGGTAAAGCCGAAATAAGCCTTGCCGACCGGCGTCAATCGCTCGCCTTCGGACCCGTCCTGCCAGACGCCGAAGGTGAAGTCCGAATAGAGCGACGAGCGCTTGCCGTGGCCGCGCTGGGCGTACATCAGCACCGCATCCACGTTGAAGGGATCGCGCTTCCACTTCCACCACGGGCCGCGCGGTCGCCCCGGCGCGTAGGTCGAAATCCTTGCGCTTGAGCATGACGCCCTCGATCACCGCCGCGTCCTCGCCCCACGGTTTCACACGGGCGTCCGCGAGGTCCCGCCAGTCGGCGAAGGGGATCAGGGGCGAGAGGTCGAGCCGCTCAACCTCGGCCTGCGCGACGAATTTTTCGAGGTGAGCGCGCCGCTCCAAAAAGGGCAGGTCGCGCAAGTCGGCGCCGTCGCGCTCGATCAGGTCATAGGCGCGGATATGCGCCGGAAAGTCGGCGAGCAGCCGCGGCGTGACGCCCTTGCGGTTCAGCCTCTGCTGCAACACCGAAAACGACTGCAACAGGCCGGCGCGGCGGATCAGCAATTCGCCGTCGAGCGAAAAGGAGCGGCCCTCGATTGTCGCAAGCATTTCCACGATATCGGGAAAGGCCGCGGCCATATCTTCGCCCGTGCGCGAATAAATCCTGGTCATGGTGACGCCGTCGGGGCGCGCCGACACCGCCTGCACCCGCACGCCGTCCCATTTCCATTCGGCGCAATAATCTTCCGGCGCCATCCTCGCCAGTTCCGCTTGGTCCAGCGGATGCGACAGCATGATCGGCCGGAACGGCGCGGGATCGAGTGCCGCGGGGCGCTGACCGCGACCTTCGAGCCAGGCGAAAAGATCGAGGTAGGGCGGGACCAGGCCGTGCCAGACCTGCTCGATTTCATCGGGCGCGCGCTCGCCCAATGCGGCCGCCGCCGTTTTGGCGAGCCGCGCCGAAACGCCGACGCGCAGGGCGCCGGTGATGAGCTTCAGCAAGGCCCAGCGACCCGTCTCGTCGAGCAGGTCGAGCCAGCCCGCGATGCGCGCGGGCAGGTCTAGCTTGGCGCCGCGAAGGCCTTCGATGACCTCGGGCAGCGGTGGCGGCGGATCTATTAGCTTCGCGGCGTCCGCCGGCCAGATCAGCGCCGCCGTTTCCGAGAGGTCGCCGACATAGTCATAGGAAAGCGCGAACAGCGTCGCATCGACGCGCTCCGAGACGAGGGCGCGGATCATCGCCGGCTTGGCGTGGGCGAAGCGCAATTCGCCGGTGAGCGCAGCCAGCGCCAGCCCCCGGTCGGGATCGGGGGTGTTGCGCAAATAATCGACCAGCAGGCGCAGCTTGCCATTGCGCGCGGGCTCAAAACCGAGCCGGTCGAGCAATTCCGCGAATGCCCTCAATGTTCAATAGCGGTCGTTTCC
This sequence comes from uncultured Alphaproteobacteria bacterium, assembly GCA_963828185.1. Lineage (GTDB taxonomy): Bacteria > Pseudomonadota > Alphaproteobacteria > Rhizobiales > Beijerinckiaceae > Rhodoblastus. The sequence goes on along the minus strand of CAWHDV010000001.1, from coordinate 307,862 downwards.
GCCTCCTCCTCGCCATAACCCATCAGACGCAACGGCGCGGCGCGAAGCCCGTTCGAACGGGCGAAATGCGCCAGCGCGTCGGCCTCGCCATGGGTGATCCAGATTTCCTGCGCGCCGGTCTCGAATATCGTGGCGCAGAGCCCGTCCCAGTCGGCATGGTCGGAAATGATCAACGGCAGTTCGACGCCGCGTTGGCGGGCGCGGGCGCGAACGCGCATGAAACCGGAGGCGAAAGCCGCCACGGGATCGGCAAATTTGCGCGACCAGACGTCATCGAGCGCCGAGGGCGGGCAGATGATGAGCTCGCCGGCGAAGCCGCCCGGTCCAGCGCCCGCCACTTTGACGCAAGGACCGAGTTCGACGCCCTGGCTGGTGTAATAGGCGACCATTTTCTCCACCGCGCCGTGCATGTAGATCGGCCGGTCGTAGCCCGCGAGACGCAGCAGCCGAATGATTCGCTGCGCCTTGCCGAGCGAATAGGCGCCGACGAGATGCGCGCGCTCGGGAAACAGTTTTTGCGAGGCGAGGAGGCGGGCGATCTCCTGGCTTGCCGGCGGATGACGGAACACCGGCAGGCCAAAGGTCGCCTCGGTGACGAACGCCTCGCAAGACAACAACTCGAATCCGGCGCAGGTCGGATCGGCGGCGCGCTTGTAATCGCCCGAGACGACGACGCGAAAACCCTTCCGGGCGAGACGGACCTGAGCCGAGCCGAGGATATGCCCGGCCGGATGCAGCGAAACCTCGATTGCACCCAGAGCCAGGCTCTCGCCGTAAGGCAAGGCCTGCGTCGCGCCGGCGAAATTTTCGCCAAGGCGAAGGCGCATGATGTCGAGCGTTTGCGGCGTCGCCAGCGTCGCGCCATGACCGGCGCGGGCGTGGTCGGCATGGGCATGGGTGATCACGGCGCGCGCGACCGGCTGCACCGGATCGATGTGAAAATCGCCCGCCGGGCAGTAAACCCCCTGTGGCGTCTGCGCCAGGACGGCGGCGGTCAAAGTCGCGAGCGTCAAGCGGAAACGCCTCCCATAAGCCGATATAGGCGACCGGCGTTGCGATTCCAGCGCCGCGCGAAAAGGCAGGTCAGCCGCCGCGATCCGCCCGGCGCGGACCGGGGAAAAAAGCGTTGACCCTTCGGCGATAGGCTTCAAACGCCGCGCCGCGCGACGCCAGCATGTGCTTCTCGAGCAGCGGTATGCCGCTGACATGGACCAGCAGCCAGTAGATCAGCGCCGGCGCGCCCAGGGCGACGAGCTGCGGCAGATGAACGCCAGCCGGATCGAGAGCCATGAGCGGCCACGCGCACCAGAACAGGAATTCAAAAAAGTAATTGGGATGGCGGGAATAGCGCCACAGGCCGATCTCGCACACGCCGCCCTCCGGATGGAAGCGCCGGAACCGGACGAGCTGCCTGTCCGACACGCTTTCTCCGGCAAGCGCCGCCATGGCGAGCGCCAGTCCGAGCATATCGCCGCCGGATGGAAAAGGTTCCGTCGACCTGGCCGCAGCCGCCACCGCCAACACCAGCGGCAGGCCGGCCGCCGCCTGGATTTGCAGGAAGGCAAACAGCCGGCGCGGAAAATCGCCGCCCCATTCCCGCGCCAGGCTGGCATAGCGCGGATCATCGGCCGCGCCGCGCGTGCGCGCCGCAAGATGCGTCGCCAGGCGCCCCGCCCACAAAAGGATCATCGCCGCCGCCAGGAAGGCGCGCGATTTGATCGCGCTGGGCGGCGCGGGAGCGAACGCAGCGGCGAGGCTGGCCAGCCCGATCGCCGCCGACCAGATCGCGTCGATCCAGCCGCTGCGGCCCGTGCGCATCCTGACCGCCCAAGCCAAGCTCATCGACAGGCTCAAGAATAACGCCAGGCAGAGGAGTTCGACGAGCATCATGCTGCTTTAACGAATGGAACCCGGCGGCGGATCAAAAAACCGCGCCGGTGAACCAAGGCGACGACGCCTGCGTAAAAGCTCCATAGGCTCGTCAACAGGCGGAAGATGACATGGAGCGCGGTTCCATTCCCGGCCAGGCTCGGCAGCGGCTGGCGGTCGTCGGCGCCGGCATATCCGGCCTCGCCTGCGCCTGGCTTCTGTCACGCCATCACGATGTGGTCCTTTACGAGGCCGAGCGGCGCGTGGGCGGCCACTCCAACACGGTGGATGTCGAAACCGCCGGGCGGACGATCGCGGTCGACACGGGCTTCATCGTCTACAACGAGCCGACCTATCCCAATCTCACCGCCCTGTTCGCCCATATGGGCGTCGAGACGGCGGCAAGCGAAATGTCCTTTTCGGTTTCCCTCGACCGGGGCGCCTATGAGTACGCCGGCAAGGACCTGCGCGGCCTGTTCGCCCAGCCCGCCAATGCGCTTAAAAAGCGCTTCTGGTCGATGATCGCCGATCTCTTGCGCTTCTATCGCGAGGCGCCGCGCGACCTGCCATTTCTCGGCGAGATGAGCCTCGACGATTATCTGGCGCGGGGAACCTACGGCGAACCGTTCATCCGCGACCATCTCTACCCGATGGCGGCGGCGATCTGGTCTACGCCCTCGGCGCGCGTCGGCGCTTATCCGGCCTCGGCCTTCATCCGTTTCTGCGATACGCACGGACTGCTGCAGCTGGCGGGACGCCCGGTCTGGCGCACCGTGAGCGGCGGCAGCCGAACCTATGTCGCGCGTCTGGCCGATGGCGTCGGCGAAATCCGCCGCGGCGCGCCGATCGTCAGGGTCAAGCGCCGCCCTGAAAGCGTGGAATTGGCAGACGTGCGCGGGCACAGCGATTTTTTCGACCAGGTGGTGCTCGCCGCCCACGCCGATCAGGCGCTCGCCATGATGGTCGAGCCGAAACCTGACGAGCGGCGCCTTTTGTCCGCCTTCCGCTATGGCGACAATGAAGCGGTGCTGCATGGCGACGAAAAATTGATGCCCAGGCGCCGCGCCGCCTGGGCGGCTTGGAACTATCTCGCTGAAGGCCCAGACGGCCAGCGCGAACTGTCGGTCAGCTACTGGATGAACCGACTCCAGCCGCTTGGAGCGGCGCCGGAGCTTTACGTCACCCTCAATCCCTGGCGCCTGCCCAGCGCGGAAAAAATCTACTACCGGAAAATCTATCGCCATCCGTTTTACGACCTTGCGGCGCTGCGCGCGCAAAAGCAGCTCTGGTCGATCCAGGGCGTCGATCGGATCTGGTATTGCGGGGCCTATTTCGGCGCCGGCTTCCATGAGGATGGCTTGCAGGCGGGCCTGGCCGTCGCGGAGCAATTGGGCGGCGCAAAGCGGCCCTGGCGCGTCGCCGAGGAAAGCGGCCGCATTTTTCTCGACAAAACCGTCGCGCACCCCTCCTCGAGGGCCTTCGCATGACGGACGGCCTTCACACGGCTTGCGCCTCAGCCCTCTATTCCGGCGTCGTGACCCATCATCGCCTGCGGCCGCGCGCGCATCGCCTCGCCTATCGCATCTATTCGGCGCTGCTCGATCTCGACCGGCTGAAGGACATCGACGCCAGGCTGCGGCTGTTCTCGCTCGACCGCTTCAACCTCTTTTCCTTTTATCAAGGCGATCGCGGCGACGGCTCCGGCCGCCCGCTGCGCGTCCAGATCGAAGCGGCGATGCGCGGCGCCGGCGTCGAACCCGACGGCGGACGAATCCTGCTGCTCACCATGCCGCGCCTGCTGGGGCGCGCCTTCAATCCGCTGAGCGTCTTCTACTGCTTGAAACAAACGGGCGAAGCCGCCGCCATTGTCTGGGAGGTGGACAATACGTTCGGCGAGCGCCACGCCTATGCGATCGCGGTGGATGGCGCGGAAGCAGGCGCGCAAGAAGGCGAGATTGCGCAAGCCTGCCCGAAGACCTTCTTCGTCTCGCCCTTCATGAACATGGCGCTCGACTATTCCTTTCGGCTGCGCTTGCCCGACGACAGCCTGGCCTTGTCCATCGATGTGTCGGACCCGGCCGGGCTCTTGTTCACCGCGCATTACCGGGCGCGCAGGATGGAGCTGACCGACGCCAATCTCTTGCGCCTGTTTTTTGCAACCCCTTTGCTCACCCTGCGCGTTCGCGCCGGCATCCTCTGGGAGGCGCTGCACCTGTGGCGCAAGGGCGTCGGCCTGCGCTCGAAACCGCCGCCGCCGAAGGGGCCCGTGACCTTCGTCCGCGCCGCCCCGCAACCTCCCGCCAAAACAGGTTCGTCCCGATGAAGCGTCTCGAAGCCGCCACCCTCGCGCCTCTCGCGGCGCCCGGGCGCAGGTTGTCGCATCCTTACGCCTTGCTCGCGCATCGCCTGCTCGGTCATTTGCGCGTCGGCCGCCTGAGCCTCCGCCTGCCCAGCGGCGCGATCATCGACGCGGCCGGTTCGACGCCAGGGCCGGAAGGCGTCTTGGAAATCGTCCGCTGGCGCGCGCTGCGGCGGATGATGCTGGAAGGCAATATCGGCCTGGCGGAAAGCCATGTCGACGGCGACTGGACGAGCCCCGATCTCGTCGCGCTGTTGCGCGTAGCGGCCGTCAACGCCCCTTCCATGGGCGCGGTCGCTTCCGGCGCCGGCCCGTTCCGCCTGCTCAACCGGCTGCGTCGCTGGAGCCGGGCCAATTCGCGTCGCGGCAGCCGCCGCAACATCATCGGCCATTACGATCTCGGCAACGCCTTCTTCCGCCTCTGGCTCGATCCGAGCATGCTCTATTCCTCGGCGTTGTGGCTCGAGGAGACGGCCACGCTCGAGGAGGCGCAGCACAACAAGCTCAAGCGCATTGTCGAATTGCTCGAACTGCGCGCCGGCGAGAAGGTGCTGGAAATCGGTTGCGGCTGGGGCGCCCTGGCGCGCCGTCTCGCCGAATGCGGCGCCGGGCGCGTGACAGGCGTAACCCTTTCGCCCGCGCAACTGTCCTTCGCGCGAGACATGATCGCCCGCGAAGGTTTTGACGCGCGGGTGGAACTGCGCTTGCAGGATTATCGCGACCTCCGCGGAGCGTTCGACCGCGTCGTGTCGATCGAAATGATCGAAGCCGTCGGCGAGGCCTGGTGGCCCGCTTATTTCGCCAAGATCGCGGAAGTCCTGAAACCCGGCGGCCGCGCGCTGATCCAGGCCATCACCATCGATGAGGCGCGTTTCGGCAATTACCGCGTCCAGACCGACTTCATCCAGCGCCACATTTTCCCCGGCGGCTTCCTGCCCAGCCCGGCCTCCATCGCCGAACAGGTTTTTCGCGCCGGCCTGCGCCTGAAAGAGGTGGAGGTTTTCGGGGCGTCGTATGCGCAAACCCTGGCCGAATGGCGCCATCGTTTCGAAGCGCGGCGCGGCGCGGTCATGGCCCTGGGTTTTGACGAAAAATTCCTTTGCCTGTGGAGCTACTACCTCTGCTATTGCGAAGCCGCCTTCCGCGAACAGGCGATCGACGTCGGCTTCTACCTCATCGAAAAACCGGGAGCGCGATCATGAGAATGCTGGCGACATACGCGACGAGTTCTGGTTGTCTTCGTCGGCGTGGACTTCCTCTGGCTCGGACGCATGGGCGACGCCTTCTATCGGCCGGCCATGGGCGGCATGGCGATGGAAGGCTTCAGGCTCGGACCGGCGGCGGTTTTCTATCTGCTTTATGCGTTCGGCATTGTCTTTTTCGCCGTCAATCCGGCCCTGGATGCGGCAAGCTGGCGCATGGCGGCCGCGCATGGCCTGCTTCTCGGTCTGATCGGCTACGGCGCCTACGATCTCACCAACCAGGCCACGCTGAAATCCTGGCCGCTGTCGCTCACCCTGGTCGACATGGCCTGGGGGAGCTTGCTGACCGGCCTCGCCGCTTTTGCCGGCTATTGCGCCGGCCGCCTCGCCTGAAGCCCGGGATCTAGAGGCCCATCAGCGGCTGGAACAGCCGCCCGAGCAGCGAATTGACGCGCAAGGGCGCTTCCAGCGCGGCGATGCACAGGCACTCGCCGTCGGGAGTCACGACTGGTTGGTGATCAACGATGGTTTCGTCGGCTTCGATCAGGTCGCCCGGACCATAGACGCCGCGTCCGTCGGAAAATTGCCCATAGAGAACCTGGGTCAGCTCCAGGCCGCGATGGCCATGCGCCGGCGCCGCGTGACCGGCAGCGATTTTCAGCAGCACCACCCGCTCGCCCGGCGCCGCGGGTAGCCGCACCTGGGCCCAGCGCAGGCGAGGGTGGACGCGGCGCCAGGGGCCGATCTCCTGCGCCGCCAAGGCGGCCGGCAGCACGAAACCATTGTCGAAAACCTGCGCTAACGCCCTGGGGGAGGAGCGCGGCTCGGCCTCGCCAGCGTCGATGCGCGCGAAGATTTTTTCCAGCAAAACGGGCCGAACCGGGTCGGGCGGCAAGGTTTCCAGCATGATCCCGCCGGCGGCGGCGAACTGGCGGCATTGCGCCCGGCAAACCGGACAAGATTCGAGGTGGATGGCGACGACCAGGCGCAAGCCGGCGCCGAGTATCCCCGCAGCGTAGCGCATCAGCGTCTCGTCGCTCGGATGTTGGCGAACAGTCACGGATTTTCCTCCAGCAGCGCCCTGAGCCGGGCGAGCGCGAGCCGCACCCGCGACTTGACCGTGCCCAGCGGCACGCCGAGTTCGCGCGCGATCGCCGATTGCGGCTTTTCGGCGAAATAGGCCTGTTCGAGCACCGCCGCCTGTTCGCGCGTCAGTTTCGCCAGCGCCCGCCGCAGCGCGCCCTCCCTTTCGGCGGCGAGCAGGCTCTCTTCGCCGCCCGGGCCATCGTAGATCTGGTCCCAGTGTTCGAGCGCCGCGTTCTCGCGATTGGACCCGCGGCGCAAAAAATCGATGCGCAGATTGCGCGCGATGACAAAGATCCAGGTCGAAGCGCCGCCGTGCGCCGGATTGTAACGCGCCGCCTTGCGCCAGACGGAGATCATCGTTTCCTGGACAATATCCTCGATTTGGGCTGCGGAAAAGCCGGAGCGCGACAGCCAGGACGTGAGCCGCGGAGCAAAGTAGGCATGCAGGCCCGCAAAAGCTTCGCGGTCCTGCGCCTGCGCCACTGCGAGGAGCCAGCGCGCCAGAGTCTCGGGCGCGGGATTGGCCGGATCGTTTTCCTGCACAGAGATGACACTTTCCTTGCGACCCGATTGCCCAGGCAACGTTGCACGGGGCAGGAAGCCGGGATGATCGCTGCGCCGCCGCCGCAAAGTCAACGCCAATCCGCCCCGCGGGTCCAGCAGGCGCGAGCAGGACAAGGCGGCCGAAGCGGAAAAAGTCATTTAACCCTCCCCGGGCCCTGCCGAGCCGGCTTCGCGCCTGCGTCTCAGGAGCGCAAAGCCTCTTTACGTGCCGGAAAGGCCAATGGATCAGAACGGCGGTGGCCCTCAGCGACTTTTCTTGAGGCTTTCGGGCCTGTGCGCCGCATCGGCGCCGGATTTGTCCGAGCGCACCACGTATTCGGGATGGTCCTTGGAGGCCGCGACCTTGTGTCCCTTGATCTTGATTGGCGAAATCGCCTTCCTGACCACTTCGCCGACGCTGTGGCCGCCGCTGGAATTCCATTCGACCTTGTCACCCGGCTTCAAATCGTCGGCCATGCAACCCTCCTTCATTCTCTGAACGGCTGAACGCCCGAACAAAGGGACTGTTGCAAAAGCCGCTTTTCGGGAACCGGCGCGGCGCGATCCTGATTGAAGGTAGCGGCCAGCGGCGGGAAGACGGGAAATGAGCCAAGCCCGGAAAGGCGCAATTCGCATCGGCATCGGTGGCTGGACCTATGAGACCTGGCGGGGTGCGTTCTATCCCGAAAAATTGCCTCACAAGCAGGAACTGGCTTTCGCCAGCAGCCAACTGAGCTCGATCGAAATCAACGGGACTTTCTACGGCGCGCAAAGGCCGGAGAGCTTCGCCAGATGGCGTGACG
>CAWHDV010000001.1:0-292500 GCA_963828185.1 uncultured Alphaproteobacteria bacterium | reverse complement strand
CCGGGCGCTGCTGTCCCGCAAGGAGCCGTCCGAGGGCGCCGGCGTCAATCCGCTCAAAGGCGATCGTATCGTCAAGGCGGTCGATATCATCGCCGCCAAACAGACGTTCAAGGCGCCGACCGCGATCAAGGTCGGCGACAAGGAAGTGGTCCGCGTTCACACTTTCACTCAGGTGGCGACGACCTTGACGCTCGCGGACACCGGACTTGGCGCGGACGTTCCCGAGTTCAATCCGCTCAAGCTCCTGGCGGACTCGCGCAATCCGGCTCCCGACGAAGCGGACCCCGCTCCCGCGCCTGACGATGCCGAGGTCAGCTTTACCTCTACCGACCTGCAACCAATTGTTTTCAACGCCCAGAGCGGCGCGCTATCACTCGCCGAAGTCCGCGCGCAAGTCGCCGAGACGCTGAAGAACGCCCAATCCGGCGGCGCCAAGGCGCCCCTGCCGCTCCCGCCGCAACTGCTGCTCATGCGCACCAGCCGCGCCGCTCTCGAGGTTGCCGGATCAAGCCTGGCCTACGCCACGCCGGGCGTCAGCGATTCCAATTCGCCGTTTTCGACGATCGAAGTGCGGATGGTGCCGGAAAATGTCACGTTGGCCCCGCGCTCCGCGCCGCCGCCATCCGACGCGGCGCGCTCCGCCAATGAACGTCTCGTCGTCGTCCGCCACGACCAATCCCTTGGAGACGTGCTGGCCAACGCGCAGGTCGACGCGGACGTCGCCGCTGCGGTCAAGGCGGCGTTCCGCGCCAAGGGAATGCCCGACCCGGCGATCGAAGGGCGACGCATGAAACTTACCTTCGCCGACGCTCCGACTGGCGACGCGCTCCAGCTCGCCCGGCTTGCCGTTTACGATGGGGACAGTCTGAAAGCCGCCGTGGCGCTCGCCGACGACGGCCGCTACGTCATGATCGAAAATGCGATGACAGCCGATTCCAAGAGCAACAAACCCGCCGCCGACGAGGACTCTGACGAAGGCGACGACAGTGCGGACGGCATGCGGCTTTACAACTCGCTCTATGAAACCGCGTTGAAGCAGGACATTCCGCGGCCGATCATCGACCAGATGGTGCGGACGTTCGGCAATGACGTTGATTTCCAGCGAGGCGTTTCGGCGGGCGACTCGATCGACGCTTTCTATGACGATGGCGACGAGGCCGACGGCAGTCACGCCGAACTCCTGTTCGCGTCGATCACGACGCACGGGGATACCTTCAAGTTTTACCGGTTCCAGTCCCCGGATGACCAAAGCGTCGACTTCTACGAACCCGACGGCAGTTCGACTCGCAAATTCCTGCTCCGCAAGCCGATCGCCACCGGCAAGTTCACCTCCGGCTTCGGCGTGCGCTATCATCCGATCCTGCATTATAGCCGTCCCCATAACGGCGTGGACTGGGGCGCGCCGATCGGCACGCCGATCTTCGCCGCCGGCAACGGCGCGATCATCAAGGCCGGGTGGTCGTCAGGCTATGGCCGAAGGGTCGAGATCCAGCACATCAACGGCTATGTGACGACCTACAATCATATGTCGGCCTTCGGGCGGGGCATCAAGGAAGGCATTAACGTCAGCCAGGGACAGATCGTCGGCTATCTCGGCGCCAGTGGCCTGGCGACGGGGCCGCATCTCCATTACGAAGTGATCGTCAACGGCCATTACGTCGATCCCATGCGCGTAAAGCTCGCGCGCACGCGTCAGTTCGACGGAAAGTTGCTGGTCGCCTTCAAGCGTGAGCGCGATCGGATCGACGCGCTCATGGCCAAGGCGCCTAATGCGACGCGGCTGGCGGGTCAGTAAGCTCTCGCCTACAAGTGCGCGCCGTTCCTGCCCGCGCCGACCCGCCGCGGGTTCAAAGCTGACGTCAGGGCCGGGGCCAGTTCCGGCAAGGCCCGGCGCGTGCGCCTCGCGCCAACGAGGCGATAGAGCTGCTTGGTCGCCTCGACCACGATCACGCCGGCGCCCGGCAGGGAGAGCCTGCAACTGACGCGCTCAATCGCCGGAGCAAGGCGCAGCAGCATGGCGCGTTCGAGCGGGGGCGTGTAGAGCGCCTCGCTCCAGTAGATCGGCGAGAACAGCGTCTCCCGCATGAGATCGAGCAATTGCCCGCGCGAAAAGGGTCGGCCGTGCCCGAAAGGCGTGGTGTCGAGCCGCGCCCAGAGCCCCGACCGGTTGGGCGCGACGACGATCAGCCGACCTCCGGGCGTCAGCACGCGCCAGATTTCGGAAAGCAGGTCACGCGGATGTTCCGCCGTCTCCAGCGCATGCGCGAGCAGCATCCGATCGACGCAGGAATTGGGCAGCGGCAACATCGAATCGTCGATCAACGCCGAGGCGGACGCGCCGGAAGCCGGCCAGTTCACGACGCCCTGCTCGGCGGGCATCATCGCCAGCAGCCGCAGCGGCTGACCCTGGAACAATTCAAGATAGGGCGTGGCGAAACCAAGACCGACTATGGAAAGGCCGGCGACCGCGTCCCAGCGACGGGTCACCAGCGAACCGACAAGCCGGCGCGTCGTCTCGCCAAGCGGCGACGCGTAAAAGCTCCTGAGATCGGTGACATCCAGCGCCATGGGCAAGGATCGCCACAAATCGCGGCAAAGGGCAAGTGGGCGGGGTGGCCTGTGGTCGAAAATGTCCGGTTTCCTTGACGCTTCCGACCGGTTACATTGGATTTCGGCAAGACAAGGCCTTGAAGGGGTGGCGAATGGCTGTCGAATTTCATCAGTTTCTTTGCCTTGCGGACAATTTCGGCCTGCTGGCGCATGACGCGGCCAGCGGCGCGACCGTGGCGCTCGACGCGCCGGACGCCAGCCCGATCCTCGCGGCTTTGAAGGCCAGGGGCTGGACCCTGACAGACATCTGGCTTACCCATCATCACTACGACCATACCGAAGGGGTCGCTGGCCTCAAGGCGCGATTTCCGCAGGCAAGGACCGTCGGGGCGCGCAAGGACGCCGCGCGCCTGCCGCCGCTCGACCTTGGCGTGGGCGAGGGCGACGACTTGCGGCTGGGGCAGGCCGGCGCCCAGGTTTTCGAGACGCCGGGTCATACGCTGGGCCATCTGGCCTATTATTTTGAAGAAGATGACGCCCTCGTCGCCGGCGACACGCTGTTTTCGCTCGGGTGCGGTCGCGTGATGGAAGGCACGATGCCCATGATGCATGAAACGCTCATGCGTCTTGGAGGACTTCCGGGCGAAACCAGGGTCTTTTGCGGCCATGAATACACGCAGGCCAACGCCCGCTTCGCCTTGACCGTCGATCCCGACAACCCGATGCTCGCGGAACGGGCAAGCGAGGTCGACGCCTTGCGCGCCAAAGGCGCGTTCACTTTGCCGACCACAATCGCGCGCGAACTCGAAACCAATCCGTTTTTGCGCGCCGCCAATCCGCTGCTGCAACGATGCCTGGGGCTCGAACTGGCCGATCCCGTGGATGTCTTCACGGAATTGCGGGAGCGCAAGAACCGATTCTAGCTGCGGAAGGCGGCCGTCCTAAACGCGGAATTAACACACTGTGCGCATTGTCTGGCAATTGGATTGACCCCCTGGGACCGTGCTCGTGCAGCTTCGCTATTTCGCTTCCCGTTCGCAGAAAGGCGGCGCCCAAACGCCGCAAGGCGAAGCCACGCCACAAAGCGAATCCGCGCCGGGCAATGAGCGCCTCGCCAATGAAAGGCGGACCGAGGCGCAGAGCAGCCTGCTCGTGCAGCCGCCGCTCGAAACGCCGGCCGCCGCGATGCCGGTTGCGCCCGTCATTGCTGCGCCCGTCGTCGCTTCGTCAATTCTTTCTTCGCCAACCGTTGCTTCGCCAGTTGTCTCTTCCCCAACTCTCACTTCTGCAATTGTCTCTTCCCCAATTGTCTCTTCCCCAATTGTCCTGGATCTGAAGGCGCGCGCGCCGGCGAACGCGGAAATTGCCGCGCCGGCGGCGAGCGCCCAAGCGCCGGACCCGCGCAAGATCCTCGATTCCATCGGCGAGACGGTTTACGACTGGGATCTTCATTCCGACTGCATATCCTGGGGGCCGAACGCCGCCGCAGTGCTCGGCTTCCCGGATATCGACGCGATCCTCACCGGGCGCGGGTTCGCCGAATGCCTTTCGCACGACAGCGAAAGCTCGCGCTATGAGGCCATAGCGCGCGCCGCCACGGCCGACGATGGCAAGGGCGCGCCTTTTCAGATCTGCTACGGCCTCGTCCACCCCGACAATCCGCGCGATTCCACGATCTGGATCGAGGACACCGGTCGCTGGTTCGCTGGGCCCGACGGCCGGCCGGCGCGCGCGCACGGCCTGGTGCGGGTCATCACCGATCGTTACAAGCAAGAGCGCCAGCTCGGCTTCAAGTCCCGGTTCGATTCGCTGACCGGCGCGCTCAACCGAGCCAGCCTGCTGGAGCAGACGACGAATTTCTATACCCAGTCAGCCAAGCGCAAGCAAAGCTTCGCCGCGCTTCTCGTCGGCGTCGACAACCTGTTCATGCTGAACCGGACCTATGGCTACGACGTGGCCGACGAAGTCATCGCCGGACTCGCGAGGCGCCTGCGCCAGAACTGCCGCGAACGCGACCTTATCGCGCGCTACGCCGGCAACAAATTCGCCGTGGTGCTGGAAAACTGCGACACGGCGGAGATGACCGGCGCGGCCGAACGCCTGATCGAGATCGTCGCCGCCGCGCCTTTCGAAACCAGCGTCGGGCCGGTGCCGGCAGCGCTGCGCATCGGCGGCGTCGTCGCGCCGCGCAACGGCCGCGCGGTGCACCTCCTGTTCCAGCACGCCGAGGAAGCGCTCGACCTGGCGCGGCAGCCCCAATCCGCCCGCTTCATCGCCTTTGAACCCTCGCTTGCGCGCGAAGACACGCGGATGCGCGCCCTGAAAATCTCGGATGAAATCGTTTCGGCGCTCAATGAAGGGCGCATCATGATCGCGTTGCAGCCGCTCGTCCACGCGGCCACCGGCATCCCCGCCCTCCACGAGGCGTTGATGCGGTTGCGCCGCCCGGATGGCGTCCTCGTTCCGCCCGCCGCCATCTTGCCCACGGCTGAGAAGGCCGGCCTGATCCAGATGATCGACCAGCGTGTGCTGGATCTTGCCCTGAAGAAAATGGTCGAGGACCCGGCCCTGCATATCGCCGTGAACATGTCAGGGCAAAGCTTGCACGACCCCGATTTTTTTGCGCGCCTGCGCGTCTCGCTCGGCGCCTGCCCGGACATCGCCCGCCGGCTGACGATCGAATTCACCGAAACCTGCGCAATCGAAGACGCCGAGGCCACGACCCGCGCGGTCGCCATGATCAAGAAATGCGGCGCCAAGGTCGCAATGGACGATTTCGGCGCCGGCCATACCTCGTTCAAGAATTTGCGGCGGTTCGACTTCGACATGGTCAAGATCGACGGCGCCTTTGTGCAGAATCTCGCCCGTTCGGTCGACGACCGGTTTTTCGTGCGCACCCTGATCGATCTGGCGCGCCATGTCGGCCTGCCCGTTGTGGCGGAATGGGTGGAGGACGCCGAAACCGCGAAGATCCTGCGGGATTGGGGCGTAGAATACCTGCAGGGCGATTATTTCGGCGCGGCCGCCGTGCCGCCAGCAGATCTGCATCAAGCCAGCAAAGCCGCGGTGGCGTGAACCGGGGCCACGCTTCCAGTCAGCCCTGATAGTCCACGAGGCTGCCGTCGTCACGGACGACTTCGCCGGCGTTGGGATAATTCATCGTCGGCTCGATCGCGCAGGAGGTGACGCTCGCGTCCTGCCAGGGCGACAGCTTGCCCGTCGCCGCAAAGGCGCGGAAGCCGGTTTTCGACGCCACCTGTTCGCGCGCCTCCCTCGGCGTCGGCGCGCAGGTCCAGACCGTGTTCTTCTCGACGGAATATTGCCAGGACTTATCTCCCGGATTGATCGGATCCAAGCGATAGACGTTCATGCTGCGCCTCCCCAAGGCGAGACTGGCGACCTCAGTTCTTCTTCACCAGGCTGTCGATGCGTTTCTGCATTTCAGCCAGCTGGGCGCGCATTTCGTTCAGTTCGTCGTTCGACTGCGCCGGCTTGCCAGGTTCCGCCGAATGCGCGCCGAAAGGCGCGAACATGTCGAGCGCCTCGCGGAACATCGCCATGTTCTTCCGCGCCTGTTCCTCCATCGACTGGAACATCTGTCGCGTCGGATTGGCCAGTGGGCCAGCCAGCGGATTGGCGCTGACCGCCGCCTCGAACTGTTCACGAAACTTCTGGCTGTCGCTTGTCAGCCGCTCGATCGAGAATTCGAGATAGCTCGGCACCAGCATCTGCATGCTGTCGCCGTAGAAGCGGATCAATTGCCGCAGGAAGCGGATCGGCAACAGGTTCTGCCCTGTCTTTCCTTCCTGCTCGAAAATGATTTGCGCCAGCACGGAACGCGTGATGTCGTCGCCGCTCTTTGCGTCATAGACGACAAAATCCTCGCCGACCTTCACCATTTCGGCGAGATCTTCCAGCGTAACATAGGCGCTCGCGCCTGTATTGTAGAGACGCCGGTTCGCATATTTCTTGATCGTGACAGGTTGTTTTTCGTTGGTCATTGCCAGTTCCATGCCCGGCGGCGGCGCAGCCATCCGGTGTTGACGCCGAGGCCGCCCTCCCAGCGGGACGCGGAGCGGACGCTCGCGTCATCGGTCCAGGCTGACGATAGCCCCGCGCTCGCGTAAAGGCAAAGCCGCTTTTGCATCTATATTGCTATCAGGCGAAGGCACTACAACCAAAAGAGAATAGGTTGCGGCGACGCGCGCCTTGACCGCGCGGGCGCCAAAATGGTCAAACTAGCCGCCAAGTCGCCAGTCGATTTGCGCCCCGCCGCCCAAGAAGCGGCAATCCGGAGGATTTTGTCTCATGTCTACCGATGTCGTGATCGTCGCCGCCGCGCGCACCGCCGTCGGCTCCTTCAGCGGAGCTTTCGCCAATGTCTCGGCCCATGACCTCGGCGCCGCCGTCGTCAAGGGCGTCATCGAGCGCGCCGGGATTGCTCCCGGTGACGTCGACGAAGTGATCCTCGGCCAGGTTCTCGCCGGCGGCCAGGGCCAGAACCCGGCCCGCCAGGCGGCGATGAAGGCGGGCGTTCCGCAGGAAAAGACCGCCTGGGGCCTCAACCAGCTGTGCGGCTCGGGCCTGCGCGCCGCGGCGCTCGGCTTGCAGCAGATCGCCAATGGCGACGCCAGCATCATCGTCGCGGGCGGCATGGAAAGCATGTCGCAGTCGCAGCACATGGCTTATCTGCGCAGCGGCGTGAAAATGGGCGAAATGAAGCTGCTCGAACTCGATGCTGCGCGACGGCCTCTTCGACGCCTTCCACGGCTATCACATGGGCACGACGGCCGAGAACATCGCCACCAAGTACCAGATCACCCGCGAAGAACAGGACCAGTTCGCCACCGCCTCGCAGAACAAGGCCGAAGCCGCGAAAAAGGCCGGCAAGTTCAAGGACGAGATCCTGGCCTACACAATCTCGACCAAGAAGGGCGACGTGGTCGTCGACACCGACGAATTCATCCGCGACGGCGTGACCTATGACGCGCTGGCCAAGCTGCGCCCCGCCTTCAGCAAGGACGGCACGGTCACCGCCGGCAACGCCTCCGGCATCAACGACGGCGCCGCCGCCGTGGTGCTGATGACCGCCGCCGAAGCCGCCAAGCGCGGCCTGACGCCGATCGCCCGCGTCGCCTCCTGGGCCACCGCCGGCGTCGATCCGGCGATCATGGGCACGGGGCCGATCCCGGCCTCGCGCAAGGCGCTGGAAAAGGCCGGCTGGAAAGTCGGCGACCTCGATCTCGTCGAAGCCAACGAGGCTTTCGCCGCCCAGGCGATTTCCGTCAACAAGGACCTCGGCTGGGATCCGGCGATCGTCAACGTCAACGGCGGCGCCATCGCCATCGGCCATCCGATCGGCGCCTCCGGCGCGCGCGTGCTGGTGACGCTGCTGCACGAAATGCAGAAGCGCAATTCCAAGAAGGGCCTGGTCACCTTGTGCATCGGCGGCGGCATGGGCATCGCCCTGACGGTCGAGCGCTGATTTAAGATTTTGCGCCGGCCGCGCGCGCGGCCGGCGTTTTCGCCTTCAGTCCAACGCCGCGCGAAAAATGTCGCGGCCCAACATAATTCGGGGGAAACATGAGCAGAGTCGCAGTCGTCACCGGCGGCACGCGCGGAATTGGCGCGGCCATCTCCAGGGCCTTGAAGGGCGCCGGCTACAAGGTCGCCGCTTCTTACGCCGGCAATGACGAAGCCGCCAAGGCCTTCAACGCCGAAACCGGCATCCATGTCTACAAGTGGGACGTGTCCGACTATGACGCCTGCGTCGCCGGCCTCGCCAAGGTCGAGGCCGATCTCGGTCCCGTGGAGGTCCTGGTCAACAACGCCGGCATCACCAAGGACGGCATGTTCCACAAGATGACCAAGGAGCAATGGTACGGGGTCATCAACACCAACCTGAACTCGCTGTTCAACATGACCCGCCCGCTTTGGGAAGGCATGCGCGCCAGGAAATTCGGTCGGATCGTGTGCATATCCTCGATCAACGGCCAGAAGGGCCAGATGGGCCAGGTGAATTATTCCGCCGCCAAGGCCGGCGACCTTGGCTTCGTCAAGGCGCTGGCGCAGGAAGGCGCGCGCGCAGGCATCACCGTCAACGCCATCTGCCCTGGTTATATCGCCACCGAGATGGTCAAGGCGATCGATCCCGCGGTGATCGAGAAGGCGATTTTACCGCATATCCCCGTCGGGCGCCTCGGAGAACCGGAAGAAATCGCCCGCGCCGTCGTCTTCCTCGTCGGCGACGACGCGGGCTTCATCACCGGCTCGACGATTTCGGCCAATGGCGGCCAGTTGATGAGTTGACGCAAGGTTTCGTTGGCGGCGCAAGGTTTTACTTGCCGCGACGGCGGATAGCGCTTTAATGATCGTTGCGGTCGGGAAAAATCCCGGCCGCTTTTTTTATGGGTTCGACATGAGCTTTCGGGTTTGGGCGGTTCGGGCGGGCGGCGACAGCGAAGCCGATCCGCTGTTCATCGAAAACGGGCAGATCGCGGTTGGCTTTCTCGACGTCAACCGCGATGTCAGCGCCCTGCCGCCGCAGCGCGCCGCCTTCAAGGAAGCGTTTTCCGAAGGCGGCGGCGACATCAAGCCCGGCTCGATCCCGGTCCAGGCAGGCCAATTGTTCCGCTTCGTGCATGAGATGAAGACCGGCGACCGGGTCATCTATCCGAGGAAGATCGATCGCACGCTGCTATGGGGCGAGATCGCCACGCCCTATGTCTACGACCGCAAGCACAATCCGGACTTTCCGCACCGCCGCGGCGTGCGCTGGCTGAATTCGCTAAGCCGCGACGCCTTTTCGCAAGGCGCGCTCTACGAGCTGGGATCGACCCTGACGCTGTTCGAGCTGCGCAATTTCACCGCCGAATTCATTCGCCGCTTCGAGCCGCCGTCGGGCGCCGCCGGCGGCAAGCTCGCCTCCCCGAGCGATGATGACACCCAGGCGCGCGTGGCCCGGGACATCGCCGAAACGACCAAGGATTTCATCTCGAAAAAGCTCAAGACCGACTTGAAAGGCTTTGCGCTCGAGCCTTTCGTCGCGGATCTGTTCCGCGCCATGGGCTACAACGCCCACGCCACCCGCGCCATGCGCGACGACGGCATCGACGTGACCGCCCATCGCGACGAACTCGGCATCGAGCCGCCGATCCTGAAAATCCAGGTCAAGGCGCATGAGGCCAACGTCGGCGCCGACATCGTCAAGGCCTTTTACGCCATGATCCACGAGCGCGACGTCGGAATTTTCATCACCACTGGCGGCTTTACCGCGGCGGCGATGAACTTTGCCGGCGCCAGGGGCAATTTGAAGCTGGTTGACGGGGTCGAATTCGTCAGCCTGATCGAGAAATATTACGATGGGCTGGATTTGAAATTCCGCAAGCAGATCCCGCTGCGCCGGATGCTGGTGCCGGACGTCTCCCTGGACAACTGAAA
Source organism: uncultured Alphaproteobacteria bacterium (assembly GCA_963828185.1). Classification (GTDB taxonomy): domain Bacteria; phylum Pseudomonadota; class Alphaproteobacteria; order Rhizobiales; family Beijerinckiaceae; genus Rhodoblastus. Next base: position 282,510 of record CAWHDV010000001.1, on the reverse strand, counting down.
ACGCGGGACGTCCGAAAATTTTAGCGCCCGCCCTGGTCGTTTGGCACGCTTTGTTCATAATTCCTGTACGGTTTGGTTCTATGTCCAAGCAATGGAAGTTGACCGCGATTCGGACGCAGGCCCGGCGCGCGGAACGAGCAACAATGGAGAGACCGTCATGATCGCGTACAAGTATGTCTTTGTCATCGAAGAAACCAAAGAGCGGATTTCCGAGATCGTCGAAAGCGTGACAAGCGACATCCCGCCCTCCACTCTGGTGAACCTGCATGAATTTCATCTCGAAGAGAGCCACAAATACTTTGGCACGCATGATGACGATACGGCCGGCATGATGCGGGCCGTGGGCGCGCTGCAACTCGCGCGGGCGGAAGTTGAAAAGCTCTATGCCGAATTCAAGGCGAAAGAGGCTGTGGCCTGACGCCATCGCCGCAAAAACGGCGCGGACCGGCTGGCGACGAAAACGCCGCGCCGGTCCAACCCATCGATGGAAACGCAAAAAAGGCCGACGCGACGTCGGCCTTTTGCTTGTCGCTCCCGCGTTTGCGGAACCCTCAGTCTTCCTTGGACTTGACGTTCAGGACCTGGCGGCCGTTGTACATGCCGGTCTTGAGATCGACGTGATGCGGACGGCGCAATTCGCCCGAATCCTTGTCTTCGACATAGGTCGGGGCGGCGAGCGCGTCGGCCGAACGGCGGAAGCCGCGCTTCATCGGCGATGTTTTTCTTTTCGGAACAGCCATTTCAATACTCCGGTCGTGCGGCCGCGACGACCGCCCTGGCGCGCGGAAAGGCGCGCGTAAATTCAAGAGGGCGTCTCTTACAGCCTAAAGCGCAAAAAGGCTAGAGGCGTGCTCGAAAAAATGGAAAGCGGCGGATTCAGGCGAACAGGTCCAGCGGAACCGCCGCCTCGACATGGCGCGGCGGACGCCAGGGCGCAATATAGACGGCGTCGCCGCGAAAGGTTTTTCCCACAGCCCATCCATTGGCCGCGAGCCAGGCCCGTGCGGCGCGGGATATGCGCCCCGCCTTGGCCGCGTCGATCGCCAAAAAGGCCTGATCAAGGGTCGGGCGGGCCTTGACCTCGACGAAGGCGATCGTCGCCCCGCGCTGGGCGACGAGATCGATCTCGCCTCCAGGCGCGGAGAAATTCCGGGCGACGATCCGGTAGAATTTCAATCGCAGCCAGACCGCCGCGAGGCCTTCGGCGCGCAGGCCGAAAGCTCGGGCTTTTTTGCGGCCGCGCCTCATTCGGCTTTATCGGCTGACGATAGCTCCAGCGCGCGCGCGTAAACCTTGCGGCGAGGCTGGCCGGTTTCGGCGGCGACGACGCTGGCCGCGTCCTTGAGCGAGAATTTCTCCAGCGCCGCGCGGATCTTATCGTCCAGCGCGTCCCCGTCGAGGGCAGGCGCGTCCTCGCCGGGCGGCGCCACCAGCAGCACGATTTCGCCCTTGGGCGGCCCTTCGCGTTGGTAATCAGCGGCGAGCGCATCGACCGAGCCACGTCGCACCTGCTCGAAATGCTTGGTCAGTTCGCGCGCCACCGCCGCCTGGCGCGGCCCCAGCACCGCCGCAAGATCGGCCAGCGCGTCGGCGAGCCGGCGCGGCGATTCGAACAGCACCAACGTGCCGGGAATGGCCGCGAGTTCGCTGATCCGGGCGCGGCGCGCGCCGCTTTTCGAGGGCAGGAACCCCTCGAAGAAGAAACGGTCCGTCGGCAGTCCCGCCACCACCAGCGCCGCCAGCACGGCGGAAGCGCCAGGCGCGGAAGTGACCGGAATGTTCGCGGCGAGCGCGTCGCCGACCAGCTTGTAGCCCGGGTCGGAAACGAGCGGCGTGCCGGCGTCGGAGATCAAGGCGAGCTTTTCGCCGTTCCGCAGCCTCGCGAGCAGGATCGGCCGCATCGCGGCGGCGTTATGCTCATGATAGGCGACGAGCGGCGTCGCGATGCCGTAATGGGCGAGAAGGTTGCGGCTCACCCGCGTGTCCTCGGCGAGGACGGCGTCCGCCGCCGCCAGGGTCGCCAGGGCGCGCAAGGTGATGTCGCGCAGGTTGCCGATCGGCGTGGCGACGACATGCAGTCCCGCAGCGATGGGCTCGGCCTCGGCGCGCAGGCCGAAGGCGACAAAGGAGGGCGCGACGATCGCTTTGATCGGCGGATGTGCTGGCGTATCCGGTCCGGAATGCGCCATGTCGCGCGCCTCATGTTTGCTGGATGTGAGCTTGCTTGACGCAAAAACGCCCCGAAGCGCCAAAATCGCTCTTCTGATAGAACGGCGGGAGCCCGCTCGCAAGCACTTGCGAGCGGGTTGCGCGGCGTGACCTTTCGGCCTCGTCTTCGCCGCCCCGCCGCTTCATGTTGCCAGAGACGCCGCCGATGCCGTAAGACATGGAGGAGCGGGTCTGTCAAGCCGAGTCGAGGGACCTGACCTGTCGGCGGTGGAACGAAGCGCGGAGAAACAGTTGCGCATTGAAACCAATTTTCTCGCCCGTCATTCCCGCGCCTTGCTGCGCCATTTTGCGCGCGTCGCGCTTGGCGGCGCCATTGCCGCACTGTCCGCCTGCTCGTCCATGACCGGCGTCGGTCCGGGGACGCACAGCGAGACCCTTTCGGCGCCGACCATCCCCGTCCAATCCTCGCCGCTGCCGGGGCCGCAGGCCGGCGGCACGATCGGCTCCGGCCCGGTCAAGGTCGCGCTGATCCTGCCCCTGACCCAGGGCGCCGGCCAAAGCGCCGTCGGCGTGTCGCTGCGCCATGCGGCGGAACTGGCGATCTCGGAATTCGGCGCCAGCGACATCACCCTCCTCGTCAAGGACGACCATTCGACGCCCGATGGCGCAAAGGCCGCGACACAGGAAGGGATCTCCCAGGGCGCGGATCTGGTGCTCGGGCCGCTTTTCGCGGGCGACGTGCGCGCGGCGGCGGAAGTGGCGCGCGCGGCGGGCAAGCCGATCATCGCCTATTCGACCGACCTGTCCACGGCCTCGCACGGGGTCTATCTCCTGTCCTTCCTGGTCGAGAGCTATGTCGACCGCATCGTCGACTTCGCCGCCAGCCGGGGCAAGAAATCGATCGCCGTGCTGGCGCCGGAAAACGACTATGCGACGGTCGCGACCGGCGCGCTGCAGCAGGCCGCGGCGCGACGCAACATCCGCGTGGCGCTGATCGAACGCTACAAGCCCGGCGGCGTGGCGGCTTCCGCCGCCCGTATCGCGGCGCTAGGCGGCCAGATCGACAGCCTGTTCATCCCCGAACAGGCCGCCGCCATGCCGGAAGTCGCGCGGGCGCTCGCCGCCAACGGCCTCGACCCGCGGCGCGTGCAGATCCTCGGCACCGGCTTGTGGAACGATTCCCGCGTGTTGAGCCTTCCCGCGCTGCAGGGCGCCTGGTTCGCCGCGCCTGACAACGCCGGCTTCGTCGCTTTCGCCCGGCGCTATCGCGCCAAGTTCGGCTCCGACCCGACGCGCGTGGCGACGCTCGCCTACGATTCTGTGTCGCTCGCGGCGGCTCTGGCCCGGACGCAAGGGGCGCGCCGCTACAGCGACGAAATCCTGACCAACCCAACGGGCTTCAGCGGCGCCGACGGCGTGTTCCGCTTCAAACCTGACGGCGCCAACGAGCGCGGGCTGTCGGTGCTCGAAATCAACAAGGGCTCGACGACGGTGATCAGTCCGGCGCCACGCTCGCTGTCAGGGGCCTGACAAGAGCGAAATGGCGAGACCTGCTTGGCGAAGGTGGAAAAGCGGCGTTTACGCCCGTCGTTTCGCCTGATTTGCCGTTATGATGGCGCCCGCGAATCAAGCTGTCGCGCGACGCGCCAGATTCCTCTAAGAAACGCGGGTTGCGCAAAACCGGCGTCCGGTTTGTTCCCTCCCGCCCTGGACGGCGCGCCCGTCCATCCAAAGGATTTTTGCATTGGCCGCCATGAACGACGCCGCCCCCCTGCAGACCGAAGCCTATGGCGCAGACTCGATCAAGGTCCTGCGCGGGCTCGACGCCGTGCGGAAGCGTCCGGGCATGTATATCGGCGACACCGACGACGGCTCGGGCCTGCACCACATGGTCTACGAGGTGGTGGACAACGCCATAGACGAAGCCCTCGCCGGCCATGCGACGCTCGTCACGGTCACGCTCAACGCCGACGGCTCCTGCACGGTCACCGACAACGGGCGCGGCATTCCGACCGGCCTGCACGCGGAGGAAGGCGTTTCGGCGGCCGAAGTCATCATGACCCAACTGCACGCCGGCGGAAAATTCGACCAGAATTCCTACAAGGTTTCCGGCGGCCTGCACGGCGTCGGCGTGTCCGTCGTCAACGCCCTGTCTTCGACGCTCGATTTGCGCATCTGGCGCGAGGCGCTGGAGCATGAAGTCCATTTCAGCCACGGCGAAGTCGTCGCGCCGCTGAAAGTGGTGGGGGACGCGCCGCTCGTCGACGGCAAGCCGAAGCGCGGCACTTCGGTCACCTTCCTGCCCAGCACACAAACCTTCACCCACGTCGAATTCGACTACGCCACCATCGAGCATCGCCTGCGTGAACTGGCCTTCCTCAATTCCGGCGTCCATATCGTCCTGACCGACGCGCGCCACTCGGAAACCAAGGTCGAGGACCTCTATTACGAAGGCGGACTCGAAGCCTTCGCGCGCTATCTCGACCGCGCCAAGACGCCGCTCCTGGCCAAGCCCGTGATGGTGCGCGGCGAGCGTGACGGCATCAGCGTCGAAGTCGCGCTGTGGTGGAACGATTCCTACCACGAGAACGTGCTGGTCTTCACCAACAACATCCCGCAGCGCGACGGAGGCACCCATCTCGCCGGCTTCCGCGCCGCGCTGACCCGCCAGATCAACGGCTATGCCGAAAGCTCCGGCCTCGCCAAAAGGGAAAAGGTCGACCTGACCGGCGACGATTGCCGCGAAGGCCTGACCTGCGTCGTCTCGGTCAAGGTGCCGGACCCGAAATTCTCGTCGCAGACCAAGGACAAGCTGGTGTCCTCGGAAGTGCGGCCGGTGGTCGAGGGCGTCGTCAACGAGGCCTTGAGCCAATGGCTGGAGGAGCATCCCAGCGAGGCGAAGACGGTTGTCGGCAAGGTGGTGGAGGCGGCTTCCGCCCGCGAGGCGGCGCGCAAGGCGCGCGAACTGACGCGGCGCAAGGGCGCGCTGGACGTCGCCAACCTGCCGGGAAAGCTCGCCGATTGCCAGGAGCGCGATCCCGCCAAGGCGGAACTGTTCATCGTCGAGGGCGATTCCGCGGGCGGCTCCGCCAAGCAGGGCCGCGCCCGCGAATACCAGGCGGTGCTCCCCTTGCGCGGAAAAATCCTCAATGTCGAACGGGCGCGCTTCGACAAGATGCTGTCGAGCGAGCAGATCGGCACCTTGATCACCGCGCTCGGCACGGGCATCGGCCATGACGAGTTCAAGCTCGAAAAACTGCGCTACCACAAGATCATCGTCATGACCGACGCCGACGTCGACGGCTCGCATATCCGCACCCTGCTGCTGACTTTCTTCTATCGCCAGATGCGGCCGCTGATCGAAATGGGCTGCCTCTACATCGCCCAGCCGCCCTTGTTCAAGGTGAAGCGCGGCTCGTCCGAACAATATCTCAAGGACGAGAAGGCGATGGCCGATTATCTCGCCGCCAATGGCGTCGAAGGGGCGATCCTGCGGCTCGCCTCGGGCGAAGAGCGGGCCGGCGCCGATCTGCGCGCCCTGGTCGACGAGGCGCGGCTGGTGCGCGCCGTTCTCGAGCAATTGCACAACCGCTACGACCGCACGGCGGTCGAACAGGCAGCCATCGCCGGCGCCCTGAGGCCCCTGGCCGCGATGAGCGCCGAGGAGGCTTCCGCGCATGCCCATGAAATCGCTGCGCGGCTCGACGCGCTGGCCGACGAGACCGAACGCGGTTGGAGAGGCAGGGCGGAAAACGGCGGCTATGTGCTGGTGCGCGAATTGCGCGGCGTGCAGCAGGCGCTGACGCTCGACGCCGGCCTGCTCGCCTCGGCGGAAGCGCGCCGCCTCGACGAGCGCGCGGAAAACCTGCGCCAGACCTATTCCACGCCGGCCCTGCTCGTGCGCCGGGCCGAGGAAAGCCGAATCTCCGGCCCGACCAGCCTGCTTGACGCCATTCTCGCCGCCGGCGGCAAGGGCGTGTCGCAGCAGCGCTACAAAGGTCTGGGCGAGATGAACCCGGAACAGCTGTGGGAAACCACGCTCGACCGCAACGCGCGCTCCTTGCTGCAGGTCAAGATCAAGGAAGGCGACGAGGCGGAAGACCTGTTCGTCAAGCTGATGGGCGACGTGGTCGAGCCGCGCCGCGAATTCATCCAGAGCAACGCGCTGAACGTGGCCAATCTCGACGTGTGATTTTTTATTTGTTTGAGAACCCATAAGTTGGACTCAAACAGGGGGGTAGTTGGACTCACTTGACAGAGAAGTTGGACTCTTTTCGATTTATTGGGCCGACGAACGGGAATCCGCGCTAAAACAAAGCCGGCGGGCATGACCGCCGGCGTTGTTTTTGCCATTCTGGCCGGTCCACATGAGCGAGATCGCAGAGAATTTTTTGAACGAGCATCAGCTTAAGAGCTGGCTTCCCCAGATCGTGGACGCGCTCCACGACCGCAACGGACAGGCGCATGTCGAGGACATCGCCAGTTCGCCCCTGCTCTCGGAGCGCCGCCGTCAGAACCACGCGGTCAGAGAGACCATAACCCGCACCGTCAACGATTTTTGCTCCGACGCGGGAGACCTGGCCAAGGATCCGCCGGCTGCCGGAGACCCACGGGATGTCTTCCAGAAGGTGGCCCCGGCGACCTACCGGCTCCGTGGCTTCCCGAAGAAGCCCAACGTCTGCGACCTCGTCAGGATCGAATTCGACGACGAACGAATGGACCGGACGTGGCGGATGTTCACCCAAATCGTCGGCAGGAACCCCGCGTCGTCCTCGAAATGGGAAACGATGTCGCAGGAGACCAGAATTCGCCGCCTTCGCCAAGCACCTGGCCTCCGAAAAAGGCCGGGCGCTGTATGCCGAAGCCTGCCGGCGGATCGAGTAGCTGAACGGCGTCGATTCTCCGAACGATGGCACGCCTAAGGACGCCGGCGGCAAGCGACGCTTCGCCCTGCTTCAACAGTCAATGATCGAGCGCGCCTATGGAATCCTCGGCGCGGACTGACATTCACCTGAGGCTCAGGGCTATTCCGGCTTCGAGCGCTTCCCACTTGACAAATGACCGAAAACGCTTCTTTTTGAATGAAATGAACCTGCTCCTGTGTAACAATTATTTTAAACACAAAAAATGGAGTTTGCGATGCGCAAATTAGGCTTCGTTCAATTCCTACAAGTTTCAATTATTGGTTGTTTTAGTACAATTTCTTCGGCATGCACTTTAACTCCACGAACATGTTTGGAGCCGCCAAATTTATTTTATTGCGCGACGGACGGCGAAAGTTGTCAAAACGGCTATCAAGATATTGGCCACGATCAAAGATGCGCCCATACCGGGCGAAATTGCGGCAACCCTGCCTCGAAGCTTAAATATTTCGATATAAAGCAATGCGTTACAATAAATAACACCACTGAAATTGGAAGAAAATTCGGCATGCCGCGAGCGCCTGTCACGGCTGATTTCGCCGGTACGGAGGCCCATAAAGGAAGTAGACAATATTTATCGTCATGCATTGGACCCATAAAAGATAAACCGCGTCCGACGCAAACGTGGTGCTACGTTTGGGATGACTATGGAGATAGGTATTGCGGTTGGAATGACGGCAAATTTAGAGGTGGTGACCACAAAGCGTGCAATTATTACTTTATACCTCGAACCGCGTGGGCCAGAGAAAATACAGAAACTCACGCCTGGGAAGTATGCATTGGCTTCGAAAACGAAGGAACGGGCGGCCATGGATGGCGTCATTTCAAAATATTTGCTAAATGATTCATCGCTCGTCGTTTCCCGCCGCAAACAGCAAAAGTCCGCGCCCGCCGTTCGGCGCGGAGACCGGCCATCCGAACATTATCACGCCGCTCCGGTCCGGTGTTTTGGGGGGAGAAGGGACGACTTCCAAAGTCACGGCGCCGATGGTTTTTTGCCAGATGCCAATTGCGGATGCGTTGTTCTCTGCCACGTAACCGATTATCCACTCCAACGACGTTTCCATCGCGCTGCAAAAGCTTTTGTGGCACAGTTTTTTCTTGATGGCCAGCGGGAGACGTGATATTTTAGGACGATATGAGTTTTTATTCGCCATCGGATGTCGGTGAGGCGCAGATGCGATGTTTTTTACGAGCCGCTATCTCATTGCTTGTGGTCGGCGCAGCGATTTGTCAGTCATCTAGTAGCGCTTTTGCCGATGCGGCGTCGACACGCGAATTGGAGCTGAATTACGAGCGAGCCGGCCAGCCAGATCCTCAGCGGCCGGTGGCAAACGATACAAGCGTTGGCGATCGAACGGTCGAAGATGTGAATCGCTACGTGCGCAATGGCGGCGCCGGCGAAGGCGTCTCGCGGCCGGCAGGGCATTGTATTCCGACGCAATCGCCGAGAAATAGATAGGCTTCTTCGATAATGGGCTTGGCGGATGGAAATGAATCGCCGGACATTAAATCGGGTGTTGTCGGCGGGGCTGGCGTCATTCGTGTTTGACGTAAAAAATGTGCTTGCGGAGGAAGTTCCGCCGGATACGTGTGAAAAGGATGGGGTTACGGACGGTAAGCTCGTTTTTCCTCAACAAATGCTTGATATCTCAGCCGGGGGTGACGGGCCGGATATTTACGTTGTGATGTCAACGACCTGCAACAGATGTCGAATGCAAATCGTGCGTAGCATCCCATTTTTCACTTCAGCGAGATTCCATTTTATTCCAACCGCCTTGCGGACTGATGACGCCGAAGAAGTGCGTGCGCTGGCCTATCTATTGAATAATCCGACGTTTGAGGCGATCGAGGCGTTTATGATCGGAGAGGTGACGCCCGGCGACGTATCTGTGCGCGATCGCGCCAGGGTGAAAGCGCAAGTCGATAAAGTCGACGCATTTATGGGAGACGTTTGCCGGCATGGCTGGAGTGGCCTTCCGGTTACGATTTGGCTTAGTTTCGGGATGCCGAAGACGAAAATCGGCGCGTTCGATGCGCCGGGGTCGACAGAAAGATGGCTGAAGGACGTGATTAAGGAATCGTCGCGATGAAAGTCCTTGTCAGGGGGCAGGAAGCGCTTGAAATCGCGCGCGCGGTCCGGCAATTCGAAGCGATCGACGTTTTCGGTGAATATTATAAATATTGTTATATCATTTTCGAGCCAATCGCGCTGTCTTCGCGCAAGACTTGGATCAACATATTGCATGTGCGGCGCTTGCTTGGAGTGAGTTGGATTCCAATCGCCGATATGACAGACGATCAATCGATTCAGCTGACGGCGCGGGTGATGTCTGGCGGTGATGCGCTGACTTTGGAACAGTGCATGCTCGGCTATACGGATGCTGTCGGAAAGCTGGAAATGGCGAAGATGCTGATTGAGCCGCGAATGAAGCGATACGGAGAGCTCGCCAAGAGTTTGGCCGCAATGGGAGTGTCGCGCCTTCCTTTCGTTGTTTGGCGTAATGTTGATGGTGTCGCGATTTTAAGCGGGGTTCCGACGATCGAGGAATTGAAGGCGGTGGCTGCGGAAACGAAGAGTCTCTGATTTGGGCGTGGCGTGGATTTGGAAACGGAGCAGCAATATGGCGAAGGGGAAGATCAAGTCACAATCCATTTTCGTTGGAGTTTTGATCGCGATGGCGGGTGCTTCGGCTTCGTTGGCGGCAGTCCCGTTGCGGATGAATGCGGATATTCTCGGTGGAGTTTCCAGCAAGTCGTTGATCTTCTCGGTTGCCGACAATGGCGTTGACGTCGACCCGACAAATGAAGGAATCGTGCGGCTGAATCTCCTTGCCAAGACGCACAGCGCGCTGTTGTGGTGTCGCAAAAATGGTCAGGACAAGGCGGACGGCATGATCATTGAAGATTTCATGAACGCACAATTTAATGCGGTGGCACCGTATCTGCCATATGGCGATCATGATGATCATGTCAAAGTGTATTTGGGAATTTTGGGGACGGTTTCGAACGCGTTCGCCAATGAACATTCTTCGTCGGAATTCGGTTCGATTTGTTCGCCTCGTGGGTTGATGAGTCAGATGGAGGCCACTAAATCGGCGATTGCGCAACGGGAGAAGGCGTCAAATAGGGGTTTTAACGCGGTCATGGAAAAGATGGGCAACTCCGCGTTGGCTTATGGTCTCAGCGTCGACGATATCGAGGCACGCAACGGCGTTCCAGCGGGCGCGTTCGTGTTGTTTACTGAACCTGGAAAGCTTCCTGAGATCGGTCTGCGAGATGTTATTACGGAATTGGAAGGGCAGCGGATTAGTTCGTCGCGCGACCTTGTTCGGGTGTTGCGGTCGGTGCCGGCGAATTCGACGGTCCGCGGAAAGTTGTATCGCCACGGCGAGGAACGAGCGTTTTCGTTCGTAGTGTCTGGAAACCACTGAGGAATCGGATGCGCGGCGGCGGCCGCGCGGTCAATTGAGGCGTTTGGCGGTGGAGGGCGCGGTCGACCAGCTTTTATGCCCGAGCAGGACCGCCATGGCGGCGGTGCTGGACGGCGTAGCCATTTGCGGCTGGGCCGGCGACGCGAGGACGGTGTCGGTATAGGTGCAGGCGGCGGGCGTGGACTTCCGGTCCTTACTTTTGAGAACATAAGCGGAATATTTTAAGGTCGCGGAGTGAAGACTGGAGGCGACGGCCTCCAGGGCGCCTCATCGCTCGTCGTTTCCCGCCGCAAACAGCAAAAGTCCGCGCCCGACGTTGGGCGCGGAGACCGGCCATCCGAACATTATCACGCCGCTCCGGTCCGGTGTTTTGGGGGGAGAAGGGACGACTCCCAAAGTCACGGCGCCGATGGTTTTTTGCCAGATGCCAATTGCGGATGCGTTGTTCTCTGCCACGTAACCGATTATCCACTCCAACGACGTTTCCATCGCGCCGCAAAAGCTTTTGTGGCACAGTTCTTTGGATACGCCCTTCTTGTGAAATCCTGAATGGACATAAAATGAAGCCTCGGCCATCGTCCGACTTAGTGACGGGGAGTTCCTCATCGGCTGAAGCGACGTTCCATCCAATGATCTGTCCAGATGCATCAGCCACCCAGTACCTGAATTCATCGTCCTGTCTGAGCACGCGATCTCGAAAATCCGAACGGTAAAGTTCTAGATTGGCCTGATCCGTCTGTTTATCGGCCCCCGGCCGTTCGAGCCAGATGGCGAGAATTCCTTCCACGTCGTCAGCGGTGGCCTGCCGGATCAAGAAGCTAAGTTCGCTCATTCTTTTTCTCAAAGCTTGAAGTGCCGGAAGCGCTCAACCGCCCTATAAATCACCTCATTTTCGCACAGCGGCGACGCTATGGAAAAGAGAAGCCAGAAACTTTCCAGCGACGGTCATTTCCTGACATTCTGCCGTCCATCGCGCCGCGTTCGACTCGGTCACCTCGCCGCGATCCACAAGGCGCGCCAGAGCCCGTTTGAGCGAGAACGTGTCCGCAGCCAGATCGAAGTCCGTGATGTCGTTCCGGACATCCGCGACGTCTTCCGGCGCGCAACTCCCGTAGTTTCCGAGCAGTTCGCAGAGATTGGCGCCCGCATTTGGATTCACCATCGCAGCGACGTGCTCGGAGACAATCCTCCGGGTGATGTCTTGGTCGGGATGGGCGACTTCCAACCTTGTCCAATCGACGTCGGAAAGAACGATAAGTGCGCCTGGCCGCAGGAGATCGACCGCGTTGTCGAGCAGCCTTCGCGGCTCCGCAATATGCTGAATGACCCTGTTTAGGATCAGGGTGTCCGCGGACCGCGGCGGAAAGCCGGCCTTCGCGAATTCCTCCGTCGCCGGCGCATTTGAAAAATCATGAACGACGAAGGCGATGTTTTCCTGATGTCCATGACGCCGGCGAGCCTCAACAGCGAAAGACAGGCTTTTTTCGACGCCCAACCCTCGGCCAAAAGGCTGGATCAAGCTTGAAAGCAGTCCCCCCGTGCCGCAGCCAATTTCGACAATTCTGCTCGCGCCTTCCGACGCCAGGCGATCGGCGATCAGCCTTTCTATCTGTTGGAGGGCAGGCAGTTCCCTCGCCTTGTCCAAATACGCAATGAAAAATCGATCGTCGCGAACGGCGTCCACGTCGTCAAAGCCATAGCGCTTCGCGGGAGGGACACCAGCAGTTTCCATGGCAAATTCTCCCCGCGCTTGACGGTCGACGCGGAACGGATTGGGACTGCGCGGCCAAAAATCCAAGTCTCTATTTTTGTACGGAATAGAGGCAAAATCCATGTTTATCGGCCCCGGAGTGTTGACGTAAAAAATCCTGCGGGCCAACGGGGCGAACCCAGCGTGGAAATGCTGCATGGACTTCACCACGATCAGCTTTTTACGTTCGAGTTCCATCCCCATCCCGGTGAAGGCGTTGGGCATGTAGATTTGCCCCCTGATCGACGCCAGAAGAATGTCCACGCCATTCTGGGCTTCGACCCACACCGCCGTGCCCATCGGCGCCTTGCCACTGAGACCGTCTTGAAAGTGGTCCCGCTGGATATTTCGGACGACGACATCCAGATCGACCGGAATCCCTGAAGTTGGTCCGCATTTCCCGCCGATCCGCAAGTTAATCGCCGCGCCGATACCCGCTTCAATACAATCGCCAATGGCGTCGACATCCCAGAAGGCGCCTACCGTGAAATTGCCGACTTGCCGGTCCAGAAGGCGCCGCAAAATGAAGGTGCTGTCACCGGAAGCTCCGCCTCCGGGATTGTCGGCAATGTCGGCGAAGACCATCGGACCGTCGTCCGTTGCAAAGCTCCGGTCGATCGCCTCGTCAACGTCGCTTGATCCGAACTTAATCTCTTCTCGGATCGCCCATAGTTCCTGCCCCAGTTTTTTTGCCAATGCCGCCGCGACTTCCGGCTCATTATCGGTAATCACCCAAATTTTGGCGCCCGCTTCGGGCACGTCCCCCCAAGGGAAACCGTGGCCGAACGAGATGGAAAGAACGCCGTCGTGTCCCTCAAGTTTTTTGAGACGTTGAACAAAACTCAGCATCGGCTCGCGCATGGTGTGCCACAGGCCGACCATTCGGCATTCGTACACGGCGGTTGCCGGCCTGATTTCCTTTTTGGCGGCGCCCATCGTGAGGGCATAGACGTCACGCGCGCGCTCAATGAGATCGGTATGCGGATATTCCTTGAAGGCGACGACGATATCGGCGGACTGCCGCATGGATCGCGTAAAATGGCAGTGAAGATCGAGTTCGAGCCCAATGGCGACTACCGGGCCAACGATCTCCCTCACCCGCGACGTCAGATCGCCTTCACAGTCGTCATAACCTTCGGCCGCCATCGCGCCGTGGAGCATCAGCAGAACCGCGTCGATGCGGCCCGCCGCAGCTAAGTCCTCAAGAATGCTGTCGCGCAGCGCCTCATAGACAGGACGTTCGACCCGACCCGCCGGCTGGGCGTAGGCAGAGACGCTCTCGACGACCTCATGCCGATCGTCTTCGGCGAGCCTGCGCCATTCGTTCAGGATCAGGCCGGCGCCATCGGGATCGCGTTCGCTGGCGTTCCCGCGGAATATCCCGTACTCCTCGAACGCCTTCCATCCGGTAGTTTGCCGTGAAAAAGTGTTTGTTTCGGCGACCAGTTGAGCAATGAAGAAGTTCATCCGGCGTCGCCCAGCGCCGCAATGTCGCCGTCCGTCATCTCCCTGCCTGACAGGGCCTCGGCGAGCGCCGCCCGCAGCGGGGCGAGATAGCGTTCTTCCCCGAAGCCACGCGCTTCAAGCCAGCCATGCGCGCTGGATAACAACTGGACCGGTTCCTGCGACCGGGATTGGCTCAATTGGTTATTGATGCGGTTCCACCAATCGCGGCAATGCCGTCTGAAGCTGCCAGGCCTGCTCTGACCGGCAACGGCGGCGGCGCAACAGGCCAGCCGCAACGCCGCGATCGCAAGTATCGCCGAAACGGAGCCCTGAGCCGGGTCAGCGCGAAATTCCAAAGTACCAAATGTGCGCGGTCGGATAATTTGCAGGTCACGCACGTCGCCCATGAACTGCCATGGGGCGCCCTTCTGGTCGCCTATGCAAGGCGAGCGGAGAAGGGAACTGATCCAAGTGCCCCGATCCCATCGGTCCAGACTCTGGAATTGAACCAAGGGAAAACCCTCAAGCATGTCGCGGTAGCCGTGCCAGCGGCGACCCATGGCATCGGCGGCCGATCCGTCATGATTTGTCAGCAGATAGGCCAGGCCGAGGATATCGGGTTCAAAACTGTACAGCCGCTCGACAAGACTTCGGGTCCGACCACCAATCGAGTTCCACCAATATGAATTTGTGTGGCGGCGATGACGGACGAGAAATTCAGCAGCGCGGGCCTGCCGACCTTTCCCTGACTTTCCAGCAATCGTTGCCGATAGTCGCGCAGCGCGAGAGACATCGGCGATTGGCCCATCGTCAGCGGATGGTCTGCCTCAACGCTGCAAAAGGGCCGATGACAAATATCGACACCGACGGCTGCCGCAATGTCGTCAATGTCGCGAAAAACGGCCGCGACCAACTCCTCCAAGCGTTCAAGGCTGCTGTCGAAATGAAACGCGACCTCAAGCAGGTACGGGTGGTGTTCGTATTTCAGGACGGTTTGCGGGCAATACGGTGGGGTCACCGCAGCCAGAATATCGCCCTGCCCGAAATCCTCGCGGGTCTGCTCTTTCCAGCCCCGGTCGAGCAGTCCCTCGAACATGGACTGCGACTGTTTCTGAGGCGCAGGAAAGCCATCCGATTCGAGGAAGAATTCGTGTTCGATGCCGATAGTCCACGGAGAACCTTCGTTGAGATAACCGACAAGCGTTTGATTTAGATAAATTTCGAGCGCCGCCTCGTCAGGAAGGAGACCCTGCACAATGTCTTTCGCCATGCTGGGTATCTCTTCCGCAATGTAATGGATTTTGACGGATCGGCTTTCGGACGAATCTTTTCTCCCAAAGCCCGCGACGTCTCATCCACAGACGCGACGCCGACAATTCTAAAATGGATCCCGGGAAGATCAATCCCAATTGCGGGCAACCGATGGGCATTTGACCAAAACACCCGATATACCAGATGGAAACAGTGTTTTTATTCCAGATGGATACGGGTTTGCCTCCTAACGACTGGGTCGGCATAATCCTCCTATGGCCAACCTCAACTCCATAACCACGCCTAAGGTTGCGGTCAGATCGGTGCTCCACGCCGCCCGCGACCTGACGGGCAACCTCCGCCGCTGGCGGGCAGCCTAGCCAATCGGAACCCGCTGAACATGGAGATTTTTGTGCGGCGCCTGTTTGCTCTTGCCATGTTCATCCAGATTTTCGCAACTCTCGCGGCGGACAACGCCTTGTGCGCTGAAATCCGAGGCGACTGCGCCGATCACGCAGAGCCGTTCGTGGGTGACCGTTTCCGCCGCGCGGTTGGACGCTGCCGAGCATGGTCTCGATCGGATCGCCGCCGCCGTCGGCAATCTGTCATTCAGCGACGTCGACCAGGCGCGCGAGATGGCGGCAATCCGACAGATCTCGGCGCAAATCAAGGACGTTCTCGCCAAGGTCACACCCAAAATGGCGCGGATAAAGGCCCGGCTCAATCGGCTCGGCCCTCCGCCCGATCCGAAAGCCAATCCTCCCGCGCCCCCCGAAGATCCCGCCGTCGCCAACTACCGCGCCGATCAGACGAAAATGTTCACGGCCATTGACGAAGTGATCAAGCGCGCCAGTCTGCTGGAGTTGCGCGCCGAGCGAATTGCTTCGGCCATTCGTGAGCGAAAAACCGGACACAGTCGGCGAAGGCCGTAGGGCCAAGGACTTCCGTCGATGCGCAACCTCTACTCGATGACCAGGCCGCAGGCTGCCGTGCAGGTCTCTGTTCGGCGCCGCCCGCGACCTGACTGGAAACCTGCCGCCGCTGACCGGCATCTTTCCAGACTATCCGGCGCCGATCGTCCGCGTCGCCGACGGCGCCCGCGAATTGACGATGGCCAGGTGGGGCATGCCGTCGCCGGCCTTCGCCATGAAGGGCAAGACTTCGGACCCCGGCGTCACCAATATGCGCAACACATTGTCGCCGCACTGGCGTCGCTGGCTCGGGCCGGCGAACCGCTGCATCGTGCCGTTCACGTCGTTTTCGGAATACGAGACCGGGCCGGACGGCAAAAAGTCTCCGGTCTGGTTCGCCCTGGGCGAAGACAGGCCCCTCGCCTGCTTCGCCGGCGTCTGGACGAGTTGGACATCGGTCCGCAAAGCCAAGGAGGGCGAGGTCACCGCTGACATCTTCGCCTTCCTGACCACCGACGCCAACGCCGAGATGGCGCCGATCCACCCCAAGGCGATGCCGGTGATCCTGACGACCGACGAGGAGGCCGACGTCTGGTTGCGGGCGCCGGCGGCCGAGGCGATGATGTTGCGGAGGCCTTGGCGGACGGGATGCTGAAGGTCGTCGCAAGGGGCGGGCAATTCGACAAAGAAGGCTGAAACATCGGCTCGCCCCCCGGCAGGGAACTGAGCTTAAGCTGGTTCGTTGTGTCGGTTCATGGCGTTGAAGGCCCATCAGCCATGACCCCGATGAAGCATTGATCGTCGTGCGCTTCGGGTTTCTCGGATACCACTTCGTCGCTGGAGGACCAGAGGATGGACGTTACAAGTGACTGGTATTGGGAGGGAAACGTCGTCGATGCGGTGGCCGATCATCTTTCCCGTGAAGGCTGGCAGATTGTCGGCAAAGCAGACACGCGCTCGAAGGAGCCTGGCGTCGACATTCACGCCACGAGAGGCACGTCCACCCTGCTGATAGAGGCCAAAGGGTATCCGTCCACGCAATACCGCGATCCATTGAGGTCGGCGGAAACGAAGCCCACGAATCCCACAAATCAGGCCCAACATTGGTATTCGCATGCGTTATTGAAGGCGATGCGGCTGCAACACGAACATGATAAGGCAATTGTAGCTTTGGCTTTTCCGGATTTCCCTCGCTATCGCGTCCTTCATGAGCAGACTAGAGCAGGCTTGGAAAAGATGGGCGTGGGGTGTTTGTTCGTCCAAGAAAACGGGGACGTTCAAGCTTGGGGAATTTAGGATTATGGTCACGCCGTTGGCGTCTTCTTACTCCGCTCCACTGGCCTGCAATCCTTCAGTCGCCAACGCGTCTCCCAGAACCGACATCCATTCGAATCGCAGGCCGTCTGCCAGCGCCAATTGCTCCGCATGCTCGGCGAGATCCCTCAGCTTGTCGTGGGCCTCGATATACCGACGGGCGATCAACCATCGTTGCGCATCGGGAGATTTGGAGAGGTCGAACCCGCCTCTCCGCAATCGCTCGTCGACTTTCTCGGCCAACGCTTTCCGTTCGTGTTGAAGGCTTTCAAGCCGGTTAGACGTTTGAAGTCTCGGAAAGCTTCGCAGGAATTCGTGTGCAAATTCAGGCTCCCTAAACAAAAGCCAATCGGCGTAGAACGCCGTCTGCCGGCCCACGTAGTTTCTCGTCCGAACGAGCCGAACGTCGCGGTCGCCTTTCTCTGCGATGATCCACCGTGCAGCATGTCCTCCGGCCCGTCGCGACAGGCCATCCTCCATTTTGCAGTAACTCCATCGGGACGTAAGATTTGAAGGCGCCATGGCCTGCGCCATGATGTGCAAGGACTTCGGTCTGCCGACGAGTATCAGGGAAACCATGCCGCCCTCCGCCTTCGTTGAGGGCTGGCGATTGTCCGCTGCGGCATTGCGCCAGAGGACCCCATCCCGCCTGAGCGGAGACCACCTTACCGAAAATGGCAGGTTGGTGAGAGCGCCAGCCCTCGTCTTGATGTCTAGAGGAGCATACCACGGAAACAGGCGACGTGCACGATCCTGTGTCAGGGGGGCCATAATAATGCGCTGATTCTCTTTCGAACTTAGCGCGGTGGTGGCGCAGATATTTCCGGTGGCCATCCGTGAACAGAACAGGCCGTGTCGCGCTTTTCTCTATCAGCGCCTTAGCTGCAAGACTTAGGCGGGGAGACCGAATGAGGGCAAATCAATCTGCAAAGGGTATGTCCCATATGGTGACGAGTCCTAGCAGGCTTTCAGCCGCTCGGCCGTTCTCTGTGATCAAAACCAGCGAAATCCTATCATTCTCGTTCTTTCGGCGATCGAACTGATTGCGCAGGTCCGCAAGCGATGTCCGTCTCGATGCGAAAATGACGCCGAAATCCGCCGGATCGACCACGCTGAATAGGAAAGAGGCGACCACGTCGCGAACTCGCGATTGAGACGTCACTGCATCGAGGCGATCTTCGGCTAAAGCGCGGAACAACACGCGCTCGTCGAAGACGCCCTGTACCGCACCCGCCTCAACCACCGGCACGTGGCTGAATTGGTTTTGGGCCATTTGGTGCATTAGCGGCTTAAGGGGCTGGTCCATCCCGGCAGTCAGCACCTTGGCCCGCGGGATCGCTATCTTTGTCGCAGGGATGCCTCCCGACAGCTTGCCCTTCAAATTCTGGAGCCGCTCGACGACTTTGTTTTCGATCGTGATGCCTACCCCACCCTTCGAAAGCATGTCGTTAGAATGCGCAAGGAAGTTTCGAATGCCGCGACAATCGTCGAGAAACGCGCAATCGTCTCGACCAAACTTCCGCTTTTCCTTGGCATGACGCAGACACTCGTCAAACGTAGCTCCATTCCCGGCATCGAGAACGCGGCGCATTTCATGATGCAGAGAATTGAATTCGTTCAGGAACGATTGATAGCCTGACATCGCGATAAACGCCTCCATCGAACCCGCAGGGCTGTGCGCACAGATGCCCGATCAATACGGCGGTCGAAAATCCGCTCCACGGCCAGCAATTGGACCCGCAGCGGCATAGTTTGATCGCGATTTGCGCCCGTCGCAATTACGATTTTTGGCGAGCAATATGCCGCAGGAGACCTGCTTTTCGTATTTTCTCCAATAGTCATTGTAATTATTCCTGTTTTCTTCGCCCCGAAGGCGAAGCGCAAACGCGTTGGTATCATTCAAGGGTTTGGAATGGCCTGTACCGATGACGACCTGCGTTCAGTCGGCCTGAGAGTCAGCTTGCTCGAAAAGCCGACGGTGGTGAAGCAGATATTTCTCGTGGTCCGCCGTCAAGGGTACGCAACGGGAGCCATCCTTGATGAGCGCCTCGCTCCGCGCGCTGAGCCTGTGAGAAACGACGATGGCGCCTTCGTCAGAAAATGTGATCAGTTTCGCGTCGAACGCAGCATCCACGTGGACGGCCAGAAGCAGGCCGTTATGGACATCAAGGCGTTCCTCGTCGGTTTCGCACTCGGCCCAGCCCTTGATGTGGCTTGCCCGCAGGAGCGCGCGATCCGGAATACCCGTCACGGCGCAGCATCCCTGCCAGTAGTCGTCGAGCGCGCTTCGAAAGACGTCTTGTCCGATCCGCACCTTGGCCTGGCGCTCCGCCTCCGTAGCGGACGGCATGGATTCGGTTTTCTGCCGATAGACTGCGAGGGGCGTGTTTGGCAGGGCTCGGATCAGCGCCGCCGCCCGCCTAATGGTCTCGCCGCCGAGGTCGCCGACATCCCTGAACAGGACGATTCCTGCGTCGTCCACCAGGAAGCCTTTCACCGCAGCCTCTAACCGCATCTCTTGCGAAACGGCAGCAGGCACGCGCATCGCAAAGGTATTCGCGCCTAGGCACTTGATCGAGACCACCTTGCCATTGAGGGCGGGGCCGCTGAATGCGAGGCCGAAATCGTCGGCGCCATTTAGGATCGGAAACCCAGCGCCGCGAGCCAGCATCGAAATGCGCCAGTCGCTGTTTGATTGGGCGTTGGCGTCGTTCAGCATGCGATTTATCTCAGGCGGCAGTCCTTGCACACTGTCGCCTGAGGGGTTCAGGCCGTCAAGCTTGTTAGGCCGCCAGTTCACCGCGCTCCATGCGATCCCATGCGTCGAGGACAAGGCTGGCCGTATAATAGGGGGCGTATTGTGGGAAGTCGACGAGCGGATATTTCGCGAGATCCTTGTTTTTCAGGCCGCGGAATGTTTCCGATGGATATTCCTTGCCCTTTATGTCTGATGGATCGAGAATGTAACGCAACTCATCCCGCGTCAGCCCATATGCACGCGCATAGAACGCATCGAGTTCAGCAATTATCACGGCACGACGGTTTTCATTCCATGTAAATGGAGATCCGTCGTAACCTAATTCACGAGCGAAATGTGAAATAGAGTTGCTCGTGTAAACCAATTCGACAACGCGAGAAATGACAAATGCGGTCTCATAAGAAGTGTATGCGCTCGGCGGAACAATAGGAAATTGTGAGATGACGTATTTCCTGATGTGTGTTCCGCCAACCTTCTGCTGCGCCACGTAGTCTAAGACCAACGAATTAAGATTCGCCAATAGCATTGCGCCAGCAATCGCGCCATCAAGCGGCAATATGATCGAGAACGTGTCGTCGGCACCTGCGACCGGGATTGCTGAGGCGATCACGGTGCGTTCGTTGGTCGCATTAGTTATATCGCGCCAACCAATCAGCCATTCGCGCGACCATCCTTTATCAGCAAGGCGGGCGTGCACATCCTTTTTGGGAATCCTTTTATCCGAGAGAATTGAAAATTCGGTAGATTCTTTTTCGCATTCGTTTAGCGGACGGAAGCTCTTAGTTGCCCGCTCGAACGTGGCTGCTCGATCGTCAAATTGATCGACCATCGTTCCGCGATAAACAGGATAAGTTTCCGACACGTTAAGCAGCGCGGCATTGGAAAATAATTTGGCGTCGACTGCGTTTGAGCCAGAGAAAAAATTCTGGATAAGCTCAACAGCGAACGGCGGCTTTCCATTGTCCGGAAGCACAAGCGGCATCCTTTCATATATCTTAGCTGTGAGGGCGGCATCCGACTTTGTGCGGAAAATAGGAGCGGTCTTTGTATTGGGATTTATGCGTGCGATATCGTCGGCGGACAGATAGTACCGACGTTCAGCATCCTGCAAATGCCGCTCTTCTAGTAAATATGCCGCAAATTCTGCATCACCGTGAGCCGACCCCAACGTCAGTAGCCCGAATGGTGTATCTGAGTGTATTGACGGAAAAATCTTCCTCTGGTTGTCAAACATAAAAAATGACACTATCGTACGACTACGAAGATGATGCTCGAAGAAAAATCTATTACTGTAATCAGTCGCAATGCCTGTAGGCACAATAAGACCAGCGTTTCCTTTCGCATGCTTGATACATGCAAACAATTCAGAAAACAGCGCGTATGTGTTGATTTTTCCGCAGGCAGTGAGAATGAACCGGCATGATGCGCGAGCGAAAGCATTGCATGCGTCGTAAAAGCGCTTGTCGACGAGATAGCTATCGAACATTGCTGTATCGTCTTCTCGCAATGCCTCGATTGCAGCTTTCTGAGCTATGCCTTTCAGCGCGGCTATTTCAGGCACGCGAGATGAAAAATACTCGCTATTGCTAAGTTGCACCACCTCCCATGGAGGATTACCAATTACGCAATCAAAGCCGCCATCCTTCATCACGTCGGCGAACACGATCGGCCAATGCAAGAACGCGGCGTCTTCGGCAATCTTTTCCGTCAGCGCTCGGAGCGGCTCAGGAACTGACGAGCCTCCCCACGCCAGCCAGACGTGATCGGTTAACGGAACATCACACAGCCCTGGCGTCGGCGGGATCTCCCGCTTCGGCGTGAAGAATGCGGCGGTCCAAAGATCGCAGGCGAACTTCCTGTCCTTCCAGCTGCTCTCGAACGACTCGAACGATTTCTTCTTCTTGGCGATTTCCGCCAGGTCGTCCTCGGGCATCAACTCCACCGCCTTCGCGGAATCAATCAAATCCTGCGGCGGCTCCATGAATTCGAGGCGTCGCTGATTTTTGTTCTTCTTGTCGCCGTCACGCTGAAGGCGATTGAGCTTCTTGAAGTGGCTCGCAGCAGCCGAAACGTCCCCGGACAAAGTAGCGTAAGCTTCGTCCGGTATGCCCTTGGCCAAAGCCGAGAAGTCATAGATGCCGACGAGGCTGTCACCGCAGCGCAGTTTCTGGTCGATGAAGGTCAGCGGCTTGCCGGGTTCGACGGTCTCGATCCAGATGGCGACCTTGCAAAGCTCGATCGCCATGGGATTGCGGTCGACGCCATAGAGGCAGTGGCGGCCGACGTCACGCATGGCATGGCGATACTGCTGCAATGAAGGCGAACCTTCATGCCGAAGGTCGGCCAGCTTGCGGGCGATGCGGCGGGCGGCGCCGAGGACGAAATGCCCTGAGCCGCAGGCGATGTCGATGACCTTCAGCTTCAGCAAGGCCTCGGGATTGCCAGGATTTTCGTCGATGGTCTTCTTAATGACGGGGTCGAGGGCCTGGTCGAGCAGGAGCTTCACCAGCGAGTCCGGCGTATAGTAGCTTCCGGTCTTCTTCCGCTCGTTGCCCTTGGCGCCGCCCTGCGGCTTCTCCGAGCCGCTGCCAGCCGATCCCTCAGAGCCACTCTTCTTGTCTTCATCCGGTTCGCCAAGGAACGAGAAACTTTTTCCGTCGCCGGAAACAACCGGGGTCAGCTCCAGCAGGCTCTCATAGACGGAGCCGAACTCTTCGGTCTCCATGTCGCGCCAGTTGATCCTGACCAGCGCCCCGTCCCGACGGAGCCACGACAGGTGATAAAGGCCTTGGAGGAACCGCTTGTTGGCGAGGACAGCCTTGTCAAGGTCGGGGGTCTGTTCGGCGGCGAAGATGCCGCCAAGCGGGGGAAGGGCGAGACGCGGCTCGCCGCGACCGAGCGAACGGAACACCACCTTCATGCCCTCATAGGCGTCATGGTGGCGGTCCCAGTTGAGCTTGTTGCGCGAGCGGTCGCGGAAGCGGCCGGTGGCGTAGCCTTCGGCGTAGAAGGCCTTCGCCCTATCGTCGGCGTCTGGCGCATGCAAAATGTCGCGGTCCTCGGCCGTCATCACGAAGATCAGCCGGTAGACGAGGCGGAGGAGCTGCTTGAAGTATGCGTCCTTGCTGAGGCCCTTCTCGCCGGGGTCGTTCAAGCGGCCGACGAGCTTCAAATTGTCAGGATTCTCAAGGAAGCCGCGTCCGAAGTGGAACAGCGCCTTCTGGACGCCGTCGCGCAGATCCTCGCGGACGGTGACGCCCTGCTTGCGGCCGGCGTCGCGCCACTGTTCGAGGATGCACTCGGAACCAGGCAGGTCGTCGGCGCCAAAGCGACTATGGTGGGTCAGCATCCAGAACGCCGTGAAATCGGCGTATAGGTCGTCGCGGAACACGCGCGCCAGGTCGATTTCGACATAACCAGGGCGCGTGATGCTCTCGTTGTCGCGCAGGATGCGCCAGGTCGAACCGTTGGTGGCGATGCCCCACAGGCACTCTTCGCGGGCGTTCAGCTCGCCTTGGACCAGCGTCGTTGCCGAACGCCGAACGGGAATGCCGTCGAAAGAGGACACCGCCTCCGCCTGATCGATCCCCTGAGCGCCAGCCACGGCGATCGGCACGTGGCCGCCCTTGGCGTCGAGAAGGTTCAGCGTGGACCCAGTCGTCGAGGCGAACCGTTTCTTGTTGGGCAGGCTGAAGCCGAGGACTGCCGTCAGGATGGCGTGGGCGAAGGCCTGGTGGACCGCGTCAGGGTTGACGCCGTCGCGCCCGGACTCGAACTGCGCCCATTGCGCCCGGCCGATCTGATAGGCCCGCCCGATCTCGTCGCGCAGGTTGAGGCCGGGCAGGATGCCGTAGCTTTCGGAACTCTGCCATTCGGCGTCGCCGCGCGCCACGCTGGCCACGACGTCGGGCTGGATGATTCCGCCTTCGACGCGGACGGCGTCGAGTTGCAGGAGCGATTTGTCGCGACGGGCCATGGGTCAGTCCAGAGCAGGCATGAGGGAGTACACGCCGACAATGTCGACGGGCGAGACGGGAGAAATTCGGACCGTTCCGGCCGCATTCGCCGCGTCTCTGACGCGGATGTGATCGTCTTTCAAAATGCTCGCGCGCTCTGCGGCCCGCCGATCAATCGAAATACGAAGGCTTTCAAGACGGGAGACCGAAGCCGCGACCTGTCTGGATTTCGTCGCTTTGTCCGTTTCGTGGGCGACCAAGGAATCAAGAAGGCGCGAAGCGTCGGACCCGAGAAGGACCGGCTTGTCGTCGGCGCCCTCGAACGCCATGGCGTCTGTTTCCTCTGCCAGCAGGATGCGCTGACCGGTCCTCAGGGACGTGGTCGTCGTGACGCAGTGCCGGATGCGCGTGAGGACGACCAGCGTCGGCCTTTTGACGGCCTTGGTCGCCCAAGTCCCGGCTCGCGCGAGAATGGTCGGATCTCGGGTGGCCGCCTCTTCATCGCTTGACTGCGGGTCGAGCGCCTTCTCGACCAGAACCTCTGCCAGCGCGCCGACCAGCGGATGGGCGCGGTGCAGGTGGTCCCGGCTGCCGCCGTCGACACGGAGCCTGATCGTTTCGCCGAGGTCGTCGTCCTGAATGCGGGTCGAAATTTCATCTGGAAGCTGACTGGCATACAGACGATAGCCGGATGCGTCCTTTGTGAACGGCACTTTGAAACGCTTGAGGGCGCGTTCGAGGAATTTCTCCGTGTCGTTGGAGCCGCCAAGGACGTCGACCGTCTTGTTCCACTCGGCCATCACCTCGTCGGGTTTCAGGGTGCGCTGAGCGAAGATGGTCCTGTTTGCCTTTTCGCGCTCGGCGGCGTCCTTCCATGACGCCGCGATCTTTTCCGCTTCCGGCATGGCGCCGAAGTCGAAACCCATCTGGGTGGTCTTGCCGGACCTGGCGTCCTTGCGCCGGAGCAGCAACGCCTTGAGCAGCGCTTCCGTCATTTTGCGATCGTCGTCGGGCAGCGGCACCGGCACGCCGGTATCCTTCTGGATGGTAGCGGCCTTGCGGAGGATCACCTCAAGCACGGCGCCGTCGACAGGGTTGTTCTCGCCGTAAAGCAGAAGGCAACGCACCACGGGCTTGAGCTGGCCGAAGCGGTCGACGCGGCCGTTGCGCTGCTGGTGGCGGGTCGGGTTCCAGCAGAGGTCATAGTGGATGACGAAGTCGAAGATCTCCTGCAAGTCGATGCCCTCGGAGAGGCAGTCGGTCGCGACGAGGATCCTCTGCTCGCCGCTGGTCATGGCCTCGATGCGCGCCCTGCGCTCGTCGGCGGGCAACTCGCCATGGATGACCTCGACCGGGACCGACTTGCCGAATACCTTGCCAAGCGCCCGACCAACCCATTCGGCCGTCGAGATGTAGCGGCAGAAGACGACCGGCGAATAGCCTTCCTTGATCATGGGCTTCAGCCGGCCGAGCAGGGCGTTGAGCTTGGGATCGACCTCTGGCTTCACGACCAGGTTCTTGGCGAGTTCGATCAGCGCCGACAGGTCTTCATCGACGTCGACGCCGGGTTCCGAATCGTCGGATCCGAAGGCGTCATCCCGACCGTCGAACAGGGCTTCAAAATCGATCTCGGCTCCCTTGGCGCGGGAATTGAGGGCGCGCAGAGCCGCAGCGGGACTCGATCCCACGCAGCGCATCAGGGCCAACGTCCCCCAAAAGGCTAGTCTCTGCCGGCGCTCGTCGTCGCCGACCCTCTCGACAACGGACGTGCAATAGTCGAGGACCAGTTCAAGGAATGCCTGATGGTCCCCGGCCAGCAGATAGGTTTGCTCGTCCTCTTCGCGTTTGGGAAATACGCCTTTTTCTTTCCATGCTTCGATGTCGATGCGCCGGCGCTGGATGTAATGTGCAGCCAGACGTTTTCTCAGATCGTCGTGGCTCGCGCCCGTCGTTTCCCCGAGTTCGACGAAAATCAGGATTGAGAAGACCCAGCAGTTTATGGAAGGCATCGGCTATGCCGCTATGCGGTGTCGCCGTCAGAAGTACCAGATGCCGATTCGGGTCGCGGGCGATCTCGTTGAGGACTTGGTAGCGCTGATGGGTCTTTTCGTCAGCGGAGACGCAGGTATGAGCCTCGTCGACGATGACGAACTCGGGGCAGGCACGGGCGAACTCATGCCGTCTGGTGTCCGACTTGATGTAGTCCAGGCTGACGACGGTGAATGGATAGACCCGGAAGATGCTGTCCGATTGCGGAATGTTTCGTTCGAGACGCGCGGCCGAGGACGCAGTCACGGCCACGGCGGGGATGTGGAACTTGGTCGCGAGCTGCTTGACCCACTGGTCTACCAGATGGGGAGGGCACAAGACGGTCAGGCGCTCGATCTCTCCGCGGTCGTAAAGCTCGCGGGCGATCAGCCCAGCCTCGATCGTCTTGCCGATGCCGACGTCGTCGGCGATCAGAAGTCGGACGGTATCGAGCTTCATCGCCATCATCAGCGGAACGAGCTGGTACGCCTTGGGTTCGAACACGACGCGGCCGGCGCCACGAAAAGGGCCGGCTCCGCGCCGCAACGCGAGCCGGAAGGCGTCGCGCATGAGCATCGCCTCGTCTTGCGGGCCGATGCGCGAGGCGGAGGGCGGCGGGAAAACGGCCGAAACCACCGGCTCAAGCTCCACGTCCGGGAGCAGGGCCTGCACGTCGGTTTCCGATCCGGACAGGGGGCGGAGATTGAGCCGGGCCGGGTCGACGCCGGGCAGCACCACCCATTCGCGGCCGCGGGCCTTGACGAGGTTGCCTGGTGAAAAGCTGGCGGGGGCGTTCATGCCGCGTCTCCGTTGAGGGCTTCTTTCAGCGATTCCATCAGGTCGGGCGAGGCTGGGTCGCTCGGGTCGAAGGGAACGACCAGAAGTCCGAGGTCTGAAATCGACCGCCTGATGCGGATCGGGGTTTTTTGCGGCACGACGATCACACGAGCGGAGCGCCAGATATACGGAAACTGCTCGCCATCGAACTCGTAAGGCTTGGCATCGTAGGGCTGGAGTCCGTGGGCAAGGATCGCGGCCAGCATGGGGTTGACCGAATTCGGCCGGCGCATTCTGATCTTGGGGGACTGACGGCGCATCGATCTGGCCGACCCGGACGACCTGCGCCCTGGCTATGCGGATCAGGGTCGCCTTGAACTCTTCCTTCCGCCGGTCGACGAGTGCGTGGTCCGGCTGGTTGAAATAGGACAGCAGGCAGCGGTAGCAGCCGGCGACGCATTTGGGGTCGTCGACGTCATGCAGCGTCGTGGCGGCGACGCCTTCGGCCTTGAAGCGCGGCAGGTCGAAGTGGCAGATCTCAATGGCTTTCTCCATGACGCGAGAAAGTGCGCCATGGTCGGAAATGAGCTGCGAGAGAACGCCGGCGCCGCCTTCGGCGGCCTCGTAGATCAGGATTGAACGGCGGTCGGCGCGCTCGGGCAGAGCCTCCCCAAGCACTTCGCCCTCCTCCAGCTGGTAGATGAACTCCAGCCCGCGGATGAAAGCATACTGGAGGTCTGCCATGACCGTGTCCTCCAGCGGAATGGCCGGCGTGAACAGGAGGGCGTTCTTCCGGTCTTCTACATAGGGGATGATCGGCTGTGGCGTGACCTTGTCGGGATCCGGCGCCTCGTTTTCACCCTCTTCGGCGGACCGCGCCCAGTAGCCGTTGCGCGGGTTGATGTTGAAGCCATCGGGGCCGTTCGGGTCACGTCGGCGGAGGCCTAGGTTGAAGCGGCGGATGGTGGTGGCGGGGCCGAAGGTCAGCTTTGCGACGAGGCCATCGTCGTCACGGACCTCAGCAGCGCGTGTGTCCTTGCGGCCGTGGTCGCGCACAGGCCATTCATAGACCGTCCTGATCTCGAAACCCTGGCGCCTGCGCTCCTCGTCGTTTGCGGTGATCCGGTCTGCGGGAACGGTCTCGACCTGTTCGATCCTGTAGGCGTCGCTGATGAGGTCCGCGTCAGCGAGCGACATCCCGCAGGAATGGCACAGGTCTGGCTTTTCGCCAGAATGGGCGCCGCCGCAGGCCGTGCAGACATTGAAGGTCGCCGTCACGAGCCTTCCGGCATCGTTCTGGTCACCGCCCTTCAGTATGACTCGGCGCACTCGGTGGGCGCGTCCCTCATGGTAGACGAGGCTGTTGGGGCCGAATTCGCTGATGCCGACGAAGCGGGGGCGCTGGATCAGCGTCCTGCCCTGAGTCCGCCCCCGGCCGGTCGAGACGAAGGCGACGAGCGGCAGGCGGGGGAAGTTGTAGCCAGGAAGGAAGCCTTCCGTCGCGAGGTAGCGGTAGGTGTAGAAGTCGGAATGCTGGTCGTCGCTCCCGCCGCGAAGCAGCTCCATCTGTTTTTCGGCGTTCATGCGAATGCCTTCCAGAACCCTCCGTTCGTGCCTTTCCAGCGAGTGGCGACGCAGCTGGGCGCTAGCCTCGTCCGCCTGCCTTTCCGCCGAATCGAACAGGCTTCTCCAGCGCCCGAAGGTGCCGTCAAAACGGGCGGCGGCGCTGGTGACGATCCGCGTCGAGTAGGCGTCGAGTTCGCCGACCCATCCCATGTCGGGATTGGCGGCGTCATAGACGCCCCCGAGGACTGATTTCACGCGCGGCAAAGCTCTTTCCGCCACGCCTTCATCGAGGAGCGACTTCCTTCAGGGCCGCCGATATCGGCCTTCCCTTGACGTCGAGATCGAGGACCACGGCGATCTTCGGACTCAGCGCCGTACGGGTTTCGGCAAGCCAGATGGCCTGGAGGTGGCTTTCGATCATGTCCTGATTGGTCAGGTCGATCGTCGGCGCCCGGACCACGCCCTTCACGGCGTCGCCTGGTTTCCTGAAGAACCACTGGTCGTGCGGACTCTGAGCCGCGCAATAAGTCACGATGAGGGCGGGTTGTCCCCCGCGGCCGGCGCGGCCGCTGCGCTGGGCATAGTTGGCGGCGGTCGGCGGCACGTTGCGGAGGTAGACCAAGTCCAGCTCGGCGATGTCAACGCCAAGCTCCATGGTGGGGGAGCAGAACATCACGGGAAGGAAGCGGTCCGTATCGACGATTTCGCCGAGCTTTTTCTGCGTCTCGTCCTTTGCTAGGAACTCCCTGTCATCCTTGCGGGACCGGAAGCGCGCCTCGCGGATCTGCCGGACCTTCGAGTCCACCTGCGCCGTATGTTCCCGCGCCTCGAAGCCGATGATCGCCCTCTCGTTGGCGTCGATCGCCAGCGAGAGGGAGCGGTAGAGGTCGATGAAGAAGGCGTTCGGCTCTCTCTCTCCCTCCGCGGAAATTCCGTCGTCAACCTTGAACACGATGGAATTGGCGTAGAGGGTCCAGTTGTCGATCGTCTCCTTGAAGAACTGCGTCCGCCGGCGCACGATGCTGCCCTCGGCGGCGCCGAGCAGGCCCTGGATAATTTCGCCGTATTCGTCTGGAGTGAGCCGCTGGCCCCAGATGCGTTGCGCGCGCAGGGAGCGGCCGAGCGCGCTGGTCGCGCCGCCGCGGATGCGGAAGACTTCCTCTTCGGCCCGTGCCTCGCGCCGCGTCGGGGCGAGCATCAGGAAGGCGCCGAGGCGCGGCTTCTCGTCGGCCAGGACCCAGGGCGCGCGCAGCAGGTTGCCGGAAAGGCGCTGGGCCTCTTCAAGCGACGCTTGGTCGAGGCTCACCGTGTCGACGGCAAGGCCCTTGCGCATGTGGTCGAGCAGAATCTTGTACGCCTCGAAGCGTTTTTCAGGGGTGGCGTCCCTGAGGACGGGATGCGCCTTGGCGAACTTGGCCTTGTTCGCGACGAGGTCCGGCAATCCCTTGTACTCGACCTTGAGCAGTTTCAGCCGTTCAAGGTTTGGGTTGGTCACGCGCCAGCCGCGCTGCTGATCCACCCAGAACCGGTGGGCCAGCACCTCGCGCAGCACGCGGTCGGCGTCGTTCAGGGTCGGGCCTTCCAGGCGGTCGTTCATCCACTCGGAATGCGAGCTGGGATCGTCCTTCAGGAAGCCAAGGGCGTTCTGGATCGCCTGGCCGATGGTCGCGTCGTCGAGGCCGGCGGGACCGGCCTTGCACAGCGCAGCATATATCGCGGCGCGAAGCAGCGAGACAAATACGAAGTCGTTGAAGTGTCCGGACTGGAGCGCGGCGTCCTGGCGGTTGTCGGTGAAGCCCAGCACCTTTCGCTTGAGGGGTTCCGATATGCCGGACTGGTCGGAGTTCATCCACTTCAGGATCGAAGCGACCAGGACCGTCGTGGCGCTGCTGCGGCCCTCGGCCGACAGTCCGGCTAGCCGGTAGAGGTCGGAACCCTTGGAGTTCGTCAGCTCACCGCACGTCGCGCAGAACCGGAAGTTGCTCGGCTGGAACCAGCCTTCGACGCCGTTGGCGACGTCGATTTCGCCCGTCGGGCGAACGAAAATGCGCTCATGCTTGAGCAGGCGATGGCTCGACTTGACGCGAATGTCGCCGTTCTTTTTGCGCTCGGTCCAGGTCTCCGGGTAGTCCTCGTCGGCGCCGGTGAAGTCGATGCCTCCGAAAGGCACCGGCATGAAGAAGCCGAAGCGGCGCGTCGTCTGTTCGGCGTCCTTGAGGGGCAGGTCGTCGATGGCGCGCGCCTCAAGGCGCTTGCCGTCAAGATCCTCGCAGTGCCAGACCGGAAGATGTTCCTGCCCGCAGTTGTGGCAGAAGTGGACGGCGTAAAGGCGCTTGTCGTTTTCCCCATCGGGCAGAAATTTCTGCGCGTCGAGGACGACCTTGCGCTGGTGCGCAGGCTCGATGGTCATGTGGGCGCGGCCAGCGCCAGAGATGAACTGGTGCAGCCGGACGCCGAAAAAAGGATCCGTGGACCCGCGTCCGGTGCGCTGCTGTTCCGTGCGGCTGGCGACAAGGAACAGGCGCTCCAAAGCCTCCTGGCACTTCTCCCTGTCCGCGCCGGAAACCGCAGCCAGCATCTCCGCGGCGTCCGACAGCCTGCGCGGCGTGGCCCGAATCCACGCGCCGTTCGTGATTTCAGGAACGATACCGAGGGTCGTTTCGGCCCATATCGCCAGCGGATCGGACCACATTTCCGCGTCGGTGGCGTCCTCCTTGACCCCGGCGGAAATTGCGCCGGCAAGACGAAGCCTGACCGTTTCCGCCAACTCGGCGGGGTTGGTCTGGCGTTCAAGGGTTTCGATCACGACGTCGTCGCGGTAGATTCGGGTCGAGAAAAGCTTGGAGGCCACGTCAGCGACGACCTTGCGCCCTTCCTGTCCGCCTTCGCTCGTCATGGTCGCGGACGTGCCGATGCAGGTGAGGTCGTCGCCCTTCGCCAGCCTATTGCGGAGACGCCGAACGAGCATTGCCACGTCGGCGCCCTGACGACCGCGATAGGTGTGCAGTTCGTCAAGCACTAGGAATTCAAGGTTCTCGCAGTTACTGATGACCTTCTGGTCGATCTCGTCCTGACGAGTCATCAGGAGTTCAAGCATCATGAAGTTGGTCAGCAGGATGTCCGGCGGGTTCGCCGCAATGCGCTGGCGCTCCTCCTGGCTTTCCTGCCCGGTGTAGCGCTTGTAGGTCACCTGATGCGGGTCGGCGACATCCTTGAAATAGCGGTCCAGCTCGCCGAGCTGGCTGTTGGCGAGGGCGTTCATCGGGTAAATGATGATGGCCCGCGTGCGCTTGCGCGGGTCGTTCGCCCTGGCGCGGAACACGGCGTCGATGATCGGGATGAAGAAGCAGACCGATTTGCCGGATCCTGTGCCGGTCGTGACGACGAAGCTCTTGCGCTGACGAGCGATATGGACGGCCTGCGCCTGATGAGTACGGAGCCGCCAATCCTTGAACACGACGCCGCAGCTGGGATGCAAAACGCCCGATGACACCAGATCGGCGACCTGACAGTCCGACTTGTATTGCGGATTGATCTGGACGATCGGCTCTGGCCAAAAGCGCCCGGATTCGTATTCCGCGTCGATCTGGTCGCGGATATCGTCGGCACGGATTTTGGTGAATGACCGCGAGAAGCTCGCGTATTCCGCGATCATGGAACGGTCGAGATCAAAGACGTTCATCAAATGCCTCCCTGAAATCACTTTTCGTCGCGCGGGTTCAAAAATCCGCGCTGCGTCAACCAAGTCGTGATGGCCTCGTTGGCGATGGCGGACGCCGACGTCTCCCGCTCGACGGCCGCGAGCTTCAAGACCTTGGCGACACCCGGATCAAGGTAAAGCAAGCTCGGCTTCTTGTCTGAAGCGGATTTTTCACGCCCCTTCTTTGTTCCAGCCTCGATCACGTACCCTCCAATATACTATCAAAATAGTATAATCTCAGAGCCATGGTCGCACGCAAGCGGAGACTGCACAAGGGCCAGTATCAAAAAATCCCTAGGAAACCGCGATCGGCAAGGCGAAAAAGTTCGAAAAAATTCTACTTTTTACGCTTGACTCTCGTTCATCTTTCGTTCTTTATACGCCTATGACCTCGAACCGGACCATATCCCGCATACGGGAACAGCACGAACGGGCGCGCGACGCCCGGCGGCATCCGTTCGTCCTCGACGGAGCCTGACCGACGCCCTGGGGGACATCCGCGTAATTGCGTTGAGTTCCTCCGATGCGTATCCCGACTTCCCCCGATTTCCCGCGCCACGACGCCGCGATTGCGGCATCGATGGCCCGCGCGCATCCGGCGCCCATCCCCGCCATGCGCGGCGCGCCCGCTGCGGGCGACGCGGCCCCCGGCGCCCCACTCCTTATATACATAGCGCGAGAACGCATGCTCGGACCGGAAGCCCCGTCCGCGCGCGACGTCGCCTGACGGGACCGCCATAGGCGGCCGGCGCCGAGCTTCGAGACCAATCCCAACACCATCATCGAACACCGACGAGGGCCTCGCCTTCGAACGATCCCGCGCGTCCGCGATCCCGCCTCGCGCAACACATGGAGTATGGAAAAATGCCCATCATTTTCATCGGCGGCAACGCCGTCTCTACCCTCGACAAGGCCAGACGGCTGGCCGACGACCTCGCGCGCATCGCGGCCGACGGCAGTCCTTCCGCCGACGACCTCGCCGCGGCGCCCATCCTCGACTTCTGGCAGCCCGCCCTGCGCGACGGGCACGCCATCTTCGGGATCGTCAACGGCCACCCGCGCATCCCCGACGACCACACGGCGTTGACCACCGACGTTTTCGCGCTCGACGCGGACGCCGGCTGGGCGAGGACGTGGAGCCGGTTCTACCGGCTCGGGCGTCCCCTCGACCTCGACGCGGGGAGGCGGCAATGAACGCGCCAAAGAAACCCGACGACCCGGCGCTTCCCGGCAACGTCGACATGGACGACGTGCTGGATTGTCTCGCCGCGACGGCCCGGCCCACCGGCGCACGCCTCGCGGACGATCTGGCGCTGACCCTGCTGCTGGCGTCGATCCCGAAAACGCTCCGCAGGCGAATTGACCGGGGCGATCCGGTCTGCGTCGTGTGGACGGTGCCGGGGCCGGACTGGGTCGACCCCATCGCCCGCGCGGCAAGACATCTCGCCAGCGGAGGCCTGGTCGTCGACCGGGACGGCTCGAAGAAGTTCGACCACAAGCCGACGCTCGGCAACCCGTCCATCTCCCTCGCGACCCAGACCGGCCGCTCGGTCTTCGGCGTGTCCCAACTGCCGGAGCAATATCTTCCAGCGACGCTGCTGACGACCGCCGACGCCCATCTGCACGTCGGGCATCCCGACGCGAAAATTCTTCGGCATTTCCTGCGGATCTCCGCGACGGGAAAAGTGCCGAAGGACATTCCCGACGCGCTCGCCGCGGGCCTCGCCTTCAACGACATCGTCGCGGCCTTCCGCTGCGGCGCGCCGGCGAGGACGGTGGTGGACATCCTGAGGCGGTCGAACGACTTCAAGTCGCGGACCACGGTGCGATCCGACACGCCGCTGCTGCACGACCTGTGCGGCTATGGCGACGCCAAGCAATGGTGCCTCGACCTGGCGACGGGATTCGCGGCGTGGCGGAATCAAGCCGCCGCGTGGTCCGACCTGTCCACGTCCGCGGTTTTCCACGGAAAGCCGGGCACAGGAAAGACTTTGCTGGCGCGTTCGCTGGCCCTGACGCTCGGCGTCCCGTTGGTGTCCGCTTCGATCAGCGATTTTTTCGCAAAGGGAGACGGGCATCTTGGGGACGTGATCTCAAAGTTCCAACAAACCTTTGATCAGGCGCGCTCGCACAAGAACGGAGCCATCCTTTTTCTGGACGAGCTAGATGCGCTTCCTGACCGCGAGCAAATGTCAAGAAACGGCAGAGACTGGTGGACGCCCGTGGTGGCCCATGCTTTGGTTCTACTCGATGGAGCGTCCTCGCGCGAGGGCACGATCATCCTCGGCGCCACGAACCACCTGCGAAATCTCGATTCTGCGTTGATTCGTCCGGGAAGGTTCGATCGCACGATTCTGATCGATACCCCGTCGCCAGACGATCTCGCAGGCATCCTCCGACAGCATCTGGGAACATCCCTTCCCGGCGTCGACCTGACGGCGGTGACCCGGCTCGCGCCGGGCGCCACCGGCGCCGTCGCCGCAGGCTGGGCTCGCGAGGCGAAACGGAAGGCGATGGCGGCCGACCGCGACATGACGATCGACGATTTGATCGCCGTCGTGGCGCCGCCGGACAACAGGTCGCCGGAGACCGTGCGCCGGATCGCGATCCACGAGTTGGCACACGCGGTGGCGCAGTTCCTGACCGGACGGCCGATGGGCGACGTCAACATCGTGCGGACCGGGGCGACCGAGGGCCACGTGCCCGTCAGGCTGCTGCCGGATTGCGCGACGGCCGCCGACATCGACGCCGCCGCGACCATGCTGCTGTGCGGCCGCGCCGCCGAGATCGCGTTCTTCGACGCGCCGACCGGCGGCGCCGAGGGGGATCTCGCATTGGCGACCGAGCTGGTCGCGGCGGCCCACGCCAGCCAGGGACTCGGCGGCGCGCTCACCCACCTCGCCCCATCGGGCAAGGCGACGGAGCTGCTGCCGGTGGACCCGGCGCTGCGCCGGGCGGTCGACGGCCACATGGCGCGGCTGCACGGAATGGCGCTCGATCTGGTCTACGCCAACCGCGCCGCCATCGACGCTGTGGCGACGGAGTTGGCCCAGCGCCGACTGGTGACCGCCGGCCGGGTCGCCGACATCGTCGGGCGCTTCGGCGCCAGGACGAAGAAAGGAGCCGCTCTTGCCTGAAGACGTCGCGCTTTTCGACCTCGTGGTGGAACGGCTGGCGGCCGTCCGGCTGCAACTCGGACCGGCCGCCTTCCGCGACGCCGCCGGGCGCGCCCTGAACGGGATCGCCCGCGCGGCGTTGGCGGAAGCCGAACGCCGGGCGAAGAGGCCGCCGAAAAAGGAAACGGGAGTGGTGATCCGCTTCCCTTTCCGCGGGAAAGGTTAAGCAATCAGATTGCATCCGATTTTTCAGGGCTCATTTTCCGTAAACGCAACGAACCCTCGCCCGATTAAGCCACGTTAACCCGGCGCAAACACTTCGGGCGTTAATGACTCGCCCCCATGCAGACCGCCTCACACATAGCCCTCGCGGGCCGCGTTTTCGGACGCACAAGCCGACTGGCGTCGGCGGGCGGCCGCAAGGTTCTCCCGCTGAACTGATCGGCTCCGAAAGGAGCGTCTCCCGAATCCGGGCGGCGACAAGACCGAAGGGCCGACGCGCCCTCGCAGTCCAGGGAGAACCGACATGAAAAATCCCACCCCGCCCCGAACGCCGACGCCAAAGCCGTCCGCAAAAACCTCCCGAATAGCCATCCGCCGCGGACACGCGGCGTAACCGGAACGAGTTGGCTTCGGCCGACAGACCTTCCGGAAAGATGGCCGGGCGGGCGAAGCAGCCCTGTCCATCGCCACCCCCCAGCATTCGAAACAGTCGAAACGACGGGCGCCGAAAACGCGCTCCGCCGCTGGGGATCCGTCGCCGGAAAAACGCCCAGACCGCCGTTGGCACAGCCGAAAGCTGCTCGCCGTCGGGGCCTCGGCTCCGGAATGCGGGGCGCCCACCTGGGCGCGCCCGCACGGACAATGGAGGTCGCCATGACCAAGGGAGCTTTTCGTGAGTACGCCATCCAACCCCACGGCATTTTCGTCGATGGGATCTGGTTCCAATCGAAGGAACTCTACAACATCCGCCGCCGGCAAGGCCCGTCGGCGACGGTGGAGGCCCGCGTCGACGACGTCTCCATCAACCGCGTCTCCATCAACCACGTCTGGATCAAGGATCCGTTTTCGCCGACGGAATTCACGGTCCGCCGCGCGGACTATCCCGCCGACGCCCAGTTAGACCACGACCTGGCCGCCTAAAGACCGCGCCCCGGCGCCATCCCGCGCCGGGGCCACCCCCGAATTCCGACCGATGCAGGCCCCGATTCGGCGCCTGTCGGTCGAAACCTCCCCCCGATTATCGGGAAAATGAAAAAACGATCGAAAGACGATCGAATTCCGAATCCTTTTACATTTTCTTCAGACCTTTATGTCAATGTTCTCCCACGCTGCGATCGGACGACCCTTCCCGACGCCGCACCCCCGAAAAGCCGATCGAACAAGCGCGACCCGTTTCCGCGCCCAATCCGTCCGCGCACGTCCGTTCGTGCCGCGCCCGACGGCGGCTCTTTCCCCCAAGCCAATTCCCAAGACGCCGACCGACCCGCACCCCGTCATCGCGACGGCAGCCCATGGACGCACCGCGTCCAATTCAGGCGCTGAAATGCCCCGTCCGCCGCGCGTCTGGGATCCGCGATCGCGGCGCCATTCCGGCGTCCGGGTCGCCCCAACCTCCCCAGGAGCACCATCATGTTCATTCCCTTCAACCGCGCCAAATCCCTTTCGCGCGCCATGCGCCGCGCCGCGATCATCGTCGCCGCCGACCAGGGACTGGAAGTCGAGACGGAGGACGAGGTCGTCGAGATCAAGCTCGGGTCGTCGTCCGTCTACGGGCGAAAAGCCTCCATCAGCGAAAGGAACTCCAAAGGACGGGTCATTTCCCGCCGCACGGCGCCGCCGGAAATTTATGGGCCGACGGACGTCGACGCCTTCTCCGACGGGACGCTGGAGGAGTTCCGCATGCGGCTTGCCGTCGTGTTCCTCCTCCTCGTCCTCGTCCCCATCCTCGGCGACGAGCGCGACATCGACACCGTTCCGGCGGCGCTGTGCTTCGCCAAGGACGCCTACGGGATCGAGAAGATCGACTGGCTGCTGGCCGAGAAGGACTTCGTCGCATGGCGCGTCCTCGACGGCGACGTCTCGGCCTGGTTCGACCTCCATTTCGCCCACACGCGCGTCTCCGCGATCTGACCAACCCCTCCGGCGCCCGCGGCGGGCGCCGGCTTCCATCCCAACGAGGAATTTCACCATGGAACACATTTTTACCCCTCCCTGTCCGTTCGGGAAGACGTCGCTGCGGAGGCGCGCCTTGCTCGGCTGCGGACACGTCGCGGCCCTCGGCCACGAGTTCTTCTCGGACCGCCTCGCCCACCTGCGCGACCAGCTCCAGAAGCGAACGGCCGTCGACGTGGCCGTCGACCCCGACGACCTGTCCCACGTCTGGGTGTTCGACCCGAACGCGCTCCGGTGGATCCGCGTCGGCAACCTCTACCCGTCCGCCGCCAAGCTCGGCCGCCTCGACGGCAAACGGAGCCGGCGCGGGCGACGCCAAACGAAGCCGCAGCCGAAAGCCACGGTCGAATGACCCGGCCCCTAGACGGCGCGTAGCCCGTCTCATCCCCGAATTCCCCCGCCGAACGGACGTGGACGCGCAACGCGCGGACCGCGATCGGCGGGGGAATGCCCGAACCTAGGAACGACCCATGACCAAGACCTACGACCCGAGGTTCGTCGGCGGCCCGACGCATACGCGGACCGCCGTCAACCGCGCCGTCGACTGGATTTCCGGCGAATACCCGTCCGGCAAGCCCGCGATGGACTTCCGCATGGTGCGCTGGGACGGGACGCCATCCCGCGCGTTCATCGTCGTCCTCGAAGGCGACAAGGCGGTGATCTCCTACCGGGAGAAGCCCGCGCCGTTCCGCTGGACCGACGGC
Source organism: uncultured Alphaproteobacteria bacterium (assembly GCA_963828185.1). Taxonomy (GTDB): domain Bacteria; phylum Pseudomonadota; class Alphaproteobacteria; order Rhizobiales; family Beijerinckiaceae; genus Rhodoblastus. The sequence goes on along the minus strand of CAWHDV010000001.1, from coordinate 244,533 downwards.
CTGCGCTGGAGGACGTACACGCCCGACTTCGCCGTCGACCTCGCCGACGGGCGCAAGATCGGCGTCGAAGTCATGCCGATGCGCCGCGTCGTCAAGACCGGGTTCCTGCGCCGCCTGCCGCACATCCGCCGCGCCGCGCTCGGCAACGGCTATTCCGACTTCGAACTCTGGACCGAGAACGAGATCGAGCAGCAGCCGCGGCTCGCCAACGAGGCGCTGATCGCCAGCGAACGGACCTTCGTCTCCGACGAGGGCGAAGAGCACCGGATGCGCCTCGCGATCCGCGAACTCGGGGGACGGGCGAGCGTGTCCCAACTCCGCAGGGCCTCCGGCCTCGAAAGCCGCTCGTTCCGCGCCGTCGTCCGCCTCGTCGCCCTCGGCGAACTGCGGGCGACCCGCCCCGACCTTCCGCTCGACGACTACGCGGTCGTCGAAATCCCCAACCGCTGAAAGGAAAAACTCCATGACCTATCCCGGATTCCGCTTCGAGGACGGCGACCTCGTCCAGATCGACGGCCGCCTCCACCAGATCCTCGCCAAGGGCGCCGACAACATCGAACTCGCCACGCTGGGCAGCGCGCCCGCGCGCCGGTTCCTCTCCAACGAGGAGTTCTGGAAACTCTACAGGGAGCGGCAGGCCGCCGACGGCGCGCCCCGCCTCGTCGTCGTCCGAGGCGCGCTCGGCAACCTGCCGGAAGCCGTCGCGCAGAACCTCAAGGAGCCGCTGGCGGACTTCGCCCTCGAATGGCAGGACGAAGCCCTGAGGAGGCAGGCCTACGTCCTGGCCTGCGACCGCTTCTTCTCGACCGACAATCCGGTCCGGCGCGGACTCTTTCCGATCCGTCCCGAGGGCTACGAGCGCATCGCCAAGATCGTCGCCCGCCACCGGCGCCTCGTCGAGGCCCGCGACCAGGGCAAACGCCCTTGCCAGATCGGAATGGACGCCGTCGGCGGATCGACCCTGCGGCGCTGGCACAAGCGCTGGCTCAAATCGGGCCGCGACATCCGCTCGCTGCTCCCCTGCCACGACTACAAGGGACAGGCGGGCCTGCGCCTCGATCCCGACGTGGTGGAAATCGTCGGGCGCCACATCCGCGAGACCTACATGACGGACGAGCGTCCCGACGCGAAGCCGGTCTACGACCTCGTCGTCCACGAGATCGAGGAGAAAAACAAGGCCCGCGTCAACGCGCTGGCCGTCCCGACCTACCGGACCTTCCTGCGCTGCATCAACTCGTGGACGACGCCGTTCGAGCGCACGCTCAAGCGCCACGGCGCGAAAAAGGCCGGGCAGGACTTCCGCGCGACGCGCCGGGCGCCGCAGCCGTCGAGGCCGCTCCAGGTCGTCGAGATCGACCACACGCGCCTCGACGTGCTCGTCGTCGACGACGACGGAAAGCCGTCCAAGGGCGACCGCCGCAAGGCGGAGCCATACGAGGTCTGGCTGACGGTCGCCCGCTGCATGGCGACCAAAATGGTGGTCGGCTTCGAGTTGTCCCGCGAGCGGCCGTCCTACGTGTCGGTGATGAACACGATCGGCATGGGCGTGCTCGAAAAGAAGCTCGAAGGGATCGAGGTCAGGTCGCCCTACCCGGTCTTCGGGGTCTGGGAAATCCTGAAGATGGACAACGGCCCCGAATTCCACAGCCGCTCGATCCGCGCCATGGCCGGCCAGCTCCGGATGGAGCTTTGCTACATGCCGCGCGGCAAGCCGCACCTCAAAGGCGGCATCGAGCGGACCATCGGGACCATCGGCCGCGACTTCCTCTCCTTCCTGCCCGGCAAGCTGTTCAACAACCCGCAGGCCCGCGGCGAGTACCCGTCGAAGAGGCGGGCGGCGGCCACGTTGCCGAAGCTGCGGGAGATGATGACGGTCTACATCGTCGACGTCATGCACAACAAGCCGATGGGCTGCCTGCTCGGGCTGACCCCGCTCCAGAAGTGGGAGAGCCTGACCGGCTTCGGGGTGCGCATGCCGCCGAACGCCGACGACCTCGTCGCCGCGCTGGCGAAGACCATCGAGCGCACCGTGACCAACGTCGGCGTCACCTACCTCGGCCTCGTCTACCAGTCGCAGGAGTTGCAGATGATCCGCCGGCGGGAGGGCCATCTCGGCAAGATGCTCATGGTCAAGGTCGATCCCTGCGACCTCGGCTCGGTCCTCGTCCTCGACGAAGGCGACCGCGAGCGGAAGGGCCGCTGGATCAGGGTCCCCTGCCTCTATCCCGAACTCGCCGACGGGGTTTCGGTGGCCGAGTGGAAGGAGACCAACTCCCTCGCGCGCGACCGCACCGAGGCCGGCAAACGCGTCGCCCTCGCGACGCTGCGCGCGGCGCGCAAATGGCTGGCGGAAGAGGCGGCCCGGCTCAAGAAGCCCGAGAAAAAGGTGCGCGACCAGGACATGGACTGGGCGAGCGCCCACGCCGACGACCCCGCCTTCAGCGTGGCCCCCGACGACGGCGCCGAGGCCCCCGCTACGCCCGGCCGCGGTCGCCCGCGCAAGGCGAAGCCGGCGGCCGGGGAGCGCAACGTCGGCGACGGCGGCCATCCGGCGCCGGCCGACGGGGACGACGAGTTCGAACGTCATCCCCTTCCCGTCGGCGCCCGCGGAAGAGTCCGGTCCGGACGACGACGACGACTTCGGCGACCCCGGCGCCGGCGCCCGGAGCCGTCCGCGGCGACCGACGAGGACGACGACCTCGACGGCTGGGACGACTGATCCAGCCACGACTTCGGCGGCGCCGCGAACGGTTCGCCGCGCCGCCCCCAACCCGAAAGGATTTTCCCCTTGGCAGACACCGTCACCACCCCCGCTCCCACCGCCGCCCCGCGCCGCCGCTTCGCGACCGTCGACCCGAAATCGGAAGCGCGGAGGCAGCGCAAACAGGCCGTCGCGGCGATCCACGTCAAGGACGAAGTGTTCCGCGCGGCGATGGCCCTGCTCGACGAGTTGCTGAACCGCTGCGAAGACGGCGTCGAGCCGTTCGCGATCGTCCTGCCGGCGCCTCCCGGCGCGGGGAAGACCCACATCCTCAAGCAATTCTGCGCCGAGCCGCGCCTCGCGGCGTTCGAGGACGAGTACGGAGCGGTGACCCCGTTCCTCCGCATCAGCGCGCCCGCCCCGTGCACGCTGAAGACCCTCGGCATCGTCCTCTACCTGGCCCTGACCGGACTGACGCTCTCATCGAAGCTGCAAAGGCACGACATCTGGACGCGCGTGCGGACGATGCTTTTGAACAAGCGCGTCTCGGTCGTCATGATCGACGAGCTTCACCACGTCTTGGACAACGCCTCGATGGGCGAGCGCCGCGACGTCATCTCCACGCTCAAGGCGCTGCTGATCGGCGAGGAGACGGACGAGACCGGCGAACTGCTGGGCCAGCTTCCGCCCACCGTCAAACCGTTGCCCATCGGCCTCGTCCTGTCGGGAATGCCCTACCTGAAGGACGTGATCGCGCTCGACCTCCAGCTGCAACGGCGCTGCCGCTTCAACACGCTGAAGCCGCTCGGCCTCACCGGGGCCGACGAGGCGAAGTTCAAGAAGTTCCTCGAAGTCTACGCCGGGCGCCTGGGCTTCGCCAAGAATTCCGACATCGCCAGCAACGACATGGTCCTGCGCATGCACAAGGCGACGAGGGGCTACCGCGGCCGCGCCGCCGCCCTCCTCAAGGAGGCGGCATACGTGGCGATCGACAACGGACATCCCACCGTCGACCGGGTCGCCCACCTCGGGCGGGTGTTCGAACTCATCTACGAGACGGGCGCCGAAAGAAACCCCTTCCTCGTCGCCGACGTCAAGAAGCTCGGCCCCATCCCCGAACTCGACCGCGTCGCGCCGACCCTGCTCAGGGGCAAAAAGAAGCCCGACCCCTTCCCCGCCTGACCCGCCCCGATCCCGCCGAAAAGACAAGGAGGTCCCCGTGACCGATTTCCGCATCCACCCCAGCCCCCTCCCGTTCGAATCCGCGCCCGGATTCCTGATGCGTCTGTTCGAAATCAACGGCGCCCCATGGAGCCGCGAGCGGTTCAGGACGCGCGGCGTCCGGCTCGCCGAAATCCTCGCCGGCGAGAACGACGACGCCTTCCGCGCGTTCGGCCTCGATCCAGGCCTGTTTTCCGCCACGACCGCCCGCGTCCATTCGAAGAAGGTGGTCACCGTCGCCGGCGAGGAACTCCACCGCGACGACTGGTCGACCCACGCCCGCCGCTGGTGCCCCTGCTGCTTCGCCGACGACTTCCGCGACGAGTCGCTCGGCGGCCGTTTCCCCGGATGGCGCCCGCACCGGCGGTTCTGGTGGGACGTCGCCGCGATCCCGACCTGCCCCATCCACAAGGTCCGCCTCGAACGCGACTGCCCGACCTGCGGCGACCACGTCGCGTGGGAGACGGGATCCCTGACGACCTGCCGCTGCGGCCACGACCTGCTCTCGTGCGATCCCGTCGGCGTCGCGGAGAAAGACGTCACGGCCGACGCCTACGTGGTCGGACGGCTCGGCGCGGCGCCGCGCGTGACGGCGCCGTTCCTCGACGGGCTCAGCCTGCGCGAGGCCCACGACGCGATGGAGCACTTCGGCACCGCCGCCGTCGACGGGGCTTTCGGCGCCCTGGCGAAGTTCGACGAGGCGCGCCATCCCGAGGTCTTTTCCGCCGGGTTCCGCGTCGCCGCCGGCTGGCCCGAGGCGTTCGAGCGGCTGCTCGACGACGTCGCGGCGCGCCCCGACGTGGGCCTCGGTTCGTGGGGACTCGACCAGGTCTACGGCTATCTCGTCATGTGGGCGCGCTCGATCAAGAACACGCCGCTCGGCAAGCCGGTCTACGCGGCGATCCTCGCCCATTACGCCAAGCGCTCGACGGTTCGCGCCGGTTCGGCCGCGGCGGAATTCGTCGGATCCGACGCGCCGGTCAACGTGCTCCAGATCGGGCAGGCGCTCGGGATCGGCTCCACCCTCGCCAAGGCCCACCTGATCGCGCACGGCATGTGGCCCGCGGAGACGAAGCGCGGCACGCCGGTCCTTTTCCCGCCGGGAACCATCGCGAAGCTGAAAGCCGCGCTCGACGACGAGGCGGCGATGGAAGACCTGCCGGACCTGCTCGGGATCGCGCTGAACCAGGCGAAGGCGCTGGTCGCCGCCGGGATCGTCGAGCCGCAGGCGCCCGACGCGAAGTGGCATCGCATCCGCCGCAAATTCTCGCGCGCGAAGGTCGCCGCGCTGGTCGAGCGTCTGGCGGGCGGCGCCCCGCGAATGAAAGCGGCGCCCGAGGGCATGACGGACGTCATGACCGCATGCCGGTACGCGGCGGCCGGCGGCATCGCCGGCATCTCCAAGATGATCCTCGACGGACAGGTGCGGGTCCGCGGACGGCTCAAGGGCGCCGACGGACTGCGCGCCCTCGTCGTCGATCCCGTCGAGATCGCCCGAGCCAACCGCGCGGCCGTCGGGGCCGACCTCGACCTGCGGGAAACCGGAAGGCTGCTCGGCCTGGACAAGGACACCGTGGGAACCTGCACCAAGGCGGGCCTCCTCGAATGCAAGACCATCGGCCAGAAGATCGTCGTCCCGAGGGCCGCCGCAGAGCGGTTCAAGAAGACCTACGTGACGGCGCGGGAACTGGCCGAAAAGCTCGGAACGCGCGAGCGCTACCTCATCGAAACCCTGTCGGCGAACGGCGTCTCTCTGGCGCCGGCCAGCGGCCCGAGACGGCCGAGCGTCGCGGTCTTCCTGCGGGACAGGATCCCCGCCAACCTCCCGCACCTCCACGACGCCAAATGGCGGCAGGGCTCGGCGAATTGCGGAAAACGGCGCCGCCCCGCCCCGCCGGGGAAGCGAGTCCCCGAGGCGACCCCGAGTTCCCCGCCGAGGGACGAAATCGGCCCAACCCAAACAAGGAGAAGTGCATGCGTTTCCACGTCCAATCGATCGACCGCCCCAACGACGTCAGCGAAGCCCTGAGGGGCCGCCTCACCGATCTGGGATACCGGATCGGCAAGCGCGGCGCCGATCACCTCGTCGCCCGCATCTACGGCTACCGCGACTGGAAAGACATGCTCGCGAACCTCGGGGTGTGCCAGCCCGACCTCTTCGACGACGTCACCGATCCCCTGATCGTCGCTTCCCGCCGCGCCTTCCATGTGGCCGCCCTCGTCAAATGGGGAGTGAAGCCGGACCACGCCGCCGGCCTCGTCGACGAGATCGGGCCGACTTCGAACCGGGAGACGGGGATGCCCAGTCCCTGACGCCCACGATTCCACCACAACAAGGAGAAGAACCATGCGTTTCCACGTCAGATCGACCGACCTCCCGAAAGCAATGAGCAAGCGCCTGAAGAGGCGTCTCCCGGAAATGGGATACGAAATCAGGAAGTGCGCCGCCGACCAGCTTCTCGCCCGCATGTACGGCTACCGCAACTGGAACGATCTGCTCGGGAACATCGGCGCGCGCCGGCCCGACCTTTACGACCAGCTCGTTGATCCACGAACCGTCGCCGCCCGCCGCGCCCACCATATCGCCGTGCTCGTCGACTGGGGCTGCAAGCCGGACGACGCCGCCGTGCTCGTCGACTGGGGCTGCAAGCCGGACGACGCCGCCAGGCTCGTCGAAGAGATCGGCCCGACCTCGAACCGGCGGTTGGAGGGCATGAGGATCTGATCGCCCGAATGCCGCCAAGCTAACCCGCCCCCGAATCCAGGCGCCAATCCCCAGAACGACAGGAGACCCACATGACCGACCTTTTCAAATCCATCCGCGCACAGGACGCCAGGCTCCGGCCGACGGCGCCGAACCATTGCTGGAGCCTGCAATTCCAGTCGGTGAAGGCCGACGGGGAGCGCCGCCTCGTCCTCGTCGACGACTTCAGCGGCCAACATCTGGCGTCGATTCCCGAGTCCGACGTCACCGGCCCCGGCGTCGTGCGGATGCTGGACGGCGCCGTGGCCGCTCGCGCCGTCGGCCCATCCACGATGATCAGCGACATGTCGGAGGCGCTCTTCTCGCCGGAGGTTTTGATGTGGGCGATCAGCCGCCGCGTCGAGTGGTGTCGGGTGAAGGTGCGGCTGTAGGCGGCATTCGGATAACTGAATGCATACCGTGCCATTGACGAAATCAAGCCCAAATTCTACCCGAAGCCAAAGGCATTAACATCACTTCACTATTTCATGAGATGTCGTAGATCCAATTTTTGTCACCAATTAATTTGCTCCTTGGATAAGCAACAATTGCAAGCGATCAAAAATTAGCTGAAAATTCGAAAATTCGTTTGCATCCAAATCTTTTGACTCGGCGGCGAATTTCACTTTTGTCTTGGATTTTTCCGCGATTTCGAAAACGCATGAACCGGCGAGTATGGGTTCGATATCAAATCCTGCATTTTTTAGGACATCGTCTGAAAAATAATGCTCTATGCAAAGTACGTGGTATGATTTACTCGCGGCCGCTGTGAATTCTTTTCGATTATCCGGTGTTGGAAGCAACGTGGAATGTATGTTTTTGGCGACATGATGCTTATGCGATACGTCTATTCCGACGGTGAATGCCTTAGCATTTAGACCATTGAATCTTTCGTTTCCCGCCCGATCATCGTCAAAGATCGACATGATCGTCTTGTCTGTTACGTTTGCAAGGAATTCAACAGATCTGCGAAGTTGTTCGGCTCCTCCACCACGAGCTTCAGGATCATGCTCAACGCCGCAGGGAATGACTTCATACGGCAGATCATTCCCATGGTGTAGCTTGTCCCATGCTGTGGAAATAAGAATTGCGTCAGTTTTTCCTTCAACTAGCAACACTGGCTTTTCTGATGCATTCACAATCCTAACTGCTTCGTTTTGAAAACGTTTTGTTGCTGAAAATACATCAAATGCCGACATGAACTCCGAATATGTCTCTGGATTTATTTTTATGCATGAAGGCATTTCCAACAACTAAAAGCCACTTGGCATTATTTTTTCCATTCCAATTATTGCGAGCGGTGAATGTACGCTCAATACGAACTGAATATTCGGAAACATGGAAATAAGCCTAGGCAATACGCTATACTGAAATCCTACGTGAAGATGAAGATCTGCCTCGTCGATGATGACAATTCCAGAAATCTCCTCTAACGACAAAATCGGTGCCTGAGTCTGGTCGGCATCCATCAAAATAGACGCAAACAAGCAAAATAACGCACTTTCTCCTGATGACAGGCTCAGCAAATTTGTAATTTGTCTTACCACCACACCGTTGCGCGTAACCGTAGCGCTCAACAGCCTGCTGTTTCTTTCTCCAATTCCAATTGTAATTTTTTCATCATCGCTATCACAGACAACAGCCTTTAATATTGATGTGACAGATTGAAATGCCCTAAACGATTTATCGAATTTAGGAAATCTTGCATTTACATATTGGCTATCAAATAATATTTGACGCTCGCTATATTCATACACCATGTAATCAAATACGATACCATAAATCCATTCCATTATCGCCTTGAGGCGATTTTTTTGAATTATCCTTCTCGCCGTATGCTCTCTGAGCCGAGTCGTCTCTGGCAACGCAAGATCGGAAGCCAAAGCATATCCATTTAGCCAATCCGGTGGCTCAAATCTGTCTGCTGGGAAGAAAAGCATGCACGTCGTTTCGAGCATTTTCTGCATTTTGTGCTTTTCTGTTAATGCTCCATATTTAAGCTCAAATAAATCGATTTCAGAACCCTGTATCGATCTCCAACTTGCATCAACACTTGAATAGTCTGACGCACCATAAAGCGTTCGTGGTTTTGCGAGCTGCCATTCGCGGAGCGAAACGCCGTCATCGAAATCCAGCGCGGCAAAATAAAATTCGGCACCCTCGTTAATTGCAAGAGGAAGCCTCATTCGGTAAACCTTGCCCGTAGCGACCTCGGTGCCTTCGTAAACATATTGTTTCAAGGTAGTCATGACGTTGACGATAAACGATATCACGGTCGTTTTACCGCTACCGTTTCTTCCAACCAACACCAAGGGTTTCGGACGGCCGTCCGTGAAAGGCATTTCAATTGAAAGATCCGTTATCGGACCTACATTTTTCATTCTTATCGAGCGCAAATACATTTTCGTTGCCTTCATTCCAATCGAGCAGGCTTCAAGCCATTTCCAGCGCTTCGGCCTCGTCCTCCACCACTTCGCCTTCCGGCTCGTCCGTCGCTTCGCCGCGGTAGGCGTTCTTGCCCATCGCCTTCTCGATCAACGTCAGCAGCGCCTCGCGCCGGGCGACGATGAACTTGTCGAAGGCGTCGGCGCGCAGCAGCGTCGGGTCTATGAAGTGGGACCGAAGGTGATCGTCGATGGAATCCGCGGTCACGCCGCCGGCCTTCGCCAAACCAGAAAGATATTTGGACGGGGCGTCGCCTCCGATGGAGCGGTTGGTCTTGTAGCTGAGGGGCGTCTTGTTGACGATCGTGTCGTAGCGGTCGCGACCGATCTTGACGCCCTCGCACCACGCCTTCGGGAAGACGTGGTGGATGTCGACGGCCTCGGCGAAATAGCTCGCATGGTTGAAAAGCTGGCCCGACCTGAAGTCCTTGGCGCCCTCCTTCATCAGCAGGGCGTGGACACCCTTATAGGCGGCGGACAGGCGCGACGTCATGGTGTCGAGGCGCTCGGCGCGGAAAGCGGCGTCCTTCACGGTCGTCGGATCCGTGCCGCCGTCGACCCATGCGAGGACATCGACGAGATCCTTGGCGAACCGCGTCTCAATCGCGCCGCCGTAAAGCTCGCCGAACACGCCGCACCAATACCACTGCGCCAGCTTCTTGCGGACGGCGTCGAATTCCCACTTGTCGCCCAACTCGGCGAGTATGGCGGCGAGGGGCACGATCTGCGACTGGTAGGGAACGTCCTTGAACCAGTAAATGTTTTGGCCGAACAGGAACTGACCCGCCTTGCGAAAACCCTCTTCAAGGCGCGCCGCATGTTTCTTATAGGCGACCAGCGGAACGCTGAGCACGGTATCGCGGGTGCAGCTCACGGGCGGCGCGTCGCCGATGCCGCCGGTTGCGACGTGCTCTTTCCGGCGGTCAAGAGTATGGAGTAGGGCCAGCGCTTGGAAGAACTCGGTGGCCTGGAGCCGGGTGAGCGGATTCTCCTTCAAGGCGATGGATTCCGCGAGCCGCGTTGCGCAGCCTGCCCACTTTTCGCGAAGCAGGAAGCCGGTCTCCTCGCCCGCGTAGATCGCGGTGAGCAACTCGAAGGCATCGAGCTTTTTGCCACCGGTGTTCACCTTCTCGAAGACAAGGCAGACAGCTTCGCGGCTTGTGCCCTTGCCGAGCTGGATCACCGGCATCTGGTATTGCTTGAATGCGGCCAGCACCTCATTCTGGAATTGGAACCAGAAGTCGGATTTAACGCCGAGGTCGTCCTTCCAGTGTTTGAAAAACCCCATCTGCCAGGCGTCGGATTCGAAAATGCGGTTCGCCGGGAACATGCACTGGGCGAACTCCTGCTCTTCGGTCGACAGATCCCGGACGATCTCCTTGCCGAAGTGGCGGGTTTCGAGTTTGCTTTCCTGAATTCCGACGATCGCGTCCATCCGGTCGGCGGCGTCATCCAGCGCCTTCGCCATGTCGATGTAGAAGAAGCGCTTGATCTTCTGCTTCTTGGTGTTGATGGTCTCGACCACCTCTTTCCGCATGGTGGTCTGGTAGAGCGACGTGATCCGCTGCTGGCCGTCGAGAAGCAGGGCGTCCGGCACGATGTCAGCGTTAGCAGCCGGCGCTCCCTCTATCAGGCGCGGCTTGAATTTGACGTCGCCGCCTGTCTGCAAAGTCATCAAGGCTCCGACCGGAAACGATCTTGAGATCGAGGCCAACAGTCCGCGCAATCCCTCGTCGTCCCACACCCACCCCCGCTGGAAATCTGGCAACTGAAGCTGGCCGTCGCGGGCCTTCTTCAGGATTTCATCGAGGGGAAGCTTGGTGCTGTCGAAGGAGACACGGGACATGAATGAATTGCTCCTGCCGGGAAAACAACTCGTTGGACGAGGGCTGAAGGAGCATCGCCCGCTTTCAGCCTTAGCTCAAGCGAGTGTCAAAACTTGCGCGCGTTCCACAACTCAACGAGACTTGCGGTTGCCTCCGATGCGCACGCGAATAAGGACAGGATTACCAATATGACGCTCATTTGTGTCCGTCTGGACAATTCTTTTTCATACCCGCGAATAACGGCTCTCGCAGATTCTCGCTCGACTAGGGAAATGGCGGATGGAACCTTGGTTCCAGAGACGGATTTAACTGTAAAACTGTTCTCCATACCTATTCGTTGTCATAATATGAATAGCCTAACGCCGATAGTAGGGTCGTGGACGAATCCATATGATGAGACTTTGATTGGCATTGGATTTACCGGGCATTGTTTTGAGGCGTTGACGCTCGTGGCGCTTATAGCGCGAGCTTTGTCAAGTCTTGCTGCGCCGGACGGTGGTGCGCCAACGCCGACTGTTGACGGCATAATAAATTTGATAGCAGCTATTACATCGGACTTTTTCGGACGACACCACAATAATGATAATATTGTTTGCAAATTTGTCGTGTTTGGATATGAAAATAGCAAGCCATGGATCGGAAATGTCCAATGGATTGGACCAAAACGAGCAAAGTCAAAGCAAATAGATTTTCAGTTTGACTACAAATTTGCATGTGATGATCTCATTGTATGCCTGGGAATGACGGGTCGCTTTGAGCAATACGCCAGCGAACTCATCGATAGAATAAGAACGCATAAGGAAGCTATTAAGCCCAGCAACGGCGAAGATGCAGCTTTTGACCTTGAGAAAGAAAAATCTCGGCATGATTTGGCGGAAGCGCGTACAGTTGAAGAGAGATTGTTAAAAGTGATAGAGGACGAGTACATCGTTGGAGTGGGCGGACGCATGCAGCGCCTGGAATTAGGTCTACATGAGGGCGACGTAGTTGCAGGCTTCACTGAAGACGCAACGCCTCAAGGATCTTTGCCAACACTGCGTCTAGATAACCTCAGCGGCAATGCGCTTGTGCCGATGCCTCTTACACAGAAAATGGGGCGTTAAAAGTTAGGCCTCCACATCGAATGCAGGGCCGAATGGAATCCGTCTTTGTCCGCTTCGGAAGGTATCCTCTTCCAGAGATGTGCAGCGCCTCTTCGTGGAAAACGAGGTGACTTTAAGTTTATCCAAACTTATGGAAGGACAAAGAAAAGATGTCAGGCCACCACTACATTTCGCAGCACCACCTGAAACGTTGGACTGCCTTTCAACGCGGCGATAGACACAAAAAAAAATGCTTTGTGTTCAATGCTATTCCAGGCAGCAGCGAGTACCATTTGACCAAGACCGATGACATTCTCTGTCGAAAGGGACTTTTTGCCTTGCGGCAAGGCGATCTAGTGGATGATGGGCCTGAGAAAAACCTTATGGGCGAGTTGGACCGTGAGATGACCAGCCTTTTCTCCCGCTTGGACAGGGATCCGTCGGTGGCTCCAGACGGCTCGAACGAAAAGCGTTTGCTAGCGAAGATGACGGTATTCGGCGTCTTCAGGAACCCCAAAACCATGGGCGAAATTGGACTCGGTGTCGCCGAGCACATCGACCAACATTTCAAGAATGGTGGCGCCGCAATCGATGCGTCGCACCTCGACCGATATATGGGAGACAGAATTCGAAAAGATGCGCGAACGGGACATGCATAGTGCCCTCACCGCGAGCCCTGCCATTACGGGTCTAGCCGATCTTTGGCACCACGGTGGATATGACTGCGCCGCTCGTTTGGAGCGAGCAAGGCTACAAATTTATCGTTGCCAACAGCCTGGAAACAGCTTCGTGACCGGCGATGCCTATGGGTGCTTTGTCGATGCCGGGGTGCGAGGCAGAGTCACAGCTTTGCCTATTTCTTGGCGCACCTGCGCGGTCTTCGCCGAGGATGCGACCCTCGTTATCGACGCGGAGCTGGAACATCAACTTTGCCGAGCGGTGAACAAGAACATATGGGAGAATAGCAAGGACATGGTGGTGTTTTACCCAGACGCGCCATTCATCATGGACCTCGGTTTGACTAAGGGGCAGTCGGTGTCGTCCATCCTGCCTGAGGTCTGGACTTCCGAGCGAAAAATCGACCTCGACGCCTGTCATGTTAGCAGGCGCTGATTTCGGCTCCGCTCAGTCGGCATGGAGACCCCACATCCGCTCCCTCCATATGGGACCTGTCGAGCTAAGCCTAATCCGGCGAATTTCGAAAGAGTCCACTTTCTCTGTCACTAATTTCCAAAGAGTCCAACTTCTCGGGTCAAGTGAGTCCATGTTCGTTGTCATTTTGGCGGGAAAACAGGCCGAAGTGAGTCCACCTATTGGTTTATCCGACATATTCTGATGTTCGATGGCGTGCTGTGCATGGCTGCGGCTCCGCTGCGAAGCGGTGTCACCTATCCCCCCCACCTACTTGGACATCACAGTAATCATTTCACTTTCTTCGGGGAACGAGCGTAAATTCGGCAGATTGCGGAAAATATCCGCCATGACGAACGAAATGCGAGACGAACGCCAAATTGACCGAAATCGGCGATTTTTCCAAAAAGTTCAGACTTCTCTGGCACTAATTTCCAATGAGTCAAACTTCTTGGGTCAAGTGAGTCAATGTCTGTTGGCCCGTTGGGCCTAAATTGGCCCCAAGTGAGTTAGACTGCTGTTTCACCCGACAATTCTGACGGCCGGCGCTACAGATCGCCGGCCGCGCCTTCGAGCAAGCTGGCGGCTCACGGATCGCCGCGCGGCGCGAAAACAATCACCAGGGCTCCAACGACGCAGATCGTCGCGCAGGCGCCGTCCCACCGGTCAGGCCTGGAGCCTTCGACCGCCCACATCCAGATCAGCGAAGCCAGGATGTAGATGCCGCCGTGGGCCGCGTAAGCGCGCCCCGCGAAATTAGCGTCAACGCGCGTCAGCGCCCAGGCGAACACAGCGAGACTGGCCATGCCCTGCGCCAGCCAGAGCGGACTTTTGCCCAGTCGCGGCCACGCCCAGAAGGAGAAGCAGCCGCCAATTTCCGCGAACGCCGCAAGACCATAAGTGGCGACTGTCCACATCCAGAATCCTCCGCCACAATTAGACCAAGGGTTAAGTCGGGGCGCCCGTCAGGAGGCAGGCGAATACTTCGATCGCTGACTCCACTGAAGACATGCGAGCCTGTCGGAGCTAGGGCGACCGCTGCTATCGCATTGCCGAAAAAGGCGTTTCGCCATGCTCTGACTAACTGTTTTCCTTTACCCTACCTAAGTTTCATCCGCGGCGCCCGGCCCACGGCCATGTTCGGCCCATCGCGCTGATAAATTGTCTAAAATGGATACTCGAACGGCGCGCGGCGCAGACCCCGTCGCTCCGTAATGCCACTAAGGCCCAGATTGCGCCTTGACAGTGTCCTTCCCCCCATCCTAGCATCATCAAAACGTCATCTGTGAATGTGACGATGACAATAAAAACAATGCCTCACAACAAGTGACAGGCGGAGGGAACAATGATCCAGATCAAGGTGCGCGAAGCGCGAAAGCGAGCGCCGCCAGCTCTTTAAAGCATGCAGGCATGATTGCGACGTGGCATGGCGCCGCAAGTAAAACCCGTCCTTTCAGGTTTTCGTGGCGTTAACGAAAGGTCACGTCGGGATGGCCCTTCACGCGCAATGCATTCGGCTCAAACACGCGGCATGAACGCCTGCGTGAGCGGCGTTGATTTTTCCTGAAATCCCTCTCGCGGTCTTCTCTCGCGAGAGCCCCCTGCAATGAACTCTGCGAAAAGTCGCGGGGCCGGGAATGCCCTTCGGCGCGGCCGTGCGGGCCGCGTTGTCAACGTCTCCGGACCAACCGGAGCGATCGGGTTTTTGCGCGCAATGACAAGCGATTTGGGAGCGTTGCGAATGGCTTTACTTTTTTCCGACGATTGGATGGTCGATTTCGGCAATGCGTGGAACGAGGACAAGGACCTCGGCGACGCGCTTGCGAAGATCGGCTTCAACTCGACGATCGGCTATGGTTTCGAGGGCGAGGACAAGCCGCGCGGCGTATTGAAGGTCGAAAAGGGCTATGTCGTCGAGGCGGGCGCCTATGCCGGCCAGCCGATGAACTGGGACCTGCGCGCCAGCTCCGGCGACTGGGAAAAATGGTGCGCCAAGGGTCTCGGCATGATGTCGCTCGGCATCGCCTACACCGCCGGCAAGCTGAAATTCAAAGTCGGCGATTACGGCGCGATGATCAAGAATCCCGCCATGGCCGGCCCCTTCATCAAGAGCTTCAGCGCGATGGGAACTGTTCCGCGCAACTGACAGGCGCGGCGGCGCGGGGAGTTTTCAATCGCGCCGCCGCTCGCCCCCGCCCGATATTTCGGCGGACTGTTTGCAGGACTTCGAAGGGTTGTTGCGTGATGTTGTCGAGTCTGTTCAGAGCCCTGACTTTTTTCGCGGCGGCGGTCGCCGGCGGGCTGGTCGTGCTCTGGATGGGCGCGCGCCCGCAGGAGACGCAGCCGCCAATTCCCGCCGCCGCCGCAGGCATGCTGTTCTCGCCGCAGGCGCCGGTGATCGAGGTCGCGCAAAGTCCGACCGCCGTCCGCTACAAGCTCGGCGGGTTCGTCGAGCCGCGCAATGTCGTCCGGCTGATGGCGCAAGGCCCGGGACGCGTGACCTATGTCGCGGGACAGGAGGGCGAGAGGATCGCCGCCGGCGCCACGGTGGTCGCGCTCGACGACGACGCGCTCAGGACGCAATACCGTTCCGCCTGGGCGGCGCTGAGCGGCGACATGGCCGCCTCGCAGAACGCGCAGACGCAGCTCTACCATTCGCTCTACGGCGCCCGCCAATCCCCCATGGGCGGCCCCGGCTACGACGCCTACGAGCGGATGTTCACGCCGTTCTACAACATGATGCAGCCTTTTATGGGCGGCGGGGCGCCTCTTCAGAGCCAGGCCCAGCAGCAGCGCTCGTTCCCGGCCATCAACAACGCGCGCGCCGACTACGAGCGCGAGCAGGCGGGCCTTGTCGCCTCGCAGGCGCGCATCGACGCGCTCGACGTGCAGCTGCGCCAGCGCCGCGCCGACGCGCCTTACGCCACGGTCATCATGAAGCGGTATGTGCGCGTCGGCGATATCGTGCAGCCGGGGCAGCCGCTCGCCGACCTCGCCGACCCCGACCAGCTCGACCTGCGCATCGAGGTTCCTGCCGACCTCGCGCTGCGCCTGAAGGTCGGCGACCAATTGCCGGTCAGCCTCGCAGACGCCAATGTCTGGGCCGTCGTCTCGCAAATATTCCCGTCCGCCGACACGATGCAGCATACGGTGACCGTCAAGGCCGCGCTGCCGGCCGGGGCGGCGGCGGCGCCCGGCATGTATGGCCTCGCCTGGATCGCGCAGCCGGGCGGCGGCGGCCAGTCCGCGACGGCGCCCTTCATTCCCAACGAGGCGATCGCTTATCGCGGCTCGCTGCCTGTCGCCTTCGTCGTCAACGGCGTCGGCGCGGTGGAGATGCGCATCCTGCGCCTGGGCGAAGTCTCTGGCGACAAGAGCGCCGTCCTTTCGGGATTGCAGCCGGGCGAACGCGTCGTCGCCCATCCGCAGCCGGACCTGAAATCCGGCGAATCCATCTTCGGACAAAAACAGTGAGAAGGGGAGGCGTCAGCACATGACCAATTCCCCGCAGTCCGAATCCGCGCGCAACGGCGAAGCGCGCGCGCGCGAACTGGGCATAGCCGGACGCACCGCGCGCGCCTTCATCGAATCGCCTTTGACGCCGCTGCTGCTGCTCGCCTTCTTCCTGATCGGCCTGCTCGGCATGATGATCACGCCGCGCGAGGAAGACCCGCAGATTTCGGTGCCGATGGTCGATGTGTTCGTCGCCTATCCCGGCGCTTCGTCGAGCGAGGTCGCAAATCTCATCTCCGAGCCGCTCGAACGGCTGATGTCAGAGCTGTCCGGGGTCAAGCACGTCTATTCGATGTCGCGCGAAGGCCTGTCGATGGTCACCGTGCGTTTCGATGTCGGCGAGCAGATGGAGCCCTCGCTCGTCAAGCTTTATGACGCGCTCTATTCGCATATGGACGCCATCCCCAAGGGCGTCATGCAGCCGCTCGTCAAGCCGAAGAGCATCGACGACGTGCCCGTGGTGACAGTGACGCTGTCTTCCGACAAGCTGGACCTGGTGCAATTGCGCAAGCTCGGACTGGATGTGGCGCAGCGGTTCAAGGCGCTGCCCAGCACCGGCCAGAGCTTTGTCGTCGGCGGCAGCCACGAACAGATCCGCATCGACGTCGACCTGCCGCGCCTCGCCGCGAACGGCCTCACGCTCGGACAGGTGGCGCAGGCGGTGGCCGCAGCCAACCAGCGCGCCCCCGCCGGCGATGTCGTCGAAGGCAGCAAATGGTTCAACGTCTATACGGGCGACTTTCTTTCGGACCTGCGCGACGTCGGCGATCTCGTCGTCGCCGTCAACCAGAACCGTCCGGTCTTCCTGCGCGATGTCGCAAATATCACGCAAGGCGATTCCGAAACCCGGAGCGTCGTTGATGATTCCAGCCGCACGGCCGACGGAGGCTTCGTGTCGCGCCCCGCGGTCACCGTCGCCGTAGCGAAGAAACGCGGATCGAACGGCATTGACGTCGCCAATGCGATCAACGCCGAACTGCAGTCCCTGACGGGCTCGGTCATTCCGGACTCGGTGCATGTCGACGTGTCGCGCGATTATGGCGAAACCGCGCAGGACAAGGTATCGCACCTGATCTTCAAGCTGTTCATCGTCTCGGCGCTGGTCACCGTGCTGGCTTTCCTGACCATGGGCCTGCGGCCGGCCTTGATCGTCATGGTGACGATTCCAGCGGTGCTCTTGATGTCGATCGCCGTCGCCTATGTGCTGAAATTCACCATCAACCGGGTGTCGATGTTCGCGCTCGTCTTCGCCATCGGCATCCTGGTCGACGACGCCATCGTCGTCGTCGAGAACATCTACCGCCGCTGGCTCGAAGCTGGCGAAACCTCGGACCACATCACCGTCGACGCCGTCGACGAAGTCGGCAATCCGACGATCCTCGCCACTTTCACGGTCGTCGCGGCGCTGCTGCCGATGGGCTTCGTCGGCGATATGATGGGCCCCTACATGCTGCCCATTCCCGTCCTGTCCTCGGCGGCGATGGTCTTTTCGCTGTTCGCCGCCTTCGTCTTCGTGCCCTGGCTCGCGGCGCGCCTGAAACCAAGCATGGCGACGCTGAAAAAATCAGAGGCGCGCGAGCACCGCGAGGCCGCCTTCATCGGCCGCTGGTACAACGCGTTCATCTCGCCGATCATGGACAACCGCTTGATCGGCTACCTGACGCTGTTCGCCATCATCGCCGCCATGCTGGGCGCGGTCTCGATGTTCGCCTTCAAGACCGTGGCGTTCAAGATGCTGCCCTATGACAACAAGTCGGAGGTGCAGGTCGTCATCGACATGCCCGAGGGAACCGACCTGTTCCTCACCGCCAACCTCGCGCACAGGCTTGGCGCCGAGCTCGAGAAAATTCCCGAGGTGACGAATTTCCAGACCTATGTCGGTTCGTCCTCGCCCTTCAATTTCAACGGACTCGTCCGCCATTACTTCCTTCGCAGCCAGCCGTGGCAGGGCGACATCGCCGTGCAATTGCTGGACAAGTCCATGCGCCGCAGGAGCAGCCACGACATCGCCGCCCATGTCCGCGCCGCGTTGACGCCGATCGCCGCCGCCGCGGGCGCCCGCCTGACCATCGCCGAAGCGCCTCCGGGTCCGCCGGTGCTCGCGCCAATGGTGATCGAACTTTACGGCCCGACGCCGGCGATCAGGCGGCAGGTGGCGACTCAGCTGCTGACGATCCTGCGCAGGAGGCCCGATATCGCCGACATCAACACCTTCATGGAAAGCCCGCACGAGAACCTGCAATTCGAGGTTGACCGGCTCAAGGCTTCGATGTTCGGCGTCTCCGTCCAGGACATCAACCGCGAAGTCGCCATGACGACCGGCGGCTTCGAAGTCGGCGCGCTGAAAAGCCCGCGCAATCTCGAACAGGCCGTCATCGTGCTGCAGGCTCCTCTGGCGACGCGCGGCAATCTCGGCAACCTGCTGGTCATGCCGGTGCGCAGCCAGACGGGCGCGATGATTCCGCTCGGCGAACTCGGACGTTTCGTCAACAAGCCTGTCGATCCCGTGATCTATCACAAGGACCTGCGCGCGCTCGAATATGTCACCGGCGACGTGGTGGGGCGGCTCGGCGCGCCACTCTATGGCATGCTCGACGTCGACGCCGCGCTGAAGCGCTATGTCACGCCCGACGGCCAGACGATGGGCGGCCATTATTTCGGGCGGCCGAGCGACACCAATATCAGCGGCTTCAAATGGGACGGCGAGTGGGAGGTCACCTATGTGACGTTCCGCGACATGGGGCTGGCCTTCATGGCCGCGCTGGTGCTGATCTACATTCTGGTCGTGGCGGAATTCAAGAGCTTCATGCTGCCGGCGGTGGTGATGACGCCGATCCCGCTGACGCTGATCGGCATCGTGCCCGGCCACTGGCTGCTTGGCGCCGATTTCACCGCGACGTCGATGATCGGCTTCATCGCGCTCGCCGGCATCATCGTGCGCAATTCCATCCTGCTGGTCGAATTCGCGCGCGGAAAAGTCGACGAGGGCTGGAGCGTCCGCGACGCGGTTGTCATGGCGGGCCGCGTGCGCCTGCGTCCCATCCTCATCACCGCCATGGCGCTGGTGATCGGCTCGATGGTGCTGCTGAGCGATCCGATCTTCCAGGGCATGGCGGTGTCGCTGTTATTCGGCTCGCTGATCGCGACCTTCCTGACGCTCATCGTCATCCCGCTCGGCTGCGTGTCGACGCGCAAATATTTCACCGGCCACACGCACGGCAACGGCGGCTCGACGCCTCCGCCCAGCGGTCCGTCGCCTTCCGGTCCTTCGCCCGCCAACTCGCCGTCGGGGTCCGACAATTCGCCGCGTCCGCCGAAGCTGCAGCGCAGGACCGACGATAGTGCGGCTGGAGCAGTTGTTTCATCTGCGCCCTCCGACGCCGCGAACGCCCCATCGCGCCCCGCGCGGCTGCTGAAACGATCGAAACAGGCCGACGAGCCATCCCTCGTGGCGACTCCCGCCGAAAGCAGCGATCCCGCGCCGGGACGACCGCCCCCGCTCGTCCGGAAATCCGAACCGGCGCCGGAAGCAGCTGTCGAAACGCCCACGTCTGAAGCTTCATCCGGCAGGCCTGCGCGATTGCAGAAGAAAGCCGCGCCTGTTTCGCGCGAGCCAACGCCGCCCGCCGCTGCGCCGGTCGCATCGACGGAAGCCAAAAGGGCAAGCGCGGCGCCGCGTTCGCGCGAAAAGGCCACGCGCGGCATTCGCCTCAAGACGGAAACGTCGGATCCGGGAGACCAATCATGAAGCCGGGATCACCGCAATTTTCGCGCGCCCTGTCCGTTCTTGCGGCGCCCCTCCTTCTGGCGGGAGCCTGGGAGGCGGCGCTCGTGACGCGCGCAGCCGCCGCGACCTATTCGGAACTTTCGGAAATGCGCGGAGCGCCGCCGCCAGGATATTATGCGCCAAATCCCTACGCGGCAGGCCCTTACGCGGCGCCGCCCGGCGTTGGCGCCTGTCCGCAATGCGCGCCACGGCCCTATTCCGGCGGCCCCCAGGGTATTGCGCCCGCGGCGCTTGACGCCCCCGGGTCGGCGTCGCTGCCCTCGGTCTGGACCTCGCCAAAACCTTACCTGCCGGTTGGACCACAGGCCGACTTGCCACATGGCAGGCTGCAGGTCTGGACCTTCGGCCAAGTCAATTCAACGACGGACCCGTTCAATTCCGCGGGTCTGAGCACGCCTTTCATGTTTGTGCCGTGGAGCACGCCGCTTTCGGGATGGACCAATGCGCAGACATGGAACTGGTGGCGCGAACGCGCAGGCGTTCAGCCGCCCTACTGGTAGGGCCGCGGTCGCGACCCCATCAACACAAGCAAGGGAGTGAATCGATGAAAAGCTTGATCAGACTGGCGATCATCCTGGGAGCGTCCGGCGTGGCCGGCGCGGCCTTCGCCCAGCAGACCCCGCCGCCGCCGGCGGGCCCTTACGGCGCGCAGCAGCAACAGCCGCAGCAGGGCCAGGCCGCCGCGAACACCCAGCAGGCGCAGCCGCAGAACCCGAATTGGGGTCCGCCGCCGCCGCCGCCGCCGCCGTATGGCTACGGCTATCCGCAGCAGCAGCAGCAAGCCGCTCAGCAGCCCAATCAGCAGGCCGCCCCGCAGCAGGGATGGGCGCCGCCCCCGCCGCCGCCGCAATACGGCTACGGCTACGGCCCGCCTCCCGGCTACGGATACGGGCCCGGCTATGGCTATGAGCGTCCTTTTTATGGCGACAACTACTATGGCAACGGCAACGGCTACGGCAACGGCTATGGCCGCGGCAACGGCCACGGCAACATGAAGGGCAACTTCAGCTTCGGCGGCGACGCCGACAGCGACATGAACGGCTATGGCAACAACGGCTATAACGGCAACGGCTATAACCGTGGCGGCCGTGGCTGGGGTCCCGGCTGGTGGTGAGCCGACGCTGACGCGGCGGCGCGACTCCGGAACGGAAGAGGCGCCGCCGCGGACCGAATGCGGTCGCGATCTCTCTCGCGATCACAAGTTCTCCGCGTTTCTCGCGATGTTCAAATCGCGAGAAACGCCGGATGAACTGAATGCGCGGGTATCGCGAAAAAGCCGGCTTCCTTGTCTGGACGCTGCTTTGGCTGGAGGTGGAGATGCGAAATTTCAAATCCTGGCTGACGGTCGCGGTGATCGCCTCGACCCTGCTGACGCCGGTTCTTTTGGCGCCGGTTGCGGCGCAGGCGCAATGGTGGGGCGGCAATCCATGGAGCGGCGGCCCGATGGGCGGCGGCCCCTGGGGTTATCCCGGCTATGGCGCCAACGGCTACAACAATGGCTATGGCAATGGCTGGGGCCGCGGCGCCGGCAACATGAACTTTTCCGCCGATCTCGGCGGCTGGAATAATCTTTGGGGCGACAACGGCTGGGGCAACGGCTGGAACCGCAATCCTTGGGGCGGAAGTCCTTGGGGGGGAAGCCCTTGGGGCGGAGGACCTGGCGGCCCCTGGGGCGGCTATCCGGGCATGTCGCCAATGGGTTCGGGGATGTCGCCCATGGGTTACCCAGGCATGTCGCCAATGGGTTATCCGGGCATGTCGCCCATGGGTCCGGGGATGTCGCCCATGGGTTACCCAGGCATGTCGCCAATGGGCGGGTTTCCCGGCTCGTCGCCTTGGGGCGGCAGTCCTTGGGGCGGAGGCCCCTGGCGCTGATCGCGCATCGACGAACGATAAGGCGGCCACGCCCGTCGTTTGTCTCATTTCAACCAGCGGCCTTTGAGGTGTCGTCATGGTAACCTGGATCGGAACACGACTGTTTTACGCGATTCTTTTCTTTTTCCTTGGCGCCTGGGCCACCACGGTTTCACCGGGCATGAAGGACTTGGTCCGTCAGGCCGAAGACGCTGGCCATCACAGCTTTGAAAAGCTCGGCGCCTGGACGTCGAGCACCTTGGCGCCAACAGCCGACGGCCAGGCCGAAAAACCCAAGGAAGCCGCCTCCGCGCCGTCGCTGGCGCCATCGACCGCGCCCGCGCCGTCGCCCGCCGCATCGCCTGCTCCCGCGCCGGCGACAACGGCCGAGGCGCCAATTGGCCAGGAATTGCTGGTCAATGCGCGCACAGCCTATGCGAACCACGACATCCTCGGCGCGATCAACGCCTATCGCGGCTATATCGACCGCAACCCCGGCGCCATCGAGGCGCGCGGCGAACTGGGCAATGTCTATTTCGGCAATGGACGTCCGCGCGACGCCGCGCAAGCGTATTTCGAGGCGGCGATGCTGAAGCTCAAGGCCGGCGATGTCGCCGGAGCGCAAATCTTCCTCGACCCGGTCCGCCAGGGCGACGGCGCGCTTGGCGACGATCTCAGGCGGGAGATCGCCAAGGCGCAAACCGCCAGCAAATAAACGGAATGGGACTGCGCCGATGAAGGAAAACAAAAAGCTCGCGCATGGCAAGGCTGGCAAGCTGGCGGCGCCTGGCAAGCTGGCGGCGCGTGGCAAGCTGGCCATGGCGGGGAATGCGCCGGGGCCGCTGATCCTCGTCGGCAATCTGAAGGGCGGATCGGGCAAGAGCACGGTCGCCTTCAACCTCGCGGTCTGGCTTGCAGCGCGGGGCGTCGACCTCGCGCTGGTCGACCTCGACCCGCAAAAGACCTTGAGCGACCTCGTCGCCGTGCGCGACGAGGTCGGCGCCTCGCCAAAACTCGGGCCACCCTCGGCGACCCTCGGCCCGTCGGTCGCAGCGCGCTGGACCTTGATCGATTTCGGCGCCGCCGACATGGCGCGAACCAGCGAAATCGTGCCGCATGCCGACGTCGTGCTCATTCCGGTCCTGCCTAGCCAGGCCGATATCTGGGCGACGCAGCGCTACCTCAAGCTGATCGCCGGCCGGCGCAAGCCGAATGGACGCGTCGCGCTTTTCGTCAATCGCGCCGATCCGGTCGAGACTTCGCGCGAAACGCGCGAAACCATGGGGGCGCTGCACGCCATGGCGGGCATGTGCGACAACGCCCGCGTCCTGCATTCGGCGCTGGGCCGGCGGGTCGCCTTTTGCCGCAGCCTGAGCGAAGGCCAGAGCGTGTTCGAACTCAAGAAGGATTCCAAGGCCAGCAACGAGTTCCACGCCTTCGCCAAGTCGGTGATGACCCTCTGCTGAACTTTTGAGAGGCGCCCGCGACGCTTCGGAAGGATTGGACGACGCCATGGAAACACTCGAAAGCCTGCCCAAGGACCAGTTGAAGAACGACTATCCGCGCCAGGTCTATCCCGACCCTCCCCACCAGCCGCCGGAATATCTCGCCTATCTCGAACAGGCGACCAATGCGCTCAAATCGGTGCGCATCGTCGTCTACGCCGGGATGGCCGCCTTCGTCCTGCTGGCGGCTTACGGATTCTTCCTGATCTACCTTTTGACCAGCGACGCCCGCACCATGGCGGAACAGATGGTGCGCATGACCAGCAGGATCGAGATGATGTCGCGCGACATGGGCGCCATGAATACGACGATAAGCGACATGAGCTCGAACATCGGCGACATGCGCGGAACCCTGATCCAGATGAACCGGCACATTGAGACGATGGACGCCTCGACCGCGCATATGGCGGCGACCGTAACGCTGATCCAGCATTCGGCGCGCAATCTCGATTCGAGCTTTGGACCAGCCATGGGCGTGATGAACAATTTCCCGCCCTTCGGCGCCGGCGGCAACAGCTATCCCGGCGCCCCGCCGTTCGCGCCCATGCCGGGACGCTGATCCGGCGCGATGACCATCGGCGGCGTCAGGCCTGCGCCCTCCATTTGATCGAACAGCCGATCGACGGCGTCTGCTCGGTCGGGACCCTGTCGCCGGCGGCGATGGCGCGCATGGCTTCCACGAGTTCGCGACGCGCGCCCGAGGGAGGCGGGCTGGTGCGACCCTCGTCGAGACGGCCGCGATATTTCAGCTTGCGGTCCGGCCCGTAGCCAAAAAAATCCGGCGTGCAGACCGCGCCATAATCGCGCGCGACCGATTGCGTTTCATCGTGAAGGTATGGAAAGGGGAATTCATGCGCTTTGGCGAAGAGTCTCATCTTGTCGAACGAATCCTCGGGATAGGCTTTCGCGTCGTTCGAGCAGATGGCGGCGAAGCCTATGTCCTCGCGCATCAGCGCGCGCGCGTCCGCGACGAGGCGATCTATGACGGCGATGACATACGGACAGTGATTGCAGATGAAGACGATCACCGTCCCCTTTTCGCCGGTCACATCATCCAGCGCATAAGTCCGGCCGTCCGTCGCCGGGAGGCGAAAATCGACGGCGGGAGCATCGAAAACGATATCCGTGGGACTGGCCGCCATGTTTGAACTTCCTTCTCGCCGCCTTGTGTCAATCCCCGATGTAATGGCTGCATGGAAAAATAAAACGCGCCGGAGCGGAAATTCGCGGAAAACGCCGCGCGGCGTGAAGGATTTCTGGCGACACTTTCGCGCAAGGTTTGCCGCCTCTACTGCGATGCGGATGAGGAGAGCGGCAAATGTCGGTCCCGGGCGTGGGCCCCGTCGGCGCAGACTTCGCGACATTGCTGCGGCTCGCCGGCCATGGCCCGCTGGCGGCCGCTTCGGCGCTGGACATCGCCAGCGCCGCCGCCGTGGCGGACATCCAGAACACCGTCCCGAGCGCGACCGTCCCGAGCGAGCCTGCCGTTTTATCGGATCTCGGCCTGCTCGCCCCTGGCGACACGCCGGACGACGCGTCGATCGGGCTTTACTCGGCGGACATCGGCGACCCCACCAATCTCCCGGCGAGCGCGGAAGCGTCCGAGTCGCAAGACGCCGCCCTGCTCGACGAGCAGCTGCTGATGCAGGAGATCGAGGCCAACAACCTGGCGCTCGCCATGACATCGCTGTCCAGCCGCGAAGATCCGACCGCGGCGGCGCTCGGCGGCCTCGGCGGCCGCCACGGCTGAAATCAACAAGAGCCTTGCCGAAGCCTTGTCCTCTTCTGTCCAGTCAACGCTCGCTCAAGATACGCTCAATTTTTTCCAAGCCGTCGCAGCGGGTGATGCCGCCAATGCCGCCACCCTCGCCGCGCGGCTTCAGCCCAGCCTCGCGAGCCTGGGTGACGCCTCCGCCAGCGCGGACGCGGTCGCCCCGGCCGCAGCGAGCGGCGAAACGGCCGTGCTGGGTCAATTGCAAAGCCTGGTCGCTTCGGCGCAGGCGGGCGACATGACCGCCGCCGCCGCCATCGCCCGGACGATTCAGGCGCAAGTTCAGTCCTCGGCGCCGCCAGCGCCGGTCTCGCCGCTGCTGATGCAGATGCTCGCGCCGGCGGGGATTTTTCCGGCATTGAGCGGCGTTGTCGATCCCATGCTGATGGCGATGCAATGGAGCCTGCTGCTCGGCGCCAGGGGGACGCTCGCCCGGCTGCGCAAATTGCGCGAGGACCGCATCAAAATTCTCGCCATCGCCCCGTTCGGAGGGCTGCACCAGGACGAGACGCGCGAAGACGAATGAAAAAAGCCACGGCGCCGCCGCGATAAGACTCGTTTCTTGCTCCCCGACAAAGACTCTATGCTGACGCGCCGCGCAGGATATGATCCCTTGCCGAAGGAGACATTCAGCGATGAGCGTTCCCGAACTCGACGCCGATGGCTATCTCACCGACCCCACCGCCTGGACCGAAGACTGGGCGCGGGAGACGGCCGAGGAGCTGCATATAGAGCTGACCGAAGACCATTGGGAGGCGCTGCGCTTTATGCGCGCCTACATGGACGATCATCAGGTCCCGCCCGACGCGCGCTTCGTCATGCGCCACCTGACCCAGACGACGGGCGCCGGCCGCAACCGCCTGTTCGAACTCTTCCCCTACGGCTACGCCGGACAGGCCTGCAAGCTGGCCGGCATGCGCAAGCCTCGCGTCTGGAGCGCCGGCTAGAAATCGTGATCGACGCGATCAGGTCACGTTGATCGAAACAAGCTCTTCGCCGTCCGGATCGATTACGTGCACCGCGCAGGCGAGGCAGGGATCGAAGCTGTGGATGGTGCGCTGGATTTCCAGCGGCTGCTTGGGGTCGAACAGTGTGTGGCGATCCTCCAGCGCCGCCTCGTAGGCGCCGCTCAGGCCCTTGGCGTCGCGCGGGCCGGCGTTCCAGGTGCTCGGCACCACCGCCTGGTAATTGTCGATCTTGCCGTCCTTGATCACGACCCAATGCGCGAGCGCGCCGCGCGGGGCCTCCATGAAGCCGACGCCCTTGGCGGAAGAAGGCCAGGTTGACGGCTCCCACAGGACGTTATTGTGCACACTGACCTCGCCGCGATTGATATTGGCGAGCAGCGCGTCGAGCCAGCCATCCATCTGGTCGGCGATGATCTTCGATTCCAGCGCGCGGGCCGCCGTGCGGCCCATCGTCGAAAACAGCGCCGGCGCCGGCAGGTCGAGCTTCTTCAGCGCATAATTGGTGAGGTCGCGCGTCGGCTCGTGCCCCTTGGCGTAGAGCATGAGCACGCGCGCCAGCGGCCCGACCTCGACCGCCTTGTTGCGCCAGCGCGGCGCCTTCAGCCAGGAATACGACTTTTCCACATCGAGCTGGTCATACGGCGGCTTCGGGCCGCTGTATGCGAGCGTGGTCTCGCCGGCGTAGGGATGCAGACCGGCCTCCTTGCCGGCGCTGTAATCGTACCAGGAATGCGCTGCGAATTCCTGGATCTGTTCGGGATCGTTGAGGTCGACCGGCTCGATATGGGTCAGGTCGCGATTGAGGATGACGCCGGCCGGGATGAGCAGGGACGAATTCTTGGCGGCGCCGTCGGCGGGGAAATCGCCGTAGGTCATGAAATTGCCGAGGCCCTCGCCGCGCGCGAACCAGTCCTTGTAGAAACCGGCGATGGCGAGCGTGTCCGGGATATAGACCTGCTCGACGAAATCGCGCATCGACTTGATGATGGCGCGCACCTGGTTGAGCGTGACGATATTGACCGCCGTCGAGGCGCTGCCGTCGCCGGCCGTTCCCGGCCCGGCGCTGAGCGGCGCGGGAACGCCGCCGACCAAAAAATTCGGATGCGGATTCTTGCCGCCGAAAATCGTGTGGATCTGCACCACGTCGCGCTGCCAGGCGAGCGCTTCGAGATAATGCGCCAGCGCCATCAGATTGGCTTCCGGCGGCAGGCGATATTCCGGGTGGCCCCAGAAGCCGTTGGCGAAAATGCCGAGCTGGCCGCTCTCGACAAAGGTCTTCACCTTCTTTTGCACGTCGGCGAAATAGCCGGGGCTCGACTTGGCGTAGGAGGAGATCGATTGCGCCAGCGCCGACGTCGCCTTCGGATCGGCCTTCAGCGCCGAAACCACATCGACCCAGTCGAGCGCGTGCAAATGGTAGAAATGCATGACATGGTCATGCACGAATTGCGCGCCGACCATCAGGTTGCGGATGAGCTGGGCGTTGGCGGGGATGTCGTAGCCGAGCGCGTTCTCCACCGCCCGCACCGAGGCCAGCCCGTGCACCAGGGTGCAGACGCCGCAGATGCGCTGGGCGAAGGCCCAGGCCTCGCGCGGATCGCGCCCCTTGAGGATCAGTTCGATGCCGCGCACCATGGTGCCGGATGAATAGGCCTGCTTGATCGCTCCGTCCGGGGCGATTTCGGCTTCGATCCGCAGATGCCCCTCGATCCTCGTGATCGGATCCACGACAATGCGCTTGTTCATCGGATTTTCCTCAATCGGCGTTTGGTCGTTTGGTCAGAGCGGCGTCAGACGATCAGGTTATCGGCGACCAGCTCCAGCAGGCTTTCGACCTTCTTGTCCCATTTGAAATGCTTGGCCCCAAGCGTCAGGGTGATGCGGCACTGGCCGCAGGCGGTGACGAAATGCTGCGCATTGGCGTCCTCGACCTGCTTCTTCTTCAGCTCGAACGCCTTGTAGCGCAGAGGGTCGGCGCGGGTGTTCGACACCACGCCGCCGCCGCCGCCGCAGCACCAGGCGAGCGCGCCGTGATCTTCGAGCTCCCTGAGATCGAGCCCCAGCGCCTTCAACACCGCGCGCGGCGCCTCCGTGACGCCGCCGCGCCGCGCCAGCTGGCACGGGTCATGGAAGGTGGTGGTTTCGCCGATCTGCTTCAGCTTGATCTTGCCGCTCGCGACGACTTCGTCCAAAAATTCGGTCATGTGGATGATGCGCAGCGGAATGGCGCCGCCGTACCAGCGCGCCGCCTCCCAGCGCGCCGCGCCATAGGCGTGGCCGCATTCCGGCAGGATGAGCGTATGCGCGCCGACATGAAGCGCATTGTCGATCATTTTCCGCGTCATCTTTTCCTGCAGCTCGAGATCGCCGTTGATGTAGCCGATGTTCGACGCCTCGAATCCTTCCGTCGAATAGGTCCAGCTGGCGCCCATCTTGTTGAGGATCTTCGCGACGTCGGTCAGCGCCTTGGTGTGTTCGGTCAGCTCGGCCGGCGCGGTGGTGATGACGTAATCGGCCCTGGGCAAATCGACGTTGACCGCCACGCCGTTTTCCTCGCCGGCGTCGCGGATGATGTCGGCGAAATCGTCGGACGGCGTCGCCGGGCTGCCCCAGGCTTTCGCGGTCCGGTCCATCAGTTCGAGCCGGTCCGGCACAAGGCCGGCCTTGTACATGCCGTGCCGCGCCTCCTTGATCAATTCGGCGATGTCGATGCCCATCGGACAGGCGAGCGTGCAGCGGCCACACAGGCTGCACCCGTCGAACAGCAGCGCCTCCCATTCCTGCAGCATTTCGACGCCGACATTGGAGCCGATCCCGAACAGCCGGTAGAGCGGCGCGAAGGGGCCGACGTGGCGGTGATAGGCCTGCTCGAACGGCCGCAGCTTGTTGATCGGCGTATATTTCGGATCGCCCGTGCCGACATAGAACTGGCAGGCGTTGGCGCACATGCCGCAGCGCAGGCAGGATTCCATGTGGATCGCCGCCGTCTTGGCGAAGTCGCGGACGAAGGCCTGCATGGCGGCGTCACGGCGCTCGATGTCGCTCTGGCTTCCCTGGACGTCATAGGCGACGCCGGAGACAGTGGTCTTGGCGGTCATATCTGCGCTCCTCTGTGCCTGAAGCGAATGCCGGTGGCGCCGCGCGAAAAGACGAACAGGAAGGCGTGCATGAGCTTGCCGAACGGGAACCAGATCAGAAAGGCGCAGATGCTGAGAATGTGGATCGCCAGCAGCGTCTCGTAACGCGCGCCGATATGGCTCGCGGCGGCGAGGCCTGTCATGACGGGCAGGAAGGTCAGCGCTGAGCTGACATAGTCTTCGGCGCGCGAGATCAGCTTCAGCACCGGACTGGTCAGGCGATAGACCAGGGCCGCGAGCAGCGAGCCCGCCGTCAGCACGCCGGCGGCATAGACCATGCCGCTCGGCAGCGACGGCCAGCTCACGCCGAACAGGCTTTTCAGCAACAGGATGTGCGGCGCGAAGGCGAAGACGCAGATCGCCAGGCCGATATGGAACACATAGCCGTTGATCGTCGTGAAAATGCCGGTCTTCAGGAATGTGCGATGCGGGATCATCTTGCCGAAAATGGCCTGCAAGGCGGCGAGCCAGGCCGGCGGCGCGCCTTCGCGCGGCGGCGACTCATCGCGCCAGGCCGGAAGCGACAGCACGCCGACCAGCCGCCACAGGACGCCCAGCACGAACACGGCCAAGGCGAAGGTGAGCGCTGGGCCGCGCGAAAAAGCGAGAAGATCCATCGATCATTCCTCCCCGGATTTGGGCGCCGCGAGATAGGACTCTTGATGCTTGCGCGCGGAAAAGGCCGCGCCGGCGCCCAGCGCCGCGCCGACGACGGCCGCGCCGGCCAGCGTCGGCCCCATCGCGCCGAGCGGCGTCGGCAAGGGGCGATAGAATCCGCCCCGATCCCAGAAATCGGGTTCGGAGCAACCGAGGCAGCCGTGGCCGGACTGGATCGGGAAGGAGACGCCGCCGTTCCATTTCAGCGTGGCGCAGGCGTTGTAGGTCACCGGGCCCTTGCAGCCGACCTTGTAGAGGCAATAGCCCTGGCGCGCCCCCTCGTCGTCGAAGCCGTCGGCGAACAGGCCGCGCTCGTAGAACGGCCGACGGTAGCAGCGATCGTGGATGGTCTCGCCGAAGAAAGCCTTGGGGCGGCCGAGATGGTCGAGGGCCGGCAATTTGCCAAAAGACAGCAGATAGGACAGGACGCCGACCATCGCTTCGGGAATGGGCGGACAGCCGGAAATATTGATCAGCGGCTTGTCGCGCACGAGGTCGGAAACCGAGACGGCGCCGGTCGGATTGGGCCGCGCCTTGGGGATGCCGCCAAAACTGGCGCAGGAGCCGACCGCCACCACGGCGAAAGCGTCCTGCACCGTATCCTGCAGCATCTGCAGGTTGCTCACGCCGCCGATCACCGAATAAATCCCGTCGTCCTTGGTCGGAATGGCGCCTTCGACGACGACGATATATTTGCCCTTGTTGGCCGCCATCGCCGCTTGCCGCGCGGCTTCGGCCGCCTCGCCGGACACGGCCATCAGGGTCTCGTCGTAATCCAGCGAGATGAAATCGAACATCAGGTTTTCGAGCGTCGGACTATGCGCGCGGGTGATCGATTCGGTGCAGCCGGTGCACTCCTGGAACGACAGCCAGATGACCGACTGCCGGCGCGCCTTGGCCAGACCCTCGGCCAGCGCGCTGGCCGAGGACGGCGGCAGCGCCATGATCGAGGCGACATAGGAGGCGTATTTCAGAAAGGCCCGTCGCGAGACGCCGCGTTGCTCCAGCATGGCGGCCAAAGTCTGGTCATTCCTCATGCGCGTTCTCCGCAATGGCAGTTTTTCCCAGTTCCCGCGCCTGCGCCAGACGCCTCTCCGCGAGTCTCGCCGCGAGTTTTGGCGCCGCGAGGCGCGCGTCGCGCCGATCGCTGCGCAGGATCTCCGGACAGGAGGTGATTTCAATCAGATCGACGGCGATTTCGGATTTGCCGAAATGGCGGACGCGCCAGACGCCGGAAAACGCCGTCTCCCAGATTTCCGACCGCCCGGCCAGATCGACCGTCGCGGCGACTTCGCCTCGCCCGAGGATCGCATCGAGCTCATCGCGGTCGCGGCGTGAAAACGGCAGGCCGCCGAGATCGATCGCGGCGCTTGCGCCGGTCGCGGCGAAAGTCTCGAGGAGAGCCACGACTTCGCGCAGCACGGCTTCCGCCATGCCAAGGTCGCAGCCGGTATCCTGAGCGGCGGTCATGGCGTCCACCTGTCGATCAATTCGCGCACGACGGAGTGGATTTCAGGAATCGCGGCGGCGACCGCCGCAGTCGGCGCCAACCCCCAGTCGACGCATTGCGGCTGGACGCCGATCAGGGCGCGGCGCTCGGGCTTGCCGCCCATCAGTTCGGCTGCCGCCAGCAGGTCGAACAGCGCCACCTCATGCACCGAGTGCTTCTTGCCGGAAAGCTGGGCGTCCATCGCCGCGCCCTCGAATGTCTTCACTTCGCCGGGACGCGCGCCGAGCATGGCGGCGTCGAGCACGATCAGGCCACGGCAGGCTTCGACGTCGGGCAACAGCGACAAGCCGAGCGTGCCGCCGTCGCGCACGACCACGCCCTCGCCCGTTTCCACCCCTGACGCGAAAGCATTGGCGGCGTGGACGCCGACGCCGTCGTCCTGCAACAGGGTGTTTCCCAGGCCCAGGACAAGGATCGATCTCTCGCTCGGCATGGAAACACCCTAATGTCCGAATACGATGATATGTTGACGCTCGAACGGGGCTTTGCGCGTTGATCTGGATTAAGTTCCGATTGGTCCGCGATAAACAAACCACACAGCGACGATCACAAGGAGCTGCGCCCTCGCCAGGGCGAAAAAAGGGGCCGATGCGCGTCGGCCCCCTTGATCAAGGTCGTTATCTCAAACGCGCTCTTCGTCGAGTTGCGGTAGGATCAGTATTTCGCCGCCACAACCTGCGCCGGAACGTCGAAGTGGTAGGTATAGCCGAGCGTCAGTTGAAGTTCGGACAGATGGATGTTGATGTTGGAGCCAGGAACGACGCCGGGTCCGCCAATGGCGGTCGGGAGGTATTCTGAACCGCTGATGTTGACGCGCGGAGCATAGACGACGGCGAAATCGATCGCCGAATTTCGGCTCACATCGTAAGTGAAGCCGCCCGTGATGTGATTGGTCACAACGCCCGGCGCGAGAATGTTAAGCATGGCGTTCGCGGAGGTGACCGGCTGCGTGTTATAGGAATAGCCGACGCGCAGAGTCAGCGCGCTGCTGTAATTCCATTCAACGCCGAGCGCAATCACATCGACGTCGCGCCAGCCGAAGCCAGGGCCGTTGGCTGAGCCCAAGGAGCCAAGGCCAATCGGGATCATCGCGTCGCTAATGGAATGCACGCCCGAGTAGAAGATGTGCTTGTAGTCGGCCATGACGGCGAGGGTGGGCAACACCTTGTAGGACAGGCCGGCGCCGATCGAAGCGGGAATATCGAAGCTTCCGGAACCTGCAAAAAGGCCGCTGTAGTCAGTCATCCGGCTCATCCACATCGGCGTCGAGCCGGTGACGGACAAGGAAAATTGATCGTTGAAGTGATAGAGCGCGCCGGCGCGCACGCCGCCGCCGACGGAATAAGCGGGAGAATGATTGCTCACGTCCGCGCCGTTTGACGAAAGCCCGAAGGCGCTGAACGCGCCGAGGCCATAAGCCGAGAAGACCTGCACCGCCAGGGTCGGCGCGATACCGATCGACAGATTGCCGAAGCGCTGCGCGTAGCCGAATGAAATCAAACCCTGGTTGAGATCGACGCCGGCGCGGCCGTCGCAGAACACCCCCTGCTTCGTCAAGCCATAGTTGGCGCAAGTGGGATTGGCGATATTGCCGGCGAACGAGGTGTCCATACCGCCGTTGCCAACCATCGACAGACCGATCGCCCTGTTGGCGTCCAGCGGCAAGGAATAGCCGAGCGATGGAATGGCGAAAACATTGCGGTAGCTCGTGACATTGCCAGGCGCGGTCAGGAAAGTGCCTGAAGCGTCATAGCCACGCGACGGCATGAACGCCGAAATGTCGCCGCTCATCTGGTGGCCGACATCGACAAGACCGGCTGGATTGATGAAAGTGGTGAATGAATCGGCCGGATTGGCCGAACCAGCGCCGCCCAGGGCCTGATCGCGGGCGCTCACGCCTTCCATGAAATAGCCGTCGGTCGCATGCGCGACGCCCGTCGCCGCCGCGACCAGGGCCAGAGCGCAAAGTCCCGAGCGGAGTGAATTCCGAATGCTCGCAGCCATCATATTTCCCCCAAGATTTATGCCCCGTCGCGCGCCTGTCGTGATCTCGCCACAAGGTTTTGTTTGTGTGGTCGGATGATCACATATGAATGTATCGTGTGGTAGGACTATCGTCGGATAAATCGTCGATTTTCCCTTGGTGAGTTATTCCGGCAACACTCGGCGATCGCCTTTTGTGCGAAGCGTTTTTTTATGCGAAGCTTTTGGTTAGCAACCTCCTTTTTTCGGGCAGGCCATGCCGCAATCATCAACGCACGCCACCGACGCGTCCTGGCGCCTTGTCGGGCTTGGTCCGCGCGACGCCGACCGTTATTTCGACCATTTGTTGCGGCTCGACGACGAAGACCAGCGCTTGCGCTTCTTCGAACTGCCCCCCGAACACCTGCTCGCCATGCACGCCGGCGCGGCGGTATCGGATGGCCGGATCGTCATCGGCTGCGAATCCGAGGGCGAAATCCGCGGCGTCGGTGAATTGGTGCTGGAGTCGCTCACGCCCGGATGCGGCGAACTTGCCTTCAGCGTCGAACGCGACTGGCGAAGGCGCGGTATAGGCTGCGGCTTGATGCGGGCGATGATCGCCGCGGCCAGGGACAGGGGCGTCGATTGCCTCGAACTCGAAATGTTGCCAGACAACCTTGCGATGCAGCATCTGGCGCATCACTTCTCGAACCGTTCACTGCGACGTAACGGCAATTTGATTGCCGCGATCGACGTGGGCGCTGCGGTCGGCGTGGGAACCTAACCTCTTGATATTTCCGATCAATGCGCTAGATGATTGTGCGAGTACATATGATCATATTCGTCTCTGCAAAAATTGCGCTTTACGGCGGCGTCAATTGACCTTATTTGTCAACTAACGATTGTGCAGTTGCGAAGAACGGAAAGATCGAGGCGACCATGGCCTTGCCGAAGATAAAAAGCCTGGAGATCTCCGACCACCTCGGGCAGATGGCGCAGAACGCGGAGGACGCGAGCGAATTCCTGAAAGCCCTGGCGCACGAGTCGCGGTTGCTGATTCTGTGCATCCTTGCGGAAGGCGAAAAATCCGTCGGCGATCTCGAAATGCTGTTGGCGCAGCGGCAATCGACGGTCTCGCAGCAATTGGCGCGTTTGCGCCTCGACGGACTGGTCTCGACCCGTCGCGACGGAAAATCGATCTATTACAGCCTGGCCAACGATGACGTGCGCCTGATCTTGCAGGCGATTTATACGGTGTTCTGCCACAAGCCGAAAAAGGCGCGCCGATACGCGACCAAAAAGGTCGAGCAGGAACGTTAAAGCGAAATTCTTGTCCGAGATGAGTGACAACTCCCGGAAAGCCATGCTTTCCGGGAGTTTTTCTTTGCCGGAAGCAATCTGCTTACGCAACGTGCTTGATCACGAAGCGATAGACGCCGCCGTCGGCGGTGGATTCGACCAGTTCATTCCCGGTCGTGCGACAGAAAGCCGCGAAATCGGCGACCGAACCGGGATCGGTGGCGAGAATTTCCAGCGTTCCCCCGGCCGGCACTTCCTTGAGCGACTTTTTCGCGCGCAGGATCGGCAGCGGGCAATTCAGACCTTTGGCATCAAGAGTCTTGTCGGCCATTTCGTTTCCTCTTCCGTTCTTATGAGTGGTTCAGATGAAAAGATTGATGTCGGATTTCAGCGCCTTTTCCATGTAAGTCGCGGCGCCGCCGATCTCCACGCCGTCAATCAGGTCGGCCTTGTTGTATTCGAACAGGTCGAGCGTCATCTGGCAGGCGATGATCCTGACATCGGATTCGATCGCCGCCTCGCGCAGTTCCTCGATCGAGGCGACGCCCTTCTTCTTGATGAGGTTCTTCATCATGACAGTGGCGCCGGCGTCCACGCCGGGCAGCATGTTGACGATGTTGGGCATGGCCATATGCATTCCCGCGACCGGCATTTTCATCGCCGCATTGCCCAGCGCCGTCACCTGGAGATCGAGTTTCTTCTTCAGGATCTCGAGGCCGTAGAAGGTGAAGAACAGCGTGACGTCAACGCCCATGGCGGCGGCCGTCGTCGCCAGGATCAGGGGCGGATAGGCCCAGTCCAGCGAACCCTTGGTGACGATGATGGTCATCGTCTTGGCGTTGTTTCCAGTGTCGGTCATTGGACCTTTCCCCGCACGAAGCCCGTTGCGATAGTTGTTCGCCCGTCGCTCGCCTCGAGAGCGACAGGCGGCATTCCCGTTCAATCGGTGGTGACGTTCTTGATCTTGCCGATGCCCAGCATGTTGAGCGCCGCCGTCTCGTAGAACGGCTCGCTTTCACCCTTGCGCATCTTGCGAATGAAATATTTCTCGAAGCCGATCTTGGCGGCGTGCACCCAACGGCCCGACGAGGACCAGTTGACATTGCGCGGCGGAATTTGCGGCTGCGCCACGAAGGCGATGCCGGAGTCGCCGAAGTCGGCGAGGCAGACCGCGTTCCAGGTGCCCTGGAATTTCGGCGCGCGGCCGCGCAGGATCTCGCCGATGTTCTTCGCCGTCGCCGTGACCATGGATTCGATCATGAAGCCGGTCTTGGGCACGCCGCAGGGCACGGGCGTCGGACCCATCGGCGGAATGGCGACGCAGACGCCGACCGAAAAGACATTCTTGAATTTCGGATTCTGCTGGTGCTTGTCGACCAGCACAAAGCCGCGCGGATTGACCAGTCCGTCGATGCCGCGCAACGGCTTGATGCCGCGAAAGGCCGGCAGCATCATCGAGAAGCCAAACGGCATTTCATGTGTCGCCTTGACCGAGCCGTCGTCCGCGACTTCCTCGACGGTCATCTTGCCGGCTTCGATCTTCTTCACCCGCGAACTGGTCATGAACTTGATGTGCTTTTCACGCAGCTCGCTTTCGAGCAGGCCCTTGGTGTCGCCGACGCCGTCGAGACCGAGATGGCCGACATAGGGCTCGGAGGTCACGAAAGTCATCGGCACCTTGTCGCAAATCTTGCGCCGGCGCAGTTCGGTCTCGAGAATGAAGGTGAATTCATAGGCAGGGCCGAAACAGGACGCGCCCTGGACCGCGCCGGTGATGATCGGCCCCGGGTTCTTGCAGAAGTCCTCGAAACTCACGCCGGCCTTCTCGGCATGATCGATGTGGCAGATCGATTCCGTGAATCCCCCATGCGGGCCCAGGCCGGGAATTTCGTCGAAGGCCAGTTCCGGACCGGTGGCGATGACCAGATAATCGTATTTCTGCTTCGAGCCGTCTTCGAGTTCAAGCTCGCTGGCCTCGGGATCGAGCTTGATGACCGGCACGGCCTTGAACTTGATGCCGAGCCTGGCGAAGGTCGGGGCCAGATCGACCTCGATCAACTCGCGCGTGCGCCAGCCGACGGGGATCCAGGGATTGGAGGGCACGAAATGATAAATCGGATCGCGGGTGACAACCGTGATGCTGTCTTCCGGACGCATATGCTCCTTCATTTCGTAAGCCATTATGACGCCGCCCAAACCGGCGCCCATGATCACGATTTCCGCCATCGTTCCCTCCCTCTGCCTATTTGCGATCACGGTTTCGCCGTGTCGTATTTTTGTGATTATCATATTAGCTTATTCGCATTTATTCAATTGTCGAGCGTCGCGGCGTCGAAAGATTCAGCATTCTTCCGCGGGGAGCGGCGTCACGCAATGATATCCGTCAATCACGCGCATCGGACGGTTTGCCGCCGTTTGGCCAGTCGTTGACCCGGCCCGGAAAATCCGTGCGCGGCTGATGCGTGAAATATTGCGCGATATCGACGGCGTCCTGGTCGGTCAGCCCTCCCTGGTCCTGCGGGAACGCGCTGGCATGGGCGACCGGCATGTTGGCCCTGATGAAGCCGGCGGCCGTATAGGTCCGCGCCATGCCGGCGCCGACGTTGTACGACGCGGAGCCCCAGAGCGGCGGGAACATGCGCTCGCCCCTGGAGCTCTTGACGCCGTCGCCATCCTCGGCGTGACAGGCGCTGCATTCCGCCTTGTAGAGCTTTTCGCCGCGCACGGGGTCAGGCTTGATCGACCTGTCGATCCTGGCTGTTCCGCGCCCCGGGATCTTGCCGTTCGGACCGGGATCGGCCTTCATCCAGGTCATGTAGGCGACCATCGCCTGCATCTCCCTGGAATCCTTCGGCAGGAGCACGCCGTTCATCGAACGGTTGAAACAGCCGCTGAGACGGTCCTCGATCGTGATGATCCGTCCCGCGCGCTTGTTCATGGTCGGAAACACCGAGGTCAGGCCCCAGAGCGGCGATGCCTTCGCCACCGTGCCGCCATTGAGATGGCAGGAGGCGCAATCGAGCGCGTCGCCGACGTTGTTGGGCAGCATCGCCTTGGTGTTCATGATGACCTTCATGCCGAAGATCAGGTTGTCGGCGTTAGGCTCGACCAGCATGTCGGCGAAGCGCGGCGTCAACCTGGTCTTTGGCGCCGGCGGCGCCAGCGCCAGCTCCTCGCGCATCGAGCGCACCTGCGCCGACGTCACCGCGCCGGCCGCATTGCCCCAGGACTGGCGGACGAAGGTCAGGATATCCGCGATTTCATCGTCGCCGAGCGCGGCATAGGCCGGCATGGCGAAGCGATGCGGCGCGCCCGTGGTGTCCGCGGCGGTCCAACCGCTCAGGACGACGTGTGTCAAGGACGTCGGATCGTCCGACAACACCGATCGATTGGCCGCTAGGGCGGGGAATACGCGTTCCGCGCCAAGTCCGTCACGACGATGGCACGACGAGCAGAATTGCTCATAGCCGAGGCCGCCACGCGTGCCATAGAGCGATTTCTCATCGACCGCGACCGTCGCCGGCGCCGCCGCGCCCGAGGTCGCCAGCGAGGTCAGGTAATGCGCCACCGCCTGCAAATCCTGGTCGGTGAAATACTGGGTGCTGTGCTGAACCACTTCGGTCATCGGCCCGAAGGCCATGCCATGCATGTCGGCGCCGGTCTTGAGCAATTGCGCGACGTCGGCCTGAGACGTCAGGTTGCGCAGGCCGATGGCGCGCCAGGGTGAAAGCGTGGAGCCGGCAAGATAAGACTTGTCGTCGTCGCTGAGCGCCTTTTCCTGCATGGCGAAACCGCGCGGCGTATGGCACGTGCCGCAATGGCCGAGGCCCTCGACAATATAGGCGCCGCGATTCCACTGCGCGTCCTTGGCCGCATCGGGCGCAAACGCCTGCTTGTCGAGGAACGCCAGGTTCCACACCGCCATTCCCAGCCGGATGCTGAAGGGAAAGCGCATCTCGCTCGGCCTGTTGGCCTGCTCGACCGGCGTCACGCTCATCATGTAGGCGTAGATCGCCTTCACGTCTTCGTCCGTCGCCTTGGCGAAGGAGGGATAGGGCATGGCCGGATAAAGGTTGTGGCCGTCGGCCGCGACGCCCCGGCGCACCGCGCGTTCGAACTGTTGCAGCGTGTATCCGCCGATGCCGGTCTCGCGGTCCGGCGTGATGTTGGTGGAGTAGATCACGCCGGTCGGCGTCTTGAACGCCAGTCCCCCCGCGAAGGTCTTGCCGCCCTCGGAAGTGTGGCAGGCGCCGCAATCGCCGAGACGCGTCAGATATTCGCCGCGCTTGACGAGGGCGTCGTCACCCGTCGAGGCGGCGAAAGCCGGCGCGCAGGCCGACAGGAACGCAATAACAACCGCCGCCGCGACAGTCGGGCGGAATTCGCCGAGTTTCATTCATTCCTCCCAAATTCTTCGCGCGCCTTGCCGGAGCTGCGATCATTCCAGTGCGATCCCCCGCGATCGTCTTTTTTGGTTCGCTCATTGTCAGGCGCGGGCGGAGCCGCGCTCGGCCCAGGCGAAAAGCCCTGTCGCGAACAGGGCGACCGCCCCGAACCAGACGAGGTCGGGAACGCCTGTCAATTCAGGCAGACGAACCTTGCCGAGCGCCCAGATATCAAGGACATGCGCCTTGATCCAGGCGTAGCTGAAGGCATAGAGCACGGCGCCGGCGATCATGCCCAGCACGCCGACCACGGCGTGCAGGCTGCCGGCGCCAATGGCGGCGAGGCCCGTTCCCGGGCAATAGCCGAGGAAGACCAGCGCCAGTCCGAACAAGGCGGCGCCGAGGCCAACCGCCAGCAGATTGGCGTTCTTGACGTGATAATGCGCGTCTCCCGCATGGGTCAGCGCCAGCACGCCCAGGCCGCCGACGAGCACGGCCGGCAGCATCACCTTGACCATGGTGAAATCGCGCAGGCGGAACTGACCCTCGATCACGTTGCAATCGGTCACGCGCGCAAGGCTGAGCAGAAAGCCGAAAACGCCGCCCATCGCCAGTGGCAGGATCACGCTCATTGGCGCCCTCCCGCGCTGCGTCCGAAAACCAGACGCGAGCCGACCAGCGCGCTGGCGAAGACGACGACGATAAAGACCCAGCTCGACAGCGCCAGCTGCATCGTGCCGGAAAGGCCGTGGCCGCTGGTGCAACCGCCCGCCAACCGCGCGCCGAACATCATCGCGGCGCCGCTGGCGAAGGCCGCCAGCATCCGTTTCGCCGCCGAGCCGCCGAAGCGCGCGCGCCAGAAGCGCGGCACGGCTTCGACGCGAAAACGTCCGGTCGCCAGCGATGTGACAAGCGAGCCGCCGATCACGCCGACAAGAAACAGCACGCCGTAATCCCAGGCGAAAGGCATCGAACTCCAGTACGGATTGCGCGCGACGGCGTCGGAGCCGAAAATGAATCCGGCGACCGGCGCGGCGGCGCGCGACAGGCCGGTGGTGATCCCAAGCGGCTCGCCGGCGATGGCGAAGGCCGCCCAGCTCAGCACGCCGATGGCGACGCCGACGAGGTAGGGCGACCAATCGATTTTTTGCGCGCGTTCAGAGCCGAGCGCTAAGCCATCCGTTGACGCCGACATTCCGGTTCTCCCCAAACCTCCGCGCCAGTGCCGAGGCATGTTACTCGCCCTTGTAGGCCTTGAAACCGTAGCTCTCGAAAATCGTCAGCCCTTCGGGCGAACGGATGTAGTCGAGCCACAATTTCGCGGCCGCGGGATGCGGCGCGCCCTTCACCACCGCGCCGGCGTAGATCGCCGTGGCGTTCTGCGCCGCCGGGATATCCACATTGGCGATCGGGTGTCCGACCTTTTCCTGGAATATCGCTTCCGACTGCCAGGTGACGCCGGCCTGGGCGCGCCCCTGCATCAAGTAGAGCGGCGACTGGCGATGGTGGATATGGGTCAGGATCGTCGTGCCCCTGGCGACCTTGGTTTCATAAACCGCCTTGACCAGCGCATCGCCGCCCGCCTTGGCCAGCGCCGCCTTGATCTGGCGGCCGATGCCCTCGTAGGCGGGATTGGGCATGACCAGTTTCACGTCCGGCCTGGCGAGATCGGCCAGGCTCGCGACATGCGCCGGATTGTCCTTCGGCAGCATGATCGTCAGGGTGTTGGTGACATAGGGAGCCGGCGGCGCCTCGAGCATCCCCTCGCTCACATACTGTTTGACCTTCATCAGCCCGGCGAAATAGGCGTCCGGCTTCACTGTCCAGGTCATGTTGCCGACGGTGACGGTTCCGCCGGCCTTGATCTGCTTCACCAGCAGGCCTGGCGGAATGGTTTCCCAGTAGACACGCCCCTTGAAATCGGGATGCAGCTTTTCGAAGCCCTCGACCAGTTGCGCCATGGCGAAGAAATAATTGCCGCCGACAAACAGCGACAGTTTGGGGTCGATCGGCGAACCATGGAAATCGGCGAGATTGTCGGCGTCCGGCTCGGTGAAATCGAGACCCCGCTGGCTGGCCGCGACGTCATTATTGGCGCCCTTCTGCCAGGGCGGATAGAACGCATAGGTCCGGGCGCCCGGCGCGCAGGCTGAAGCCGGCGTCTCGGCTCGCGCAAAGGCGCCGAACAGGCACAGGCCCGCAACCGCGGCCAGCGCCGCGCGCGAAATCGATCGCAGCATGGAAAGCCTCAATCAGACGTAGGAGAAGCCGGCCGAAGCGAGCTCCGGCAGCGTGGCGACAATGCCCGGCGTCAGCACGACGCCCGGAACGACATGATTGGTCAGCTCGGCCGCAAGCTGTTCATGCGAAAGCTTGTCCGGGTTGATGTTGGCCTTGAGCAGCTTTTCGCCGACTTCCCACATCGTGTTGTGGCAGCCGAGGAACACCACGCCGCGCCGCTGCAGCGCCTGAATCGAGAGGTTGTGTCCAGAGAAGGCGCCGTCGGGATTTTCGAAATCCTTGGCGTCGACGGAAGCGCCGGGCTTCTCGACGATCAGCGTGTTGGTCGGGAACTTGTCGCCGGCCAGCTTGGCCAGCTGGTACTTGTCCCACATGGCCTGGTCCAGCAGGGCGAGATGCGCCACGCCATGAGTTCGCGGAAACGACCAGGAAGTTCGGGTGCTTGAAGCTGTAGACCTGGGCGTTGAGCGCATTGCGCATGCCGTTGAGCCAGGGGCCGGCGAGGGCGGTATTGTCCCAGGACTGCTTCAGCCCGCGATAGGCCAGGACTTCGTCGAGCGCCTCATGATCCCAATAGGCCTTGTCGGTCAGGATCATCGGCACGGTCTTGAAGTCGCGGCGGCGCGGCGCCTTCTCGAGGCGCGCTACGAGGGCGCTCAACGTGTCGGCGCCCGCCGGCAGCGTCATCGGCTTGGCGGACTCGGCCATCGCCGCCTCCGTCCCGGCCAGGCCGGCGGCAAGACCCAGGCCCATCGCCAAAAGGGCGTCGCGGCGCTTCATCCCTGCATTGTCCATTGGTCGCTTCCCCGCTGAATTTTGTGGTTGATCCGGCGCGGTTTCGCACGCCGCGAGATTTTGCCGGTGACGCGCCCTGCAACGTCGCCATTGTCGACGCGATATCACGTCACATTCGCATCATTTCATTTGTTTCCGCACTGTCAAGCCGGCAATCCGAAATTCAACTACTTGGCGGCGACAGACTTGCGCGAAGCAAAACATGGCTTCGCCGCCGCGCGCGCCGCTCGCCCGCGCCTCGGCGCGGCGGCGCATGTCGAGGCGGCGTTCACATCGTCAGCTTGATGAGCGTCAGCACCAGCAAGCTGATGAAGGCGGAAGCGAACAGGCCGAGCGCCAGCGGGCGAATGCCCGCCGAAAACACATGGCGCAGATTGGTGTGAAGACCCATCGCCGCCATGGCCATCGACAAGAGGAAGGTCGTCGCGGCGCGGATGGGGCTGGAGATGAAGGCCGGAATGGCCACCAGGCTGTTCAGCGCCGCCATGGCGAGGAAGCCGACGAGGAACCACGGGAACGGCGGACGCTCGCGGGCGCCCGAACCCGAGCCCGCGCCCAGCAGGCCGTAGCGAGCGAAGACTTCGCCGAGGATGATGATGACCGGCGCCATCATTGCTACGCGGGTGAGCTTGGCGATCGTGCCGATATAGAGCGAGTCGTGACCGCCCTGCGAGGCGGCGAACACCGCCTGCGCCACTTCATGCACCGAGGAGCCGACCCAGAGGCCATAGGCCGGGTCCGACAGATGCAGCACATGGCGCAAGGAGGGGTAGAGGAACATGGCGATGGTGCCGAACAGCGTGACGCCGGCGACGGCGTAGGCCGCATCGTCGTCCTCGCCGCCCGTCGCCGCCTTGGCGGCGACAATGGCCGAGGCGCCGCAGATCGAGGTGCCGACGCCGATCAGCAGGGCCAGACCCCGCGGAACGCCCAGCAGGCGACCGACGAGCATGGTCATTCCAAGCGTAGCGAGCAGGCCGGCGGCGATGATCGCCAGGCCGTGGAAGCCAACCTCGGCCGCCTGCTGCGCGGTGAGCTGCAAGCCGATGAGCACGATGGCGAGACGCAGGATGCGCTTCAGCGAAAAGGTGACGCCCTGGCCGGTCGTCGGAATGGCGCCCAGCGAATTGTGAATGGCCGCGCCGATCAGGATCGCCAGGATCATCGGGCTCAGCTTGTCCACGCCGGGAATGTAGCGCAGGGCATAGGCGACAAGCGTGATCCCGCCCGTGAGGGCGAGCCCGGGAAGGAGCGCGAAAATCGGATGTCGCTGGGGAATCGCGCCGGATGCGGCGTTCGCGCTGGTCATGTGGCAGCCTTTTGTTGCAAGTCTGTCACATCATTGAACGATCATATTCTATCGAACAATCGAATAATAATTGTCGATCCGTTCGCCTTTAGCGATCATTCAGAGCCGACGCCCGGCTCGCCCGCCCATTGGCTCATCACCCGCCCCCATTCGCCCGCGGTGGGCGCGTCAATCTCGAGAATGGTGAAACGGCCACCTTCGCGAATTGTCAGGCGCAGCATGTTCATGCCGCTCTCATAGGCGATTTCGTCGAGTTTTATCCGCCGCCCATAGGGGGCGATAATCTCCGCCAGTTCGCGCCTCGGGGTCGCGCTCATCGCCGCGCGCTTTCGGCGCGATAAAAGGCGAGTTCGAGCTGCTGCTCCCATTTGCGCGGCGTGTCCGGGAATTCCGGCTTGATATCGAAATAAAGGTGAATCTCGCCGTCCCGCGCCGCCTGGACCACCAGGTTTTCCAGCTCCACAAAACTCCGGACCTCCGGATGGCCGATGATGAGTTCGCTAATCCGCGCCATTTTCGCTCCTTGCTGCGACATTGATGACATTGTGGAACCGGATGCGGCAGAGCAGCCGCGACGCTCCGGCATTGTCCGCGAAGCCGGTGCGGTCATGCAAGACATTGTTGCACAGCACGCCCTGGCCCGCCGTCAGCTTTTCACGCCGCGCCAAAGGCTCCGCTTCGATCAGCGCGAACAGTTTTTCCGCCGCCTTGGCGGTCGGCTCGTCGCGCCACTCGACGAATTTTTTCCGCGCCGTGTAGCGCATCGCCAGAGCGCCCGACCCATCGACAAAAAATACCGGCCCGACATTTTCCGCCCGAAATCGACCGGCCTCGTCGGTCGCCTCCGGAATTGTCATGGCGCGGGGATGGGCGAGCAGGCGCAGCGAAGCCGCATCCTCGTCGCGCAGGCGCAGATAGGCCAGTTCGTGATCAAGCAGCCGGTTGACGCCGCCCTCATCCGCCGCCCTCGCGCAATGCAGCGCCATCGCGCGCACGCAGGCCGAAGGCCCGTGATAATTGTAATAGCCGTCGGTGTGCCAGCTGATGGGCTTGTCGGTGTAAGGAATGTAGCCGCGCCGGCCGCCGCCCTCGGCGACCT
The DNA here is from genome assembly GCA_963828185.1 of uncultured Alphaproteobacteria bacterium. GTDB lineage: Bacteria > Pseudomonadota > Alphaproteobacteria > Rhizobiales > Beijerinckiaceae > Rhodoblastus. The sequence goes on along the minus strand of CAWHDV010000001.1, from coordinate 199,593 downwards.
CGATGCGCACCACGCCGTTCCCGTTCGCCGAGCGATGGTCCTCGACCGCCTCCAAGCCGAAGGACACGGTCATCGCCAGCAGCCACTGGTCCAGCGCGTCATCGCTCGGCGGGGTCGCGGTCCAGCAATAGAGCGCCATATTGGCGTCAGCGATCTGCGCGAGAATCCCGTCCCGTTCGGCTTTCGTCAGCGCCGTCGGATCGGCGATCGGCGTCGGCGCGCAATCGATCGCGCGCTCCAACCGGGCGAGTTTCGCCTGTCGCCAGCCGCGATAGGATTCGTCGCCCTCAAGCGAAAAAACCCCGCGCAGCTCCGCGCGCATGGGCGCCGCAAATCGTTCTCCGCGAATCGGCTCCCCGCCATACCCACTTGTGTTCACAGGCGTTTCCACTGTTTTTTGGAAAAAAAACATTTTTCCGTGTTTGATCTATTCTCATATTCGCATTTCCTGTTATTATCGCAAGATCAAACAAAAAAATGCGATCCGGAACTGGCGGGAAGCCGGGGAACGGTTCGCTGCGCAGGGGTGGCGCTCCCGCAACCGGGAGATTGCATAACGCAAACGCGACGCCAGTCATCAATGGCGCGCACCAAGGGAGATTGTCGATGTCGCAAGACGAATCTGATCGCGCGCAGGGAAATAACGGGGCCGCTGCTCATCACGCGACGCCGATGCTCGACCAGCTCGAGACCGGGCCGTGGCCGAGCTTCGTGACCGGCCTCAAACGGCTGCGCGACACCCAGGACGCGAAATACGCGCCGATGATGAACGACCTGCTCGGCCAGCTCGAGCATTCCTACGAGGAGCGCAAGGGCTACTGGAAGGGCGGCACGGTTTCCGTCTTCGGTTATGGCGGCGGCGTGATCCCGCGCTTTTCCGAAGTCGCCGACAAATTCCCCGCGTCGAAGGAATTCCACACCCTGCGCATCCAGCCGCCGGCCGGCCTGCATTACGACACCGCCACGCTGCGCAAGCTTTGCGACATCTGGGAGCGGCACGGCTCGGGCCTGATCGCCTTCCACGGCCAGAGCGGCGACATCATGTTCCAGGGCTGCTCCTCGGAAAGCGTGCAGCCGGCCTTCGATGAATTCAACGAGGCCGGCTTCGATCTCGGCGGCGCCGGCCCGGCGATGCGCACCTCGATGAGCTGCGTCGGCCACGCGCGCTGCGAAATGTCTTGCTACGACGAAGTGAAGGCGCACCGCGAAGTCATCAACGAATTTCTGGACGAGATGCATCGTCCGGCGCTGCCCTACAAGTTCAAGTTCAAGTTCTCCGGCTGCGGCAACGATTGCGTCAACGCCATCCATCGCGCCGATTTCGCGGTGATCGGCACCTGGCGCGACGACATGAAGGTCAACCAGGACGAGGTAAAGGCCTATGTCGGGCGCGTCGGCCGCAAATATGCGATCGACCATGTCATCGCCATGTGCCCGACCCGCGCGCTGAGCCTCAACGACGACGACACGCTCGACGTCGACAACAAGTCCTGCGTGCGCTGCATGCATTGTCTCAACGTGATGACCAAGGCGCTGTCGCCCGGCGACGACAAGGGCGCCTCGATCCTGATCGGCGGCAAGCGCGCGCTGAAAGTCGGCGACATGATGGGCGTGATGATGGTTCCCTTCATCAAGCTCGACACGCAAGAGGATTTCGAGAAGCTCAAGGCGTTCGCGCGCAACCTGCTCGACTTCTTCGCCGACAACGCGCTGGAGCACGAGCGCATCGGCGAGACCATCGACCGCATCGGCCTGCCGGCCTTCCTCGAGGCGGTCGGCATCGATCCCGATCCGAACATGGTCAATCATCCGCGCACATCCTGCTACGTCCGCACCGACGACTTCACCGACGAAGCCGAGAAATATTTCGAGCGCAAGGCCCGTGAAGCCGGACTCGACGTCGCCGCCGACTGATCTGTCCAAAAATACGGGCCCCGGGCTAAACCGGGGCCGCCAAGCCAATATCCCAGGGAGAGAAATCGATGAATAGCGCCGTTGCGTTGCGCCGTCCCGACGAGACAGGAGTGCCTGATCCGTTTCCGTTGATGCATCCGTTGATGGTCAAGAATTACGGCGCCTGGGCCTGGCACGACCGTCCGCGTCCCGGCGTGCTGCATCATGTCGCCAAGAGCGGCGACGAAATCTGGACGGTGCGCGCCGGGACGCAGCGCCAGATGGACGTCTACACCATCCGGACGCTGTGCGACATCGCCGACAAGTTCGCCGAAGGCCATGTCCGTTTCACCACCCGCTCGAACATCGAGTTCATGGTGGCCGACCATTCCAGGGTCCAGCCGCTGATCAATGAGCTCGGCAAGCATGGCTTCCCGGTCGGCGGCACCGGCAATTCGGTGTCGATGATTTCGCACACGCAGGGCTGGCTCCACTGCGACATTCCCGGCACCGACGCCTCCGGCGTCGTCAAGAGCCTGATGGACATGATGCATCATGAATTCATCAGCGAGGAAATGCCGAACCGCGTCCGCATCACCACCTCCTGCTGCCAGATCAACTGCGGCGGCCAGGGCGACATTTCGATCAACGTGCAATACACCAAGCCGCCGAAGATCAACCACGATCTCGTCTCGAAAGTCTGCGAAAGGCCCGCCGTCGTCGCGCGTTGCCCGGTCGCCGCCATTCGTCCGGCCATGGTCGACGGCAAGCCGTCGCTCGAAGTCGACGAGCAGAAGTGCGTTTGCTGCGGCGCCTGCTATCCGCCCTGCCCGCCGATGCAAATCAATGGCGCCGATTCGACCAAGATTGCTGTGTGGGTCGGCGGCAAGCATTCCAACGCCCGCTCCAAGCCGACGTTCCACAAGCTGGTCGTCGCCAATCTGCCGAATAACGCTCCGCGCTGGCCGGAAGTCGAAGAGGTCGTGAAGAAGATCCTCTACGCGTACAAGGACAACGCCAGGGATTACGAGCGCATGGGCGAATGGATCGACCGCATCGGCTGGCCGCGCTTCTTCGAACTGACGGGCTTCGCCTTCACCAAGCACCATCTCGACACGTGGTCGGGCGCCCGCAAGTCCATGAACATGTCGGCGCATATCCACTTCTGACCTTTTCGCGCCGCCCCGCGGCGGCGCCACCATCGTCTCGCCGGGTCCTCGAGGACGCCGACCGACTTTGTCCTGGCTCATTGCCGCTTCCGCAATATATTCGAATATGCGGGTTCGTGAGCCAGTATCGCACACTCAACCCCAGTGAGGTCGCCTTGCGCTTCGCACTCCAGATCAACGAAGGCCCCTATACGCATCAGGCGTCGGATACGGCCTATCAATTCGCCAAGGCCGCCCTGGAGAAGGGGCACGAGATTTTCCGCGTGTTCTTCTACCACGACGGCGTCAACAACGGCACGCGCTACACCGTGCCGCCGCAGGACGACCGCAATCTGCAGAAGCTGTGGAGCGAGCTCGCCGAAAAGCACAAGCTCGACTTGGTGGTGTGCATCGCGGCGGCGCAGCGGCGCGGCATTCTCGACGCCAATGAGGCGAAACGGCAGGGCAAGGACGGCGACAATATCGCTCCGGGCTTCCGCATCTCGGGTCTCGGTCAATTGATCGAGGCGGGCATCCAGGCCGACCGCATGGTCGTGTTCGGCGATTGACGGAGAGAACGATGTCCGACGCACAGACGAAGAAAAAATTTCTCTACATCAATCGCAAGGCGCCCTTCGGCACCATCTACGCGCTGGAATCCCTCGAAGTCGTGCTGATCGGCGCGGCCTTCGAGCAGGACGTCAGCCTCGCCTTCATCGACGATGGCGTGTTCCAGCTGATGAACAACCAGGACGCCACCTCAGCCGGCATGAAGAGCTTTTCCAAGATCTATCGCGCGCTCGGCGACTACGAGGTGCGCAAGCTCTATGTCGAAAAGGAATTGCTCGACCTGCGCGGCCTGACGCTCGCCGAGCTGATGCCCGTCACCTATGAGGACGAGAACGAGGATTATGCGGAAAAACCCTCGATCATCCCCGTCGACAGGGCGGAAATGGCCAAACTGATCGCCGGCCAGGATGTGGTTCTCAGCTTTTGAGGCTTGTTACATGTCTACTTTGCACACGGTCAACAAATCGCCCTACGAGCGCAACTCGCTGAAGAGCTGCCTCGACCATCTCTGCGCCGGCGATCGCATTCTGCTGATCGAAGACGGAGTCTACGCGGCGCGCAAGGGCGGCGCCTTCGCCAAGGCCTTGCAGGACGCCAAGGGCTCCTGCGCCATTTATGCCCTCGGCCCCGACCTCGCCGCCCGGGGCGTGGGCCAAGCCGATCTCGTCGAGGGAATCGAGACCGTCGATTACGGCGGCTTCGTCGATCTCGCCGCCGATGCCACGCGCGTATGCGCCTGGTTGTAATTTTTCCAAACTTCTCAGGAGAACACGATGTCGGGTTATGATGTGAATGGTACTGTGGTCGATCACGACGAGGAAGGCTATCTCACGGATATCGGCCAGTGGAACAAGGACATCGCCGAGGTGATCGCCAAGGCTGAACAGATCAACATGACCGACGAGCATTGGGAAGTCGTCAACTTCCTGCGCGATTATTACGAAGAATACCAGATCGCCCCGGCCGTTCGTATCCTGGTCAAGGAAATGACCAAGAAATACGGCAAGGACAAGGGCGACCAGAAGGCGCTCTACGCCCTGTTCCCGTATGGACCGGCGAAACAGGCCTGCAAGATCGCCGGCCTGCCCAAGCCGACCGGCTGCGTGTAATCCACCAAACTCGATCCCAAGGGCCGGACAAGAGCCTGGGGATCCGGGAGGAAACAATGCTGACGACAATTTACGCGACGGCGTTTTACGCGGCGTCGCTGCTGCTGGCTGTCGCCCTTTTGCGGCGCATCTGGCTTTACGCAGCGACCCCCGCTCCGCTGAAAATCCCGACCACCCCGGCGCCCAAGACCAAGGGCGGCGTGGCGCTGCGGATGCTGCGCGAAGTGACGCTGTTCGAGAGCCTGTTCAAGGCCAACAAGTGGATCTGGCTGTTCGGCTGGATCTTCCATGTGGCCCTGGCCGTGGTTCTTCTTCGGCATCTGCGCTATTTCCTCCAGCCGGTTCCCGAACTCATCGTGCTGGTCCAGCCCTTGGGCGTGATCGCCGCCTTCGCCATGGTCGGCGGCCTCGCGGCGCTTTGGGTCCGTCGCTTTGTCGTCGAGCGCATCCGGTACATCACCGGCCCATCCGACCATCTGATGCTGGCGTTGCTGATGGCGATCGGCGGCTCGGGCCTGATCATGAAATATGTTGTTCGCACCGACATTGTCGCGGTGAAGGAATTCTTCCTCGGCCTGATCTATTTCGACTGGCGTCCCTTGCCCGCCGATCCGGCCCTGCTCGTCCACCTCGCCCTGGTGCTGACGCTGATGGTCGTCTTCCCCTTCTCCAAATTGCTGCATGCGCCGGGCGTGTTCTTCAGCCCTTCGCGCAACCAGGCCGACGACTCGCGCGAACGCCGCCATGTTCCGCCGTCCCGGCTGGAATCGACCCCGCGTCGCGCTTGAGGATTTCTGTGATGGCCGAAGCGAAAAAAAGCGATTTCAACCCCAAGGAAAAGGTCGACGGCGATCCGATCGAATTGCCGCGCCTCGCCTGCGGCGCGATGGCCGGTTCGCAGCCCTTCAAGGCGGCCCCCCATCATATGGAGGCGCTCGGTTTCCCCGGCAAACTGGTGGACGACTGGCACGACAAGGCGATTAACCGCCTCGGCGAACTGGTCGACAATTCCCGCGCATTGCGCGTCTACCTCAATTCCTGCGTCAAATGCGGCGCCTGCACCGACAAGTGCCATTATTTCCTCGGCACCGGCGATCCGAAGAACATGCCGGTGGCGCGCCAGGACCTGCTGAGGAAAGTCTATCGCCGCCATTTCACCTTCGCGGGGAAATATTTCCCGTCGCTGGTCGGCGCCGAGGATCTCACCACGGAAGTGCTCGAAGACTGGTACAGCTATTTCCATCAATGCTCGGAGTGCCGGCGCTGTTCGGTTTTCTGTCCCTATGGCATCGACACGGCCGAAATCACCATGGCCGGTCGCGACATCATGGACACGATCGGCATCGGCTCGAAATACACCAACGAGATCATCGGCAAGGTGTTCACCGTCGGCAATAACCTCGGCTTGCCGCCGAAGGCGCTGAAAAACACGCTGGAGGGATTGGAGGAGGAAATCGAAGAGGAGACCGGCGTAAACGTCCGTCTGCCGCTCGACGAAAAGGGCGCCGACATTCTCCTGGTGACGCCCTCCGCCGACTTCTTCGCCTCGCCGCATATGGAAGGCCTGATCGGCTACGCCAAGGTTTTCCATGAGGCTGGCGTGTCCTGGACGCTCTCCACCCATGCGGCCGAGGCGGCCAATTTCGGCATGTTCATCGGCTCGCAGGAGAACATGCAGAAGATCTCGCTGCGCATCCGCGACGCGGCCATCGACCTCGGCGTCAAGCGCATCATCTTCGGCGAGTGCGGACACGCCTGGCGCGTCGCCTATTCCTTCCTCGACACGCTGGCCGGCCCCTTCGACTTCCTCGACCGCAATTATCCGATCCCGCAGCACATCGTCGAATTCACCCACGACCTGATCCAGAAGGGCAAGCTGAAATTCGACAAGTCAAAGAACGACGAATTTCGCCTCACCTTCCATGATTCCTGCAATGTCGCCCGCGGCTCGGGCATGGGCGACAAGCCGGGCGGCCAATTCGAGTTGCCGCGTGGAATTCTGCGCGCCGTCTGCAACCATTATTTCGACATGGCGCCGGAGACGATCCGCGAACAGACCTTCTGCTGCGGCGGCGGCGGCGGCTTGTTGAGCGACGACATCATGGACGTCCGCACCAAGGGCGCCATGCCGCGCATGCGCGCGCTCAAAGAGGTCGCCGACGAACATGGCGTGACGCACATGGCCGCGATCTGCGCCATCTGCAAGGCGCAATTCTCGAAGGTGCTGCCGCAATACGGTTTTGATCGGGAAGCGATCGTCAGCGTGCACCAGATGGTGTCCAACGCGATCTTGCTGACTGGATCCATACAGGCTGAAGAATTTGAGCGGCGCGATCTCGTCGCCTCGGACAAGTAGGGAGAATACGCCATGAACGAAGCGACTCCGACCAAGGGTCTCACCTTCCGTCGATTCAAGAACGGTCAATCGGTGTGGGACGAGCAGGACCTGACCAAGAAGATTTTCCAGCAGGACAAAAGCTACAAATGCCCGACCTATGTCCACCGCGCGCCGCCTTGCCAGGGCGGCTGCCCGTCGGGACACGACATTCGCGGCTGGCTGGCGATCGCGCGCGGCATGGACAAGCCGCCGGTGGCGGGCATGCCGTGGCAGGAATACGCTTTTACCCGCATGATGGCGGCCAATCCCTTCCCGGCGTCGATGGGCCGCGTCTGCCCCGCGCCTTGCGAAGACGGCTGCAACCGCAACGAAGTCGATGATTTCGTCGGCATCAACGGCGTCGAGCAATATGTCGGCGACTGGGCGATCGAGCACAAGCTGCCGGCGCCGAAGCCGCCGGAGCTGTCGGGCAAGCGCATCGCCGTCATCGGCGGCGGCCCCGGCGGTCTGGCCGCGGCCTATTTCCTGCGCCAGAAGGGCCATGCGGTCACGATCTACGAGGCGCACGAACATCTCGGCGGCATGATGCGCTTCGGCATTCCCGGCTATCGCACGCCGCGCGACATGCTCGACGCGGAGATCGGGCGCATCCTGGCGCTCGACGGCGTCGAGGCCAAGACCGGCGTGCGCGTCGGCCGCGACATGTCGATGGAAGAGCTCGACAAGAGCTATGACGCCGTGTTCTGGGCGATCGGCGCGCAAAAGGGCCGTCCCCTGCCCGTCCCGGGCGCCGATGCGGTCAACTGCATCACCGGCGTCGAATTCCTCGACACGTTCAATCGCGGCTGGCTTTTCTCGACGGCGAAGAAGATCGTCGTCGTCGGCGGCGGCGACACCTCGATCGACGTCGCCTCGGTGGCGCGCCGCCTCGGCCATATCGGCCAAACCCACAAGCACGACGCGTCCTCCGCTTCGCCGGGCGAGTTCGGCTACGCCGCGCATGACGTCGCCGGCGCGCTCGAGCGCGAAGGCGTCTCGGCGGTCCTGACGACGCTGTTCCCTGTCGAGAAGATGACCGCCGCCGAACGCGAACGCGAGGACGCCAAGCGCGAGGGCATCGACATCAAGGGATCGGTGATGCCGCTCGAGGTGATCAAGGACGAGCGCGGCGTCGCCACCGGCCTGCGCATGTGCCAGTGCGCCATGAAAGGCAATGTGCCGATACCCGTCGAGGGCACGGAATTCACGCTCGAATGCGACATGATCATTTCGGCGATCGGCCAGATGGCGGATTTGTCGGAAGGGCTGGAAAAGCTCGACAGCGGACGCGGATCGATCGCCGTCGACGGCGTCTACAAGATCCGCAACATGGACAAGCATTTCGCCGGCGGCGACGTCATCCGCCCCCACCTCCTGACGACGGCGATCGGTCACGGCCGCATCGCCTCGGAAACGATCGACCATTTCCTGCACGGCGCGATGGAGGACAAGCGTCCAAAGATCGACGTGCATCAGTTCAATCTGCTGGAGGAATTGCACACCCGCCATCTCGAACCGTCGCCCTACGAGCACATGCAGGCGCGCGGCACGGACAGCGCGAAGTTCGCGGTGCATAATTACGAGGATCGCGGAGCATCGCAGATCATCCCGCACACCCAGCTGTACAAGGGTCATTTCGGCTACGTGGCCCGCTCGAACTCGCGACGAGCGCCATGTCGACGCCTCGCAGGTGCTGGGCGATTTCGCCGAGCGCATCATCGGCTTCACCGAGGCGCAGGCGCAGACCGAGGGCAAGCGCTGCATGTCCTGCGGCATGTGCTTCGAATGCGACAACTGCGTGATCTATTGCCCGCAGACGGCGGTGTTCCGCGTGCCGAAGAAGGAGCGCGCCACCGGTCGCTACGTCGATACCGATTACAAGAAGTGCATCGGTTGCCATATTTGCGCGGATGTCTGCCCGACCGGCTACATCCAGATGGGCCTTGGGGAGTAGCGCATGACGCGCGTTTTACGCACACTCTTCACGGCCGGACTGCTGCTCGTGGCGGCCTCGGCGGCCTCCGCCGAGGATGCCGGACGCACGCCCGCGCCCCATCCGGCGAAAGGCCAGGGCGAGCATTGCGTCGCGCCGATCCCGTTCATCCGGCGCTACCATATGACGATGATGTACCAGCACCGCACGGAGGTCCTGCATCAGGGCGTCCGGACCAACCAGTACAACATCGATCGTTGCGTCTCCTGTCACGCCGTGAAAGGCGCCGACGGCCAGCCGGTCTCCTTCGCCAGCCCGAAGCATTTCTGCCGCTCGTGCCATGATTACGAGGCGGTCAGGATCGACTGTTTCGAGTGCCATAACTCGCGCCCGGAAACGCCGGCGAAAGCCGCCGACGCCGGCGCGATCGCGCCTCGAAACGACGCGGACGCGGCGCGGATCGCGTCCTTTCTCCAGCAGAACAAGGCGGACGCGGCGGTGGGAAGCCAACCCGCCACCACGCGGGAGAATAAACAATGAGCGACGGTTGTTGCGACAACAAGAGCGACGCCTGCTGCGGGGGCAAGGACGCCGGCCTCGAGCGGCGCGCCTTCCTCCAGACCGCCGGCGCCTTCGCTGTGACCGCGCTGGGGTCCGGAGTGACGCTCTACGCCTTCGGGCCGAGCGACGCGCAGGCGCGCCCCCCCGGCGAGCCGGCCTCGCCGAAGGTGCGTTGGGGGATGCTGATCGACCTCAACAAGTGCAAGCCGGGCTGCAACGCCTGCGTCACCGCCTGCACCGACTATAACGGCCTCAAGCGAACGGGCCGTCCCGAAATCGACGCGCAATGGGTTCGCAAGGTCACCCTGAAAGATCCCAATACCGACATCGTCCGCGCCGCGCCAATGATGTGCCAGCATTGCGAAAAGCCGCCCTGCGTCGACGTGTGCCCAACTGGCGCCTCTTTCAAGCGCGCCGACGGCATCGTCCTGGTCGACAAGCACATCTGCATCGGCTGCCGCTATTGCATGATGGCCTGCCCTTACAAGGCGCGCTCCTTCATCCACGAGGAGGAGGATGACCAAAAAATCAACAACCCAAGCGGCAAGGGCACGGTGGAGGGCTGCACCCTGTGCGTTGACCGCATCGACGCCGGGGGCCAGCCCGCCTGCGTCGACGCCTGCTCGCGCGAAGGCGGCGCGATGATCTTCGGCGACCTCAACGATCCCTACAGCGAGATCGCCAAGGCCATGCGAACCCAGCCGTCAGCCAAACTGCGCGCCGACCTCGAGCTCGATCCGGGCATTCACTACGCCAATCTGAAGTGATTTTTTGCGCGACGGCGTCCACGCCCGAAAACGAACGAAAAACAGGGAGAGCGCCGATGGCGCAGCAAAAATTCCGGCGGCTGACTTCGCATAGCCCGCTGTTCTGGACGCTGATCGTCCTGCATGTCGCGGTGCTGTCGATCGGGCTCGGCGCGGCGCTCTATATGGAGACCAACGGCCATCACGTCACTGGCATGAACAACCAGATCGTCTGGGGCCTGCCGCATGTCTTCGCGGTCTTCCTGATCGTCGCCGCCTCGGGCGCGCTCAATGTCGCGTCGGTCTCGTCCGTCTTCCATCGACTTGCATACAAGCCCTTCGCCCGTCTCTCCGGCATTCTCGCCATCGCCCTTTTGACGGGCGGGCTCGCCATTCTCGTGCTCGATCTCGGACGGCCAGATCGCCTGTTCGTGGCCATGACGCACAATAACTTCAGGTCGATCTTCGCCTGGAACATCTATCTCTATTCGGGCTTTGTCGCGATCGTCGCCGGCTATCTCTTCTCGATGATGGACCGGCGCGTATCACAGATGCCGGCGGTCAACACCGCCTTCGGCTGGGCCGCCTTCTCCTGGCGCCTCATCCTGACAACCGGCACCGGCTCGATCTTCGGCTTCCTGGCGGCGCGCGACGCGGTGTTCGGCGGCATCATGGCGCCTCTGTTCATCGCGTCGTCGCTGGTTTACGGCCTCGCCTTCACCGTGCTGGTGCTAATGACCATGTCGTTCGAAACCAGCGACATGCTGTGCACCGCCGAGATGACCAGCAAATTTCGCGGCCTGCTGATCATCTTCTCGCTGACGACGCTGTTCCTGACCGCCATTTCCCACCTGGTCAAGATCTACGCGACGACGACGCAAGGCATCGAATCCTTCCTGCTCATCGACGGCGGCGTCTTTCCCCTGATGTTCTGGGTCGGCCAGATCGCCATCGGTTCGCTGCTGCCGCTGGGCCTGCTGGCGACGATGGGCGATGGTCCCGGAGGGACGCCGCAGCCTCGGCGCCGCCTCCGCCCTGTTCCTGCTCGGCGGACTGGCGCAGATGTACACGATCATCATCGGCTCGCAGGCCTATCCGCTGAAAATCTTTCCCGGCTACGAGGCCTCGAGCTCGTTTTTCGACGGCGCGATCAATCACTACACGCCGTCGCTGCCGGAATTCCTGCTCGGCGTCAGCGGAATATCGCTGGCCATGCTGATCACCGCGGCTGCCTTCCGCTTGCTGCCCTTCCTTCCGGTGTCGTCCGGCAAGAGCGAAACGGTGGCGTCGTGACCCGGTTCTTCATCTCCGCCGCCGCGAAATCTTCCGGCAAGACGACCGCCTCGATCGGTCTCGCCGCGGCGCTTTCCGCCCGCGGCCTGAAGCTCCAGACCTTCAAGAAGGGGCCGGATTACATCGATCCGATGTGGCTCGCCCGCGCCTCCGGCCGCGCCTCTTACAATCTCGATTTCAACACCCAGGCGCCGGCGGAAATCCTCGCCTGCTATGCGCAAGGCTTTGGCGACGCGGATGTCGCGCTGATCGAGGGCAACAAGGGCCTCCATGACGGCGTCGATCCCCAGGGAAGCGATTCGAGCGCGGCTTTGGCCAGGCTTCTTCGCGCGCCGGTGGTGCTTGTGATCGACACGATCGGCATGGCGCGAGGCGTGGCGCCGCTTCTCCTCGGCTACAGCAAATTCGATCCCGAGGTGGAAATCGCCGGCGTCATCCTCAACAAGGTCGGCGTCGCGCGGCAGGAAAACAAGCTGCGCCAGGCCATCGAAAACTACACCGACATCAAGGTCCTCGGCGCGATCGGCCGCGACTCCGGCCTCAATGTCGACGAACGCCATCTCGGCCTGACCACGCCGAGCGAAGCGGCAGGGGCCGACGCCGTCATCGCGCAGGCGCGGGACGCTGTTCTGCGCGGCGTCGACCTCGATGCGCTGCTCGCGCTGGCGACGCGGCCCGAAATGCCGAGCCCGCCACTTCTGCGCGGCTTTTCGTCGCCCGACGTGACGCTGGCTGTCGCGCGCGACGCCGCCTTCGGCTTCTATTATTCCGACGATCTCGAGGCCTTGCAGCGCGCGGGCGCGCGGCTGGTGTTCTTCGACGCGCTGCGCGACCGTGACCTGCCGGCCTGCGACGGTCTCTTCATCGGCGGCGGCTTTCCCGAAACGCAAGCCGCGGCTCTGGCCGCCAATGTCTCCCTGAAGACGCAGATCCGCGCGGCGGTCGCGGGCGGCCTGCCCGCCTATGCCGAATGCGGCGGCCTGATGTATTTTTCGCGCTCCATTTCCTACCAGGGCGCTCGCCACGAGATGGTCGGAATCGTTCCCGCCGACGCTGTCATGGGCGAAAGGCCGCAAGGGCGCGGCCTGGTGCGCGTCGAAGAAACCGCCTCCGCTCCCTGGCCGGGCGCCCATTTCGGCGCGAGCGCGCCCGCGCATGAATTCCATTACGCGCGGCTCGAGAATGTCGCGCCGGGCCTCAGCTACGCCTATCGCATGCAACGCGGCTTCGGCGTCGACGGCCGCCACGACGGCGTCGTCATCGGCAATCTGCTCGCAAGCTTCACCCATTTGCGCGACACCTCGCGCAATCACTGGGCCGAGCGCTTCGTCGGCTTCATTCGGGCGCGCAAGAGCCAAGCGCAGGCGCCCCGCAAGGCTGTCGCCGAGCGCGATCGTTCCCGGTTGAGGTCGGCCGGCTAAAATTGGAAACGTTGGAAAGGAGGGGCAAATGGCCTATCAGTTCGAGGGCAAGGAGATCGAAACCACGGCGACCGGCTATTTGGCTGAACCGGAAGACTGGAGCCGCGAGCTGGCCGCGCATATCGCCAAGCTGGACGGGATCGAACTCGCCTCCCGCCATTGGGATGTCATCGATTACCTGCGCGAGGAATATTTCGAAAACAACCAGAGCACGCCGAATACGCGCACCATCATCAAGGCCATGACCGACAAATGGGGCGAACGCGTCGAGCAGAAGACGCTTTACGACCTTTTTCCGCTCGATCCGTCGAAACAAGGCGGGCGCATCGCCGGCGTCGCCGAAAGCCGGCGCAAGGGCGGGTACTGAGCGCGACCCCGGCGTCCGCCCGGCTCGAAAGCGATCCAGGGGCGCTAGCTTAAAAGCTTCATTTGGATTATAGCATTCCGCGCCGCACAAAATGTGGCGGCGCGGAAGGCATCCCCATGCGTCTGACCAGCTATTCCAATTACGCCCTGCGCATCCTGATGATCGCGGCCATGCGCAAGGGTGAGCTCGTCACGGTGCACGAGGTGGCGGAAAGTTTCGGAATTTCCAAGGCGCATTTGGTGAAATGCGTGCACCAGCTTGGCCTTTGGGGCTATCTCGACAATGTGCGCGGGCGCAACGGCGGATTCCGCCTGGCCAAGGACCCGCACAAGATCACGGTCGGCGAGATTATCCGCAAGACCGAGGACGATCTCGACCTGGTCGAATGTTTCGACGCGGTCACCAACACCTGTCCGCTGATCGGCCTCTGCAAGCTTGGAAAACTGTTCAAGCGGGCCTGCCGCGCCTTTCTCGACGTGCTCGATGGCGTGACCATCGCCGACATTTCCGCCAATCGTCGCGAAGTTCTCGGCGCCCTCGAAGGGGATTGGACGGAGTTCGAAACCGCGCTCGCGCGCGGCCAGCGCGTAAATCTTCACGTGGAAATCTGCAACGGTATCGATAGAGGAGTGAGATCGGGATGTTTGGTTGGTTCGGCTCCGGCGACAAGTTCAAGACGCTTACCCCCGGCGAAGTGCGCGACATGATGCGCGAAAAGGACAGCCCCTATGTCCTCGTCGACGTGCGCGAGGACAATGAATGGGCGAATGGCCGCATCCCCGGCGCCCTCCACGCGCCCCTGTCGCGCTTCGCCCAGGCCGCGGCGAAAATCCCCAAGGACAAGCAGGTCATTTTCTACTGTGCGACCGGCATGCGCTCCAAGAGCGCCTTGAGGCTCGCCAAGGCGCACGGCCTGGTCGCGGATTCGCATCTGGGCGGCGGCCTGTCCGAATGGCGGCGCTACGACATGCCGATCCACCGCTGAGCAAAGCCAGCCGTTCCATTGCACTTGTTCTGTCCGGAAAGCGAAGCCGCTTTTCGGACTTTTTCACGCGGCGCCAAAGCTCGCCGCCCAGCGGATGATCGCATTGGCGTCGATCGCGCCGGCCTGACGTGAGATTTCCTTGCCGTCGCGGATCAGGACCAGCGTCGGTATGCTCAGGATGTTGAAGCGCGCGGCGGTTTCACGCAGCCTTTCCGTATCGACCTTGAGGGCGCGCACGCGGGTGTCGAGCTTCTGCGCGGCGGCGGCGAATTGCGGCGCCATCATCTTGCACGGACTGCACCAGCCGGCCCAGAAATCGACGAGGATCGGCAGGCTCGTCCGCGCGGCGTGACGGGCGAATCCCGCGTCATCAGCCACGTCGATGGCGCCGCAGAACAATGGCGCGCCGCAGGCGCCGCAAGCGGGACGCCCGCCCGCGTCAAGCTTTTCGCGCGACGCCCGATTGACCCCGCCGCAGCGCGGACAAACAACCAGAACATCCCCGTCATCTTGCATCGGCCTTCCCCTTCAGCGGGTCATTTGGGCGCGCTGGAGCGTGGCCGCAAGAGCCACAAAAATATTTGCCGCGCGGGACAAATTGACTTGGATCAATTGTTATATTTTTTGTATATGTTTTATCGCCCTGCCATCATCATTCGCAGGAAGGACCGACACATGACTGGAGTTGCAACGCTAATATGGATCGTTCTTGGCGCGACGCTCGCGGGCGTCGGCCTCACCATCGTCGTGGCGACGCCGTCGCTCGCCGGGGAGGCCATGAAATACATACCCTGGGCGGCGCTCGCCGAGTTCGTCATCGCCATGCCGCTGTCGCTGCTCATCGCCAGGAGCATCGCCGCGCGGCGCTAGGCGCATGCAGCTTATGGGTTGTTTTTAAAACGAATAAATGAGCACGAGGGGTCGCTCCATGAATGCGCATGAAAAGCCGCAGACCATCATCGACGGCCCGCTTTACGCGTCGGACAAGAAGGTCTATCCGCAGGCCGTCAGCGGACGTTTCCGGCGCATCAAATGGGCGTTCATGGCCGTCGCGCTGGGTCTCTATTATTTCCTGCCTTTCGTCAGATGGAGCCGCGGCGTCGGCGCGCCGGACCAGGCGGTGCTGCTCGATATTCCGCATCGCAAATTTTATTTCTTTTTCATCGAACTTTGGCCGCAGGAGGTCTATTACTTCACCGGCCTGCTCATTCTCGCCGCCTTGACCCTGTTCCTGCTCAACGCCGTCGCCGGACGCGTGTGGTGCGGCTACATGTGTCCGCAGACGGTGTGGACCGACCTGTTCTACGCCATCGAGCGCTGGGTCGAAGGCGACCGGCGCGACCGGATGCGCAAGGACAAGCAGAAGCTCAACCTGAAGCGCGTATGGGAGCTGGCCGCCAAACATTCGCTGTGGCTGATGGTCGGCTGGTGGACCGGCGGCGCCTGGGTGCTCTATTTCTACGACGCCCCGACGCTCGTGCGCGACCTCGTGACCTTCCACGCCGATCCCACCGCCTATGTCTGGATCGCCATTCTCACCGCCACGACCTACATGCTCGCCGGCCACATGCGCGAGCAGGTCTGCGTCTACATGTGCCCATGGCCGCGCATCCAGGCGGCGCTGACCGACGAATGGGCCCTGAACGTGACCTATCGCGGCGACCGCGGCGAACCGCGCGTCTCGGCCAAGAAAGCGGCCGTGCTGCGGCAGAAGGGCGAGGCCGCCGGCGATTGCATCGATTGCCGCCAATGCGTCGCGGTGTGCCCGACCGGCGTCGACATTCGCCACGGCTCGCAGCTCGGCTGCATCCAGTGCGGCCTGTGCATCGACGCCTGCGACAATGTCATGCAGGAGATCGGCCGCAAGCCCGGGCTGATCGCCTATGACAACGACCTCAACGCCGGCCGCCGCAGCGCCGGCCTGCCGGAAGTCTACAAGCTCGTGCGGCCGCGCACCTTGCTGTATGTCGTGCTCATAGCCCTTGTTGGCGGCATCATGACCCATGCGCTGGTCAACAAGAAATATACCGGCGTCAACGTGCTGCATGACCGCAACCCGCTGGCCGTGCAGATGTCGGACGGCTCCGTGCGCAATGGCTATACGGTGCGGCTCCTGAACATGAACGCCGATTCTCGTGTGTTCCGGCTCAGCCTCGAAGGCCTGAAAGGCGCGACGTTGCAGATCGCCGGCGAGCCCGCGTCCAGCGGCCTGCCGGAGGTCAAGGTCGACCCGGACCAGACCCTGGAGGTTCGGCTTCTCATCAGCACGCCTGCCGACGCCACGCCGGCTGACGCCGCCGCCATCGTCGTCGTCGCGCAGGACGAGAAGACCGGCGTTTTCGCGCGGGCCAAGGATCATTTCTTCCCGAAATAGTCCGAAGGCCTCCCGGACGCGCGAAAAGCGCCCGGCGCGACCCCCGTGCCGGGCGCAGCCTTTTTCGCGCTGGAATTCGCGACGTTTTTATATTACAGCATTCGAATATGATGCTTGAAGGAGCCACGATGACGATCAACGACGCGGTGCGCGCCCTGGCCGGGACGATGGTGCTGATATCAGTGGCGCTGGTTTATTTCGTCTCGCCATGGTTCCTGATCTTTACCGCCTTCATCGGCCTCAATCTGCTGCAATCGGCCTTCACGGGCTTCTGCCCGCCAGCTTTCCTGTTCAAGAAGCTCGGCCTGCATTAGGCCGGCGCGGCTGCGGGCCTCAAAGCTTCGGCAAAAGGGCGCCGCGCCGCGCAAGCACGAAGGCCTTGAACTTCTGCGCCGCCATGCTCGGGGCGCGGTCGGCGCGATTGAGCAGGAACCATTGCCGCACCAGAGGCAAGCCCGCGACCTGCAAGGTGATCAGATGGCCGTCGGAAATTTCGGTCATGCAGGTGTGAGCGGAGATAATGGCGACGCCCAGGCCCGCCATGACAGATTGCTTGATCGTTTCATTGGTCCCCATGTCGACGATATTGAAGGTGCGGCCGCCGCCGATCCTCTCGAGGAAGCGCTCCATCAGCACGCGCGTGCCCGACCCCTGCTCGCGCGCGAGGAAACGCTCGGCGAGGAGATCTTCGGCCAGAATATCGGGGTCGGCCGCCAAACGATGATCGGGCGGCGCGATCAGCACATGCGGGTGATCGCCCAGCGTCGCGCTTTCGGCGCGGATGTGCGCGGGCGGGCGCCCCATCATCGTCAAATCGTATTCGTTGCGTTCGAGGCCGCGAATGATTTCCTCGCGATTGCCGACCGACATGGTCACACGGATGTCTGGATTTTCACGGCCGAAAGCGGCGACGAAATAGGGCGCCAGATATTTTCCCGTGCTGACGACGCCGAAGACCAGCGTGCCGGTGGCGCCAGATTGCAATGCGGCGATTCGCTCGCTGGTGCGCGCCGCCAGTCTTTCGACATCCTGCGCCATGGCCAGCAATTCGGCGCCGATTTCGGTCGGGGTGAAGGGCGCCGTCGCGTCGCGCGAGAACAGGGGCGAACCGACAAGCTCCTCTAAAATCTTCAACTGGATGCTGATGGCGGGCGGCGTCACGCTGAGCGCCAAGGCGGCGCCGCTGACCGAACCTCGCTCGACCGTCGCCGCAAACGCGCGCAAATGTTTCCGGGTGAGGCCGCGCAGATCGATCATTTTCGCCCCCTGTTTTAGGTAATCTAAAACATGGTTGTGATTTTTTAAATTTATTTTTTGATGAGGAAGGGGCAATTTGATGATCAGGCGGCCGGAAGAGCCCGCTGGGAGGAATTCTAGATGACAAGCACGGACGCGCCGGCGCTGCATGCCGAGGGCGAGAGCCTCAAATCTTTCCTGGTCGCCTGGTGCGCGGAGCATCCGCGCCGTGAATCCCTGGCCGGTGTCCTGACCGCCATGGCCGAGGCGGGGACGGCGATTGCGCATATCATCCTGCGCGGCCCCCTGATGGGCGCGATGGGCACGGAAATCGGGCAGGCCAACGCCGACGGCGACAAGCAGCGCCGCCTCGACGTTCTCGCCGACGGCGCCGTGGTCTCCGCGCTTCGCCGGACATCGACCGCGTATTACGCGTCGGAAGAGGAAGAAGCCATCCTGACGCTCAAGGCTGGGGGCGCATGGGCGGTCGCGGTCGATCCGCTCGACGGCTCGTCGAACATTGACGCCAATATTTCGGTCGGCACCATTTTTTCCATTTTTCCGGCTTCGCGCGCCGGCGCCACGGAATCGTTCTTCCGCCCCGGCTCGGAGCAGGCCGCGGCGGGTTATATCGTCTATGGGCCGCATACGGCGATGCTGTTTTCGACCGGCGAAGGCGTGGCGCATTTCGTCCTCGATCCCGAGACGAGCGAATTCCGGCTGATCGCTGAAAATCTCAAGATCACGGCGGAAACGCGCGAATACGCCATCAACGCGTCGAATTACCGCCACTGGACGCCGCCGATCCGTACCTTCATGGACGATTGCATCGCCGGCACGAGCGGTCCTCACGGCAAGGATTTCAACATGCGCTGGGTGGCCTCGCTGGTCGCCGAGACCCACAGGATCTTCGTGCGCGGCGGCGTGTTCCTCTACCCTGGCGACCAGCGCGCCGGTTATGAGCATGGCCGCCTGCGTTTGCTTTACGAAGCCAATCCGATCGCCATGCTGGTGGAGCAGGCCGGCGGCGCCGCCACCGACGGCTATGACCGCGTGCTCGCCAAGACGGCCGCCGCTCTGCATGAGCGCACGCCGTTGATCTTCGGCTCGGCCGAAAAGGTCGCGCGCATCACGTCCTACTATATCGATTCCACTTTTGAACGCGCGCATTCGCCGTTGTTTGGCGAACGTGGCCTGTTTCACGCCTGAGGCCCAAAATGTCAGTCAAGCATCCCATCATTTCCGTCATCGGTTCCTCGGGCGCGGGCACCAGCACCGTCAAGAACACCTTCGACCAGATTTTCCGCCGCGAGGGTATCGTCGCGGCCGCGATCGAGGGCGACGCTTTCCATCGCTTTGATCGCGCGGACATGAAGGCGGAAATGGCGCGCCGCCGTGACGCCGGCGACCAGAGCTTCAGCCATTTCTCCGTCGACGCCAATCTGCTCAGGGAGCTCGAAAGCTCCATGCGCAACTATGGCGAAAAGGGCTCGTGCAAGTCGCGCACCTATGTGCATGACGACAAGGAATCCGAACTGCACGGCGTGCCGCCGGGTCATTTCACCGAATGGCGCGAGATCGGCGACAGCTCGGACGTGCTGTTCTACGAGGGCCTGCATGGCGCGGTGAAGGCCGACGGCATCGACATCGCCGGGCAAAGCGACCTGAAGATCGGCGTGGTGCCGGTGATCAATCTCGAATGGATCCAGAAGATCCACCGCGACAAGGCCTCGCGCGGCTACACGACCGAGGCCGTCACCGACACCATCCTGCGCCGCATGCACGCCTATGTGCATGTCATCTGCCCGCAATTCACCCAGACCGACGTCAACTTCCAGCGCGTGCCGGTGGTCGACACATCGAACCCGTTCATCGCGCGAGCGATTCCGACGGCCGGTGAATTGATCGTCGTCATCCGCTTCCGCAACCCCAAGGGCATCGACTTCCCCTATCTGGTGTCGATGATCCACGACAGCTGGATGAGCCGCGCCAATTCCATCGTCATCCCCGCCGACAAGATGGATCTCGCCATGCAGCTTATCCTCACGCCGATGATCATTCGGCTGATCGAGCGTGGCCGCAGGTCAAAATAAGCGCGAGACGCACGAGACAAGCGAAAGAGGAATTTTGCACATGAATGAAGCTTTGCTGGCCGAGCGCGCCGCGAACCAGGCCGTACCCTTCGCCGACATGGCGAACGCCATCCGCGCCCTGGCGATGGACGCGGTCGAGAAGGCCAAGTCCGGCCATCCCGGCATGCCGATGGGCATGGCCGACGTCGCCACGGTCCTGTTCACCCGGTTCATGAACATCGACCCGGCCGATCCGGCCTGGCCGGATCGCGATCGCTTCGTGCTGTCGGCCGGCCACGGCTCGATGCTGCAATACGCCCTGCATTATCTTGTCGGCTATCCCGACATGACGATCGAGGAATTGCAGCGGTTCCGCCAGCTGGGAGCGAAGACCGCCGGCCATCCGGAATATGGCCACGCGCTCGGCATCGAGACCACCACCGGCCCGCTCGGCCAGGGCATCGCCACCGCCGTCGGCATGGCGCTCGCCGAACGCATGATGCATGCGCGCTATGGCGACCACCTCGTCGGCCACCACACCTATGTCATCGCCGGCGACGGCTGCCTGATGGAAGGCGTCAGCCACGAAGCCATCGACATGGCCGGCCATCTCAAGCTCGGCAAGCTGATCCTGCTATGGGACGACAACCATATTTCCATCGACGGCTCGACCGATCTTTCCACCTCGACCGATCAGGTCCGCCGTTTCGAAGCGGCCGGCTGGAATGTGGCGCGCATCGATGGCCATGACGAAAAACAGATCGTCAACGCGCTGACGAAGGCGCGGGAAAAAAGCGACAAGCCCTGGATGATCGCCTGCCGCACCATTATCGGCTTCGGCGCCCCGACGCGCGCCGGCACTTCCAAGGCGCATGGCGAGGCGCTCGGACCCGAGGAGATCGCCGGCGCCCGTGAAAAGCTCGGCTGGCCTTATCCGCCCTTCGTCGTGCCCGAGCCGATCCTGGCCGAATGGCGCAAGGTTTCCGCCCGCGGCGGCGAGGCCCATGAACAATGGAAGACACGGTTGGCCGCCTCGCCCAGTGGCGCGCGGTTCAAGACCCAGGTCTTCGGCGGAACGCCCTTGACGATAGACGCCGCCCTGCTCGCGCTGAAGGCGAAACACTTCGCCGACAAACCGAAGATCGCCACGCGAAAAGCCTCGGAAATCGCTCTCGCCGCGATCAATGGCGCCTGTGACGTGACCATCGGCGGCTCGGCCGATCTCACCCATTCCAACCTGACCATCACCAAGGGCATGGACTCGGTGCGGCCTGGCGCCTATGGCGGCCGCTACATCCATTACGGCGTCCGCGAGCACGTCATGGGCGCGGCGATGAACGGCATCGCGCTGCATGGCGGCTTCATCCCCTATGGCGGCACCTTCCTGGTGTTCTCCGACTATGCGCGCGGCGCCATCCGCCTTTCCGCCCTGATGGGCCAGCGGGTCGTCTATGTGCTGACTCACGATTCCATCGGCCTTGGCGAGGACGGACCGACGCATCAGCCGGTCGAACATATGGCGGCGCTGCGCGCCATGCCGAACCTTTTGACCTTCCGTCCCGCCGATGCGGTGGAGACGGTGGAATGCTGGCAGGCGGCGCTGGCGGAGGAGCACGCGCCTTCCGCGCTCGCCCTGACGCGCCAAGCGCTTCCGGCTCTCCGCGTGGAAGCAGGCGGCGAAAACCTGTCCGCCCGGGGCGCATACGTGCTGCGCGGAAAAGATGGCGCCCGCGACGTGACCCTGCTCGCCACGGGCTCGGAGGTCGAACTCGCCGTCGCCGCCGCGGAAGCGCTGGCGCAAGAAGGCGTGAAGGCCGCCGTCGTCTCCATGCCCTGCTGGGAGCTGTTCGAGCGCCAGGGCGACGACTATCGCCGCGCGGTGCTGGGAACCGCGCCGCGGGTCGGCGTCGAGGCGGCCCTGCGCTTCGGCTGGGATCGCTGGATCGGCGACAACGGCGCCTTCGTCGGCATGAATTCCTTCGGCGCCTCCGCGCCGGCGCCCGACCTCTACAAGCACTTCGGCATCACGACGGAGGCCGTCGTCGCCGCCGCGAAAAAACTGATCACAAGAAACTGATCAAGCAAGGAGACTGTTAATGGCCCGGATCACCCTGAGACAATTGCTGGATCACGCCGCCGAACGCAGCTATGGCGTGCCGGCCTTCAACGTCAACAATATGGAGCAGGCGCTCGCCATCATGGAGGCCGCCCGCGCCGTCAACGCGCCTGTCATCATCCAGGCGAGCCGCGGCGCCCGCGCCTATGCCGGCGACATCATGTTCGCCAAGATGATGGAAGCCCTCGAACTGATGTATCCGGAGATCCCGCTCTGCATCCACCAGGACCATGGCGAGCGCGTCTCCACCTGCCTTTCGGCGATGCAGAACGGCTTCACCTCGGTCATGATGGACGGCTCGCTGAAGGAGGACGGCAAGACGCCGGGCTCGTATGATTACAATGTCGGCATCACTTCGGAAGTCGCCCGCCTTGCCCATATGGTCGGCGCCTCGGTCGAGGGCGAACTGGGCTGCCTCGGCTCGCTTGAAACTGGACATGGCGAGGCCGAGGACGGCCACGGGTTCGAAGGCAAGCTCGACCGCGCGAGCCTCTTGACCGATCCCGACGAGGCGCAACGCTTCGTCTTGGCCACCAAGGTGGACGCGCTCGCGGTCGCCATCGGCACCTCGCACGGCGCCTACAAGTTCACGCGCAAGCCGACCAGCGACGTGCTGGCGATGGACGTGATCGAAAGGATCCACGCCAAGTTGCCGAACACCCATATCGTCATGCACGGCTCCTCCTCGGTGCCGGAAGAATTTCGCGCCCTGTTCAACGAGAACGGCGGCGAAATGCGCGAGACCTATGGCGTGCCGGTGGAAGAGATTGTGCGCGGCATTCGCCACGGCGTTCGCAAGGTCAATATCGACACCGACCTGCGCCTCGCAGCCACCGCCGAATTCCGCCGCGTCGCAACCAAGAACAAGTCGGAATTCGATCCGCGCAAGTTCCTCAAGCCGGCGATGGACGCGATGGGCAAGGTCTGCCGCGACCGCTTCGAGGCCTTCGGCTGCGCCGGCCAGGCCGCGCTGATCAAGGTCAAGCCGATGAGCGAAATGGCCAGGCTTTACGCCAGCGGCGCGCTCGATCCACACATCGACGCCAAGGCGGCCGCCTGAGCAGCAAACAGCCGATCGTGCTGCAACCATTTGAGCGATCCTTCGACTCCGGAGGAGCGAAGGGTTCGCTCGAATTTTGAAATGGCATTGATTTCAACCGCCGCCGCAATGCGCCGGCCCTAGAATGGACCGAAAAAATGGATCAGTCAGATCGCTACGCCAATCTCGCCCTCAAGGAAGCCGACCTGATTGCCGGCGGCAGGCATGTTCTCGTCGCCTACATCATGAAACCCAAGCCGGGTTTCGGCACTTATCTCCAGGCCGCGGCCCATTTCGCCGCCGAATCCTCGACCGGCACCAATGTCGAAGTCTCGACCACCGACGATTTTACCCGCGGCGTCGACGCTTTGGTCTATGAAATCGACGAGGCCAGGGAGGTCATGAAGATCGCCTATCCGATCGACCTGTTCGACCGCAACATCATCGACGGCCGCGCGATGATCGCCTCCTTCCTGACGCTGACCATCGGCAACAACCAGGGCATGGGCGACATCGAATATGGCAAGATGCACGATTTCTACGTGCCGCCGGCCTATCTGAAACTGTTCGACGGTCCCTCGACCACGATCAAGGACCTGTGGCGCGTGCTCGGCCGCCCGGTTGTCAACGGCGGCTTCATCGTCGGCACGATCATCAAGCCCAAGCTCGGCCTGCGCCCGAAACCCTTCGCCGAAGCCTGCTATGATTTCTGGCTCGGCGGCGACTTCATCAAGAACGACGAACCGCAGGGCAACCAGACCTTCGCGCCGTTCAGGGAAACCGTGCGCGCCGTCAATGACGCCATGGTCCGCGCCCAGGACAAGACCGGCGAAGCGAAGCTGTTCTCGTTCAACATCACCGCCGACGATCACCACGAAATGGTCGCCCGCGGCGAATACGTCCTGGAGACCTTCGGCTCCAACGCCGACCACATCGCCTTCCTGGTCGACGGCTATGTCGCCGGCCCGGCGGCCGTCACCACGGCGCGCCGCCACTTCCCGAAGCAATATCTGCACTACCATCGCGCCGGCCACGGCGCCGTGACCTCGCCAAACTCCAAGCGCGGCTATACCGCGTTCGTGCTGTCGAAGATGGCGCGCCTGCAGGGCGCCTCGGGCATCCATACGGGCACCATGGGCTATGGCAAGATGGAAGGCGAGGCCGCCGACAAGGACATGGCCTACATGATCACCGAGGATAGCGCGCAGGGTCCGTTCTATCGCCAGGAATGGCTGGGCATGAACCCGACCACGCCGATCATCTCGGGCGGCATGAACGCGCTGCGCATGCCGGGCTTCTTCGCCAATCTCGGCCATTCAAACCTGATCATGACAGCCGGCGGCGGGGCCTTCGGCCATGTGGACGGCGGCGCGGCCGGCGCCAAGTCGCTGCGCCAGGCCGAACAATGCTGGAAGGCCGGCGCTGATCCGGTTGAATTCGCCCGTGACCATCGCGAATTCGCCCGCGCCTTCGAGAGCTTTTCGCACGACGCGGACAAGCTATTCCCGGACTGGCGCGAAAAGCTCGCCAAAGTCGCTGCGTGAGCAACAAGCAAACGCCCCCGGCTGGAGCGATCCGGCCGGCGGGCATAGCGCTCAGGACGCCAGGAATAAGGAATACTTGGATGAACGTTTTCGATCGCTCCATCAAAATCGCGCCGTCGATCCTGTCCGCCGATTTCGCCAATTTCGGCGCCGAATGCCGCGCCATCGAAGCGCAAGGCGCGGACTGGGTGCATGTCGATGTGATGGACGGCCACTTCGTGCCCAACATCACCTTCGGCCCTGCGACCTGCGCCGCCATCCGCAAGCACATCCAGGGCGTGATGGACGTCCACCTGATGATCGCGCCGGTCGATCCCTATATCGAGGCCTTCGTCAAAGCGGGCGCCGATTTCGTCACCGTGCACGCGGAGGCGGGCGCCCATCTCGACCGCTCGCTGCAACTGGTGCGCTCCTTCGGCGCCAAGGCCGGCGTCTCGCTCAATCCCTCGACCCCGGCCGGCGCGCTCGAATTCGTGCTCGACCGCATCGACCTTATTCTGGTGATGACGGTCAATCCCGGTTTCGGCGGCCAGAGTTTTATCCAAAGCCAGGTCGAAAAGGTGCGGCAGCTGCGCGCAATGATCGGCGACCGGCCGATCCATATAGAGATCGACGGCGGCGTCACGCCCGAGACCGCGCCGCTCGTCGCCGCGGCCGGCGCCGACGTTCTGGTCGCCGGCTCCGCCGTGTTCAAGGGCGGGTCGGTCGCAACGCCGGAAGTCTATGGCCGCAACATCTCCGCCATCCGCGCGGCGGCCGAAGCGGCGCGGCAAAAATTCGCGGCGTGAGCTGCGATCTGGATGTGCGCGGAGTTGAATCCGGAACTCGCGGGTAAAGCGCCACGTCGGGGGAAAGACTTGACCAGACGTCTTTGCGCGGGCTAGACGCGGACGAGCAAATCCCGGAGCTTTCCATGCCTGCGCATCAATTCGACGTTCTTGGCCTCGGCAATGCGATTGTCGATGTGATCGCGCCGGTCGACGATGATTTCATTGTCAAGGCGAAACTGCGCAAGGGCGCGATGCAGCTGGTCGATGAGACCCAGGCGCAAGCGCTCTATGACGCCATGGGCGCCACGACCATCGTTTCGGGAGGCTCTGCGGCCAATACAATCGCCGGCCTGGCGAGTTTTGGCGGCAAGGGCGCGTTTGTCGGCAAAGTTCGCGCCGACGAGGCCGGACACGCCTTCGCCCATGACATCATGGCGGCAGGCGTGCACTTCGCCACCCCTCCGGCCGAGGAGGGTCCGGCGACGGCGCGCTGTCTCATCCTGGTGACGCCCGACGGGCAAAGGACGATGAACACCTATCTCGGCGCCTGCCAGAACCTGACCATCGACGACATTGACGCAGCCGAGGTCGCCGCCTCGCAGATCCTTTATCTCGAGGGCTATCTGTGGGACCCGCCGGCGGCGAAAAAGGCCTTCGTCGAGGCGGCGCGGATAGCGCATGCGGCGGGACGCCAGGTGGCGCTGACGCTTTCAGACGTGTTTTGCGTCGATCGCCATCAGCAGGAATTCCTGCGGCTGATCCGCGATGGGATCGTGGACATTCTCTTCGCCAACGAGTCCGAACTGCACGCGCTTTATCAAACCGCCGATTTCCACTCGGCCGTCGCCGCCTTGCGCGAGGAAAACATCCTCGCCGCCGTGACGCGATCGGAAAAGGGCGCAATCGTCGTCAAGGGTCCGATCACCCATGAAGTCGCCGCCGCGCCGATCGAAACCCTGGTCGACACGACCGGAGCCGGCGACCTGTTCGCCGCCGGTTTCCTGACCGGATATACCCGCCAGCAACCGCTTGATCGCTGCGCCCGCCTCGGGGCTCTTGCCGCGAGCGAAATCATCCAGCATTTCGGCGCGCGGCCGGAAGTCGGCCTCGCTCGGCTGGCCGAGCAAAGCGACTATCTCCACGCCGATTGATCCGTCAGCGCGCCTGCCCCAAACGCGTCGCGGCGGCGACAAGGCATTTTGTATAGGCCTTGGCCTGCAGGGGCGCGCGGCGGAATCGCCGCAGGATGAGTTCGGCGATTTCGTCGATCACGATCGCGTCTCCGGTTTCGATCAAATCCACCGGCAATCGCGCTTCCATCAGCCATTTCGTCAAGGCCTGGCGCGAGGCGCGCGCGGGAACCGCCAGGTCGTTGAGATAACTTCGCCAGATCGACCAGTGCAGGCGCGCAGCCTGGCCCGCCAGCGAGGCGTCGGCGATCCTGGTGAGATAGAAGGAACTCAGCCGGTCGCGCACCGCCGCCTCGCTCCAAAACGTCAGATCGCTTTGTGGCGTCGCCGGAAGGACGAAGGAATTTTTCGCGAGCAGCATGGGCATTTCGGTAATCGCCGAATCGATCAGCGATGCGGCCGCCCATATCATTTATCCCTGCCGCCGGGACGCGCAAGCGCGCCCACCCGCCTTCACGATCGCGTGATCACGAAGCCGTCATGAACTCAGTCCGTTATCGCGAAAAATAAAATTTTGCGGATGACGCCGCGTTGTCAGTGGTTCGAACCCCGTTTTTCGACGGATCGCGCCAAGGCGAAATTCAGTGACGGAAATGGCGATAGCCGGTCATCACCATCGCCAGTCCGGCGTCGTCCGCGGCCTTGATCACTTCGTCGTCGCGCATCGATCCCCCGGGCTGGATGACCGCGGTGGCCCCCGCCTCGGCGGCGGCGAGGAGGCCGTCGGCGAAGGGGAAGAACGCATCCGACGCCACCACCGAACCCTTGGCCCAGCTTTCGGCGGCGCCCGCGGCTTTCGCTCCCTCGGCGGCCTTCCAGGCGGCGATCCGCGACGAATCGACGCGGCTCATCTGGCCGGCGCCGATGCCGACCGTGGCTCCATTCCTGGCATAGACGATGGCGTTGGACTTGACGTGCTTGGCGACGCGGAAAGCGAATTTCAAATCGGCCAGCTCCTGTTCGGTTGGCGCGCGTCTGGTGACGACCTTGAGCGGCATGTCGTCCACGACGGCGTTGTCGCGCGACTGGAACAGCAGGCCGCCTGAGACCGAGCGTACGGCGAGGCCGGGCGAACGGGGGTCGGGCAGGCCGCCGGTCAGCAGCAGCCGAAGGTTTTTCTTTGCGGCGACGAGGGCGATCGCCTCTTCATCCGCGTCGGGAGCGATGATGACTTCGGTGAAGATCTTCACGATTTCGGCCGCCGCCGCCGCGTCCAGCTTGCGGTTGAGGGCGACGATGCCGCCGAAGGCCGAAACAGGGTCGCAGGCCTGGGCGCGCAGATAGGCGTCCTTGAGGGTCGCGCCTTCGGCGACGCCGCAGGGGTTGGCGTGCTTGATGATGGCTACCGCCGCCGTGCGCGCCGCTTCGAACTCGCCGACGAGTTCGAAGGCGGCGTCGGTGTCGTTGACGTTATTGAAGGAAAGCTGCTTGCCTTGAACCTGCCGCGCGGTGGCGACGCCGGGACGCGCCTCGCCGGTCTTGTAGAATCCCGCCTTCTGGTGCGGATTTTCGCCATAGCGCATCGATTCTGCGAGCCGGCCGCCGACCGCGCGGAATTCCGGCGCCTGCTCGCCGATCGCCTGCGCCAGCCAGTTGGAGATCGTCGCGTCATAGGCGGCGGTGCGCGCATAGGCCTTTTGCGCCAGTTTCTTGCGCAAGCCGAGGTCAAGACCGCCGTCGCGCGCCTCCATGGCGCTCAAGATCGCCTGGTAATCGGCGACATCGACGACGACGGCCACGTCCTGATGGTTTTTCGCAGCGGCGCGGATCATGGCGGGGCCGCCGATATCGATGTTTTCGATGGTTTCGTCCCAGTCGGCGCCCTTGGCGATCGTCGCCTCGAACGGATAGAGATTGACGACGAGAAGATCGACCGGCTCGATCCCATGCGCCAGCATGGCGGCCTCATGTTCCGGATTTTCGCGGATCGCCAGCAGCCCGCCGTGCACCCTCGGATGCAATGTCTTGACCCTGCCGTCCATCATTTCGGGAAAGCCGGTCACATCCGACACGTCGAGGACCGGCAGGCCCGCATCGGCGATCGCCTTGCGGGTGCCGCCGGTCGAAACCAGCGTGACCCCGCGTTGCGACAGGGCTCGCGCGAAGTCGATCAGGCCCGTCTTGTCGGATACGGAAATCAGCGCTCGTTTGATGAGGCGGGTGTCGGACATGGGCTTACTCTTCAAGTCTCGATGTGTCGCGCCCTGGAGGTCGGCAGTCTTTTTCGGGAAACGGCAGGGCGGAGCGGGGGGTGGCCGGAAACTCCGGTGGGGAGTCTGATGGCGGCGCTTATCATGTTTGAGGCAAAACGGAAATGCGCCGCCTGGCTATTTAGCGTGACGGCGCGGCGTCGGGCGCGCCAGGACGCAGCGACCAGCTGATTTCATTGATGTCGGCGGCGGCGCCGTAAATGACGATCTGCCGGCAGGCGCGCGGACCTTCGGGCGCGGCGAAAAAAATGCTCTCCTCGACATCAATCGGCAGGCCGGCGGCCTCGAAAATCAGCTGCGCGCCGGCGGCAGTGCGCAGCCGGACCCCCGCGCCGTCCCAGACGGGGGTCAGCGTGACGGCGGGATGGATGTGAAACCGGATGGCGTAAAACACGTCGGTCATGGCGGACCCGCGAACCGCGATCAGGCGATCCCTGCCGCGCACGCCCCTCCCGTCGGTTTGAACAGTCAGGCTTCTTTCATGCAGCAGGCCGAAGCGGCGTTCGTAGCCGTCATGCGAAGCCACGACCGTCGTTCCCTCGGCGCTTTCCCCCCTTGAAACTGGGACATGCGCCGGGCCAGAGAGGATTTCGTCGTCAAACCAGTTCCGGAAGCCCGCCTGCGCGCTGAACAGGCAAGACGAAAAGTCATTGACGGTCAAGGTCGAGTGCGCCGCCGTGGCGCGGGCGATGCCGCGCAGATCAGCCCGTTGGCCTCCCGGATTTCCGCAATTGACGACAATCCTTTCGCGTCCGAGCGAAAACTCGAAGGAAAGGCAGCCAGCGTGAGCGAGGCCGGAAAAGAGCGGCGGCGCCGGAAGCCCGGTATCGACAAGGACCAGCGCGCCGGCGTCCGGATCCCCCGCTGCAAGCCGCTGGTAACCGGAATGGCGGGCGTTCAGCATCGGCTGTCCGCGCGTGTCCTCATAGGAGAGGGCGATGGCGATGCGGTCGGGCGCGGTCACGCCCATGCCGTTGAACAGGGCCAGCGATCCGTCGCCGTGGCGGAACATGCGCAAGGCTGGCGTCATCCGGTCGATGGCGTTGAGCAGTTCAGGCGGCGGCGCCTGCCCGCGCGCCGCGAATGCCTGGCGCAAGGGCAAGAGGTCGAACAGCAGGTCGACAAGCGTCTGGGGATTGCGGCCGATCGGGACGCCATCGGGAAGGATCTGCTTGCGCAATTGTTCGTTCAGGGCCGCGACCGAGCGCTTCAGCAAGGGCGCGCCGCCCTGCGCGCAGAGGGCAAAGGACGTCATGGCGATGGCGGCGGTCAGCCTCATTTCTCCGGCGAGACCATCGCTCGCCTGGCGACGGAGCAGCCAGAAACCGCGCGTCAGAACGCGGATGAAACAGCGATAATCGTCATATTCGACGCCTTCGAGCAACATGGGCGACTGGCTCAGCCAGGAAAGCGTGCGCCGCGCCACGACGCCCGGCTCCCAGGCCGGATGGGCGCGGGACTTGCCCGCCAGGGTTATGAACTCCTTCACCAGCGCGCGGGCGTTGGAGCGCGCCAACGCGGTGTCGGCTGAGCGGAGATGCCGCAGCCAGCTGAAACCATGCAGCACGCGCGCCCATTCCGGCGAAGGCGAATCGAGCGAGAAGGGCGAGCGGCCATGCGCGTTGACGATCTTGCCGCCAAAAGCGTAATAGCCGGCATAAATATCGGCGGCGATGGTCGGGTCGCCCGTGCGGATGTCTTGCGGCGCGATCAAAAGCCTTTCCGGCTGGCGCGTCCGCCACTGGTCGAGGGCGAGAAACGGACGGGTCAATCCGGCGCGCAATCTGAGGGCGCCGCGCGCGGTCAGCAGGCGGGCGAGATGCAGACGCTCGACCAAAGGCGGGGCGCTCGGAATCGTCAAAGGCGGTCCAACTCCGATACCCAAGGTCACCTAGCGCCAGGCGAACCATGGACGGGCGCTGCTGGCGAGATTGAACATGGTTAATTAACAGCTAATTAACCCGTTTCAGGCGCGCGATGAAGAAACCGTCGAGGCCGCGTTGCCGGGGGTCGTCGTTCGGCAGGAAATAGGGCAGGAGGCGCAGGTCGCCCTCGGGCGTCGCCGCCTCGCCGGGCAGGCCAAGCGCGAGCGGATCGATTTTTTCGCGGACAATGTCCGGGTTCCTTCTCAGCAGGGCGCCGATCTGCGCTTCGCCCTCTTCCGGCTCAAGCGAGCAGGTGCAATAGACGAGGCGGCCGCCGGGCTTGAGCAAGCTCAGGGCGCGATCGAGGATTCGGGTCTGGATCGCCGCCAGCGAAGCGATGTCGCCGGGCTTCTTGGTCCAGACGACATCAGGGCAGCGCCGCGCCGTGCCGGTGGCCGAACAGGGCGCGTCCACCAGGATGGCGTCGAAGGGTTCGGCCCTGAACGTCGCGGCGTCGCCCACCGCGATGGCGGCCTCGAGCCGCAGGCGCGCCAGATTGGCTGAAAGAACCTTCAGGCGCTCGGCGGAGCGGTCAAGCGCCGTCACGCGGGCGCCCGTCGATGCAAGCTGCGCGGTCTTGCCGCCGGGGGCCGCGCACATGTCGAGGATTCGCTGGCCGGGCCCTGCTTCGAGAAGGCGCGCCGGAAGGGCGGCGGCGGCGTCCTGGACCCACCAGGAACCTTCGTCATAGCCTTCGAGCTCGCGGATCGGCGCATGGGTCTGCAGCCGCACGGAGCCGGTCGGCAAGACGCGGCCGCCAAGCTTTTCCGCCCAGGCGAGAGCATCGCCTTTCACGGTGAGATCGAGCGTCGGCTCGTCGCGATTGGCCGCGGCGACGGCCGCGGCGCGATCCTCGCCATAGACGCGGCGCCAGCGGGCGGAAAGCCAATGCGGCGTATCGTCCTCCAGCGGATCAGATTGGCCGAGGAATTCGTCGCGTCGACGAATCAGGTTGCGCAATACGCCATTGACCAGGGCGGCGAAGGGCGCGCTCTTGGCGTCGAGCCGCGCGGCGCGGACGGCGAGATCGACGGCGGCGTGGTCGGGCGCGTCCAGAAAAAGGATTTGCGCGCTCGCCGCGATCAGGATCCATTCGAGCGGCCCGCAATTGCGCGGCAATCCTTTTTCGACCAGCTGGCTCAGGGCGAGACGGATCGTGCCCAGTCGCCGGAGCGCGACCGTGGCGATGGAGCGCGCGAGGCCGCGATCGCGCTCATCGAGGCCGCTGACGCGAGAGGGAGTCGTTTCCAAGGCAAAGCGTTCGTCGAGCGCATGGCCGCCCTGGACGACGTCGCAAATGACCGCGGCGGCGGCGACGCGCGCGGCAAGGCCGGGATGGGCCATGGCCTCAGCGGCCGCATGATCGTGCTGATGCGGTCTCGCAGCCGACTTGTCCTTTGCGGCGCCGCTTTTGCCGGTGCGGCCGAAAGGCCTGCCAAAATTGTGATTCATTCGCCCCGTGATCTCGGTCGGAGTTGCGCGCAGGCGGGTTTCCATTATGAATCTGCCTGGAATATTTTTACCATAGCGACGCGGACATAGCCATGCGCGTCCAAGGCGCTCATATTCGCGAGGCGTCCTCCGAAAGGATTGCAGCGCGGCGCCCGGGCGATCAAGAGCGCGGAAAATGGGAAGGCTGTCGATGTCGGAACGTGAAGTCAGCCGGGCGAAAGACGCGACCGGAGACGGCGGCAAGGCGTTGAGCCCGCAGGCGCAACGCGCACTGGCGGAGGCCGAGGAGCGCCGGCGCGAGGCGGGCGTGAAGCCGGTCTTGCCTCCTGAGATCAATGGTCCCAAGGGACCGGAGCCGATACGCTATGGCGATTGGGAGCGCAAAGGCATTGCCAGCGATTTTTGACCGATGGCGCAGGAAAAGTCCTCCTTGACCACCAGCGACGCGCGGCCGGTCTTCCGATTTGCTCCTTCGCCCAACGGCTTTCTCCATCTCGGCCACGCCTATTCGGCCTGGCTCAACCAGGATTGGGCGATCGCAACCTCGGGCCGGCTGCTGCTTCGCATCGAGGACATCGATCCAGAGCGTTCGCGCCCGCATTTCGAGGCGGCGCTGCTGGAAGACCTGGGCTGGCTGGGGCTGGATTGGGCCGGGCCGCCGCTGCGTCAATCACGGCGCATCAAGGAATATCGCGCCGCGCTGGAAGGACTGGCCCGGCGCGGCCTGGCCTATCCCTGCTTCTGCTCCCGCACAGAAATCGCCGAGGCCTCCGCGGCGCGACCCGATTGGCCGCGCGATCCCGACGGTTCGCCGCTCTATCCCGGAACCTGCCGGAAACTTTCGCCCGAGGCGCGCGCCGCGCGATTGGCGGCGGGCGCGCGCTTCGCCTTGCGGCTCGACACGGCCACAGCCCTGGCGCAGACAAGCGCGCCGCTGACCTATCGGGAATTTTACGAAGGCCGGGAGGGCGCGATCGTTGTCGCCGACCCCGCCCGCTGGGGCGACGCGCTGATTGGCCGGCGCGACACGCCGACTTCCTATCATATCGCCTGCACGCTGGACGACCACGCCCAGGGGGTGACCGATGTGGTGCGCGGCGCCGATCTCGAAGCGGCGACCAGCCTGCACCGCCTGCTGCAGTCGCTGCTCGACTTGCGCACGCCGGCCTATCGCCATCACCGCCTGGTGATGGACGAGCAGGGCCGCAAATTGTCAAAGAGCCGGATGGCGGTCAGCCTGCGCGAACTGCGCGCGCAAGGCGCGACGCCGGAAAGCCTGCGCGCGCGTC
Organism: uncultured Alphaproteobacteria bacterium; assembly: GCA_963828185.1. Taxonomy (GTDB): domain Bacteria; phylum Pseudomonadota; class Alphaproteobacteria; order Rhizobiales; family Beijerinckiaceae; genus Rhodoblastus. The sequence continues at coordinate 165,973 of CAWHDV010000001.1, read as the reverse complement.
TCGCGACGATGCTTGGCTGACCAGCCATCCGCGATCTCAGGGCTGCATGATGACGGGCGTGCCGACGCTGACGCGGCCATAAAGGTCGGAGACGTCTTCGTTCAGCATGCGGATGCAGCCATAGGAGGCGCGAGTTCCGATCGAGCCGCGCATGTGCTGCGAGGTGCCGTGGATGGCGATTTCGCTGCGTTCGAGCACCAGGGCGGCGACGCCCATGGGATTGCGCGGAGAGCCTCCCTTGATCAGGTTCGGCAGGTTGGGGTGATCGTGCTTGACGACGGCGGGCGGCGTCCAGTCGGGATGCCGATATTTGGCCTGGATCCAGGTCGAACCGAGCCATTCCTTGCCCGGTTTTGCGACGGCGACTGGATACTGGACCGCCTTGTCGTCATCGAGAACGTAATAGAGCCTTCGCCGGCTCATGCTGATGACGATCGTTCCCGCATTATATGAAGTGTGAAAGTTCACGATATGGTTGCTGGCCTCGGCCGACGCCGGCAGGCCGAGCAGGCCCGCTGCCAAAAGCGCAGCGGCTCGAAAGCTGTTCAAATAACGCATCGACACTGCTCCGGCTTGTCGCCGTCGCCTCGTGACGGCGGTCGGTTCAAAGTTGCCGGCAAAAGCCCTGTTAATCCAGCGCACCGGAGCTGGAACACGGCTGAAATTCGTCCTGTTGGTAAAGAAACGCGCCTACTTTGCCCATGCGCGCAAAAAAGCCGGGCGAAAATCGCCCGGCTTTCGCGTTTTACAGCCGCGAGGCAGGTCAGCCGCCGCGATTCTGGATCAGGTCGTCGACCACGGTCGGATCGGCGAGGGTCGAGGTGTCGCCCAGCGCGCCGAACTCGTTTTCGGCGATCTTGCGCAGGATGCGGCGCATGATCTTGCCCGAACGGGTCTTCGGCAGGCCCGGAGCGAACTGGATCACGTCCGGCGAGGCGATCGGTCCGATTTCCTTGCGGACCCAGGCCACCAGCTCCTTGCGAAGGGCTTCGGTCGGCTCGGTGCCGGTCATGACCGTGACATAGGCGTAAATGCCCTGGCCCTTCAGGTCGTGCGGATAACCGACGACGGCGGCTTCCGAGACGGCCGGATGCGCCACCAGCGCGCTTTCGACTTCCGCCGTGCCCATGCGGTGGCCGGAAACGTTGATGACGTCATCGACGCGGCCGGTGATCCAGTAGTAGCCGTCAGCGTCGCGGCGGCAGCCGTCGCCGGTGAAATACTTGCCCGGATAGGTCGAGAAGTAGGTCTGCACGAAACGTTCATGGTCGCCATAGATCGTGCGCATCATGCCCGGCCATGCATCGGCGAGGACCAGATTGCCCTCGCAGGCGCCCTCGATCACGACGCCGTTGGGGTCGACCACCTGCGGCTGAACGCCAAAGAACGGACGGGTGGCCGAACCGGGCTTCAGCGCATTCGCGCCAGGCAGCGGGGTGATGAGAATGCCGCCGGTTTCCGTCTGCCACCAGGTGTCGACGATGGGGCAGCGATCTTCGCCGACGACGCGGTAATACCATTCCCAGGCTTCCGGATTGATCGGCTCGCCGACCGAGCCGAGCAGGCGCAGGGACTTGCGCGACGTGCGTTTCACAGGCTCTTCGCCCGCGCCCATCAGCGAACGGATAGCCGTCGGGGCGGTATAGAAGATATTGACCTGGTGCTTGTCGCACACGTCCCAGAAGCGGGAGATCGAAGGATAGTTGGGCACGCCCTCGAACATCAGCGTCGTCGCGCCATTGGCCAGCGGGCCATAGACGATATAGCTGTGGCCGGTGACCCAGCCCACGTCGGCCGTGCACCAGTAAATGTCGCCGTCATGATAGTCGAAGACATATTGATGCGTCATGGAGGCATAGACGAGATAGCCGCCGGTGGTGTGCACCACGCCCTTGGGCGCGCCGGTCGAGCCAGAGGTGTAGAGAATGAACAGCGGATCTTCCGCGTTCATTTCCGTGGGCGGGCATTCTGCCGAAACCTTGGCCATTTCTTCATGCAGCCAGACGTCGCGGCCTTCCACCCAGGCGATGTCGCCGCCGGTGCGCTTGACGACGATCTGGGTCTTGACGATATCGCCGGTCTTCTTGATCGCTTCGTCGGAATTGGCCTTCAGCGGCACCTTGCGGCCGCCGCGTAGTCCCTCATCCGCCGTAATGACGACCTTGGATTTGCAGCCGTCGATGCGTCCCGCCAGCAATTCCGGCGAAAAGCCGCCAAAGACGATGGAATGCACGGCGCCCACGCGGGCGCAGGCCAGCATGGCGTAGGCCGCTTCCGGGATCATCGGCATGTAGATCGTGACAGTGTCGCCCTTGGCGACGCCGTGCGCCTTCAGCACATTGGCGAAGCGCGAGACTTCCGCGTGCAATTCCTTGTAGGTGATCTTCTTGGATTCTTCCGGGTTGTCGCCTTCCCAGATGATCGCGACCTGGTCGCCGCGCTTGGCGAGATGGCGGTCGACGCAGTTCATCGACACATTGGTCGTGCCGTCCTCGAACCATTTGATCGAAACATTATGGGGATCGAAGCTGCTGTGCTTGACCTTGGTGTAGGGCTTGATCCAGTCAATGCGCTTGCCCTGCTCGCCCCAGAAACCGTCGGGATCCGAAACCGAGCGCGCGTACATTTCCTTGTATTTGGCGTCATTGATAAACGCGCGGTTTTCCCATTCCGCCGGAACGGGGTAAATTTTCTCGGACATTTCTTTCCTCCCGGGACAACACTCGACGCCGGCGCTTTTTTTGCGTCGCTCGCCGTCTGATCGAGCCGCATTATGGCCTATCGGCTCGAAACCCTACAAGCAGGCGAAGCTCACACTTTGGTCCTGCGACCTTGGGGGAAGCAGGACGTAAAACGCGCCCGCGGCCATTCTAATTCATCGAAACTTATTGCGATTGGCGAAAAGCGGCAAGCAACATTCGGCGCCGCCGTCAGCGCAGGGCGCGCCCCGCGGCGTCACGGACATTCCTTGCGCACCTTGTCCAGGGCCTGTGAAAGCCCGGAGAGCGAATAAGTGTCGGTGGAGACCTTGCCCTTGGCGGAAGCCGCCTTGACGACCAGCTTGGAGCCTTTTTTCATCGCCTCGATGAAATGGCTTTCTTCCGCGGGGTTCTTCACCCAGGCGTTGGCGCCCTTGGCGATCAGGCCGAATTCGCTGTCCCCGACCGTGGCTTGCGCTTCGCCGCCGTCCTTCATCTTGAAGCCCATGATGATCGAGACTTCGTTCTTGACGTTTTCAGCCGGCCGCGTCGAGATGAACACATAGGCGGCGTCGCGTTTCAACTTGTCCGGCTCTCGGCTTTTCGGCTGGGCCAGGGCGTAGCAGGTTTTCTGCTTGCCCTCGGTCTTGTAAGCGCCCCAATCGCCGAACGAGCCGATCGATTCCGATTTTCCCTGATCCGACGACGTCTTGGCGGCCTTCTTGCCGGATTTCTTGTCCAATTTCTTGCCCAATTTCTTGTTTTGGGCGTCGTGCGCCTTCTTTTTGCCGGCGGGGGCTTTTGCATCGCTCGCCGCGTCGTCGCTCGCGGGCGTGGCGTCGCTGTGCCGCGCATAGGCGGCGCTCGTGGGTCCGAACGCGAATAGCGTGGCCAAGGCGAGGCCGGCCAGCAGGACGCGGGCGCGATGCGGAGCGAAAAGAATCATGAATCAACCGTAAGTTGGGTGGACGGAAAACGAATCACATCGACGCGGATCATAACGCCAATCGACGACGGGCAGGAGTGTCACGCGTCACCGGCGCTTTAAGCCCGCGAAACAGGCGAAAATCAGACCGCTGACAACAAGCGCGCCTCCGGCCTATAGTCGCGGCCCGCCTACATTACGGAAAAATGCGATGATCGCCGCGCTGTGTGAAAATTATGGCCCGCCGGAAAACCTCGTCTTGCGCGAATTGCCCGATCCAGCTCCGGGTCCCGGCGAGGCGCTCGTCGCGCCGACGCGCGTCGCCCTGAATTTTTTCGACACCTTGATCATCGAGAACAAATACCAGCTCAAGCCGACGCTCCCCTTTTCGCCGGGAGGCGAGTTTTGCGGCCGCGTCATCGCGCTGGGCGCGGGCGTCGAAAATCTTGCCATCGGCCAGCGGGTGGCGGGCTACTGCTCCCATGGGGCGGCGCGCTCCCGCCTCGTGGCGCCGGCGTCGAGCCTGTCCGCGGCGCCGGACGACCTCGGCGACGATCAGGCCGCCGGTCTCTTCATCACTTATGGCACGACGCTTCACGCCTTGCGCCAGCGCGCCGATCTGCGACAGGGCGAAACCCTCGCCGTGCTCGGCGCCTCGGGCGGCGTCGGACTGGCGGCGGTGGAGATCGGCGCGGCGATGGGCGCGCATGTCATCGCCTGCGCCTCCTCCCCTGCAAAATTGCGCTTCGCCGAAGATTTCGGCGCCCATGAGGGGCTTGATTATTCGGCCGAAGACCTCAAGGAAGGGCTTAAGAAACGCACCGGCGGCAAGGGCGTGGATTGCGTCTATGACGCGATCGGCGGCGCCTACAGCGAAGCGGCCCTGCGCGCCATGGCGTGGAAAGGGCGCTTCCTGGTGGTCGGCTTCGCTTCCGCCGAAATCCCGAAAATCCCGCTCAATCTCGCGCTTCTCAAGGGTTGCGCCATTGTCGGGGTCTATTGGGGCGAATTCGTCAAGCGCGAGCCTGAGGCGCATCGCGACAACATGGCGCAAATTTTCGACTGGACGTCCCGCAAGATCCTGTCGGCGCATATCCACGCCGTCTATCCGCTGGCCGAGGTCGCCAAGGCGCTGAACGTGCTTAAGGACAGGCGGGCGCAGGGGAAGATCCTGCTTTCCATTCCGCAATAGAATTTATGCCCGCGCGGGTTTTTCGCCCGCAACGGCAATTTTCGCGCTGGCTTGGCGGCCGAAGCCTCCCTAGATTAGTGCGTCTTCGACGCGGCGCGCAAAACGCGCCGGCCGCGTCATTTTGCTTGAGGATGCGCTGCAATGGCTTTCCCGAACCGCCTGCGTAATCTGGTCGCCGTCGCCCTGCTTGGCCTGAGCCTTTCGGCGTGCGGCTACAACACCATTCCGACGGCGGAAGAAACCGCCAAGGCGCGCTGGGCCGACGTGCAGAACGATTACCAGCGCCGGTCCGATCTCATCCCCAACCTGGTGGCGACCGTCCAGGGTTACGCCAAGCAGGAAAAGGACGTGCTGGTCGGCGTCACCGAGGCGCGCGCCAAGGCGACGCAGGTGCATATCGACGCCTCGCAACTCACTGATCCCGACAAGCTGAAGCAGTTCCAGGACGCCCAGAATCAGCTCTCCGGCGCGCTCGGCCGGTTGCTGGCGGTTTCGGAAAATTATCCCGACCTGAAATCGAACCAGAACTTTCTCGCCCTGCAGTCCCAGCTCGAAGGCACCGAAAACCGCATCGCCGTGGCGCGGCGCGACTATATCGCCGCCGTTCGCGACTATAATTTGACGCTCGAAACCTTCCCCTCGATGCTCTGGGCGATGACCGTGTTCCGCGGCAAGAAGCCAATGGCCTCGTTCACGGCGACGGATGGCGCGCAGACGCCGCCGACCGTCAAATTCTGACACGTCTTTCGGCGCGCCGATGGCCCTGCCTCAATCATACCCTCGGACCAAAATCGGCGGCCTGACTCGCTGGCTAGCGGCGTTCGGCCTTGTGCTGGCGCTGCTTCATGCTTCGGCCGCCGTGGCGCAGGCGATGACTTTCCCCGACCTGACCGGCCATGTTGTCGACCAGGCCAATCTCTTGCCGGCTGACACGCGCCAGGCGCTGGAGCAGAAGCTCGCGGCGCTCGAGCAAAAATCCGGCATCCAGTTTGTCGTCGCGACCTTGTCGTCGTTGCAGGGGCAGGAGATCGAGCCCTATTCCAACGCCTTGTTCCGCCATTGGGCGCTCGGTGAAAAAACCAAGAACAACGGCGTGCTGCTGGTCGTCGCGCCCAAGGAGAAGAAAGTGCGGATCGAGGTCGGCTATGGCCTCGAGGGAACGCTCACCGACGCGCTATCGAAGATCGTCATCGTCAACGCCATCGCGCCGCGGTTCAAGGCGGGCGATTTTCCCGGCGGTATTTCGCGGGGCGTCGATGACGTGATCACCATCCTGACTACCGATTCGAGCGAATGGACCGGGAAACCGCAAGTTCGGGCGGATGATCAGGATTCGGCCTTCGACGCCATGCTGCCCTTCCTGATCGTCGCCCTGGTCATTTTCATCATCTGGCGCAGCCGGGGCGGCGGTCACGGCGGCGGCGGGCCCTTCATCTTCCTGCCGGGATCCGGCTGGGGTGGTGGAGGCGGCTCCTCCCTCGGCGGCGGCTTCGGCGGCGGCGATGGCGGCGGTTTCATTGGCGGCGGCGGCTCGTCAGGCGGCGGCGGGGCCTCGGGAGGCTGGTGATGCGCAAACATGCGGACGAGGCGGCGATTGTCGCGGCCGTGCAGGCGGCGGAAGCCAGGACCAGCGGGCAGATCGTCTGCGTCCTCGCCCGCCAGTCTTGCGACACCGGCGCCGTGTCGGCGCTCTATGCGGCCGCTGTGGCCCTCATTGCGCCCTGGCCGCTGCTGGTCTTCACGCAAATCTCGGCGCAGCGCATATTCGCGTTCCAGGTCTTCTTGTTCGTCACCGCTTTCCTGCTCCTGGGCTGGACGCGACTCGGACTGGCGCTCACCCCGCGCCACGAACAGAGGCGGCAGGCGTTTCGCGCTGCGGTTGAGCAGTTTTTCACACGCGGGATGACGCGAACCCGCCATCGCGCCGGGGTGCTCATTTTCGTCTCGCTGGCCGAACGCTACGCGCGCATCATTGCCGATGACGGCCTGACTGGCAAAATCTCCGAAGCCGAATGGCAAAGGGCGATGAGCGAATTGACCGCGCATTTGCGCGAAAATCGCATTACCGAGGGATTTGTCGCCGCCGTCGATCGGACGGGCGCGCTGTTGGCTCGCGCCGCGCCTCCGGATGGCGGCGGCAATGACCTGCCCGACGCTCTCGTCCGCGCGAAGTAGAAGTCACTTGCCGGCGCGGAGCGCCGCGAGCAATTTCTTCCCGGCGCGGCCGTCGCGCCTGAAGCCGACGCTTTGCTCGTAAGCGGCGATGGCCTCGCGCGTCTTCGTCCCCATCACGCCATCGTGCTTGCCGCCAACATCATAGCCGCGCTGCTCGAGACGCGTCTGAACTTCGCGGCGCTCGACCCGCGCCAGCCCGGGATCGTCGGTCGGCCAGGGCGTGACGATGCCGGCGCCGCCCTTCAGCCGATCCGACAGGACGCCGATCGCCAGCGCGTAGGATTCGGCGGCGTTATAGGAATAGAAGGCGTCGAAATTGCGTGAGACGAGGAAAGCCGGGCCATGCGGTCCGGCGGGCAGCAGCAGGCCGAAAGCGCCCGGTCCGGACAGGGGCCGGCCGTCAATGCGGGTCAGGCCGCGCCCGGCCCAGGCGGAAAGCGGGTGTTTGCCGTGGCGGCCCGAGGGTCCGTGATAATTGGCGGGCAGCCTCACCTCGAAGCCCCAGGGCAGGCCGCTCACCCATCCCGCGCGGTGCAGGAAATTGGCGGTCGAACCGAGCGCGTCCGGCACCGAGCCGATGACGTCGCGCCGGCCGTCGCCGTCCATGTCGACGGCAAGACGCAGGAAGGTCGAAGGCATGAACTGGGTATTGCCGAAGGCGCCCGCCCACGAGCCGTTGAAATTCTCCAGCTTGATATCGCCGTGATCGACGATTTTCAGCGCCGCCATCAACTCGCCGCGAAAATAGTCGGAGCGGCGATTGGGCGTGCAGGCCAAAGTCGTCAGCGACTGGATGACCGGACGCGAGCCGAATTTCTGGCCGAAGTTCGATTCGACGCCCCAGACCGCGACGACCGCCGCCGCGTCAACGCCAAAACGCCGTTGCGCCGCCATCGCTGCCTGTCGATATTCCGCGAAACGCTGCTTGCCGTCGCGCGCCCGCTCGTCATCGACGAGTCCAGAAAGATAGTCCCAGATCGGCGTTGAAAACTCCGGCTGAACGCCAAGAAAACTCGGGGCGTCGTTGGGCGTCAGCCCGTCGAGGGCGCGCGACAGCGTCGCCGCCGACACGCCATGCGCGGCGGCCTGCGCCTTGATCCGCGCTTTGCACGAAGTGAAATCGGCATGCGCGGCCCCGTTAAGGGCCAGCAGGGCGGAGAGGGCAAGAATCCAAGGCTTCATGGCTCGAGCCTAACGTGATTCTTGCGGCGAAAAAAAGGAAAAAGCGCGCGGCGCTAAATCCAGGGGCGCTCCTGGCCGATCTTCGATTCGAATTCGGCGATCTTCGGCGCCTTGGCCAGGGTCAGGCCGATATCGTCGAGACCTTCGAGCAGGCAGTGCTTACGGTGCGGGTCGATGTCGAATTTCACCACCCCGCCATCGGGGCCGCGAATCTCCTGACCTTCGAGATCCACGGTCAAGGTGGCGTTGGCGCCGCGGCTGGCGTCGTCCATCAGCTTGGCGAGGTCTTCCTTCGACACCTTGATGGGCAGAATGCCGTTCTTGAAGCAGTTGTTGTAGAAAATGTCGGCGAAACTGGTCGAGATGATCGCGCGCACGCCGAAATCGAGCAGCGCCCAGGGCGCATGCTCGCGCGAGGAGCCGCAACCGAAATTGTCTTCCGCCACCAGGATCTGCGCCTTGCGATAGGCGGCCTTGTTCAGCACGAAATCGGGATTTTCCGAACCGTCGTCGTGATAGCGCATTTCCGAGAACAACCCCTTGCCGAGGCCCGTGCGGGCGATCGTCTTGAGATATTGCTTGGGGATGATCATGTCGGTGTCGATATTGGTGATCGGCAAAGGCGCGGCGACGCCGGTCAATTTTGTGAATTTTTCCATTTTCTTTCGGGCCCAGGGAATTTCGCGCGCCAGATCGGCGAATTGACCAAGGACTTAGCAAAGGTCGGACGGGGAAGCAATGAAGCCGCTTTCATTGCGCGTCCCGTTCGATGCGCTCCATGTCCTCGTCGGAGAGGCCGAAGTGATGGCCGATCTCATGCACCAGCACATGCTTGACCAGATCGCCGAGCGTCTCGTCGCCTTCGGCCCAGACGTCGAGGATGGGCCGACGATAAAGGTACACCATATTGGGGAACTCGCCGGTCTGCACGCCTTTGGCCTGCGCCAGCCCTTGTCCGCGAAACAGGCCGAGCAGTTCGAATTCCGTTTCGGCGTCGAATTCGAGCAGGACGTCGTCGTCGGGAAAATCCTCGACGCGAATCACCAGGCCGTCGCAGAATTTGAGAAACCGTTGCGGCAGATGGTGAAACGCCGCGTCGGCCAAGGCTTCGAATTCCTCCAGCGAGGGCGCGTTGCGCGCCGCCCAGTCTGGCGCCGGTGGTCTTGCGCTTGCCATCGTCGCTCCTTGGCAGGGTTAATGTTGAGACTTGACCGACATCGCAATCTTCGGCGGTTTCGCCAAGGTCTGGAACACCACGCAATAACGTTCCGTCAGACGGGTCAGCGCGTCGATCCGCTCTTGCGGCTCATTGGTGTCGATATCAAAGAACAGCCTGATAGCAGTAAAGCCGACCGGCGCGTCTTTCGCCACGCCCAGCGTTCCGCGAAAGTCGAGATCGCCTTCCGCCCGCACTGAACCGCTGGAAACGCGGAAACCGATCGCCGTCGCCACCGCCTTCAAGGTGACGCCGGCGCAGGCGACAAGGGCTTCGAGCAGCATGTCGCCCGAACAAGCCTGCATGCCGCTGCCGCCCGTCGCCGGATGCAGACCGGCCTCGATCAACGCCTGCGAGGTCGACACCTTGCAGGCGAGACCCTCGCCGGACAGATCGCCCCGCGCCTTGAGGGTGACGATCGCCGAGTTGGCGTCCGCCTTGTATTTCTCCTTCAACGGCGCCTGCAAGGCGCGCAAGGCGTCGGCGTCCATCGGCGTCCCCCTGTGCGATCAGTGGAAACTGCGCAGGTCGACAAAATGGCCAGCGACCGCCGCAGCCGCGGCCATGGCGGGCGAAACGAGGTGGGTGCGGCCCTTGAACCCCTGGCGGCCCTCGAAATTGCGGTTCGAGGTCGAGGCGCAGCGTTCGCCCGGCGCGAGGCGATCGGGGTTCATCGCCAGGCACATCGAGCAGCCAGGCTCGCGCCATTCGAAACCGGCGGCGAGGAAGATCTTGTCGAGCCCCTCGGCTTCCGCCTGTTCCTTGACGAGGCCCGAGCCCGGCACGACCAGCGCGTTGACATGGCTCGCCACCTTGCGGCCTTCGGCGATCTTCGCGGCTTCGCGCAGATCCTCGATGCGGCCGTTGGTGCAGGAGCCGATGAAGACCCGGTCGATCCTGATCTCGGTCGGCTTCTCGCCGCCCTTGAGGCCCATGTAATCGAGGGCGCGCTGGATCTTGGCGCGCAACGCCTCGCTCTGGCCGGCCTCGACGCCCGGCACGGTCCCATCGATCGCCACCACGTCCTCCGGGCTGGTGCCCCAGGTCAGGAGCGGCGGCAGGTCGCCAGCGTCGAGCTCGACAATGGCGTCGTAATGCGCGCCCGGATCACTCTTGAGCTGCGACCAGTAATGCATGGCGCCATCCCAGGCCTCGCCCTGCGGCGCCTTCGGACGGCCCTTGAGATACGCGAACGTCTTTTCGTCCGGGGCGATCAGGCCAGCGCGGGCGCCGCCTTCGATCGACATGTTGCAGACCGTCATGCGGCCTTCCATCGACAGGGATTCGATCGCTTCGCCGGCATATTCGATGACATAGCCGGTGCCGCCGGCCGTGCCGATCTTGCCGATGATCGCCAGCGCGATGTCCTTGGCGCTGACGCCCTCGCCGAGACGGCCACCGACCTTCACCAGCATGTTCCTGGCCTTGGCCTGGATCAGGGTCTGGGTAGCGAGCACATGCTCGACTTCCGACGTGCCGATGCCGTGCGCCAGAGCGCCAAAGGCGCCGTGGGTCGAGGTGTGGCTGTCGCCGCAGACAATGGTCGCGCCCGGCAGGGTGAAGCCCTGTTCGGGACCAATGATATGCACGACGCCCTGCCGGCGGTCGTGTTCGTTGAAATATTCGACGCCGAAGTCGCGGGCGTTGATCGCCAACTGCTCGACCTGCGCCTTGCTCTCCGGGTCCTTGATCGGCTGCGAGCGGTCGGTGGTCGGCACATTGTGGTCGACCACGGCGAGCGTTTTCTGCGGCGCATGCACCGTGCGCTTGGCGAGCCGCAGTCCCTCGAAGGCCTGCGGGCTGGTCACTTCATGGATCAGGTGCCGGTCAATATACAGCAGCGCCGTGCCGTCCGGCTGGATGTCGACGACGTGGTCGTCCCAGATCTTGTCGTAAAGCGTGCGCGGCTTGCCGGAGGTCTCAACCATGTTCTTCATCCCCGTCGCGGTTTTTGGCGCGACATTTCTGCGCCTCAGCGGATATTGACGAGATAGCGTGCGCGGGCGTCCGGACAAGTCCGCAAGCCCGAAATTGCGCGCCGGAATGCGAAAAGGCTGGCGCAGCGGCCAGCCTTCGCGAAAAGTTCAACGCGAACAATGGCCCGTTCAGGCTTTCGGCGCGGCTTTCGCGGCCTTGGCCTTGGTGTCGGAGCGTTCGGCGATACGCGCGGACTTGCCACGACGGTCGCGCAGGTAATAGAGCTTGGCGCGGCGCACCTTGCCGCGGCGGACGACCTTGATCGAATCGATCAGCGGGCCATAGACCGGGAAAACGCGCTCCACGCCTTCGCCGTAGGAAATCTTGCGAACGGTGAAGCTCTCGTTGAGGCCGCCGCCGTTGCGGGCGATCACCACGCCCTCATAGGCCTGCACGCGGGTGCGGTCGCCTTCCTTCACCTTGACGTTGACGATCACGGTGTCGCCGGGACCGAATTCCGGAATGGTCTTGTTGGCGGAAAGTTTTGCGACCTGCTCGGCGTCGATCTGCTCGATGATGTTCATGTCTAACTCCGTTTCGCCTTGCGGCGAGCGTTTCGGAACGCTGTTGTCAGTTGGCGTCGCGAGTCTCGACCGGACCGCGCGCTTTTTTGTTCTCCGTCTCCAAATTCAGTGAATTGGAGCTGGAGGCGGCGCTATACAAAATTTTGCGCCGCTTGTCGAGCGACGGGAGAAAAAGAGACGCGAAGTCAAAACAATCGCGTTTCGGCCTGTTCGCGCTTCGGCCCGGGGTCGTCGGGTGGCGTCGAAAGCGGGAAGATCACCGGCTGCGGCGCGGCGGTTTTCCGCGGCGCCTCGGTTTTAGTCTCCGGCGGCAGGATTTCGGCTTGCTGGACAATTTCCTGCGGCTCGACCTTGGCTAAGGGCGCAACCTCGTCCGCCGGCGAGGCTTCCGTGGGGACCGGGGCCTCGACCGCTAGCGGCGGCGGCGGTTCGTAGGCCGGCGGCGGCTCTTCGACCGGGCCAGTCAATTCCTCATGCGGCTGCAGCCAGCGATAGGCGTCGAGCTTGCCGCTGACCGGCGAAACCGGCGCCCATTGCTTTGAATAATGGCCGTCGGCGATCCAGGCTGCGTCGCGCGGCGCGCGCGAGCCGCGCGACAGCCATTCGCGCACGAGGCCCTGCGCATCGTGTTCGCGGTCTTCGAGTTCCGCCATGATGACGCACATGCGGGCTGTCGGGCGTTCACCGCCGGCGACCAGGGGCGCCATGGCGGCGCGCGCCGTGGCGAAATCGCGGGCGCCAAGCGCGGCCTTCGCGACCATCATCGCGCTTTCGGGATCGTTGGGGGCGCATCTGGCCAGCGTTTGCGCGCGCGTCAGCCGGTCGGCCGAAGAATCGCCGGGACGCATGTCGACATAGGCCTGGGCGAGGTCCGGGTGCGGCGTCTTGGCGTAGGCGGCCTCGATCAGCTTCGAGCCTCCGCGCAAATCGCCCTTGCGCGACAGAAGCCGCCCGAGCAGCGCCGTGGCGGGCGTCAGGTCCGGCGCCTTCTTCACCGCGGCGCGCAAGAGCCTGATCGCGCGGTCAGGATCGGCCAATTCGCACTGCATCGCCACCGCCGTGTCGAGCACGGCCCTTTGCCGGTTGGCCGTGGCCGCGTCGACGACCTTGGCGCGCAGATTCTGCTCGACGCAGAGGCGCGCCGCCTCCCAGTCATTCTGCTCGGTATAACGGTCGAGCACGGCCTGCCCCGACCAGGCGAGCGGCGCGATGGCCTGCGCCTCGATCGCGATCTTGTGCGCTGCGTCGTGATCGCCCTGGCGCAGGCTTTCCGCGTGCAACCCGCGCAAGCCGAGCAATTTGGTCTCCGGACGCGCGGTCATGGCGCGAAATGCATGCTCGGCGCTGGCGCGGTCGCCGGCAAGCTGGGCGGCCTGCGCCTGCAAGAGCAAGGTCAGCGGCTCCTGCGGCAGATATTTTCTGGCGTCGCGGCTGGCGCGCTCCGCCTTGCGCGCGTCGCCGACGCCGGCCGCGAGAATGCCGCGCGAAATGGCTTCATGGCCGCGCGCCCGCCGGCGGGCGCGCGTCGAGATGGCGACGAGGCTCGGAATGGCGAAGATGAAGCGCAGCAGGCTCCAGATCACAATGGCGGCGAGCGCCACCGCGCCCAAACCGACCAGCGGCGACGTGTCGATGTGATAGCCGAACCAGGTCAGGGAGAGCGAACCTGGTTGCTCGAGCAGGCTGCCGAGACCCATGGCGACGAGGGCGATCACGAACAGGAAGACCAGGATGCGGATCATCTGCGGCTCTCAACTGAATTTGCGGCGACGAAGGTTCCGGCCCCGGCGGCGCGCCGCCGGGAGAAAACGCTGCGTCAGGATTTTGTCTTGCTCAAATTTTGCAACGCTTCGTCGACTTGCGCCTTGGCTGCCGCCTCGGCGTCGAGACGCGTTTGCGCGGCCTTGGCCCAGTCGGCGGAAAGGGCGAGCGCGGGCGCCGGCAGCTGCAACCGCTCGGCCAGCGCGGCGGCTATGTCGTCGCGCGCCAGATCCTGTCCGATCCGATCGATGCGCGCCGCGTTCGCGTCGGCGCCGGGCGCGTTGGCGGGGCTTATCCGGACAAGCGTCCTCGCGCGCGCTTCGATATAGGCGAGCGCGCTTTCGCCGAAGTTGCGCGGCGCCTTGGTTTCCGCCGGCTGCGGCGCGGGCGTCGCCGCGCTGGCGAGGAGTTTTGGCGCGAGGTCGGAAAATTCCTGCGCCAGCTTGCTTGCGCTGGGCGCCGCGAGGCCGGCGCGCAGGCGCGCGAGCCTGTCGGCGTCGCCCCCGCTGAAATTCTGCAGCGCGGCCAGCATCGGCGCGTAATTGTCGCCCTGCCGGATGGCGGTCAGCAGGCTCTGCGCCACCACGAGCTTGGCCGAGGCCTCCCCAGCATCAGCCTTGGGCGCGGCCAACTGGTCCTCGACCGCTTTCAGTTTCTGGCTGAGCTGCTGCACCGTCGCCTGGGTCGTGGCGAGCTGCGCCGCCATCTGCGCGACCAAAGCCTTGTCCGTGGCGGATTCGCCGGACACATTGGCGGCGGCGTTTTGCCGCGCGGCGGGGGCTTCGGTTTTCTTCATCGCTTCGCCGGCGGCTGGCGGCGCCGTCTTTTCAGATCCTCCCGCAGAAACATCGCTTGGCGCCGAAACGGCAGGGGCCGCGCTGGGCGCCGCCTGCTTTTCAGAGCCGGCGGCGGGCTTATTGGCCTCGGCGGAGGGCTGGGGCGCGGCCGTTTCCGGCGCTGTCTGGGCGTTCGGCTTGGTTTCAGCCGCCACAGGCGCCTCTGCGGAGGGAGCGGCGCCTGGCGCCGCGGTCGCCGGAGCTTCGGCAGGCGACGGCTGCTTTTCCGCGCCGCCAGCGGCTGCCTCGGAATGCTTCTCGGCCCCGGCGGCCGGCGGCTTTTCGGCGGCGGGTTGCGGCGCAGCTTTTTCCGGGGTCGACGCGGCGCCGGACCCGGCTTCGGCTTTTTTCGTCGCCTCGCCGGCAGGAGCGGCGTTTGGCGCGGCGGCGGATTGCGATACGGCCGGCGCCGCCTTTTCGGTTTCCGGCTGAGCGCTCGGCTTGACGGCGGAAGGCGTCAGCAATGCGGAAATTCTTGCCGGAATGTCGGACGGGTCGGGCGATCCGATTTCGGTCCAGCCATAATAGCCGCCCGCGCCCAGAATGGCGACGCCCGCCAGGAGGCCAAAGGCGCGGAATCCGCCGCCGCTCTTGCGCGGCGGTTCATTGGCGGAAACTTCAGGCTCGGACGCTCCAGGTTCGGAGGCAGGGGATTCCGGCGTCGCCACGCCTTCGGCCTCGGACGGAGCAGCTTCGGCTGCATGGACCGGCGTCGGCTCGTCGATCGGCTCTTTTGCCGTCGTCTCCACGACCGGGGACGGAACTTCGACGGCGTGGCCCTCGATCACCGGCGCGGCGCGCGTTCGTCCCGACAAAGCGTCGGAACCCGCGACAGGCTTCGTATCGGTTTCCTTGTCTTCGCCGTGTCCGCCATTCTGGTCGCTCATGCCGCCCCCCACATTTCGGCGCCATTATAGACGGCGCTTGCGCAGAGAAAACCCGCAATCGGCGGGTCTTCGCTCAAATCAGGCGCTGGCGGCGATCGCCTCGGCGATGGCGACGGTGCGCCGCGCCATGTCGGCGTGAAGCCTCTCGACCATCCGGCCGTCGATCTGCAGCGCGCCCTTCGAGGCGTTTTCCGGCTGGTCGAAAACGTCTATGATCTTGCGCGCAAAGGCGATCTCCGCGTCGGCCGGGGCGAAGACCTCGTTGCAGACGGCCACCTGGTTGGGGTGGATCAGCGTCTTGCCATCCATGCCGAAGTCGCGGCCCTGTTCGCATTCGGCGCGGAATCCCGCCTCATTGGAAAAATCGTTATAGACGCCGTCGATGATGTCCGCGCCATGCGCCCGGGCGGCGGCGACGCAGATCGACAGATAGGCCAGCATGGATTGACGGCCCGGCGTCAGGCGCGCGCGCGTCTCCTTGGCTATGTCATTGGTGCCCATGACGAGGACCGCGAGGCGGGAAGAGGGATCCATTGCGGTGCGCACGATGGAATCGGCGTTGAGGATCGCCACCGGCGTCTCCATCATGGCCCAGAGCCGGGTATGCTCCGGCGCGCCGGCGTCGCGCAGGGCCTTGGCCGTCATCATGATGTCGCCCGGCGAGGAGACTTTCGGCACGAGGATGGCGTCGGGACCAGCCTGCGCAGCGGCGATCAGGTCCTCCTTGCCCCAGGGCGTGCTCGAGCCGTTGATGCGGATGACGACTTCTCGGCGGCCAAAGCCGCCGGCCTTGACGGCGGCGGCGACCTGCTCGCGCGCCAGTTCCTTTGCGTCAGGGGCGACGGCGTCCTCGAGGTCGAGGATCAGCGCGTCGGCCGCGATCGTCCTGGCCTTCTCCAGCGCGCGGGCGTTCGAGCCCGGCATGTAAAGGACGCTGCGGCGGGGGCGAAGGCTTGTCATGTCGTCTCCGGTTTCTGGTTCTTTGCTTTATTGCGCGGCACCATAATGTCTTCGCGGGTTTCACGCCATTGTCATTTTAATTTTTGGCAAACGCCAATTTTCGCGAGGCGGCGATCCGAACGAACGGATTGCTCATTGTGCCGCGTTGCGGCAAAAGGGGGCCGGGTTCCGGGAGAGGGCGACGCGCTCCGGTCGGGCGGCCGAAGCCGGCACGGAACGCCCCGGGGAATATTGATCAGATGAGCGATACAAGTTTTCCGAAACGGCTTGCCGAGGGTTACGAGAACTTCCTTGGAGGACGTTTCGGCCGCGAGCGCGAAAGATTCGAGGAACTGGCCGTAAAAGGCCAGAATCCCGAAATCCTGCTGATCGGCTGCTGCGATTCCCGCGTTTCGCCGGAATTGATCTTCGACGCCGGACCGGGCGAGATGTTCGTGCTGCGCAATGTCGCCAACCTCGTGCCGCCCTATCAGCCCAACGACGATTATCACGGCACCTCGGCGGCGATCGAATTCGCCGTCATGGGCCTGAAGGTCAAGCATGTCGTCGTCATGGGCCACGCCCAGTGCGGCGGCGTCAAGGCCTATACCGAATTGCAGAACGATCCCTATGTGCGCCCGCTGGCGCCGGGCGATTTCATCGGTCGCTGGATCAAGCTGCTCGCTCCCGCGGCGGAAAGGCTGGGCGCGCCAAGTGAGCCGCTGAAGGACTGGACCGAGCGGCTGGCGCTCGAATCCATCAAGCGGAGCCTGAAGAACCTGCGCTCATTCCCCTATATTCAGACGCTCGAGGCGCGCGGCTGGCTCTCCCTGCACGGCGCCTATTTCGGCGTGGCGACCGGCGAATTGCTGGCGCTCGACGATCCCGACGGCGATTTCCGCCAGGTTTCGACGCAGGCGCACAGGGACGCGCTCGGCAAACATCCGCGCTTTTGAAACGTGGTTGCGCAATCCCGAAACAAAAACGCCGGGAACTCGTCCCGGCGTCGTTTTGCTTTGCTTTGATTTGCGCTCACGCCGCCTTCTGTTTCGGCGTCAGGAGCTTGCGATTGATCAGCGCCTCAGCGATCTGCACCGCGTTCAACGCCGCGCCCTTGCGCAAATTGTCGGCGACGCACCAGAAAGCCAGGCCGTTTTCCACCGTCGCGTCTTCGCGGATGCGCGAAATATAAGTGGCGTCCTCGCCCGCCGCCTCGTGCGGGGTGATGTAGCCGCCGGCCTCATGCTTGTCGATCACCAGCACGCCGGGCGCCTCGCGCAGGATTTTCCGCGCTTCATCCGCCGTGACAGGCTTTTCGAATTCGACGTTGACGCTTTCCGAATGCGAAATGAACACCGGCACGCGCACGCAGGTCGCGGTCAGCTTGATCTTGGGGTCGAGAATTTTCTTGGTCTCGGCCATCATCTTCCATTCTTCCTTGGTAAAGCCGTCTTCCATGAAGACGTCGATATGCGGGATGAGATTGAAGGCGATGCGCTTGGGGAATTTCTTGCTTTCGACCTGGTCGGACACGAACACCGCGCGGGTCTGGGCGAACAGCTCGTCCATGCCCTCCTTGCCGGCGCCCGACACCGATTGATAGGTCGAGACGACGACGCGCTTGATGCCGAAAGCGTCGTGCAACGGCTTCAGCGCCACTACGAGCTGGGCGGTCGAGCAGTTCGGATTGGCGATGATGTTCTTCCGGCCAAAGCCGTTGAGCGCGTCGGCGTTGACTTCCGGCACCACCAGCGGCACGTCGGAATCATAACGCCAGGCCGAGGAATTATCGATCACCACGCAATTCTTCGCGGCGATGCGCGGCGACCATTCCTTGGAGATGTCGCCGCCCGCCGACATCAGGGCGATGTCGCAGTCGGAGAAATCGAACGTGTCGAGATGCCGGCATTTGAGGATCTTGTCGCCATAGGACACTTCCGTGCCGATCGAGCGCGAAGAGGCGAGTGCGACCACCTCGTCCGCCGGAAACTGGCGTTCGGCAAGAATATCCAGCATTTCGCGGCCCACATTGCCCGTGGCGCCGACGACAGCGACCTTGTAACCCATGCTGCTCTCCAAAATTTTGAGGCCGAATGCCTACAGCAAGCTTGCGCTCAGGGCAATGCGCCTTCGGCGCCGCATCTCCTGGCCCTATTCGACTTTCGCCTCGGCCGCGGCCTGCAATTGCGCTTCCTCGCGCCGCCGCCGCTCCGCGACGACCGCCTCGTCGAGCGCCTCGGTCCAGCCGCAGAGGCTCAGGTTTTCTCGCATGTGTGGCGGAATGCAGGCTTCGTCCTCGACGGCCGGCCTGTTCCGCGACAGCGGAATCGTGATCGCCCGCGCATGCAATTGCAGGCGTTCGTCAGGCGCGCGGCCGGAGCCATAGATGGGATCGCCGAGGATGGGAAAATCCAGCGCCGCGCAATGGACGCGCAACTGGTGCGTCCGCCCGGTCAAGGGTTTCAGGGCGAGCCAGCAAATCTCCCGGCCCGCGCTGTCCCGCCCCCGGCCCAGCACGCGCCAGCGCGTCTGCGACGGCTGCCCCTTGGGATCGACCTTCATCCACCAGCCGCGCGTGGCGTCGAGCCGGCCGAGCGGCAGGTCGATCAAGCCTTCCTCGTCGACCGGTCCCCCTTCGACCACGGCCCAGTAGGTCTTGTCGATCTTGCCCTGCTTGAACAGCAGCGCCAGCTTTTCCAGCGCCTTGCGATGGCGGCCAAGCACGAGGCAGCCTGACGTGTCCTTGTCGAGCCGATGCGCCAGCGCCGGGTCGCGCGGCAGGCCGAAGCGCAGGTGATGAAAGAAATCCTCAAAGCTCTCGCCGCCCTTGGGACCGCGATGAACGGCGATGCCGGCGGGCTTGTCGAGGACCAGCATCAGACCATCACGATAGAGCAGGCGCGAAAGAATCTCTTCCGGGGTCATGCGGGACAGGCTATCGAAGGGCGGAACGAATTTTGGGCGACGAGCGGCATGGCCCGCTTATCGCAAAAAGCCGAGGCTATGAGAAGGGCTCGCATGAGCGCAGGATCGAAAGACAAGGCGGAGCAGACCGGATTTCTGGGCCGGCTGTTCAAGCTCCGCCACGCCGAAGAGGAATTCTGGGAGCAGAACCCGGACGTTTTGCCCGAAGAGGCGCAGCCGGCCCCGCCGCCCGTCGCGGAGGCGCCGCTTCCCGAACCTCCTCCGGCTCCGGTGATCGAGACTCCGACGCCGGCCGAGCCGCCCGCCCCCGTCGAGCAGTCGCCGGCGCCGCGAAAAAGCTGGTGGGCGCGGCTGCGGCAGGGGCTGGCGCGCTCCTCCTCCTCCATCGCCCAGGGCGTCGCCGACATTTTCACCAAGAGAAAACTTTCGGCCGACATGCTGGAGGATCTCGAGGACGTGCTGGTGCGCGCCGATCTCGGGGTGACCGCCGCCTCGCGCATCGCCGCGCTGGTCGGCAAGGGCCGCTACGACAAGCAGATCGCGCCCGAGGAAGTGCGCTCCATCATGGCCGAGGAGATCGAGCGCGTCCTGACGCCGGTGGCCAAGCCGCTGGAAGTGGACGGCGCGAAAAAGCCCTTCGTCATTCTGGTGGTCGGGGTCAACGGCTCCGGCAAGACCACGACCATCGGCAAGCTCGCCGCGAAATTCTCGGCCGAAGGCAAGAGCCTGATGCTCGCCGCCGGCGACACTTTCAGGGCCGCCGCCATTGAACAGCTCCGCATCTGGGGCGAGCGCATGAATGTGCCGGTGATCGCGCGCGAACCGGGCGCCGACGCGGCGGGTCTGGCGTTCGACGCCGTCAAGGCGGCGCGGGAGCAGGGAGCCGACATTCTCCTGATGGACACGGCGGGCCGATTGCAAAACCGGACCGAGCTGATGGCGGAACTCGAAAAGATCGTCCGGGTGATGAAAAAGGTCGATCCGGACGCGCCGCATGCGGTGCTTCTGGTGCTCGACGCCACCGTCGGCCAGAACGCCTTGAGCCAGGTCGAAATTTTTGGCCGCGTCGCCGGCGTGACGGGGTTGGCGATGACCAAGCTCGACGGCACGGCGCGCGGCGGCATTCTGGTCGCCATAGCCGAGAAATTCGGCCTGCCCGTGCATTTCATCGGCGTCGGCGAGCAGGCCGACGATCTCGAACCCTTCACCGCGCGCGATTTCGCCCGCGCCATCGCCGGCTTCGACGGCGAGAACGACGCACAGGAAATTTGATGACCTCGGCCGCCGAACGCAAAAAAGTCAATCCGCTGCTGAAACTGGTGCTGGAAATGGGACCTTTGGTCCTGTTCTTCCTCGCCAACTCCAAGCCGAAGCTGTTTCAATGGCTGGTCGGCGGCGTCTTGCCGGCAAACCTGCCGCCCGAAAAGATCACCATGCTGACCGCGACGGCAGTGCTGATGGTCGCCGTCGTCGCGGCGCTCATCGCCTCGTGGGCGCTGACGAAACATCTGCCGATCATGCCGGTGGTCACGGCGGTCGCCGTGCTGTTCTTCGGCGCGTTGACCTTTGTCTTCCAGGACAAGACCTTCATCCAGCTCAAGCCGACCATCGTGAACTGCCTTTTTGGCGCGGCCTTGCTGGGGGGGCTGGCGATGGACAAGCTGCTGCTGCCGGTGGCGCTCGACAGCGTGATGCATCTCGATGAGCAGGGCTGGCGCAAGCTGACGCTGCGCTGGGGCCTGTTTTTCTTCGTCCTGGCGGGGCTCAACGAATTTGTG
Organism: uncultured Alphaproteobacteria bacterium; assembly: GCA_963828185.1. Lineage (GTDB taxonomy): Bacteria > Pseudomonadota > Alphaproteobacteria > Rhizobiales > Beijerinckiaceae > Rhodoblastus. Next base: position 144,957 of record CAWHDV010000001.1, on the reverse strand, counting down.
CGGCTGACGCAAAGCTGGGATTTCTGGGCGGCGTTCAAAAGTTTTGGCGTCATGCCGCTGACGGTGATCTTTGCGCTGGCCCAGACGCCGCTGATCTTGAAGCACGAGATCAAGCCGGAAGCGGAAGAGCAGCATTTCTGACCGCATCGCAAATTGGCCCGCCGGGGTCGCCGGCGGGCCAATTTGAATCAAGCAATCATGCAAGCCTGTTCAGCTCACGCGGTCACGCTCTCGGCGATTTCCACGAATTCCGCAATCTGGTCGAAATTCATGTAGCGATAGACCTCGTCCGTCTTGCCCTTCAGGCTGCCGACCGCTTCCATATATTCCTCGAAAGTCGGGATCTTGCCGAGCAGGGCGGCGACAGCGGCCAGTTCCGCCGAGGACAGATAGACCTTGGTGTCGAGGCCGAGACGGTTGGGGAAGTTGCGGGTCGAGGTCGACAGCGCCGTCGAGCCTTTTCGCACCTGCGCCTGGTTGCCCATGCACAGCGAACAGCCCGGCATTTCCATGCGGGCGCCCGACTTGCCGAGCGTGGCGTAATAGCCTTCCTCGGTCAGGATATGGGCGTCCATCTTGGTCGGCGGCGCGATCCACAGGCGGGTCGGAATGTCCGACTTGCCCGCCAAGATCTTTCCGGCGGCGCGGAAATGGCCGATGTTGGTCATGCAGGAGCCGATGAACACCTCGTCGATCGTGACGCCGGCGACTTCCGACAGCGGTTTCACGTCGTCCGGATCGTTCGGGCAGGCGAGCAACGGCTCCTTGATCTCCGCAAGATCGATCTCGAACACGGCCGCATATTCGGCGTCGGCGTCGGGCTGGAGCAGCTCCGGCTTGGCGATCCAGGCCTGCATGGCCTCAATGCGGCGCTCCAGCGTACGGCGATCCTGATAGCCTTCCGCGATCATCCACTTCATCAGCGTGATGTTCGAGGTCATGTATTCGATGATCGGCTCCTTGTTCAGGCGCACCGCGCAGCCTGCCGCCGAACGCTCGGCCGAGGCGTCGGAGAGTTCGAACGCCTGTTCGACCTTGAGGTTCGGCAGGCCCTCGATTTCAAGGATTCGGCCGTTGAAGACGTTCTTCTTGCCCTTTTTCTCGATGGTGAGCGAACCGTCCTTGATCGCCGCATAGGGGATGGCGTTGACGAGGTCGCGCAATGTGATGCCCGGCTGCATCTCGCCCTTGAAGCGGACGAGCACGGATTCGGGCATGTCGAGCGGCATGACGCCGGTCGCCGCCGCAAACGCGACAAGCCCGGAGCCCGCCGGGAAGGAAATGCCGACGGGGAAGCGGGTGTGGCTGTCGCCGCCGGTGCCGACCGTGTCGGGCAGCAGCAGGCGGTTGAGCCAGGAGTGGATGACGCCGTCGCCCGGACGCAGGGCCACGCCGCCGCGATTGGAGATGAAGGTCGGCAATTCGCGGTGGGTCTTGACGTCAACCAGCTTGGGATAGGCGGCGGTATGGCAGAAGGACTGCATGACAAGATCGGCCGAGAAGCCGAGGCAGGCGAGATCCTTCAGCTCGTCGCGGGTCATCGGTCCCGTGGTGTCCTGCGAACCGACCGTGGTCATTTTCGGTTCGCAATAGGTCCCCGGACGCACGCCCTTGCCCTCGGGAAGGTGGCAGGCGCGGCCGACCATCTTCTGCGCCAGGGTGAAGCCCTTGCCGGAATCCTTCGGCACGGCGGGCAGGCGGAACAGGGTGGAGACCGGCAGGCCGAGCGCCTCGCGCGCCTTGGCGGTGAGGCCGCGGCCGATGATCAAGGGAATGCGGCCGCCGGCGCGCACTTCGTCGAAGATCACATCGGACTTGACCTTGAATTCCGCGATCACCGCGCCGTTCTTCAGCGCCTTGCCGTCATAGGGACGCAGCTCGACGACGTCGCCCATTTCCATCTGGTTGACGTCGAGCTCGATCGGCAGCGCGCCGGCGTCTTCCATGGTGTTGTAGAAGATCGGCGCGATCTTCGTGCCGAGGCAGACGCCGCCGAATCGCTTGTTGGGGACGAAGGGAATGTCCTGGCCGGTGAACCACAGCACCGAATTGGTGGCGGACTTGCGCGAGGAGCCGGTGCCCACGACATCGCCGACATAGGCGACGGGATGCCCCTTGGCGATCAGCGCCGCAAGTTGTTTGACCGGACCTCGCGCGGAAACTTCGTCCGGCTCGATGCCGGGGCGCGCGTTCTTCAGCATGGCCAGCGCGTGCAGCGGAATGTCGGGACGGGTCGAGGCGTCGGGCGCGGGCGAGAGGTCGTCGGTGTTGGTCTCGCCGGACACCTTGAACACGGTGAGGGTGAGGGACGCCGGGACTTCCGGCCGGGAGGTGAACCATTCGGCGTCGGCCCATGACTGGATCACGCCCTTGGCGTTGGCGTCGCCCTTGTCGGCCAAGGCTTTCACGTCGTGGAAATAGTCGAACATCAGCAGGGTCTTCTTCAGGCCCTCGGCGGCCACCGCGCCGACTTCGGCGTCGGGCAGCAGGTCGATCAGCGGCTTGATGTTGAAGCCGCCGAGCATGGTGGCGAGCAGCTCGGTGGCGAGTTTTCGCGAAACCAGCGCGTTCGTCTCGTGGCTCGAGGCCACGCCGTCCAAAAATCCCGCCTTGATGCGGGCGGCGTCGTCGACGCCGGCCGGCACGCGATGGGTCAGCAGATCGACAAGATAAGCCTCCTCGCCCTTGGGCGGAGCGCGCAGCAGGGCGACGAGCTCCTCGGTCTGCTTGGCCGAGAGCGGCAGGGCCGGGATTCCGAGGGCGGCGCGCTCAGTGACATGGGCGCGGTAGGCGTCAAGCATCGACATGAAAAGACTCTTCCTGTGCGAGATGGCGGACATGGCGAGGCTTTTGGCCCGCCTCGAAAAAATTCAAGATGCTTAGACGACAGCATGGCCCATCGCGTCAATTAGCGTTCCGGCTGATATGAGCGATTTGCTGACGCCCCGGCGCGGCCGGCGGCGATGTCTTTGGCGTTCATTGACCGCGGAAAGTCGCCGTGTCACTGCTGGCGGGCCGCCGAGCCAAAGCCGGTCCAAAAAAATGCCTCGCACCGCGCTTCAACAAGTCTTCAGCCCTCGCTATCGCTACCAGCACGCGCGGCTCATCCACGCGACGCGGGTCGCATTCGCCGTGCTGGCGGCGATCCTGCTGACGACCGTAGCCGGCCTCCCGCATGGCGAATGGGCGACGATCACGGTGCTGATCGTCATCGGCGGGCTGCAACACCAGGGCAATATTCGTCGCAAAGCCATTGAGCGCGGCTGGGGCACGCTGATCGGCGCGGCCGCGGGCCTGGCCCTCATCGCGCAGCAATCGACCTTCGGCCTTGCGCCGGTCACTTTTCTGCTGATCGCGGCGGCGTGCGGAATTTGCGCCTATTACGCCATCGGCAAAGCCGGGTACATCGCGCTGTTGTCGGCGGTGACGATCATCATCGTCGGCGGCAACGGCGACAATTCGCTCGACGTCGGCCTCTGGCGGACAGTCAACATTTTGATCGGCATCGTCATCGCGTTGCTGTTCTCCTTCGCGATTCCGCTCTATGCGACGTGGTCATGGCGATACCAGCTCGCCCAGGCCTTGCGCGGATGCGCCGCGCTGCACGCCGGCCTCGCCAACGGCGGCGTCTCCGGCGACAAGGATTTGCAGGCGATGGCGGCGCAAGGCGCGCTGCTGGTCAAGCTTCGGTCGCTGCTGCCCTGGGTCGCCAAGGAAACGCATATCGACGCGCAAACCATGGAAGAAATCCAGCGCAGCCTGCGGCTGTGCGTCAGCACGCTTGATTTGATGACCGGCTTGCGGCGACGGGTCGGCGCCGCCCAGCCCGTCCGCTCGCCGCCGGCTTGTGACGAGCGCGCCACGACAAGGACGTTGCTCGGCATGGCCCGGGCGCTGGAGCTTGGCAAGACAGGCTGGCTGCAACCAAGGCGGGCCGCTGAGCAGAATAAGCCCGCCGCGCCGCCCCTGGATGGTCACGCGCTGCTGGATTTGCAGTTCCACGATGAAGTTCGTCATCTCCAGAGCTTGTTGGCCGCCACGGAGAACCGGTGGAATATTTAAGGCCAGTGATTTGCGGCGGGCCATGGTTTACCCGTCGCGGCGGCATAGGGCGGAATGCCAACGGCAGGCCGGCCTTTCAGCGACCGCCGAAAATAACATCCATTACGGCCCTTGCTCGTTTCAGGCCGTCAATCCGAATTGTAAGCTCTCCGCCGTTATTGAAGCTGGACTCGGATGGCCTTGAGCGTCTCCAGCAAAAGTTCATTGGTCACGTTTTCGGCCATATCTCGTCCTCATGCGCCGAATGATACTGGAAAAACGGCGCAGGCGCCATGTCTGGCGCCGTAGAGGCAACGTCCCGGCGTGGATGTCGAAAAAAACCGCCGGAATAAAAATCCGACGGCTTCCCATCATTCAGGCCGCAGCCCCCGTCACGCCACAGCAAGCTGCCGCAGCACATAATGCAAAATGCCGCCGTTCTTGTAATATTCGATCTCGTCCGCCGTCTGGATGCGCGAGTTGACCGGAACCACCTTCACCGAGCCGTCGCCGAAGGTGATCTCGATTTCCATTTTTTGCCGCGGCGTCAATTCGGTCAGACCCTTGATCGTCACGAGTTCGTCGCCCTTCAGCCCCAGCGTCTTCCAGCTCGTGCCCTCTTCGAACGTCAACGGCAGGACGCCCATGCCGACGAGATTGGAGCGGTGGATGCGTTCAAAACTCTGGGCGACGACGGCGCGCACGCCGAGCAAATTCGTGCCCTTGGCCGCCCAATCGCGCGAAGACCCGTTGCCGTATTCGATGCCGGCGAACACCACCAGCGGAACCCTAGCCTTTCCGTATTTCATCGCCGCGTCGTAGATCGACATGACGTCGCCGCCGGGGAAGAATTTGGTGTTGCCGCCTTCGGGCGCATTGCCCTCGGCGTCGGCGAGCATGAAATTCTTGATGCGGATATTGGCGAAGGTGCCGCGCATCATTACTTCGTGGTTGCCGCGCCGCGTGCCGTACTGGTTGAAATCTTCCGGCTTCACCTTGTTGGCGATGAGATATTTGCCGGCGGGCGAGGCCGCCTTGATCGAGCCGGCGGGTGAAATGTGGTCGGTGGTGATCTTGTCGCCGAACAGGGCGAGGACGCGCGCGCCCTCGATGTCGGTCACCGGCTTGGGCTCCATGCTGATGCCCTTGAAATAGGGCGGGTTCTGCACATAGGTCGATTTCTTGTCCCAGGCGTAGGTCTGGCTTTGCGGCGCCTTCACCCTGCGCCAGTGCACGTCGCCCTTGAACACATCGGCGTATTTGGTCTTGAACAGCGCTTTCGTCACGTTCTTGCGAATGAAGGCCTGGATTTCCTGCGAGGTCGGCCAGATGTCCTTCAGGAAGATCGGCTCGCCCTTCTTGTTGTGGCCGAGCGGCTCCGTGGTGAGGTCTTTTTGCACCGAACCGGCCAGGGCGTAGGCGACCACCAGCGGCGGCGAGGCGAGATAATTGGCCTGCACGTCGGGGGAGACGCGGCCCTCGAAATTGCGGTTTCCCGAGAGAACGGCGGCGGCCACAATGCCGTTGGCGTTGATCGACTTGGAGATTTTCTCCGGCAGCGGGCCGGAATTGCCGATGCAGGTGGTGCAGCCGAAGCCGACGAGGTTGAAGCCGAGCTTGTCGAGCGACTTTTGCAGGCCGGATTTCGACAGATATTCGGCCACCACCTGCGATCCCGGCGCCAGCGAAGTCTTTACCCACGGAGCGACAGTCAGGCCGGCGGCCACCGCGTTGCGCGCGAGCAGGCCCGCGCCCATCAGCACGCTGGGGTTCGAGGTGTTGGTGCAGGAGGTGATGGCGGCGATGACCACGTCGCCCTGGCCGAGGTCGAACTTTTCGCCTTCAACCTTGTAGCGCTCGGCGATGTGGCCGATTTTGTTGTACTCGGCGTCCATTGCGCTCGAAAAGCCGGCGGCGACGGATTCCAGCGCGATGCGGCCTTCCGGGCGCTTCGGGCCGGCGAGCGACGGCACGACGGCGCCGAGTTCGAGCTCGACCGTGTCGCTGAACACCGGCTCAGGCGCCGCGCGGGTGCGGAACAAGCCCTGGGCGCGCGCGTATTTCTCGACCAGCGCGACACGCGCCGGCTTGCGGCCGGTTTTTCCGAGATAGTCGATGGTTTCGGCGTCCACCGGGAAGAAGCCGCAGGTCGCGCCATATTCCGGACCCATGTTGGCGATGGTCGCGCGGTCGGTCAAAGCCAGGGCGTCGAGGCCGGGGCCGAAGAATTCGACGAACTTGCCGACCACGCCCTTTTTGCGCAACATTTGCGTGACGGTGAGCACCAGATCGGTGGCGGTGACGCCTTCCTTGAGCTTGCCGATCAGCTTGAAGCCGATGACTTCCGGCAGCAGCATGGATTGCGGCTGGCCGAGCATGGCCGCTTCCGCCTCGATGCCCCCGACGCCCCACCCCAAAACCGACAGGCCGTTGACCATGGTGGTGTGCGAGTCCGTGCCGACCAGCGTGTCGGGATAGGCGACCTCCACATTGACCGCCTTGCCGCGCGCGTGGTGTTTTTCCTTGCGGGTCCACACGGTCTGGGCGAGATATTCGATATTGACCTGGTGGCAGATGCCGGTGCCTGGCGGCACGACGGAGAAATTCGAAAAGGCGTCCTGGCCCCATTTGAGGAACGTGTAGCGCTCGCCATTGCGCGCATATTCGTGATCGACATTGGTTTTCAGCGCCGACTTGCTGCCGAACGCGTCGACGATCACCGAATGGTCGATGACGAGATCGACGGGAACCAGCGGATTGATTTTTTCCGGATCGCCGCCGAGCGCGGTGAGGCCGTCGCGCATGGCGGCGAGATCGACCACGGCGGGAACGCCGGTGAAATCCTGCATCAGCACGCGCGCCGGACGGAAGGCGATTTCCTTCTCCACCGCGCCCTTGTTGTTGATCCATTCGGCGACGCCGAGGATGTCTTCTTTGGTGACCGTGCGGCCGTCTTCATGCCGCAGCAGGTTTTCGAGCAGCACCTTCATCGAATAGGGCAATTGCGAAATGCCCGCCAAGCCGTTCTTCTCGGCCGCCTTGAGCGAGAAATAATGATAGGATCTGGCGCCGACCTTGAGGGTCTTGCGGCATTTGAAGCTGTCGAGTGAAGCCATCGCAGGGAGATCCCGGAAAAGAGAATGCTTTCGATGAGATGGCTTATAGATAAATCTCTATTCGCAGGCTACACAAACGAAAGTTGCGGCGCTCACGGAAATTTGGCGCCTTCCCGCATTGGCCGACGAGGCACGAGGAATTCTTGTCCCAGACTTTTGAGCCGCGAACTCTTGCCGCGCCAGCCCTTGCCGCGCGAGGCGTGCGCGTCGATCGCGGCGGACGCGCCATCGTCAGGGACATCAGCTTCGATCTCGCCTCGGGCGAAGCGCTGCTGGTGCTCGGACGCAACGGCGCCGGCAAGTCGACTCTTTTGCGCGCGCTCGCGGGCCTGTTGCCGATGAGCGCGGGCGAATTGGTTTTTTCTTGCGGCGGAGAGGCTGAGACCCTGGCCGAACAGGCGCATTACATCGGCCATGCCGACGGGTTGAAGGCGGCGCTGACGGCGCTCGACAATCTCGAATTCTGGGGCTTGATGCTGTCGGCCTCGAAAGCGCGCGGGCTTTCGCCGCAACAGGCCCTGCAAAAAGTCGGGCTGGCGCGCGTCGGCGATTTTCCCGTCGCCTATCTCTCGGCCGGACAAAAGCGCCGCGTCGCCCTGGCGCGACTGTTCGTGGCGCCGCGTCCGGTGTGGATTCTCGATGAGCCGGCGACGGCGCTCGATGTGGGCTCGCAGGCGACCTTCGCCGAAAGCATGGCCGCGCACCGCGCGCAGGGCGGCATGATCATCGCCGCCACCCACGCGCCGCTCGGCCTCCTCGACGCGAAAGAATTGCGCCTCGACGCGCGTCCCGCGCAAAACCTCGCCGGAGCGGCCTGATGATTTCGCCGCTCGCCGCCCTGTTCTGGCGCGAAGTGCGCATCGCCCGCAGCGTCGGCGGCGGCGGCGCCATGGGCGTGGTGTTCTTTCTCATTCTCGTCAGCCTCACGCCTTTCGCCATCGGGCCGGACCTGAACCTTTTGTCGCGCATCGGCCCGGCGATCCTGTGGATCTCCGCACTGCTCGCCACGCTGCTTGGCCTCGACCGGCTGTTCCAGACCGACGCCGACGACGGCTCGCTCGATCTCTTTTCCATGGCGGCGACGCCGATGGAGCTGGTTGTGCTGGTCAAATGCGCGGCGCATTGGGGCCTAACCGCCCTGCCTCTGGTCGCCGCCGCGCCGCTGCTCGGCCTGACCTTCGGCATGGAGCCGAAAGCGCTGGCGGGCGTCGCCGCCTCGCTCATTGCGGGCACGCCGGCGCTCACCTTGCTCGGGGCGATCGGCGCGGCGCTGACCGCCGGCCTGCGGCGCGGCGGCCTGCTGATGGCGGTGCTGATCCTGCCGCTGACCACGCCGGTGCTGATCTTCGGCGTCGCCAGCGCTTCCGCGGCGACGGGGGGAACCGTGCCTTTCCACACGCCGTTCCTGATCCTGTGCGCGCTGTCGCTGGCGAGCGTCGCCGGCGCGCCCTTCGCCGCCGCCGCCGCCCTGCGCGCAAGAGAGGGCTGACAAGAGAGGGTTGACCAGAGAAGGTTGAAAGGTCGGCGAAAAAGGCGGGCGACCGGTTTTCGCCGCCTTTTCGACGCGCTGGCGCCGGGAACGAATTGCATTTGCTGGCGCGCGCGCCTAATCAAGCAGCAAAAGCCTGCGAGAATCGGACTGGGGATCGATGCTCAAATACGCCAATCCGACGCATTTCCTGGCGCTCGCCGCCCGGCTGATCCCGTGGCTCGCGGGCTTGGCCGCGCTTGCGCTCGCCGTCGGCCTGTACCTGACCTTCTTCATCGCGCCGGACGACTACCAGCAGGGCAATTCCGTCAAGATCATGTATCTGCACGTGCCCTCGGCCTGGCTCGGCATGATGTGCTACATGGTCATGGCGTCCGCAGCCCTCGGCACGCTGGTCTGGCGCCATCCGCTCGCCGATGCGGCGCAAAAGGCCGCGGCGCCGCTTGGCGCCGCTTTCACCCTGGTCTGCCTCGTCACCGGCTCCTTGTGGGGCAAGCCGATGTGGGGGACGTGGTGGGTGTGGGACGCGCGGCTCACCTCCGAACTGGTGCTGCTCCTGATCTATCTCGGATTGATCGGCCTGTGGCAGACCATCGAGGAGCCGGCCCAGGCGGCGCGCGCCGCAGCCATCCTGACGCTCGTCGGCGTGGTCAACATTCCGATCATCAAATTCTCGGTCGACTGGTGGAACACGCTTCACCAGTCGTCGTCGGTGTTCCGCCTCGGCGGTCCCGCGATATCGCCCTCGATGCTGTGGCCGCTGATCGTCATGGCGCTGGGTTTCACGCTGTTGTTCTTCACCTTGCACCTGATGGCGGTGCGCAACGAGATCCTGCGCCGCCGGCTGCGCCGCCTGAGCATCCTCGCGGCCAGCGCCGAAGACCCCGAATATGCGGCGGAGGCGGCGCAATGAGGGATTATGCGCCTTATATCTCGGCGGCCTATGGCTTCGCCGCCTTGGTCGTCGGTTTCACGGTCGCCAGGATCACGCTCGATTATCGCGACCTGAAGAACAAGCTGGCGCGGTTTGACGACCGGGAGAAACGGGACCAGGAGAAGCGGGATCAGGAGAAGCGGCGATGACCGAGGACAAATTGGCTGCCACGCAGGATCTCGCCGCCGGCGGCGGAAGTCGCTGGCTGGCGGCGCTGCCGCTGGTGGCCTTTGCCGGCCTGGCCGGGCTTTTCGCGCTGCGGCTGTTTGCGGGCGGCGATCCGTCGGTGCTGCCTTCGCCGCTGATCGGCCAGCAGGCGCCCGCCTTCAACCTGCCCGCCCTGCCCGCGACGAAAAAGCCGGGCCTGTCGGACGCTGACCTGCGCAAGGGCCAGACGACGGTGGTCAATATCTTCGCCTCGTGGTGCGGGCCGTGCCGGCTGGAAAATCCGGTTTTGAAGCAGCTGGCCAACAATCAAATGGTCAGGGCGATGAGCGTGCGGCTCGTCGGCGTCGACTACAAGGACGATCCGGCCAACGCCGGGAGTTTTTTGGCCGCCGACGGCGATTCCTACGCCGCGATCGGCGCGGATGCGTCGGGCCGCGTCGGCATCGACTGGGGACTGACCGGCGTGCCCGAGACGTTCATCGTGCGTGGCGACGGCGTGATCGCCTACAAATATACCGGGCCGATCACCGAGCAGGCGCTCAACGAAATCATCCTGCCGCAAATCCAGAAAACCTTGCGCTGACGCCGCCCCCTCCCCGGAAACCCGCCTCCTCCCATGTCCGAATTTTCCCAGAGCAACCCCCTGACGGCAAGAGCCTGCGGCCCGCTTCGCGGTCGTGTAAAACCGCCGGGCGACAAGAGCATTTCGCATCGCGCCTTCCTGCTCGGCCTTTTGTCCGTCGGCGAGACGCGGGTCGAAGGCCTGCTCGAAGGCGAGGACGTGCTCAACACCGGACGCGCCTGTGAAGCGCTCGGCGCGAAGATCGAGCGCCTCGGCAATGGAAGCTGGAGCATTTTCGGCGCCGGACTTGGGTCTCTGCTTGCGCCGAGCGAAACGCTGGATTTCGGCAATGCCGGCACGGGATCGCGCCTGATGATGGGCGTCGTCGGCGGCCACGGGATATCCGCGCGTTTCGACGGCGACGCTTCCCTGCGCAAGCGGCCAATGCGCCGCATCCTCGATCCGCTGGTGCTGATGGGCGCGGAAGTGCTGGAACAGGCCGAAGGCGGCCGCTGCCCCATCCTGCTCAAGGGGGCGTCCGATCCCGCCCCGATCGAATATCGCACCCCAGTCGCCTCGGCGCAGATCAAGTCGGCGGTGCTGTTCGCCGGCCTGAACGCCCTGGGGCGCACGACGGTGATCGAAAGCGAGGCGAGCCGCGACCATACCGAGAAGATGCTGCAATTCTTCGGCGCCGAGGTGCGGTCGGAATCCTTCGGCGAACACGGCCGCAAGATCACGCTCGAAGGCCGGCCGGAATTGCGCCCCAGGCCCATCGTCGTGCCGGCCGACCCGTCCTCCGCCGCCTTCCTGATCGCCGCGGCGGCGCTGGTCAAGGGCTCGGACATCGTCGTCGAGGGGGTGATGATGAACCCCTTGCGCTCGGGCTTCCTCACCACGCTGCTGGAGATGGGCGCGCGCATCGACATTCTGGAAAAGCGCGAGGAAGGCGGCGAGGACGTCGCGGACCTGCGGGTGCGGGCCAGCGAGCTGACAGGAGTTGATGTTCCCGCCGCCCGCGCGCCGGCGATGATCGACGAATATCTCATCCTCGCCGTGGTCGCGTCTTTTGCGCGCGGCGTCACGCGGATGAACGGCTTGCAGGAATTGCGGGTCAAGGAATCCGACCGTCTCGCGGCGACGGCCGCGGGCCTCGTCGCCAATGGCGTCAAGGCGGTGATTGAAGGCGACGATCTGATCGTCGAGGGCGGCGCGGGCGAGGTTTTGGGCGGCGGTCTGGTCGAGACCCATCTCGATCACCGCCTCGCCATGAGTTTTCTCGTCATGGGCCTGGCGTCGCAAAAACCTGTCACGGTCGACGACGAAACCATGATCGCCACGTCCTTCCCGACCTTCCGCCCGCTGATGGCCCGGCTCGGCGCGGAATTTTCCTGATGATCATCGCCATCGACGGACCCGCCGCGTCGGGCAAGGGCACGCTCGCGCGGCGCCTCGCCGCCCATTACGGCCTGCCGCATCTCGACACTGGCCTGCTCTACCGCGCGACGGCGCGCGTGCTGCTCGACCAGGGCTCGAAGCCCGACGATGTCGAGGCGGCGGTCAGCGCCGCGCGCGGGCTGGCTCTGCTCGATTTCGACGAGGCGCGCCTGCGCGGGCGCGAAATGGGCGAGGCGGCCTCGGTCGTCGGCGCCATTCCCGCCGTGCGCGCGGCGCTGATCGACATGCAGCGGGCCTTCGCCGGCAGGGAAAAGGGCGCGGTGCTCGACGGACGCGACATCGGCACGGTCATCGCGCCCGCGGCGACAGTTAAAATCTTCGTGACCGCCAGTCCCGAGGCGCGCGCCCAAAGACGCGCGCTGGAACTGCGCGGACGCGGCGAAAAGGTCGATTACGCCGCCATCCTCGACGACATCAGAAAGCGCGACAAACGCGACTCCGAGCGGGCTTTGGCCCCGTTGAAGCCGGCGCCGGACGCCCGTCTGCTCGACACCACGGACCTGAATGTCGAGGCGGCTTTCGCTGCGGCGCTCGCCTTGGTCGAGGCGGCGCACGGCTGAAGTTTCACGGCCTTTTTCCTTGTGATTCGCCTGTGATGTTGCTATGAGGCTGCCTTCGCGCGCGGCCGCTTTACGTCTTCGCGCGAAAAAACACGCTCCCGCCCGTCGGCCCGCGCCGGCCCGCAACTGGAGGCGCATCGCGAGAAAAACGATGCGCGCTGGCGGAACGGAGCGCCCATAAACGCCAACCCAAGACCGGCGCCGCCCAACCAGGGCATTTTAGGAGAACTTATGTCGTCTGCCGCCAATGCGGGTATGAACCCGTCGCGTGATGATTTTGCCGCTCTGCTCGCCGAATCCTATGGCGAGAACGAAGCTTTCGAAGGTTCGGTCGTCAAGGGACGCGTCGTCGCCATCGAAAAGGATGTCGCCGTCATCGATATCGGTCTGAAGACCGAGGGACGCGTGGCGCTCAAGGAATTCACCGGCCATGGCCGTGACGCCGCCCCCGGCGTAGGCGATGAGGTCGAAGTCTATCTCGAACGCGTCGAGAACGCGCTCGGCGAAGCCGTCATCTCGCGCGACAAGGCGCGCCGCGAGGAAAGCTGGGTCAAGCTTGAAAAGGCGTTCGAGGCCAACGAAAAGGTCGAAGGCGTCATCTTCAACCAGGTCAAGGGCGGCTTCACTGTCGATCTCGACGGGGCCGTGGCCTTCCTGCCGCGCTCGCAGGTCGATATCCGTCCGATCCGCGACGTCACCCCGCTGCTCGGCGTTCCCCAGCCGTTCCAGATCCTGAAGATGGATCGCCGCCGCGGCAATATCGTCGTGTCGCGCCGCACCGTGCTCGAAGAGAGCCGCGCCGAACAGCGCCACGAGATCGTCGCCAACCTCGAAGAAGGCGTGACCATCGACGGTATCGTCAAGAACATCACCGATTACGGCGCGTTCGTCGACCTCGGCGGCATCGACGGCCTGCTGCATGTCACCGACATCGCCTGGCGCCGCGTCAACCACCCGAGCGAAGTCTTGAACATCGGCCAGACGGTCAAGGTTCGCATTATCAAGATCAACCACGAGACGCACCGCATATCCCTCGGCATGAAGCAGCTGCTCGAAGATCCGTGGCAGGGCATCGAGGCCAAATATCCGATCGAGGCCCGCTTCCATGGCCGCGTGACCAACATCACCGACTACGGCGCGTTCGTCGAGCTCGAGCCCGGCATCGAAGGCCTGATCCACGTCTCGGAAATGTCGTGGACCAAGAAGAACGTCCATCCCGGCAAAATCGTCTCGACGAGCCAGGAAGTCGACGTGCAGGTGCTGGAAGTGGATTCGGTCAAGCGCCGCATTTCGCTCGGCCTCAAGCAGACCTTGCAGAATCCGTGGGACGCCTTCGCCGAGAAGCATCCCGTCGGCTCCGACGTCGAAGGCGAAGTCAAGAACAAGACCGAATTCGGCCTGTTCATCGGCCTCGACGGCGACGTGGACGGCATGGTCCATCTGTCCGACCTCGACTGGAACCGCCCCGGCGAACAGGCGATCGAGGACTACAAGAAGGGCGACATGGTGCACGCCCGCGTTCTCGACGTCGACATCGAGAAGGAGCGCATTTCGCTCGGCGTCAAGCAGCTTGGCGGCGACCCCTTCGTCTCGGCCGGCTCGCCGGTCGGCGAAGAAGGCGAAATGAAGAAGGGCGCCATCGTCACTTGCGAAATCCTGGAAGTGAAGGACGGCGGTCTCGAAGTGAAGATCATCGGCACCGATCTCCAGGCCTTCATCAAGCGCAACGAGCTGGCGCGCGACCGCGCCGACCAGCGCCCCGACCGCTTCGCCGTCGGCGAGAAGGTCGACGCCCGCGTCACCCTGTTCGACCGCAAGGCGCGCAAGGTGGCCGTGTCGATCAAGGCGCTGGAAGTGGCCGAAGAGAAGGAAGCCATCGCCCAGTACGGCTCCGCCGATTCCGGCGCTTCGCTCGGCGACATTCTCGGCGCCGCGCTCAAGGCCCGCGAAACCAAGTAATCGCTTCGTTTCCCCAGCTATCGGCCCCGTGCGAAAATAATTTTCGCACGGGGCTTTGTTTTATGCGGATGATCCATGACTTACGCCGTCGGCGTCGATTTCGGCACCACCAACAGCGTCATCGCCTTCGCCGATGAGAAAGGCGAGGTGCGCAGCGTTTCCTGGCCCTCGGCGCATAGCCCGACCCAGACCTTCCGCACGGCGCTGATGTTCTGGAAACAGGGACGCAGCCTCGGCCATGTCGGCGGACCGCAGGCGCTCGAACGCGCCATCGCCGCCGAGCAGCACGAGCGGTTCATCCAGTCGTTCAAGACCCATCTCGCCAGCCGCGTCTTCACCGAAGCGCGCCTGTTCGGCCAGAAGGTGACGATCGAGGAGATGACCGCGATTTTTTTGCGCCATCTGTTCGAAGCCCAGGGCGGCGCGGAAATCGCCGACGGCGCCTTCCTCTGCGCCGGCCGCCCCGTGGTGTTCGCCGGCGAAAGGCCGGACGAGGAGCTGGCGCAAAAGCGCCTCGCCGACGCCTACGCCTCGGCGGGTCTGGCGCAGGCGGAATTCGCCTTCGAGCCGCTCGGCGCCGCTTATTGGCACGCCCGCAACCTCAAGCGTGACGAGACGGTGCTGGTCGCCGATTTCGGCGGCGGCACCAGCGATTTCGCGCTTCTCCATTTTTCGCACCAGCCGGATGGACTGCAAGCCGAGGCCCTGGCGCATGGCGGCTGCGGCGTCGCTGGCGACAGTTTTGACTACCGGCTGATCGACCATGTGATCTCGCCGCGCCTCGGCAAGGGCGCGGATTATCGCTCGCTCGAGAAAATCCTGCCGCTGCCGGCCTATTTCCACGCCGCCTTCGCGCAATGGCACCAGATTTCCTGGCTGAAATCGACCAAAACACTCGGCGAACTGCGCCGTTTCGCCGAATGCAGCGACAGGGGCCTTGAGCTCGACTCCCTGGCCGAACTGATCGAGATGGACCTCGGTTTCGAACTCTACCAGACCGTCGGCGCGGTCAAGGCGGCGCTCTCCTCCCAAGCGGAGACGCGGCTGAACTTTCGCCGCGGCGGCGTGGCCATCGACGCCAATGTCAGCCGCAAGGATTTCGAGCGCTGGATCGCGCCCGATCTGGCGCGGATCGAGGCGGCGCTGGACGCGACGCTGGCGCAGGCGAAATGCGGCCCGGAGAAAATCGACGCGGTGTTCATGACCGGCGGCACTTCCTACATTCCGGCGCTGCGCAAAATCTTCGAGCAGAGGTTCGGCGCGGAAAAGCTGCATTTCGACAATCCGTTCCAGTCGGTCGCGGCGGGGCTTGCCCTGCTGGCGGCGGATCGTCGCAGGCGCGCGGAAAAGGCCGGCGCGGAAAAGTCGGCCAAGCCATTGAAGAAAAGAATTGCCCATCCGCATTGAGCTTTGCCGGCGGAGCCCCTAAATTCCCGGCGACCCCGGAGTGACTGGAATGACGCAAAACTCGCCCGTTGAAACGATCCTCGACCGGAGGCAGTTGCGCCGCAAGCTCACGTTCTGGCGCATTGCGGCGCTGGTCGTCGCGGGGCTGGCGATCTTCGCGCTGGCCGGGCGTTTCGGCGCCTCCTCGCTGCATCTCACCCCGCACATCGCGCGTATCGAAATCACCGGCGTCATCACCGGCGACAATGAAACGCTGAAGCTGATCAGGCAGGTCGGCGCGTCGAACGAGGCCAAGGCGCTGATCGTGAAAATCAGCAGCCCCGGCGGCACGGTCACCGGCTCCGAGCATATTTATGACGAATTGCGCCGCGTCGCCGCCAAAAAACCTGTCGTCGCCGTGGTCGATTCTATGGCGGCCTCCGGCGGCTATATCGTCGCGCTTCGGGGACCGACCGCATTTTCGCCGACGACAATTCGCTGGTCGGCTCGATCGGCGTGCTGTTCGAATTCCCCAATGTCGCCAAGCTGCTCGACACGATCGGCGTGAAAGTCGAGACGATCAAATCCTCGCCGCTGAAAGCCGCGCCCAACGGGTTCGAGCCGACCAGCGACGCGGCGCGCGCCGCCATCGATTCCCTGGTCGTCGATTCCTACGGCTGGTTCAAGAAGCTGGTGAAGGACCGCCGCCACATGAGCGACGCGGAGCTGGCCGCGGTCGATGACGGCCGCGTCTTCACCGGCCACCAGGGCCTGCCGTTAAAACTGATCGACGCCTATGGCGGCGAGCGCGAGGCGACGGCCTGGCTGGAAGCCAACGAAGCCAAGCGCGGCGTCACCAAGGGCCTGCCGGTCAAGGAATGGAAGAAGCCCAGCGCCGTCGACCGTCTCGGCCTTTTCAGCCTCGCCGGCCACGCCGCCGCAGGCCTGGGTTTTCCGCAAGCCGCCGACGTGATTTTTCGCGCAGCGAGCGCGCATGACTCTGCGGCACTTGACGGCTTATTGGCGATTTGGCACGTTGACGCGCAAAATTAGCGGCTTGGGCGAAACGACAAAAATCGCCCTTGCGTGATTAGGATGACTTCCGTGATCAAATCCGAGCTTGTTCAACGTATTGCCGACCGCAACCCCCATCTCTACCTCCGCGACGTCGAGAATATCGTCAACGCGATTCTCGACGAGGTGACGGAAGCGCTGTCGCGCGGCGACCGCGTGGAATTGCGCGGCTTCGGCGCTTTTTCGGTCAAGAAGCGCGACGCGCGCCTTGGCCGCAATCCGCGCACCGGCGATCATGTCGAGGTGGCCGAGAAATTCGTGCCCTTCTTCAAGACCGGCAAGGAATTGCGCGAGCGTCTGAACGATCAGCCGCAGGCTTGATCGAAGCGTTGGTTTGGGGGCGTCTATGCGCAGGTTTTTAAAATTTCTCGTCATCGCGCCCCTGGCCTTGCTGTTTTTAGCCTTCGCCCTCGCCAACCGGCACTATGTCCCGGTTTCGATCAATCTGCTCGGCGGCGACGAACTGCCGCTGCTGCAGGCGCCGCTGTTCGCGCTGCTGTTCGCCGCGACGGCGTTGGGCGTGCTGCTGGGCTGGATTTCGACCTGGCTCAAGCAGGGCCGCTTCCGCCGCGCCGCCCGCATCCACCGCGCCACGGCCGAATCTTTGCGCGGCGAAAACGAGGCGCTGCGCGGCCAGGTGGCGACGCTGAAAACCTCGGCTCCGTCCTCGTCCACGGCGATCGTTCCGACGCGCGCCGCCTGAAGGCGAAGACAACAAAATGTCGGTGCTGGTGAAGATCTGCGGCCTGAACGCGCCGGAGCCGCTGGACGCGGCTTTAGCCGGCGGCGCCGACATGGTTGGATTCGTTTTTTTCGCCAAAAGCCCGCGACATATTGACCCGGTCGCCGCCCGCAAATTTTCCGCCCAGGTCGGCGGGCGGGCGCAAAAAGTAGCGCTGGTCGTCGATGCGGATGACGCTTATATCACCGCGATCATCGAGGCGCTTGAACCCGACTGGCTGCAATTGCACGGCGCCGAGACACCGGAGCGCGTCGCCGCGTTGCGCAAAAATTTCGGCCTGCCCATTCTCAAGGCCATCGGCGTCGCCGAAAAGGCCGACCTCTTATCCGCTTCAGCCTATGAAGGCGTGGCCGACCGGCTGCTGTTCGACGCCAAGCCGCCCAAGGGCGCCGTTGTGCCGGGCGGCAACGGCCTGATGTTCGACTGGCTGCTGCTGCACGACTTTTCCGCGCGAAACGGCGCAAAGGACTGGCTGCTGTCGGGCGGGCTGAACCCGCAAAATGTCGGCGAGGCGCTGCGGATGACGGGCGCCGCCGGGGTCGACGTGTCCTCCGGCGTCGAGGACGCGCCGGGCGTGAAAAACGTCGAAAAGATCGCCGCCTTTATCTCCGTTGCGCGACGGGGTTGAGGAGGGCGTGAAATCCACATTTTAGGCCAAGTTTTCCGTGCCTATCCCTAGTCGTGAGCGGCACGCCCTGCAATGGGCTCATACCACCCGGAACGCAAAGTTGCCCCGGCTGCCCCGAACGTCTCCGCTTATGGAGCGGCCCTTCCCGCGGTGTGGCATCCGGCCCATTGACCTGCCACCGAAGTTTCATCCAGCGGCGATTAGAGTCGCTTGCTGTTTTACGCCGTGAGGCGCGGGTGGAGCAATCTGCGATTGGCGGAGCTGGTCGGGGTTGCGCAGCCGATCGCAGATTGCGGGAAGGGAGGCGGCGTAGGCCGCCGGAGTAAGATAGGCGAGCGCCGAATGCGGCCGCCGATGGTTGTAGTCATCGACCCAGCTCGTGATCTTGGTTCTGGCGTGATCAAGGCCGAGAAACAGCGTCTCATTCAGCAACTCATCGCGCATGCGGCCGTTGAAGCTCTCACAGAACCCATTTTGCATCGGCTTGCCTGGCGCGATGAAATGCCAGGAAACCTGATGGTCCTGCGCCCATGACAGCATGGCGTTGCAGGTGAACTCGGTCCCGTTGTCTGACACGATCATGCCTGGCTTTCCGCGTCGTTTGATCAACGTTGTCAATTCTCGCGCCACGCGCCGGCCCGAAATCGACGTGTCCGGGATCGCCGCCAGACATTCGCGGGTGACGTCATCGACGACATTCAGGATGCGGAAGCGCCGGCCCGAGACGAACTGGTCGTGGACAAAATCCAGTGACCAGCGCGCGTTGGCCTTCGCCTCGACAAGGATCGGCGCCCGCATTCCGACGGCGCGGCGTCGTCCGCGTCGCTTGCGCACCGTGAGGCCTTCCTCGCGATAAAGCCGATAGATCCGATTGATGCCGGACGGCTCGCCACCTTGCCGCAGCAGGATAAACAGCCGCCGATAGCCAAAGCGCTTGCGCTCATTGGCCAGGTCACGGATTTGCTCGCGCAGCTCTGTGTCGGGCGCTCGGCGCGACTGGTAGCGGATCATCTTGCGATCCGCATTTATGAGGTCGCAGGCCCGCCGTTCTGACAGGCCCATCACGGCCCGCAGATGCGCGACTCCCTCGCGCTTGGCGGCGGGCCCTACCATTTTTTTGACAGAAGCTCACGCAACGCCGACGCGTCGAGCATCGCTTCGGCCAGCAGCTTCTTCAGCTTGCTGTTCTCGTCTTCGAGCGCCTTCAGCCGCCTGGCCTCGGAAACGTCCATGCCGCCGTATTTGGCTTTCCAGTTGTAAAGCGTCGCTTCCGAAACGCCGTGCTTGCGAGCCAGATCGGCGGTCTTGGCGCCCGCCTCATGCTCCTTCAGCACTCCGATAATCTGCTCTTCCGTAAACCGTGCGCGCTTCATATGTCCGTCCTTCATAAGGCCGGACTCTAATCGCTCGTGGAGGAACTTTGCAGTGGCAGGTCACCATCTTTGACCCGAAATGAGGTGAAGCACCATCATGTGCCTGAAGTTTTGAGTGGGTTTATAATCACGTTTCCAAAAACCGTCTTTTAGGGCTAGTCTCGACGCAAATCGCGATCGAATTTTTGGAGGAAATAAGTAATGGACACGCCGCTGAATGCGTCAGCTCATACCGCAGGCGGGCTGATTTCAGGGTCCATTTTTGAAGTCCCCCCCTATCAACGTGAATATTCATGGCGGGAAGAGGAGGTAAAAGAATTTTTCGAAGACATACAAAGAAGCTTGGACAAGAACTCATATTTTTTAGGGCTGATAATTTTGACTGACGAAGATGGCCGAAAGAAAATTGTCGACGGTCAGCAACGCATGGTAACCCTTACGCTTTTGGCTTCTGCGCTTTACCACGAAGCTCAGAGACTTTCACGTTCGGCCTTAGCCGACCGCCTAAAGGCAGATTTTCTGACGTCGATCAACTATGAAACCGACGGCAGTGATCCGCGTATTGTCCTCACGGATCAGGCAGACAATCAAACGCTTCAAATAATCATCCACACGGGGGAAGTTTCCAATTTAAACGTTGGTGATCATAGCGTTTCGTCAGAGATCATTAAATCGTATAAATATTTTTTGAGAGCGCTAGCAGATGACTTGAGATCTGACCCATTCAAACGCTTAGGGAAATGGACTGAATTTATTACTCACAAGCTTTACTTCGCGGTATTTATTCACCCAACGCCATCCGAGGCCTATCAGGTGTTTGAGGTCATCAACACCAGAGGCCGCGACTTAACAACCGCTGACCTCTTGAAAAATTACATTCTCAGCCAAATTACACTCGATAGGAGGGAATTGGTCTATAATCGCTGGAAAGCCATCTCGGACAGTTTTCCCAGTGAGGGTAACAACAATTTTGTTCAATATATTCGACACGTCGTGACCGTAGCGAGTGGGCATATTTTGCCAAAAGATCTGTTCTCCTTCCTGGCTTCAAGAAGCGAGCCGAGCAATCGCTCGTCACCTGCTCCCTTGGATTTGATGGATAT
The DNA here is from genome assembly GCA_963828185.1 of uncultured Alphaproteobacteria bacterium. GTDB lineage: Bacteria > Pseudomonadota > Alphaproteobacteria > Rhizobiales > Beijerinckiaceae > Rhodoblastus. The sequence continues at coordinate 124,364 of CAWHDV010000001.1, read as the reverse complement.
GCTTGAAGATCGACTGCCAGTGTATCTCCAAATGATCGACCCGAGTTTTGCCGGTCCCGCTGACGAAAATGCGTTAAACGTGTTCCGGGCGCTAGCGCAACTGAGCGTCATCACCGTGCGTCCCATTATGATCGCGATATTGCAAGTTCCAGACGCAGCAGAGGGCCTGCAAGAACTTCTAAAATTAGTGAACTCGACGGATCGTGGTCGGGAACTTGGGCACCGGCAATATTGAAAGACGATTTTCAGAAGCTGCAAAGAAAATTTCCGATAACAGAAATTGGCATACTGCTTTAGGCGAATTAAGCGACTTAAATCCAGATCGCCGCTATTTTTTGGAGCAATTAAAAAAGAGGTCTTATAACAAGGGGGTGATATCATTTCTAAAGAACTCGATTATAGCTAACAGCACCTCCCCAGATACGTACTATTATCTGCATTTCATTGCGTCAAAGTCCTTAAAGTCATATCCTGGGTTCGAGGACGAGGAGCTCTCTTATTGGGGAAGTACGCTTGGGAATACGTTTCTGAGCACAGACGAGAAGCGGACGGATGACGGTAAGACGTGGGCGGAGTTTAAGCAAAATATGCTTCCGTTAGCCGCACCGGGTGAATTCGTCGCGGAACTCCACAATTTCGATGAATGGACCGCCGGTTCTATCAAATCCATGGCCGACATCCTCGCAGATAAAGCATCGGAGGTTTGGTATGGTTGATGCCGAACGAACTGTCGCTGCTGTGGATCCGGCTTTGCAAAAGGTCATCGACGTGCTCGATCGTCGGGTGGGTATTCCGGCCCTTGAGGCGTTGGTTTCTGCGGTTAAGGGCTCGAATATCGAGGTCGCTCTTGCGACCTCTGCGATAGCTATAGACGCGAATGTCTTTCTTCGCATTCCGTCACACAGAAAGAGTTCCGATATTATGGACTACTTGACGGGTGTTCACCAAAATCCGCTCGTGGTCCCCGGGCAAACGATTTAAGAATTTTGGAATAACCAACTTAATGCTACCGATACAATTTATAAATCGGTATCAAAAAAACACTCAGACTTATCAAGAGAGATCGAAAAGTTTGGTGCTTCGGCAGGAATATCAAGCATAACTAAAATATCTGATGCAATTGACGCATTCAAAATTGATAATGAACATGTTTTTGATCCAGATATTGTTTTAAAAACATCCTTATTTCTTGAAAAACTTCCCGGAAAAGCGATTGCTCCGTTCGCCACAAGGTCATTAATTTCCGATATAGCAATTCATAGGAAGAGATCAAAAACGCCCCCCGGCTTCAAGGATGATGGTGATGGAGATTTTTTTGTTTGGGTTGACCTACTTTGGGGCTTATTAAAGGAAAAAAAATAACGGGGCGTCATTTAGCGGCTTGATACTACTTAGTAACGATGCCAAAATAGATTGGTCTAGAGGGAAAATTCCTCACCCAATACTTAGTGCGGAGGTTCGCGCAATTCTAGATATAAATTTAGCAATTTGGAATTTGGATCAATTCGCAAGTGCTATAGCTGAGACGCCCCCCAATATCGGGACGGCAGCACCTCAACAAGCGATTGCTGGAGAGTAGCGGCGCGGCGGAATTTAACTCGCTCAGCGTCCGATCTTGGCGCGGCCTTGCCCCATGCATGGGCCTCCGCAGCTTTCGAGCGGGCGCGCGACCGCTCGTCGGGTTTACGTAAACCGCTCTTGGCCTCGCCTCGGGAAGCGTTTAAGAACACGGCTCGAAAAGAGCGAGCCCATGACCCTTCTTTCCACCCAGTTCGAGCCGAATTCCCTGCGCCAGGGTCCCGACGCGCACGGGCATTTCGGCATTTTCGGCGGGCGCTTCGTCGCCGAGACGCTGATGCCGCTGATTTTGCAGCTTGAAAAAGCCTATGACGAGGCGCGCCGCGACCCGGCCTATCACGCCGAATTGCAGGACCTGCTGACGCATTATGTCGGCCGGCCCAGCCCGCTCTATTTCGCCGAGCGCATGACGGAAAAACTCGGCGGCGCGAAAATCTATTTCAAGCGCGAAGAGCTCAACCACACCGGCGCGCACAAGATCAACAATGTGCTCGGCCAGATCCTGCTCGCCCGTCGCATGGGCAAAAAGCGCATCATCGCCGAGACCGGCGCGGGCCAGCACGGCGTCGCCACCGCCACCGCCTGCGCGCGCTTTGGCCTGGAATGCGTGGTTTACATGGGCGCGGTCGATGTCGAGCGGCAAAAGCCCAACGTCTTCCGCATGAACATGCTGGGCGCGAAAGTCGTGCCGGTGCAGTCGGGCGCGCGCACCCTCAAGGATGCGATGAACGAGGCTTTGCGCGACTGGGTCACCAATGTGGAAAACACTTTTTACTGCATCGGCACCGCCGCCGGGCCGCACCCCTACCCGGCCATGGTGCGCGATTTCCAGTGCGTGATCGGCGAGGAAACGCGCGAGCAGATGCTGTCAGCCGAAGGCCGGCTGCCGGATTCGGCCTTCGCCTGCATCGGCGGCGGCTCCAACGCCATCGGCCTGTTCCATCCCTTCCTCGACGAGCGCGAGGTCGAGCTTTACGGCGTTGAAGCCGCCGGCCACGGCCTCGATGTCGAAAACGGCCACGCCGCCTCGCTGGCCGGCGGCCGCCCCGGCGTTTTACACGGCAACCGCACTTACCTGCTGATGGACCCCGACGGCCAGATTCTCGAAGGCCATTCCATTTCCGCCGGGCTCGATTATCCCGGCATCGGCCCGGAGCATGCGTGGCTCAAGGAAAACGGCCGCGTCACCTATCTGTCGGCCACCGACAAGGAGGCGCTCGCCGCCTTCCAGCTCTGCGCCCAGCTCGAAGGCATCATTCCGGCGCTCGAGCCGGCGCACGCGCTGGCGAAAATCATCGACATCGCGCCGACAAAGCCGAAAAACCATTTGATGGTGCTCGGCCTGTCCGGGCGCGGCGACAAGGACCTGTTCACCGTCGCCGACCACCTGGGCGCCACCCTGGGAGGCATGTGACATGAGCCGGATCGATCGACGCTTCGCCGCCCTGCGCGAAAAAGAGCGGGCGGCGCTCGTCACCTTCGTCATGGCCGGCGATCCCGACCCGGCGCTCTCGCTGGAGCTGGTGAAATCGCTGCCCGGCGCCGGCGCCGACCTGATCGAAATCGGCATGCCTTTTTCCGATCCGATGGCCGACGGCCCGGCGATCCAGGCCGCCGGCCTGCGCGCGCTGCATGCCGGCATGACGCTGCATGGCGTGCTGCGGCTCGTCGCCGAATTCCGCCAGGGCGACGCGGAAACGCCGGTCATCCTGATGGGCTATTACAACCCGATCTATGTCTATGGCGTGGAAAAATTTCTCGCCGACGCCAAGGCGGCCGGGGCTGACGGCATGATCGTCGTCGACCTGCCGCCCGAGGAAGACGCCGAATTGTGCCTGCCGGCCCTGGCCGCCGGCCTGAGCTTCGTCCGCCTGGCCACGCCGACGACAGACGACGCGCGCCTGCCGGCGGTGCTCGCCAATACCTCCGGTTTTGTCTATTATGTCTCGATCACCGGCATCACCGGCGCCGGCCGTCCCGATTATTCCAAGGTCGCCGGGGCCGTGGCGCGCATCAAGGGGCACACTTCCTTGCCGGTCGCGGTCGGCTTCGGCGTCAAGGACGCGCAGGCCGCCGCGACCCTCGCCCGCCATGCCGACGGCGTGGTGGTCGGTTCGGCGCTGATTGACGCGCTGGCCAAGACGCTCGATGCGGAAAACCGGGGCGGCGCGACGACGATCGAAGCCGTGACAAAACTGGTTGGCGAACTGGCGGCGGGCGTCGCCAGCGCGGCGAAGGAAAGGGTGAGCCCATGAACTGGATCTCCAATGTCGTCCCGCCGAAAATCCGCTCGTTCCTGAAGCGGGAAACGCCGGAAAACCTGTGGGTCAAATGCCCCGACAGCGGCGAACTGGTGTTCCACAAGGATCTGGAAGCCAATCTCTTCGTCGTGCCGGGCTCGGGCCACCATATGCGCATCCCCGTCAAGGCGCGGCTCGACGCGCTGTTCGATGACGGCGCCTATGAAAGCATCGCCACGCCGGAAGTGCCGACCGATCCGCTGAAATTTCGCGACGTCAAACGCTACGCCGACCGGCTGAAGGATTATCGCGCCAAGACGGGCGCGGCCGACGCGGTGCTGCTGGCGGCCGGCGCCTTGCAGGGGACGCAGGTGACGGTGGCGGTGCAGGATTTCGAATTTTTGGGCGGCTCGCTCGGCATGGCGGCTGGCGAAGCCATCGTGTCGGGCATGTTCCGCGCCATCGACAAGAAAACCCCGTTCATCATTTTCACCGCCTCGGGCGGCGCCCGCATGCAGGAGGGCATGTTCTCGCTGATGCAGATGCCGCGCACCACCGTGGCGGTCGAGCGGCTCAAGGCGGCGAAACTGCCGTATATCGTCGTGCTGACCAATCCGACCACCGGCGGCGTCACCGCGTCCTACGCCATGCTGGGCGACATCCACATCGCCGAGCCCGGCGCGGTGATCGGTTTTGCCGGCGCGCGGGTGATCGAACAAACCATACGCGAGCGCCTGCCGGAAGGTTTTCAGCGCGCGGAATATCTGCGCGAACACGGCATGGTCGACATGGTCGTCCCCCGCGCGCAACTGCGCGAGACGCTTGGCCGCATCTGCCGGCTTTTGACCAAGGCGCCCGCGCAGGCGGCGGCCTGACGCGCCGCCATGATGGCTGACAACGCCGTGCTCGCGCGGCTGCTCGATTTGCATCCGAAAAGGATTGATCTGTCGCTCGGGCGGATCGAACGGCTGCTGCGCGCCATGGGCGAGCCGCAAAAACGCCTGCCGCCGGTCATCCACGTCGCCGGCACCAACGGCAAGGGCTCGACCATCGCCTTCATGCGGGCGATCCTCGAAGCGGGCGGGCTCGGCGTCCATGTCTATACCTCGCCGCATCTGGTGGCGTTCAACGAGCGCATCAGGCTGGCTGAGCCTCTTGGCGACAGGCTGGCTGAGCCTGAAGGCGGCCGGCTCGTCACCGACGCGGCGCTGTCGCAGGCGCTCGACGCGGTCGAGCGCGCCAACGCCGGCGCGGAAATCACCTTCTTCGAGGCGACGACGGCGGCGGCGCTAAAACTTTTTTCCGAGCGCCCCGCCGATGTCCTGCTGCTCGAAGTGGGGCTCGGCGGACGGTTTGACGCCACCAATGTGATCGGCGCGCCGGCCTGCGCCGTGGTGACGCCGGTTTCGATCGACCATGTCGAATTCCTTGGCGACACCATCGAAAAAATCGCCATCGAAAAAGCCGGGATCATCAAGCCGGGCGTCCCCGTCGTCATATCCGCGCAGAATGACGCGGCGCTCGGCGTGCTGGAGCGGACCGCCGAGCGGCTGCGCGCCCCGGTCTCGATCTATGGCCAGGATTTTCTTTGCCGCGCCGAACGTGGCCGCATGGTGTTCGAGGACGCGCGCGGCCTGCTCGACCTGCCCTTGCCGCGCCTGCCCGGCCGCCACCAGCTGGTCAACGCCGGCGCGGCCATCGCCGCCCTGCGGCTGTGCTTTCCCAACCTGCCGATGGGGGCCTTTGAGGCCGGGGTCGCCAGGGCGTCATGGCCGGGGCGGCTGCAAAACCTTGGCCGGGGCCGGCTGGCGGCGCTCGCGCCCGAAGGCGCCGAGCTTTGGCTTGACGGCGGCCACAACGAGGCGGGCGGCCGCGTCCTCGCCGAGGCCATGGCCGATTTCGAGGACAAGGCTCAGCGACCGCTGATCCTGCTTTACGCCGCCTTGCAATCCAAGGATTCCCAAGCGTTTTTGCAACATTTCGTCGGTCTCGCCGGGGAAGTTCTGACGCTGCCGATAGCCGGCGACCAGGTCGGCCGCAAGCCGGAGGACGTCGCGGAGCTCGCGCGCGACCTCGGCTTCAAGGCCCGGCCTTGCGCGGGCGTCGAGGCCGCCTTGCGCGAACTGGCGGCGCGTCCCTGGCCCACGCCGCCGCGCATAATCATCGCGGGATCGCTCTATCTTGCCGGCGAAGTGCTGGCGGCGGACGGCTCGACGCCGGACTGAATTGGGCGCATTTCCCTTTCGCCCGGCGAATCGGTTATTGACTGACCATGCAGACATCGGCGCCAGACCCGCACAAGGCAACGCCCGCGCCGGGCGACGACATCGTCGTCAGGCCCTCGACCGACGCCGACTCGACGGCGATGATCGCCATCTACAGCCGCTACGTGACGCACGGACTGCAAGGCGGCGTCGCCTTCGAGCCGATGCAGGCGGACGACATCAAGCGCCGCCGCAAGAACATGCTGAAGCACCGGCTGCCGCATCTCGTCGCCGAATTGCACGGCATGGTCATCGGCTACGCCTATGCCGTGCCCTTTCGCAAGAGGCCGGCCTATCGCTATTGCGTGAAAAACTCGATCTACGTGCATGAGAGCTATCTGCGCTCCGGCGTCGGCCGCAGATTGCTGCCGGCCCTGATCGAGGCCTGCGCCGGCGGCGGCTATCGCCAGATGATCGCCTATGTCGATTCGGAAAACGCCGCCTCGCTCAGCCTGCACGAAGCCTGCGGCTTTCGCCGCGTCGCCTGTCTCGAGGGCGTCGGCTTCCGCTTCGGCCGCTGGACCGACAGCGTCATGCTGCAACGCGCGCTCGGGCCGGGGGCCGGCGCGCCGCCGAATGGCGCCGCCGCCGCCGCCTCAGGCCTCGGGGTCGGCGACGTAGGTGTGGAATCGGATTGAGCCGTCGGCGTCGATCTCGCGGTAGAGGCCCTGGATTTCCGCCTCGAAGCCCGGAAAGAGATTGGCGCCGCGCTCAAATGTCTTGAGGTAGTCGAGCATCGGCCGCGCGCGTTCGCAGAGAATTTCGCCCGGCGCGATGGTGGCGATGCCCGGCGGATAGACCACGAACAAGGTGGTGGCGATCTTGCCTTCAATCTGGTCGATGGGCAGGTAGCGCACCTGGTTGCGCGTCAGCTTCTGCACCGCCTCCTGCGGCCGCATCGCCTTCTTCGGCAAGTGCTCGGGGCGGAATTGCAGGCGCTGCAACTGGCTCGTGCCCGCTTGCCGGTAGAAATCGTGCATTTGCGCGCAAAGGTCGCGCAGGCGCATGCCGGCATAGCGTTTCGGCCGCCGCGCCACGAATTCGGGAATGACCTCCTCGAGCGGCGCATTCTGGTCGTGATAGGTCTTGAAGGCGACCAGCGCCGAAATCAGCGCGCCGGCCTTGCTCAATTCAACGCCGGGGGTGAGCAGGAACAGCAGCGAATTGAGATCGTTCTTCTCCGCCACGATGCGGTTTTCGCGCAGATATTGCGCCACCACCGGCGCTGGCACGCCATGGTCGAGATATGCGCCGGTGGCGCGATCGAAGCCGGGCGTGAGCAGGGTGAGCTTGCAGGGGTCGGTCAGGGCGTAATCAGGCGCGATGTGCCGAAAACCGTGCCAGGCGGCGCCGGGCTCGAACGTCCAGTAGGCGGCGTTCTCGGCGAGATCGTCGGTCGGCACATGCTCCCAGACCATTTTTCCGCGCGGCGTCTCGACCACGTCGGCGACGAAGGGGTCGAAGAACCACTCCTGCGCGGGGTCGCGCGCCTTTTCCTTGAACTCGCGCGCCAGAGCCCTGATCTTCTTGCGGATTTCGATGCCGAGCCGGATCGTGTCGTCCCACAGGACCTCGCCGGACTTGCCCTTCATCATCTGCGCGCCGACGTCGAGCGAGGCGAACAGCGGATAGAACGGCGAGGTCGAGGCGTGGATGAGGAAGGTCTCGTTGAAGCGCTTGTGCTCGATGCGGCGGGACTGCCCCTTGATATGGCGGTCCTTGACGTGGATTTGCGACGCCTGGGAGAAGCTGGCGAGCTGCTTGTGAGTCGATTGGGTGGCGATGATCCCCGGCGCCTCGGGGCCGAGATTGGCCAGGCCCATGGCGAAATGGCCCGCGAACAGCGGGTGGAACTTCATGAAGCCCGCCCAGGCCTCGTCGAACAGGATGTAATCGCAGAGATGGCCGATCTTCTTCAGGATCGTCTCGGCGTTGTAGATCGTGCCGTCATAGGAGCATTGCTCGATCACCGCGATGCGGAAGGGGCGCTCGCGGGTCCAGGCGTCCTTGTCGGTCACCAGCGGATTGTTGCGGATCTTCTGGCGGATTTCCTTCTCGTCGAGCGCCTCGTAATCGATCGGTCCGATCATGCCTTGGGCGTTGCGGTCGGTTTCCAGATAGATCGGCACGCCGCCGCCCAGCATCAGCGCGCCGTGATGGGCGGCCTTGTGGTTGTTGCGGTCAAACAGCACCAGGTCGCCCGGCGCGACGATGGCCGACAGCACGATCTTGTTGGAGGCCGAGGTGCCGTTGAGCACGAAATAGGTGCGCTCGGCGCCAAAAATCTTCGCCGCCTCTTTTTGCGCGCGCAGGGCGGGGCCTTCGTGCACCAGGAGGTCGCCAAGCTCCAGGACGGAGTTGTCAAGATCGTCGCGAAAAATCGCCTCGCCGAGATGTTCGACGAAGATCCGGCCGATCGGGCTGCGGCTGTAGAACACGCCGCCGTTGTGGCCGGGGCAGGTCCAGAGCTGGTTGCCCTCCTCGGCGTAATCGACCAGTTCGCCGAAAAATGGCGTCTTCAGCGTCTCGGCATATTGTTTCAGCCGGCTGACCAGGTTCTTGGCGATGAATTCCGGCGTTTCCTCGGCCAGGAAGACATAGCCGTCGACATTGTCGAGCACGTCGATCGGCAGGTCCTCGAAACGCTTGCGCCGCACGAGGAGGATGATCGGCATTTCCAGCCCGCGCCGGCGGACATAGGTGATCAGGCCGGCGGTCTTGCCGTCCATGCCCTTCTTGCCCCAGTCGACGATCATGCAGCCGATGGCGGCGTCGGTCTTGATCGCCAGTTCGGCGTCTTCGGGCCGGCGCGCCCTGACCACTTCGAAGCCGGACTTCTCGACCGCGACAACGATCTGCTGCAGGCGCGCGCCTTCCAGCTCGTCGGGGTCGAAGGCCGGGGCGCAGAGCAGAAACGTGAAGCGGCGAAAATAATCCATGCTTGATCCCGGCTTTTTTCCAACGGCGGAGCAGGTTTGGCTTGGGAGCGTGACCTTTTGATGAATCCTTATAGTGCGGGATTGCGCCGAGGTCTAATCCGAAGGCATTCTCGCGCGCCGGCACTGGCGAATGTCTGATGGCCTCGCCATGTTCGGGGCCGGCGTTCGCTTTGCCGGGGGCGGCGAACCCATGCAACAATGCCAGGATTCGCGGCGGCCGCGCCGCCGGACCGCGAGGCAGGAATCGGAGAACCGTCTGGAATGAGCACCGTCAGGAAAATCGCCGTGCAGATGGACCCCATCGAACGGATCAACATCGCCGGAGATTCCACTTTCGCCTTGCTGCTGGAAGCGCAGCAGCGCGGGTTCGAGTTGAATTATTACACGCCCGAGCGGCTGTCGCAGCGCGGCGTCGATGTCGTCGCCTCGGCCCAGGCGCTCGTCGTGCGCGACGTGAAAGGCGACCATCACGAGCTTGGCGCGGCGCGCGAGATTTTTTTGCGCGACATGGATGTCGTGCTGTTGCGCCAGGACCCGCCGTTCGACCTCGCCTATATCACTTCGACCCATCTGCTCGAAAAGATCGGCGGCGCAACCCTCGTCGTCAACGATCCGGCCAGCGTGCGCAACGCGCCCGAAAAACTGTTCGTGATGGATTTTCCGCAATTGATGCCGCCGACCCTCATCACCCGCGACAAGGCGCAGATCGACGCCTTTCGCGCGGAGCATGGCGAAGTGGTGGTGAAGCCGCTGCACGGTTTTGGCGGCGCCGCGGTGTTCCGCCTGATGAAGGAGGACGCCAATTACGGCTCGCTGTTCGATCTCTTCGCCACCAGCTTTCGCGAGCAATGGGTGGTGCAGAAATTCCTTCCCGCCGTCGCCCGGGGCGACAAGCGGATCCTTCTCGTCGACGGCGAGCCGTGCGGCGCCGTCAATCGCGTGCCGGCGGTCAATGACATCCGCTCGAACATGGTGCGCGGCGGCGCTGCCGAAGCGACCGAACTCTCGCCCCGCGAAAAGGAAATCTGCGCTGCCATCGGCCCCGAGCTCAGGAAGCGCGGCCTGATCTTCGTCGGCATCGACGTGATCGACGGCTATCTCACCGAAATCAACGTCACCTCGCCGACCGGCATTCGCGCCGTCAAGCGCACCGGCGGCCCGGACGCCGCCGCCGCCATCTGGGACGCCATCGAACGACGCCATGCGACCCGGAATTCGGTCCAGAACGCGGCCCAGGGAACGAAGAAATGAGCCTGCAGGCCAATCTCGCACACAAGGACGGCGGCGCCGCGCCATCCCCGAAATGGACCGGTCCCCGGCTCGAATTGCCGATGAAGGCCTTGATCGACCGCGCCGCCATCGAGGCGGAAATGGCCGCCAGGGCCGAGGCGCTCGGCGGCGCGACTGCCGAATTCCGCAAGGCGGCGGTCGAAATCTTCGCGGGCGCGCTCGAACACGGCAGGACGGTCGCGCGGGCGGCCCTGGAGGACAAGGGCGCGGGCATCGCCTGCGGCGCGCATCTCGCCTATGTCGAGGACGAGCTTTTGCGCGCGATCCATGCTTGCGTTGTCAAACACATCCGTCCCGAAGCCGCGTCCGGCCATCTCTGCGTCGTCGCGGTCGGCGGCTATGGGCGCGGCGCGCTGGCGCCCGGTTCGGATATCGACCTGCTCTTCCTCCTGCGCGGGCAGGACCGCGCCGGCGACGAGGCGCTGGTCGAATCCATGCTCTACCTGCTGTGGGACCTGAAGCAGAAGGTCGGCCACGCCACGCGGACGGTCGAGGAATGCCTGAAGCAGGCCAAGGCCGACATGACGATCCGCACGACCCTGCTGGAATGTCGCTTGATCCTCGGCGACCGCTCCCTGCTCGACACGATGCTGGCGCGTTTTGACAACGAGATCGTGCGCAACACCGCGCCGGAGTTCGTCGCCGCCAAGCTCGCCGAACGCGACCAGCGCGTCCAGCGCGCCGGCGCCTCGCGCTATCTCGTCGAGCCCAACGTCAAGGAGGGCAAGGGCGGGTTGCGCGACCTCAATACGTTGTTCTGGATCGCCAAATACGCCTATCGCGTGCAGGACGTCGAGGCGCTCGTCGGCGTCGGCCTGTTCAGCGAACAGGAATTGCGGCTGTTTCGCCGCTGCGAGACTTTTTTGTGGAAAGTGCGCTGCACCCTGCATTTCGCCACCAGCCGCCCCGAGGAGCGGCTGAGTTTCGATTTGCAACGCGTGCTCGCCGCCAAACTGGGCTATTCCGATCGCGACGGCCTGTCGGCGGTCGAACGCTTCATGAAGCATTATTTCGTGATCGCCAAGCATGTCGGCGACCTCACCAACATCGTCTGCGCCGGGCTCGAGGAGCGCCAGGCCAAACCGCGCGCCGTGTTCGATCGCTTCGTCGGCCGGTTCCGGCGGCGCAGCAAGCCCAGGGATCTCGGCCCCTTCGCGCTCGAGACGGATCGCGTCACCGTCTCCTCCAACAGCATTTTCGACGAGGAGCCGATCAATCTGATCCGGCTGTTCTCGGTCGCGGCGCGCAACGAACTTCCAATCCATCCGGACGCGCTGCGTCTCGTGACCCAATCGCTGCCGCGCATAGATGCGAAATTGCGCGCCAATCCCGAGGCCAACCGGCTGTTTCTCGAAATCCTCACCACGCCGCAATCGAGCGAGCGCGCCTTGCGGCTGATGAACGAGGCCGGCGTGCTCGGCCGCTTCCTGCCCGATTTCGGCCGCATCGTCGCGATGATGCAGTTCAACATGTACCATCACTACACGGTGGACGAGCATCTGCTGCGCGCGCTGGGCGAGCTGGCCTCGCTCGAATTGCATCACCGCGACGCCGAATTGCCGCTGACCAGTTCGATCATGCCGTCGATCTCGCACCGCCGCGCGCTTTACGTGGCGCTGCTGCTGCATGACATCGCCAAGGGCCGCAAGGAGGACCACTCCATCGCCGGCGGGCAGGTGGCGCGCAAGCTGTGCCAGCGCCTCGGCCTCGCCGAGGCGGAGACGGAAACCGCGGCCTGGCTGGTCGAGCAGCACCTGATCATGTCGAATATCGCCCAGAGCCGCGACCTCGCCGATCCGCGCACCATCGAGGGCTTCGCCAAGATCGTGCAAACCATCGAGCGGCTGAAGATGCTGACCGTGCTGACCGTCTGCGACATCCGCGCGGTCGGTCCCGGCGTCTGGAACGGCTGGAAGGGCGAGCTGATCCGCACGCTCTACTGGGAGACCGAAGTGGTGCTGGCCGGCGGCCATTCCTCGGTCGACCGCAAGCGCCGCGTCGCCCAGTCGCAGCAGGAATTGCGCGAGAAATTGCCGGCCTGGTCGGACCACGAATTCGCCGAATACGCCGCCCGCCACTATCCGGCCTACTGGCTCAAGGTCGATGTGGCGCACAAGGTCCAGCACGCCCAGCTGCTGCACGCCAGCGCTGTCGAGATGCATTCGCTCGCGACCGAGGTCGCCACCGACGCCTATCGCGGCGTCAGCGAGCTGACTGTCGTCGCGCCCGACCATCCGCGCCTGCTGACGATCATCGCCGGGGCCTGCGCAGCCTCGGGCGCCAATATTGTCGACGCCCAGATCTTCACCACCACCGACGGGCTGGCGCTGGACACAATCTGCATCTCCCGCGCCTTCGACCGCGACGAGGACGAGACCAGGCGGGGCGAGCGCATCGCTCGCGCGATCGAACAGGCCTTGCGCGGCGAAATCCACTTGAGCGACCTGGTTTCAGCCAAGGCGGGCGCCGGAGCGCCGCGCGAAGATACGTTCAATGTGCCGCCGGACGTCGTCATCGACAACAGCCTGTCGCATATGTACAGCGTCATCGAGGTGTCCGGCCTTGACCGGCCGGGCCTCTTGTTCGACCTGACCTTCGCCTTGTCCCGGCTCAATCTCAATATCGCCTCCGCGCATATCGTCACTTTCGGCGAAAAGGCGGTCGACGTGTTCTATGTCACCGACCTGACGGGGGCCAAGGTGATCAATCCGGCGCGGCAGGCGGCGGTGCGCCGACATCTGCTCGATGTTTTCGCCATCAAGCGAAAAGCTTGATTTTTGCCGCGTCCGGGCCGATATGCTTCGCGACGCAACAGGAAATGGCTCGACGATGAACGACGGTAAAAACCCGCAGGACGATACGCCTTCGCAAACCGACGAAACGGCCGCCGCCGCTGAGCCGACGCAGGGCCAGGGCGAGGCCGAACGCGACGCGCAGGCCGTGCAGGCGCTGATCGCCGAGAACGCCGGCCTCAAGGACAAGGTGCTGCGCACGCTGGCGGAAATGGAAAACCTGCGCCGCCGCACCGAAAAGGAGGTCGTCGACGCCAAGGCCTATGGCGTAACCTCCTTCGCCAGGGACATGCTGACTTTCGCCGACAATCTCAAGCGCGCGCTCGACAATGTGCCGCCCGAGGCGCGCGAAGGCGCGGACAATGCGCTGAAGAGCTTTGTCGAAGGCATCGAACTGACCGAACGCGACTTTATTTCGCGCCTTTCGCGCCACGGCGTGCGCAAGCTCGAGCCGAAGGGCCAGAAATTCGATCCGAATTTCCATGAAGCCCTGTTCGAGGCGCATGACGAAAGCCTGCCCGCCGGCACGGTGGCGCAGGTCGTGGAAGACGGCTTCGCCATCGGCGAACGCGTTTTGCGCCCGGCCAAGGTGGGCGTCGCCAAGGGCGGCGCCAAAGCCAACTAAAAGCCACGGCGATGCTGACGCTCAAACCCGGCGTGCGCCTTTACAAGACGGCGCTCGACCGGGCCGCGCAGGAGGCGTTGCTCGCCGATTTGCGCGAAATCCTGCGCCAGGCGCCGCTGTTCCGCCCGACCATGCCGCGCAGCGGCAAGCCGATGTCGGCGCGCATGAGCAATTGCGGCGCGCTCGGCTGGGTGTCGGACATTTCCGGCTATCGCTACCAGCAAACCCATCCCGAAACAGGCCAGAACTGGCCGCCGATGCCGGACAGCGTCCTGCGGCTATGGCGCGATTTCGCTGCATTCGCCAGCGATCCGGACGCCTGCCTGATCAATTATTATGACGCTCAGGCCAAAATGGGCGCGCACCAGGACCGCGACGAAATCGATTTTTCCGCGCCGATCGTTTCCGTTTCGCTCGGTGACGCCTGCCGCTTCCGCCATGGCGGTATTTTACGCGGCGCGCCCGCTGAAACCATCCGGCTGGAGTTGGGCGACGTTTTGGTGTTCGGCGGTCCCGCGCGAAAAATGTTCCACGGCGTCGACAGGATTTTTTCCGGCACATCGACGCTTCTGTCGCCGCCCGGCCGGATCAACCTGACCCTGCGCAAGGTTGACTGATCGGCAACGGCGCCGATCGTGAGCGTCCCCTCTCCCCACAAGCGCCGCAAGCGCCGCAAGCGGGGCGAGGGAGCGTCAACGAAAGCTTGCGGCAACTTACGCTGCGAGCACCTGCTTCGACTCCACCGTCGAATCCGGCTTGAGGCGGTAGACCAGCGGCACGCCGGTCGCCAGCTCCATGCTGGGAATGGTCTGCGGCGTCAGGCGGTCGAGCACCATCACCAGGGCGCGCAGCGAATTGCCGTGCGCGGCGACCAGCGTCCGCTCGCCGCGCAGCACGGCGGGCAGGATTTCCTGGTTGTAATAGGGCAGCACGCGCGCCACCGTATCTTTTAAACTTTCGCCGCCGGGCGGGGGAACGTCATAGGACCGACGCCAGAGATGGACCTGCTCGTCGCCCCATTTCTTGCGGGCGTCGTCCTTGTTCAGGCCGCAGAGATCGCCGTAGTCGCGCTCGTTCAGCGCCTGGTCGCGCGCGACGGGCAGCGTGGTCTGGCCCAATTCGGCCAGCATCAAATCCATCGTGTTCTGCGCGCGGGTCAGCGCCGAAGTGTATCCCGTGTCGAAGGCGAGGCCCAAGGCCTTGAGCCGCTGGCCGGCCGCTTTCGCTTCGCGGATTCCCTGCTCCGTCAGGTCGGGGTCCTTCCAGCCGGTGAACAGGTTTTTCAGGTTCCACTCGCTCTGGCCGTGGCGCACGAGCACAAGAAGACGTGTCACTTCGTTTCTCCTTTTTTGCGTTTGACCGCTGGCGCGGTCGCTGATCCTCGCATCAGCTCGGCCATAGACCGTCTTAAAGACGGGCGTCTATCGACGCCCTTTGGCATTCGCTCCGGCCCGCTGCGCGAGCGGGTCACGGAAACTCAAAATCCCAGCACATTGGCCATCGAATAGAGGCCGTGCTTGCGCCCGCGCCCCCACAGCGCCGCCCGCACGGCGCCGCGCGAAAAAATGCCGCGGTCCTCGGCCTTGTGCGCGAATTCGATGCGTTCGCCGGGTCCGGCGAAAATCACGCTGTGATCGCCGACCACCGTGCCGCCGCGCAGGGTCGCGAAGCCGATGTCGCCGGGTTTTCTCGCGCCCGTGTGGCCGTCGCGCGCCCGCACGCTATGCTCCGCCAGCGCGATGTCGCGGCCTTTTGCCGCGGCCTCGCCGAGCAGCAGCGCCGTGCCCGAGGGCGCATCGACCTTCATGCGGTGATGCATCTCGAGGATTTCGATGTCCCAGTCGGGGCCAAGCGTCTTGGCCGCCTTTTCCACCATGGCGGCGAGCAGGTTGACGCCAAGGCTCATGTTGCCGGAGCGCACGATGACGGCGTGGCGGGCGGCGGCTGCGAGTTTTGCCAGATCGGCCTCGCCCATGCCTGTGGTGCCGACGACATGGACGATGCGCGCCTGCGCCGCCAAGGCGGCGATTTCCACGGTCGCCGCCGGCGCCGTGAAATCGATCACGCCATCGGCCTTGAGCAGGGCGGCCAGCGGATCGTCGGTGATCGGGACATGCAGCGGCGGCAGGCCGGCGACCACGCCGGCGTCGTGGCCGATCGCCGCCGAACCGGGCCGCTCCAGGGCGCTCGCGAGGACGACGCCCTCGGTTTCGGCGATCGTCCTGACCAGCATCTGGCCCATGCGGCCGGCGGCGCCGACCACGACAAGGCGCATGTCATCCATTGAAAAAAACTCCGGCTCGGCTTTGGCTCGCCGCTCTATAGGCCTTTTCGCGTCAAGGCAAAAGTCGCGCGTCAGCCGCCTTCGACCAAAGTCAGGTCGAAATCGGCGGCGCCGATGCGATGCTGGCGGGCTTCCTGGTATTCCGGCGAGTGATAATAGGCTTTCGCCGTTTCATAATCGTCGAATTCGAGAATGACATTGCGCGAGCGCGCCTCGCCTTCCAACGCCTCGCAACGCCCGCCGCGCGCGAGAACCCGCGCGCCATATTTCTTCATCGCGTCGGGGGCGAGCGCGGCGTAGCGGCCATAGGCCTCGGCGTCATGCACGTTTACGCGAGCGATGATGTAGGCTTTCGGCATTATATCGATCCCGTCCAAAATTTGTCATGGCGCCGTCACGTCGAGGCGCTAGGTTCCGCTCGTCCGAGGCGCTGTCCCCAGCACTCAGGACGGAGCGCCGGGCCGGAGGTACGCCCGGCGTTTTTTATTTTATTGCTTCAGTCGCCGCCGAGCTTGGCGCAGGTTTCGGCGATTTCGCGCTGGATGGCCAGCGCCGCCGCGCGCGGATCTTCCGCTGCGAGAATTGGCCGGCCGACGACGATATGATCGGCGCTCCGGGAAAAGGCGTCGGCTGGCGTCGCCACTCGTTTCTGGTCGCCCAGCGCCGCGCCCGCCGGCCTGACGCCCGGCGTGACCAGAAGCATTTTCGGGCCGACCGCCGCGCGAACCGCAGTCAATTCCTCTGGCGAGAGAATGAGGCCGGCGACGCCCGCCTCCCTTGCCTGGGTCGCGCGCAAAACCACGAGGTCGCGCACGTTGAGGCGATAGCCGGCGGCGGCGAGATCGGCGTCGTCGTAAGACGTCATCACCGTCACGCCGAGCACCTGCAACGGCGATCCTTCCGCGCCGCGCCGCGCGGCGGCGAGGGTTTGCGGATAGGCGTGGACGGTCAGGAAACGCGCGCCAAGCCTGGCGATCTGCGCCGTCGCCTTCTCCACGGTATGGCCGATGTCATGCAGCTTCAGATCGACGAAGACCTGCTTGCCGGCGCGGGAAAACTCCTCGACCAGCGCAAGCCCTCCGCCAGAGAGGCCGCCGCCATAGGCCAGCTCCATGCCGATCTTGTAGAACTGGACGCTGTCGCCGAGCCGCTCGACCATTTTCCGCGCTTGCGCGACGTCAGGAAGATCCAGAGCGACGATGAGTTTTTCGCTAGTGGCGATGGAAGACGCTGGCATGGCCGCCTGTCGGTTCGGGATCTGGAAGCGGGGTTCAGAAGCGCTGCGACTTCGCGTGATTGCTCTTGGAAATGCGCGGCTTCGCATTGTTGAGCACGAGGCGGGCTCGGGCTTCCTCGAATTCGCCGCGGATTTCCGCGCCAAAGCGGCGCGACTGGCGCAGCAGCTTGTCGATCATGTCCGGCGGCGGCTCGATCGCATGCGGGCAATCGACGTGGCGATAGATGAAGATGCGCGCGGGCGGCAGGTTGAGCCAGATTGGCGCGAGGCTCTGCGTCTTGATGTGCAGGTCATGGCACAGATGCGGCGGCGCCGGCGATTTGACGCCATAGGTGAACTGGATGAAGCGCCCCTCCGGGCCCATCAGCTCGAAGGCCTGCCGCAGCAGCGCCACGCGCGCCGCCTCGGGTTTTGTCAGCAGGGGCAGGCTGGAGACGATGGCCGCGGGCTTTTTGCCGAGATGGCCGGCGAGCGTGCCGCGCAAATGGTAGGCGTCGCCGCGCACGATTTTCGCGCGCGGGAATTTCTTCGCCAGCAGATGGCAAAAGGACGGCTCGTATTCGACGAGCACCAGCCGCTCCGGCGCGACGCCCCGCGCCAGCAAGGCCTGGGTGACGGGGCCGGTGCCGGGGCCGAGCTCGATGATCGGGCCGTCGGAGGCCGGGTCGATGCAATGCGCCATCGCGCGGGCCAAAAATCGTCCGGAGGGCGTAATCGCTCCGGCAAGGCGCGGATTCTCGAGCCAGCTGCGAATGAAGCGCGCCTCATCGCCCAGCCGAGCGTCGATCAGGCTTCTTGGGTTGGACAGGATTTTTGTCGCCTGTTTTTTTTGCGCGCTCAATTTTTTGCCCTTGCACCCGGACGAACCCGAGGGTCAAAAATCTCTCACAATCGATAGGGCGTCAAGAACGGCCCGATTCGCCTCAGGTCAAATCGAAGAATTCTTTCATCTTGGCGAAAAAGCCCGCCGATTCCGGATGCGTCTTGTGGGTCGATTCGTTTTCGAATTCGGACAACAGTTCTCTTTGTCGCTTGGTGAGATTTTGCGGCGTCTCGACATTGGCCTGGATATAGAGGTCGCCGAATTCGCGCGAGCGCAGCACCGGCATGCCGCGTCCCTTGATCTTGAACTGCCGCCCGGACTGGGTGCCCTCGTCGACCTTGACCCTGACTTCGGCGCCATCGACGGCGCGAACCTTGATTTCGCCGCCGAGCGCGGCCTGCACCATAGAGATCGGCACGCGGCAGTAAAGATCGGCGCCCTCGCGCTGGAAGAACGGATGCGGTTTGATCGACAGGAAGATGTAAAGGTCGCCGGAGGGGCCGCCGCGCAGGCCAGCCTCGCCCTCGCCCGACAGGCGAATGCGCGTCCCGTCCTCGATGCCCGCGGGAATATTGACGGACAGCGAGCGCTCGCGGGTCACGCGGCCGGCGCCAGCGCAATTGGGACAGGGATTTTCGATCACTTCGCCGCGGCCCTGGCAGGTCGGGCAGGCGCGCTCGATGGAGAAGAACCCCTGCTGCGCCCTGACGCGGCCTGCGCCGCCGCAGGTCGAGCAGGTCTTCGGCTTGGAGCCGGCCTTGGCGCCCGAGCCGGCGCAGACCTCGCAGGAGACGGAGGTCGGGATTTTCAGCGCCGCCGATTTGCCGCGAAAAGCTTCCTCAAGCGTGACTTCCATATTGTAGCGCAGGTCGGAGCCGCGCTCGCGCCCGGTCGAACGGCCGCGCCTGCCGCCGCCGCCCATCACATCGCCGAACAAGTCGTCGAAAATGTCGGCCATCGAGGCGGCAAAACCTTCGCCCATGCCGAAACCGCCGCCAGAGCCCGCGCCGCCATGCTCGAAGGCGGCGTGGCCATGCCTGTCATAGGCGGCGCGCTTCTGGCCGTCGGACAGCACCTGGTAGGCTTCGTTGACTTCCTTGAATTTCGCCTCGGATGTCTTGTCGCCCGGGTTCTTGTCGGGGTGGTATTGCATCGCCTGCTTGCGGAAGGCGCTTTTCAGCTCGCCGTCGGAACAGGTGCGGACAACGCCGAGAATTTCGTAATAGCAGCGTTTGGCCATCGACAATTTTTTCCACCTGCGGCGAAGGTCACGGCAAGGAAATGCCCTTGTTCATCCTGACGAGCTAGAGGCTGCGTCGCGGCGGCGCAACAGATTTTTCCGCGCGCGGCGGATTTTTCGCGTCCAAATGAAAAAACGCCGCGAAAAACCACCGCGAACGCCTTCCTGCCGTTCCGCAAGGGAACGGCAGGAAGACCGATCGCCAGTGCAGCCCGCGCCGGATCGTAAAGCGATCAAGCGCCCTTCTTGTCGTCCTTGACTTCCTTGAAGTCGGCGTCGATCACGTCTTCGTCGGCCTTGGCGCCCTCGGCGCCGGCGGTCGCGCCGGCCTGTTCGGACTTGTACATGGCCTCGCCGAGTTTCATCGACGCCTGCGCCAGTTCGTTCGAACGGGCGTTGATGGCTTCGATGTCTTCGCCTTCGAGCGCGGTCTTCAGGCCGGCGATGGCCGCCTCGATCGCGCCCTTGTCGGATTGCGCGACCTTTTCGCCGAATTCGGCCAGCGATTTTTCCGCCGAATGGACCATGGCTTCGCCCTGGTTGCGGGCGTCGACCAAAGCGCGGCGCTGCTTGTCGTCGGCGGCGTGCGCCTCGGCGTCCTTGACCATCTTGTCGATGTCGGCTTCCGACAGGCCGCCCGACGCCTGGATGCGGATCTGCTGCTCCTTGGCTGTCGCCTTGTCCTTGGCGGTCACCGACACGATGCCGTTGGCGTCGATGTCGAAGGTCACCTCGATCTGCGGCATGCCGCGCGGCGCCGGGGGTATGCCGACGAGGTCGAACTGGCCGAGCGCCTTGTTGTCGGCCGCCATTTCGCGCTCGCCCTGGAAGACGCGGATCGTCACGGCGGTCTGCGAATCTTCCGCCGTCGAGAACACCTGGCTCTTCTTGGTGGGGATGGTGGTGTTGCGGTCGATCAGGCGGGTGAACACGCCGCCGAGCGTCTCGATGCCGAGCGACAGGGGCGTCACGTCGAGCAGCAGCACGTCCTTGACGTCGCCTTGCAGCACGCCGGCCTGGACGGCGGCGCCGATGGCGACGACTTCATCCGGATTGACGCCCTTGTGCGGCTCCTTGCCGAAGAACTGCTTCACGACTTCCTGCACCTTCGGCATGCGGGTCATGCCGCCGACCAGCACCACTTCATTGATCTCGGCCGCCGACAGGCCGGCGTCCTTGAGCGCCTTGCGGCAGGGCTCGATGGTGCGCTGGATCAGGTCGTCGACCAGCGCCTCGTATTTGGCGCGGGTCAGCTTGAGGGTCAGGTGCTTCGGGCCGGAGGCGTCGGCGGTGATGTAGGGAAGGTTGATGTCGGTCTGGGTGGCCGAGGACAATTCGATCTTGGCCTTTTCCGCCGCCTCTTTCAGGCGCTGCAGGGCCAGCTTGTCCTTCTTGAGGTCGATGCCATTGTCCTTCTTGAACTCGTCGGCCAGATATTCGACCAGGCGCATGTCGAAGTCCTCGCCGCCGAGGAAGGTGTCGCCGTTGGTCGATTTGACCTCGAACACGCCGTCGCCGATTTCCAGCACCGACACGTCGAACGTGCCGCCGCCGAGATCGTAGACCGCGATCGTGCCGGAGCCCTTCTTGTCGAGGCCATAGGCCAGCGCCGCAGCCGTCGGCTCGTTGATGATGCGCAGAACTTCGAGGCCGGCGATCTTGCCGGCGTCCTTGGTCGCCTGGCGCTGGGCGTCGTTGAAATAGGCGGGTACGGTGATGACCGCCTGGGTGACGGTGGAGCCGAGGTAGGATTCAGCGGTTTCCTTCATCTTCTGCAGGATGAAGGCGGAAATCTGCGACGGCGAATATTGTTTGGCGTCGGCGGCGACCCAGGCGTCGCCATTGCCCGCCTTGACGATCTTGTAAGGTACGAGCCCCATGTCCTTCTGGGTCATGGGATCGGCGAAGGTGCGGCCGATCAGGCGCTTGATCGCGAAAAAGGTCTTTTCCGGATTGGTGACCGCCTGGCGCTTCGCCGGCTGGCCGGTCAGACGCTCGCCGTCGTCGAGAAAGGCGACGATCGACGGCGTGGTGCGCGCGCCTTCGGCGTTTTCGATCACTTTGGGGGTGGAGCCTTCCATCACGGCCACGCAGGAATTGGTGGTGCCGAGATCGATGCCGATGACTTTAGCCATGAGTAGTCTTTCCTTTCCTTCGCAGAACCGCCGGACCCCGAAGCGGTCCGGTTCAGGGCGGAGTTTCGTCTCGCCCGGTCCCCGACTTGCGTTCAGATTGGGATGAGGGCGCCCGCATACAAGAGCGCGACTGATATAGGGGCGGGGATTTTTGGCCGCAAGCAGCCTCTTGCCGACGTGCGCGCCGGGACGTCCCGAGCCGGACGCCGCCTGTGGCCAAACTGCAACGAGGACGCGAAATCCGCGAGCCTTCTCGCTGCCGACAGGCTGCGGAAGCCGCAGTTAAATGGAATGAAATCAATAATGAAGGCCGAATCATGGCGACGCTTGGGCTTCGCCAGGCGCATGGAAAAAGCCCGCTGATTTATTGACAGAATCATTGAAATGGCCACAGCCTAGACTCCGACTGAATTGCAAGAAGAACGACAAGATCAGGGAGCGATGAAATGGGCGCGTTGAAATCTTCACTCGGGAAATTTAGCGCCGCGTGCGCCTTCGGCGCTCTCCTCGCCGGCTCGACCATGGCCATGGCCGCCGATCTGCCGAGCGTCAAGGAGCCCGTCCCGGTCGCGCCGGTCGTCGACAATTTCGAGCCTTTCTTCATCAAGATCGGCGTCACCTACGGACTCAACACCAGCACGTCGCGCCTTGCCGGGCAAAATCCGATCTTGATGCAGGGGGGGAACTTCGGCGTCTACCCCGCAGGCGTCGGCGCGACGATCGGCAATATTGTGACCCTGGGCGGGGAGGCGGGCTATTTCGTCACCCGCAATATTTCGCTCGACGTTTCCGCTGGCATTCCCTTCTACGCCAAGGACACGACCAAGGGCTTCAACCCGCGCAATCCGGCCCTGCCCAACGGCACCGTGCTCTCGGAAATCCTGCCGGCCGTCGTTCCGATCACCGTCGTCTATCACCTCAACCAGTTCGGCGCCTTCCAGCCTTACGCCGGCGTCGGCCTCGCGCCGGGCTTTTCCTTTGACAACAAGAACGAATTTCTCACTGGCGTGAAAGTGGGCGGTTCGGTCGGGCTGGTGCTGCAGGCGGGCGCGGATTACATGTTCGACAGGAACTGGGGCGTCAGCTTCGACGCGAAGAAAATCTTCTCCTATGTCGACGCCCACGCCACTGGCCTCGCGCTTGCGCCCGGCGTTCCGGTCATCACCACGCAGCACGTGAATTTCCAGCCCTGGCTGCTTTCCGCCGGCATCGTCTATCGCTTCGGCGCGCCGGACGCCGTGACCGCCAAATATTGAGGCCTTTGGCTTCGACTCGGAATCGCAAAACCGGCCCTCGCCCGCGGCGGGGGTTTTTCTTTGCCGCTTCGCCGCATGTTTTTCGCGGGCCGGCGCGGATGAAGTCAAGAAATTTACATTTCCTGAACCATCAATCGATCATGCGCCGACTATTTCTCATTGCCGTGGTTTTCCTGAGCGTGACGCCGGTCCCAGGCCGCGCGCAAATGATGCTGCCGAGCGCGGTCGGCGCGCCGACGCCCGCCGGCCAGTCGGGGCCGCCGCCGGCGGCGCGCCGGCCGCGCCTCCATCCCGGCGAACCGGCCAATCCGGACGAAGACGGCGAGGTCGACCGCCATTTCGTCCCCGCCAAGCCGCCCGCCGTCGAATCCGTGATCGGCAAGCCGTTCGCTTTGTCCGGCTCGCGCGGCGCCCTGCAGATCGAGAAGTCGGGCGACGATCTGAACCTCTCGCGCCTGGCGCTGGCCGGCGACAAGATCTCGCACCCCAACCAGGCCTGCCAGGTGGCGATGGGCGGCGCGGAGCCATTGAAGCTGAAGCCTCTGGGCGCGCCGGACGGGGTGCAGAGATTTGTGCTCGACTCCTCCGCCTGCCCGCTGCAATTCGACGTTCTCAACGGCGCCTTGCGCGCGACAAGCCCCTCGGGCGCATGCGTGTTCGCGCAGGCCGACTGCCATGTCGACGCAGTCGGACTGTGGGGACCCTCGGGAGATTCCTTTTCGGAAAGCCGCAAAAAAAACATCGAGCGGGAGCGCGCGGCGCTGGAAAAAGAGGCGCGCGCGCATTTTCGCGCCCTTCTTCACCGATACAGGAAGGACAAGCCGGCGGCGCAGGCGATCGTGCGGGAGCAGGCGGCTTTCGCCGCCGAGCGAGCGCAGTCCTGCCGCGATTACGACCATGAGGACACGCTCGGTTTTTGCGCGCTCCGCCTGACCGAGGCCCGCGATTACCGGCTTCAGGCGCTGCTGGCCAACGAAAAGCCTAAAAAGGACAAGAAAAAGGCTCAGACGAACGCCCGGAGCGGCAGCGTCAGGCCGGCGCAACCGCCGCGCGGCGGCGCGCAACCCTATTGAGGCCGCCTGCCGAACTCCGGGCTCTGCGGCGCCCGGCCGGCGAGAGGGGGAATTCGCCATGGCGATGCTGATTTTCGGTCTGATCCTGTTCCTTGGCGCGCATGTGACGCCGACGTTTCCCGCTTTCCGCGGCGCGCTGGTGGAGCGCGTCGGACTCAAGGTCTACAAGCTGGCCTTTTCGGTCGCCTCGCTCGCCGGCCTGATCCTGATCGTGCTGGGCGTTTCGGCCTTTCGCGGCGCGCCGGCGGACATGCAGATCTGGTCGCCGCCGCACTGGACGCGGCATCTGGCCTTCGCCTTGACGGCTTTGGCCTTCGTCCTGATCGTCAGCGCCTATATTCCCTCCCATGTCCGCGACACGGCGGTTCATCCCATGCTTGCCGCGATCATCCTGTGGGCGCTCGCGCATCTCGCCGCGAACGGCGACCTTCTCGCCCTGCTGCTGTTTGGATCCTTTCTGGCCTTCGGCGCCTACGACCGGATTTCCGTGGCGCGCCGCGTGGTCGCGGGCAAAAAGCCGGCGCAAGGCTTTGGCGGCGACGCAGCTTCCGTCCTGATCGGCCTCGCCCTGTGGGCGGCGACGCTATTCTGGCTGCATCCGCTCGCCGGAGTCCCGCTGCTGCCTGCCGCCGGGTGAGGAAAATTCAGGCCGGCAGCAACAGCTTGACGCTCGAGGCGCCGCCTTGCGGTCCGGGCAGCACCTGCGCCCGCGCCGAGTGGAAGGCGGCGAGCGTCGAGCGATGGCCGATCGACATGAGGGTCGTCGTGGGCAGGCGGTCGGCCAGCATGGCGTAAATGGCGGCTTCGGTCTCTTCGTCGAGCGCGGTGGTCGCTTCGTCGAGCAGCAGCCAGTCGGGCTTCGCGAGCACGGCGCGCGCGATGGCCAGCCTCTGCTGTTCGCCGCCCGAAAGCCTTTGCGGCCAGATGTCGGTCTCGTCGAGCTTGCCGGCGAGTTCGGCAAGATGGGCGTCTTTCAGGGCCGCCATGATGGCTTCATCCGAATAGACGCCCGGCTCGGCCGGATAGATCACCGCCGCGCGCAGAGTTCCGATGGGAATGTAAGGCTTTTGCGGCAGCAGCATCATTCGGCCTTCGGGCGGCGTCGCGACCTCGCCGGAGCCGAACGGCCAGACGCCGGCCATGGCGCGGAAAAGGGTCGATTTGCCGACCCCGGATGGCCCGGTGACGAGCAGGTTTTTGCCGGGAGCGAGAGCCAGATCGACGCCTTGCAGGAGCGGCGCGCCGGTCGGCAGGCAGATCGTGGCGCCGCGCAGGGCCGGCGCGGGCGCGTCGATGGCGATCTTGATGCCGCCGGGGGCCTTGCCTGCCTCGATCGCCGCGTCGAAGGAGGTCAGACGCTCGAGCACCGCGCGAAAGCCCGCCAGGGACGTGTAGTAATTGATGAAGAAGGTCAGCGCCCCCTCGACCTGGCCGAAGGCCTGCGCCGTCTGCGTCATCACGCCCAGGGCGATCTTGCCGGAAAAATAGAAGGGCGCGGAGAAGACGTAGGGGATGATCGGGCTGATCTGGCCATAGAAGCCGGTGAAGGCGACGAGCCTTTTGCGCAGGTTGATCATGTCGAGATAATTGTCGATCAGCCGCTGGAAGCTTTCGCGCAGGGAGACCCTTTCCGCCGGCTCGCCGTTGAGCAGCGCCACCTGCTCGCTATATTCGCGCAGCCGCGCCAGCGAGAAGCGGAAATCCGCCTCCCTCTGCTGCCGCGCGAACATGATGCGCGAAAGCGGCCGGCCGATCAGATGGGTGACCAGCGTTCCGGTCGCGGCATAGATCAAGGCGACCCAGAACAGCAGGCCGGGAAGCGCGAAATGGGTGCCCGGAAAAGTGAAATTGGAGGAGAGGCTCCACAAAAGGATGGCGAAGGACACCAGCGACGACAGGGTCGAGATCAGCAGGATGGAGTAATTATAGACGCCGTAGCCGTAGGTGCCGCCTTCGCCGCCGCCGTCGATGAAGCGGGCGACGTCTTCGGCGATGCGCTGGTCGGGGTTGTCCGCCGCTGCCCCCGGTCAGCGACATGCGGTAATGAGCATGCCCCTCCAGCCAGTGCGCGATATAGAAGCGCGTCAGCCAGCGCCGCCAGCGGATGACCAGATAAGAGCTGACGACATATTCGACCACGGCGCTGCCGACGTAGATGAAGGCCCAGGGCGTGAACACCCAGATCAGCATGCGCCAGAATTCGGGGCCGTTCTTGGCCTGGATGGCGTTGAAGAAATCGCGGTTGAAGAAATTCAGCCGCACGCGTGATCGCCACCTGCGCCTGATTGATCAGCACCGAGGAAGACCACCATGCCGGTCGCGAGCACCCGCTTCAGCATTTTCAAGCGCAGCGGCCCGAAATCGGCGACGGTTTCGTCGGCATGGACGAAAAAGCGGTCGGCGATGCGCGTCATGGCGCGCACGACCGGCACGTGCGAAACGGCGAAGATCAGAATGGCGAAGACCGCAACGGTCAGCGACAATGTGTCCGGCAGCCGCGCCTCATTCAGCGCCTTCGGCCAATAGCCGAAGCGCGCGACGAGATCGCCGAGGCCGAAAGCGATGGTCTCGACCGAAAACAGCGCGATGAAGATTTTCAGAAACGCCGAGACCGGCGCGCTGCGCAGGCAGATATAGGACAGATACAGACTGGACGCGGCAAGCAGTCCAAGGGTCGCGTCGCCGAGCCGCCAGCCGGCGGCGGCGGCGAGCAGGGCGAAAAGCGCGACGGCAAAGCCCAAAAGTCTCATGTGTCACCTTCGCGTTCGGGAGCGTCCGGCCATCGCCCGCTCCGTCGATAAAGCCTTCGGTCCCTTCGTCGGCGTCACAGACCGAGTTTTTGTTTCGCCTCCGCCTCGTCGCGGCGGATTTGCGCCAGAAGCGCGTCGAGCGTGTCGAATTTCTGTTCCGGGCGCAGGAAATCGATGAAGAAGACCTCGATGTCCTTGCCGTACAGGTCGCCGGCAAAATCGAAAATATAAACTTCCAGCAGCGGCGGCCCGTTGTCGACGGTCGGGCGGCGGCCGAAACTCGCCACGCCCTTGCGTCTCCCGCCGTCGAACTCGATTTCGACGGCATAGATCGCATGTTTGAGGCGGCAGGCCGGATCGACGGCGAGATTGGCCGTGGGATAGCCCAGTCGCCGCCCGAGTTTCGCGCCGTGGATCACCGTTCCGGTCAGCGACCAGTCATGGCCGAGGAGCGCCGCGGCTGCGGCCACGTCGCCGCGCTCGAGAGCCGCGCGCGTCGCCGTCGAGGAGACGGCGTCGAGCGACCCTTCCTCATCGGCCGAAACCTTTTCGACGATTTCGACGACAAGTCCGAACTTCGGACCGGCCTCCCGCAGATAGGCCGGCGTGCCGGAGCGCCGCGCGCCGAAATGGAAGTCGTAGCCGACGACCACGGCGCCGACGCCAAGCCGGCGGACAAGGACCTCGCGGAAAAATGCGTCGGCGTCGAGGCGCGCCAGCTCGGCATCGAAGCCCAGCACGATCATGCCGTCGAGTCCGAGTTCGGCGAGGCGATGCGCCTTGGCGTCGCGGCTGGTGAGGCGGAAGATCGTCTGGCTCCCGCCGAAGAAATCCGCCGGATGCGGCTCGAAGGTCAGGACGGCGCAGGGCCGCCCGAGGCGTCTGCGCGAGATCCTGCGCGCGGAAAATGACGGCGCGATGGCCGCGATGCACGCCGTCGAAATTGCCGATGGCGACCACCGCGCCCTCCAGTCCTTGCGGCGGGCTCGAAGGGTCGAGACTGAGGATGAATCGCTTCTGCGGCTTCATTTCCAGCTTCCGGCGGCGGTTTCCCGGCTCCTTGAGGACTTTAATCCGCGGCGACTTCCATCCGCTTCGGCGTCGGGGCGCGCGACGGCACCATGACGATGGCCTCGCCGTCGAGGACGACCTTGCCGTCCACCTTGGCCTCGCAGTGCAATTTGCAGCGGCGGCCCTTTTCGACCAGTTCGATCACCTCGACGCTGATTGCCACCACGTCGCCGATCTTCACCGGCCCCTTGAAGTTCAGGGTTTGATGCAGATAGACGGCGCCGGGGCCGGGCAGATACATGCCGAGCACGGCCGAGATCAGGCTGGCGGTGTAGAGGCCATGCGCGATGCGTTCGCCGAAGCGCGTCTTTTTCGGCGAAATGGTCGGACAGGTGGATCGGATTGTGGTCGCCCGACAATTCGGCGAAGCCGACGACGTCCTCGTTCATGACCGTCTTCATCAGCGACTTGCGCATTCCGACGCTGAGATCCTCGAAATAATAAGTTTTGAACGGTTCGGACATCGTACGGTCTTTCCAGGGCTGGAGCGGTTTGAACAGATGGGGCGGCGAAGCGCTCCGGTTCTCAAAAGTCCATAGGTCGCAGGGGCTATAGCATTTTCAAGCGAAGTGGAACCCGGTTGGCGTCAAGAAAATGCGTTGAAACAGAACGAAGTCACCAGGCCAGGCGGTTCATCCTGTAGGTCGGAGACATTCGATGGCTGTCGACGAACTGCCTGTAGGCCTCGGCGTCGAGCGCGCCCGATGTCCCGCCGTGCAATTCCTCGCGGTGGATTCCTTCGGTCACCAGCAAGCTGTCGAGGCCCATGGCGCCGGCGCCGGCGATGTCGGTGTGCACAGCGTCGCCGATGGCCAGCACGCGGTCGAGATCGAGCGGATTTTTGCGCGCGCGCTCCAGAAGCCCGAGGGCCATGCGGTAGATCGGCGCGTAGGGCTTGCCGGCCTGCTCGACTTCGCCGCCCAAAACCTCGTAGCGTTCGGCCAGGGCGCCGGCGCAATAGACCAGCTGGTCGCCGCGATAGACGACAAGGTCGGGATTGGCGCAGATCATCGGCAGGTTTTTCGCCCGCAAGGCGACGAGGACATTT
Organism: uncultured Alphaproteobacteria bacterium; assembly: GCA_963828185.1. GTDB lineage: Bacteria > Pseudomonadota > Alphaproteobacteria > Rhizobiales > Beijerinckiaceae > Rhodoblastus. The sequence continues at coordinate 95,719 of CAWHDV010000001.1, read as the reverse complement.
TCATAATCGGCCGGCGTCTCGATCGTGTCCTCGATGAGGCCGGTGCAGACGGCGAAATCGGCTTCCTCCAGGGCGACCGGCGCTATTCTCCGGCCCGCAATGGCGGAAGCGGCGTCAAACAGCGGCCGGTCGCGCTCGGGGCCGATATGGCAAGGCTTGGCGGGCGCGCGCAAGACGATCGCCGGGCGCAGACGTCGCCCGAGGTGGCGATGGCGTCATAGGCCTCCGCGGGCACGCCGAGCGCCGTCAATTGCGCCGCGACTTCCGCCTTGGGACGTGGCGCGTTGGTGATGAGCGTCACCGCCTTGCCGAGACGCCGCATGTTGAGCAGGGCCTCGACGGCGTCCGGGAAGGCGCGCTCGCCATTGTGCAGCACGCCCCAGATGTCGCAGAGCACCGCGTCGTAGCGCTCCTGCGCCTCGGCGAGGCCGGACAGAAGCGTTCCGCCGTCGCGGGCGAGTTTTTTGAATTTGCCTGTCATGCCCCGCGGCTAAAGGGGCGCGGACAGATTAAGCCTGCGGCGATAAACAGCCTTGGCAAATTGCGCGCCAGCGTTGGCCGCTGTCGAGACTTGTCTCTGCCCTTGCCGCCGCCTATGACACCTTTTCCAACGGGAAGAGACCATGACCGAAGCCAAAGCCGCCGCCTCCCTTGTCAAAGCACGCCTGCCGCGCGGCCTCGCCGACCGCGGAGCCGACGAAATCGCCGCCGTCGATTCGATGCTGGCGGCGATCCGGCAGAACTATCAGCTCTATGGTTTCGAGGCGGTCGAAACGCCGGCGATCGAATATACCGAGGCGCTCGGCAAGTTCCTGCCCGACCAGGACCGGCCGAACGAAGGCGTGTTCTCGTTCCAGGACGACGACGAGCAATGGCTGTCGCTGCGCTACGACCTCACGGCGCCGCTGGCGCGCTATTTCGCCGAAAATTTCGACGCGCTGCCAAAGCCTTACCGCTCCTATCGCGGCGGATACGTCTTCCGCAACGAGAAGCCGGGGCCGGGCCGCTTCCGCCAATTCCTGCAATTCGACGCCGACACGATCGGCTCCGCCAGCCCCGCCGCGGACGCCGAACTCTGCATGATGGCCGCCGACACGCTGGAGAAGCTCGGCATTCCGCGCGGCGACTATTGCGTGAAAATCAACAACCGGAAAATTCTCGACGGCGTGATGGAGGCGATCGGCCTCGGCGGCCCCGAGGACGCCGGGCGCCGCCTCGTGGTGCTGCGCGCCATCGACAAGCTCGACCGCCTCGGCCCCGAAGGGGTCGCGCCCTGCTGGGCGCCGGCCGCAAGGACGAATCCGGCGATTTCACCAAAGGCGCGGGCCTTGCGCCCGAGGCCATCGACAAGGTGCTGGCTTTCACCGACGCCCGCCGCGCCACCAACGCCCAGACGCTGACCGCCTTGGCGGAAATCGTCGCGGCGTCGGGAGCGCGGCATGCAGGGCGTCGCCGAATTGCGGGCCATCGACGATCTCGCCAAGGCGGCCGACTATAATGAGAGCCGGCTGACCCTCGACCCTTCCGTCGTGCGCGGGCTCGAATATTACACCGGGCCGGTTTTCGAGGCCGACCTCACCTTGTCGGCGAAGGACGAGAAGGGCCAGCCGATCCGCTTCGGCTCGATCGGCGGCGGCGGCCGCTATGACGGGCTGGTCGCGCGCTTCCGCGGCGAGGACGTTCCGGCGACCGGCTTTTCCATCGGCGTGTCGCGGCTGTTCGCCGCGCTGAAAGCCATCGGCTCGCCCGTCGTCGCCAGCGCGCCGCATAATGGGCCGGTGGTCGTGCTGGTGATGGATCGCGATCAATTGCCGCATTACCAGTCGTTTGTCGCGCGCCTGCGCGACGCCGGCGTGCGCGCCGAGCTCTATCTCGGCGCGGCGGGCATGAAGGCGCAGATGAAATACGCCGACCGGCGCAAGAGCCCTTGCGTCGTCATCCAGGGATCGAACGAGCGCGAGCGCCAGGAAGTGCAGATCAAGGACCTGATCGAGGGCGCCCGGGCGGGCGCGGCCATCGCCTCCAACGAGGAATGGAAGGCGGCGCGGCCGGCGCAGGTTTCCGTAAGGGAATCGGACATGGTCGCCGCTGTTCGGGAAATCCTCGAGCGGCATGGGCTCTGACTCCGCGAAGCTTGCGTCGTCATTCACCCTTCCCGGCGAAAGGTGGTGCGCTTTACCCGCGCTTTTGCTAAAGCAGGCCGGAATTGCGGGCTTTTCCCCGCTATAATGGGAGCCAGGGATGAGCGCCGGTCAGGACCAGAGGGGCGAGGCTTTTCTGCGAAAGCTCGAAGCCGCGGGCTATCAGCCCTGCGATCCCGCCATTCTGCAGCCGGCCAGCGTCTTCCTCGACCTGTCCGGCGAGGACATGCGCGGGCGGCTCTTGCTGGCGTCCGACGGCGCCGGCGAATTCTGCCTGCGGCCGGAATTCACCATTCCCGTCTCGCTGGCCTATCTCGCCTCGCCGCAGGCCGGCGCTCCCGCCGCCTTCTGCTGCCATGGCCCGGTTTTTCGCCAGCGCCCCGGCCGTTCGCCGGAGTTCCTGCAAGCCGGGCTCGAAAATTTCGGCCGCGACGACCGCGAGGCCGCCGACGCGGAAATCCTCGGCCTGGCCATCGAGACGGCCAGCCAGAACATCGACGGCTGCGGTCCGCGCGACTGGCGCGTCCAGATCGGCGACGCCGGCCTCCTGGCCGCCCTTCTCGAAAAACTCGCCCTGCCGGCGGTCTGGCTTCGCCGCATCCGCAGCGGCCTCGCCAAGGGGCAGAAACTCGCCGACATTCTCAATCCCGCCGTCGATCAGGCGGCCGATCATTCCGGCGTCCTCGCGGCGCTTGACGGCGCCGACAAGAAGGGCGCCCGCGCCCTGGTCGAGGACCTTTCTGAAGATCGCCGGCATATCGGCGCTCGGCGGGCGCACGCCCGCCGAGATCGCCGAGCGCTTCCTCGAACAGGCGCAATTGCGCTCCGGCGCTGGGCTCGACGCCGACAAGCGGTCGCTGCTGCAAAAATTCTTCGCCATTGAAGGCCACCCCGACAAGGCCTCGACGCAATTGCGCGCGCTGTTCGCGGCGACGGGCGTCGAACTGGCGACCGAGATGGATTTCCTTCGACCAGCGCCTCAATTTCCTCGCGGCGCGCGGGATCGACCTCGACGCGATCCATTTTTCCGCCGGCTTCGCCCGCAATCTCGATTATTACACCGGCTTCGTGTTCGAGGCCTTCGAGGCGGGCGCCTCGCCGCAGGCGCCGGTCATCGGCGGCGGGCGTTACGACCGCCTCCTGTCGACGCTCGGCGCAGGAGCGGGATCGCCGCCGTCGGAGCGGCGATCTGGATGGAGCGGCTCAATCCGGCGCAACAGCCGCCGCACTCGGAGCGCGATCAATGAGCGATAAATCGTCGGGCGCAAAGCTGGTGCTGGCGGTTCCCTCGAAGGGCCGCCTGCAGGAAAACGCCAACGCCTTTTTCGGCCGCGCCGGCCTGACGGTCACGCAGGGCCGCGGCGCGCGGGATTATCGCGGCGTCCTGTCCGGCGTCGAAAACGTCGAAGTGGCCTTTCTGTCGGCTTCGGAAATCGTCAAGAACCTCGCCTCCGGCGCGGCCCATCTCGGCGTCACCGGCGAGGACCTGGTGCGCGAGGCGCAGGCGGAAAGCAAGGTCGAGCTTTTGACGCCGCTCGGCTTCGGCCACGCCAATGTCGTCACGGCGGTTCCGCAGGCCTGGATCGACGTGCGCAACATGGCCGATCTCGAGGATGTCGCGCTGGCGTTTCGCGCGCGGCGCGGCGAGCGGATGCGCGTCGCGACCAAATATGTGAACACCACCCGCGCCTTTTTCCGCGACAAGGGCGTGACCGACTATCACATTGTCGAAAGCCTCGGCGCGACCGAAGGCGCGCCGGCCGCAGGGCAGGCGGAGCTGATCGTCGACATCACCTCGACCGGCGCGACGCTTGTCGCGAACGGGTTGAAAATTCTCGACGACGGCGTGATCCTGCGCTCCGAGGCCAATCTCGTCGCCTCGCTCGGCGCGGCCTGGACGCCGGAGCTGCGCGAGATCGCGCGCAAAATCCTGGCGCGCATCGCCGCCGAGGAAGCAGCGCGCACGACGCGGGAGATCGCCGCCGTCCTGCCCGAGGCGCCGCAGGATCTTTCCGCCGATCTTTCTCGTTTTGGCGCGACGCTGCGCCGGCGCGGGGCTGACGGCGAGCTGGTGTTCTCGGCGCCGAAAGCCCAGGCGCCGGCGCTCGCCGACTGGCTGATCGGCCAGGGCGCCGAGCATGTCGCGGTGCGCCAGCACGATTATGTCTTCGCATCGGTCAATCCGCTTTACGAGCGGCTGGCCGCCCGGCTCGACGAGCCTAATTCCTGACATTGACGCAATAGGTCGGCCCGGCGGCGAGGGCCATGCGCGCCATGATCTTGCCCGCCTTCCTGGCGTAGGCCGCGCGTGGCCGGCGGGGATCGCGCTTGTGCGGATTGGGCAAGGCGGCGGCGAGCAGCGCCGCCTCGCGCGGCGTCAGGCTGGCGGCGGATCTGTGGAAATAATGCCGCGCCGCCGCCTCCGCGCCGAAAATCCCGTCGCCCCATTCGGCGATATTGAGATAGGCGCCGAGAATCCGCGGTTTCGACCAGACGAGGTCCAGCGCCAGGGTCATGGGAATCTCCATCGCCTTGCGGAGGACGAAACGGCCTGGAAACAGGAACAGGTTTTTCACCGTCTGCATGTCGATGGTCGAGGCGCCGCCGGCGAAGCCGCCGTCTTGCTCTTCGGCCACGGCGACGCGCAGCGCCCGCCAGTCCACGCCCGAATGCAGGCAGAAGCGGGCATCCTCGGAAACGATCACCGCCTGTTCGAGATAGGGCGAAATGTTCTTGAGCGGGACCGGGTCGCGGACGACTTTCTCGCCGGCCGCCCAGCGCGCGAGCATCAGGGTCGAGACCGGCGGCGCCAATGTGTCGAAGATCAGCAGGCCGAGGGCGAGCGCCAGCAATCCGAGCGCCAGCCGGCGCAGCCAGGCTCCAACCCGGATCGGCGCGGAACGATGCGATTTTTCGCGCGGAGCGACAGGTTGCGGCGTCATGCGCCAAAAACCTTGACCCAAGCCAAGCCATCGGGCAAGCGAAGGCGTGAAATTTTTGTAAAATGCGGGGGCGCGGCATGACGGCGCAGTTTGTGAAAGATGAATTCGCCGCGCGCCTGGTCAAAGTGGCCGAGGCGACCGAGGCCATGCTCGACGCCCTGTTGCAGCCGCATTGCCTGCCCGGCGAAAAGGATCGTCCCTCGCGCCTGCTGGAGGCCATGCGCTATGCCTCGCTCGGTGGGGGAAAACGGCTGCGGCCCTTCCTGCTGGTCGAGACGGCGAAATTGTTCGGCCTGGAAAATCCCGGCGTCTTGCGCGCGGCCTGCGCGCTGGAGATGATCCATTGCTATTCGCTCGTGCATGACGATTTGCCGGCGATGGACGACGACGATCTGCGTCGCGGCAGGCCGACCTGCCACAAGGCTTTCGACGAGGCCGCCGCCATTCTCGCCGGCGACGGGCTCCTGACCTATGCCTTCGACATTGTCGCGGACGCTCCGACCCATCCCGATCCGGCGGTGCGCGCCGATCTCTGCCTGATGCTCGCCCGCGCGGCGGGGCTCGGCGGCATGGTCGGCGGCCAGGCGCTCGATCTCGAAGCGGAAGGCCGCAAGGAGCCGCACAGCCAGGGTTTCGTCGCGCTGATGCAGGCGATGAAGACGGGCGCCTTGCTGCTTTACGCCGTCGAGGCCGGCGCACGCATGGGCGGGGCGGACGCGAAGCAAAAGGCGGCACTCAGCCGGTTTGGCGCGGCGCTCGGCGCGGCTTTCCAGGTCGCCGACGACATTCTCGACGCCGAGGGCGACGAACAGGCGCTGGGAAAACGCGCCGGCAAGGACGCCGAGCGCAACAAGGCGACGCTCGTCGCCGTTCTAGGCCTGGCGGAAGCGCGCAAAAGGCGCGACGCTTTGGCGCAGGAAGCCGTGCAGGCGCTCGAGGACGGCGGCTTTGGCGACAAAGCCGCCATTCTCGCCGAAGCCGCGCGTTTCACCGTAGCGAGAAAGTCCTGATCGCATGACCGACGCGCCCGCCCGCCGACGCCTGACAAAACCCTTGCGCGTCATGAAGTCGCGACCGCGGCTTTTCATCTGCGCGGCGCTCGGCATTCTCGTCGGCGTGGTCCTGCCGGACGGCTGGCGCGTGGTCACGCGAGGGCTGGTCGGCTGGAACGTCACGATCTGGCTTTACCTTTGCGCGGCGGGCGTGATGATCCTGCGTTCCGAGCACCGCGACATCCATCGCCGCGCAACCGTCGAGGACGAAGGGCGTTACGCCATTCTCGCAATGGCGGCGTTGGCGTCGACCGTGTCCTTCGGCGCGATTTTCGCCCAGCTCGCCACGGTCAAGGATTTGCCATTCGCGGCCAAAAGCCTGCATATCGGGCTGGCGCTGACGACGATTCTCGGCTCATGGCTGTTCGTCCATCTGATCTTCGCCCTGCATTACGCGCACGAGTTCTTTCGCGTCAGCAAGGTGGATGCGCAGGGCAAATGGAGCGGCGGCATCGATTTTCCGGGCGTCGATTGCCCGGACTATTTCGATTTCCTGTATTTTTCCTATGTGATCGGCGTGGCCTGCGCCACGGCCGACGCCGACATCACCGGCCGGCCCCTGCGCCGGCTCGCTCTGGTGCATTGCATACTCGCGTTTTTCTACAACAACGCGGTGCTGGCCATGAGCATCAATATCGGGGCTGGGTTTATCGGGGGATAGCGCCGAGGCTTCGCCTGACGCCGTCATTGCGAGCGGAGCGAAGCAATCCAGACTGAGGCCGCGAGCTCCAAACCTTGGCTATCCGGTTCCTGGGCTCATAGATCGATATGTCGTGGTATAGCCTGAATGCCGGGGAACCGTCAGATGCGTATCTCATGCGGCTGCGTTCGGCGCGAAGCGGGCCTTGGTCATGGCCTTCGGTCGTCACGCCGCCAGTCGCTTGTTCAATGGCTGCCTGGTGTCACAAGTCCAGACATTTGCGCCGAATCCGACGTGTGCCGCTGGCACCAGCGGGTCAAGCGCAAGAAGCGGCGATGATCCTATTTTCTAAACATTCCCCTACAAAGCAATACCGCAAAACCAATAATCGGAGGCGCGAATAAGAATAAGGACAATGTAATGAAAAAGAAAAACGATCCGGTGTCTTTACCATAATATACCCAACCCGCACCTCTTCCTCCGATAAAAAAATATCCGTATCTAATCGCCAGATAGTAATCATAAATCATAAGCCCATACATCGTCCCTACAATGACGACGAACAATATAAAACCGCCGATATTTTTCATCAAATTATTCCGTCTGGGAGCGATCCGTTTAGTTGATTGATCCGCAGCAACATACATCGCAAGTTAGGCAATAAATTTACACCGGAAGCAACCCCTTGCCGCTGGCGAGCGGGGGCAACGTCAGGATTTGCCCAAAACGGAAGGCGCGGACCGGTCTGGGAAGGTCAGCAAACCGCCGAACGCGGCCATCGCCGGAGGTAATTTTAATAGCGCCAAGCAGCGAGGTTTGGCTACAATACGCAGCATTGGCGCTCTGGATTGCTTCGCTCCGCTCGCAATGACAGCGTTTTTTCAACGGCCGCGAATGCGCCAACTCACTCCGCCGCGTCAGCCCCCGCCTTCGCGCCAAACCGCTTGGCGACATAATCCTCGACGATCTTCTCGAATTCCTGCGCTATGCCCTCGCCGCGCAAAGTCATCGCCTTCTTGCCGTCGATGAACACCGGCGCGGCCGGCGTTTCGCCCGTGCCCGGCAGGGAAATGCCGATGTCGGCGTGTTTCGATTTGCCGGGACCGTTGACGATGCAGCCCATCACCGCGACGTTGAGCGTCTCGACGCCCGGATAGACCTTCTTCCATTCCGGCATCCTGGTGCGGATCAGCCCCTGGATGTCGCGCGCCAGCTCCTGGAAAACCGTGGAGGTGGTGCGGCCGCAGCCGGGGCAGGCGGCGACCAGCGGCACGAAGGTGCGGAACCCCATGGTCTGCAAAATCTCTTGCGCCACCTGCACTTCCAGCGTCCGATCGCCGTTGGGCTCGGGCGTCAGCGAGACGCGGATCGTGTCCCCTATCCCTTCCTGCAGCAGGATGCCCAGCGCGGCGGAGGAGGCGACAATGCCCTTCGAGCCCATGCCGGCCTCGGTCAGGCCGAGATGCAGGGCGTAGTCCGAGCGCCGCGCCACCATGCGATAGACGGAAATGAGATCCTGCACGCCGGAGACCTTGGCCGATAGAATGATGCGGTCGCGCTTCAGCCCGATCTCTTCCGCGCGTTCGGCGGAGAGGAGCGCCGAGCGCGTCATGGCCTCGCGCATGACCGCGCGGGCGTCGACCGGATGGGCCGCGCGAGCGTTCTCGTCCATCAGGACGGTGAGCATTTCCTGGTCGAGCGAGCCCCAGTTGGCGCCGATACGCACCGCCTTGTCATGCTTGATCGCCAGTTCGACAATCGCGGAAAACTGCTTGTCCTTCTTTTCCTTGAAGCCGACATTGCCGGGATTGATGCGGTATTTGGCCAGAGCCTCGGCGCAGGCGGGATGGTCGGCCAGCAGTTTGTGGCCGATGTAATGAAAATCGCCGACCAGCGGCGCGACAATGCCCATCCGGTCGAGGCGCTCGCGGATTTTCGGCACGGCGGCGGCGGCCTCGTCGCGGTCCACCGTGATGCGCACCATTTCCGAACCGGCCTGGGCGAGGGCCGCGACCTGCCGCACGGTCTGGTCGATGTCGGCGGTGTCGGTATTGGTCATGCTCTGCACGACGACCGGCGCGCCGCCGCCGACCATCACCGATCCGGGGCCGGAGCCGACGCGGACCCCGACGCTCGCGCGCCGTGAAAAAGGCTCGGCGGCGATTTCGGTGTCGCAAAGCGGCGGAAACTTGTGTTCGGTCATCGGGCGGAACCCATTTTCAGGCGGAATTGGCTTTCTATACCAGAGAAACGCGCCGAGGCGAATTTTGGCGCCGCGCTGCGGCGCCAAATCGTCGTCAGGGCGTTTAGCCTTCACATTTGGCTCTCAGCCGAAAGTCATCCAATTCGCGGCTGCAAAAATTTCCGCGCGCCTTATAGTCTCGCCAAAGCTCGCCCACTCGCCCCCAACAGGAGATGATCATGTCGCTTGCCGCCAAAACCGCCGTCGTCACCGGCTCGACCTCGGGGATCGGCCTCGCCTATGCCCGCGCCTTCGCCAAGGAAGGCTGCAATGTCATGATCAACGGTTTCGGCGACGCCGCCGCCATCGAGGTCGAGCGGGCCGCCATCGAAAAGGATTTCGGCGTCAAGGCCGCCTATGACGCCGCCGACATGTCCAAGCCGGCGGAAATTGCCGCCATGATCGCCCATGCGGAAAAAACCTTCGGTTCGGTCGATGTGCTGGTCAACAACGCCGGCATCCAGTTCGTTTCGCCGGTCGAGGATTTTCCGGTGGAGAAATGGGACCAGATCATCGCCATCAACCTTTCCTCCGCCTTTCACACCATCCGCGCCGCCGTTCCCGGCATGAAGGCGCGCAAATGGGGCCGCATCATCAACACCGCCTCGGCCCATTCGCTGGTCGCCTCGCCGTTCAAGTCGGCCTATGTCACCGCCAAGCACGGCCTCGCCGGCCTGACCAAGACCGTGGCGCTGGAGTTGGCCACTTTCGGCGTCACCGCCAATTGCATCTCGCCCGGCTATGTCTGGACGCCGCTGGTCGAAAAGCAGATTCCCGATACGATGAAGGCGCGCAACATGACCAAGGAGCAGGTGATGAACGACGTCCTGCTCGCGGCGCAGCCGACCAAGCAATTCGTCACCGTGGACCAGGTCGCGGCGCTCGCGGTCTTCCTGGCGTCGGACGCCGCCGCGCAAATCACCGGCGCCAATATTTCTATGGATGGCGGCTGGACCGCCGCCTGACCGAAGGGAACGCCATGACGGCCCGCACGAAACCTGCTCCTGCGCAGAAAATGGTCAATCTGGCGTTGCAGGGGGGCGGCGCGCATGGCGCCTTCACCTGGGGCGTGCTGGACCGGCTGCTCGAGGACAACCGCCTCATCTTCGACGGTCTTTCCGGCACGAGCGCTGGGGCGATGAATGCGGTCAGCCTCGCCGAAGGCATGCGCAAGGGCGGCGCGCAGGGAGCGCGCGACCAGCTCGCGAAATTCTGGCGCGCCGCCAGTTTCGACGGCGCCTTGCCTGGCGCGGAGCGCGACGTCGTGGAGGGCCTGCTGAATTTCTGGAACGGCACGCCCGCCGCCGCTTTGTTCCAGCAGACGGCGAACATGCTGTCGCCGGCGGAGTTCAATCCGCTCGACATCAACCCCTTGCGCGACGTGCTGGCCGCGCAGGTGGATTTCGCCGCCCTGCGCGCCAGCGATCACCTGAAGCTTTTCATCGCCGCGACCAATGTCGAGACGGGCAAGGTGCGGGTGTTCAACCGGCCGGAGTTGACCTGCGAGATGGTGATGGCCTCCGCCTGCCTGCCGACGATTTTCCGCGCCGTGGAGATCGACGGCGTTCCCTATTGGGACGGCGGCTACATGGGAAATCCGGTGCTGTTTCCCTTCTTCTACGAAACGGAAACCGCCGACATCATCCTCATCCAGATCAATCCGATCGAGCGCAAGGGCGCGCCCGACACCGTCCCGGAAATCATGGGGCGGATCGACGAGATCACCTTCAATGCGCCGCTATTGCAGGAATTCCGCGCCATCGATTTCGTCGGGCGGCTGATCGCCGACGGACGGTTGAAAGGCACGCGCTACAAAAGCATCCGCCTGCACGTGATCGAGGCGCAGGACGAACTGAACAAATTCGGCGCGGCCAGCAAGATGCGGTCGGATTACGATTTCTTTCAGAAGTTGCGCGAGATCGGCCGCAACGCCGCGCAAAAATTCCTCGACGCGCATTATGACGACGTGGGCGTCAAGGCGACGCTCGATCTGAAAGAGGCGCTGGTCTAAGGCTCAGACTTGAACCTCCAGACTTGGCTTTTCTTGATCTCGCAGTCCTCGAGCGCGCGGGTGACGGGCACGCGGTATTCGGCGAGCGATTTCAGCCTTTCCCGCGCCAGATAGGCGCGGCCCGGATCGCCGATCAGCACCAGCGCGCCGCGTCGCGCCAATAACTCCAGCCAGTCGGTGACGGCCTGCGCCATGTCGCGCTCGTAGCAGACGTCGCCGGCCAGCACGACGTCCCAGCCCTCGTCTTTGCCGACCAGGCTTTTTGCGACGGGCTTCAGCCTGACGCCGTTGGCCAAGGCGTTGAGCTCGATCGCGGCAAGGGAGAAATCGTCGATGTCGCAAGCTTCGACGTCCAAAGCGCCCGCTTTTGCCGCGGCGATGGCGACAAGGCCGGAGCCCGAGGCGAAATCCAGCACCCGCCGGCCGGCGACAAGCTCCGGATGGTCGAGGATATAGCGCGCCAGCGCCTGTCCTCCCGCCCAGGCGAAAGCCCAGAACGGCGGCGGCAGGCCGATCTCGCCAAGCTCGTCCTCGGTCTTCTGCCAGAGCTCGGTCGCCTCGTCGGCGAGGTGCAGCGAGATTTCCGGCGCGTGCGGGGTCGGCAAGAGCCGCGTCTGGGCGCGGATGAAGGCCGCCCGGTCAAGGATCGGCTTCAAGAGGAAAGACTATCCTTCAGGTTGCGGCGCAGAACCTTGCCGACGTTGGATTTCGGCAATTCCTCGCGAAACAGGAATTCGCGCGGCATCTTGTAGCCTGTCAGCCTTTCGCGGCAGAAGGCGCGCAATTCGTCCTCGGTCAGGCTCGGCTCGCGCGGCACGACCACGGCGATGACTTCCTCGCCGGTCGCATCGTATGCCTTGCCGATCACCGCCGCCTCTTTCACTTTCGGATGCTCGACCAGGACTTCCTCGATCTCGTTGGGATAGACCTTGAAGCCGGACACGATGATCATGTCCTTGAGGCGATCGACGATCTTGATCTGCCCGTCGGGCAGCATCACCCCGGCGTCGCCGGTGCGGAAATAGCCGTCCTTGGTCATCGCCGCCTCGGTCGCCATCGGCCGGTCCCAGTAACCGGCCATGACCTGCGGCCCGCGCGCGCAGATTTCGCCCGGCTCGCCCATCGGAACCGCAACGCCCGACGCATCGCGGATCGAAATGTCGGTGGAGGGCACGGGATAGCCGACCGTGCCGCTGAATTCGGCGAGATCGGAGCGATTGCCGCAGAGCACCGGCGAGGTTTCGGAAAGGCCATAGCCTTCGATGATCGCCTTGCCGGTCCGCTGCCGCCATTTGCGCGCCACCGCCGCCTGCATGCTCATGCCGCCGGCGACGCAAAAATTGACGGCGTGAAAATCGACCTGCTTCAGGCCGGGATGGTCGACCAGGGCGTTGTAAAGCGTATTGACGCCGGCGATGGAGTTGAAGCGGTTATTTTGCAGGGTCTTGACGAAGCCATCGAGATCGCGCGGATTGGCGATCAGCAGGCAGGCCCCGCCGATGCGCACCTGGAACCAGAAACAGACGGTCAGCGCGAAAATATGATAGAGCGGCAGGGCGGTGACCATGACCGTCGGCCGATCCTTCGGAATCGCCGGGCCGAACCAGATGGCGCTCTGCTCGACATTGGCCGCGATGTTGCGATGCAGCAAGACGGCGCCCTTGGCCGAGCCGGTGGTGCCTCCCGTATATTGCAGCACCGCCATGTCTTCGCCGGTGACGGCCACCGGATGCGGTTTCAGGCCTTTCGCCTGCCGCAACAGCGCCGCGAAGCGGATGGCGTTGGGCAGATCGGCCTTCGGAGCCGCCTTCTTGACGTGGCGCGAGACGAAATTGACGAGCAGGCCCTTGGCCCCGAGAAGGTCGCCGGGCGCCACCAGAATGATCCGGTCGAGCTCCAGCCTTTGATGCACGGCGGCGACGGTGGCGGCGAAGTTCTCCAGCACGAACAGGAAGCGCGGCCGCGAATCGACGATCTGGAATTCAAGCTCGCGCGGCGTATAAAGCGGGTTGATGTTGACCACCACGCCGCCCGCCTGGAGGATGCCGAGCATGACGGCGGGATAGGCCATGACGTTGGGGGCCATGATCGCAGCCCTGTCGCCCTTGGCGAAACCATTGGCTTGCAGCCACGCGGCGACGCGATCGGCCGCCGCTCCCAATTCGGCATAGGTCAGGCGCGCGCCAAAGCTCTCCAGCGCCACGCGCGGACCATAGGCCTCGCGGCTGTGGCGCCAGAGATCGACCAGCGTCGCCTGGTCCTGCGGCTCGATTTCCGCCGGCACGCCCGCCGGATAATGCGCAATCCACGGCCGCGCCGCCAAAAGCTCCTCGGACGCCTGCATTGTTTCCCCTCGCTCTTCAGCTCGTTGGCCTATTATCCGGGCCTTATTGGTTTAAGTATCAACTAAAATATCGCCGCTTGACAAGGCCAATCCGCTTGACCGCGCCGCGGCTCGGCGCGAAGCCTTAGCTCAAGTCAACGATCCGGGGCAGACTTGGTTCGCCGCAATCGCCAATCGCGAGGGAGTCGCCATGCTTTATTATACCGCGCTCGTCACTTTGGCTTCCGTGCTTTTTTATGCCTGGCTCGGTGTTTCTGTCGCCCGCGGGCGGGCAAGATACAGAATTGCGGCGCCGGCGACGACCGGCGATCCGGCATTCGAGCGTCTTTATCGCGTGCAGATGAACACGCTCGAATGGATGGTCATTTTCCTGCCCTGTCTCTGGCTTTTCGGCTTTTATGTCTCCGACATCGGCGCCGCCCTGATCGGCCTGATCTGGATCCTGGGGCGCTATGTCTACAAGCGCGGCTACGAGGAGGCGCCGGAAAAGCGCGGCCTGGGCTTTACCGTGCAGGCGCTGGCCGCGGCGGCGCTGTTTCTTGGCGCCTTCATCGACGTAGTCTTGCGCATTGCGATCGGCGATTGAGGAGGCGGAAATTGACATGAAGCCTTGCGAGGTCTAAAAGCGCGTTCTTCTCGTAAGAGACGAATTTTTGCGAACGCCGACCCGCGCCGGATGCGGGAGGCCAACGCCCGGCAGCGCGATGCGCCCCCGGGCGCGTTTTGCTTTGAAACGTCGCTTGCGCGAGGCCGCGCGCAGCTGGCGAAGGGTCGCCTGCCCGTCCCTTTCGGGACGGGCCAGGAGCGAATGCGACGCCGAGCTGATGCGAGGGGTCAGACGACCGCGGACGCGGTCGGCGCACACAAAGAAAATCCTGCCCGTCCCTTTGGGGATGGGCCAGGAGCGAACGCGACGCCGAGCTGATGCGAGGGGTCAGACGACTGCGGACGCGGTCGGCGCACACAAAGAAAATCCTGCCCGTCCCTTTGGGGATGGGCTAGGAGCGAACGCGACGCCGAGCTGATGCGAGGGGTCAGACGACCGCGGACGCGGTCGGCGCACACAAAGAAAATCCTGCCCGTCCCTTTGGGGATGGGCTAGGAGCGAACGCGACGCCGAGCTGATGCGAGGGGTCAGACGACCGCGGACGCAGTCGGCGCACGAAAGGAAAAAAAATGTTCGAGGGCCTTTCCGAAAAGCTCTCCGGCATATTCGACGGCCTGACGCGGCGTGGCGCCCTCTCGGAGGAGGACGTCGGCGTCGCCATGCGCGAAGTGCGCCGCGCCCTTCTGGAGGCGGATGTGGCGCTCGACGTGGTGCGCTCCTTCGTCGACAAGGCGCGCGCCCGCGCCGTCGGCGCGGAAGTGCTGAAATCGATCAAGCCCGGCCAGATGGTCGTGAAGATCGTCAATGACGTGCTGATCGAGACGCTGGGCTCGGACGCCGAGCCGATCGACCTCAACGCCGCCCCGCCGGTGGCGATCATGATGGTCGGCCTGCAAGGCGCGGGCAAGACCACGACCTCGGCCAAGATCGCCAAGCGCCTCAAGGACCGTTTCAACAAGCGCGTGCTGATGGCCTCGCTCGACGTCAAGCGTCCGGCGGCGCAGGAGCAGCTTGCCGTTCTCGGCCGCCAGGTCGGCGTCGACACCCTGCCGATCGTCGCCGGCCAGACGCCGGTGCAGATCGCCCGTCGCGCCGAAGAGGCGGCGCGCCTGCAAGGCTACGACGTGGTGCTGTTCGACACGGCGGGCCGCACCCATATCGACGAGCCGCTGATGGCGGAGATGGCCGAGATCAAGGCCGCCGCCAAGCCGCATGAAATCCTGCTGGTCGCCGACGCCCTGACCGGCCAGGACGCGGTCAATCTGGCGAAAAGCTTCGACGATCGCGTCGGCATCACCGGCATCGTCCTGACCCGCGTCGACGGCGACGGGCGCGGCGGCGCGGCGCTGTCCATGCGCGCCGTCACCGGCAAGCCGATCAAGCTGATCGGCACCGGCGAAAAGATGGACGCGCTGGATGATTTTCATCCGCAGCGCATCGCCAACCGCATTCTCGGCATGGGCGACATTGTCGCGCTGGTCGAGAAGGCGGCGGAGACCATCGACGCCGAAAAGGCCATGCGCATCGCCGACAAGATGCGCAAGGGCAAGTTCGACCTGCAGGACATGGCGGACCAGCTCGCGCAGGTCGAGACCATGGGCGGGCTCGGCGGCATCATGGGCCTGCTGCCCGGCATGGGCAAGATCAAGGAGCAGATGGCCGCCGCCAAGATCGACAACAACATGATCAAGCGCCAGCGCGCGATCATCCTGTCGATGACGGCGGAGGAGCGGCGCAACCCGGACGTGCTCAAGGCGTCGCGCAAAAAACGCATCGCCGCCGGATCGGGGACCAAGGTCGAGGAGGTCAACCGCCTGCTCAAGCAGCATCGGCAAACGGCCGACATGATGAAGGCGATGGGCGGCGCCAAGCGCGGGCCGATGGCCCAGATGGCGCAGATGTTCGGGCTTGGCGGCGGCATGCCGCAGCCGAGCCCTGAGGAAATCGCCGAATTGCAGAAGAAATTCGGCGGCGGCGCCGGCATGGGCGCGGGCATTCCGCAAACGCCGCCTTCGGGCGCCTTTCCGCCCAAGCCGGGCCTGCCCGGCCCAATCAGCAAGCCGGGCCTGTCCGGCCCAGGCGGGCTTCCGGGACTTGGCGGCGGCAAGCCCGGCGGCTTGCCCGGCCTCGGCGGCGGGTTGCCGGGCCTGTCGGGCCTCAATCCGTTCGGCAAGAAGAAATGAGCTTATTCGCTCCGCCGTTTTTCGCGGCGGGGTTTGGGACAGCCGGAAGAGGGGCCGGCCGTTTTTTCGCAAAAGCACTGCCCGCCCCTCGGCGCAAAACGCTCCCGCAAGGGACAACACAAGGAAGAAGACATGTCTCTCAAGATTTGCCTGTCGCGCGGCGGCGCCAAGAAGCGCCCGTTCTACCGCGTGGTCGTCGCCGACGCCCGTTCGCCGCGCGACGGCCGCTTCATTGAAAAGCTCGGCACTTTCGATCCGCTGGCGCCGAAGGATTCGGCCACCCGCCTCGTCCTCGACGTGGAAAAGGCCAAGGAATGGCTGACCAAGGGCGCGCAGCCGACCGACCGCGTCGCCCGCCTGCTCGACGGCGTCGGCGCGATGAAGCGCGAAGCGCGCAACAATCCTGAAAAGGCGCAGCCGAAGAAGAAGGCGCAGGAACGCGCCGCCGCCGCGGCCGCCGCCGCCGAAAAGGCCGCTGCCGCGGCGGAATGATCCTTTTCGCAAGACGTTCGCAAAGGACGTTCGCATGGGCGCCGCTGTCTTGATCGGCGGCGCCTTTTTGGTTTTGGGGGCGGCGATGGAAGACGAGGTTCTGGTCGGGGTTTTTGGCGCGCCGCATGGCGTGCGCGGCGAAATCCGGCTCAAATCCTACACCCAGGACCCGATGAGCATCGCCGATTACGGGACGCTCAGGGATCCCACGGGCCGAGAATTCACGCTCACCGCCGCCCGCCTGCTCAAGGACGACCTGCTCGTCGTGCGGGTCAAGGGCGTGGCGGATCGCGACGCCGCGCAAAAGCTCACCAATGCCAAACTATACATCTCCCGCGAAAAACTTCCCGCCCCCGACGAGGACGAGTTCTATTGCCGCGACCTGATCGGCCTGCGCGCCGAAACGCGCGACGGCGTGTTGCTCGGGACCATCGTCGCCGTGCCCAATTACGGCGCCGGCGACATTCTGGAAGTGGCGCCGCCGGCCGGCGAAACCCTGCTTTTTCCCTTCACCCGCGCCGTCGCGCCGGAGGTCGATTTCGCCGGCGGCAGGGTGATCATCGAACCGCCGGTCGAAATCGAGGCCGAAAATCCCGCGTCGAAAAAGCCGGGCGCCTGAGCCATGTGGGCGGCGAGCGTCTTCACCCTCTATCCTGAAATGTTTCCTGGCCCGCTCGGCGCCTCCATGTCCGGGACGGCGCTCGGCAATGGTCTCTGGGGGCTCGAGGCGATCGACATCCGCGACCACGGTCTGGGGCCGCCACCGCGCCGTCGACGACACGCCGGCGGGCGGCGGCCCCGGCATGGTTTTGCGCGCCGACGTTCTGGCGGCCAGCCTCGACGCCGGATTGCGCCCGGACGACCCGCGCCCCCGCCTCCTGATGAGCCCGCGCGGAAGACCTCTGACCCAGAAAATGGCGCGCGAATTCGCCACCGGACCCGGGCTGGCGATTGTCTGCGGGCGCTTCGAGGGCGTGGACGAAAGGGTGATCGAAGGGCGCAGACCTGATCGAGATTTCGATCGGCGACTATATTCTGTCGGGCGGCGAAATCGCCGCCCTGACCCTGCTCGACGCCTGCGTGCGGCTTCTGCCCGGCGTGATGGGCAAATGCGAATCCGGCGACGACGAAAGTTTTGAGGGCGGCCTGCTCGAATATCCGCATTACACCCGCCCGCGCGACTGGGAGGGCCGGTCGATCCCGGACGTGCTGCTTTCCGGCGATCATGCGAAGATCGCCCGCTGGCGGCGCGAACAGGCGGAGGCGCTGACCAAGGCCCGCCGCCCGGATCTTTGGGCGGCGCGCGCGGAAAAATGAGCTTCGGCGGCAAAAGTGAAAATGGTTTTGGGGCGCGATTTCCGCTGAAATCGGGCGCTTGATGGCGTTCGCGTTATGTTCCATGTGAAACATTTTTCGGCGCGGGCGGCCGGGCGCGAAACATAAGATGCTGATTTCACGCGGCTTGCCGAAACGAAGCAGGGGCGCGGCTCGCCGGGCCGTGGGCGATGCACGCAGAGGTTGTGCTATTTTCGGCCGGGGAAAGACGGTCGAAAATCGACCTGTTTTTGACGAAAATCGCGCGTTTCCGACAGGAATCGCGCGTTTTTTTCACCTTTTTTCACTGGTTGCGCAACCTATGCGTGCGCCTCCGCATTCAACGCCCGTCATTGCGAGGAGCTTTGGCGACGAAGCAATCCGGAAGCCGCAAGCTGGGTCTGGATTGCTTCGCTTCGCTCGCAATGACGGGAGCCAACCCCAAATCGCAGAAGCCGCCATCCAGATTGGGCCCGCGCCATCGGCCGCCTGCGGCGGCGAGCCGCAAACAAAAGCCTCCTGCGTCCCAAAACCCCGCCTTGCCAAGCGCCGCCAATCTGGCTATGACCAGCCAATTCGCGCGTCAAGCCGAAGGCCGCTTTAGCTCAGCTGGTAGAGCACCTCATTCGTAATGAGGGGGTCGGGGGTTCGAATCCCTCAAGCGGCACCATTTTCCCGTCTGGAGATTGAGGAATATCCGTTCGCGCCTTGCGCGGCGGGTGCTTTGCGCGCTCGCTTCGAGCGGCCTAAATTCGGGAATTGGTATCTGTCCCCGTGATTCCCCCGTAACTCCCCATTTTGGAGTACTGGTGGTTCCGGCGAGTTGGGCTGCGTTAGTCTCTGAGGAATCCCAATTTCATAAACCTTGAGCGCAAGTTTTTCGCTCAACGCTTTGTATGCGTCGTTAAAATCGGAAAAGCTGACTGGCTTTAGATCGCCGCTGGCATTGCGCTTTTTGATAGCGGTCCGGACCTGATACCAGCCGACGTCCGGCCGATCCAGCTGCAGCTCATCGCGGACGCCGCGCGGATCGGTCTCGGCGAAATAGGCGCGCCATATGGTCCGACCGGCTTTCATGACGGCTTGCGCTTCAGCGGAAAGCTTCTTTTTGGCCAGGTAGCTCTTCATAAAATTGGATTCGAACCTGTCCGGCGCGTTGACCTACGTTTCCGTAAACGGAATGAAATGGTTTACCAGTGACCAATCCTCGCCCTTGTATTCCAGATTGTCGACGGCCGCCGTGCAATTTTTTCCGTGGAAGAGCATGAAGATCAGGCAGTCGTTTTTAAACTCTTCCGTCAGCGGCTCCGACGCCTTCAGGAATTGATCGTTATGGTTCGACCATTTGTGCTTCACCGATAGGCGAACGGCGAAAACTACCGCGATCTGCGACAGGTTTTCCTTCGTGATGTAGTAGCCGTTTCCGCCGGCGTAGACCGATGAATAAATGACGGTTTGCTGGCCTGCGTGCTGCACGTCATTGCTGTTGCAATACATATAGCCGATCGCGCCGGAAACCCATTTATCGACCTTGACCTTATTCAACTGAGGGCTGACGGCGTTTTTCAGCGGAATGGCGACGGCGTCAGTTTTTAGCCTTGGGATCCACCCCGTCAATAAACTCGAATTCGGCAGGTTATAGAATTTCTTCTCGCCGATCGCGGCGGCCTCGGCGTTCGTGACCTCGACGGTAATTTCCTTGATTGGGGTTTTGACGGCGGCGCCTTGGTCAGTTTTCCAAATCAAAAAGCCGATCGGGAAATTACCCGTCAGCCCATCAAAAACGCGGCAAGGAATGATGAAGCCGCCAAGGTATTTGGCGTTCCAGATCGCCCGAAACTTCGAAAAATTCGGTGCGTTGACGTATTTTAGCGTGCTAAACATCGCCAAAGTCGCCGTTGGAATTTCCTTGGCGATCCGGGCCATGAATTGAACGAACAGCTCGCGCCCGGCATAGCCAAAATCGCTGGCCTTCATCAGCGTGTTGATTTTCGACGCCGCGACGCCTGTCTTGTTTTCATCGCCCTCTTCGAGCCCGGTATTTCCCGCGTTCGACGCCTCAGCGTATGGCGGGTTCATCAGGACAAGGAGTTCTCTTTCCCTTGGCAATGGCCTTGCGCAGTTCCGCGGGCATTTTGCCGGTCAGGCTGTAGTCGATTTCGCCGTCGTCGCCTATGTCGTCGTTCAGGTAATCGTATTGAAACCTAACCGCTGCAACGCATGTTTTCGTCGCCTTCATCACGTCGACGTCTGCCTGATCCAGCGTGCTCATGAAAATGTTGCGCTGATTCGAATGCTTGACCTCCAGGTTGCCGACGCCGCAGCACATATCCCAGACGACATAATTCTTTTGCCAGTTTTTGCCCAAAACCTCGGTCAGCTTGTCATAGGCCTTATCGACGACGTGCAAGGGCGTATAAAACGCGCCCTTGAACGCTCGATCCTCGATCGGAATCAGGCTGTCGCGGCGCTCGAGCAGATAGTTTCGATATTCAGCCGCTGGCGGCCGATGGTAGATCGCCCAAAACCGGCGATAACCCTCTTTGCTGCCCAGTTCGTAAATCTTGCCGCGCAGTTCGAAAACCGGCTCATTATTTTTGTGCAGCAGCTGCGCCGTAAGGTTTTCATGCGTCGATATGGTGCCGTCGCTCATGATATCGGCGAAAAACAGCACGCTGTATTCGTCGGCAGCCACGCCTTTGATTTCGCGGCCGATCATGTCCACCCATTTATCGAAAACCTGCTTCAGATTGTCGGGCGTGATTTGCGTTCGGATGATCTTTCCGGTCTTGATCGCCGTCTTTACGGTTTCGATGAATTCGTCGGCGTTATCCGCGATCTTGAACGAAACGAAATGTGTTCCGATGAAAGCCGAAACCTGCTCAAGCGCTTCCTTCGGAAACTTGCTGGCGGATTTGCCCCATTTGATCGTTTTCTTGTCGAGAAACGGAAGGACGATCTCCGTTTTCATAATCGCAGCTTTTTCCGTGTCGATCACGGCTAGCATTTGAGGGACGTCTTCACCCTTGTTTCGCGCCACCTGCACATAATGCAACAATTGCGTGAACATCACGTATGGCGAGGTAGGCTTGTCCTTCGCCTCGAACCAGATTTCCTTGGTTTGGATATCAATGAGATTCTTAGAGACGTTTTTTAGACCAAGGGATTTGATGTAAACATCTTTAACATCTTCTTCGGTGCGGCAACCCTGGAGTTTTTGATACAGATTCATTCGATAAAACTCGCCTGGCGAAATACCATGCTTTCATACCGGCAGGCATCCGCTAGCGCAACCGCGACATTCCCATTGACGCGCTGGCGCCGAATCAGGAAAATTGACGGCGGGTACATGATGGTTACGGGGACAGGACTGGACTGCACCCCTCTTGTGAGACCCGTTCAATTCAGGGACGGCGCTTCGCCTTTGACCAATTGACCATTTTTGACCCGATTGAGTTCGTCTACGAACTCATCCGGAGGCTTATATCCGGTCCCCGAATTCCTGCCGCGTTGAAAACCGCACAGCGGGCGCGCCGCTCTACCCCTGGTCGCCGGCGATGGCGCGGTCGATGGCGTCGATCAGGACCTGCATCTCGATGAATTTCAGCCGCGCCCGTTCCGCCTTGTCGCGGTCGAACGGCGCGGCCAGGGTCTTGGCGAAGGCGTCGCGGTCGTCGGTCATGCGCTCGCGCGCCTTTTTCAGTGTCTCGAGTCGCTCGCTCATGGGCTTCGCTTTCTTTGGGTGAATTCGTTTTCGGGGTCCGGGATCGGACCGCCCCGTTGAAGGACAAACGGCCTCACGAGCCGAACGACGGCGATCATGCAGGCATGGTTATTTCAGCGACGTATAGGTTCGCATCTTTATTCGGCTTGCGGCGCCATTATTTCTTTTGTCCGACCCCCGACACAAAACATCCTCGCCGGCGGCGGCGGCCCTGGCCGTCCGCCTCGCAAACAACGGTGTGGAGTCGGATGCGGCCCGGATTTTTCCGCGAGGGTTGAACTGGCGTTCGGCGTATGGTCCTTTTGCCCGGGCGGCCTGCGCCGAATCGCCTCCGTTCCGACCGGCGACGCCGCTGTTGAAATCAAGCTGCGACAGGAGAATCGATCCGATGCGGGCAAGATCCATCCTTCTGAACGTCTTCAGCCTCCTGGCCCTCATCGCCTTGCCGGCGTCGCAGCCGGCTTCCGCCGCGGAGCGATCGCCGGATTTCCCGCCCTGGCTGAAGGCCCATGTCGGCGACGGGGAAGGTCAGATCGCGGCAAAGGTCCTGCAGCGGGCGCGCGGCTTCTATCTCCACAAGGTCGGCGAGGGCGCGGTCAGAAATCCCTGCTACTTCGCCATGGACGCGACGCGTCCCAACAATTCGAGCGATGGCAAGCTGGGCCGGCGGTTTTTTGAGATTTGCGAATCCGCGCAGTCGTTCCGCGCCATTCCGGCAGGTCACGGCGGCGGTCGCGATCTCAAGGGCGTGGCGGATTTCACCAACGGGCGACGCTGCGCGAAAAACTTCAGCGATGCGGTGAATTCGAAGCTGACGACCGGCGGCGGCTATGTGACGGGCGAGACGAAGACCTCCTTCAAAGGCTATTACCGCGTCTCGGCGAACCAGGATGCGGTCTTGCTGCGTTCTTTCGTCCAGTTCGACGGCGAAGGCGCGACCGCCGACGCCAGGGAGCGCGAGATCGGCGGACATGCCGCCGTCTTGTTGAGGGGGTTATGTCTCCTGAAGAATCCGCGCAGCCCCTATGCCGACCACGACGGTTACGTTCCGCTTGGAAACCTGGTGGATTACGCCGGCGGCCGCAGCAACGGCTGCACCAGCTGGTCGGCGGCGGACGCCCGGAACATCATGTCGATGGTGAAGAACGATCCGACGACGGTGTATATCTATCCTGAAGCCGCCGACATCGACGCCGTCGCGCGGGCGGTCAAGGCCGGCCGGGCGCTTTCCGGCGCCGGATTATATTGGAGCGCCTCCTGCCTGAAAGAAATCCGCTCTCCGAAATTCTGGCGAAAGGAAAGCCTCGTTCCGATCCTCGACGAATACGAGAGGAATCATCCGCCGCCGCCGCCGCGGCCCTTGCCGGTCTGCAAGGGGCGGTGAAGCTTGTCCTCTTTCCTTCTCCACCGGGGCGCCGGCCGGCGCGACGGATGAAAAACGCATGAGCGCCGCGATCCTCTCGAACTGGCCCGACTGGCCGACCGCCCTGCGCCTTCTCGGCTGGCTGGCGGCCGGCGCCCTCGGCGGCGGCCTCTATTTCTACGCGGTCTGGCGCAACGCGCGCGCCCTGAGAGGCGGCGGCAGCCTGGCGATGGTCATGGCGCAGACCCTTGGGCGTTTCGCCCTGATGGCGCTGCTGCTGGGGCTCGCCGCCTCGCGCGGCGCCGGACCCCTGCTGGCGACGGCGGCGGGCGTGTTCTTCGCGCGGGCGCTGGTGATGCGGCGGCTGAAGGCCATGGGGCCATGAAACGGCGGGAGCGGTCCCGGCGGCGCAATAAAAAACCCCGCCTGAAGCGGGGTTTTTCGGGAGCGAAGGCGGCTTAGTCGTTGCGCTGGCCGGTGAGCTGCACCAGCGACATGAAGATGTTGATGAAGTCGAGATAGAGCATCAGCGCGCCATTGATCGACTTCTTGGTCGCGACTTCGTAGCCGTCGGACTCCATGTACATCGTCTTGATCGCCTGCGTGTCCCAGGCGGTCAGGCCGGAGAAGATCAGCACGGTCAGGATCGACAGGCCGAACTGGAAGGCCGAGCTCTGCACGAACAGATTGACCAGGCTGGCGATGATGATGCCGAACAGGCCCATCATCAGGAACGAGCCCATCGCCGCGAGGCTGCGCTGCGTCGTGTAGCCGTAAAGGCTCATCGCGCCGAAGGTCGCCGAGGTGATGAAGAAGGCGCGGGCGACGGAGGCGCCGGTATAGACCAGAAGGATCGACGAGATCGACAGGCCCATGACCGCCGAAAAGGCGTAGAACAAAGTTCTCGCCGTCGAGGCCGCCATGCTGTTGATCTTGAAGGAGAAGAACAGGACGAAGGCGAGCGGCGCGAACATCACCACCCAGCGCAGCGGGCTGAGATAGAGCGCGGCGCCGAGATCGGTCAGGTAGATGTGCGAGCCCAGTTGGTACTGGGTCGGCAGGGCGGAGACGGCCAGAATGTGGACGCCCAGCGCGAACACGCCGGTCAGCGCCAGGCCGATCGTCATATGGTTGTACACGCCGAGCATGAACGCGCGCAGACCTTGATCTACATCGGCGCCCGTCCGGGCGTAGCCCCGGCTCCAGGGAGCGGCGTTGCGGTCAAAGTTGGACATGAGTGCCTCGCGAAAAACGAGCCGGGAGAACGCCCCGGACGATCCGCGGCGGTTCGGCGCTTCGAATATGGAGGGGGCGTCCATAAAACACAAGCCGCCAAGCCGCCGGCGCCGGCGCTGGAAGGATTACATTTTCGTCATTCTTCGCGCAGATGGCGCGCCGGTTTTTCGCCGAGAATGCGCCAAGTCCCAGCCAGCCCGATGAAAATGGCGAAAACCACCGCCGCCAGGGCCAGCGCCGCCGCGCTCGCCGGGAAAAAGGCGAAGCTGAGGTCGAGCACATAGGTCGAGGCGAGCCACGCGACCAATCCGCCCGCCAGCAGGCCGAAGGCGGCGGTCGCGGCGCCGAGAAGCGCGAACTCCAGGGCCAGCGCCGCCAGCAGGCGCGGCCGCGTCGCGCCCAAAACCTTCAGCACCACCGCTTCGTAGATGCGCGCCCGCTGCCCGGCCGCCAGCGCGCCGGCCAGGACCAGGGCCGAGATGACGAAGGCGAGCGAGGCCGCGCTCTGGATGGCGAGCGACAATTTGCGCAGGAGTTCGTCGACCGTCGCCAGCGTTTCGCGCATGGAGACGGCGGCGACGGCGGGATATTGCCGCGCCGAATCCGCGAGGATCGCCGACTCGCGCGAAAAACCCGGCTTTTGCGGCAGCGACAGGGTCATCAACTGGGTGAAGGGCGCGCCGGCGAAGGCGTCGGGCGAGAACACCAGCACGAAATTGATGCCGAAATTGCGCCAGTTGACCTCGCGCAGATTGGCGACTTTCGCGGTCAGCGCGCGCCCGAGGACATTGACCGAAATCGTGTCGCCGACCGTCAGGCCGAGCCCCTGAGCGACGTCCTTCTCCATCGAGACGAGCGGCGGCCCGGCGTAATTTTCCGGCCACCATTGCCCGGCGACGACTTGCGATCCCCGCGGAACCTTTTCGGCGAAGGTCACGCCGCGATCGCCCTCCAGCGCCCAGCGCGCCTTGTCCGCCGCCTTGATCCTTTCGGCCGGGACGCCATTCACCCGCACGATCCTGCCGCGCAGCATCGGCGCGACCTCGAGGACGCCGTCGGGCGCCTCCTGGTGCAGGAAGGCGCGAAATTCGTCGGCCTGCGCGCGCTGCACGTCGAGGAAGAAAAAGCTCGGCGAATCCTTGGGCAGGGAGACGCCGATCTCGGCGCGCAGATTGTGCTCCACGCCGACGAGCGCGGTCAGGAGCGTGACGCCGAGGCCGAGCGAGATCAGGAAGGACGGCGTCAGCGCGCCGGGCCGGTGCAGGTTGGCGACCGCCAGCCGCAGCGGCAGGATGCGCGAATGCGGCGCCCGGCGCGCGAAAAGCATGATCGCCCGCGCCACCGCGTAAAGCAAAGCGAAGCTTACGATCACCGCCAGCCCGAATTGCGCCGTGAGGCGGCGGTCGCCGCTGGTCAGCAGGGCGAACATGAACAACGCGCTGGCTCCGAGCGCGGCGATGAGTCTCCCGCGCCAGCGCGATGGCCCGGACTCATGCAT
Source organism: uncultured Alphaproteobacteria bacterium (assembly GCA_963828185.1). Taxonomy (GTDB): domain Bacteria; phylum Pseudomonadota; class Alphaproteobacteria; order Rhizobiales; family Beijerinckiaceae; genus Rhodoblastus. The sequence goes on along the minus strand of CAWHDV010000001.1, from coordinate 69,930 downwards.
GGCCGTCTCGCGCAAAAGGGTGGTCGCGGGGAGCGTTCGCGCCTGGTCGAGCGGCGCGGCGGCAAAGGCGAAGGCGGTCAGCAGGCCGAAGGCGAGGCCTGTCAGCCCGTCGAGCGGATCGATCCGGGGATGGACGGGAAAGGGCAGGGAGGCGCCGAGCAGCGCGACCAGGAGCTTGGGCAAAGCGAGGCCCAGGATCACGCCGAGCAAGGAGCTGCCGGCGGCGACCAGCATGGCCTGGACCAGCACGAAGCGCGCCGCCTCGCCGCCGCTCGCGCCGAGCGCCTTCAATATGGCGAGCGTGCGCCTCTTGCGGTCGATCAGGCCGCGGATCGAATTGCCGACCCCGACGCCGCCGCACACCAGCGCGGTCAGGCCGATCAGGGTCAGGAATTGCGCGAAGCGCTCGATGTTGCGCGCAAGCTGCGGCGAAGGCGCGGCCCGGCTGCGGATTTCGAACCCGCCGTCGGGAAAGGCGGCGGTGAAATTTTTCCGCAGGGCGGCGAGATCGGCGTCGCTGGATCTTTCGGGCGGCAGCAGCAGGCGCAAGGAGCTGCGGGCGAGCGAGCCCGGAACGATCAGCCGGGTCGCTGCGAGGCCCGCCTCGCTCATCATCACGCGCGGCCCGAAGCCGACGCCGCCGATCGAATCGGGCTCCTTGTCGAGCCAGCCCGCGAGGACGAAGGCCGCGGCGCCGATCTTCAGCCGGTCGCCCGGCTTGACGCCGAGCCGCGCGGCGAGCGTGGGATCGGCGAGAAGGCCGTAGGCGCCGTCCTTCTCCGCGAAAAAGCTGGACAGATTCTGGCCGGCGGCCGGTTGCGGCCTGGTCTCGGCCGCGCCGACCAGCGGATAGGCCGAATTGACCGCCTTGATCTCGACCATCGTCGCCTGCGCCGCCTCGGGCTTGCGCGCCATGGCGCGGAGCGTGACGATCTCGCTCAATCTTCCGCGCGCCGCCAGAAAGGCCTTTTCCGCCGCGCCGGGCGCTCCCTGCGCGCGGCTGAAGGAAAGATCGCCGCCCAGAAGCGCCGCGCCCTGCTGCGCCAGCCCCTCGCGAAACGCCCGCGAGGTCGCGGCGACGCCGACGATGGCCGTGACGCCGAGCGCCAGACAGGCGATGAAGACGCCGTAAAAGCGCAAGCCGCCGCGCAGGTCGCGCCAAGCTAATCGGAGGATGGCCAGTCGAAGGATGGCGAATTGAAGGATGGCCAGGCCGGAAGATCGCTGTCGCGCGGAAAAATCAGGCGGGGACATGTTCGCGTCCGGTCGTCGCGGCGGAATTGGATTCGATGCGGCCATTGCGCAGGCGCACGATCCGGTGGCACCGGCCGGCCAGGGATTTGTCATGGGTGACGAGAACGAGGGTCGCGTTTTTCGCGCGGTTCAGCGAGAGGATCAGGTCGATGATCTCCGCGCCGACCGCCTGGTCGAGATTGCCGGTCGGCTCGTCGGCGACGAGGATCGACGGATTGGCGACCAGCGCCCGCGCCAGGGCGACGCGCTGCTGCTCGCCGCCCGACATTTGCGCGGGATAATGGCGCAATCTTTCGGAGAGCCCCACCTGGACAAGGGACTCGCGCGCCCTGGCGAGCGCGTCGGGCGCGCCGGCCAGCTCCAACGGAATGGCGACGTTCTCCAGCGCCGTCAGGGTCTGGATGAGATGGAAGGCCTGGAACACCACGCCGATATGGGCGCCGCGAAAACGCGCCAGCGCGTCCTCGGAAAAGGATTTGAGCGGGCGTCCGTCGATGCGGACCGAACCGGAATCCGGCGCCTCCAGCCCGGCCATGGTCATCAGCAGCGTCGATTTGCCCGAGCCCGACGGGCCAAGCAGGGCGACGGTCTCGCCTTTAGCGATATCGAGACAAATATCCTTCAGGATATGCGCCCTGGCCTCGCCGCTTCCCAAAGTCAGGTTGACATTCTCGACGCTTATGGCCGGATCGGGCATGAAGGAACTTTCGGAAGGCTTGCGATGACGGATCGGATTTTGGCTTTCGCGGCATATGGGCATCGGCGCGGCATTCGTCCAATTTTTTTCGCCGCGCTGGCGCTGTTGCTCGGACTGGCCGCGCCCGCCGCGGCGCGCGCGCTGCACATCGTCGCCCTGGGCGACAGCCTGACCGCCGGCTATTCGCTGCCCGCCGACGCTTCCTTTCCGGCGCAATTGCAGAAAGCGTTGCAGGCCAAGGGTCTTGACGTCGAGATCGACAACGCCGGGGTGTCGGGCGACACGTCGGGCGGCGCGCTGGCGCGGCTCGACTGGGCGTTGGGAGAGGGCTGCGACGGGGTGATCGTCGAAATCGGCGCCAATGACATGCTGCGCGGGCTCGACCCGGCGATGACGCGGCAGAATATCGACACTATTTTGGCGCGCCTGCGCCAGCGCGAAATCCCCTTCCTGCTGGCGGGAATGCGCGCGGCGCCCAATCTCGGCTCCGATTACGCGGCGAAATTCGATCTCATCTACCCCGACCTGGCGAAGAAATACGACGCGCCGCTCTATCCTTTCTTTCTTGACGGCGTGGCCGGCCATCCGGCCCTGCAATTGCCGGACGGGATGCACCCCACGCAGCAGGGCGTGGCGAAGATCGTCGCCGGAATGCTGCCGGCGGCGACAGCCTGGCTCGACCGGCTGCCGAAGAAGTGACGGGGGTAAAACCGTGCCGCGCCTGTTCACCGCTTTCGAAATCCCGCCCGAGGTCCGGGCGCGGCTGGCCTTTTTTCGCGGCGGCCTGATCGGCGCGCGCTGGATCGAGCCTGAGGACTACCATGTCACGCTCAGGTTTTTCGGCGATATCGACCCCCGCACGGCGCAAGCGGTCGACGCCGATCTTGTCGCCATGCAGGGTATTTTCGGCGGCGCCTTGCGCCTTGATCTCGATGAAATAAGCGTCTTCGGCGGCCAGCAGCCGCGCGCCCTGATCGCCCGGCTGCGGCCTGACGCGCTCCTGTCCCGGCTGCAAGCGGCGCAGGAAGCCATCGCGCGGCGCAACGGCCTGGCGCCTGAAACCCGCAAATTCACGCCGCATGTCACTTTGGCGCGGCTGCGCGGCGTCGAGCCCGAGGCGGTCGGCGCCTGGCTGTCGGAGCGGGCCTTCCCGCTGGCGCTGTCATTCGAGGCGGCGGGGTTCGCGCTTTATTCGTCGCGCGATTCGGTCGGCGGCGGCCCCTATCGCGTCGAGGCCGTCTATTCCTTCGGCTGAAAATCACATGCCGTCGAGCGCGCCGATATAGGGCAGTTCGCGGTAATTTCCCGCGTAATCCATGCCGTAGCCGACGACGAAACGGTCGGGGCAGGCGAAGCCGACGAAATCGGCGGAAACGTCGATCTCTTTCTTGTGCGGCTTTTCCAGCGCCACGGCGATCAGCACGCGGCGGGCGCCGCGCGCGAAAAACAGGTCTTTCGCAAAGAGAGCGTGCGGCCGGACTCGAGGATGTCGTCGATCAGAAGGACGTCGCGCCCGGCGACCCGCGCCGCAATGTCGCGCAGCAGCTCCACCCGGCCGGTCGACCTCACGCCCGCGCCATAGCTGCCGATCTGCAAAAAATCGACCTCGGGCGAAACGCCCGCCAGGTGCAGGGCGCGCAGAAAATCGGCGGCGAAGACGAAGGCGCCGGTCATGATCGGCACGGCGAGCGGATCTTGCAGGTTTTGGCGCGAAACTTCGGCGGCCATCGCCTCGACCCGCGCGGCGATCGCCGCTGCGTCGAAGAGCACCTGCGCCTTGCCCGAAGTCACGGATTGAATCCTGCCCTGCCGGCTCCCGCCTTGTCCGGATTGGGCGCGAACCTTACCCGCACTTCGCGTCCTTCCTGCGGCGGCGCGGCGAGGCGGGCGCGGAACGACGCCTTTTCGCCGCCGAGCAGGCGCGATTTCGGCGGCGCGGCGGTCCAGGTGTAGATCTCGTCGCCATTCGAATCGAGGACTGCGAGGCGCATGCGCGGCGCGGCCAGGCTCGAATCGGCGAGATTGCGGATGTCGCCTTCGACCACGAGGATTTTGCGGCCGTCCTCCTCGGTCAGTTTCGAAACCACGCCCTGGATGTCCATCTGGCGGAGGTTCACGTTCAGGCCGATCGCCGCATAAAGCGGCGCGGCCGCCGGGGCGAGACGCACGATCTGCGCGCGGCCGCCGACCAGCAGGCCCCAGGCGCCCATGGCGGCAAGCGCCCAGGCGAAGGGGCCGAACGCGCCTTTGCCGTCTTTTGCCGCCGGGGAGGCCACGGCCGACAGAATTCTATGCGAAGCTTCGCCGCGCCGGCAGGAGGCGGCGGCGACGCGGCCAAGCTCGCCCGCCTTGCGTCGGCCCGTCGTCAGGCGCATCGAGGCGGCGGGGCGATCGAGCGCGTCGAGCGGCTGCAGCGTGGAGGAATTGTGCATGGTTTCGCCCGGACGGGTGGAATCGGAGGCGCGTGGTTTGACGCAACTCATTGGTGTGCTGGTATGGTTAAAAGCGGGTTAACGGATGTGATTCGCTTGGCGTAAAATGCGCCCGTCGCGTTCGGGATTTCGCGATCCTTGTGGGAGTCGCTTTTGGTCCGGTTCGAAAATGTCGGCCTGCGATACGGAATGGGCGCGGAAATCCTGCGCGACATCACTTTCGACATTGCGCCGCGCACCTTCCAGTTCCTCACCGGCCCGTCGGGGGCGGGAAAGACCACATTGCTGCGTCTGATCCTGCTCGCCTTGCCGCCGACGCGCGGCCTGATCACCGTTTTCGGCAAGGATTCGGCGCAGCTCGACAAGTCCGCCATCACCTCGCTGAGGCGCAAGGTCGGCGTGGTGTTCCAGGATTTTCGCCTGCTCGATCACCTGACCACCTATCAGAACGTCGCGCTTCCGCTGCGCGTGCAGGAGCGGGAGGAGGCGAGCTATCGCGCCGAAGTGGCCGAGCTTCTGCACTGGGTCGGCCTCGGCGAAAGGATGCATGTGTTTCCGCCGGTGCTGTCAGGCGGCGAGAAGCAGCGCGCGGCCATCGCCCGCGCCCTGATCATGCGGCCGGAGCTGCTGCTCGCCGACGAGCCGACCGGCAATGTCGACCCCTCGCTGGCGCGCCGGCTGATGCGGCTGTTCCTCGAATTGCACAAATCCGGCACGTCGGTGGTGATCGCCACCCATGACCTCGCCCTGATGGACCAGTTCGACGGCGCCCGCCGGCTGGTGCTCGGCGACGGCCGCCTGCATATCTACGAATGAGCCCGCCCATGGCGACTTTTTCCAACCCCGCCCCAATATCTCTGCCGCAGCCCGCGGAAGAGGCGATCGTCGAGGACGCCTGGAGCGACACGCCGCTGGTGCCCGCCGAATCCGTCGCCGGCCGGGCGCTGGCCATCGTCATCGCCATCATGACCTTTCTCGCCGCTTTGACCGCGGGCTTCGCCATCGTGCTTTCCGGCGCCTCGCATGAATGGCGTGGCCAGGTCGGGCTGGAAATGACCGTTCAGGTCACGCCGACGCCGGGCCGCGACCTCGAGGCCGATACGGCCAAGGCGGCGCAAATCGCCAGCGCCTTCCCCGGCGTCGCCGCGGCGCGGGCTTTTACGCGGGCGCAATCGGAGGAGCTGCTGACGCCCTGGCTCGGCGCGGGGCTCGACCTCAGCCAGTTGCCCGTGCCGCGCATGATCGTGGTGCGGCGCGACCCGAAAGCCGCGCTCGACGAGATCGGCCTGCGCGCGGCCCTCGATGCCGCCTTGCCCAACGCCGTGCTCGACAATCACGGCGCCTGGATGCAAAGGCTCGACACGATGGCGCGGGTGGTGGTCGGCGCGGCGGCCGGGATTTTCGCGCTGGTCCTCACCGCCATGGCGCTGGCCGTCGGCTTCGCCACGCGCGGCGCCATGGCGGGCAATCGCGAGATCATCGAGGCCCTGCATTTCGTCGGCGCGGCGGACGGGTTCATCGCCCGCCAGTTCCAGTTCCATTTCCTGCGCCTTGGCCTGCGCGGCGGCGCGGCGGGCGGCGGCGCGGCCCTCGCGCTGTTCCTGGCGCTGGGGCTCATGTCGCGGCAATGGGCGACCAGCGCCGGCGGCGAGCAGGCCGAGGCCTTGTTCGGCGCCTTTTCGCTCGGCTGGTTCGGCATGGGCGCGATAGCCGCCATTTCGCTGGGAGTGGCGCTGCTCGCCGGCTTCATGTCGCGCGCGATCGTCTACCGCAGCCTCGGCCGCCTGCGCTGAGGCTTTTCCCTTCGAGCCCCGAAATTTGCGCTTTTCATTCCTTCTGGCCTCCTGCAAAAGGAGGCCATGCTTTTCCTCCGTTCGCTCCTTTTCAACGTCGTCTTCTATATCAACCTGACGATCCTGGTGGTCGGCGGCCTGCCGGCCATGCTGTTCGGCCGCGCCGCCATCCTGGAGCTGGCGCGGACCTGGGGGCGGACCACTTTCTGGCTGCAAGACAAGATCTGCGGCGTGAAGGTCGAGTTCCGGGGCCTCGAAAACCTCAGCCAGAAAGGCTGCATCATCGCCGCCAAGCATGAATCGATCTGGGAGACCTTCGCGCTGACGACGCAGGTCAGGGATTTCACCTTCATCCTCAAGCGCGAACTGACATTCTTGCCGATTTTCGGCCAATATCTCCTGCGCTCCAACCAGATCGACATCAACCGCAAGAGCCGCAGCATCGCCTTGCGCCAGCTCGTCGAAAAGGCCGGCGTGGCGATCTCGGAAGGGCGGGCGATCTTCATCTTCCCGGAGGGCACGCGGCGCCCGGCCGGCGCGCCGCCCGCCTACAAGAGCGGCGTCACCCATCTTTACGCCGCGGCCAATGCGCCTTGCGTTCCCGTCGCGCTGAATTCCGGCCTGTTCTGGCCGCGCCGCAAATTCCTGCGCCGCCCGGGGACCATCGTCGTCGAATTCCTGCCGGTGATCGAACCCGGCCTGCCCAACGCCGAATTCGCCCGGACCTTGCAGGAGCGGATCGAGACGGCCTGCGACAGGCTCAATGCCGAGGCGCTGGCCAAAGACCCGAGCCTCGCCGCCAATCTGCAAAAAAATGAACCGGCGACAGCCAGGACGAATTGACTTTACCCCTGTTTTGTTCTTATTTTGTTTGCCTCACGTTTCGGTCTACGGGGACAGACATGGTTCGTTTTTCGGCTGCTGCGCTCCCGGTCGGCTCATTTTTCGCCGCGCGCCATCGTCCGCTCGCCTGTCTTGACCGGACGGGGCTGGAAAGCCTGTTCGAAGCTTGGCTCGGCGCTTCCGGCCGCCGATACGTCTGCTCGGTCTATTCCGTCGACGCGCCGCCGTCCTTCGACTGTGGCCGGGCCATTGTCGCGGCGGTGCGGAAAAACGCGGAGGGCGCGTCGATCGCCTTCGTCTTCCAGCCCGGCGAGACGGCCGAAGAGGGCGAGATGCGCGCCTGGGCGCAAAAAGCCAAGACATGCGGCGCGAACGAATGGCATGTGCATCTCCTTGCCGGCTCGCGGGCGGAGCGGGACGCCGCGGTCCGCGACCTGGCGCCCCGCCGCCTGGCGCTCGCCGCCTGAATCTTGCCGGCGGCGGAGCGTGTTCGGGCCGTGTTTTTCACGAGAGTGGCGCGCGAAATCCTCCGGAGCAGAGTGCAAAAAATTGGACGCCGGTTTTTTGCAAAAACGTTGTGAAAACAAAGGAATTGAGTGTCGATTGCGATTTGGTCGAATCGCGGTCGACGCCAAGGGCTGAGACGGGAGCCGATTTCCCGTCTATAGACGGCTCGATCCGGCTCGGGCGTTCCTTGCAGGCCGGCCCCCATCTTGCGCGAGCGTCATGGCTTCCTCCTCTTCCTCCCCGCTCCTGCGTCGCCTGGTCATCGGCCTGATCCTGGCCCTGTGCCTGGGCGTCGGCGAATTCTGGCTCTATGCGGCGCACCAGCTCGGGCGCTATGTGAACGAACAGACCTTCGGCGGCGCCTCGCTCGCCGACTTCTGCGCCTCGAGCGACATCGGCGGCTTTCCGTTCCGGCTGCGCCTGAGCTGCGCCGATTTTTCCGCGCCCATGCGCACCGCCCAGGGCGACATTCTCGCCAGGGCCCAGGAGGCGCATGGCGAGGCCAGCCTCTTCGCCCCCAACCACGTCGTGCTCACCCTTTCCAGCCCGATCGTGCTGCTCAAGCCCGATGGCGCGCCATTGGCGAAACTGCGGCATGACGGGATGACGCTCGACTTCACCTGGTCGACGCATGGCCTCGAGGCGGCCGATCTCGCCGTCAAGTCCCTCGACTGGCGGCCGGAAGCGCCGCAGGCTGGAATAAACTTCGACATGCAGACCCTGGCGGCGGAGGCGAAGCCGCTCGCCGACGGCTCGCTGCATTTCGATCTCGCCGGCCAGGGCGTCACCGCCCCGCTCGTGCAGCAATGGCTGCAAGCGACCGATCTCGGCCAATTCAAGGTCAGCGGCAGGATCGCCCCGGCGCCGCGCCAGACCGGCGACTGGCGCGCGGCCGTCGAGGACTGGCGCCGGAACTCCGGCGCCGTGAGCATCGAAAAGTTCGATTGGCGGGCGGGCGACCTGGATCTTCGCGTTGACGGCGCGCTGGCCCTCGACGACGCGCATCGCGCCGCCGGCCGGCTGAACGTCGCCGCCAAGGGCGCCGGCCCCATCTTCGCGCGGCTGGGACTTCCGGTTTCCGCCGCCCAGGCGCAGAACCTGCTCGGCGCTCTGCTCGGCAAGCCCGCGGCCAGGAGCGAGGATGGCGACGCCATCGCGCTGCCGCTGGTCCTGGCGAAAGGCCAGGTGTTCCTCGGGCCGCTGCGCCTGCCGGCGACGCTTGCGCCGCTTTACTGAGGGAGACTCACGCCAGCGCGAAACGCTCGGCATGGCTGCCGATCCAGGCGGCCGCGCCTTGCGGCGGCAAGCCGAGCGCCGGCCTGAGCTTTTCGAGCCCCCAGTCGCCCGGCGACGACAGGAGCAGCGAGACGCCGTCGGCCGTGGCCGCCCGCGCCAGTATGTCGCAGCCCGACGCGCGAAAATAGGAATCGTCCGGCGCCGGCGCGCCGCGCCAATCGATCGAAAAGAGCGCGACATCGCGCGCCGCCGCCTCGGCCAGCGGATTGGAAATGATGAAGACCGGCATGCCCGCCTGATGGTCGGGCCGCTCGACGAAGGGCAGGCGGGCGATGATTTTCGGCGCGTCCTCGGCCGCGAGCCTTTCCCACCATCGATCGTCCTGCGGCGCGCTCGAGGCGCGCAACATGCCGAGATCGCCGCCGCTCCCAGTCCGCCCGGAGGCCGCGACCGCATCGATCGTCTCGGCCGGGCTGGCGTGTCCGCGCAGAGGCACGGTGAAGCCGAAATGGAAGCGCGCCGAATCGCGCATGGCGGCGTCGCCGCCCGACATGTCGGCATGGACGGCGTAGTTCGACTGGACGAAAGTGAAGGTGGAGATGATCACCCGCCAGATGCTTTCGACCGTGTCGAGCGGCAGGCGGCCGTGGTGGCGGGAGGCGATCACCCGCATCATGTCGGCCTCGCGTCCCGGCCGGAAAGCCGAACCGCCGCCCTGTCGGGCCTTCACGTCGATCAGCCGGTCGATGATCTGGCCGCGCTCCATCAGCAGATTGTGCATTTCGCCGTCGATCCGGTCGATCTCCTCGCGCAGTTCGGCCAGCGATTCGAGGGCGGAAATTTGGCTCATGGGTTGGGTTGCTCTCTTTTTCGCGCGACGCCTCGGCCGCAGGCAAAAAATTTACCTTCCCCTTTCTATAGACGTCCGGGGCCCGCAGGAAAACGCCAAATCGGCCCGCTTTGCTTGACTTGGCGAAAGCCGTGCTCCTAAATAACAAACGATCCGTTCGGAAAATCGAACAAGTTGCGCTCTTGACCGACACGCCCTCCGAGTTCCCGCCGCAGTCTCGCCGACACCGCGCCGCGCGGCGCCCAGCTGGCGACGGCTGCGCCCGCCAGGCCGCCGGAGCCGAAGACGCCGCGCATCGATCTGCTGGTGGTCGCCGGCATGGTCGCTTCCGGCTCGCGCGTGCTCGACGTCGGCTGCGGCGACGGCGAATTGCTGCGCCTGCTGACCGATCGCAAGGGCGTCGACGCGCGCGGCCTGGAAATTTCGCAAAAGGGCGTCAACCAGTGCGTCGCCAAGGGCCTTTCCGTCATCCAGGGCGACGCCGACGTCGATCTCGCGGATTATCCCGACGATTCCTTCGATTACGTCATTCTTTCGCAGACGCTCCAGGCGACGCGCGATCCGCGCCTGGTGCTGCGGCAGATGATGCGGATCGGCCGGCGCGCCATCGTCTCCTTCCCGAATTTCGGCCATTGGCGCATTCGCTGGCAATTGGCGACGCGCGGGCGGATGCCTCTGACCCGGAACCTTGCCCACGCCTGGTACGAGACGCCGAACATCCACCTTTGCACGATCCGCGATTTCGTCAGCCTGGTCGAAAAAATCGACGCGCGCATCGTCAAGGCGGTGGCGATGGACGGCAATGGCGAGCAGATTCAGGTCCAGGCGCCCTGGTGGGCATGGAACCTTTTCGGCGAGCAGGCGGTGTTCCTGCTCGAACGCAAAGGCGCGCCGCACAAGGAGTGATGCCGGTTCTCATTGATGAGAACCGGTCAGGAGCGAAGCGGCGCCAAGCTTATGCGAGCGAATTCAAAGACGATATGAATCTCAGGCGGCGGACCGCGAAATGTCGCGCACGGACTTGGCCGCCGAATCGATTTTCACCGTCGATTCGGCGATGGCGTTCATCGACTGGGTGATGGCCTCGACGCCCTTGGCGGCCACCTGCATGTTTTCCGACATGTCGGCGGTCACCGCGCTTTGCGCCTGAACCGAGCCGGCGATCGCCGAGGTGATCGAATTGATCGTGCCGATGATCTCGGCGATGCTTTCGATGGCGCTGGTCACGTCGGAAGTCGAGGCGCGCACCGAAGACACCTGTTCGCCGATTTCATCGGTGGCCCGCGCGGTGCGCGTCGCCAGCGTCTTGACCTCGGCGGCCACCACGGCGAAACCGCGGCCGCTCTCGCCGGCGCGCGCGGCCTCGATCGTCGCGTTCAGCGCCAGCAGGTTGGTCTGGGCGGCGATGTCGCTGATGAGGCTGACGACCTCGCCGATTTTCTGGGCGTCGTTGGCCAGCGCCGAGACGATGGAGCCGGCGTTGCCCGCGACCGTCACGGCCTTTTGCGCGATTTCGGTGGCGCGGGCGACCTGCCGGGCGATTTCCTGGAACGAGGCGGAAAGCTCCTCCGCCCCGGCGGCGACGGCCTGGACATTGCCCGACGTCTGGTTGGAGGCGGCGGCGGCCTCGACCGCCTCATGCGAGACCGAGGAGACGGTTTCGGTCATGCCGCCGAGCTGCGCGTCGACCCGGCCGTAGACTTCGGCGCGCTTTTTCTGCTGCACGAATTGGTCGGTGACGTCGGTGGCGAATTTCACCACCTTCCACGGCTTGCCGTCGAGATCGAAGACCGGACTGTAGCAGCCCTGGATCCAGACGTCGCGTCCGCCCCTGGCGATGCGATGAAATTGGCCGCTGACATATTCGCCGCTGGCGAGTTTCTTCCAGAGTTGCCGATATGTTTCGGAATTGCGCTCGCCCGGATCGACGAACATCGAATGATGCTGGCCCCTGATTTCGTCCAGCCGATAGCCGACAACCTTCAGGAAGTTCTCGTTGGCGCCGAGGATGCGCCCGTCGGTTTCGAACTCGACCACCGCCTGCGAGCGGCTGATCGCATCGATCTGCGCCTGGAGAGCGGATTGATGGATTTTCTGTTCCGTCAGATCGGCAAAGATCATGATGACGCGATAGGGCTTCCCGTTTCGGTCGCGCAAATGATTATAGGTGCAGTGAAACCAGACCGGCTTGCCGGTCTTGGTGACCCGCTTCAGCTCGCGCTCCATATATTCGCCGGCCCGCAGGCGCCCCCATAATTCGTGATAGGCGCGAAGTCCCTCGTCGCTTTTCTCGATCGTGACCATGTGCTTCTTGCCGATCAATTCGTCGCGGCTATAGCCCATGATTTCGAGGTATTTGTCGTTCGCGTCGAGGATCGTCTCGTCGAGGCCAAGCTCAAGAAAACAGCGCGAACGCCGGACGGTCTCGAAAGTCGCGTCAAGCAAGTCAGATTTATGCGACCTGAATATCTTCATCATTGCCTGACCTTCACTCGCGCCGAATCCGGTTCGAAAGTCAGGATGCAATCAGAAGTTGTAAAATTGGTTAACGGAAAAACGCCTTCCGTCACCGTTCAACCGATGCAGGTCGCGAAAATCCTTGCGAGTCAGGCGCCGCTTTCGCCGGCGCGAGCGCGCCGGCATGGGCGCGCTCCGCCGAGACTGTCCTCAGGTTTCAGGCGGCGGCGCGCGAAATGTCGCGCACGGACTTGGCGGCCGAATCGATTTTCACCGTCGATTCGGCGATGGCGTTCATCGACTGGGTGATGGCCTCGACGCCCTTGGCGGCCACCTGCATGTTTTCCGACATGTCGGCGGTCACCGCGCTTTGCGCCTGAACCGAGCCGGCGATCGCCGAGGTGATCGAATTGATCGTGCCGATGATCTCGGCGATGCTTTCGATGGCGCTGGTCACGTCGGAAGTCGAGGCGCGCACCGAAGACACCTGTTCGCCGATTTCATCGGTGGCGCGCGCGGTGCGCGTCGCCAGCGTCTTGACCTCGGCGGCCACCACGGCGAAACCGCGGCCGCTCTCGCCGGCGCGCGCGGCCTCGATCGTCGCGTTCAGCGCCAGCAGGTTGGTCTGGGCGGCGATGTCGCTGATCAGCCTGACGACCTCGCCGATTTTCTGGGCGTCGTTGGCCAGCGCCGAGACGATGGAGCCGGCGTTGCCCGCGACCGTCACCGCCTTTTGCGCGATTTCGGTGGCGTGGGCGACCTGCCGGGCGATTTCCTGGAACGAGGAGGAAAGCTCCTCCGCTCCGGCGGCGACGGCCTGGACATTGCCCGACGTCTGGTTGGAGGCGGCGGCGGCCTCGACCGCCTCGTGCGAGACCGAGGAGACGGTTTCGGTCATGCCGCCGAGCTGCGCGTCGACCCGGCCGTAGACTTCGGCGCGCTTTTTCTGCTGCACGAATTGGTCGGTGACGTCCGTGGCGAATTTCACCACTTTCCATGGCTTGCCATCGAGATCGAAGACCGGATTGTAGGAGCCCTGGATCCAGACGTCGCGCCCGCCCTTGGCGACGCGATGAAATTGGCCGCTGAAATATTCGCCGTTGGCGAGTTTGGCCCAGAACTGCCGATACGCGTCGGAATTGCGCTCGCTCGGGTCGATGAACATCGAATGATGCTGGCCCTTGATCTCGTCGAGCCGATAGCCGAGTACCTTAAGGAAGTTCTCGTTGGCGCTGACGATGCGCCCGTCGACTTCGAACTCGATCACCGCCTGCGACCGGTTGATCGCTTCGACCTGGCTCCGGGCATAGGCGGAGGCGAGCTTTTGCTCGGTGACGTCGGTCGCGAATTTGATCACGCGGAACGGCTTGCCCGAGCTGTCCAGCAAGGGATTGTAAGTCGCCTGGATCCATACGGGCTTGCCGGACTTGGAGATCCGCTTGAATTCGGCCTGGCGGTACTTGCCGGCGCGCAGGTCTTCCCAGAAGGCGCGATATTCGGCGCTGTCGCGCTCGCGCGGATCAACGAAAATCGCGTGCTTCTGGCCGACGATCTCGTCGAGGCGATAGCCGAGGGCTTGCAGGAAAAGCGGGTTGGCGGTGCGGATCGTGCCGTCCATGTCGAACTGGATGGTGGCCTGAGAGCGGTCGAGCGCCTCGAAAGCTGCGCGAAAGACGGCGCCGTCGCCGTTGAAAAGGAAACCCATGCCGCGTTGCCCCATTGGTTCAGTGGGTGGAATTTTACATTGCAAACAATTCCGGGCTCTCTTCCGCTCACGATTGTTTGAACGCTTAAGCACAACCTAAGCGTGTTAAATGAAGAAACGGTTAACGGAATATCAACTTCTTGCAGCTTGGCGGATGGCCGGTCGACGGGAGTATCAATCGTCAACGTCGTTGAGCGGATGCAGGTCGCGCACCATGGCTTTCAGCCGCTCGTCCAGCACATGCGTATAGATTTGCGTGGTCGCTATGTCGGCATGGCCAAGCAATTCCTGGACGACGCGCAAGTCGGCGCCGTTTTGCAGCAAATGGCTGGCGAAGGCGTGGCGCAGGACATGCGGGCTGACCCGCGAAGCCGGAATTCCCGCCGCCGCCGCCAGAAATTTCAGCTCGCGCGCAAAAACCTGGCGGGTCAGGTGGCCGCTGTCGCCATCCGAGGGAAACAGCCATTTTTGCGCCGCCAGGGCGGGGTGAAGCTCCAGCAGCATCCGCCGATAGGCGGTCAGCGCCTCGCGCGCCGCGCCCGTCAGACGGCGCCAGGCGCTCGCGCCCGCCCTTGCCCTTGACCATGAGAAAACCGCCGCCCTGCTCGAGCGATTTTTCGGCCAGTTTCGCCGCCGACAGAGGCAGCGCGACCAGTTCGGACACGCGCAGGCCCGGCGGCGTAGAGCACTTCGACCAGGCAGGCGGCCCGTTTTGCCCGCAGCCTTTCGCCGGCCGGGCGGGCCGTATCGTCCAATCCCTCGCGGGCGACTCGCAGCAGCGCGTCCACTTCGTCGACCGACAGGATCTTCGGCAGCCGCCGCCCTTGCCGCGGCCCTTCGAGCAGGACCGCCGGATCGTCGGCGCGCCGCTCCTCGGCGGCGAGAAAGCGATGAAACTGGCGGATCGCCGACAATTTCCGCGCCGTCGACGCCGGTTTCAGGCCGGCTTCGGCCAGGTCGGCGAGATGGTCGCGGATATCCTGCGTCGTCGCGTCCAGCGGGGCGCGGCCCTGTTCGGCCAGCGCCGCGACATAATCGCCGAGGTCGCGGGCATAGGCGTCCAGCGTATTCCTGGCCGCCCCGCGTTCGGCGGAAAGCATGTCGAGAAAATCCGCGACGGCGCGCGCCGAAGCGGCGCTTCCGGTCATTTGTTCAGCAGGGCGGGCGAGATCGGCTGGCTGATCTCGCGCGGCTGCGGCTCGACAAAAGCGACCAGGGCCGCCATGCCCACGAAAGCGGTGCCGGCCAGCAGGCCGATCAGGAAAACGAAGCGAAACAGGCTGGGCATGGGTCTCGGGTCCAGTTGCGGCGAAAGTCGGTTTAATTTCACCCTCGCGTCGTGATACTACAGTGCGATCATGTCGGATCAAGCCATCGTTCCAAAACCGGAGGCGCCTTTGTCGCCGCCCCCGCCCCGCGATTCGCGCGCGCAGGCGATTGTCGACGCATTGGCCGGTCGTCCGCTGGTGCTGGTCGGCATGATGGGCTCTGGAAAGACCGCGATCGGCCGGCGGCTTGCCCAGCGCCTCGGCGTCGGCTTCGTCGATTCCGACCATGAAATCGAGGCCGCGCACCGCCTGACGGTCGCCGAGATTTTCGCCTCGCACGGCGAGCCTTATTTTCGCGACGGCGAGCGGCGGGTGCTGGCGCGGCTGATCGGCGAGGGCGAGCGGGTCATCGCCACCGGCGGCGGCGCCTTCATCAATCCACAGACGCGCGCCCATATTCGCGACCATGCCGTCTCGATCTGGCTGAAGGCCGATTTCGACGTGCTGATGCGGCGGGTCCGCAAGAGGCCGACGCGGCCATTGCTGCAGGATCCCGATCCAGAAGGGGTGATGCGCCGCCTGATCGACCAGCGCTACCCCGTCTACGCCGAAGCCGACCTGACGACGCAATCGCGCGACGCGCCGCATGAGACGATCATCGAGGAAATCTTGAGCGCGCTCGAACGCCATCTGGCCAAGCAAGGAGAATTTTCACCCGACATGACCGCTCCCGCCGTCCCCCCCGCCACAACGCGCGTCTGCGTAAAACTCGGGCCGCGCGCCTATGACATCCTGATCGGCCCCGATCTCATCGCCCACGCCGGCGAGAGGATTTCGCAGCTCGCGCCGGGCGCCAGCGCCTTCATCGTCACCGATTCCCAGGTCGGCCCGCTCTGGCTCGCGCCGTTGCAGGAGAGTTTTCGCGCCGCCGGGGTCAGGCATGGCCAGATCGTGCTGCCAGCCGGCGAGGCCACCAAGAACTACGCCCATTTTCAACAGCTTTGCGAGGCGGCGCTAGAGGCGCGCATGGAGCGCGGCGATTTCCTCGTGGCGCTGGGCGGCGGCGTCATCGGCGACCTCACCGGCTTCGCCGCCGCGAGTCTCAGGCGCGGCATGGGCTTCGTGCAAATTCCCGACCACGCTGCTGTCGCAGGTCGATTCGTCCGTCGGCGGCAAGACCGGCATCAATTCCGGCCATGGCAAGAATCTGATCGGCGCCTTCCACCAGCCGTCGCTGGTGCTGGCCGACACCAAGACCCTCGCGACGCTGCCGCCGCGCGAATTCGCCGCGGGCTATGCCGAAGTCGCCAAATACGGCCTGATCGACCGGCCCGATTTCTTCGCCTGGCTGGAGACGCATTGGCCGGCGGTATTTTCACGCGGGCCGGAACTCGACCACGCCATCGCCGTGAGCTGCGAATCCAAGGCCGCCATGGTGGCGCGCGACGAGACCGAACAGGGCGACCGCGCGCTGCTCAATCTCGGCCACACATTCGGCCATGCGCTGGAAAAGCTCGTCGGCTATGACAGCGCGCGGCTCGTGCATGGCGAAAGCGTGGCGATCGGCATGGCCTGCGCCTTCCGATTCTCGGCGCGCCAGGGGCTCTGCCCGCCCGAGGCGGCCGTGCGCGTGGAAAACCATTTGCGCGCCGTCGGACTGCCGACGCGCATCGGCCAGATTCCCGGCTGGAGCGCCGGCGCCGACGAAGTCGTCACGGCCATGGCGCAGGACAAGAAAGTGCGGCGCGGCGCGCTGACCTTCATTCTCGCGCGCCGCGTGGGCGAATGTTTCATAGCCAGAAGCGTCGAGCCGGAGGCCGTTCGCGCCTTTCTCGAGAGCGAACTGCGGGCGGGGGCCTGAACGCAATGCACGGCGAGGGCGGCGTCCTGCCGGTCAACGTCTGGGTCGCCGCGGTGATCCTGATCTTCTGCATCCTGATGTCGGCCCTGTTTTCCGGATCCGAAACGGCGCTGACGGCGGCCTCGCGGGCGCGGATGCACGCGCTCGAAAAACAGGGCGACCCGCGCGCGAAAATCGTCATTCGCCTGCTGGCGAGCCGTGACCGGCTGATCGGCGCCATGCTGCTCGGCAACACCTTGTTCAACATCGCCGCCTCGGCCTTCCTGACCTCTGTCCTGCTGGCGGTCTTCGGCCAGCGCGGCGCCGTTTACGCCACCGCGTCGATGACCGTGCTGCTGCTGGTCTTCGCGGAAGTCCTGCCGAAGACCGTGGCGATCAATTATCCCGACCGCGTGTCGCTGGCGATCGTGCGGATCGTCTCCTTCTTCGTCACCATCTTCGGACCGGTGCTCTATGGCGTCGAAAAGATCGTCCGCGGCGCCTTGCATGTCTTCGGCCTGCGGCTTGGCGAGGCGCATGGCTTGCTGACGCCGCAGGAGGAGCTGAAAAGCGCGGTCGACCTGATGCATCGCGAAGGCGACGTCGCCCGCTCCGACCGCGACATGTTCGGCGGGCTGCTCGACCTGAAGGAGCTGACCGTCTCCGACGTCATGGTCCATCGCACCAAGATGCTGGCGCTCGACGCCGACCTGCCGACGCCGGAGATCGTGCGCGAAGTCGTCGCCTCGCCCTTCACCCGCGTGCCGCTGTGGCGCGAACACGCCGACAACATCATCGGCGTCCTGCACGCCAAGGATCTTTTGCGCGCGCTGGCGGAGGCCGGCGGCGATGCGGCCATGGTCAAGCTCGACAGCATCACGCTCGAAGCCTGGTTCGTGCCGGACACGACGTCGCTCGAGGACCAGTTGCAGGCGTTTCGCAAGCGCAAGACCCATTTCGCGCTGGTCGTTGACGAATATGGCGACGTGCAGGGACTGGTGACGCTGGAAGACATCCTGGAGGAGATCGTCGGAGACATCAGCGACGAACACGACCTCGCAGTGTCCGGCGTGCGCCGCCAGCCGGACGGCTCCGTGATCGTCGAAGGCTCGGCGCCGATCCGCGACCTCAATCGCGTGATGGCCTGGGACCTGCCCGACGACGAGGCGACCACCATCGCCGGGCTGGTGATCCACGAGGCGCGCGCCATCCCCGAACAGGGCCAGAAATTCGCCTTCCACGGCTTCCGCTTCGAAGTCCTGCGCAAGCAGCGCAACCGCATCACCCTTTTGCGCCTGTCCCCGGAGCCCGACGGGGAGAAGTGAGCTTGCCGGCTTGATCGTTACAATGCGGCGGGCGCGGCTTCTCCCGCCATGAATTGCGCCCGCGCCAGGTCGGCGAATTTTCCGTTCCGCGCGACCAGTTCGTCGAAAGAGCCGCTTTCGACGATCCTGCCCTGGTCGAAGACGAAAATCCTGTCGGCGCCGCGGATTGTCGCCAGCCGATGGGCGATGACGAATGTGGTGCGGCCCCTGGTCGCCGCGGCAAGCGCCGCCTGCAACTGCTTTTCGGTCGCCGCGTCGAGCGCCGAAGTCGCCTCGTCGAAAATCATGATCGACGGGTCTTTCAACAGCGCCCGGGCGATGGACAGGCGCTGGCGCTCGCCGCCCGACAGCGTGCGACCGCGCTCGCCGACCAGCGTCTTGATCCCGTCGACCTGTCGCGCGACAAAATCGCTCGCCTGCGCCCGCTCGAGCGCCAGCGCGATTTCGGAATCGCTGGCGTCGATCTTGCCGACCCGCAGGTTCTCCTCGATCGAACGCGCGAACAGCATCGGCTCCTGGAAGACCACGCCGATGTTCTTCCGCAGCGCGGAAAGTTTCAGGTCGCGGATGTCCACGCCGTCGATCCGGATCGCGCCGCCCTGCGGATCGAAGGCGCGATGCAGCAGGCTCAGCGTGGTCGATTTGCCCGAGCCGGTCGCGCCGACGAGCGCGATGGTCTCGCCGGGCTTTACGACGAAACTGACGTCGTCCACCGCCTTGCGGCGTTGGTCATAGGCGAAGCCGACATGGTCGAAGGCGACTTCGCCGGCCATGCGGCCGGGATCCCGCGCGCCGGGCCTGTCGGCGACGTTCGGCGAGGTGTCCATGACCTCGAAAAAATCCGCGATCTTCGGCGCCTGCATGAACAGGTAGTTGACGAAGCCGACGACCTGCTCCAGCCGCGCGATCAGCATGGTGGCGAAATTCATGAAAGCGACGATTTCGCCGATCGTTGCGTGATTTTGCAGATGCAGCCAGACGCCGATGACGAAGATCGACAGGAGCGTCAACGTGGCCGAGGCGCGCGTCGCCACCGCCGCCAGCGCCCACCAGGACAGGACCGGCAATTGCGCCGCCAGCACCCGGTCGATGATTTCGCGCAGGGACCGCAATTCGCTCTCGATGCGGGTGAAGGACTGGATCACCGGCACATTGCCGAGAACGTCCGACGCCTGTTCGGCGAGGCGCGCGTTGAAGACTTCGACGCGCGCCTGCAGCCCTTGCGTGCGGCGCATCACGAAAATGGTGAGGAGGCCGAAGCCGATCACGAGCAGCAGGAGGACGGACGCCAGCCGCCAGTTGACGAACAGCGTCGCCGGCAGAAGGATGAACAGGGCGACCATCGAGGCGCAATTGGTGCGGAAAAACTCCAGCCACAGGCTGGCCATGCCCCCTGCGCCCTCCAGCATCACTTTCAGCAGGCGGCCGGAATGGGTGGCGCCATGAAAGCCGAGCGGCAGTTCAAGCAGATGGTCGAAAAAATCGGCCATCGCCGCCAGCCGCCGCCGGTGCGACAGGCGGTCGGCATGCAGGGCGACCAGCACCGCCGCGCCGATCGAGAACAGGCCGAAGGCGACCCAGGCGCCCATCATCGGCGTGAGCTGGCTCCAGGCAGGCGTGACCCGCCGCGTCTCGGCGCTGGTCAGGGCGTCGATGATGCGGCCGAACAGCACCGGCTCGACGAATTGCGCGCAGGCCAGGGCGAGATTGGCGAAAACCAGCAGGATGGCGAGACGGCGCTCCGCCGCAAGCTGGCCGAGGACTCGGGCGTAGACTTTCAGGATCGGCATGGGCGGCTGCGGTCAGGTTGCGGGCAGCGGGAATATAGCCAAATTTTTCCGCCTGTCGCGTGACCTCGGTTACTCGTTGCTGATGGCGGAGCCGCCGAGCATGCCGAGAATCCCGCCGACGACGCCCGACGAAATGGAGCCGCCGCCGTCGCCGCCGCTGGCGGTCTGCGGCAGGTAGCGCCCGATTTCCTCGGCGAGGTTCATGATCGGCATCGATTGCAAGGCCACGTGGCCCGGTCCGGTCAATGTGGCGAGGAACAGGCCTTCGCCGCCGAACAGGATGTTGCGGAAGCCCTTGACCATCTGGATGTCGAAGCCGATGGTCGGGTCGATGACGCCGACATGGCCGGCGTTGACCAGCAGCCTTTCGCCCGCCGCGAGGTCGCGGTGCACCACTTCGCCGGACAGGTCGAGCCAGACCATTCCCGGCCCGGTCACCTTTTGCAGGATAAAGCCCTCGCCGCCGAAAAAGCCGGCGCCGAGCCTTTTCTGCCAGGCCAGCTCCAGCTTCACCGACATTTCCGCGCAGAGGAACGTCTCCTTGCGACAGACCAGAGCCTGGCCGTCGCGCAGCGGCACGGCGAGGATCGTGCCGGGAAAGCGCGGCGCGAAGGCGACATGGCCGGCCCCGCGCGACTTGAATTCGGTGATGAAGAAGCTGCCGCCGCCGAAGGAGCGCTTGAGGCCGGCGAGAAAGCCGCCGCCGGTATGAGTGTCCATCTCGATGAAATCGTTCATCCAGCACATGCAATTGGTCTGGCTGTAGACCGTCTCGCCGGCGGCGAGATCGATCTCCAGCGTCTGCATCACAGTGCCCGACAGATTGTACTGCATGCGCCTCTCCCCCCGGAATCGCCATGCCTCGCTTATACCGGCAAACGTCCTCGATTTCGCGCAAAATCGCGCCGCACGGACTTGCGGCGGCAGGGGGCGAGGGTCAAGCGTCGTGGACGCGAACGCGCGCGAAGCGATCTTTGCTTAAGAAGGGGAAGGAATATTCCTTTTGCGCGTCCGCTCGGGACCGAAAAAACGGCCGCCGGGATCAAGTCCATGCCGCCGGCGGAACCGGTCAAGACTTCCTAAAAGCCTGACCCTGCGATCGCTTTCGTCTTTTCATTGATTATGCGATCCGAGTTTGCTATCCGGAGTGACGTACCGTTAGCGCCAGAGTGGGGAGGGGAAGCTTGAGTGACTCCTTTAAGTTGTTTCGCGCCTCTCCCGAGGCTTTTTTTGTGTCGTTTGACAAAAAAATGCAGGACGCCGAGTCGCAACTGAAAGCTTGCTTGGCGCGGACGGACAGCATCTCTGCGCTCGGCGACATGCTGCTGACAAAGAAAATGCCTTTGCTTCAAAGGGAAATGGCGCCTAAGTCCTGGACATACGTCGCCAACTTGCCAAACCTGTATTTTTCGGACGTATTCGACGCCGAGGTGAACGGGAGCGAGGTGAAGCGTTGGGTCGGCAAGTCCGGCCGCATCAGCGCGTCGATCCCGCTGGTCCGGTCTTTCCAATATGACTTCGCTGTCGAGGTCGTCAATTTCACGTCGAAGGAAGTCGAAGCCACCTTCACCTTGAAGGTCAATGGTGAAGTCTATCCCTGGCTCGAAGTCGTCGATGGTCGTTACAAGACGATAATTCTTGAAAGCAGGACAGCGAGCGAGCTGGAATTCGAGCTCTCCGTCGACATGGCCGCGGACGCCAGCAACAAGGATGTATCGTTTTCCTTCAGGGAAATCTCCATCAGCAGTCGCGGGTGAGCCACGTCATGAAGCATGCGCTCAGCGTAGTCATTTGCACTTGCGACCGATATGAAGCGCTGGAGGACGCCCTCGCTGCGCTTGCAGGTTCGCGCGGGTTTCGCGAGACTTCCTGCGAAGTCCTGGTTGTGGAGAATACGCCGGCCTCGCGTCGCGAGCCCGTCCGCCTTCCGGACGCGCCGAACGTCAGGCTCGAGGTCTGCGAGGAGCCGGGCCTTTCGCATGCGCGCAATTTCGGCATTGCGGCGACGTCCGGCGATATTGTCGCGTTTCTCGACGACGACGCGATCGTCCATGATGACTGGTGCCTGGAGATCCTGCGGGCTTTCGAGGACCCCGGGACGCTGGTCGTCGGCGGCAAGGTTCTGCCGAAATACCCCTTCGACAAATTGCCTTCCTGGTATGACGACAAGCTGTCGGGTTACCTCTCCTGCATCGACTGGAGCGCGACGCAGCGCAGGCTGCGTCCGGGCGAGTGGATCGTCGGCGCGAACATGGCGTTCCGGCGACAGGCGTTCGATCAATATGGAATGTTCAATGTCGATCTCGGCCGCAAGGGATCGAGTTCGCTGCTGAGCAACGACGAAACGGCGCTCCTCGAGCGCATCGGCATGCAGCGCGTGCTCTATCATCCCGCCGCGATGGTCCTTCATATGATTCCGTCGGACCGGCTGACGCCGCGCTGGTTCCGGCGCCGTGTCTACTGGCAGGCGGTATCGGACATGGTTTCAGGCCTGGCGCGGCCTGCCGACTCCGAATTGCGCGCCGAATATGGCCGTATCGTCAGCCAGCTCGAGGCCGAGCGCCGCAATCTCAATGCGATTTTCTTCGAGCCGGAAAGCTACGAGCAATTCGCGTTGCAATTGCGCGCGATTTATCTCGCCGCGATCGTTTTCGGGAATGGCGGTGTTTGAGGCGGCCTCGGCGAGAGTTTCGGAAAGACTGAGATGAAAAGCGCGCTAGTCATTTCTCCCTTCGCGACGGCGCCGCTCGACGCCGGGCATCGCCGTCGAACGATGCAAATGACCAAGCTGCTGGCCGACGCGGGATACGAAATCACCTTCCTGCTGCTCGCCTTCGAGGATCCCTGGTACTGGCGGCACGATCAGGATTTCGCCGATCGCCTTCGCGAGCAATGGCCCGAGGTGATCCTGCTTTACGCCGATCGCCGCGTCGGACTGCCGCCCAAAAGCGGCGCCCTGCACCATCTCGACGAATGGTGGGATCCGGCATTGGAGCAAATGCTGACCAATCTCAACAGCCGGCGGTTCTTCGATGTGGTGGTCGTCCATAACGTCTGGCTGAGCAAGGCGTTCGACTTCGTGCATCCGAATTCGTTCAAGGTGCTCGAGACGCATGACCTGTTCTGGAAGCGCTCCGAGGTCTTCGCCCGCATGGGGATGAAGCCGGAGTTCTTCGTCACGTCGCAAAGCTCGGAAGTGTTCGGCGTCCGCCGCGCCGACATCGCGGTCACCATCCAGGAGTTGGAGGGCGTCGAACTGCTCGCCAAGACCGACAAGCCGGTCGTGACCGTTCCCTTCTATGATTTTTCACTCGAATTGGAGGCGCGCCCCGCCTCCGCCGCACATTACCATTCGCCGGACAAGGTCATTTTCGGCGCCCTCGCCAGCGACAATCCCTTCAATGTCGCCGGCCTGAACGCGCTTCTCAAGGAGCTCGAACAGGTCGTCTGCGAAACATTCGCGCCGGTCGAGATCGTCGTCGGCGGCCGGGTCGGGGAGCGCATCGACAAGCGCGCCGGCGTCAAATGCCTGGGTTTCGTCGAGACCGAGGCGGGATTTTATGCGGATGTCGATTTCGCCATCGCGCCGGTCTTCGACGGCACCGGCTTCAAGGTGAAAATGGCGGATGCGCTGGCCCTGCGCATCCCGACGCTTTTGAGCGAACATGCGGCCGAGGGCGTCATCCTGGACGACAGCCTCGTTTGCGTCACGCCGAGGGACATGGCGCGGCGGATGGCCGAGATCGCGCTGAAGCGGCCGCCCATCCACGACGCGATGACGCATATCCGCCATGCGCGCCACGATTTGCGCAGCCGCGTCAATGAAGGCGGGGCGAATCTGCTCGGCGCGATTTCGGCGGCCACGCGGCCCCTGGTCGTCAACCTCGCCGGCGCCTCGCTCGCCGAGGACGCGCTGGCCTTCACCAGCTGGCTTGCGACCCTGCGCGATTTCGCCGGCAAATTTTCCGTGGTCCTTCTTCTTTCCGAGGGCGCGCTGAAGAAGATCCACAAATACCTGCCGCTTGGCGTCAAGGCGATGACTCCCCGCCGAATTGCGGCGCGGCCGCACCTGGCCGCGCCTCGTGGTGATCGACGTGCTGGGCGAAGCCGATCGGGCCGCGCTGGAGCTTGAAGACGAGGATGTCATCCTCGTCGACCAGCGCTGGCGCAAGCGCAATGGGCAGGCGCCGGGGTCGCTGGCGCTCGACGACATGCCTTTGTTCAGTCCCAACATGAGCTGGGAGCCGGCCGTGCTGGCGCTCCATCGCGCGCGCGACAAGGGCGAGATCGCGCGCTTCGAGATTCCTGGCCGCCGCACGCGGATCGTCTTCACCGACGAGTCTTTCGGGCTGGATCAAATGGACCTCGACGGCAAGACCGCGAGCCTTTTTGTCACGGTGAGCGATTCGCGCGCGGTCCAGGCGGCGATCCTCGCCGTGCTCGACAATGTCGCGGCCGAGGTGGTCTGGGCGGCTTCGCCGGGCGGCGTCAGGCACCGTGCGGCGCTGGAGGCCTGCGCATTGCGCGGCGCAAGCTTTCATGGTTGGCTCGACGAAGCCGCGATCGGCCGCGGCCCCCTGCCGCCGCGATTTGGCTCGGAGCTGGGCCCGTCGGGCGGGCGGGTTGTGACGAAGTTCAAGAAGAATTTGCCGGAGATTGAGGCGAACTAAAGGCGTGTTTGCGTTATCGCGCGACTTTGGATCGCCCTCCGCAGGAGGCAGGAATGATTGACGAGAAGTTGCTTTCCGCTGTGATTGAAAGCAAAGTCGATTTTATTTTTCAGGGGTGTGATAATATAAGCGCACACTCTCTGCGTGAGCGTCTATTACCGCTGCGATGGCAAGTTCAATCTGAGAAGCTAAACGAATATTTTACTGGATTAAATGCCGTAATCGATGCGTGGGAACTGCAAGGAAATCCAAGGGAAGAGCTATGGGAGTTAGATTATAATATAATTTTTCATCGAGATGGCGCGTTTGCGGCTCTCGCATGGCTGGAACAGATTGTTTTTTCTGATAGATACAATGCGTGGATGGCATTTGTATTAGTAAAAGGGCATTTAGACAATGGGGGCATCTCAACAGCGAAGTCGCTAATTAATAGGCTTGTTTTCTGGAAAATGGCTCCAGATTTAAGAGTACTCATGATCTTGGTGCATATGTACGACGGTGAATTTGACGAGGCTAGAGGTTTAGTTGGTCTATACGGCGGCGCGGACGATGTCGGTATGCTCCGAACTTCATTGAAGCTGGCTAAAATTATGGGTGATTATCGATTGGCATTGCGCAGTGCTGATGGGCTGGAGTTACGTAAAGCCGAGCCAAATGAGTATATTCAGCACACAAAGAATCAACTAAATTCGTACATTTCCATGAGTAATTGGCATGAAGAAGGCGCGGAAAACGATAATGCAATCGACGCTGTATACGTGATAACTCTCAATGCCAATGGACAGCGATTGCGACGGCTGCGCAAAAATTTCGCCCTATTCAATGTTACGTTTAATGTGGCGCCGGGTCTCGACGGGCGGTTGTTGCCGAAATCGTTTATTGACAGACTAACAGGCCCAGTGGCTAAGGATCGCGAAAAGCTTGTCGGAGCCTTCGCAAGTCACTATGCGGTTTGGACGAAAATTGCGGAGGGAAGCGAACATAGTGCGTTCGTTTTTGAAGATGACGCGCTTATTCACATAGACCCAAAGGTAATTGCAGTACAGCTCAAAAAAAATGAAAAAATAGAATTTGCGTTTTGTGGTGAAAGGATGGAGGGGCGTCTTGCTTCCCCTGTCGCCGCGCCGCAAATCTTTGCCCTGCCTCAAGACATGCAAGCTAGGGTTCGCAAAGGCATCATAGGGGCAGATATGTACTGGCTAACTAAACGTATGGCGAAAAAACTATTGGAACTTGCTTCTGTCACGGGGCCATCCCACCACCTTGATCCTTGGCTAGTAAATGTGGCGGCAAAAGAGTTCAGTGGACAATTTTGCTTCGTGTCGCCAAGTGTTGGCGGTGAATATGCCGTATTTTAAAATGTATCGTGATTGCTGCCGTTTGTTGTTAATTAGGTGTATGGTTAACAAAAAACGAAACTGCCTGCCCTGAGCGCCATTGATATTGCGAATTGTTATCATTCTCTTTTTCAAAGGAAATTTGGTAAGATGACGATGCGCTCAAAACATAATATCCGCTTGGGGAATTCGGGGGGATTATAAGGGATGTGTGCACGTGATAAGTTTGATTGGCGCGTAATGACGGTAGGTGCGCCGAGGCCGTGCTTCCAACCGATTCCAGGCCATCCGGATATTTAGGATTGTATAGGCGCTTTAACTCAAATGTGACATTTCCCGGTGATAGGTCATGAGCGCCGGCATTCGCGTCTGCTTCTATTGTTAATGTTCGGCCCGCGGTCGGCGTTTGCTCTACAAGTCGAACGTTATGCAAATCAAAATCGAGACGAGGAGCGCTCACAATATCTTTGAACTGGAATGCCCTGACATAAGCAATTTCGAAATCGACAGGAAAGGGCACGTTTGGTTCTAGGAAGCCCGCCCATCCTGGTTTCGTAGGCGTTCCGGCTGCAACGGCGTCGTCGAGGATCATGAACATGGGCGAAGCGGGGACGCTCAGGTCGTCGTTACCGCTATCTCGCAAACAGAACGTCGGGTTTCCGTCGATCGAAAAACCGATCTGATGTGGTCGCCAATCGACTGCGTAAAGATGGAAACTCGGGCCGAGATCGTCAGAAGCACGGGGATGACGCATTAAGTCTGCATAGAATTGCTGGTTGCTTTGTCCAAGAGAGTGTTGCTGGCCTTGCGCATCAGCCCAATGAACCGTCGTCACAGCAACGCCAGATGCCTCTTGTTTTATTTCGCCTTTGGCCCGAGTTTGAGGATGAATATACTCGACGATATCAATCTCGGGCGGCCAATGGCCGTTTTCGGCCATCATCCAGAAGGCCGGCCAAAGGCCGTTGGCTTCAGGCATTTTGGCCATCATTTCGAAATGCCCGTACGTTTGCGAGAAAAGCCCCTGCGTCGTTAACTCGCCCGATCTGAAGGGATGTCCCCACATCAGTTTTTGTTCGGTTTGAATGCGCAAATTGTGAGGCGCGCCAAGCTTGATCTCGTCGGGCGTGAAAACCTGCAGTTCGCCGTCGAGCCCGCCATGCTGGCCGATGACCGGCCGCCAAAGATTCTGATCCAGCGCTTTCGCGTTGCGAAAGTCGGAATTGAACGTGAGCCGCATATTGCCATAGCCCTCCGGCGCAGGGCATTGTTCCGCTGCGCGCGACGGCAGGCCTATAGCCAACAGCGCCAGTGATATCGACAGGGTGAGCGCCGGAGAGTTCAAGGACAGCCTCCCTGGATCGAGATACCAGCGAAATTGACTCATTTCGGGCCATATCCGTCGATGATTTTCGAAAGGTCTTGAGCGCGCGCGATGCGCCGCTCCAGCGACGACTTGAGAAATGGCAACTTGCCTAGAAGATAAAATTCATAGACATGATGGCCAGTCTCCCAATCGGCAAATCGCCGACGGGCGAGATCCTGATCTGGATAAATCGCAAAGAGTTCCTCCCTCGCGACGCGCCAGGGCTCGGAAGTGAAACGCTCCCTCACATTCGACGCTCCGAAGTACGGTTTGAAGAACTCGTAAAGTTGAAAGTCGTCGCGCAGGGCGTCGGCCGCCATTTGCTTCAGTTTCTCGGCCTGCTCGGCATTAAAGGCAGCCAAATCCGCATCGAGCGACTTGTCGCTGGTCACGTTGTCCGCATAAATTCGAGTCGAAGACAACCTGACCCAATCCAATATATGATGGATGTGGGTTGAAAATTTGCCGCTGTCGTAAATGTAATCGAACAGGCTGAGAACGGCGCGCGCCTTCTCGAATTTGCTCTGGCCGCTGAGTTTTTGTTCGAACGTAGGAAAGCCGCGCAATATTTCGTCGCACATGCTGTTCGAGTGTTCGTTCAAATATTCGCTCGCGGAGACGAGAGGCAGCTTTCCGTGGTGCCGAATCGTATTCATTTGAGCGAGATGGCTTGCGGCGCGTTCGGCGGGAGAGCGCAGCCCCGTAAACAGCATGCAATAACGATCAGCAAAAAATGCAATCAGAACTCTCATGCACGAAATGTCCGAAGACAAATTGCAACTTGTCGGGGGCCAGAATCTCGTCAAACAGCAGGCGTCCGTCCATCATGTTTTCGTAATACGACGAGCAAAAATAGTATGTCCCGTCGGCAATGTTGGAGCGGATGGTGGTGATCAAGCTCGTGCCCGCGCATTTCGTCAGATGCAGGCCTATTGCCATTCGCGGCGCTTTATTGGCGGACAAAATTAAAAGCTCCCAATGATAGCGGCGGAACGTTTTGTGCGTTAGGCGCCCCGCATTTTCGGCAACAGGTCGAAATTCCTGATAGCCAAGACTTCATGCGATCGAAAACAAGTTAAGTGCCCATTGCCCAAGCGTTAGGGATTCAACTGGTACAATTTTTCTCGCTTGAAAGCAAAACCTAATGTCATGAGCAACCCTGGAGCTTCACGGGCGTTTGGGTGAGTGTCGGCGTCCGGCAAATTCACGAATGGCGCCGTCTCTGGAAATCTTTATGGATCGATTGACAACAACTGATTCGCTCTATTTAACTTTTGGAAAAACGCACAATGGGTTTAACGCTTTCCTTCTGGCAGCCACGAAATTGAGCGAAATTCAGTCTGACGCTTCGCGTGAGAGGTCCGAGGCCCTGGCGGCGCGGCAGCGCGGCGAGCGGGCTGCTGCGCTTGAGCATTTTCGCGCTGCGGCGGCGCTCGATCCCCATAATTTATGGACGCTACTGGATATTGCCGCTGAACTTCGCGAACTTGGCCGTAACGTCGACGCGGACGCCGTTTATCGTGACGTCGTGGCGAAAAAACCCGATGCTCCCCAAGGCTGGCGCGGCCTCGGCGCCATGGCCCGGCTTCGCGGCAACCGCACCGAGGCGTTACACCATTTCCGAACGGCGGCGGACCTCGAACCTGAACATTTTTGGACCCTGGTGGATATCGCTACCGAGCTTCGCGAACTCGGTCGGCTTGGCGAGGCGGAAGCTGCCTATCGCAACATCGTTACGAAGAACCCGTCGTTTTCGAATGGCTGGCGCGGTCTCGCGCTTTTGGCGCGCCAGCGCGGCGACCGCGCGGCGGCGCTGGAGCATTTTCGCGCCGCGGTTGCGGCCGATCCGGATAATGTGTGGACGCTGCAAGACCTGTCGACGGAGCTTCGCGAGCTTGGCCATGTCGAGGAGGCCGCGGCCGCCTATCGAGACTTGACGGCGAAACATCCCCATTCGCCGCACGGCTGGCGCGGGCTCGCTTTGCTTGCCCGCCAGCGCGGCGACAGGGCCGGCGCCCTGGAGTATTTTCGCGCCGCGGCGGCGCTTGATCCGCACAATATCTGGACGATGCAGGACATGGCGGCGGAGCTGCGAGAGCTCGGCCGCCCGGATGAGGCGCAGGATCTGGTCAAGGACTTCGCCGGGCGGCATCCCGAATCCGCGCAGGCCCAAATCGCCTATGCCAACGGAATTCGGCACAAAGCCTCGGCGAGCGAGATCATCGATCTGATCGAAAAGGCGGTCGCGGTCGAACCGGGCAATTTGCACGCGAGGCTGGCGCTGGCGGGGGAATATCTCAAATCCTGGCGGCTGGACGAGGCCGACGCCCTCTATGACGCCGCGCTTGCCGAAAAGCCGGGCGATTCGTCGGCGCTCGCGGGCAAGGGGCAGGTCGCGCGCCGGCGCGGCCAATGCGATGTCGCGCTCGAGCGCCTGGAGGCCGCCGCCGCCGACCCCGCCGCCTCCGAATGGACGATCGTCGAATTGTCCAGGGAGCTTCTGGACGCCGGCCGGCTCGATGCGGCGCAGCAGGTTCTCAGGGCAGCTCTTGCGCGCAACCCGCAAAAGCCGATCTTTCATTTGCAGCTTGGGCATAATGCGCGTGCGTCGGGCGATCGGGCGGAGGCGCGAACCGCCTACATGAGGGCCGCGGAGGTCGAAGGCGGACAGGACCAGGCGCGGATCGAGCTGGCGGTCGAAGAATTCCACGAAGGACGGCTGGAGCCGGCTTTCCTCCTTCTCGACGCCGTCTTGCAGAAAAATCCGAAGCACGCTCAGGCGCTGACGACTCTGGCGAATATTGCGCAGCAGCTCGACGACGTGCATGGCGCGATCGCGCTGCGCCGGAAGGCGCTTGGAATCGACCCCGGCAACCTTTGGTCCCGCGCCCAGCTCATTCAGGCTCTCGCAAAAGTTGGGAAGTCGCGCGAAGCGGACGAGGAGCTCGCGAGGTGCGAAATCTCGTTCGGGCCTTTGCCTGAATTCGTGGTCGTCAAGGCGCGAATCCTGACCGACCGAGGGGATCACGCCGCCGCGCGCGCGCTGCTGGAACATGCGGCGGCGAGGTTTCCGAACCGATTCGAGCTTCATTTCCTCCGGGTCATGTCTCTGATCTCCTGCGGCGCCTTCGACGAGGCGCGGCGCGCCGCCGACGGCGCCCCTGCTTACGGCGCGCGCGAGAAGGCGCGGCTTTGCCTGTTGCGCGGCCAGGTCGCCGCGGCCGAATGGCGACTGGAAAGCGCCTATTCGTTTTTTGCCGAAGCGCTGCAAGCGGAGCCCATCGACCCGTGGACCAATGACTGCGCCGCGCGGGTCGCCCTGCTTCGCGGCGATGTCGAAACCGCGCGATCGCATCTGGAGACGTCGGTCCGCAACAATCCCGTCCACCGCTCGCAGCAGCGGGGGGGCTGGAAGTCGTCGCAGACGCATATCGGACAATTGCTGGACGAATACCGGATGGACCCATGGGTTCTCGATCGCCTTCGCAAATGCATGGGCGCCGGCGATTGCGTCGAGGCCCTTGCGAAACTGGTTCTGGAGGCGCCGGATTCCACGCCCGCGGCCATAAGTCTCCTCATCGCCATGCGTCGAAAGGGGTTGTTCTCGCGGCCGCAGCCCGGCCAGGGCGGACCGTCGCGCATTCCCGCGAAAATCACGCAATTCTGGGACGAGGACATTCCAAAGGACGTCGAGGCGCTCTGCGACGGCTGGCGAGCGACGCATCCCGACTTCGAATATACGAGGTTTTCGAAAGCGGACGCGCGCCTCTATCTGCGCGAGATGGGGCCGCCGGGGGCGCTGGCGGCGTTCGATCGCGCGGCCGAGCCGGCGATGAAGGCGGACATCTTCCGGCTGGCCTTGCTCTATCGCGAGGGAGGCTTTTACATTGACGCCGACGACCGATGCCTGGCGCCCATTTCGACGATCGATCCCGGAGACCGCGACCTGATTCTCTACCAGGAGGATTTCGGGACGGCGGCGAACAATTTCATCGGCGTCATTCCCCGCCATCCGGCCATTGGCCTCGCGCTTCAATCCGCCGTCGAAGCGATCAACCGCGGCGACAGCGACGTGGTGTGGCTCGCGACCGGGCCGGGGCTGCTGACCCGCTGCGTCGCCTTTTATCTGGCCGAAGCGATCGAGGCGCGTCTGGGCGCGATCTTGTTTCTCGACCGCCACGAAATTTTCGAGGCCGTGGCCATCCATTGCGTCACCGCCTACAAACATTCGAAAAAACACTGGAGCCGGACCTCGTTCAGCCGTTCCCGCGCGTTTTCGCTGGCCTCGCTCGGCCTGGCTTTGGAAGCCGAGCCTCTGCCTCCTTTTTAACGTCAAGCGAAATATTGCGCGTCGAAGGGCGCTCCGGCTCCTAGGCGTCCAGCGACCTTGCGCAGCGAGGCCTCGATCTGGCCGCCGCAATAAGCGTCGCCATAATCTTGCCGCGCCTTGGCGGCCAGCTTGGCCAGCGGCGGCAGATCGGCGATCCGGCGCGTCAGCGCCGCCGTCATGGGCGCAGTTTCCACAAGGATCGCCTCGATCTGGCTGAAGCGGTCGGTCATGGTCGACCAAAGGCAGGCTGTCACGATGTCGGCGACGCCGGGCGCCTTGCCGCCGAGCAGGAAGCCGGAGTCCGCCTTCAGGCCGTGGCGGCGGCCGGTCTCTTCCCAGAACGACATCCACTTCTTCAGGCGGGGGATGAAATCCTGCCAGCGCTTTTTCGTCCACATCTCGCGGCCGCCGTCCAAAGTGATCTCGTCGATCACGTCATTGGCGTCGTTCACGATCTTCATGGTCATGGCGCGCAAGGCGGGGTTGGCGGGCATGAGGTCCAGTGTCTCGCCCAGATAAAGAATGATGGCCGGCGTCTGGGCGATGGCGAAGCCTGCCTTTTTGTCGATGAGCATGGGCGGGCCCATGAAAGGGACCGGCATGTCGCTTCACCGGCCCGTCCATCAGCTGTGAAATTGCGGCGTCGCCGCCTTCGGTCCAGGTCTTTCCGGCATAGGCGAGGACTGCGCGCACGAACTGGCCGCGGAACGGCACGGACCAGTAGTAGAGGTCGTAGTCGGACATTTCGGAAGTTCCTGGCCAGAGGGATGATGCGGCAATAACGCGGTCATGCCGATATGGTCCCCCTCGAGCTGGCGGTCGCGCGCGCCGCGGCTTGCATTCCACCGGCCGCCGTGGAAAGACGCGGGCCGAACCGATCGCGCGCAAGGACCTCTTCCCATGGCCTTCTGGTTGGACATCGCCGCCTTCGCCCTGAAAGCCCTGCTCATCGTTGCGGCGCTCGGCGCCCTCGCGGCGCTCATCGCGCGCCTGACGCGGCGCGACGCGGGGCGCGGGCGCGAAATCGTGGTCCGCTCGCTCAACGA
Source organism: uncultured Alphaproteobacteria bacterium (assembly GCA_963828185.1). Lineage (GTDB taxonomy): Bacteria > Pseudomonadota > Alphaproteobacteria > Rhizobiales > Beijerinckiaceae > Rhodoblastus. Next base: position 37,184 of record CAWHDV010000001.1, on the reverse strand, counting down.
GCGCTACGACCGGATGCGCGACGCGCTCGACGCGGAAATCCTCGGCCGGAAGGAGCGTCGGTCGCTCGCCAAGGCGCGCAAGCGCGAGGCTGCGCGCGCGGCGAGCCTGACCGGCAAGCGCGTCTACGTGCTCGGCTTCAAGGGCGACCCGATGGCCTCGGCCGTCAAGCAACTGGCGCTCGAGATCGACGCGGTGCTCACCGTCGCCCGTCCGGAGACGGACGAGGTGGTTTTGCGCCTGCAAAGCCCCGGCGGCACGGTGACCGGCTTCGGCCTCGCCGCCACTGAAATCTCGCGTCTTCGCGACCGCAAGATCAAGGTCACGGCCTCCGTCGACCAGGTGGCGGCGAGCGGCGGCTACATGATGGCCTGCGCGGCGGACCGAATTGTCGCCGCGCCTTTCGCGCTCGTCGGTTCGATCGGCGTCGTGGCGCAGGCGCCCAACCTCCATCGCCTGCTCAAGAAGAACGACATCGACTACGAGGAGTTCACGGCGGGCGAATTCAAGCGCTCCGTCTCGGTGCTCGGAGAGATCACGCCGGCCGGCCGCGAGCATTTCATCGGCAAGATCGAGGACATTCACTCAGCCTTCAAGGGCTTCGTCGCCGAGCGCCGCCCGGCCGCCGACCTCGCCAAAGTCGCGAACGGCGACGTGTGGCTGGCGAGCGAGGCCGTGAGCCTCGGCCTCGTGGACGCCTTGTCGACCGGCGACGATCTTCTCTTCCGCTTGAAGGACGAGGCGCGCCTCTATGAGGTCGCCACCGCGGCGCGCAAGACGCTCCTGCAACAGCTGCTCGGCGGCCTCGGCTTCGAGGAACCATCGGCGCTCGGCCCGCTTGCCGCGATCGCCAAAGCCTTCGGCGCAATTCGCGGCAATTGACGGCGACGCGAGGACTGTCCACACGCTGTCTCAGGTTCGATTCCGAATACGCCGAGGCGCTGAGATAGTTGGCGCTCATGGCCGGAGCTTAGGCGTCTAGTGGCCGATCTGAGAGCCTTGGATTTACAGGAGTTTCTGTCCGAACGAAAGAGGCATGTGCCACTCAATGTATCACCTGAAGGCAGGCCATTGCTCGGTACAGCCCGACAACAGCGAAGGGCCTTAAGCCCTCCGTTTTGAAACCAATTCCAAAGTGATTCCTGAAACCTTGATCGCACAGGGAATCAAACCTACCCCGTTCCGTCCCGTTCATTGGCTCGCCACAAATTGTGGGAGCACGTTGGCGCTAAAACTTACGCCGCAACTTCAGCATAGACACCATCGAGCAACTCCCTAAGTTCATTAACGGCTTCAAGATCGTCTTGCAGAAGCTTCAATACGGCTTGTCGGTAGGTGGCTTTGTCTTTTATTGCCAACCCGTCCACCACACGGTCAAATGCTTGGCTCTCGCGCAGCGGATATCGAACTAAGAGGCCATCCCAATCCGATGCTGCGATCAGACTGTCGAAGTGCGATTTTCATCATTCCGCAATCGCGCAATGTCCAGCTCAATGTTCAGAGTAGTTTCGCCTTGCAGGCTTCTCGTATTCGGAAGGAACTCAAGAATTTTTCGCCTCACGGCGCGAACGACGGCACTCGTTGTCAGATGAGTTTTTTGAGCGCCGGCAGCTGCGATAGCGTCCGAAATTGCAAGTTGCGAGAGTGCGGCGGGCTCACTCCCCGTAACTGCACCTTGGCGTTTTGCAATACGAGCAATGACTTTTTCGTGGTAGTAAAGCGATTCTACCGAGTAGTGCGACAACGCATAAATGCCAGAGTTTCGAAGGCGCGCAATATCTTCTGGGTCTCTCTGGTCATTATCGACAATTCCCCAGACCGAAACCCAGTGGATATTACTCGCTCCACGCAGGCCATGAACCGCGTTCTCCACGTCGCGACAGCTTCCCTTTGGCACTATTGATACTTGTGGAAAGAGCAGGCTATAGAAAGGTACGTCGAGGCTTTGATGCGTGCCCTCCACAAAAATCATTTTTCGTCGTGAGCCAATCAGAGCGCCTTTCAAATCATCATCAATCTCAATTCCCGGTGGTAGCAAATCTGCCGTCCACGCGCGCACCTGCTGCCCCACGTATTCGCAGCTTCGCACCAATAGGACGGACGCTTCCGGCGTATCCTGTGCGAGTAGGAGCTCATGCGTTGACACTATGAACGCACAATCCTTGCGGCGGTCGAACAGTAGCTTCAGCAAGGGCGAGGTTATCGCGCGGTGCAGATGACGCTCCGGCTCGTCTATCAATATCAATGTTCCGGATTTCGCCGTGAGAACATCTGCCGCGATGAGAAACGCGTTACGCTCACCATCAGATAGTTCTGCCACGCTGTAGCTCGCTCCGCCATGCTTCTGCGCAACAATTTTCTGGCCATCCACGACCTGAATCGCCACAGGCAAGTTGGAGAGGCGCATGAGTTCATTGATTTGTTGAATAGGGGACGGTTTTGCAGCTGCTATCCTCGCTCCTTCGATGTCATCGGACCGAACCAGATTTGCAATTTTGCGCTCTTGCATTGTGTCGGCGTCAATCAGGTCGAAGATCGCGACGCTAGCCCGGCCGGAAGGGTTCCATTCCCAGTATCTTGCGCGTGGCGAAACATCTTGGCTGCGAAACTGGACCTCAAGGTCCACGCGATTCTGTGGAGACAAAGCCAAGGCATTTGATTCAAACCATGTCTGACGATGCGCAGAGATGCGTTTTGCTTGGGCGTGATTTTGATTAAACAGGCTTGTGATTAGACTCGATTTTCCGGTGCCATTGGCTCCCAGGATATAGAGCACGTCTCCCTGAGACAGATTGATATTAGTCGGCGAGCCGGTGACGTTGGGAATGGATAAGTTGAAATGATTCGTCATGAAACCACTCTGCGGCAACATTCAAAGCCAGGCTAGAGCTGGACGCACGGATTTGACGCCGCTTCGTGCCCATTTGAGGCTGTCATTGCGGGAATTGGTGATGGATTACGGGGGGATTACCGTAGGATTACAGGGACCGGGCGATTTGGGGCGATTACGGGATCGGGGACAGGGATGACAGGGATTACGGGGGCGGGATACCAATTGCGGATTAGGCCGCTTGAAACACAAGGCAAACGAACCCATCGCGCAAAACACCAAGCGCATTTTTCCAATATCCCGAAAATTGTGGTGCCCCTGGCCGGGATCGAACCAGCACTCCTTGCGGAACTCGATTTTGAGTCGAGCGCGTCTACCAATTCCGCCACAGGGGCTTTGCAAAGCCCGAAGGCCCCGCAAGCGGCGCGGATCATAGCGCGCAACTTTGCGGCGTCAATCGCCGCCGACGCAAGCCTTGCCGTTTTTTAAACCTGTTTGGGGATAAAACTGAATCCTCCCGCGCAGTGGCGAGCCGCGCCGGCGGATGCTAGAGCCTTTTGCGATCCGATTGAATCGGGTCCCGGCGGAAGATGGGATGCAAATGTTCAAAAGGCTCTATGACTGGACGCTGTCGCTGGCCGAAAGCCGGCATTCCACCTGGGCCCTGGCGGGCATCGCCTTCGCCGAAAGCTCGTTCTTCCCGCTGCCGCCCGACCTCATCCTCCTGCCCATGTCGCTGGCGCAGCCGAGAAAAGCCTGGTTCTATGCCGGCGTCTGCTCGCTCGCCTCGGTGCTGGGCGGCATCCTCGGCTATATGATCGGAGCGCTGCTGTTCGACACGCTCGGCCACTGGATCATCCAGCTTTACGGCTACGGCCCGCGCATCGACGTCCTGCGCGCCTTCTATGACAAATGGGGCTGGGCCTTCATCCTGGTGAAGGGCCTCACCCCGATACCCTTCAAGCTCGTCACCATCGTCAGCGGGCTGCTCGGCTATAATTTCCTGCTTTTCGTCCTGCTGGCCGCCATCACCCGCAGCGCGCGGTTTTTCCTGATCGCCGCCGCCATGAGCCATTTCGGCGACTTTTTCCGCGTCAAGCTGGAGCAGCATTTCGCGGTCTTCACCGTCGGCCTGCTGGCGATCATCGTCGGGGGCTTCTGGCTCGCCGCGCATCTGGTGTGAGGGCGCCGATGACCCTGCCGCAGCTCCGCGCGCTCCTGCAGCCGCTGCCTGTCGCCAGTCTGGTGCTGGCGGGCGCGGCGCTCACCCTCGCCGGCGCCTGGACCTTCCAGCTGCTCGGCTTCGAGCCCTGCGAATTGTGCCTGAAGCAGCGCTTTCCCTATTATGCGGCGCTGCCGCTGGCGGCGGCGGCGATCTTTCTCGCCCGCAACTCCGGCGCCGGCGCGGCGCGCGCGCTGCTCGGCCTGCTCGCGGCGATCTTCTTCGCCAGCGTCCTTTTCGGCGTCTATCACGCCGGCGTCGAGTGGAGGCTCTGGGCGGGGCCGAGCGACTGCACCGGCGATCTCGTCAAGCCGGCCTCGATGGCGGAATTTCGCCGGCAATTGCAATCCATCCACATCGTGCGCTGCGATGTCGTCGCGGTGCGCGTTTTCGGCCTGTCGCTCGCCGACTGGAACGTGCTGGTTTCCGCCGGCCTGACGCTGCTCGCCGGCCTTGGGGCGGCGGCGCCCGAAAAGTCGCGCTAAAACTCTTCGCTCTTGTCGCCCAGCGCGTCGCTGAGCCGTGCCCGCGCCGAGCCGGGAGCGAGCGGCTTCTGCTGGCTTTCGTGCGGCGCCCAGCCCGACATCCAGATAATTTCGAAAGTCGCGCGAATCCGGCCGTCGGCGTCGGCGAACTGCTCTCGATAAAGAGCGGCGGCGCGGAGCGCCACATCGCGGCGCAGCGGCCGGCGCGCTCCGGCGGCCAGCGCATTGGCCGCGCCCATAAGGCGCAGGTCGCGCATCAGGTCGAAGGCGCTATCGTAGCGGACGGTGAAGGCGTCGACGTCGACCACCGGCAAGGCGAGGCCGGCGCGCTGCAACAAGCCGCCGAGATCGCGCAGATCGGCGAAAGGCGCGACGCGCGGGCTGGCGCCGCCCTCGATTTCCTCCTGCGCCTGCGCGAGGCAGATCCGCAATTCGCGCAGCGACTGGCCCCCGACCATGGCGGCGAGAAACAGCCCGTCCGGCGCCAGGACGCGGCGGACCTGCGCCAGCGCGCCGGGCAGGTCGTTGACGAATTGCAGGTTGAGGGCGCAGACCGCGAGGTCGAAGCTTTCGGGCGCGAAGGGCAGGAATTCCTCGTCGGCGACCAGGCTTGCGCCGGAAAAACCGAGATTTTCGCCAACCGGCGCGGCGCGAACGACAAAACGCTCCGGCGCCGCCAGAACGGCTCCGATGGCGGGATGCGGCGCGGAAAAATCGAGAACGCGCGGAAAATCGCGGGCGATGCCGGACAGCCGGAAGGCGAGGTCCTCCACCGCGCGAACCATCAGGAAATCGCAAGGCGTTCCGCGCAGCGCGCGGGCAAGGCGGGAGCGCAGCAAGGCGCGGTCGAAGATTTGCGGAGGCTGGGTCACGGCTTTTTATGCCCCTCGCGCGCCGGCGCGTCAAAGGCCGGTTTTTGATTCTCGCCGGTTCTCGGAGCCGGCCAGGAGCGGACGCGACGCCGAGTTGACGCAAGGGATTCATCGGCCGCGACGAGTAAGCCAAGCTTATGTTATAAACTGGCGCAATGATCCGGCTGGACACGACTTTTGAGAAGGCGCCCGCCTGGCTCGGCCTGGGCGTGCGAGCGTTGAAACGGGCGGGGGCGGCGGCGCTCGACCTCCTCTATCCGCCCGTCTGCCTCGCCTGCCGCCGCGCCATCGGCGAGCATGGCGGCCTGTGTCCGAGCTGCTGGAGCGCCATGCGCTTCATCGAGCGGCCCTTTTGCGAGCGGTTGGGAACGCCTTTCGAGGCCGACCTCGCCGCCGGCGAATCCGGCCGCATGGTCTCGGCCGCGGCCATCGCCGATCCCCCGGTTTTCGCTCGCGCCCGGGCGGTGGCGCGGTTCGAGGACGGCCCGGCCCGCCTGCTCGTCCATCGCCTGAAATACGGCGACCGGCTGGAGCTGGCCGAGCCGATGGGGCGCTGGATGGCGCGCGCCGGCGCGGAATTGCTCAGCGAGGCCGATCTGCTCGTGCCCGTGCCGCTGCACCGCCTGCGGCTGGCGCGCCGGCGCTTCAACCAGTCGGCGGCGCTGGCGCAGGCGATCGGCGAAATCTCGGGCGTGCCCCTGAAAAGCGACATATTGACGCGGCCAAAGCCGACGCCGCCGCAGGTCGGGCTGACGCGGCGCCTGCGCGTCAAGAACATGCAGGGCGCGTTCGAAGTGGCGATCGGCCGGCGGATCGAACTGGCCGAGCGCCGGGTCGTGCTGGTGGACGACGTGATGACTTCCGGCGCGACCCTGAACGCCGCGGCGCGAATTTTGCTGCGCGCCGGGGCGAAACAGGTCGACGCCCTCGTTTTCGCCAGAGTTGTGCCGGACAGGTGACTTGATCGGCGGGCAAAAAAGGCGGGATTGCGGGTCGGGCCGAGACCCAGTAGAAGGACCCTGAGAAGGACCAAAATGCCGCACATCGTCATTTATACCACAGCGACCTGCCCCTATTGCATCCGCGCCAAGGCCCTGCTGACCAAGAAACAGGCCAGTTTCGAGGAGATCCGGGTCGATTACGATCCGCAGAAGCGCCAGGAAATGACCGCGCGGGCGCGGGGACGCTCGACCGTGCCGCAGATCTTCATCGGCGACCAGCACGTCGGCGGCTGCGACGATCTCTATGAATTGAGCCACGAGGGCAAGCTCGACGCCCTGCTGGCGGGTTGAGCCGCGCCATGATCCGCTTTTCCCTCGTCTGCGACAACGGCCATGATTTCGAAAGCTGGTTCGCCAGCAACGAATCCTACGATTTCCAGGTCGAACACAGCCTCGTCGCCTGTCCTCATTGCAACGTCGCCAAGATCAGCAAGGCGGTGATGGCGCCGGCCGTGGCGCGCGGCGAACGCCGGAAGAAAAGCCAGGCGGCCAAGCAGGACGTCGCGCTGATCGGCGCGGGCGACGGCGAATTGCGCAAGATGGCGCGCGAGCTGCACGCGAAAATCGTCGACGCCACCATAGATGTCGGCGGCGAATTCCCGGCGGAGGCGCGCAAGATTCACGACGGCGACGCTCCGGAGCGGGCGATCCGCGGCCAGGCCTCGCCGGAAGAGGCCCGCGCCCTGCTCGAAGAGGGCGTCTCCATCCTTCCCATGCCGATACTGCCCGACGATCGCGGCTGAAAAGCGCCCGTCTCAGCGCCGCTTGCTTTTTGCGCGAGAACAAAGTAAGAACGTTTGCGAAAGCAACTTGCGGAGGCGGGCATGGGCGGCAGCGTCAAACTCACACTTCACGCAGGCGCGGCGCGGCCGCTGCCGGCCGGCTGGCGGCGCCTGCTCGACGATCTGCCGCAGGATTTGCGCGACCTTTACGAGGAGCGCGCCGCTTTGATCGAATATGACGGCGGCGAGAAGCGAAAGACCGCCGAGCGCCGGGCCTTCGAATGCGTGATGCGGCAAAGCGGGGCGGCGGCGATTTTTGCGGATTCCTGCGCACAAGAAAGCCGGGGCGCTGGCGAAAAAGCGGCTCGCATGTCTTGAATGAGGCGATGATTCGCTTTTCCGCCCCGTCCGGAGCTTCATGCCCAGCCGCAGCCTGACCTTTTACGAATTCTTCGCTGGCGGCGGCATGGCGCGCGCCGGGCTCGGGCCGCTCTGGACCTGCCTGTTCGCCAATGACATCGACGCGGACAAGGCGGAGTCCTACCGCGCCAACTGGGGCGGCGCGGATTTTCGCTGCGGCGATCTCGCGGCGATCTCGCCGCAGGAATTGCCGGGCCATGCCGATCTCGCCTGGGCGTCCTTTCCCTGCCAGGACCTTTCGCTGGCCGGCGGCGGCAAGGGGATGGGCGCGGCCGACGATTCCGTCCGGACGCGCAGCGGCGCCTTCTGGCTGTTCCACGAAAAAATGCGGGCGCTGCGCGACGAGGCGCGGGCGCCTCGCGCCATCGTGCTGGAAAATGTCGTGGGCGTGCTGACCTCGCGCGGCAAGCGCGATTTCGGCGCCATTGTCGAGGCGCTGACCGAGCTTGGCTACCAGGTCGGGGCGCTGGTTCTGGACGCGCGCTGGTTCACGCCGCAATCGCGGCCGCGCGTGTTCTTCGTCGCGCTGCAAAGGCCGCTTTTCAACGCCCTGTCGCGCGACGCGGCGCTGCTGCCGCGCCTGACCGCCGATGCGGCCGAGCCGCAATGGACCAGCCCGGCCCTGCTGGCGGCGCAGCAGGCCCTGCCGGAAAAACTCGCGGCGGACTGGGTCTGGTGGCGATTGCCCGCGCCGTCCCGCCGCAATGTCCATCTCGCCGACATTCTCGAGGCGTCGCCGCCCGAAGCGCCCTGGCGGGCGCCGGCCGCCACCGCCCGGCTGCTCGAGCTGATGGCGCCGGCGCATCGCCAAAAGATCCGCGAAACGCAACTCAGCGGCCGGGTCAGCATCGGAGCGGTCTATCGCCGCACCCGCGCGGATGAGAACGGCGGCAAGAAGCAGCGGGCGGAAGTGCGGTTCGACGGCATGGCCGGCTGCCTGCGCACGCCGGGCGGCGGCAGTTCGCGCCAGACCCTTTTGGAGGTCCATGGCGAATCGATCCGCTCGCGCCTCCTTTCGCCGCGCGAGGCGGCGAGGCTGATGGGCTTGCCGGATTCCTACCTTCTGCCGGAAAAGGCCAGCAAGGCCTACAAGCTCTGCGGCGACGGCCTGTGCGCGCCGGTCATCCGCCATCTCGCCGAGCATCTGCTGCGGCCACTGCTGGACGCCGCGGCCGCCGAAGTTGCGGCCGCGGAATAGAGCCGCCTTAAGTAAAACTACCTAACCCGAGTTTTGCGCCGCCTTGATTTCGACCGCTTTCGCAACAATTACGTCGAATTTCTGCATTATTTTCTACATCGTTCCTGATAGTGCAATGCAACATTAAACGTTTGTTAATTTTTCTTTCACAAAAGATTGGCGGCAGAAATCTGAAATACGTCGATCGCGGCCGAACATAATTTTACCGTCATATTGTTTTGTTAATTGAGCCGCGTCGCTCAACCGATGTTGCATTCAAAAGAGATCGCAATGACCCTTTATCATTTCCAGTTCATCGATCCCGCCGGCGGCCGGCGCGAGATGAAATCGATCCATTTGCAGGACGTCCGCGCCGTCTGGCGGGAGATCGGCGCGCTCGCCGTCGGCCGCGCCGCCGAAGGCGGCCAGATCCGCGTCATGAACGAAGCCGGCGGCATCGTCGTCCTGGTCGGCGTCTCCACCGCACTCAGCCTTCATCAGGGGCGGCGCGCCGCTTGACGCCCGACCCAAGCCATTTTCAGCAAGCCAGGTTCGACTTTTTGAGCGCCATGCGCCAAAATTAGGCTCGACGGCGCGCCGCTCCCGATGCAAATTGCCGCCATGTACAGCGCCATCACCAACGACGTCCACATCACCGCCACGCCGGCCTTTTCGCCCGATCGCAGCGAGCCCGCGGCGAATCGCTACTTCTGGACCTATACGATCGAAATCGTCAATCGAAGCGCGACGAGAGTGCAATTGCTGGAGCGCTTCTGGCGCATCACCGACGGCAACGGCCGGGTGGAGACGGTGCGCGGGCCCGGCGTCGTCGGCGAGACGCCGGTTCTCGAACCGGGCGAGAGCTTCTCCTACACGTCCGGTTGCGGCCTTGGCACGGCGTCGGGCGTCATGTCCGGCTCCTATCGGATGGTCGACGCCGACGGCCGCGCCTTTGAAGTCGAAATCCCCGCCTTTTCGCTCGACAGCCCGATGGAGCGCCGGGTCCTGAACTGAGCAGCCTTCCCGTCATGTCCTTGTCGCCAAGCCGGTTTAGGCCGCGGGCTCGCCCTCGTCGTCCTTGCCTCGCCGCCTCTGGCGCGTAAACTGCATGGCAGAGCCCATGGAAACTGGACCATGACCCACCAATCCGCCGATTCCACGCTCGACCGCGCCATTGCGCTGCTCGACCGGCTCGTCGCCTTCGACACCGAAAGCGCGCGCAGCAATCTGCCGCTGATCGACTTCGTCGAGGACTACCTGCTCGGCCTGGGCGTCCGTTTTTCGCGCATTCCCAACGCCACGGGCGACAAGGCGGCGCTGTTTGCGACCTTCGGCCCGGATATCGACGGCGGCGTCGTCCTTTCCGGCCACACCGACGTGGTGCCGGTCGTCGGCCAGAAATGGACCTCGCCGCCCTTCACGCTGCGTCGCGACGGCGATCGGCTTTACGGCCGCGGCACATGCGACATGAAGGGCTTCGACGCCCTCTGCCTCGCCATGGCGCCGGAATTTCTCGCGGCAAGGCTGAACAGGCCGATCCATATCCTGCTCAGCTACGACGAGGAGACCACCTGCGGCGGATGCCTCGATACGATCGCCCGCTTCGGCCAGGATCTGCCGCGCCCGGCGCTCGCCATCATCGGCGAGCCGACGCAGATGCAGGTGGCCGACGCGCACAAAAGCATCTCGACCTATCGCACCTGCGTCACCGGCCACGAGGCGCATTCGTCGAAACCCTGGCTCGGCGTCAGCGCCGTGCATGTCGCCTGCGAGTTGGTGGCGGCGCTCGAGCGGATCGGCTTGGAGCTGCAGCAGGAGCGCGATCCGCACGGGCGGTTCGAGCCGGCCTTCTCCACCGTCCATGTCGGCATGATCCAGGGCGGCACGGCGCGCAACATCCTGGCTCGGCAATGCGAATTCTTCTGGGAGTTTCGCGGCCTGCCGCATGCGCGCCAGGATTCGGCCCTGGTCAGGCTGGAGGCTTTTTCCAAAGCGCTGGCGGCGGAAAGATTCGTCCATTTCCCCGACGCGCGGATCGAGACCTTTGTCGAGATCGAGGCGCCCGGCCTGCGCGAGGAGGCGGATTCGCCCGCGGCGACCCTGGCGCTGGCGCTGAGCCAGGCCAACCACACCATCGCGGTGCCTTATGCGACCGAAGCCGGGCAATTCCAGTTCGGCGGCATGCCGGCCGTGATCTGCGGCCCCGGCAGCATAGACCAGGCGCACCAGCCCGACGAATATATCGAGATCGCGCAAATGGCCGAAGGCGTCGCCTTTCTGCGCAGGCTGGCGGCCAAATTGTCGGCATGACGGGTAGTGCTCCCTTTCCCCATTTTTGTGGGGAGAGCGACTGTCTTTCCAGTCAAGCGTTTTGAGCGTCCCATGGCTTTGCGTCCCGAACAATGGCGTTGAGGATGACGAGGAGCTTCCTGGCCGTGGCGACAATGGCGATGAGCTTTGGCTTTCCGGCGGCGACGAGTTTGTCGCGGAAGGCTTTGAGCACCGGATTGTGGCGCGCGGCGACCATGGCTCCCATGAACAGCGCGGCGCGAACGCTGGCTCTTCCGCCGCCGATGAAGCTTTTGCCGCGCCATTGGCCGGATTGCCGCGTCCAGGGCGCAAGCCCGACGAGAGCGGCGATCTTGCGTCGGTCGAGGGTTCCCAGTTCGGGCAGCTCTGCCAAAAGGGTTCGGGCGATGGTCGGCCCGATTCCTGGCACGGAAGCGAGCAGGTTCTCCTTTTCACGCCAGATCGGCGAGCCTCGCACGGCCTCGTCGATGTCGACGTCGAGGCTGTCGAGTTCGCGCTGCAGGGCTTTCAGAAGGCGCAGGATGCTTTTCTTGACGCGGGCCGGCGCGTTTTTTTCGCGCTGCCGCTCGGCGACAATCATCGCCACGATCTGGCGCCGCCGGGCGACGAGATCGGCGAGAAGCCGCGTCTCGGCGTCACGCAAGGGCCGGATTTCCGGCGCCGTCGCCTCGACGAAATGCGCGATGACCGAGGCGTCGATCGGGTCGGTCTTGGCTCTTTTGCCGAGCGCGTTGGCGAAGGCGCGCACTTGCGCCGGATTGACCACCACGACCGGCATCTCCGCGCTCGCCAGTCCGGCGGCGACAAAGGTCTCAAAACCTCCCGTCGCTTCCAGGCCAATGGCTTGCGGCGCAAGCGGGCGCAGCCGCTCAATCAGCGCGGCCAAGCCTTCAGCGTCGCGCGGAACCGCGAAGCTGTCGCCCCGGCCGCGAACATGCACATCCAACTGGTTTTTCGAAACGTCGATTCCGACAACGATGGCGTCCATCCTACCCCGTCCTTGCGCAAGCGGGCTTCGCTGGCGGCCCAAGCGACTGTTCGGGTTCGATGGAACGGCAGGCGAAGAACCAGGCTCTCCCACGGGCTTGGTGTCCCTAAGGGATGGCGGCCTCTCGCCTGCCACCGCGACGGCTATCATAGCCGACAAGGCGGGGTTCAAGTTACAGGGGAGTCGCGCCGCGCCGCGACCCCGGCTATTCGGCGCGAAAACCGTCCGAGCCGATAAAGGCCAGCCGCAGCATGTTGGTCGCGCCGGGGGTGCCGAAGGGCACGCCGGCGATGATCAGGATGCGTTCGCCGGCGCGGCGAGACCCTGGCGCACCGTGAACTTGCAGGCGCGGTTGGCCATGTCGTCGACGTCGTTGGCGTCCTTGGTGACCACGGCCTGCACGCCCCAGACGACGGTCAGCCGTCGGGCGGTGTCGCGATTGGGCGTCAGCGACAGGATGGGCGCGCGCGGGCGTTCGCGCGCCACGCGCAAGGCGGTGGCGCCCGAGGCGGTCCAGGCGACGATCGCCTGCAATTCGAGCGTGTCGGCCATGTCGCGCGCCGCGATGGCGACGGCGTCGGCGCCAGTGCGCTCGGGCGTCGTGCGCTGGGCAGTGATGATCGAGCGATAGACGCTCTCCTGCTCGACCTCCTCGCCGATCCGGTTCATCATCGCCACCGCCTCGGTCGGGAACTGGCCGGAGGCGCTTTCTGCCGAAAGCATGATGGCGTCGGCGCCTTCGAACACCGCCGTGGCGACATCGGACACTTCGGCTCGCGTCGGCGCGGGCGAGGTGATCATCGATTCCAGCATCTGCGTCGCCACCACGACGGGGCGGCCGTGGCGGCGCGCCTCGCGCGTGATGCGCTTCTGCAGGCCCGGCACCTTCTCGAGCGGCATTTCGACGCCGAGATCGCCGCGCGCCACCATCAGCCCGTCGGCGACGGCCAGGATCTCGTCGAGGCGGAGGATCGCCTGCGGCTTTTCGATCTTGGCCATGACCAGGGCGCGCCCGTCGGCGATGGCTTTCACTTCCGCCACGTCCTCGCCCCGCTGGACGAAGGACAGGGCCACCCAGTCCACGCCGGTTTCGAGCGCCGCCTCGAGGTCGATGCGGTCCTTGACGGTCATGGCGGCGACCGGAATTTCGGTGTCGGGCAGGCTGACGCCCTTGCGGTTGGAGATGCGCCCGCCGATGTCGACGACGGCGAGCGCCTTCTCGGCGCTGGCCTCGACGACATGCAGGCGCAGCCGGCCGTCGTCGATCAGCAGGACGTGGCCAGGCCGCAGGGCGGTGAGGATTTCGGGATGCGGCAGGCAGACGCGGGTCGCGTCGCCGGGCGCCGGGTCGGAATCGAAAGTGAAATGGGCGCCGGCGACAATGTCGGCGCCGCCTTCCGCAAAGGCGCCGACGCGCAGTTTCGGCCCCTGCAGGTCGACCAGCACGCCGATCGACCGCCCAACCCGCGCCTCGACCGCGCGAATCATGGCGACGCGCTGGCGCATGGCGTCCGGATCGGCATGGCTCATGTTGATGCGGAACAGATCGGCACCGGCGCGCCACAGGCGTTCGATCGCCTCCTCGTCATTGGATGCGGGGCCGAGCGTGGCGATGATCTTGCAGCGGCGGCGCCTATGCATGGCTTATTCCTTGCGGTGGGGGGAAAATTTCATCAGCGCGTCTGGCCCGGATCGGTCAGCTGCACCGTCCAGTTCTTGGCGTCCTTGCCTGTGTCGACTTCAAAAAAGCCCGAGCGGTCATAGCCTCGGACGAAGCAATCGTTGCGCCCGTCGATCTTGAACTCGCGATCGCGCGTGCACATGAAGGCCTTGCCCTTCCATTCGCCGCCGCGCTCGTCCATGGCGTAGACATAGTAGAACTGCGCGGCGAGCGGCCCCCGCAACAGCGTCTCGCAGGCGCTGGACTTCAGGTTCCACCAGCCTTCGCTGACCCAGTGGGCGCCGTCGGTGTAGGCGAGGGCGACGCTGACGCGCGCGCTGGTGTTGTTGCACATGCGAAAGTCGGCGCGCGCCGCCGAGGCGGCCAGGCAGAAGGGCGCGGCAAGCGCGAGGACGACGACGGCCGGACGATGAAGCGAAAGGGCCTTGGTCATCGTGCTCTGTTCCGCCTCTTCGAACCAATGAAGGGGTTGACCTTGACCCGCCAGCCCCGGTCGTCGTCTTTTAGACGAAAAACCGGGACCGCGTCGATGCGCAATGCGCAAAGAGCAAAAAAATGTGACAAGCCATTGAAAATCAAGCCGTCAGACCAGCCACAGGCCGCCGATCGGCCGTTCCCGCCCTTCGATCTCGTGTCCGGCGCGGCGAATCAGCGGCTGGTCCTGTTCTGCGACCATGCGCGCAACGCCCTGCCGCCGGCCTATGGCGGTCTCGGCCTTTCGCCGGAGTCGCTCGAGCGTCATATCGCCTATGACATCGGCGCCGAGGCGGTGACGCGGCGGCTGGCCGCCCTGACCGGCACCGCCGCCGCCCTGGCCGGCTTCTCGCGGCTGCTGATCGATCCCAATCGCGGCGAAGACGATCCGACGCTCGTCATGCGGCTGTCGGACGGCGCGGCCATTCCCGGCAACGCAAGAATCGATGCCGCGGAGATTTCGCGCCGCGTCGAAGCCTACTGGCGTCCCTATCGCCGCGCCTGCGCCGGGCTGATCGACGCGGTGCGCCAGCGGAGCCTGGTCCCGGTGCTGGTCGGGCTGCATTCCTTCACCCCCTGCCTCCAGGGACGCAAGCGGCCCTGGCAGGTCGGCGTGCTGTGGGACAGAGACCCCCGCCTCGCCGGCCCGCTGATCGACGCTTTGCGCGCGGAAAATCTGACCGTCGGCGACAACGAGCCCTATGACGGGGCGCTCTATGGCGACAGCATGTATGAATTGTCGACCCGGCGCGGCCTGCCGGGCGTTCTGGTCGAAATACGCCAGGATTTGCTGGCGACGCCCGCGCAATGCGACGCCTGGGCGGAGCGGCTGGCCAGGATCCTGCCGCCGATTCTGGCGCGCGCGGAGACGGCGCGCGAAGAATTCTTCGGTTCGCGCGCGGCGCCGGCGCGGCCTTGACGCCCGCGCCGCTCTGGTTCATCTGGGGGGTCGATTTCCAATTAACGACAGGCGGGACACATGAGCGCCAATTCGCTCGACGGCGGCCATCTGAAAGCGTTCATCGAGCGCATTGAACGGCTCGAGGAAGAAAAGAAGGCGATCGCCGACGACATCAAGGAGGTCTACGCCGAGGCCAAGGGCACCGGCTATGACGTGAAGATCATGCGCAAGGTGGTCTCGATCCGCAAGCAGGACCACAACAAGCGCCGCGAGGAAGAGGAAATTCTCGATCTCTATCTCTCCGCGCTCGGCGTCGAGTAGGCTTTTTTCAGTTCGGAAAGCTTTCATTTTTGCATGACAGGCCTTGCTGCGGCAGGACGTCGCAGGCGCATTGTCGCGCTCGCGTCCGGGCCCTAGATTGCGGGCTGCGGCGCCTGCCGCGCGAACAAGGATCTTTCTCATGCTCGATGTCGTCGCGTCGTCGGAAGCCGAACTGTTCCAGCCGCTCCAACTGGGCGATCTGCCTTTGCGCAATCGCGTCGTCATGGCGCCGTTGACGCGCAATCGGGCCATCGGCGGCGGCGAGGCCCCCAATGCGCTGATGGCGGAATATTACCGCCAACGCGCCGGGGCGGGGCTGATCGTCACCGAGGCGTCGCAGATTTCAAGGCAGGGCCAGGGCTATATCTTCACCCCCGGCATCTACTCGGACGCTCAGGTCCAGGGCTGGCGAAAGGTCACGGAAGCCGTGCACGAGGCCGGCGGCAGGATTTTCATTCAGCTCTGGCATGTCGGGCGCGTCTCGCATGTGTCGCTGCAGCCGGGCGGCGGCGCGCCGGTCGCCCCCTCCGCCGTCCGCGCCAAGACCCGCACCTTCATCGAAGGCGGCTTCGCCGAGACCTCGGAGCCCCGCGCCCTGGAGCTTTCGGAAATTCCCGGCATTGTCGCCGACTACGCCCGCGCGGCGGCCAATGCTCTCGAGGCGGGTTTCGACGGCGTCGAAATCCACGCCGCCAACGGCTATCTGCTCGACCAGTTCCTCAAGGACGGCGTCAATCGCCGCGCCGACGCCTATGGCGGCTCGATCGAGAACCGTTGCCGCCTGACGCTGGAAGTGGCCGACGCGATCGCCAAGGTCCTGCCGGCGGGGCGGGTCGGCATCCGCCTGTCGCCGGTCAGCCCGGCCAATGACGCGCTCGACAGCAATCCGCAACCGCTGTTCGAACATCTCGTGAAAAAGCTTTCCGAGCGGAAGCTTCTTTATATCCATGTCATCGAAGGGGCGACCCAGGGCGCGCGCGACGTAACGCCCTTCGATTACGCCGCCCTGCGGAAGAATTTCGACGGCGCCTATATCGCCAATAACGGCTACGACCGCGATCTGGCGATCAGGACGCTCGAGGCGGGCGCGGCCGATTTGATCGCCTTCGGGCGGCCGTTCATCGCCAATCCCGATCTCGTCGAACGGCTGCGCCAAAACGCGCCGCTCAATCCGCCGGAGCCGAAAACCTTCTTCGGCGGAGGGGTGGAAGGCTACACGGATTACCCGGCGCTGGCGGCCGTCGAGTAAATCTCTATTAACCATAAGGGCCTAACCCTGTTGCGGAAAAAGGCGCGAAAGCGCCGCTCCGCGAGGCCCACTTGAACTTTCGACCGCGCCGCAAAAATCTGACGTTTTCGCGCGGTCCGGCGCTGGTTTTTTGCTGCCTGGCGGGGCTGGCGGCGCCCGCAAGCGCCTGGGCGCAGGCCGAGCCGCTGCGGCCGACGAAGCCCGCCGCCGATTTTCCGAGCGACATTCCGCTCGACCAGCCTGGCGCGGCCGCCGCGCAGCCCGGCGGAGCCTCTTCCTCCGACGAGCTTCCTTCCGGCTCATCCGGCCTTCCGCCTGTTCCCGCCCGCGGCGCGCCGAATTACGGCAAGCCGAAGATTCTCGTTCCGGGGCAGAAGAAGCCGAAGAAAACGCCGGCCCATCCGCTGCCGCCGCTCGTCCCCTATCCGACTTCGGCGGAAGCCCGGCGCAACGCCCGCGCCCTCGCCAAATCCGGCGAACCGGTCGACGCCGGCGATCTCGTCCCGCCGCCCGCTCCATCGCCGACGACGGCCATGCCGCAGCCCCTGCCGCAGCACGCCAGGCCCCGCGTCGACGACGATCCGTTCGCGCCGGTCGGCATCGACGCCGGCCTGTTGCGGGTGAAGCCCTTCGCCGAGACGGATTTCGGCTACAGCGACAATCCGAACCAGGCGTCCAAGGGCTCGCCGCTGCTGCGCGGCTCGAGTTTTCTCCACAGCGAAGCGGGACTGTCGGGCCAGTCGGACTGGTCAAGCCATAGCTTCGTCGGCGACCTGCGGCTGGGCTATGACGATTATCTCGCCGACCACAGCGCCGACGCGCCTGTCGGATCGGGCAAGTTCACCGCCCGCGTCGACGTCACTCGCGACACCAAAATCAATATCGACGGCAAGTTCGACCTCTCGACGCAGAATCCGACCTCGCCCAATCTGGCCGCCGTCGGTCCGGCGGTCACCTTGAAGAGCCGCCCGATCATCGCCGATGGCGGCCTCGGCCTCGGCGCGACCCAGGATTTCAACCGGCTGGAGCTGACGCTGCGCGGCGGCTTCGAGCGCGTCTATTGGCAGAACGCGCAATTCTCCGACGGCTCGACGCAGCAATTGTCGGAAGAAAGTTACGACGCCTATGGCCTGACCGCGCGCGCCGCCTACGAGTTGACCCCGGGCCTGAAGCCTTTCGTCGAGGGCACGGTCGACCGGCGCGACCACGACAGTCTCGTCGATATATCAGGCTACATGCGCGATTCCACGGGCGACGCCCTGCGCGCCGGCTCGACCATGGAGATGACCGGGTTCCTGACCGGCGACGTTTCCGCCGGCTACGCCGACCGCCATTATCAGGACAAGCGGCTGCGCGATCTGCGCGGCCCGACTTTCGACTCTTCGCTGGTGTGGACGGCGACGCCGCTCACCAAGGTCACCCTGCGCGGTTCGACGACCATGGACGAGACGACGATCGCCGGCTCTCCGGGCGCCCTCACGCGGCAAGGCGGGATCGAAGTTTCGCACGCCCTGCTGCGCAATCTCACCCTGACCGCGAACGGCAGCGTGTCGCGCAGCGACTATGCGGATTCCGGCATCAGCCAGACGCTGCTGCAGACGGGCCTGCAGGTCGCGTATAACATGACGCGCACCATTGTAATCAAAGGCTCTTTCACCCATCAGCGCATGCTGTCGAATACGCCGGGAACCGACTATACCGCCAATATCATCATGCTTGGCCTGAGAATTCAGCAATAGAGCGGGGGCGCCAGCCTGACACAAGCCATCGCGCCTTAAAGGGTCCATGCGCCACCTTCAAGAAGCAAATAGACGGCGCGCGAATTCTTCCTGAAAAGAGATACAACATGCTGAATCGACTGATGTTTCGTCGGGAGTCCACTTCCACGTCGGTCGAGCCCGACCTTTCCGCGCCCACCGCCGGTTCGAGCTCCCCGCTGGCGCCGATCGCCGCCGCCATTGACGAATTGCGCCAGGGGCGCCAACCCGATCCGCAGCTGGCTCCGCCGGTCGGAGCGGCTCTGAAGTCCCTGTTCGAGGCTTCTCGCGCGCGCGATGAAGCCGATCTCGTGCGCACCGTCGGTTTTTCGACCCTCACCAGCGACGCCATGGCGGCTTTTTCCCGCACCGTCGTCGAAGTGCGCGCCATCGACGCGCTGACGCAGGGCGTCTCCTCCGCTCTGGTCCAGCTCAACGCCTCGATGAACGGCATCACCGAAGTCGGCGCGGAGACCCGCAAGGAAATGGACGAAAACGCGCAATTGATGCGCGAGGGCGCCAGCGCCGTCGGCGCCTCGACCGCCTCGATCGAGGAGATCGGCTCCGCCTTGCACACCATTTCCGCCAGCGCCTCGGCCCTTTCCGCCGCGGCGGCGCATATTGTCGAAATGGTCGCCAGCATCGACGCCATCGCCGCCCAGACCAACATGCTGGCCCTCAACGCCACGATCGAGGCGGCGCGAGCCGGCGAGGCCGGACGCGGCTTCGCCGTCGTCGCCGCCGAAGTCAAGACCTTGTCCGGACAGACGGCAAAGGCCACCGAGAACATCCGCCAGCGCATCGACCATCTGCGCGCCAATGTCGATTCGCTCGGCGCCTCGGTCGCCATGGCGGAAGGCGCCATGGAAAGAAGCCGCGTCGTCAACGCCGACGCCCACGCCAAGATCACGACGGTCGAAGCGTCGCGCGACAGCAATCTGGCGCGCATCGCCGACCTCATCCGCATCGTCGACGAACAGGCATTCGCCACCGCCGAGCTGGCGAAGACCTCGACGCAAATCGCCGAGCAGGTCAAAAAGACGACGGGCCACGCCAATGTCGCGATCGCCGCCTGCGCGGCGTCGGAACGGCTTATCGAAGATCAATTTGCGGGGCTCGACGGCCATGTCATACGCGATTACGTCCTGCACCGCGCCAAATCCGATCACATGCTGTGGAAGAAGCGGCTGAACGAGATGCTTGCCGGCATCAACGAACTGTCGGCGTCGGAATTGAACGACCATCACTCCTGCCGCCTCGGCAAATGGCGTCATGGGCTTGTCGACCCCGCGGTCAGGAGCCATCCGGCCTTTATCGCTCTCGACGCGCCGCACGAGGCGGTGCACCGGCATGGCCGCGCCGCGGCCGAGCTTTTCGCCGCCGGCGACCGCGTCGGCGCCTATGCCGAAGTCGAGAAGATGGAAAAGGCCTCGACGGAGGTCGTCCGCCTGCTCGACCAGCTCTTGGCGCGGTGAACGCATAAAGCCCAGGCCGGATGTCCGGACAGGGCTTTTGATGCGGCGATCGGCGAAAGTCAGATCTGGCCGACGATCCGCTTCAATTCGGCGCGGAACGCCGGCTCGATGTCCGGGCGGGCCAGGGCGAAAGCGACATTGGCGGCGAGAAAGCCGACCTTCGAGCCGGTGTCGTAAGTCTTGCCGTCGAAATGCCGACCATAGAACTTCTGCGTCCCGGCCAGTTCGATCATCGAATCGGTGAGCTGGATTTCGCCGCCGGCGCCCTTCTGTCCCTTGCCGAGCAGGTCGAAGATCTGCGGCTGCAAAATATAGCGGCCGGAAATGATGAAATTCGAAGGCGAGGTCCCCTTCGGCGGCTTTTCCACCATGCCCGTGATGGCGAAGGAGCCGCCGAAATCCTCGCCGGTGGCGACGACGCCATATTGATGGGTGTCTTCCGGCGCGACTTCCTCCACCGCGATGACGTTGCCGCCATGCTCGTTGTAGATGTCGACGCATTGTTGCAGGCAACGCTTGCCGCTGGCGCCGGGGAGGGTGATCATGTCGGGCAGCATCACCGCGAAGGGCTCGTCGCCGATGACTTCGCGCGCGCACCACACCGCATGGCCGAGGCCGAGCGGCTCCTGCTGGCGGGTGAAGCTCGTTGCGCCGGGGGAGGGAAGATCGGCGATCAGCCCCTCCAGCTCCTTGAGCTTGTTGCGTTTGCGCAAAGTGTCCTCAAGCTCGTAGGCGATATCGAAATGGTCCTCGATCACCGCCTTGTTGCGGCCGGTGACGAAAACGAAATGCTCGATCCCCGCTTCGCGCGCCTCCTCGACGCAATGCTGGAGCACCGGACGGTCGACCACGGTCAGCATTTCCTTCGGCACGGTCTTGGTGGCGGGCAGGACGCGCGTGCCAAGGCCGGCGACCGGGAAAACGGCTTTACGAATCTTCTTCTGCATGGAGCTTCCGCTTGGCTGGAAATCGAGCGAGCCGCTTCTAGCATCTTGCCGCGCCTCGCGCCAACGCTTCGCAAAGCGCCTTTCCTGCGCTAGAACCTCACCACTTGTTTTCAGGAAATCATCGCATGACCGTTCTCGTCACCGGCGGCGCCGGCTACATTGGTTCGCATATGTTGCTGGAATTGCTCGAAGCGGGCGAAAAGGTCGTCGTGCTCGACAATCTCTCGACCGGCCGCCGCTCCGCCGTGCCGGCCGCGGCGGAGCTGGTCGTCGGCGATTTCGGCGAAGAGGCGCTGGTCAAGAATCTGCTTTTTTCGCGCGGCGTCGAGGCGATCATCCATTTCGCGGCGAAGATCGTCGTGCCTGATTCGGTGGCCGATCCGCTCGGCTATTATCTCAACAACACCGCTTCCGCCCGCAGCCTGCTCGCCTGCGCAGTGGCGCAAAATGTCAGGCATTTCATCTTCTCCTCCACGGCGGCGGTCTATGGCGAGCCGGAGCAGAATCCGGTGTCGGAGGGCGAAAGCCTGAAGCCGGTCTCGCCCTATGGCCGCTCCAAGCTGATGGTCGAATGGATGCTGGAGGATACGGCGCATGCGCACGACCTGAATTATGTGGTGCTGCGCTATTTCAACGTCGCGGGCGCCGATCCGCAGGGCCGGACGGGCCAGTCCTTCCCCAACGCCACCCATCTGATCAAGGTCGCCGTTCAGACGGCTTTGGGCATGCGGCCGGGCATGGAGGTTTTCGGCGTCGACTATCCGACGCCCGACGGCTCCTGCCTGCGCGACTACATCCAGGTCACCGATCTTGCCCGCGCCCATATGGACGCGCTGAAATATCTGCGCGCGGGCGGCGGGAATCTCGCCTGCAATTGCGGCTATGAGCGCGGCTATTCGGTGCTGGAGGTGATCGAGACAGTGAAGCGCGTCACCGGCGTCGATTTCAACGTGAAGATTTCAGGACGGCGCCCCGGCGACCCTGCGGCCATCGTCGCCGCCAATGAAAAAGCGCGCAAAATCCTGGGCTGGGCGCCCGTTCACGACAATCTCGACGAGATCGTCAGGCAGGCGTTCGAATGGGAGAAGAAGCTCTTGGCGGAAAAGGCGGCGACAGCCTGAGCGCTCAGGGCCAAAAGGCCCTCTCCTCGGGCGTCTGCTCGGCGATTTGATCGGGCGGGATGACGGCCGGCAGGTTCGGCGGCTGGTAGGGCGCGCCGGCCTTGCCATAGTAGCGGCACGGTCGGTTGCGCTTCTCCAGCACGCTCCAGTGCGCCTTTTCGTTGATATGCTCTTGAGTTGCGTCGGCGACGCTGGACAAGGCGCCGTGGACGATGGCGTCGGGCGAGAGAATGACCCGCAGATGCGGGAAATGCGAGTTGATCAGCCAGCCTTGCGATGAATCGACGACTTCGCCGTCGATGGAGGCGCCGTGCGTCGCGGCCTTCACGGCGGCTGTGTCGAATTCGAGCCCTGTCAGGGTTCCGAGTTTGGCGATCATCCAGATCAGCGCCGTGTCCGACAGGCCGGAATCCGCATAGCCGCCGCCAATATTGCAATGAACGCCGGCGAACCAGGTCTGTTCGACATGGCCGCGCGGCGGCGCATGCTTCGGCGCGGTCCAGAAGGTCGGAACGAAGGGGCGGCGGCGTTCGTCCACCGCCACCGCATGCAGGCCGATATCGATATGCGAGCCGAATTCCGTATCGTGGAAGCCCAGGCGCGCCCACGCCAGATAGCGCCCCAGCGCCGCCAGCCCAAAACCTGCCGGCACGCCGTAGGAGCCGACCGTGTCGAAAACGCAGACCGCCCTGACGCCGCGATCCCCGTGAAAGGCGTTCTGCGCCGTCAGCTTGCGATAGTTTTCCGGGCTGCGGTCGTCTTGTGCGCCGGTCGCGGTCGACGACGGCGCCTTGCGCGGCGCGGCGCGATAGTTTTGCCAGACCGCCTCGATGCTCGCGTCGTCCGACGTGTGCGGCGCGCGCAGGATGCCGGAGGCGCCGATCATCCCCGCCAGGGCGCGGACGGCGTAGGCGCCGCGCGAAAAGCCGATCAGATAGAGTTCGTCGCCGGGCTCGTAATGGCCGGCGACGCTCTTGTAAGCGTCCTGAACGATCTGCTTCAGGCCGAAGCCCACGGCGCCGCCGAGCATGCGCTTGAGGAAGTCCGGATCGGTCCCGACGCCCTTGTGGTAGAGGACGAGCTGCTCGGTCTCGTCATCCGCCTGGCCCTTGATGAGACGCGCGGGAACTTTCGGATTGGACGGATCGAGCTTGGCGATATTGGTGTCCTGCCCGATATTCTCTTCATTCCAGGTGCCATCGATCAAAATGACGATCCGTTTCAACGAAGCCTCCTGGCAAATGGATGAAAAACAATGGCGTGGACATTAGCAGGTTTGTGATTTCCGTTAAGCTTGCGTTCGCTGCGGCTCAACGCCGCGTTTGCCGCGCGATCCAGTCGAGATAGTCGGAGGCTCCCGCGATGATCGGCAGGGCTATGATTTCCGGCGTCTCATAGGTGTGAAGCAGGCGGATCGCCGCGGCGATCTCTTCGAAATCCGCCGCGCGCGCCTTGATCGACAGAACCCATTCCTCCGCCCGCTCGATCGCGCCTTTCCATGTGTAGCGGCTCGTGGCGCGATGAAATCTGCACGCAGGCGGCGAGGCGGGCCTCCAGCAGCGCCTGCGCGATCCTTTCCGCGCCGGCCTCGCTGTCGGTGGTGGTCATCACCACGCAAAAACCGCTCAGATCCATCCCGAAAGCTCCGTGCGCAAGACGTCGGCGAGGACGTCGAGCGCCTCCTCGCTGTCGTTGAGGCAGGGGATGAGCGCGAATTGCTCGCCGCCGGCCTCCAAAAACGCCTTGCGGTTCTCGACGCCCAGCTCCTCCAGCGTCTCCAGGCAATCGGCGAAAAAGCCCGGCGCGATCACCGCGATTTTCTTCGTCCCCTGGGCCGGCAGGCTTTTCACCGTCTCGATCGTGTAAGGCCGCAGCCAGTCCTTCGGCCCGAAGCGCGACTGGAAGGTCATCAGCATTTTTTCGGCCAGGCCGGTCGCCTCGCCTAGAAGCCGAGTCGTTTTGGCGCAATGGCAATAATAGGGATCGCCCTTGTCGAAATAATCCTTCGGGATTCCATGCCAGGAGACCAGGATCCTGTCGGGCGAGAAATCCAGCTTCGCCAGTTTTTCGCGCAGGATTTTGGCAAGGGCCGCAATATAGGCGGGGCGGTCGTAAAAAGGCGCGGCGATACGCAGCGCCGGCTGCCAGCGCATTTTCTTCAAGGCGTCGAAAGCGGCGTCGGCGACGGTGGCGCTGGTCGCGGCGCAATATTGCGGATAGAGCGGCAAGACCAGCAGGCGGTCGCAGCCCTGCTTTTGCAAGGCGGCGATGCGGCCGGCGATGGAAGGCTGGCCATAGCGCATGGCCCAATCGACAATGACGCGATCATTCAGGGTTACGGCGGCGAGCTTTTCGCTTTGCGAGCGGGTGATGGTCTTGAGCGGGCCCTCGTCGCGCGCGACATTCCAGATCGAAGCGTAATCGCGGCCTTTTCCCGCCGGGCGCGTGGTCAGGATGACGAGATGCAGCAAAGGCAGCCAGAGCGCGCGCGACGTCTCGATGACCCGGCGGTCGGACAGGAATTCCCGCAGATAGCGGCGCATCGGCCAGTAGCCGGTCCCTTCGGGCGTGCCGAGATTGACCAGCAGCACGCCGATCCGGCCCGAGGCGACCGGGGGATGAGAAGCGGGAACGGCGCCGGACTTGGCTGGATTGGACATGGCCTCGACTTTCAGGAAATCCGCCCCCGAGTGTTTGAAATAAAATCCGCTCTCTGGCAATCGGCCGGCTTGAGCATCGCCGCGGCGACGGCGCCCGCCGTTTGGCGATTTGCAAACTTATTTGATCCGCGTCAAAGTTGGCGCCTGTTTCCCGTGTCAGGAAATATTGATGAGCGTTCTTCCGTCAAACCTTGTCCTCGCCGAAAAGTCGGTCCCTCGCTATACGAGCTATCCGACGGCGCCGCATTTTTCCGACGCCGTGGGGCCGGAAACGGCCGCCGAATGGCTGGCCGGCCTCTCCGTCGCCACGCGCCTGTCGCTTTACCTGCACGTGCCCTATTGCCGCGAGCTTTGCACCTATTGCGGCTGCCACACCAGGGCGACGCAGAAGGCCGGGCCGCTCGACGCCTATGCCGAGACGCTGTCCCGCGAAATCGACATAGTCGCGCGGAATACGCCGGCGCGCACCGTCATTCACGCCCATTGGGGCGGCGGCACGCCGAGCATGCTGGGCGGCGAGCGCCTGCTCGCCCTGACCGACCAGCTGCGCAGCTGCTTCGCTTTCGCGCCCGACGCCGAAGTCTCGATCGAACTCGACCCGCGCTATGTCGACGGCGAACTGGTCGACGCCCTGGCGATCGGCGGCTTTTCCCGCGTCAGCCTCGGCGTGCAGGATTTCAATCCGCATGTGCAGAAGGCCATCGGCCGCATCCAGCCGTTCGAGACGGTGGCGCGCGCCGTGGCGCTGCTGCGCCGGCGCGGCTTTGGCGCGATCAATCTCGACCTGATGTACGGCCTGCCGCACCAGACCGAAGAGGACGTGATCCGCACCGCCGAGCTCGCCGCCTCGCTCGAGCCCAGCCGCCTCGCCATTTTCGGCTACGCCCACGCGCCCTGGTTCGCCAAAAGGCAGAAGCTGATCGATTCCGCCGCCCTGCCGGGCGCGGCGGAGCGGCTCCGCCAGGCGGCGGCGGCCCGCAACGCGCTGGTCGGGCAGGGTTTCTCCGCCATCGGCCTCGATCATTTCGCCCGGCCGGACGATCCCCTCGCCATAGCCGCGCAAGCCGGGAGACTGCGCCGCAACTTCCAGGGCTACACCACCGACCAGGCCGAGGCTTTGCTGCCCTTTGGCGCGTCGTCGATCGGCCGCCTGCCGCAGGGCTATGTCCAGAACGCGCCTGACGTCGGCTCCTGGCGCCGCGCCGTCGAGGCCGGGCGTCTCGCCACCGTCAAGGGCGTGGCGTTTTCGCAGGAAGATGTCGCAAGGGCCGCGGTGATCGAACGGCTGATGTGCGATTTCGGCGTCGATTACGGCGAGATCGCCGCGCAAATGCTGGGCGACGTCGAAGCTTTCGACGCCGCCGAAGCCGATTTGTCGCAACTGATCCGGGAGGGCGTTGCGATACGGGAGGGGCGGCGGGTCACCGTCACCGAGGCCGGCCGCCCCTTCATGCGCCTTGTCGCCAGCGCCTTCGACGCCTATCTGCCGGCGCGCGCCGCCCGCCACAGCGTCGCGGTCTAGATGCAAAAAAGCCGGGAGCGCGCTCCCGGCCTTGTTTCGATCCCTGTGAAGCGCCTTATTTCGCGGCGGGCGCGGGCGCCGGGCGGCGGGCGCCGCCGGCAGGGGAGCCGGATTGTCCGACAAGGTGCGGAGATAGGCGATGATGTCGGCGCGCTTTTCCGCGTCCGGCTCGCCCGCGAAGCCCATCTTGGTGCCGGAGACAAAAGTCTTCGGGCTGGTGATGAAGCTGTTGAGGTCCTCGTAGGTCCAGTCGCCGCCCTTGGCCTTCATGGCGTCGGAATAGGCGAAGCCGGCTTCGCTGCCCTTGGGGCGGCCGACGACGCCGTAAAGGTCGGGCCCGACCTTCGGGCCCGCGCCCTTTTCGAAATTGTGGCAGGCCGCGCAGACCTTGGCCAGGGCTTTGCCTTTGGCCGGGTCGGCCTTGGCGAGCAGGGTGGCCAGCGGAACGGCGGCGGCGGCCGGCGCGGCGGCTTGCGCGGGCGCCGCGCCGCTCGGCAGGTCGTAGCCGGGCGTTTTCGGCTCGGGGAGGTCACCAGCACATCGCTGAATACGCCGAGGCCGAGCGCGAACAAAGTCGAGCCGAAAAGAGCGCCTAGAATCCGGTAGTCGAGAAAGTTCATGCCGCAGCCTCCGCTTGTCCGGCCCCAGATAAACGCTTTGCTCGCAGCTTGGCAACACGTATAAACGGCCGGCATCCCTGCAAAATCCACGAATGCATCCGTTCCGCCCCGCCCATGCCGAAAAAAGTCCTCATCGTCATCCCCGCCCGCATGGCTTCGACCCGCCTGCCCGGAAAGCCGCTGGCCGAGCTTTGCGGCGCGCCGATGATCGTCCAGGTCTGGCGGCGGGCGATCGAGGCCGGGATCGGCCCGGTGCTGGTCGCCGCAGACTGCGCGCCGATCGTCGAGGCGATCAAGGCCGCAGGCGGCGAGGCCCTGCTCACCGATCCCGAATTGCCGTCCGGCTCGGACCGGATTTTCGCAGCCCTTGGGCAATATGATCCCGGAGGCCGGTTCGAGGTGATCGTCAACCTGCAGGGCGACCTGCCGACCATCGACCCGGCCAGCGTCCGCGCCTCGCTCGTCCCCTTGCAGGACGACGCGGTCGATATCGCCACCCTTGCGGCGCGGATATTGCGCGAGGAAGAGCGCGGCGACCCCAATGTGGTCAAGGCGGTCGGCTCAAAGCTTGGGCCTTCAAGGCTGCGCGCGCTTTATTTCACCCGCGCCACGGCGCCCTGGGGCGAGGGCGACCTCTACCACCACATCGGCCTTTACGCCTATCGCCGCGCCGCCCTGGAGCGTTTCGTCGCCCTGCCGCCGTCGCCCCTGGAGCGGCGTGAAAAACTCGAGCAATTGCGCGCGCTCGAAGCGGGCATGCGGATCGACGTCGAAATCGTCGACAGCGTGCCGCTCGGCGTCGACACGCCGCGCGACCTTGAGCGGGCGCGCGAAATTCTGAACGGACAAGACCGAAAATGAAGAAGATGCGAAAATGAAGAAAACGATCGCCTATCAGGGCGAGCCCGGGGCCAATTCCCATATCGCCTGCTCCGACGTCTATCCCGGCTGGGAAACCATGCCCTGCGCCAGTTTCGAGGACGCTTTCGCCGCGATCACCGAAGGCCGCGCCGACCTCGGCATGATCCCGATCGAGAATTCGCTCGCCGGCCGTGTCGCCGACATTCATCATTTCCTGCCGGATTCAGGCTTGCATATCATCGGCGAATATTTTCTGCCGATTCATTTCCATCTCATGGGCGTGAAAGGCGCGAAGATCGAGGATCTGCGCAGCGTTTACAGCCATGTCCACGCGCTCGGCCAGTGCCGCAAGATCATCAAGCGCCACGGCCTGAAGGCGGTCGTGACCGGCGATACGGCCGGGTCGGCGCGCGAGGTGGCGGAATGGGGCGACAAGAGCCGCGCCTCGCTCGCGCCGCTGCTCGCCGCCGAAATCTATGGACTCGACGTGCTCGCCCGCTTTGTCGAGGACGAGGAACACAACACCACCCGCTTCGTCGTCTTGTCGCGCGAGCCGCGCAAGGAGCGCGGCGACGGGCCGATGCTGACGACCTTCGTCTTCCGCGTGCGCAACGTGCCTTCCGCGCTCTACAAGGCGCTCGGCGGCTTCGCCACCAATGGCGTCAACATGACCAAGCTCGAAAGCTACATGGTTGGCGGCGAATTCGCGGCGACGCAATTCCTGGTCGACGTCGAGGGCCATCCGGACGACGCCAATCTCGCCCGCGCGCTCGAAGAGCTGAAATTCTTCTCCGAGACCGTGACCATTCTCGGCGCCTATCCGGCGCATCCGTTCCGGGAAAAATTTTCCGGCGCCGCCTGAAGAATTTTCTGCGCGGAGGGTCATGCCGCGATTATGGAATCGCTCGCGTAAGCTCGGCCGTTCTCTCCAGACCCCGACAGAGGTCAAGACCTCCGAAGTCCTGGCGTCAATTCTTCTCGGCGGTTTTTTTGGGACGGCCGTCAACCGGATTGGCGAGTTCATCGAGCCACGCCGCCTGTTGCTCCTGGACGGCGTAAAAAAGCCTTGCGACGAAGATCGCGCTGGCGACGGTCGAGAAAAACGCGAACATTCCAAGTCGGATCGTTGAATGGACGGCGGGGTGCATGTTCGACTCCCGGCTTCGGGACCTGTATTTTCAATTTACTTGTTGATTTCGAATATTTTGTTGAAAATGAAAGTTAAAATTGAATTTTTCTTCCGTTCGAACGGGAGCTTCGTCGCGCGGATCGCCCCTCACGCGGGGTTGCAGGCGGCCGAACTCATCTCGCGCGCCGCCGCAAAAGGAATGGGCGCCGGCGTGTTTCTGTCTTGGCCCCGGACGCAATTGCGGCCCGATTGCTTGGCCAGATAAAGCTGGGCGTCCGCGCTCGAAAGCAGGCGGTCGATCAATTCAGCGAACGACCCGCCGGAAACGCCGATGCTCACCGTGAAATCGATGAAACCGCTGCGGAATGCGGCCGGCGTCGATTGCGCTTCGGACCGGATGCGTTCGGCGACGTTTTCGACCTCCTCGGGGCTGGCGCCCGTCAGTTCGACCACGAACTCTTCGCCGCCGAAACGCGCGACGAGGTCGTCCTTGCGCAGGCATTTGAGGATGAGTTTCGAAAAATGCCTCAGCACCTCGTCGCCGCCTTCATGGCCATGCGAATCATTGATCGACTTGAAGTGGTCGATATCGACGAACAGGATCGTCCGCCGCGCCAGTGGCCCGAACTTTTCCAGGGCGCGGCCGTCGGCTTCAAAAAAGGCGCGGCGGTTCAAAAGCTCGGTCAGCGGATCAATCCGCGCCGCCTTCACCGCGTTCACACGGGCGCGTCGCGATTCGCGCATCGCTAAGGCGGTAAAATAGCTGAAGCCGGGCGCGACA
The DNA here is from genome assembly GCA_963828185.1 of uncultured Alphaproteobacteria bacterium. Classification (GTDB taxonomy): domain Bacteria; phylum Pseudomonadota; class Alphaproteobacteria; order Rhizobiales; family Beijerinckiaceae; genus Rhodoblastus. Next base: position 7,660 of record CAWHDV010000001.1, on the reverse strand, counting down.
AAAAACGGCACGAGGAAAGCGAGGCGAAAATGCAGGGCCGGCTCCTGCATGGCGATGAAAAAGCTGAAAATCCAGGTGACGAAAGTCGACGCCAAAGCGCTGAAGACCGTGGAAATCATCGTCACCTTGAACACGCCCAGACGCGTCATCGCCTTGACGAGGGGATGCATGGGAATCTCCTGCGTTCGTTAGCGGGAACGAAGCCTGCGCCCGTTGCGCGCCGAGGCGTCAGACCCGGCCCAGGGGCGTTTTTTCACTCGGTCAGGGCCGACAGCGGGTCGAGCATGGCTTTCTGCTGCGCCTTGCAGAAATCGAACAGGCTGGGGCCGAGAGCCGTGAAGAACATGTCGGCGATGTTTGAAAGAAGGTCGACGGCCTCTGCGGCCGGGGGGATGGTTTCATTGAAATCGTCGGATTGCATTTTCGCCTCCAGGTTTTCTGGGTCGTGAAATGCAATTTGCGCGCGAGTCTCGAAATTTCCGCGAAAATGAATGTTAAATTTGAATCTTTCTCGGCGTTCTTTTCCAGCTGTCCCCAGGCAGCCTTAACCAATTGTCTTTCGCCAGCTTTCGAAACCTTGCGCCCGCAGCCGGCAGGCCGGGCACTCGCCGCAGCCATAGCCCCAGGCGTGGCGCGCGCCGCGCTCGCCGAGATAGCAGGTGTGGCTGTGCTCGACGATCGCCTCGACCAGTTTCGCGCCGCCGAGTTTTTCGGCCAGCGCCCAGCTTTGCGCCTTGTCGATCCACATCAGCGGCGTCTCCAGCACGAAGCGGCTCTCCATGCCGATGTTCAAAGCCACCTGCATGGCCTTGACGGCGTCGTCGCGGCAATCGGGATAGCCGGAGAAATCGGTCTCGCACATGCCGCCGACAATGCGCGTCAGCCCGCGCCGATAGGCCAGCGCCGCGGCGAAGGCGAGGAAGATCAGGTTGCGGCCGGGCACAAAAGTGTTGGGCAGGTTTTTCGCGCCCATTTCGATGGCCCTGCCGCTGGTGAGCGCCGTATCCGAAATGGCGCCGAGCGCGGCAAGGTCGAGCACATGGTCCGGTCCCAGCCTTTGCGCCCATTCCGGCCGGATTGCCGCCAGCGTCTCGCGCAAGACGCCGCGCTGGGCCAGTTCAATGCGGTGGCGCTGGCCATAGTCGAAGCCGAGGGTCTCGACGCGCTCAAAGCGCTCCAGGGCCCAGGCGAGGCAGGTCGTCGAATCCTGCCCGCCGGAAAACAGCACCAAAGCCATGAAACTTTCCCTTGATCCGAAGCCGCCTTGCTACACAAAACCGAAGGGGGCGTCCATTCTGGCGGGCTTTCGCTCTCGGCGCGTCCGCGCTATCTGGATAAGCGCCTTTTCCCAGCTCGCCGGATCGGATCATAGAGCAATTGCGACCTTTTTGCCTGATCGAGGACCGCGAATCCGGCGACACGCTGCTTTTCACGCAGCTGCGTGAAAAAATCTCGGCCTTCGCGGCGGACGAGGTCGCGCCTGCCCTTGCGGCGATGCAGGCGGCGTCCGCGGCGGGATTTCATCTCGCGGGCGTCATGGCCTACGAATGCGGCTACGCTTTCGAGCCGCGTCTGAGGAAACTGCTGCCGCCGCGCGGCGGCAAGCCCTTGTTGCAATTCGGCGTATTCGACGCGCCGCGGGCCTTTGAGCCGGACTTCGCCGGGACCGGCGGCGATCAAGGACCTGCGCCCGCTCTGGACATTCGCCGATTACCAAAAACGCTTCGACGCTTGCCGTGACTTTATCGTCGCCGGCGACGTCTATCAGATCAACCTGACCTTTCCGCTCTTCGGCCGCGCCGAGGGAGCGCCGCTCGACCTTTACCGCCTCCTGCGGGCGCGCCAGCCGGTAGAGCTTGGCGGCGTCGTCGCCCTGGGGGAGGAGACGGTGCTTTCGCTGTCGCCGGAAAAATTCTTCTCGACGCGGGGCCGCAAGATTTTCGTCCGGCCGATGAAAGGCACCGCTCCGCGCGGCGCCGACGAAGCGCAGGACCGGGCGCTGGCGCTGGCGCTGGCGCAGGACGAGAAGAACCGCGCCGAAAACCTGATGATCGTCGATCTGCTGCGCAATGATCTCAGTCGCCTGTCAGAGGTCGGATCGGTTGAGGTCAGCGACCTCTTTTCGGTGGCGACCTTCCCGACTCTGCACCAGATGACCTCTGGCGCCGAAGCGGTCTTGCGGGAAAACCTTGCCTTTGCCGAGATTTTCGCCGGGCTGTTTCCCTGCGGCTCGGTGACCGGCGCGCCGAAAATCCGCGCCATGGAGATCATCGCCGGGCAGGAAGCCGCGCGCCGCGAGAATTACTGCGGCGCCATCGGCCATATCGAGCCGGGTGGCGACATGCGCTTCAATGTCGCCATCCGCACATTGACGCTCGACGGGCGCGGCGGCCTGGTTTGCCCGGTCGGTTCGGCGATTGTCGCGGATTCTGCAAGCGCGGGAGGAATATGAGGAATGTCTGCTCAAGGCGCGCTTCCTGGCGATCTGAACGATTTCGGCCTGATCGAGACGCTGCTGTGGACGCGCGAGAGCGGCTGTTTTCTGCGCGCGGGCCATTGCGCAAGGCTGCGCGATTCCGCCGCGACGCTCGGCTTCGCCTTTTCCGAGCGGGATTTCGACGAGGCCTTGGCGCAAGCCTGCGCCGGCGCGGCGTCCGCGCGATTGCGGGTCCGGCTGATCCTGTGGCGCGGCGGCGCGATCGAAATATCAGCCGTCCCGTTCGAATCGGAGCCGGAGGGGAAAATCTGGCGCGTCGCCGTTGCGGGGCAACGAATTCGACTCGCGCGACAAATTGCTGCGCCACAAGACCACGCGGCGGGACTTGTACGAAAACGCCCTTGCGCAGGCGCGGGGCGCCGACGAGGTCATATTCCTCAATGAGCGCGACGAGATCTGCGAAGGCGCGCGGACCAATGTCTTTGTCGGCGGCGATGGCGCCCTTTTGACCCCGCCCTTGTCCTGTGGCCTGCTGCCCGGCGTTTTGCGCGCCGATCTGCTGGCGCGGGGAAAGGCGCGCGAGAAAATCCTGCGGCTCGATGATTTGCGCGGCGGATTCTTCCTCGGCAATTCCCTGCGCGGGTTGCTGGCGGCGCAGCTGGCCGAATGAGCGCCGTGCTGGAGGGCAATAGCCTGTCAGCTCTCTGATCATCTTCACTCGCTCGCCAGCCACAGCTCCAGCAATGTCCGCGCTATGGCGATTTTTCCCGGCGCGAAAAAACCCTCTTCGTGCCGCTCCTCGACCATGGCCCGCGCTTCGGCGCGGCTGAACCAGCGGCAGTCCTCGAGCTCAGCCGCATCCATGATGATCTCGCGCGAAACAGCCCGAGCGACGCAGCCGAACATCAGCGAGCCCGGAAAAGGCCAGGGCTGCGAAGCGGCGTAGGCCACCGCGCCCACCCTGACGCCCGCCTCCTCCATCACTTCGCGCCGCACCGCCTCTTCGAGGGTCTCGCCGCTTTCGACAAAGCCCGCGAGACAAGAATACATTTTCTCCGGAAATTGCCTTTGCCGGCCGAGCAGGCAATTTTCGCCGTCGGTCACCAGCATGATCGCCACCGGATCGGTGCGCGGGAAGTGCTTGGCGCCGCAGGCGGGGCAATCGCGCCGCCAACCGGCGGCGACGGGGATCGTCGCCGCGCCGCAGCGCCCGCAAAAGCCGTGCGTGGCATGATAATGCAGGATCGATTTGGCCTGCGACAGCACGGCGAGCTCCGCCGCGCCGAGCAGGCCTTTGGCGGCGGCCGCGCGCAGATCGTGGATATCCAGGCCGGGATGGTTCGGCAGGATCAGCCGGCGGCGGTCGAGAAAAGCGCCGGCGTCCGGCGTTTCCTCCGCCTGCGCCGCCTCGTCCGGCAGCAGCAGGGCGAAGACCGGCCCCGCCACGTCGCGGCCGAGCAGGACCTCGATCGACGCCGCGCCGATTTTCCGCGCCAACGCCAGGGGATGCAAGGCGACGGCTTTGTCGCCGTCGAGCCGCAGGACGGGCATCGACTGCACGAAAATTGCCGCCCGCGCCGCCGGATCGGCGGCGAGCCGCGCCAGCGCCGCCCCATCCTCGCGCAGCAGCGACAGGCGGTCGAGCGGATTGCCGGCAAAGCCGATGGCGAGGTCGGGCGTCAAGGCTTCTCCCCGGCGGGCAGGTCGAGGGCGCGGCGCAAATCGGCAATGCGTTGCGCCGCCGCCTCGCGCTCGTAGGGCGCAGGACTGCCGACGCCCCAGACCGGGCCGGGCCATGCGGCGTCGCCATTGGAGCGCGCGACGACATGGACATGCAGCTGCGACACCATGTTGCCGAGCGCGCCGATGTTGATTTTTTCGGCGCTTGCGAAGGCTTTCAGCCTTTCGCCGGCCTGCGCGCATTCTTCGATCAGAAGGGCGCGCCCGGAAGGTTCGAGATCGTGGATTTCGCTGAGGCCGGATCGACGGGGAACGAGGATCAGCCAGGGAAACCGGCTGTCGTTCATCAAAAGGACGCGGCACAGGGGCTTGTCGCCGACGAAAAAAGTGTCGGCCGCGAGGCGGGAGTTCAGATCAAAACGCATCCGGCCTCCAAAAAGCTGGCCCGCAGGGGTTAGCGCCTTCACGTCCGACGGACAAGGGCGCCCTCTTGCGAAATTGGCTTCGATGGTCCAAATAGGCGGCGGGAGGTTGGCGGTGGACGTTCCACTCGCCAACCGGGTCAGGTCCGGAAGGAAGCAGCCCTAACGAGATCGGGCGGGTCTTCGTCCAGCCTCCCACCTTTTCATTTGCGCGCCCCAAGATCCAGCGGGCGCGAGCCGCATGCCGCTGGCGGCTGTTAAAAGTCCGCTGGCGCCCTCCATCGGCGGTTCGATGATCGACGATTCCGCGCAAAATTCGACAGAGCCGCCGCCCGCGGGCCCCGGCCTGTTCGGCGACGAGCCGGCCAAGCCGGCGCCGGCCTATCGGGTGCTGGCGCGCAAATACCGCCCCTCACGTTTCGAGGACCTCATCGGCCAGGAGCCGATGGTGCGCACGCTTTCGAACGCCTTCGACCTCGGCCGCATCCACCAGGCCTATATGCTGACCGGCGTGCGCGGCGTCGGCAAGACCACGACCGCGCGCATTTTGGCTCGCGCCTTCAATTACGAGGTTCCTGCGCGGGACGGCCGTCCGGGCGTCGACAAGCCGACCATCCACATGGACGAGATCGGCCTGCATTGCCAGGCGATCATGGAATCGCGCCATGTCGATGTGATCGAAATGGACGCGGCCTCCCATACCGGCATCGACGATGTGCGGGAGATCATCGAAAGCGCCCGCTACAAGCCGGTCATGGCGCGGACCAAGGTCTATATCATCGACGAAGTGCACATGCTGTCCAAGCCCGCCTTCAACGGCTTGCTGAAGACGCTGGAAGAGCCGCCCGAGCACGTCAAATTCCTCTTCGCCACGACGGAAATCGAGAAAGTGCCGGTGACGGTGCGCTCGCGCTGCCTGCGTTTCGACCTGCGCCGGGTCGAGGCCGAGGTCCTGACGCGTCATCTCGACTCCATCTGCGACCAGGAGCAGGTCGAGATCGACCATGAGGCGCTGAGCCTGATCTCCCGCGCCTCCGAGGGTTCGGTGCGCGACGCGCTCTCGCTGCTCGACCAGGCCATCGCGCACGGCGCGGGCGCCCCGATCAAGGCGGCCGACCTGCGCCAGATGCTCGGCCTCGCCGACCGCTCGCGCATCATCGAGCTGTTCGAATCCCTGATGAAGGGCGATGTCGCCGCGGCCCTGGCCAATCTGAAGGACCAGTATGACAGCGGCGCCGATCCGGCCCAGATACTGGTCGAGTTGGCGGAATTCACCCATTTCGTCACCAAGAGCAAGGTCGCGCCCGATCTCGTCGACGCCGTCGCCACCGAAGCCGAGCGCCAGCGTGGCGGCCAGTTCGCGCAAAGCCTTTCCATGTCGGTGCTGTCGCGCGCCTGGCAGATCCTGTTGAAGGGGGTGCAGGAAACGCGCGATTCGCCGCGTCCGCTCGCCGCCGCCGACATGGTGCTGGTGCGGCTCGCCTATGCCGCCGACCTGCCCTCGCCGGAAGACGTGCTGAAAAAGCTGACCGCGCCGGGCGAGAGCGGCGGCTCGACCGCGCCGCGCGGCGGCGGGTCGCCGCCTTCGGGCCCCGCCGCAATGGCGCGGGCCGCGCCGCGCCTGGCCGCGCAAACCTCGCTGGCCGCGCCTTCTCCCGCTGCGGCGCCGGAAAGCGCGCCTTCTGTCGTGCTGAAATCCTTCGACGAACTCGTGGCGCTGGCCGGGACGCAGCGCGACATCCAGATCAAGATCGCTCTCGAACGCGACGTCCGGCTGGTGCGTTTCGAACAGGGGCGGCTTGAATTTTCGCTCGCGCCGGGCGGTTCGCCCGCCTTGCCGGCGCAATTGACGCGCAAATTGCAGGACTGGACCGGCCAGCGCTGGATGGTCGCCCTCTCCACCGCCTCCGGCGCGCCGAGCCTTGTCGAACAGGCCGAGGCGAGGGAAAAGGAGCGGCGCGTCGGCGTCCAGGCGCATCCGCTGGTGCGCGCGACGCTGGAGCGGTTTCCCGGCGCCGTCATTGTCGCGGTGCGCGGCGGCGAGGCGGAGGCGCCCGCGGCGCCAGGCGTGAAGACACCGATCGAAGCCGAAGATGCCGGCTATGTCGACGACACCGAAGACGAGGATTTTTAAATGGACATCATGGGCTTGATGAAACAGGCCGGCGCCATGCAGGCCAAGATGGCCGAAATGCAGGCCGAGCTCGACAATGTCACGGTCGAGGGATTTTCCGGCGGCGGGCTGGTCAAGGTCACGCTGACCGCCAAGGGCGCGATGAAGGGTCTGTCGATCGATCCTTCCCTGATCAAGGACGACGAGAAGGAAATTCTCGAAGACCTGGTCGTGGCGGCGCATGCCGACGCGCGCCGCAAGGCGGAAGCCATGGTCGAAGAGAAGATGAAGGGCCTGACCGCCGGCCTCAACTTGCCGGCCGGCATGAAATTGCCTTTTTGATCATTGCCCCAATGGCGATAAATCGCGATTGGGGCGCCCCTCGCATCAGCGAAAGGGCGTCGAAAAGACGCCCCTCTTTGACGGGCTTCTGGTCGCGTTCGCTCCTGGCGCCCTTCGGGCGCAAGGGTGGCGACCATGAGACGCAGCCTTCGAGAAACTTATGGCTGAACGAATCGCCGGACCTGAGATCGAGCGGCTGATCCAGTTGCTCGCCCGCCTGCCGGGGCTTGGGCCTCGCTCGGCGCGGCGCGCCGCGCTGCATCTCATCCGCAAGCGCGAGGAGCTGCTCGGCCCGCTGGCCGAGGCCATGCGCGTGGCGAAGGAAAAAATCGTCACCTGCTCGGCCTGCGGCAATATCGACACCAGCGACCCCTGCGCCATTTGCGCCGATCCGCGCCGCGATCCGGAAAAAATCGTGGTGGTGGAGACGGTCGGCGATCTCTGGGCGCTGGAGCGCGCCGGGGTCCTTTCCGCCCAATACCACGTGCTCGGAGGCGCGCTGTCGCCGCTCGACGGCGTCGGGCCGGACGACCTCAACATTTCGAAACTGGTCGGGCGCGTCGCGGAAGGCGGCGTCAGGGAGGTGATCCTCGCCGTCAACGCCACGGTCGACGGCCAGACGACGGCGCATTACATAGCAATACGTATGGAACGAAGGCGCCGCCG